>JBMOMT010000042.1:0-89660 GCA_049324835.1 Chloroflexota bacterium | reverse complement strand
AAAGAATAACTTCCGCCACTGTCATTCTGAGCGCCTGTAAGGGCGCGAAGAATCCCGTTTGAGTAGAACGAGACCCTTCGCTTCGCTCAGGGTGACACGGGAATTTATATTTTTACGGATCCTAAGCGTCCAGCCGCTCCAACTGGGCCAGCCCCCCCCGCCGCCGCCAGCGCCGAGTGCATGGTGGCCGTGCTGTTGCAATGGGTGATGGCATAACGCACGCCGAAACGCCGGGCAAAAGCCCGTTCCAGTCGCTGATAGCTGCGCCAAAGCCCGAGTCGAGCACCTCTTTTGATGTAGACCAGTTCTTGCTGGCCAAAGCGCCACGAGCTATCGGACATGGGGGAGGCTCCTTGGAATCTGTCACCACAGCGTCATCGAATCCAAAAAGAGCTGCCGCAGATCGCCGGCGCCGGCCGGCCGGGGCGAGAGTTTGGTGACGCGGTGCTGCGGCAGCGTGCCCGCTACCAGCGCGTCCACATCGGCCGGGCCATAACCCACAGCGCGGAGGCCGTTGGGCATGCCCGTGCGGCGCATGAGCCGGACGATGGTGTCGGCCAGGATGTCGCCGGCGTCCTCCGCTGCCGCGCCGGAAACGTCGGCGCCCATGAGGCCGGCGGCGTAGAGATGGCGCGCCGGGTCGGCCTGAGCGGTAAAACGAAACACCGCCGGCGCGTTGAGTGTGACGGCCATGCCGTGAGGCACCATGGGATGATCGGCGGGATAGCCTTCCGGCGTGTAATGGCGCACCATGCCCGCCACCGGATAGGACATGCCGTGGGGCAGGTGGACGCCGGCGTTGCCAAAGCCGATGCCGGCATAGGTGGCGGCCAGCATCATCTGGCCGCGGGCCTCGTCGTCGTCAGGATCGGCCAGCGCACGCTCCAGGCTGCGGGCCACCATCTCGATGGCTTGGGCGGCCCACACGTCGCTGATGGGATTGGCGCCCTGGTAGGCGGGTCGCAGGCCGGGGTGTTCGGGCGCGGGTCGCTGGTAAAAGGGCACGGCGGTGAGCGATTCCAGGGCGTGGCACAACACGTCCCAGCCGGTGCTGGCGGCCACCAGCCGGGGCAGGGTGCGCGTGTTGTCCGGGTCGACGATGCCCATCACCGGGCGCAGGGCGCGGTGGGCGATGCCGGTTTTGGTGTGCATGGCCAGCAGATCAAAAATGGCCACGCCGGTGGTCTCGCTGCCGGTGCCGGCAGTGGTGGGCACGGCGATGAGCGGCCGGAGCGGGCCTGGCACCGGGCGGCCCTGGCCGATGGGTGGATTGACGTAGGCCAAAAGATCGGCCGGGTAGGTGGTATACAGATCGGCGGCCTTGGCGGTGTCCATGCTGGAGCCGCCGCCCACAGGGACGTAACCATCGAAGCGGCCATCGACGGCGAAACGGATGGCCTCCTGGAACGAAACGTCGGTCGGCTCGATGCGGGCCTGGTCGAACAGCACGGCGTCGATGCCTTCGGCCCGCAGCGAGCGCAGGGCGGTATCTACCGGCTGGCTGCCGCTCAGGCCGGGATCGGTGACGACCATCACCCGCGACGCGCCCAGTTGTTTCATCTCGTAGCCCACCTCGCGCGTCGCGCCGGGGCCGTACTTGATGTTGGCCGTGCTCATGGTAAACGCAGTTTCAAAAGTCATGGGTCTCTCTCCTTTTTTGAGAGCTTTACCGGAAAAGCCGGAGCGCCGTATCGACCAGCATTTGCCCGCTTGCAGGTCCAAAGAGGGCGTTGGAGACCTCGTAGCCGCCCTGCCGGGCCGCTTTCTCGGTGACGATGTAGCCCTGAAGCTCGCCGTTGGCCAGCGAGATGACAAAGGTATTGGGCCGGCGGGCCTTGACCGCCAGGGCATGCTCGACGAAAATCTCGCCGGGCCAGCTCACAAAAGCCCACGGGCCCACCTGAAAGACCTGCACCTCGGCCGGCAGACAGGAGCGATAGACCGTCTCCAGGCGGCCCTGGCAGGCGGCCCGGGTCAGGGTGAGCGTTTCCTCGGCGCCGAACCAGTTCACCTCGGCGCTGCGAATTTCCTGGCGCGCCGCGCCCTCGCGCCGCAGTTGGGCCAGTCTTGCCTCCGCGCGTTCCAACTGGGTCTGGGCTTCCTCCATCGACGGAAACTCGCGCCGGGGCAGCTCGACAAAACCCTGCGCGGCAGACAGGCTGACTTGAGAAGTGTAGGTGATCTGCGGCATCACTTTTTGCACGGCCTGGGCCAGCATGCGGCCCAGCCGTTTGGCCTCGGCAAAGGTGTTTTCGCGGGTGACGTAACGCAGGCTCTGGTTGCCCGCCGGGCCGGTGTGATGCAACACCGGGCAGCCCTGGCCCAACACGGTTTGTTGCAAGAACTGGCGGGCCATGCCCGGAAAATCGGCGCTGACGAGGGTGGAATCTTCGTGCAGGGCGGTGGGGTGCATGGAATAGACCAGCATGCAGGCGATGTTACGCTCGCCGCCGGCCGTCTGGACCATGAGCACCGGCGTCTGGGGATCGATGGGGCCGTTGACCGGATCGCGGCGGTTGGTGCCGATGCCGCTGCCGTCGGCCACGGCCAGTCCCAGCCGCGCCGGGCAGGCGCTCTGCCGGGCTGCCACGGCGGCGCGAAAAATGCCCTCCTCGAACCATTGTAGATAGGCCGGGTCGACCGGCGGGATGACGGGGTCGTGCTCGTTGCTCAGCAATTCGACGGTCTTGGGCCCAGAGTGGGTGTGGCTGGCGGTGAGCATGATGTGCGCCGCCGGCACGCCGCTGGCCGCCTCGATGCGCTGCCGCACACGCTGCGCCGTGTCTTGGCCGATGTAAATGATGTCGTTGGCCACGAACAGAATTTCGGTCTGGCCGTCCGAGAGATAGAGGGCCGAGCTGAGCAGTGGATCGTGGATGCCGGTGCTGTAGCGTTCCACGTGGGGATAGCCGTACAGAAATTGAGGGTTTTGAGGCGAGATGTCGACAAAGGCCGCGCCGGCGGCAAGTGTTTTCATGGTCACAATCCTCAAGCCTGAACAGCCGGGGCTGCCAGGTCTCGTTCTGGTTGGGTCAGTAACCTTTGTCCCAGTCGGGTTCGATATCCCGGGCGGCGGTTTCCGAGATGTAGAAATCGGTGCGCAGCAACTGGTGGATCGACGTGGGCAGCAGGGGCGTGACCGGCCCGTGGGCCACCAGCCGCGTCATCAGCCGCTGCCAGGAGGTGGCCGTGCCGTGGACGGTGAGAGAGTTGATGTCCATGCGATGCCTGGACGCGATCACCTCCGCCGGGCCGATGGTGGCCGCTTTGGGCGGCACCAGGGCGATATCGCCGCTCATGCCAAAGCTGCCGTGCATCGAGTTTTGAGCCAGGGTAAAGGGACTCAGGGTGACGACCCGCGGCCCCATTTTCTTCCACTCTTCCAGGCTGGACGCCCGGAACTCGGGCGCGTCTGGCTCGATGAAAGCCAGGTGGCCGGTCCAGCCGGGACCGCTGTAACACATGTCGGCGCCGCCCATGTCGGCGATCATGCGGCCGTAGACGGCGATGTTTTCCGTGGTCGGGCCGATGAACTGGCTCTCCGGCGGCCGCAGGCCCGGATCGATCTGGCCGTAAAAATAGTGTTTCATGGCGTGCATGAATCCCTGGGGCCAGTCTTCCGGCGCGATCTGGCCGTGTTCGTTGGCGTACTCGTCCATGGCAAAGGCCCACAGGTTGCGGCAGTTCACGCCGAACTGGTTGATGAGCCGCGCCACGTGGCGGTAGGTGGGGCAGGGGTTGGGCAGGATCAACACCAGCCGCTCGCCGGCGTCCATGGCGGTCTCGATGCGGTGGAACATGTCGGTGACCCAGATGAACTCGATGTCGGCGTCTTGTACCACGCGGATCTTGAAATCCGGGTTGGGGTGCTTTTCGATGTCCTCGCGCCTGATGCGGCGGCACCGTTCCAGCGCCTCCTCATCACGAAAGGGCACCCATTGTGAAGGGCTGTAACGCCAGTCGGTCATTTTTTCCTCCTCAGGATGTGTCCGCTACCCTTGTGAAGGTTGCGCGAGTGTGCCTCGTGACCTCAGATGGACTGTCAAACCTTCGCAAGGGTCAGACACAAAAACTATTACGCCTCGTACAGCAGCTCGCCGCCGACGATGGTAGCCTGTAGCTGTAGATGGGCGTCCAGCAAAATGATGTCGGCATCCATGCCCGGCGCCAGGTGGCCCTTGGTTTTGAGACCGAGCACACGGGCCGGCGTGCGCGAGCAAAGGATCGAGGCCTGGACGAGGCTCTGGCCGAATTTGAGCACCGCGTTACGAAAGGCCTGAAGCTGGGTCAGCGCGCTGCCCGAAAGAGCGTCGTCGGAAGTGCGGCGCACGCCCCGGTCGGCGGTCACCTCCACCTGGACGCCCTCGTAGAGGCCATCGTAGACGCCGGGCGGGCTGCCCGCCCCCTTGACGCCATCGGTGACAAAGGCCACCCGCTCCCGCCCTTTGCTGCGCAGCGTCTTTTCCACCAGGTAGGGATGCACGTGCACGCCGTCGGGCACAATTTCGACCGTGAGGCGATCCTCGATCTGGATGAAATCGGTGAGACCGGCGGGGTAGACGCCCATGTCGGTCTGCACGGCCACGTCAAAGGTATCGTAGAAATGGGTCACCAGACTGAGGCCCGCCTCGATGGCCCGGCGCGTCTGCTCCACCGTGGCCGAGCTGTGGGCCAGGCTGGTGACGATGCCCCGCTCTGCCGCCCAGCGGATAAAGGGAACCGCGCCATCCAGCTCGGGCGAGACGTCCCAGATTTTGATCAACCCCTGCGCGCCCGCGTAGATGGCCTGGGTGGTCTCGGGTGTGATGGCCGTCAGCGAGGCCGCCGCGCCGGCGCCGGTTTTGGCCACGTAACTGATCTCGGGCCGGAAACCGATCAGGTTGGGCGTGAGCCGAAAGCGATCCGTTTCTGCCAGTCCGCGCTGCATGGCGGCGATGTTTTCCTGCGGCGCGCCGCCCAGCGTGGCCACGCAGGCCGTGACGCCCTCGGCCAGCAGCAGCCGGGCGTATTCCACCAGGCTGCCGGTCTGGGCGGCGACGTGGCGCAAGCCGTGGTTGTGTAGATCGATCAGGCCGGGTAGCACGGTGCAGCCGCCGGCGTCGACGATACGCTCGCCGGACTGCGGCGCCAGCTCCGGCCCGATGGCGGTGATTTTGCCCTGCCGCAGGCGTAAACCGCTGCCCGTTTCGAAGCGGTCGTGGTGCAGTACCCGTCCATTCTGAATCAGCATCGCTCGGTCTCCTCTGTGGGTCTCATCGGGCCCGCGAGACCCGGGCGCGGAGCCGGGCCATGCGCGTCTGGGCCTCGCTCAGCGCTTCCCGGTAGGCTTTGAGCGAGGGGCTGCCGCTGCGCAGGGCTTCCAGGATCACCCCTTCGGCGGCCACGTACTCGTCGCCGATGTCGGCCAGCTCGGCGGTAATATCGTGCGGCATGGTGGTCACGCCGTTGAGATCGGCGTGGATCAGGTCATCGGGATAGACGGCCAGGCCGCCCACGTGCACCGGCACGTGGACGTGCAGCACGTGGCAGTAGCCGTGGGCGCAGATGCTGCCATCGGTGAAAACCGGAAAGCCGATGGCGCGCACCTGATCCAGATCGCGCCCGGCGCCGCTGGTGATCAGCCCCAGCGCGCCAAAGGTCTGGTAGGTGGTGCACATCACCTCGCCAAAGGTGGCGGCCACGGGTGGATCGTCCAGGTCTTGAAAGACGATCAGCGGCGGCCCGGAAAGCTCGGCAAAACGCTCCACCTGGCCGGCCACGCTGGCGTAAGCGTCGCCCTGGCGGGGCGGGGCAGAAGCGCGAAAGGTGGCCGTAGCGGCAAAACCCACCACGGGCGGCATCTCGGGGAAACAGGCCCGGATGCGGGCATCCATAAAGCCGCCGTCCCGCGGGCGCACCTCGAAAAGCTCGATCAGGTTACACACCGTGGGCGTGTCAAAGCGGCGCAGTTTTTCCAACACCTGAGGGCTGATTTTGGACATGGGTTATCCTTTCTCCGAGATCACGCGTTGCAGGTTTGCACCGTTCTTTTGCCACCAATCGAACAGGATGGACACGTCGGTGCCGATGCAAAAATGGCGCACGCCCAGGTCCAGGTAAAAAGTGGCCTGATCCGGGCTGTTGATCTCGACCCGCGGCGGCACGCCCATCTTGAGCGCGGTTTCGATGACCCGCCGCTCGACGGCCTTGACCTCGGGCGCGTTGCGCTCGCCGGCGCGGCCGATGCTCATCGAGTAATCCGTCGGCCCCCACTGGATCATGTCGATGCCCTCTACCGAGAGGATCTCTTCCAACTGCTCCACCGCGCCCTGCTTTTCGATCATCAGCACCACCACCACATCGCGCAGGGCCTGGACGTATTCGGCGCTGCCGCCGTAGGCCATGTAGGTGTGACGGCGCATGGCCGCGCCATAACTGCCGCCGTCGAGCGGGGTGTCGGGGCGGGCGGCGCGGACGCAGGCGCGGGCGTCGTCGGCGCTGCGGCAATCGGCAAAGAGCACACTCTGAAAGCCGGCGCCGATGGCCCGCTGGGCCAAAAAGCCGCGCGGCTCCTGATCCACCTTGATCATGGCCCCCAGGCCGTGCAGCTCGGCGGCGCGGCAGAGATTATCCAGGGCATAGAGGTCAAAGGGGGCGTATTCGGCCACGAATTCGATATAATCGAACTGGCCGGTGTGGCCGGCGATCTCGACGATGGACGGCCAGGTGCTGTGAATGTGGGTGCCCACCGTGGGCAGCCCGGCGTTCAGTTTTTCTCTGAGTTTATTGGGACGCATTTCCTTTCCTCCTCATGCCTGCCACTGGCTGTGGACGGCGACATCGACCAGGGCCTGAAGGTTTTCCAGCGGCGTTTCGGGCGGCACCATGTCGCCGCAGGCCAGGATATAGCCGTGAGGGCCGCCCTCGCGGCATTTCTGGATGGCCTCTTGCCGCACCTGCTGCGGCGCGCCGCCAGAGAGGGTGAGGGTGTTCACGCCGCCCATGAGGGCCACCCGGCCGCCGACGCGGCGTTTGGCGTCGGCCACCGAGACGCCGCCCAGGGGGTCCAGCGGCTCGATGACGTGCGCGCCGGTGTCGGCCATCATCTCCAGGATGGGGCTGGAATTGCCGCAGATGTGGATATAGATGGGGATATCGGTGGCGGCGAAATGGCGGCAGAATTTCTGATAAGCGGGCAGGCAGAAACGCTCGAAATGTTTGGGGCTGATCAGGCTGGCGCTGGCGGCCGGATCGCCGATGTAGAGGGCGTCGATGCCGGTGGGCAGCAGCCTTTCGGCGCGCTGAATGACCGCCTCGGCCTGCATGTCCATGACGGCCAGGACGAAATCGGGCCGGTCGAAAAAATCGATCATGGCCCGTTCGCGGCCGCGCAGGGCGGTGTAGGTGTTCATGGTGATGCCGCCCGGCGCCGAGGCCACAAAGCGGTGCGGCACCCGCTGCCGCGCCTGGCGCAGGATGTCCATTTTTTCGTCGGTGAACTCGATCACCATGGCGTCCAGGCGGGTTTTGACCTCGGCCAGCGTTTCGACCGGCGGCGGGGGGCAATCGGGCACGAAACCGCCGCCGCCCATGGTGTCGATGCGCCCGATGCGATCGCCGTTGCGCCGGTCGAGGACGATGAGATCGTCGCCCTGGCGGGCCACACGCATAGGCTCCGGCTTGACGAATAGCCGCAGGCCGTCGCAGTCGACCTTTTCCACCAGCCGGATGACGTAATCGTAAATGGCCGCCGGGTCTTCCACACAGCGCTTCAGGCCATCGATCCAGTCGCGGCCGTCTTCGGCGGCAAAGATGCGCACCGGCGTATCGTGGCAGATCTGGGGCATGGTGGGGATGCGCGGCGTGGGCTGGCGGCGCATGGCGGCGGCCAGCAGTTGGCGGGGCGAGGGTTCGTTCATGGCAGCTCAGACCTCCAGGGTAACTACCCAGCCTACTCTCCCGCAGGCTGGAAAACCGACTGAAATCGTTTGCCGGCTTTGATACTTGGGCCGATTTCTACTCGAAATCACTTCCAAGCCTGCGGGAGGGTGAGCAGTTACCCTCCAGGATGGTTTGGCTTGTGGCTGCGGCCTCTACGCGGGCCGGCGCCGGCTCGTAAGGTGTGCCGGGCACGGTCGAGGGCGTAAAGGTGCAATCGGCATTGAGCGTCAGCGGCGGATCGGTGAGACCCTGGGTGTAAAAGGTGTCGCTGGGAAAGAGATCGCCGGGATAGGTAAAATTGTCCAGGGTGGCCAGCTCCACCAACACACCCATGCCGATGCCGCTCTCCAGCATCGAGCCGACCCAGCAGGGGATGCCCGCGTCGCGGGCCATGCGGTGCAGTTCCAGGGCCACCGAAAGCCCGCCGACGCGGCCCGGTTTGATGTTGAGGGCGCGGCAGGCCTCCAGGCTCAGGGCCCACTCGAAATCGCGCACCGACGCAATCGACTCGTCCAGGCAGATGGGGGTTTCGAGATGGTCTTGCAGCTCGGCGTGCTCCAGCAGATCGGTGTGGTGCAGCGGCTGCTCGATCATGGCCAGGCCCAGCCGGTCGATCTCGCGGAACATGGGCAGGTCATCCAGGCTGTAGGCGGCGTTGCAATCGATGTGAAAGACCTGCCGGGGAAAGGCGGCGCGCACGGCGCGGAGCATCTCCATCTCCCAGCCGGGCCCGAACTTGAGCTTGATGCGCCGGTAGCCGCGGTCGACGGCAGTCTGGATTTTGGCCAGCAGCGTATCGATGGAATCCTGGATGCCGAAATCGGCGCCGGCGGCCACGTTGCGCGTCTGGCCGCCCAGCAGGCGGTGCAGGGGCTGGCCCTCTTTTTTGGCCCGCAGCACCCACCAGGCGATCTCGAGGCCGGCCTTGGCAAAGGGATTGCCCTTGAAGGGCTGCAGCGCGTCCAGCAGGGCCGCGGCGGTGGGAAACTCGCGCCCGACGACGAGCGGGCCCATGATCTCGCTGAGGAGGGCATAGACGCCGCGGGTGAATTCCGGCGAATAGGTGGGCGCGCGCAGCGGCGTGGTCTCGGCCCAGGCATCGTGGCCTGTGGAAAAGGCGTGGATCAGCACCGAGTCGACGGCGGCGTCGGCGCTGTAGGCCGTGCGCCAGGGATAGATCAGCGGCAGGCTGACGTAATAGATTTCCAGGCGTTCGAATTTCATCACTTCTGCCAATCTTGAATGACGGAACCCAATCTCGGCTATTCGATGCGCATGCGCGGGTCCAGGGCGTCACGCAGTCCATCGCCGATAAAGTTGATGCACAGCTTTACCCTATATTCTGCTCTCGATGCCATCACGAAAGCAGCTTGCTCTCCTGGGCCTGGTAATGCCGGTAGACCTGGCTGTAGCGGGCGGCGATCTCGGGCCGGGGCAGCCAGCGGCTCGCCCCTTCGCCGCCCATCGATGGTTCCAGGAGATCACCCTGGCAAAGCCCGGCCGCTGCGCCGGCCAGCAGACAGGCCCCCCAGTTGGCCACGTCGATCATCTTGCTGGCGGTGGCCGGCTTGCCGCTGATGTCGCTGATCATCTGGCCCCACAGCGGGCTTTTGGCCCCGCCGCCAAACAACACCAGCTCCTCCACGGCGATGCCCATGCCGGCCATGACCTCCAGGTTGGCGCGGATCTGAAAGGCCACTCCCTCCAGAACGGCGCGCACCACGTCGCCGGGAGCCGACGCCAGCGAGAGGCCGGTGAGCGCGCCCCACACGTCGGCCCGCCAGTGGGGGCTGCCCGTCCCGGAAAGGTGCGGGAAAAAGCAGACGCCGTTAGCCCCCGGCGGCGAAGCGGCGGCCCTGGCATCGAGTGCGGCGTAGGTCTCGCCGGGAAAGAGCGTCTCGCGCAGCCAGCGAAAGGCGCCGCCCGCCGTGCCCACCACCCCCTCCAGGTCCCAGTAGCCGGGCGCCACGAAAGGAAAGATGGGAATGCGCCGCGCCGGGTCGCGCAGTGGTTGATCGGTCAGGCAAGAGATGGCCGAGGCCGTGCCCAGCGAGACGGTGGCCACGCCGGGGCGAATGCTGGCCCCCAGGGCGGCGCACTTTTGATCCTGCCCGCCCACAGCCACCACCGCCCCCGGGCTGAGATCCAGCGCTGCTGCCACTTCCGGCCGGATGGGCCCCAGAGAGGTGCCCGACCATCGCACCTCCGGCAGTTGGCCGGCGTCGATCTCGAAGGCCGCCAGCATCTCCTGGCTCCAGCCCAGGCGCGAGATGTCGTACAGCAGCGTGCCGCCGGCCATCGAGTGATCGGTGACGGCCTGGCCGGTGAATCTGTGCAGCAAAAAATCGTGGCCCATGAGAAATTTGTGGGCGCGGCGGTAGGTATCGGGCCGGTGCGCGCGCAGCCAGAGCAGCTTGGGCAACACGTACATGGGGCTGGCGCGTTTGCCGGTGAGGCGGAACAGATCGGCTTCAGAGTATCGCTGCAGAATGATCCCGGCCTCGGCGGTGGCGCGGCTGTCCAGCCAGTTGATGGCGTGGCACAGGGCCTGCCCGCCCTCGTCTACCGGCACAAAAGAGATGCCCTGCGAGCTGACGCCGAGCGCGCGCACGGCCTGCCCGCTCACACCGGCGGCGCGGATGGCCTGCCGGATGGCGTCCTGCGTCAGCGCCCACCACTGATCGGCGTCTTGTTCGACGACGCCAGGAGCGGGTTTGATGAGCGGGTATTCCAGGTAGCTCTCGCCCAGGGCCTGGCCCTGCGGCGAGCAGAGGGCGGCCTTGATGCCGGTGGTGCCCAGGTCGATGCCCAGCAGTGTTTCCATCCTCTGACCTCTCGAACAGACACGAAATCAAAACGACAGGGTAACTGCTCACCCTCCCGCAGGCTTGACGGCGGTTTCACGGAGAAATCGCTTGCAACACCGTAAGCGGCGAACGATTCCAACCGGTTTGCCGGCCTGCGGGAGGGTAGGTTGAGTGGTAACACGACAGATAAATATTTCCCTGCCAGGCAGGTTGGTTATGGCAGAGGAGGGACTTTTTCTTGGGGGCTGACGGTGATGACTTGAACCCCTCGCTCTTGCAACATGGCCCGATCTTGAGGCTGGATACAAGCGTCGGTGATGACGGTATCCAGGCTGTCGACCGGAGCGACGATGGAATAGGAAATACGGCCAAATTTGGTGCAATCTGTCAGCAGAATCACCTGCTCCGAGATTTCGATCATCAGTTGTTTGATCTGAGCCTGCGGCAGATTGGTGTTGGTCATGCCCTCCTGGTCAGTGATGCCCGCCGTGCCGAGGAAGGCTTTGGCGGGTCGAAAACGGCGCAGCGTGGCCTCGGCCACCGGGCCGGTCATGATGATATCACCCTGCTCCGGCAGGCCGTCGAGCGCCACCAAAATGCCGCCGGTAACGATCACCGTCACGCCAGCGCAGTCATAGAGTTCGTTCATCACCCGCTCCGAGTTGGTGATGACCGTCAGGTTGCGATGATTCCGGAGCGCGCGCGCCAACTGCGCGGTGGTGGTGCCGGCGTCGAGCACGATCGTTTCACCCTCAGAGATCAACTCGGCAGCGGCCCGGGCAATAGCCTGTTTTTCGGCCACCTGTCGCTCGGCCCGCACCACAAAAGGCGCGTCGAGGTTGGAGGCATAGAGCGAGACCGCGCCGCCATAGGTGCGTTTCAGCAGGCCGCGCTGCTCCAGCTTGGTCAGGTCTCGACGGATGGTGGCCTCTGAGGTGTCCAACAACTCGCACAGCTCGGCGATGGAGACCGCTCGCTTTTCACGGATCAATACGGCAATGCGCTCCAGTCTCTCGGCGGCTATCATCGGCGTCCTCTATCTTGCCTGTGAAACGCGGTTCTGAATGTGTCGGTTCAAACGGCTGGCAAAAGATGTGGGTCGGGTGAAATGGTGTGGCAGAGGTATCAGCGCCCAGGCATGCCCCAGACCGCTGGACACTTTTGGCGTCTGGATAAATTATATCAAAAAAAGCCTGCGATGTCAAATGTTGACCGTTTCTGCTTATTGTTGATTGGATCGCTTGACTTTTCAATCAGAATGTGTTATGCTTGATCCGGCCAATGTCTGGCAGTACAACAATCACGAGGGCGGCGGCGCCTATCGGGCCGTGGAAAAAGTGAGGTTTCTGCGCGGCCTGTGGGGTTAGCCTGAAACGAGAGGAAGGCAGGTTTTGAAAGAGATGGATCGGGCAACGGCGCTGGCCCTGGCCCGGCAGACCATGCAGCAGGAAATCGAGGCCATCGCGGCCCTCATCGAGGGGCTGGACGAGGCGTTCTGGACCTGCGCCCAACTGTTGAGCCGCTGCCAGGGGCTGATCTGGGTGACGGGCGTGGGCACGTCGATGGCGGTCGGCTCGCGCCTGGCCCACATTCTCACCGACTGCGGGGCGCGGTCGATGTTTCTCACCCCGGCCGACGGCCTGCACGGTCACGCGGCGGTGATGGCCCGCGGCGACCTGCTGGTGGCGCTTTCTCGGGGCGGCGAGAGCAGCGAGGTCATCCAGATGGCCGAGATGGCCAATCAGCGGGGGGTGATCACGCTGGCCTTTGTGCACAATACAGCCTCCACGCTGGCCCGCACCTGCCGTCACGTGCTGCCCATCCGCAGCGAGCAGGCCTACGAGCTGATGCATGTCGTGGCCACCACCAGCACGGTGGCCTTTTCGGCCATGTGCGACGCCCTGGCAGCGGTGGTGCTGCAGGTCAAAGGCTACACGGCCGAGCAGTTGGGTCGGGTGCACCCCGGCGGGGCGGTGGGCCAGGTATTGGGGACATCCGGAGAAAAATCATAGGGAGGTCGATGGATGGACATACAAGCGGCATTTTTGTACGGTCAGGAGGACATTCGCATCGAAGCGGCGATGCTGCCACCGCTGGAGAGCCACGGCTTGATCCTCAAGGTGCTGACCTGCGGCATCTGCGGCTCGGATTCGCGCATGTATTTCACCGGGCCGACGCCGCGCTACATCCGGCCGGTGATTCTGGGCCACGAGCTGGCCTGTGAGGTGGTCGAGGTCGGGCCGGAGGTGACGGATTATGCCGTGGGCGACCGGGTGACGGTGGCGCCCATCATTCCCTGCATGCGCTGCCCGGCCTGCGCCCGCGGGCTGGACAACCTGTGCCAGCATGCGGGGGTCATCGGCTGCACGGTGCACGGCGGGCTGGCCGAGTACCTGTGGGCGCCGAGCCAGATGGTGCTGGCGGGCGGCATCGTCAAGCTGGAGCCGGGGACGAACCTGCGCGCGGCGGCGCTGATCGAGCTGGCCGGCTGTGTGCTGCACGGCCTGGGCAACACCGGCGGGGTGCAGGCCGGCGATCGGGTGCTGATCATGGGCGGCGGGCCCATCGGGCTCATTTTCACCCGGCTCACCAAATTGATGGGCGCGGGCTATGTGGCGGTGAGCGACGTACAACCGCAGCGGCTGGCCCTGGCGCGGGAGCTGGGCGCCGATGAAACCTTTGACGTGCGCCAGGTGGACCTCACCGCCCGGCTGGCGCAGTCGATGGACAGGGTGGTGACGGCCACGGCGGTGGTGCAGGCGGCGCAGCAGGCGGTCGAGCTGGTGCGGCCGGGTGGGCATCTGCTGCTGTTCAGCGGTTACGTTTACGGCACGCGGCTGGAGCTGGACATCAACACGGTGCACTATCGGGAGTTGCATCTGCATGGCACCATCGATTGCACCATCCGCGATTTCCGCCACGCGGCGCGGCTGGCGCCGCAGTTGCAGTTGGAAAAGCTGGTGACGCACACCTACCCCCTGGCCGAGACCGATGCCGCCTTTCGGGCCACGCGGCGCGAGGACGCGGTCAAGGTGGTGGTGGAGCCATAATCGGAGCAGAGCCTTCAGAAGGAGTGAACGATGACACAAGACGGCGCAAGCTGGGTACACGAGATGTACCGCAATACGACGGAAGAAGAACTGAACGCCGGCCGGGCGGCGATGCTGAGTGGATCGGTGGGCGCGGCCGTGCCCAAGATGTACGTGAAGGCCAGAGGGGCCAAATTCTGGACCGACGACGGCATGGAGTACATCGACTGCACCTCGCAGGCGTGGAGCCTGGGGGTGGGCGGCTGCCACCCCACGGTGATGGAGGCGGTCAAGGCCCAATTGACCTATTTCACCCACGTGCGCACCAACTTTGACACCGTGCCCAAGCTGCTGCTTTCCAAAAAGCTGGTCGAAATCGCGCCGGGTGATCTGGATCGGGTGACCTATTGCCTGCACGGCACGACGGCGGTGGAAGGGGCCATGAAGCTGGCGCTGCGTAACAAACCGGGGCGCAAGTATTTCGTCACCCTGTGGGATGGCTATGCCGGGCGCACCTTTGCCACCATGGACCTGACCTACCCCCACCCGACGCCGTTTCTGGATTACACCGGCCACAAGATCCGGCTGCCGCAGGCCTACTGCTATCGTTGCCCCTACGAAAAGAGCTACCCGGCCTGCGGGTTGTACTGCGTGGGCATGATGGACAAATTCCTGAGCAACGCCGTCGATGGGCAGCCGGTGGCGCTGTTCATGGAACCGGTGCAGGCCAGCGGCGGGATGATCCCCTTCCCCAGACCCTACTACCAGGCCATCCGCGAGCTGTGCAACAAACACGATATGCTGCTGGTGTGGGACGAGATTCAGACCGGGTTCGGGCGGCTGGGGGCGATGTTTGGGGCCGAACTGTACGAGACCATCCCGGACATTCTGATATTCGGCAAATCCATCGGCGGCGGCTTTCCGCTGGCCGGCAGCCTGCAGCGGCCGCACCTGCGCAGCTTTGAGCCGGGCGATCACTCGTTCACCTTTGCCCATTTTCCGGTGTCGATGGTGGCCGGGCTGGCGACGTTGAAAGCCATGGAAGAAGAAAACCACCTGGAGAACTGCCGCAAGATGGGGGCCTATTTCACCGAGCGGCTGCTGGCCTTGAAAGACAAATACGAGTTGATCGGCGACGTGCGCGGGCCGGGCTTGATGATCGGCATCGAGCTGGTGCGGAATCGAGAGACCAAAGAGGCGGCGAACCAGGAAACCTATCGCTTTGTGGAGGAAGGGTTCAAGCGGGGCGTGCAGTTTGGTCACAGCAAGTACGGCGGTATGGGCAACGTGGTCAAGATCAAGCCGCCGCTGGTGATCAGCGAGGCCGAGGCCGAGCGGGTGATGGCGGTCTTTGAGGAAGTCACGGCCCTGCTTTCGCCCTAGTGGCAAGGCTCCCCCGGACGACGACGGGGCGAGGAGGGAGAGTGCATGAAACACTATAATGTGGGCATCGTTGGTTATGGCTTTATCGGCCGGGTTCACGCCTATGGGCATCTCACCCTGCCCCTGTTCTACGATCCGCCGCCGTGCCGCACGACCATCAGCCACATCTGCACCGCCCATGCCGGGACGGTGGAAAAGGGCCGCCAGCAGATCGGGGCGCGGGTCGCCACCACCGATTTCCGCGCCATCACCGAAAACCCCGAAATCGACATCGTTCACATCTGCACACCCAATCGCCTGCACCTGGAGCCGCTGCTTTCGGCCATGCGCCACGGCAAGCATATCTATTGCGACAAACCGCTGGTGGCCGACTGGGCCGAGGCTGAAACGATCCGCCAGGCGATGGCGGATTACCGCGGCATCGCCCAGATGACGTTTCAGAACCGCTTTTTCCCGGCGACGATGCGGGCCAAACAGCTCATCGACGAGGGTTTTCTGGGCCGGGTGCTGGAATTCCGCGCCAGTTATCTCCATTCTGGCAGCGCCAACCCCGACGCCCCGCTCAAGTGGAAGCTCTCCGGCGCCAGCGGCGGCGGCGTGATCGCCGATCTGGCCTCGCACATCCTGGACCTGATGCACCATCTGTTGGGCGATTTTGCCGAACTGTGCGCATCCACCGGCATGGCCTACGCCGAACGGCCCTCGCTGGCCGATCCAACCGTCCGCGTGCCGGTGGATGCCGAAGATAACGTGCAGATGCTGCTGCGAACGCGCTCCGGCGCGGCGGGCATCGTCGAGGCCACCAAGCTGGCCACCGGCGCCGAGGACGAAATGCGCTTCGAGATTCACGGCGCGTTGGGCGCGCTGCGCTTCAACAGCATGGCGCCCCATCACCTGGAGGCTTACGACGCCCGCCGCTCCGATCAGCCCCTGGGTGGGCAGCGCGGCTGGACGCGCATCGATGCCGGGCAGCGTTATCCCCAACCGGCGGGTTTTCCCGGCCCCAAGTTCAGCATCGGCTGGATTCGCACCCACGCCGCCTGCCTGGTCCATTTCCTGCAGGGCGTGGTCAGCGGCGCGCCGGTGGAGCCGGGTCTGGGGCAGGGTCTTTACGTGCAGAGACTGATCGAATGTGTGCGCGTCTCGGCCGGCGCCCGGCGCTGGGTCGGCGTGGACGAGATCGAGGCGTGATCGGCCGGCTACAGGCCGTGGGAGCGAACCGTTGACAGCAGTTGGAATCCCAAACCAGCCCTGGCGCCGACCGCCCAGGCGGCGTTCGTTAGAAGATCGTAACATCCGCTTTTTTTTCGTCGATACCGCCTTCCACGGGCTGATCAGCGGCGGCATCATCACTTTTCTGCCCATCTTTATCGTGCGCCTGGGGGCTTCCAGCCTGCTGGTGAGCCTGCTCACCTCGCTGCCGGCCATCATCGTGGCCCTGTTTTCCATCCCGGCCGGGTTGTTCGTGGAGCGCCAGCGCAACCTGATGGGCATCACCAACTGGGGGCGGCTGGCCTACCGTGTCTTTTTCCTCGTGGTGGCCATCATCCCCTTCTTTGTGGGCCAGCAGCGTCTGGCGGCGATCATTGTCGTGCTGATGGCCATCCAGGCCATTCCGGGGGCCGTCATCACCCTTTCCTGGACGGCGGTGGTGGCCGAGGTGATTCCACCGCGGCGGCGGCCCAGCGTCAACGGCAGCCGCTGGGCGCTGGTGAGCCTGGTGAACGCAGTGGCGGTGGCCGGTTTCGGTTACCTGCTGGAGCGGCTGGATTTTCCCATCGGCTACCAGATCGTCTTTGCCATCTCTTTTGTGGGTGGCCTGTTCAGCATCTATTTTTTCGCCCGCATGCGATTGCCCGCCGATCCGCCGCCGCCGCCCGCCCAGCCGGGCACACTCGGCGCCAGACTGCGGGGTTATGCCCAGGTTTTCGCCGAGACGCCCATCTTTGCCCGCTACCTGCTCACCACGTCGGTGCTACGTTTTGGTCTGGCCCTGCCCGCGGCGCTGTACGGCATCTTTTGGGTGCGCCATCTGGATGCCACAGACGTGATGATCGGCTGGCAGGCCACGGCCGGCAGCCTGGCCCTGATCGTCGGCTATTATGTCTGGGGTCGGGTGGCGGCGCGGCAGGGCCATCATCTGGTGCTGATGATCTGCACCGTCGGCGCGGGCCTGTACCCGGTGCTGACTGGTCTGGTGCCCGCGCCCATCTGGCTGCCGCTGGTGGCCCTGGTGCGCGGATTGGCCATCACCGGCATCGATATTTCCTTTTTCGATACGCTGCTCCAGGTGTGCCCGCCCGAAAACCGGGCCAGCTTTATCGCCCTGGACACCATCGTGGCCAACACGGCCATTTTTCTGGCCCCCATGGCCGGCAGTCTGCTGGCCGACTGGCTCGGTGTTCGGTTCGTGTTTTTTATGGCCGGCGGCCTGCACCTGCTGGCGGCCGGGCTGTTCCGG
Organism: Chloroflexota bacterium; assembly: GCA_049324835.1. Lineage (GTDB taxonomy): Bacteria > Chloroflexota > Anaerolineae > CAYNKW01 > CAYNKW01 > JBMOMT01. Next base: position 72,060 of record JBMOMT010000042.1, on the reverse strand, counting down.
CTGTTTCGCGTCGCCGAAGACGAGATGGCGGCGGAGCAAGGCTGATCTGCCGCCGAAAACAACAGAAAGGAAACCGAACATGCTGACCCAAGAGAACCTGAAAGGTGTGTGGGTGTCTGTCACCATGCCGTGGGACGAGCAGGGCGCGCTCGACGAGGCGGTGTTTCGGGAGAACGTCGCCAGGCTGATCGAGGCCGGCGTGCACGGCCTGTACACCACCGGCTCGACGGGTGAATTTCACGCCCTCGATTTCGACGAGTTCGAGCGGCTGGTCGATATTTTCGCCGACGAGGTCGCCGGCAAGGTGCTGACGCAGGTGGGCTGCTCCTGGATGAACACCCGCGATTCCATCCGCATGGCCCGCTACGCCGCCGATAGAGGCATCGACGGCGTGCAGGTGGCCGTGCCCTTTTGGATGGAGCTCAACGACGACGAAGTGCTCAAGTATTTCGTCGATCTCAGCCGCGCCTGCCCCGATGTGGGCATCGTGCATTACAACATCCGGCGGGCCAAGCGCTTCCTGAACGGCAAAGATTACGCCCGCATCTGCCCCCACGTGCCCAATCTCGTCGGCACCAAGTTTTGTAGCTCCGAGTTTGCCGCCTGGATGGAGCTTCAGATCAACGGCCCGGAGCTGAATCACTTTGTGGGCGAGGGTGATCTGGTCATGGGTATGATGTTCGGGGCCAGGGGCATGTACTGCTCACACGCGCTGATGAACCCCCGCTTCATCCTCGATTGGTACGGCATGTGCCAGCGCGGCGAGTGGGACGAGGCCATCCAGATTCAGTGGCGCGTCAGCCGCTGGCTGGTCAAAGACGTCTACCCCCTCATCGCCGCCGGGCACCTGGACCCCACTCTGGACAAGGCCTTTCAGGAGATGGTCGGCTGGCTCAAAGGCTCGCGCTGGACCCGCCCGCCCTACATCCCGCTCACCGATGAAGAGATGGCCCGGCTCACCGAGGGCAGCAAAAAGCACTACCCCGAAATGTTTGCCTATGCCGCCGGAGAATGAGTCATGAACAGCCGCGAGCGCGTCATCCGGGCACTGGGCCGAAATGGCCGGGCCCCATCGCCGATCCGCCAGGGCTGGCCGGATAACCCACCTCACCTTGACAAAACTTTTCTTGTGCGGTAAAATCCTTTCGAGACAAAATCAAAAGCAAGTATACAAAAGAAAGTAAAGAACCTTTCCGATGGGTGAGAAACTGTATCTCCAGGAACGACTGGACCGGATCCTGATCCACCTTCAGAACCAGGATCGGGTGTCGGTGGCGGAGCTGAGTGAGCTTTTCGGCGTCTCGGCAGTGACCATCCGCAGCGACCTGGCCATCCTGGAAGAGCAGGGCCGGTTGATCCGCACCCACGGCGGCGCGATGAGCAAACCGGACACCCGGCTGGAACCGGCCTTTGCCATGCGCCAGCGCCTTTCCGTGGCCGAAAAAGAGCGCATCGGACAGGCGGCTGCGGCCCTGGTGCGCGATGGCGACGCCATCGCGCTGGACGCCAGCACCACCACCTGGCACGTGGCCCGCCAGCTCAAAGATCGCCGCGAGCTGACCGTGGTCACCAACTGCCTCCAGATCGCACTCGAGTTTCTGGATGCCCCCCACATCACGGTGGTCATGCCCGGCGGCACGCTGCGGGCTGCCTCCACCTCGCTGGTGGGCCTGTTGGGCCTGGGCCTTTTGGAAAAGTATCACGTGCAAAAAGGGTTCTTTGGCGCGCGTGGCTTTACGCTGGAAGAGGGCCTGACCGACGTCAACCAGCACGAGGTGGAATTGAAACGCTGCATCGTCGAACGCGCCAAAGAGGTCATCGCCGTGGTGGATGCCACCAAATGGGGGCAGGTGGCCTTTGCCTCTTTTGCGACGCTCGACCAGATCGACCGCGTCATCACCGACGTCGCCGCGCCCGCCGAAATGGTGGCCGCCCTGCGCCAGCGGGACATTCAGGTCACACTGGTGTAACCTTTGGAAAACCGTTGCCTCACAACCCGTCAAGGAGAAGCCATCACATGTCTGCAGAACCCAAAAACCCACAGGAGACCCACGGTCTGGACAAGGCCAAGGCCCTGGACCTGCTGCGCCAGATGTGGGAAATTCGCCTGTTCGAAGATCGGGTCTATGACCTGCTGGGGCGCAACATCATCAAGGGCGCTTCGCATCTGTACGCCGGAGAAGAAGCCGTGGCCGTTGGCGCCATCTCGGTGCTGCGCGACGACGATCTGATCACCAGCACCCACCGCGGCCACGGTCACTGCCACGCCCGCGGGGCGAGCATTGCCAAGACAGAAGAGGCGCGGCAGGAGCACTATGACAAAATGATGGCCGAACTCTGCGGCCGCGAGACTGGCTACTGCCTGGGCCGCGGCGGTTCGATGCACATCGCCGATGTGGAAAAGGGCAACCTGGGCGCCACCGGCATCGTCGGCGGCAACATCCCGGTGGCCACCGGCGCGGCGTTAACCTTGCAGATGCAGAACAGCGATCGCGTCGTTCTCTGTTTCTTTGGCGACGGCGCCTCGAACACCGGCAATTTCCACGAATCGCTCAACCTGGCCGGCTTGTGGAAACTGCCGGTGGTCTATATCGTCGAAAACAACCTGTACGGCATGTCGGTGCCCTTTGAAAACGCGGCCGCCGTGCCCGACGTTTCCGCCCGCGCCTGCGCCTACAGCATGCCCGGCGAAACGGTGGACGGCATGGATGTGCTGGCCGTGCGCGAGGCCGTGGGCCGGGCCGTGGCGCGCGCCCGCCAGGGCCAGGGGCCATCGCTCATCGAGTGCAAAACCTACCGCTGGTACGGCCACTCGCGCTCCGATCCGCGCAAGTATCGCACCAAAGAAGAAGAAGCCGCCTGGAAGAGCCGCGATCCCATCCCCAACTTTGCCGCCTGGCTGGTCGAGAGCAGCCTGTGCGCGCAGGAGGAGGTCGATGCGGTGGAAGCCGCGGCGGAAGAGGCCATCGACGCCGCCACCGATTTTGCCCTGGACTCGCCCTTTCCCTCGCCCGATGGCGTGGCCAAGTTCGTTTACGCCCCCTCGCGGTGGACGGCAGCCGATTACGATCGCGAGCGTGATCTGCGCCAGAGATGCCGCGACGGCGGCGCAGGCACGCGCCGGGTCGATTACCGCGCGGCGCTGCAGGAAGCGCTGCGCGAAGAGATGCACCGCGACGCGGCGGTCTTTGTCATGGGTGAGGACGTGGGCCTCTATGGCGGGGCCTATGGCGCTACCCGCGGCCTGTTCGATGAATTCGGCCCGGAGCGGGTGCGTGATACCCCCATCTCGGAGGCGACCATCGGCGGGGCGGCGGTGGGCGCGGCCATGGCCGGCCTGCGGCCTGTGGCCGAGATCATGTACGTCGATTTCACCCCGCTGGCCATGGACCAGATCGCCAACCAGGGCGCCAAGAACCGCTACATGTTTGGCGGCAAAACGGTGGTGCCCATGGTCATCCGCACCGAGGGCGGCGCCGGGCGTAGCATCGCCGCCCACCACTCGCAGAGCCTGGAAGCGCTGTGGACCCACTTTCCCGGCATTTACGTGGTCATGCCCAGCACGCCGTTCGACGCCAAGGGGCTGCTCAAAGCCGCCGTGCGCGACGACAACCCGGTGATGTTTATCGAACACAAGATGCTCTACGGCGTGCAGGGCAACGTGCCCGACGAGGACTATATCATCCCCTTTGGCGTGGCCGATGTCAAACGCGAGGGCAGCGACGTGACCGTGGTCACCTATTCGCGCATGGTGCATCGCGCGCTGGAAGCGGCGGAAAAACTGGCCGGGGAAGGCATCAGCGTCGAGGTCATCGACCTGCGCACGCTCAAGCCGCTGGACATGGACACGGTGGCGGCCTCGGTGAGGAAAACCGGGCGCGTCGTGGGTATCACCGAAGCCTACAAAACCGGCTCGTTCATCAGCGAGCTGGCCATGCGCATCCAGGAAGAGGCCTTCGACTGGCTGGACGCGCCGGTGGTGCGCGTGGCCGCCGCCGACGTGCCGGTGCCCATGGCCGAGACGCTGGAAGACGCCGCCATCCCCGGCGTCGAGACCATCATCGCCGGCATCCGAGAAGCGCTGAGGTGAGGGCATGATCACAAAAGTCATTCTGCCCAAACTGGGCCAGACGATGGAAGAGGGCACCATCGTCGAGTGGTTCAAAAAAGAGGGCGACGAGATCAAACGCGGCGATCCGCTCTTTTCCATCGAATCGGACAAGGCCACGCTGGAGGTCGAGGCCACCGGCCGCGGTTTCCTGCGCAAAATTCTGGTGCCGGCTGGTGAGACGCGCCCGGTCATGACGGTGGTGGCGCTGATGACCCGCACGGCAGACGAGCCACTGGAAGGGCTGGAGGTTCAGGGATTGGAGAAAAAAGCCTCCGCTTCTGAGCCGGCAACCGGACGTATTTTCGCCTCGCCGCGGGCGCGCAAGACGGCTGCCGAACAGGGGGTAGACCTGGCGCAGGTGACCGGCAGCGGCCCCGGCGGGCGCATCGTCGAGCAGGACGTGCTGGCGTTTCTCCACTCGCGACCGCCTCAGCCCACCGAAGAGAGAGTCAAGGCCACGCCGGTGGCCCTCAAAGCCGCCGACGCCATCGGGCTCGAGATCGCTGCCGTGACCGGCACGGGCGTCAGCGGGCGCATCATGAAGGCCGATGTCGAAGCGGCTGCGACCGTGGCTGAGCGGCCGGCCGTCGAAAGCCTGCCGCTCAGCGGCGTGCGGCGGGTCATCGCCGAGCGCATGGCCGCCAGCGCGCGCGAGACCGCCCGCGTGACACTGATCAGCGAGGTGGACGCCACAGAGCTGGTCAGGGCGCGGGAGCAGATCAGGGCGGCGGTGGCCGAGCAGTGGGGCTTTGCCCCCGGCTACAACGACCTGCTGGGGGTGATCGTGGCCCGGGCGCTGAGCGAACATCCCTACATGAACGCCCGCCTGAGCCAGGATGGCGCGGCCATCGAGCGGCTGCCGGCGGTCAATCTGGGCCTGGCCGTGGACACCGAGCGCGGCCTGCTGGTGCCCGTCGTCCGCGGCGCCGACCGCAGAGGGCTGCGCGTCTTTGGAACCGAGTTCCGCGCGCTGGTGGAACGGGCGCGGCAGGGCAAATCGTTGCCCGACGATCTGAGCGGCGGCACGTTCACCCTCACCAATCTGGGCATGTACGAGGTGGACGCTTTTACGCCGGTCATCAACCTGCCCGAGGCGGCCATCCTGGGCGTGGGGCGCATCAAAAAACAACTTGTGGTCACTGGAGACCTGACAGGTCTCACAGACCTGTCAGGTCTGGCCGTGCGGCAGATGCTGACACTGAGCCTGGTTTTTGATCACCGGCTGGTCGACGGCGCGCCGGCGGCCCGTTTCCTGCAGCGCATCAAACATTTGATCGAAAATCCATACCTGCTACTGGGGTGATACGATGACCATTCAGACAGAACTTGCCATTCTCGGCGGCGGGCCGGGCGGCTATGTGGCCGCGCTGCGGGCGGCCCAGCTCGGCGCGCGAGTGACGCTCATCGAAGAGAACCAGGTGGGTGGGGTGTGCCTCAACGTGGGCTGCATCCCCACCAAGGCCCTGCTGCGCAGCGCCGAGGTCTACCGCACCATCCAGCGGGCGGGGGAATTCGGCCTCGAGCTGGAAGGCAGCGTGAGGCCCGATTGGCCCGCCATCCAGGCGCGTAAGGCCAGGATCGTGCGCCAGTTGGTGGGCGGCGTCGAGCTGCTGTTGCGCAAAGCCGGCGTGCAGGTGCTCCGGGGACGGGGGCGGTTCGTCGGGCCGCATACGCTGCAAGTGACCACCGCCGACGGCCCGCAGCGGGTAGAGGCGCAGAACGTCATCGTCGCCGCCGGATCGCGACCGGTGCGGCTGCCGCTGCCGGGCCTGGACCCTGCGGCAGGCTCAGGGCAGGTTCTGCCGGGTGTGCTCGATTCCAGCGGCGCGCTGGCGCTGGAGGAATTGCCCCAACGGTTGCTGATCATCGGCGGCGGCGTCATCGGGGCCGAGTTTGCCGAAATTTTCAGCGCCCTGGGCGTGCAGGTGACCCTCGTGGAGATGCTGGAGCGGCTGCTGCCCCAGATGGACGCCGATCTGGGCGCGGCGCTGGCCGGTCAGATGGCCCGGCGCGGCGTGTCGCTGCATCTCGGCAGCCGGCTGAGCCGCGTGGACGAGGCGGCAGACGGCTTGCGCGCCACGGTCGTCACTCCCGCCGGAGAAGCGACCATACCAACCGACCGGGTGCTGGTGGCCGTGGGACGCCGGCCCAACGTGGAGGATCTGGGGCTGGAGGCGGCCGGGGTGCGCGTGGCCAAGAGCGGCATTGCGGTCGATGCCCGCATGCAGACCAACGTGCCCGGCGTTTTCGCCATCGGCGATGTGACCGGGCAGGCGCAACTGGCCCACGTGGCCATGCAGGGCGGCGAGGTGGCGGCGGAAAACGCCCTGGGCCAGCCGTCGACGCTGGACCTCAAAACTGTGCCGGGCTGCGTCTACACCGATCCCGAGATCGCCAGTGTGGGCCTGACCGAAGCCCAGGCCCGAGCGGCTGGCCACGACGTGCGTGTGGGCCGCTTTCCGCTCAAGGCCAGCGGCAAGGCCCTGACCTACGGCGAGAGTGAGGGATTCGTCAAGGTGGTCAGCGAGGCGCGTTTCGGCGAGGTGCTGGGGCTGCACATCGTCGCCCCCCACGCCAGCGATCTGATCCACGAGGGCGGGCTGGCGCTGGCGCTGGAGGCCACGGTGGAGGAGCTGAGCGCGACGGTGCACGGGCATCCCACCCTGGGCGAGGCGGTGCGCGAGGCGGCGCTGGAAGTGCGCGGTGGGGCGCTCCACCTGCCCCATTGAGACCGTGACGATCCTGGAGCGATGCACTCATCGTGCATCGCTCTTTTTTGATCAACGGCTGGGGTTGGGCCAGAGCCAGGGCGAAAGCACGATGCTGCCCGCCAGATCGGGCACGGCCTCGTCGATGGCTCGCACCACGTCGGGCGGCAGCGGACCGCGGCCGGCCACCCGCACGTTTTCCCTCATCTGCGCCGCCGTTTCGACGCCGGTGAGCACGCCGGTGGCGCCGGGCAGGGCCAGGCCGTAGCGCAGCGCCAGCTCGGGCAGGCTCGTGCCGGCCTCGTCGGCGATACGCTGCAGCGCCCGCCGCGCCGGAATCACCTCTTGCAGCGCCGCCGGGATGCTCTCCTCCGGCATGACCAGCAGGCCCTGCAAATAGATACTGCGCACAAACACGGCCATGCCCGCCGCGGCCGCCCGGGCCAGATCGCCCGCGCGCAGAATGCGCTGATCCAGCATGCTGGCCGGAAGCTGGATGGCCTCCACGCCGGGCGTAGCCAGCACCCGGCCCATGTCTGCCGGCTCGCTCACCGATACGCCCGCGTGCTGCACCAGCTCCTCGGCCTTGAGGGCCAGCAGCGCGTCCATGTGGGGTATGTCGGCCGGATGGTGAAACAGGCACACCGGCAGGCTCTCGATGCCCAGGTGGGCCAGCGAGGCCTCCACCGAGCCGCGGATCCAGCGGCGCACGTTTTCCGGCGTGCGCGGCTCTTCCATCGCGCCGACGTGGCGCACCTTGCTGACGATGATCACCCGCTCCAGCGCGCCGATCTGCCGCAGGGCGCGGCCCAGCACCGCTTCGCTTTGGCCGTAGGCCGCCGCCGTGTCCAGCGTGGTCGCGCCGTGCGCCACGGCGATCTCGAGGATGCGGCACACCTCGTCGAAGGAGGGCTGGCCGCTGCGGTTGGCCACGCCATAGGGCAGGCCAAACTGCACCGTGCCCACCACCAGCCGCGAGAATTTCAGATCCAGGATGTTGGGTGTCACGCTGGCTGTCCTATTTCGCCGTATAGCCGCCATCGACCACCAGATTGGCGCCGGTCACATAGGCCGAGGCGTCGGAGGCCAAAAAGACCACCGCCCCTTTGAGGTCACTCTCGTTGGCCATGCGCCCCAAAAAGGTGCGTTTTTCGTAACGCCACAGGAACTCGGCGTCCTGGTGATTAAAAAAGCCGCCAGGGCTGATGGTGTTCACCCGCACGCCGCGCGGGCCCAGGTATGCGGCCATGTAGCGGCTGAGATTGATCATGCCGCCCTTGTGGAAAAAATAGTCGGGCACAAAACCATCCCAGGGCACACCCTCGTAGAGCCAGCCATCGGGGCCGATCAAACCCTGGATGGAGCCGATGTTGATGATGCTGCCCCGGCCGGCTTCGGCCATGGCCTGCCCAAAGGCGCGGCTGATGAGAAACAGCCCGGTGGCATTGACCTGCATGCTCTGCTGCCACTGCTCGACGGGCGCGTCGTGGCCGCGCATGGGGCGCAGCACGGCATTGTTCACCAGCACGTCCACCCGGCCGGCGCGGGCCAGCGCCTCGTCGCGCAGGCGCAGGATCGACGCCTCGTCGCTCTGATCCAGCGGCAGGGCCTCCACGTCCAGGCCCCGCTCACGAAAACCGGCGGCCACCGCTTCCAGCGCCGCCAGATTGCGGCTGGCGGTAAAGGTGCGCGCCCCGGCCTCGGCCAGCGCCTCGACGATCTGCCGCCCGTACAGCCCGGCCCCGCCGGTGACGACGGCCACCCGGCCGGCCAGGGAAAAACTTTGCAACACGTTCATCCAAGCCTCCTGTATAGATCGGAAAAGGTGCGCCTCAGCTCTTCCTGCACCTGGCCCGGCAGCGGGCTTTCGAAACCGGCCACCAGCGCTTCCACCTGCTCGTGGGCCCGCTCCAGCAGCGAGGGGTGCGGGCCATAATGGCCGCTGTGATCAAAAAGCGCGCTGTGGAAAAACTCGTCGCTGCGGAGATTCTTGAGCGTCAGATCGTCGGCCAGGTAATGGCCGCCGGGGCCGGCGCGGCGTATGCTCTCCAGGGCCTCATCGAGGCCGTCCGTCTCCAGGCCGCGACCCAGAAAGCGGGCCGCTTCCAGCCAGGCGGTGTGGATCAGCATCATCTCGGCCGACATGCCGTTGGCGTTGTAGCAGGAGCCGATGCCGGCCAGAATGCCGGCCTGCGATTCGTACGCGGCCAGCATAAAGAGCAAACCCTCCGCGCCGTTCTGCTGATCGTAACGATAGGTCATGGTGCCGCCGCACTCGGAGCTGACCGGCAGGTGATACGCGTGGCCCATCTGCGCCGCGGCCAGCTTCCACAGCACCTTGTCCAGGGTATAGTATTGATCGCCGCCGGAGAGCATGTCGGTGCGCGAGGGGCCCAGCGCATAGAGGTAAGGCTGGCCGGGCCGGACGATCTGGCACATGGCCGCCAAAAAGACGTTTTCGGCGTTGCCCAGCAGCAGCGTGCCGATCTTGTTGTACGGCCCGGTGGTGCCCGCCATGGGGCAGATGGTCGAGACGACGGGGAAATCGTAGGCGCAGGCCCGCAACAGCAGCTCGGCGTTCATCTCGGTGAGGCGCAGCGGCGAGAGCACGGGCACGCCCAGGGTGATCAGGCGGCTGCCGATCAGATCGCGCCCCTGGATCAGGATGCGGCCGATCTCGAGCCACTGCTCGAAACTCTCCAGCGAGGCGGGCAGCACGGTCATGTGTTTGCTGAAATGCAGCAGGTGCTCTTCCAGCGCCCGCAGGCTGGAGGTGGGCCCCTTCACGTCGCTGACGGGAAAGTCCATGCGGCTGGCGCCCACCACCGGCGCCAGCTTTTGGGCGATGATCGAGTGCCGCCGCAGGTCTGCCAGACAGGGGCGGCGCGGGCGTTGGGTGTCGTAATCGATGATCCAGGGATCGGTCACAATCGCCAGGCAGCCCAGACTGTTGCGACCGACGGTAAAGGTGTGGCCGTGGGCGTCGGCGATCTCGTATTGCGACGGCGCCTGGGCCAGCAGCTCGCGCAGCAGCGGCGCGGCGAGGCGCACCGTGCCGTTGGCCTCGTCCACGTCGGCGCCGGCGGCGCGGGCGCGCGCCAGCAGCCCGGCGTGCATCACCTGCACCCCGATCCTGCCCAGCACGTCTTCTGTGGCCCGTTGAATCTCTTTAATTTGCTCTTGCGTCAACTGTTTCACCGACCGACCTCTCTTTCCTAAACCGGCCAAGCCGAAACCACCAAGATAACCACCAAGACACCAAGACGCCAAGAAAAAGGGCTTGGTGTCTTGGTGGTGTATTTCCTTGCCAAACGTGCGAGGATTTCATCAAGATACTACGAGATGAGCCGCCGAAAGCCCACGTGGCCCGCCGGACCCTTGAGGCGCGCCGGCACATCACCCGCCGCCAGGGCCGCGGCGATCTCGGCAAAGACGGCGTCGATAGCCTCGCCGTACAGCGCGATGATCTCGTCGGTGTGGGCGGTGGTGGCATAGATGCTCGTGCCGGCCAAAAAGCCGCGCGCCAGCATGAGCTGGGTGTACAGCGTGCGTAGTTCGTTGGCCTGCTCGTGTTCGAACTGAAAGTGGGCCAGACAGGGATAACCGCTAAAAGTCACCGGCAGGCCGTGTTTCGCGGCGTGGCGCTGCCACAGGGCAAAGACCTTTTCGCCCACCCGCGCCACCACCGCCGGCGCGTCCACGCGCTGCATCTTTAGCAGGGCGGCCAGAGCGGCTGCCGGGCCGACGCTTTCCGTCCAGTAGGTGCTGCTGATAAACGAATCGTGAGCGCCTTCCATGGCCGCCCGCGTGCCAATGACGGCCGCGATGGGATGGCCGTTGCCCAGCGCCTTGGCAAAAATGGCCAGGTCGGGGTCGACGCCGAAGCGGAGGTGCGCCCCGCCAAAGTGCAGCCGCCAGCCGATGCTGATCTCGTCGAAAATCAGCAGCGCCCCGCAGCGATGCGCCCCATCGCGCACGAATTCTAAAAAGCCGGGCTCCGGATCGCGGCCGCGGCAGGGCTCCATGATCACCGCCGCCAGCCGGTGACCGTGTTCGTTCAAGATGCGCTGCACGGCCTCCCGGTCGCCGTATTGAAAAGCGAGCGTCGTGCCGCGCAGCTCCCTCGGCACACCCAGCGGCGCCAGGCCGGGCAGCAGCAAACCGCGCAGCGAATCATCGTCGCCCAGATTGGCCGCCAGGTACCAATCGTGCCAGCCGTGATAACCGCCCACGGCGATCACCGAGCGGTCGGTGGTGGCCCGGGCGATACGCACAGCCACCGCGGCGATCTCGCCGCCGCTGCGGGCCAGGCGCACCTGCTCTGCCCAGGGGTGAATCTGGCACAGCAGGTCGGCCAGCGCCACCTCTTCCGGCGGGTTGAGGGTGGTCATGGCGCCCAGGTTGACCCGGCGCAGCACGGCCTGGGTGACATCCGGGTCGCGGTAGCCCAGCAGGCAGGCGCCGATGCCGTTCATGGACATATCGTAATAGCGCCGCCCGTCCAGGTCCCACACCTCACAGCCGTGGGCCTGGCTGAAATAGGCCGGCCACTGCTCCGGGGCCATCATCTCGGGCCGCTTGCTGAGAAGCTGCGTGCCGCCGGGAAAGCGGGTCTTGGCGTGGCGGTAAAGGTCCTGGGTCTGCGTGCCGGATACCTCGATCAGGCCCAGCAGCCGCCAGGCGTTATCACAAAAGATGTCCTGAACGTCAGCCTCATCGAGGCCAAAATCGGCGGCGGCCTGGCGCAGGGCGCGCAGCGATTCCAGAACCACCAGCACCGGCTGGCACTCGGGCGAGACCTTTTCCCAGTTGACGGTGTCCGACTGGAGCCAGACAAAACCATCACCCACGGTCACCGCCCGGCCCCGGTTTTCCGAAACGGGAAAGTCGCTGCCCCACAGGAGGCGGCGCGGTCCAAAGGCGCGCAGGATGGCGGTGAGGGGCTCCGGCTCGCAGACGGCGGCCATGTCGAACCAGACGTTGTCCAGGCCGCGCAGGGCGTGCAGGCCGCGGGCCGTGTTGGGGGCGTGAAAGCCGCGCGCCGCGTGGGCCAGGATGAGCCGGGCGTTGGGGTACTTTTTACACAGTTCCCGGATGTGGCGCTGGTTGCCGGCGTCGGCCAGGGCCAGGCTCTTGACCATGTGCAGGGTGAGTGTCAGGCCGTGGGTGTGGGCCAGCTCCCAGGCCCATTCGGGCAGGTAGCTGGGAATATCGGCCTGGAAGGTGGGCTTGTCGGCGCTGAACAGGTGATAGGGCTTGAGGCCCGCCACCTGCGGGTGGCGGATGAGGGTTTCGATCTGCGCCGGATCGTCGCCCGGCGCGACCAGCACCGCGCCGCGGCTGCCGGGATCGCGCGCCAGCTCGGCCAGCAGGTAGGCATTGACCGCGGCCCGGTCGCAGCCGGCGGTGGGTGTGCCCAGAAACAGCCCACCCGCCAGGCGCGAAGCGCCGAAAACCCGGGCGCTGTGCGCCCGCCAGACCTCGATGCCCACCTCTGGCGGCCCCTGATTAAAGAGGCTGGATCCCTCCACGTTCAGATCGGCGACGCGATAGACGTGGGTGTGGGCGTCGAAAATACGCGCGGGCAAAAAACCACCCAGCTCCCGGACCAGCCGGGCATCCAGGTCGGTAAAGGTCCAGTTTTTAACCATCAAAACCTCCCGTGTTTTTCTACCAGCTCGCGCATCATCTCGATGCGATATTCGGGCGCGCCGGGCGGCACCTGATCGCCGGCATTGGCCACCAGGCGTGGGCTGAGCTTACGGATGTCCAACCAGTCCAGCAGCGATTGTTTGAACACCTCGTCGGGCACCTGCGGCAGCCACAGGTTGGGCGGCACGCCGCCCGAGAGCACCATATCCGGCCCGGCCTCCTGGCGACACTGGCGCGCGGTGAGATCACCCATGGGCGCCGGGGTGACGGCGTCGGCGCAGGAAGCGCCCAGATCGGCAAAGCTCTTGAGGATGCCCTTCAGCCGGCCGTCGATGTGCACCGCGCTGTACTTGCCCGCCTGGCGCAGCCGGCGGATGGCCTCGCGGTAAAAGGGCTCGGACCATTTTTTGAAAAAGCGGGGCGGTTGGATATCGCCGCTGAAATTATCACCCATGATGATCACCTCGGCCGGGCTCTGGCAGACCATGTCCACGCACTGGAGCAGGTTATCGTTGATCTGATCCACCACCTCGTGCAGCAGGTGGGGCATGTCCACCGTGGCGTAAATGGTGCGCTCGATGCCCATCCAATAGGCCAGCAGGTGGCCCAGGGCGCTGTAGCCGATACCGATATAAACCACGCCCAGACCGCCCAGCGCCTCCACCCAGGGGCTGTAACGATCCCAGGCCGGCGCGTAGCGGCGGCGGCTGAGGGCATAACCCAACACGCGCAGGTCTAACTCGGTGCGCACGCCCCAGTGAGAGACGTTCCAGGAATAGCTCGCTTCTTCCCACTGGCGCTTGCGCTCGATGGCGCCGATGGGCGTCTCGATGCGCCAGGTGATCTCGGGGCCGCCGGGCTTTTCTTCTTTGGTGGTGGTAGCGATCACGTCCGGCGGCAGGCTGACATCGAAGTAAGAGTTGAGGTTGGGCACGTAAAAGCCGGCGCCCACCTTTTTGTGATAGTCGATCAGCTCCCACTCGGGCTCCAGGTGCGGCACCGAAAGGTCAAAAGGGATGCCGTGTTTTTGATAGAACCAGTGCGAAAGGTCCAGGAAAAACGGCACCCGATCGGGCGTTTCGCCGCGATAGATGGCCAGCAGGCGTTCGCGTTCGGTCATAGACATGGCTCAGCCCCCGATCTCACTCAGCATCACCTCGCGCCCGCCCTCCTCGCGGCTGCGGATGCCGGCGATGACGATTTTCATCAGCTCGACCGTCTCATCAAAGGGAAAGGGATAACATCCGGTGCGCAGGTAATCGACAAAGGCCTGGAGCTGGGCCTTGAAGGCATAGAACGTGTCCCGAAAGGCCACTTGGACGTGGCCGGCCGTGCCGCCCAGGGTGAGCACGCCGAACGCGCCGTACATATCGCCGATGGCGGCCACGACGGCGTCGGCGCCGCTGCGGTGTTTGAGGTGCACGATGTTGCGCGCCGCCGTGCCGCTGTTGCGCGCCGAGACGAAGCCCGGCCCCAGGATGGGATAAATCGCTTCCAGGGCGTGGATGCCGTAGCGCTCCCAGCTTTTGGGGGTGGTGATGGTCGCCAGGCGCAGACTGCCCAGCTCGTGGGTCGAGGCGCGGTATGGCCAGAACTCTTTGGCGTAGCGCATGCAGCTCGACGAAAGGATGCGTCTGCCCGCCGCCACCCAATCGACGAACTGCCGCAGGTCGGGCTCGTTGTCGGTGAGGGGTTTGTCGACGAAAACGGGCAGGCCGGCCTCGACAAAGGGGCGGCAGCGGGCCACGTGCTCGTGGCCCTTGTCGGTGGCCACGATGACCGCATCGACGTGACCGATGACGTCCTCGGCCCGCTCGACCACGTTGGGGATGAGGCTGGCCCGGGCCACGTGCGCCGCGTCGGTGGGGTCGTCGGTCCAGATGTGGGTCACCCGCGCCCCGTGGATTTGCAGCGTCTCTTTGGGCTCTTTGTCCAGGTATTCCGGAATGCCGGCAAAGGGGCACTCGCGCATCACTTCCGGGTCATAGCCGTTCAAGATGGCGCTCCAGGAATAGGGATGGCCGTTGCCATCGACCATGCCCAGCATGGCCAGGCGCAGTTCCGAGTGTGGTGACATGTTCATCTCCTCGCATCAGGTTCTGGCAAAGGGCAGGCCGGCCGCCTGCATCTCGGCCTTGAAGGCGTTGAATCCGGCGCGAATAAAACCCAGGTCGCTGCCGCAGCTCAACACGTTGGCGCCCGCGTCCAGCCAGTGCTGAATCTGGGCGACTTCCGCGCCTGCCGCCACGGCTGCCGAGCGCCCCGCCCGGCGGCAGCGCCGGATAATGTCCTCCATGGCCGCGATCACCTCCGGATGGCTCAGGTCCCAGACGTGACCCAGCGAGGCCGAGAGGTCGGCCGGGCCGATGAGAAAACAGTCGATGCCCTCCACCTGGAGGATAGCATCCAGGTTTTCGTAGGCGCTGCGGCACTCGATCTGGACCATGACCAGGATCGAGCGGTTGGCCTCGGCGATGTAGGCGTCGGCGTCGTTGAAATAGTTGCTGGCCCGCCGCGGCGATATGCCGCGCACGCCCTGGGGCGGGTAGCGGCAGTATTGCACGGCAGCGCGGGCGTCGTCGGCGTTTTGAATGAGGGGCACCAGCACGCCCATGGCGCCCAGATCCAGCGCCGTCTTGATGAGATAGATGTCGTTGTCTCCCACCCGCACCAGCGGCACACAGTCGGCGCCGCGAAAGGCCATGAGCGCCGACCGCAAAGCGGGCGGGTCGAAGGTGGCGTGTTCGGTGTCGATCAGCAGGCCATCGTAGCCCCATTCGACCTCCATTTCGGCCACGGCGGGGTCGAGCATGGTGATCCAGCCCAGGAACGAGGGCTCTTTGCCCTGGGCCCATTTCTGCCGCAGCGCGGCGGCCTGGCGCACGGTGTGCAGTATCGACGATTCCAACGTTTTGTCCTTCCCATCTTTTTCAGATTGTATAGTTTGGATCAGGTGGATAATCTTTCACCGCAGAGACGCCGAGCGCGCCGAGATTGTTGGTTATTTCCCGGCGTTCTCTGCGTCTCGGTGGTGATTTCCATCCACAACCTTGCTCAATAGGCCCGGATCTCGAAAAGGCGGGCCTCCGGCGCGCCGTGGGTCGCCTCGACGACGAGCCGCAGGGCCGAGGCGAGCACCGGTTCGGCCAGCCGGTGCACCCGCCGGCCCAGGTAATTGCCACGCACGGACAGCGTTTCGACGACGCCGCCCGATGGCCCGCTGAACTCGAGCCGGTAATCGCGGACCGTTTCCGGCTGCGGGCCGCGGATCATGGTCGCGGCGTAGGCGTCGCTCATGGTCAGCGTCAGCTCGCGCTGAAAGCCGGTGTCGAAGGTCAGGTGAATCTCGGAGAGCGTCTGCGGCGACGGCCAGCGCAACTCGATCCAGGCCGGCAGCGCGCCCGAGGTCCAGCGGTTGGTCGCCAGCGGCAGGTCGGGGTGCAGCTCTGGGCGGGTGGCGCGGGTGAGGCCGTTGAGCACCTGGCTGGCCGCGCCGTCGCTGGTTTCATCGGAAGCGGTGACAACCGCCAGGCGGGCTTTGTCGGCCGGGTCGGCGTGGGTCAGGCCGATGAGAAATGCGCCGTCGCGCAGCAGCCGCTGCTGGATCACGCCAATGTGCGGCGGCTCGGCCAGCTCTGCCGCGCGCGCCAGCCCCCGCTCCAACCCGACCGCCGCCGCCGCGCCCACGGCCTGGCCCATCACGGCGCAGGTAGCCATGACCCGCGTGGAGGAAAAAGCCACGTGGCTGGCGCTGATGTTGCGCCCGGCAAAGAACAGGTTGTCCACGTTGCGCGAAAAGAGCGCCCGCAGCGGGATGGTGTAGAGATGCGGCGCCGGGTGATGGGCGCAGGGGAAAGTATCGGGGGCGTCGACGCCCAGGGGCGGGTGCAGATCCAGCCACCAGCCGCCATAGGCCACCTGATCGGCCAGGATACGCCCGGCCTGGATGTCGTGTTGGGTGAGGATGAACGGTCCCAGCAGCCGCCGCGACTCGCGCTTGCCGGGCAGAAAACCGATCCAGTCCAGGGCCCAGTTGGCCGGATCGGGCTGATGGGCAAAGGCGGCCAGCCCCTCCACGGCCTTGTCGTAGGTCTCGCGGGCGATCTCTGGCCGGCGGGAGCAGCCGTTCTTGACGTGATCCCAGGCCCCCAGCACGATGCGCAGCAGCTCGTGGCGGATGGCGGCGTTGTCTTTTACCGTGTCCAGATGGCCGCCCCATTCGATCCACCAGTAACCAAAGTCCAGCTCGGAATGGCTGCGCAGCCGCAGGTCGGCTTCGCTAAAGCGGCGGGCCCAGGCCGGAGCGACAAAGGGCATGGGCCGATCGTGCCGCCGCGCGGTGAACAGGATGGTGCTGCCCAGGGTGTGGCTATCGGCCTGCTCCGGGGCCAGGGATTCGTCGAACTCGCCGCGGGCCTCGCGGCCCATGCGCCAGTCGGCGCCGGCCTCCAGGCCCAGACGGCTGTCGCCGGAGCAATCGACAAAAAAAGGCGCCCGGATGGTAAAGGCATCCTCGGTGCTGTGGCGCAGGGCGCGAACCTGGGTGATGCGCCTGCCCTGCTCGCTTTCGTCAACCTGGCAGCCGGCGCAGGCGGTATCCAGCAGCAGGGTGATGTTGGGCTCGGAGATGACTTTATCGTACAGCAGCACATCGAACAGGTGCGGGCTGCGCTGCGGGTTGCGCACGGCGTCCTCCACGCGCAGCTCGTCGATGAGGCCCGACTCGCGCGCGCCCGGTCGTTTGCCGGAGCAGGAAGCGCCCACCATGTGCATACGAATCTCGGACGAGGCGTTGCCGCCCAGCAGCGAACGATCCTGCAGCAGCACCACCCGCGCGCCGTTGCGGGCCGCTGCCAGGGCCGCGCAGACGCCGGCCATGCCGCCGCCCACCACGCACAGATCGGTTTGCAGCGCCGTCTCTGCCAGCATGTCGCCTCTCAGACGAACTGCCCGCCTTTGATGACCCGGCGCACCCGGCGCAGGGCGGCGATACCGGCCAGCGGATCGGCATCGAGCACCACCAGATCGGCCAGCTTGCCCGGTTCGATGGCGCCGATCTGATCGGACAATCGCAGCAGGTCGGCAGCGGCGGCGTGGGCGGCGTCCAGGGCTTCGGCGGGTGACATGCCCGCCTCGACCATGCGCTCCAACTCGCTGACTAGGTTATCGGAGGTGTTAAAGGGGGTGCCGCCGTCGTTGCCGGCGGCGATGCGCACCCCGGCCTCGCGCGCGCGCCGGAAACTGTCCAACTGGGCGTCCGTGGCCCGTTTGGCCTTTTCGATCACATAGGCCGGGATGCCCGATTCGATTCCGGCCTCGAGGATGTGATAGAGCGCCGCCAGCGTGGGCACAAAAAAGACGCCCCGCTCCAGCATCAAACCGATGGCCTCGGCGTCGAGGTAAAAGCCGTGCTCGATGGAATCGATGCCGGCGCGGATGGCGTTTTTGATGCCGCTGGTGCCCTGGGCGTGGGTGGCGGTGAGCTTGCCCGCTTTTTGGGCCTCCTCGATGGCCGCGCGCAGCTCTTCATAGGTGAGCTGGGCCGAGCCGGGTTCCACGCCGGGGGTCATCACGCCGCCGGTGGCCATCACCTTGACCACGTCGGCGCCGGCCTTGAGCTGCTCGCGTGCGCCCTTGCGCGCCTCGTCGGCGCCATCCACTTCGCGGCCCAAAAAGTGGCCGTGACCGCCCGTCATGCAGATCACCTTGCCGCTGACCAGCATGCGCGGGCCGGGGATCAGGCCGTCGTTGATGGCTTTTTTGAGGTCCAGATCGACGCCCTCGCAGCCGCCCAGATCGCGCACGGTGGTGACGCCGGCCCGCAGCGTGGCCTGGGCGTGCCGGGCGGTCACCAGCACGTTTTCGGTGATCGAGCGCCGCTTCCAGGCCGCTTCCGGATCGGGGCTGCCGTCCAGGCAAAGGTGGGTGTGGCAGTTGATGAGGCCGGGTATCACCGTGCCACCCTGCAAGTCCTCCACCGGGCCGCCCCAGCCGGGATCGGGGGCTTTGGCCACGGCGGCGATGCGCTCGCCTTCGATGCGGATGGCGGCGCGCTCCCACACGCGGCCGGCGCCGTCGATCAGACATAGATTTCCGAGTATCATGGGGGTCTCCTCCAAAAGCTACAGATTGATGGGGTAACGTCCGTACTTGAGCCAGGCGCTGTGCATGGCCACAAAATTCTCCCAGGGCACATATTCCGGGATCGAATTGGCCGAGGCCAGGGCATAACCGCCGCCGGGGGCCAGATCGCGGACGAGATCGCGCACCTCGGCATCGACCTCGGCCGGCGTGCCGCGGGTGAGCGTATAAGACAGATCGACGTTGCCGATGAGGCTCAGCCGGCCCTCGACCCGTTTCTTGAGCGCTCGAATGTCCATGGCGACCGGCTCGATGGGGTTAAAGGCATCGAAACCGGCGGCGATGATGTCTTCCACCATGCGGCTCATGTCGCCGTCGCTGTGGAACACGGCGATGACATCGCGCTCGTGGCACAGCCGGTTGAGCCGCTGGTAGACGGGGAAAATGTGCTGGCGCAAAATCCTGGGCGATACCATCAGACCGGTGCGGTAGGCCATGTCGTCGGCGTGCCAGACCAAACCCACGCAAGCATAATCCAGGGCGCGTTCCACCGTACGGGCCTGAATCTGGGCGATCTTGGTGTGCAGCCGCTCGATCAGGGCGGGCTGGTCGGCCAGGGCATAGGCGTAGGTATCGAAACCCATGAGCCACCAGCCCAGGTTGAACACCTTGCCCACGGCCAGGATGACCTTGAAATGGTCCGGCAGCAGGCGGCTCATTTCATCGAGCACGCCAAAGTCGAAATCGTCGGCATCGGGCCAGGGAAAGGCCTCGAAATCGGCCTCAGAGCGGATGGGGCCGGCGGTGCCGTGGGCCCAGCGGCGCTCCGAGCCGCTGACCCAGCCAACATCGCCGTGGCGACCGTCTTGAACATCGACATGGGTCTTTGCCATGACATCGATGACGGCCGGCGCGTTGTGCAGGCCCAGGTTGGCCACCAAAAACGGCTGGCCCAGCCGCCGCGCCACTTCTAGATCGTCGGCCAGGGTGCGGACGGGCCGCCCCAGCACGCGGGCCTTGTGTACGCTGCTCAGGCCGGCCTCATGAAAGGGCAGCCAATCTGGCTCGCCCTGGCGCAGCAGAGCGATGCGGATGTGGGCCCAGTCGGGGCTCAGGTCTGGCGGCAGGGGCATCAGTGTGGGGGTGAGTGATCCCATGGCTCTGTATTCTCCTCATCTGCCAGGGTGATTCCTTGCCGGCAGGTAACTGCTCAGCCTACCCTCCCGCAGGCTAAAATCGGCCATCCTGTCCCACAATCTGGCCGACTGGACCCGGCAAATCTGCAAACTGTGGCGGCACAAGGAGGCATGCCGTGCCCCTACAAGAGCCTGCGGGAGGGTGAGTTGTTACGCCGGCAGGCAAAATTCGAGCGAGAGGCGGCCGGCGGGCCATCCTCTCGCTGTGCTGATTGTGTTACTTGAACACATTATCCTTCCAAAACCGCGCGAATCCGGCTGCGCTGCCCGGCGCTCAGGGTCATCTGGGCCGCGGCGGCGTTGGACGCCAACTGCTCCACGCTGGAAACAGAGGCGATGACCGGCCCCATGCCGGGCAGGCCCAGCATGTAGGCGATGGCCAACTGGTTCAGTTTAAAGCCCCACTCGTGGGCCAGCGCGGCCAGTTGAGCCAGTTTGTCCACCTTCGATGGGGCTGTGTCTCGTGCCAGCGTGCCCTCGTCGTACAGCCGGTCGCCGGGGCCCACCTGGGAGAGGTCCAGGTATTTTTCGGTGAGCAGGCCGCGGGCCAGCGGGCTCCAGGCCACGAACGAGAGGCCCGCCTGTGCGGCGTAGGCCAGCACGCCGGGGTAGCCGGCTGCTTCGCCGTTCAGAATGTCGAACTGGTTCTGCACGGCCAGCACCCGGCAGCGCACCGAGAGGCTGCGTTCCACCGCCCGGTAAAGGGCCAGTTGATCGACGGTGAAATTCGAGACGGCGAAATAACGCACCAGGCCGCGGCTGACCAGGTCTTCGATCGTGGCCAGGCTCTCCTCGGCGGGCACGGCGGTATCAAAACCGTGGAAGTAGAGCAGATCCACGTATTCCAGCCGGAGCCGCGCCAGGGAGGCTGCTACCGCATCCAGGATGCTGCCCCGCGAGAGGCCGCTGTGGTTGGGCGTGCGGCCATCCATGGCCCAGCGGATTTTGGTAGCCAGCACCACGTTGCGCCGCTGATCGGGGTTGTTTTTGAACCAGGCGCCGATGACGCGCTCCGAATTGCCCGAAGCGGCATTGTAGCGGTTGGCCGTGTCCCAAAAGGTCACGCCCAGCTCGATGGCCCGGTCGAAGAGCTGGAGGGCCGTCTTTTCATCCACCCTGGCGTCATCGCCGGTTTCCGGGTAGCCGATCTTCCAGGCGCCCAGGCCCACATCGGAGACGCGCAGGCCCGATTGGCCCAGGCGGCGGTAGGGCATGCCCTGAAACGAATCGGCGGTCATGGGCAGGTTGTACAGATCACGATTGGGCCGGCTGTGATCCATCTAAAGACTTGCTCCTTTCGCTGCTGCCATCCAGGCCAGAGACCGGCCCGGCTACCCTTTCACGGCCCCTACGGTGATGCCTTTGACGAAATAATCCTGGAAAATGATAAAGACGATGAGCATGGGCACAAAGGCAAAGGTGGCGCCGGCCATGGCCAGGCCCAGGTCGTAACGATCCAGCGTGGCCGTGAGTTTGGAGACGCCCACCGGCAGGGTGAGCATCTTGCGCCGGGTGATCATCAAGAGCTGCCAGATGTAATCGTTCCAGCCGGCCACAAAGGCAAAGATGGCCAGCGCGCCGATGGCCGGCTTGGTCAGTGGCACGATGACGTGGCGAAAGAGGCCGATCTCGGAAGCGCCATCGATGCGCGCCGCGTCTATCAGATCGTTGGGGATGCTCTGCATGAACTGTTTGATGAGAAAGATACCAAAGGGATAGGCGATGTAGGGCGCGATCATGCCCTGGTAGGTGTTGAACCACTTGAGCTTTTGCATCAGGATGTAAAGCGGGATGAGTGAGATCTGTTTGGGCATCATCATGGTGATGATGAGTGACCAGAACAGCACCGTTTTTCCGGGGAACTCTTTTTTGCCAAAGGCATACCCGGCCAGCAGGCTGGTGAGCACGGCCAAAAAGGCCACGCCGCTGGCGACGATGAGACTATTGAGAAACCATTGAAAGGTGGGCGTGTTGGCAAACAAGAGTTTACGATAGTTTTCCAGCGTTGGGTTGGCCGGGAACCACTCCGGAGGCACCTTCATGGCGTTGCTTTGCAGCTTGAAAGAGCCGGTGATCATCCAGTAGAGCGGCATCAGCGAGGTCAGGGCCAGCAGAAACAGCATCAAGATGCCAAAATAATAAGCGGCCTTGGATACGATCTGTTTCCTGGGTATGCGTCGCTTGCGCCGCACGCCGGGTTGGCCAGAGGTTCTCGAGATTTGACTCATGCCAGCATCCCTCCCATCAGTATTGCACTTCCCGGCCCAGGAAGCGATATTGGATCACGGCGATGGCGCCGACGATGAGCAGCAGCACCACGCCCATCGCCGCGGCGTAACCAAAGTGATAGAAATCAAAGGCCGTCTGGTAAATATCGTAGACGATGGTCATGGTGGCATAGGCCGGCCCGCCTTTGGTCATCAACAACACCACCACAAACACCTGGAACACGCCGATGGTCTGGGTGACCAGCACGTACAGTGTGGTGGGCAGCAGCAGTGGAAAGGTGACCTTCCAAAAGCGCTGCCACGAGTTGGCGCCGTCGATCTGGGCCGCCTCCAGCAGCTCGGTGGGGATGTTGCCCAGCGAGGCGACGAAAAGGATCACCGGCTGGCCCAGGATCCAGGTCAGCACCACCAGCGCCAGCGAAGGCAGCGCCGTCGACATGGAGCCCAGCCACTCGACGCGCGGCAGGCCAAAAGACATCAGAATATAGTTCAACAGGCCAAAAGTCGGGCTATAGATCCACAGCCAGACCATGGAGAGGATCACGCCGCTGGCCACCACCGGCAGGTAAAAGGACATGCGGAAGAACGACTGCACCGATTTGCGCAGCGGAAAGATCATGACGGCGATGAAAAGAGAGAGAAACAAGGCCAGAGGCACCACGCCGGCTACGAAAAAGACGGTGTTCTGGAAGCCGCGCAAAAAGGCCTCGTCCTGGAAAAGCTGCCGAAAGTTCTCCAGCCCGATAAAAGTCTGGCCTTTCAGGTCCGCGTCGTACACGCTGAGGCGCATGCCGTCGATGAGAGGGTAAACGGTGAAAATGAGGAAAGGGATATAGGCCGGCAAGATGAAAAAATAAGCCCAGCGTTGATCGATAATTCGTCTGATCAGTCCTTTTTGCATAGGCGATCCCTCACGAAAAAAGAGGGGGATGCCCCCACGGGGTTGATCCGTGGGGGCTCCCAGAGTGGTTCATTCTGATGTTACTTACTCAAGACGTCGTTGGCGGCCTGCTCGTACTCGGCCAGAGCCTCCTCGGCGGTCTTGTCGCCCAGCATGGCGGCCTGAAGCCGCGGGAAAAGCTGGACGCGCATCTCGTAATAGTTGGGCGAGGCCAGGCCCATGTCTGAAAGGCCGTACTCGGCCACCCAACCCAGCAGCTTTTCGTAATCGGGGTCGCCGGCCAGCGGCGTGCCCACCGACTTGCGGGAGGGGAACTGGTTGGAGTTGATGCAGTACTCGCGTTGCAGGTCTGGGCTGGCCAGGAAGCGGGCAAACTCGATGGCCCAGTAGCGCTTGGCCTCGTCTTCCTGCTTGAACACCACCACACCCGTGGGGCCGGCAGCCATCCCACCGGTCTTGACGCCTTCGGCGTGCGGGAACATGGTGAAGAACAGTTCGACGTCTGCCGTCACCCGGCCTTCCAGCTTGGCTGTCCGCAGCGCGTTCTTGGCCGCCAGGCCCTGGCCCATGATGGCCGTCTGGCCGGTGTAGAACATGTTGTTCATATCATCGCCGGTGATGGTGGTGGCGCCGGGCTCGATGAGGCCCGCCTCCACCCAGTCGATGATCTTTTGCACGCCGGCCACGCCGGCCGGGCTGTTGAGCGCCGACTTGGAATAGTCACCCGGCGGGTAGAGGGTGGCGCCCATGCCCCAGAGATAGGCCAGGTAATTATAGTCGCCCTGCTCCGACAGCACCTGCAAGCCCAGCGGCCACAGCTCGTCGGGTTTTTGCACCGCCTTGAGGGCCGCTTCGAACTCGTCAAAGGTCCACTCGCCGTCATCCAGCGGCAGTAGATCGGTGGCGCCGGCGGCATCCCAGATGGCCTTGTTGCCGGCCATGCCGGTGATCCAGTAAAAGAGGGGCAGGCCGTGCAGGTGGCCATTGATGGTGTACTGAGCGATCAGGTCGGGGTAATAATCGTCGAGTTCCTCTTGAGGAATGACCTCCTCCAGCGGTTCCAGCAGGTCTTGCCAGGCATAGCCGGAGGTGCGCCCCAGGTAGTCCTTGAGCACGTCGGGTGGGCTGCCGGCGGCGATGGCCGCCGTCACCTTGGTGGTGAGATCGGCCCAATCGAGGGCTTCTACTTCGATGGTGACGTTGGGGTGCATCTCCATGAACTGCTCCGCCAGGAGCATCTCATAGTCGCCCACTACCTGGGTGATGTCTTCTTTGCCCTTGACCAGCGTAAAGCGCGGGTCGCTCCAGTAGACCAGGGTGACCTCTTCTGTGTGCGCCGGGGTGGGGGTGACTTCTTTTTCGACGACTTTTTCTTTCTCGACGACCTGGGTCACCACCTTTTCAACGACCTTTTCGACGACTTCTGGCGTGGGGGTGGCGCATCCGGCCAGCATAGCCAGGATCATCACCAAAGCCAGGATACCAGACATTTTTTGCCGAGACATTTCTTTCGCCTCCTTGTGCAAGTGTACCGAATTCGACTCGTGCGCGGCCATGATGCCTCGATGGCGATCACGGCGCTCGTTGCGGTCCATTATGGCTGCACACCACCTCCTCTCCAGACACAGATACCCGCTGAAAAAAGAAACTCCGCAGATCCAATTTTTAGACCTGACAGGTTTTTCATCGTGGCATAACCGGCAAAATCACCTTGATTATCAACTGCATTGGCCCAAACAAGTGTCTCTAAAAACCTGTCAGGTCTTGTAGCCCTCGAGAATTTTGGATCCAATGAAACTCATACGCTGATACGCACCCAATGAATACTCATGGCCGTTTCGTCGCCGGCGTAATAGGCCACCATGACCTCGCTCCCAGGCAGGCGCGCGGCTGCCGGGTGACCAAAAGTCCAGATGCTCATATCGGCCCAGTAATCGCCAAAATCGCGCCTGCCGCCCATGCCCGATTCGCGCCCGCCGCGCTGTTTCTCGTAAAAAACCAGCTCTGCGGCGGCGTCCCAGGTGCGCCCGCCATCGTCGCTCAGGATGGCCCGCAGGCCGGGCGGATCGTGGCGGTGCACATAGGCGGCCAACACTCGCCCGCCCGGCAGCCACAGCGGCGCGACGATCTGCCCTTCGATGCCGGTGGAAAGCGGCGCGCTCCAGGTTTGCCCGTCGGGCGAGCCCCAGGCCACGTGCATGGGCACATCTTGCTGCGCGGCACGGTCGTGGGTCCAGAACATGGCGATGAGCCGGCCATCTTCCGGGTTCACGGCCAGCCGCTGGTCCCAGTAGAGCAGCCGCCCGGACGGATCGTGGGCCACGATGGCCGGGCCGGTCCAGGTGATCCCGCCATCCGTCGAAAGGCGCAGCGCGGCGTGATGCTCGCCGGGGCTGGTATCGTCGTATTCCTTCCAGGCCTCGTAGGGCAGCACCAGCGCGCCGTCCTTGAGCGGCAGCATATCGCCGGTGGTGGCGTTGCCCTTGTGCGGCTGCAGCGGCACCCGGCGCAGATCGCTCCAGGAGCGGCCCGCGTCCGCCGATTCGGCCACGAATATCCTGGAGGGCAAAATGCCCTGCGTTTTTGGGTTGGCCAGCGGCAGGGCCGGGTCGGAGCGATCCATCCACAGAAAAGAGGCCATCAGCCGTCCGGGAGCGATTTCGGCCAGGCCCACGGCGCGGATGCGCCCGCCGCTGCCCGGCGGCACGTCGTCAAAGCCGGCAAAAGCCACCTGCCAGGTGGCGCCGCCATCGTCGCTGCACACGATACACACGCTCTCGTCGGCCGAGTCTTTGGCGCTGCCGGTGCGGAAACCGCACACCAGCCGGCCGTCGCTCAACCGCTCCAGCGACGTAAAGGTGCAGAAACGCCTTTCAGGGCTTGCCTGGGTAGCGTCAAAGACGGTGCCACGATCGACGATGCGCATGACGGCTCCTGTAAAAAGCCGCGGCTAGGCGGCGTCGCGGGCCAGCACGTTGGCCGCGATGAGTGCAAGCCACAGGGTAAACTCGGAGGTCACGTCGAAGGCCGAGTCGGTCAGTGTTTGTTTGCCGCCTTCGCTGTAGCCCCCGCCGACGAACGAAGCCCAACTGCCGTCGTCGCCCTGCTTGCCCATGATGTTGTTGGCGATGTGAAAGGCAATGTCGCGGTAGCGGGTTTCGCCGGTGATGCGGTACAGCATGGCGCACGCCCAGCCGGCCTTGCCGCTGGAGCCGCCGTCCCACGGATCGACGCAGCGCGTTTGAAAGTCGAAATACCATTGGGCCAGATCTCGGTAACGGGCCTCGCCGGTGGCCTGGGCAAAACGAACCAGAAAAGCCAGGGGCAGGCCCACGGCATACCAGCACTGGTTCGACAGCCGGGTTTCGATGATGCGCCAGCGGGATTCATCGTCGTTTTGCATGACGGCGCCCAGCCGGCCATCGGCCTCGACGGTGGTGAAAAAGCGCTCATCCGGTGTGGGCTGGAGCTCGACGATACGCGCCAAAAAATCGGCCACACGCCGGGCGGCATCCGTCTGACCGGCGGCCAGCAGCGCCACCCCGGCCGCCCCGGCCGACATGGTATCGCACAGCTCTCTCTGCCCCTCCGCCGGGCGGCGCGAGTAAAAACCGCCGTGCTCTGAATCTTGCATGCTCTGCAAAAAGCGGAGGGCCGGCGTGGCCAGCTCGTAGCGTCCGGCCAACACGCTGGCCACGATAAAGTAAACGTTGGCATAAACATAGTGGACGCTGGTGTGCCAGGGGTGGCCGCGGGGGATAAAATCACCTTCGGCGGTCAAAAAGTGCTGTTTGGCATAGTTGAGCAAACGGTGAGCGGCCGCAGGCTGGCCGGTGAGGAGAAGGGGCCAGCCCCCTTTGTAAAAGGCATCGGCTTTGGGAGCATCCAGGCCCTTCCAGCTTCCATCCGGGTTCTGGTGTTCCACCAGCCAACGGCTGCCCAAAAGAGCGTGTTCCCAAATCTTTGTTGCCGTCATTGGCATCTCCTTTTCACTAGCCTGCGTTCAAATTGACGTTTCAACCGATATCACGGGCGCCTGGTGGTTTTCAGATTCCTGTGAGGGAATATAACCCATCGCGCGAGAAACATCCGCGCCCACCTGGCGCATCTCGGCGATGAGTGTATCCAGTTCGTCTATCAAAGCCTCTTTGACGTGCGAGATGCTGATGGCCGCGACCGTGGCTCCCTGCCGGTCGCGCACCGGAATACCGATGCACAGGTTGCCGGGGCTGGTCTCTTCGTCGTCGATGGCATAACCCTGCGAGCGCACCGTTTTCAGGTGCTCGCGCAGAGCCGCCGGGTCGGTGATGGTCCGGCCGGTCAGTTTGGGTGTGTCGAGTTGGGCCATTCGGCGGTCCAGTTCCTTCTCAGGCAACCAGGCCAGCAGGCACTTGCCCAATGCCGTGCTGTGGGCGTGAAACTGGCTGCCCACCGGCGCCAGGACCAGAAACGTATTGGCGCTGAGGATATTCAGGTAGACGATCTTGGTCTCGCTGGGTGAAAGGACGGCGACGTGAGCGGCACATTGGGGGAACCGGGCCACCAATTTCTTGAGGAACGGCTGGACGATCTCGAGCATGGTCAGCCCGGCCAGGTAACGATTGCCCACGTCGAAAGCCTGAAAACCGATACGATAGCCGCCGCTGGATTCGTTTCGGCGCACATAACCCCGCTTTTCCAACAGCGAGAGAATTTTATAGACGGTGCTCTTGGGCAGATCGGTTCGTTCGCAGATCGCCAACAGATGCAACTCGGGCTGCTGAACGGTAAAGGCTTCCAGGATGTCCAGCGCCCGATCGAGTGTTCGAATACGATAGTTGAGCTGGGTAGCAGATTCTTTCATTGGTACCCGTCTGTCGTTGGCGTTCGGTAAGAGAGTGTTGGGTGTGCTTTGGGGAGAAAAACCAGGTCTGAGGTAGGGTCTGGATCGTTATTTTCCAATCGCGAAACCAGGTTTCTTGATCACATTATACACCAGCTTGACTGGGGTGTCAAGCTCGTTTTACAGAGCCATCAAGGCTGCCACGCGTCGCGCCAGTCGAAAATCACACCCAACATCGACTTGTCCCGGCGAAAGGCCATCTCGTAGGCTTTTTCCATTTCGCTGTAATGCAAGCGGTGGGTGACCAGCCGCCTGGGTTCCAGGCGGCCATCGGCCATCAGCGAAAGCACAAAGGCACAGGCCCGGTCGGCGGCAAAACGATTCTCCAGGTCGCCGCCGCGCCCGGCGACCCTGGGATAGCCGTATCCCACCGGCCCCGAGACGGCGATGAGGGACAGGCCTTTACGATAGAACCAGTCCATGGCCAGCGGGTTAAAATCGAGCGGAGCCTCCCCCCTGCCCGGCAGGCTGACGATGGCTACCCGGCCGTTGGGCCGCACCACCTCTACCGCCGTGCGATAGGCCGGCCACGGGTTGGCGGTGAGGATCACCAGATCGATGCCGTCGCCGCGGGTAAAAGCATCCAGTTTACCCAACAGATCGGGATCATCGGAGAGGTAGGCGGCGTGGGCGCCCACGCGCCCGGCCATCTCTAGCCGCAGCGGGCTGTTGCCCAACGCGACCACCCGCGCCCCCAGGAGCGGGCCGAGCGCCACCGCGCCCAGTCCCAGCACGCCCAATCCAACGATGGCCACATTTTCGCCGGGCACGAAATGCCCCCGGCGGTAGCAGTGGGCGCTGAGGGAGTAAAGCTGGGTAAAAACGGCATCCTCCGGATGCACACCCTCCGGCACGCGGGTTGTGCCGGAGACCGTTTCTGGGATGACGTATTCGGATTGGTGCGGCTGCCGCGCCACGACCCGATCACCCACGCGGAAGCGGGTGACGGCGCTGCCCACGCCGCGCACCACACCCAGGTTGCTATCGCCCACCCAGCGTGGATAATCCGGCGCGCCGGGCACCGGCTCGGCGCCCTCGTAATTGCCCCGATCGGTGCCGATTTTTAAGGCCGTGATCTCGGTCTGCACCCAGATTTCGTCCGGCGCCAGATGGCCGGTATCCAGAGGCTGTTCCTCGATGCGCAGATCCCGGGGGCCGTGGAGCATGGCGATCTTCATCCGTCTGCCTCCCCAAATCGTTCGAGCAGCAGCGTTGTCACCTTGATGGCATCGACCAGATCGGCCAGGCGGATGTGCTCGTCGGGGGCATGGACGCGCGAGCCCTCGTAGCCTGCGCCGCCCGGCGCAAAAAAGAGCGAGGGCGTCACCTCGTCGACCAGCACGTCCATGGGAGCCGTGCCGGCGGCGTTGATGGCGATCTCGGCCGGCTGCCCAAAAAACTCTTGCGCCACTGCCGCCGCGGCCTGCACCCAGGGATCGTCGATGGCGGTGCGCACGGGCCGCTCGTGATCGGCGATGGGATGGATGGCCACGTCGTCGAAACCGTGGCGCTCCAGGTGGGCGCGGAGCTGGGCCAGCACCTGCTGCGGCCTCTGATCCGGCACCAGCCGGAAATCGATCTTGGCCCGGGCTTTGGCCGGCAGCACTGTCTTGAGGCCGGGGCCGGTGTAGCCGGTTTCGATGCCGCAGATGTTGCAGGTGGGCGCGCCGTAGAGACGCTCCTGCCAGGCGTAGCCTTTGAGACCGCCCAGAAAGGCGTCCAGCCCCAACGCCTGGCGCAGCGCTTCGGAGGTATCGGGCATGGCCGCCAGGGCCTCTTTTTCCTGGCTGGTGAGTGGGCGCACGGAATCGTAAAAACCCTCGATGGCCACGCGGCCATCGGGCCGCTTGAGTGAATTCAGGGCGGCCACCAGCCGCCAGGCCGGGTTGGGCACCACCGTCGCGTAGGCCGAGTGGGCATCGACCTGGGCGGCGCGGGTAGACAGCTCGACGTAGAGCATGCCCTTGACGCCCAGCACCAGCGAGGGCACGCGCTGCGGCCCAATGCCGCTGCCCTCGCTCAGGCACACGTCGGCGGCCAGCCGGTGGCGGTATTTCCGCACCGCCGCCGGAAAGTGAGGGCTGCCGCTCTCTTCTTCGCCCTCGACGATGAACTTGATGTTGAGGGGCAGCCCGCCGGTCACCTGGCGCAGGGCGGCGATGGCCTCCAGGCGCACGGCCAGATCGCCCTTGTTGTCGCTGACGCCCCGCGCGTAAAGTTTGCCGTCGCGGCGGGCCGGTTCAAAGGGCGGCGAGGTCCACTCGTCCAGAGGTTCGGCCGGTTGCACGTCATAGTGGTTGTAAAAGAGCAGCGTGTGCGGCGAGCGGCCGGCCATCTCGGCATAAACCAGCGGCGGGCCGCCGTCGGTGGGTAAAAGTTCCACGTCCAGGCCATACTCGCGCATGGCGGCGGCGGTCAGGGCAGCCATCTCTTCCAGGCCCACGCCCTGGGCCGAGACGCTGGGCTGGCGGCAGAGCCGTTCCAGCAGTGCGGTGGCACGTTCCACGTTTTTTTCTACGCAAGCATAAACCTCGTCCATTCTCACCCTCCCCGGAAAGATTGGTCCCTGACTGCAAACGTTCAACGCGCCGATCATCGACCGACAGGCGTGCTCTTTTCGCCGCTTTCCAACAGGGCCAGATAGGCATTGCCCATCATTTTGGTCAACGGGCCTGGTTTGCCGTTGCCTATCATCCGACCATCCAACTCACCGACGGCAAAGATTCCGCCCGCCGTGCTGGACAAGAACATCTCGTCAGCATTGTACAGGTCAAAAGGCTGGATCCGTCTTTCCTGCACAGGTATGCTGGCTGCCTCGGCCAATTCGATCACGGTTTGACGGGTGACACCGAGCAGGATGTGGTCGATCGGCGTATAGATGACGCCTTTTTTGACCATAAAGACGTTATAACCCGGCGCCTCGCAGACATACCCTTCCATATCGAGTTCGATGGCATCATCTGCTCCGGCTTCGTTGGCCTCCATGCGCATCAGGATGTGATTCAAATAGTTGCACGACTTGATCTTGGAACTGAGACACTCATCGGGGATCCGCCGTAGCGATGAGACCATCATTTTGATACCACGATCTTGGGCCGAGCCCACCAACGACATATAGGGCACGGCAAAAACGATCAGGCCGGGTGTACAGTTGTAGGGACTCATCAAGGGCTGCGCCCCTACCCCTCGCGTGGCAATCACTTTGACGTAAGCGTTGCGTAAATCGTTGCGCCTGACGGTCTCCAGAATGACGGCTTTGAGCTCTCTTTTGTCGAGGGGAACCTCTAATTTGATGGCGTGCGCCGATTCGTACAGGCGCTCCACGTGCTCATCCAGCTTAAAGAGACCATAATTCCAGGCACACATGGTATCATAGACACCGTCTCCATACAGGACGACATGGTCAAAAACGGATACCCTGGCCTCGCTGGCCGGCAGAAACTCGCCGTTGACATAGACGATGCTTTCCTGAGGTTTGCCAGAGACGCTCATGATCCATCAAACCCTATCGACCGGTTCTTTCAAGCCCAGATCGACCAACCGCTCCGGGCTGGGCACGGCCGTGACCGGGTGCCAGGCCATGCGCTCCAGGTAGATGGCGCGCACGGCATCCACGTCGACCGTCACGCCGGCTCGTGGGCCGCCGGGCAGCGGCGGGCGGCCCATGGCCCGCGGCGCAACCTGCACCTGCAGCGGGTTGTAGCCCTCGCGCAAACCGTAAAGGTGGCGCATGGTCTCGATGCGCTCGCCCGTTTGCACGCACTCGGCCATATCGACATCCCAGCCGGTGACGGCGGCCAGAAACTCGGGCACGTACTCGGGGGGCATGGTCATGGTGCCAAAAGAGCACAGCCCGGCGGCATTGAGCACGTTTTTCCAGGCGGTGGCGGCGGCGTAAGCCAGAGCGTGAAAGCGCACCGGATCGCTTTCCTTGAGGCTGGCATCCAGCCCATAGAGTGCGATCTGTTCCGGCGGCATGTTGGCCGCGCCCATGCCGCCCTGGGTGTGGCGGCCGGGCGTGGGCGAAATCTGATAGATCAGGCCGAAATCGGCTGCGTGGCGAGGGTCGTGGGCCGGTAGCTCTTGCCCGCCAGAGTGGATGGCAAAGGCCTGGCTGCCCTGCCCGATGCGTTGGGCGGCGCGCAGCGTGCCATCGGCCAGAATGTCGCCCAGGCCGCGGCGCTCGATCATGCGCTGCAGCAGCTCGGTGGCCGCCGCGCCGTTGCCCCAGGCCAACTCGAGGCCATCGAGTTGTTCCGCGCTGAACAGGCCGTTCTGGTAACATTCCATGGCAAAGGCAATCGTCGAGCCGGCCGAGATGGTATCGAACCCGGCCCGGTTGCACATCTCGTTCATGTTCATGGTGGCTTCCAGGTCCTCGATGCCGCAGTAGGTGCCCAGCGTGGCCAGCGTTTCGTACTCGGGCTTGTGGCCCTCGTACACCTGCCCGCCCGACTCCCAGCGCACGATGCCGCCGCAGGCCTGGTTGCAGTGCCAGCAGGCGTATTTTTTGGCCTCATAGGCCACCACCGCCGGGCCGTCGACGGCGTCGGGGTTGGGATAGTCGTCGGGGTAAAAACCGCCCCAGTTTTTGATGGGCGTGCGGCCGATGGTGGTGAGGGCCCTGGTAAAACCCGGCGTGCCAAAGTTGCGCATGATTTCTGCGCTGCCGCCCTTCTGGAACAGGGGCAGGTATTTTTTGCGTAGAGCCCTCACCTGCTCCGGATGGACCACGTGGGGCTTGGCCGCGCCGCGCACGACCACGGCCTTGAGTTTCTTGGAGCCCATCACCGCGCCCAGGCCCGAACGCCCTGCCGCCCGGCCACGATCGTTGATGATGCAGGCGATGAGAGAAACGCGCTCGCCCGCCGGGCCGATGCAGGCCACGCGGGCGTCATCGCCGTGGCGCGCCTGCAGGGCCTCTTCGGTTTCGATGGCGTCCAGGCCCCACAGATCGGCGGCGGGGTGCAGCCCGGCGCGCCCGTTTTCGATGAGCAAGTAGGCCGGCTCGGCGGCGGCCCCGCTGAAAAAAACGGCGTCATAGCCGGCAAACTTGAGCGCCGGGCCAAACTCGCCGCCCGAATTGGCGTCGCCCCAGCCGCCGGTGAGGGGCGATTTGCCCACGGCGCAGTAGCGCGAGGCCATGATGGCCGGCGTGCCGGTGAGCGGTCCGGTGACAAAACCCAGCATGTTTTCCGGGCCCAGCGGATCGACGTCGGCGGGCAGGCGCTCGTAAAGGATTTTGGCCCCCAGCCCGTAACCGCCGATGAAATGCCTGAGCAACGATTCCTCGGGGCGCTCCTCCGTCCATTCGCCGCGGGTCAGGTCCACAAAAAGAAAACGTCCGACATACCCTCCCAATTGGGTCACTTTGGGTCTCCTTTTTTACACCAGCGGCGCGCCCATTTCCTGCAGCACAGAACGCATGTGGGCGCGCTGTTCCTGATTCAAATCTATCATCGGTGGGCGGCTGGGGCCGCCGTAAAAGCCGGTCATCTCGGCGGCCGGTTTGACCGCCAGCGACTCGCCGCGGGCGATGGTGGTGTAGGCCCAGGATCGCAGCCCGCGCCAGGGCCACTGCACCTTGAGATACTCGGCGGTGGCCTGCCGGTAATCGCCGCTCTCGATCAGCTTCCAAAAGGCCACTTGCTGCTCCGGCCAGACATTGGCCAGATGGGTGACGAAACCGCTGGCTCCCAGCAGGGCCCCTTCCAACAGCGAGGGCCCATTGTTGATCATGGCGTATTTACCGGACAGCTCGATATAGCCAGCCATGGTCTCAGCCGGGTTGGAAGCCGCCCACTTGATGGAGCGGATGTTGCTGAACTCTTGCCACAGCCGGCCGAACAGCTCGGTGCTCATGACCGAGCCCAGCCAGGGGGTGTGATAGATCATGATGCAAATATCGATGCTCTCGGCCACGGCCTTGAAATGCTCGTAGACCTGACGATCGTTGGGCGGGTAATACCAGCTGGGGCTGAGCTGGATGCCATAACAGCCCACCTGCTGGCTCCATTGGGCCAGCTCGATGGCCTCCTGCGTCAGCGGCGACTGGGCCGTGCCCAGCACCGTGGCCCGGTCGCCGGCGGCCTCGGCCACGGCCTTGATGACGGCCTTACGCTCTTCCAAGCTCAACAGCGGGAAATCACCGCCGGCCCCGGCTGCCAGCAGCACGCCGTTTCCGCGGCTCATGCCGCGCCGAATCTGTTGATCCACGTTTGCCTGGATGGCGTCCAGGTCCACGGACAGATCGTCCTGCCGATAGATGGTCAGCACCGGGGCCAGCGGCCCGCGTATGACCTGTTTGACGTCCGCGAGATTCACTGTTCCAGCCTCCTCGTTCTTGGCAACGATGCCCGATCGTCGAATTTCGTTGTGCCAGGCTCTCACAAACCTTACCGGTCGAATATCGTCTGATCCCAATCGACCCATTCCAGAATGCCGCTGGCCTCAATGGCCCGGCGGGCCAGATGCAGGTTCTCCTCCGGCGGCTCGGCCTGCGCCGGGAAGGAAGGCCCGGCCTCCATGCCCAGGGCGCGCAGGGTGAGCCGGGAGGTGGGGCCTTCGCCCACACCCACCCAGGTGCGTTCTTCGGGTCGCACCACTTTGATAAAGGGATCGAAGTGCATTTTGAGCCACATTTTATCAAACTCGTCGTATCTTTTCTCCCGGAGCAGCTCCCAGAACTTGAGTGAAAGCCGCGGCGCGGCGTTGGCGTAAAAGTCGATGTAGCCCCTGGCGCCCAGGCGCGCGCCCAACGAAAAGATGAGCAGGTTATCGATAAAGTTGAACCGCTCGCCGAACAGGCGTAATATACGCAGGTAGTGCATGATGTCGTCAGAGGCCCACTTGACGCCGACGACGTTTTCCAGCCCGGCAAAACGATCCAGCAGCCGCGCCGTGAACTCGAAGCCGGGCTTGGGCATGCCCCACGGGATGTTGTAGGCCATGATGCCGATGCCGGCGCTGTCGTGTACGTAGCGGTAGTGGTTGAACACGTCGTTTTCAGAGGGCACCATGTAGTGGGGTGGGGCCAGTTGGATGAAATCGATGCCGGCGTCGGCGGCGTAGCGCGCCTTTTCGGCGGCGCGCCGGGCGCTCAGCTCGAACACGCCGATCATGGTGGCAACCTGGCCCTGGGCGGCATCGACGAGGACGTCGGCCATGGCGCGCCACTCGTCGTCGCCCAAAAAGTAGCCCTCCCCCAGGCCGCCGGCGATCATGAGCACCGCCGAGCCTTCCACGAGTCCTTTGTCGATCAGCCAGCGAATGTGCGTCCGCTGGCGATCCAGCCGCAGTTTGTAATTGGCGTCGCAAAAACTGGGCAGCGACACGACGATACCGACGAGTTTGTCTTTCCGGGACGTGGTCATCAATTCCTCCTGTGCCATTGATTGGTTTGGTCTGACACGATGAAAAAGAACGGGCAGTGTTTACAAGCGAGGTATTACGAAACCGAGTTTCTAAATTGCATTATACCGCGATTGTCTGGTTTGTCAAGGTGGGGTGGCAGTGCGCCTGGGTTTCCGACTATCGAGCTCTTGACAAAACTGTGCGGTTCTGATATGCTGGGCCCAAGGTGCCAGACCCTTGTTTTTTCACCTCTTGAGGAGCTTTTTCCATGAACTCCCACCAGCGGGCGCTGGCTGTTCTGAGCCACCGCCTGCCGGACAGGCCGCCGCGCGATGTGGGCGACGCCGCCGCTCTCGAGGCGGTCTGTGGCCGCGAGCTGACCTTTTGGGGCGGCATCGATACGCAGCGCGTGCTGCCCCACGGCAGCCCGCAGGAGGTCGGGCGCGAGGTGTGGCGGCGGCTGGACGATCTGGCCGCAGATGGTGGTTACGTGCTGGCCGGCGTGCCGCCGCAGAACGTCTGCGCCATGTTCCAGGCCGCCGACGAATGGCCGGCCGGCCGTAGAGACGATAGGGGGAGCTAGATGCCGCACGACGCTGGGGTGCCGTTGGCGCCAGATTTCGAGCGCCTGCGCCGGGTGCTCATGCTGGAGGGCGAGCCCGACCGCGTGCCCAACGCCGAGCTGCACGTCGATTGGCAGATCAAGCAGGCATTTCTGGAGCGGCCCATCCGCACCGTGCAGGACGACGTCGATTTCTGGTATCGGGCCGGTTACGATTACATCTATTTGCGGGCCAATTACGAGTACCGCATGGTGGGCGATGGTCACGCCGATGAGGATCGTATCTATGCCGGCGACATGCAGTTATCCAGGTGGGCCGGCGACGAGATCAGCCTGGTGAGCAACTGGCAAGAATTCGAAGCCTATCCCTGGCCGGATGCGGCAACCATCGATTACGAGAATCTGGTCGAATGCGCCCGCTGCCTGGCGCCGGGCATGAAGATCATTTCGGGCGTGGGTGGCATTTTTACCCGGGTGTGGCGCATCATGGGCTTTGAGCCCTTTTGTTTTGCCCTCATGGATCGGCCAGACCTGGTGGAGGCCATGTTCCGCCGCGTGGGTCAGATCCAACTGGAGGTGTTTCGCCGCATCGTCGAGATGGAGCACATCGGGGCCATGTGGTACGGCGACGATCTGGCCTACATCTCGGGCACGATGGTGCATCCGCAGGTGCTGCGTCGCTGGCTGTTTCCGTACCTGAGCGAGATGGGTCGTCTGTGCCGGGCCAGAGACCTGCCCTTTGTCATCCATTCCGATGGTAACCTGTGGCAGGTGTTGCCAGACCTGATCGCTTGCGGTTTTAACGCCATCCATCCGGTCGAGCCCAAGTCGATGGACAGCCGCGAGCTCAAAGCGGCCTATGGCCATCAACTTTGCCTCCTGGGCAACATCGAGATCGGCGAGACGCTGACGCTGGGCACGCCTCAGGACGTCGAGGCCGAGGTGCGGCAGCGCATCCGCGCGCTGGCTCCCGGCGGCGGTTATGCCGTGGGCTCCAGCAACACCGTGGCCCACTATGTGAAACTGGAGAATTTTAAGGCCATGATCCGGGCCACGCGCCGTTATGGCCGCTACCCGCTCGATTGTTGATCTGGCAGGCGCATACCGGATAAAAAAACAGACGAGCCATCGAACTGGCTCGTCTGTGTGATTTCAGGAGAGCGTCCAGGGTTACTCGTAGACCTGGGGGTTCACACAGTAGGGTAATCTTTGTCCTTGCAGCCCGGCCAGCAAGTTTTCCGCTGCGCGTGTGGCCATGCGATTGCGCGAAACGACGGTGGCGCTGCCGATGTGGGGCACGACGATACAGTTGGGCAGGCTCACCAGCGCATGATCCGCCGGCAGCGGTTCTGGGTCGGTTACGTCCAGCGCCGCCGCGGCGAGCCAACCCTCACGCAGCGCCGTCACCAGCGCATCGGTATCGACCACCGGCCCACGGGCGGCGTTGATCAGGATGGCCGTGGGCTTGAGTTTACGCAACGCGATAGCATCTATCAGGTGGTGGGTCTGCGGCAGCAGCGGGCAGTGCAGGCTCACAAAATCCGAGCCGGCCAGCAAGTCGTCCATCTCGGCGTATTCGAGGCCCAGCTCGGCTTCCAGATCGGGTCTATGCAAGGTGTCGTAGTAAAGCACACGCATGGCAAAACCGCGCGCGCGACGGGCCACGGCCTGCCCGATGCGGCCCAATCCCACGATGCCCAGAGTCGCCCCCCAGACATCGACACCCAGCAGCTCCAGAGGATGCCAGGTGTGCCAGTCGCCACGGCGCACGTAATCGACCCCCTCAGGGAGTCGCCGGGCGGCGGCCATCAGCAGGGCAAACGTCAGGTCGGCGGTGGCGTCGGTCAACACGTCGGGGGTGTTGCCCACCGGAATGCGCCGCGCCGTGCAGGCGGCCACGTCGATGTTATCGTAGCCCACGGCCATGTTGCTCACCACCTTTAAACGCGGCGCGGCGTCCAGCAGCTCGTCGTCGATCCGCTCGGTGAGCAGACTGAGCAGCCCTTCCACGTGGCGCACCTTTGCCAACAGCACATCGCGCGGGATGGGCATCTCCCCCGGCCAGATTTCCACCTGGCATGCCTGGCGCAACAGGGCCAGGCCCGCTTTGGGCACGTTGCGGGTGACAAAGACTTTTTGCATCGACCCTCCTCCTCGGATCTGGGGCGCGAGGCGCACGATCGCAGGACCGCCTTGCACCTGGGCTGGCAGGTGGTCATTATTATACCACAAGGCGAGTCGAGACGCTCAACCGGCGGCTCTGATCGACGCCGGCCTAAAAATGGGCCTCATAACCGGCGATGTTCAGTTCATCGCGCATCATCTGGAGCTCCTGCCGCAGGTTCTTGTTGACCGGGACGCCTCGGCGGCGCACGATGGCCAACAGCTCGTGCTCTTTTTCGCCGGCCACATAGATGCGCTCCTGTCCCGGCGCCTGGCGCGAGGCCTGCAGCGCGCGCATGATGCCGCCCGTGATCTGTTTCGACAGCTCCAGCGGGATAAAATGCGCGATGTCGATGGCCAGGAAAAAATGGCCCAGCATGTAAGGTCGGCGGGAGCCGTCGGGGGCAAAACCCAGCAGGTCTTTCATAAAGACGCCGCCGCCCAACGCCGCCGAGAGAATCTCGACCACGGTGGCCAGGTCGTAGCCTTTGTAACCGGCAAACAACTCACCCGCGCCGCCCAGCGGTAGCAGCGCCGCCTGGGCGGTTGCCATGTCTTTCAAGATTTTGTCCGGGTCGGTGATCGCCTGGCCTGCGGCGTCGATGACCCAGCCTTCGGGCACCGGCTTTTCGGCCCGTGCGGCCACTTCGATCTTGCCTCGCTGGCTGATCGAGGTGGCGCCGTCGAAACAAAAACAAAAGTCCAGGTCCGATGGCGCGGCAAAGGCGATGGGGTTGGTGCCCAGCATCGGCTCGGTGCCGTGGGTGGGCGCGATGGCCGGCCGGGCGTTGGTCACGGTCAGGCCCATCATGCCCGCCTCGGCGGCCATCAGCGGGTAATAACCGGCGATGCCAAAATGGGTGCTGTTGCGCACCGTCACCACACCCACACCGTACTGCCGCGCCTTTTCGATGGCCATTTGCATGGCGCGGTAGGCGATGACCTGACCCATGCCGTGATGGCCATCGAGCAGGGCGGTGGTTTCACTCTGCCGGACGATTTCGATCTGGGTGTGGGGGAATTGCACGCCGGCCACGATGCGGTCGTAATAGTATTTGAGCCGCCCCACGCCGTGCGACTCGATGCCGCGCAGGTCAGAGGCGATGAGCACATCGGCGCAGATGTGGGCATCCTGTTGCGGCACACCCAACCCTTGAAAGACGTCGATCATGAAACGCTGAATCACCTCGACGGGCAGAAAAGTTTCCATGCTTGCCTCCTGTACCTGTCGATAACTCTTGGCTACAGCCTGCTCAACGCCTGATCCAGATCGGCGACGAGATCGTCGGGCTCTTCCAGCCCAACCGACAGGCGGATCAGGCCGTCGTCGATGCCCACCGCCGCTCGCTCCTGGGGCGTCATGTGCTCGTGGGTGATGGTGGGTGGATGCATGCAGACACTGCGGCTGGTGCCAAAGGTCACGGCGTGGCAGATGAGTTTAAAACTATCGATGACCCTGGCTGCGCCGGCGATGCCACCCGGCACCACGAAGGACATCAATCCGCCGGGGCCGGCCATCTGTTTTTGGGCCAGCGCGTATTGTGGGTGGCCCGGCAGGCCGGTGTGGTTGACGTGGATCACCCTGGGATGTTGGGCCAGGAATTCGGCCACCTTTTGTGAGTTGGCGCTGTGGCGCGCCATGCGCAGCGAGAGCGTCTCCAGATATTGCAGCGTCAGCCAGGAATCAAAAGGCTGCATGATGGCGCCGACGAATTCGGTGGTATTCCAGCGCACGTCCTCGATGAGCGCCTCTGGCCCAACGATCGCGCCACCCAGCACGGTGGCGTTACCGGCCAGGAACTTGGTGATGGACAGCAAGACGATATCGGCGCCCAGGGCCAGCGGTTTTTGCAGCGCGGCGGTGGCGGTGGTATTATCCACCAGCAGCGGCGCGCCGTGGGCGTGGGCCACATCGGCCACGGCAGCGATATCGGTGACAAAGAGGGTGGGGTTGCTGGGCGTCTCCACCCAGACCAGCCTGGTTTGGCCGTCGATCTGCTGCGCCCAGGCATCCGGGTTGGCAGGGTCTGGCACAAAGCGGAACGTCACGTTGCAGCGCTCTGGAAAAATGGTGGCGGCCTGTTTGTAACCTTCGCCAAAGATATTGAGCGTGGTGACCACATTGTCGCCGGGGCGGGTCAGGTTAAAGATCAGGTTGAACAGCGCCTGCGAGCCAGAAGCGGCGGTGAGGCAGGCCTCGCCGCCTTCCAACGAGGCCAGCCGCTCTTCCAGGAGCGCGGCGGTGGGCGTCTTGGTGCGACCGTAAACCGGGTAGGGGATCTTTTCAAAGCGGGTGTAGGGATAGGTCATCGAGGGCACGATGGGCGGCACAAAAGAGCGATACGGCTCCAGATCGCCCAGCGGTTGCCAGCCGGCGTGTAAGGCTCGCGTGTCGAAACCCAGGTGAGCGTCCTCGCGGGTTGGAGGTTGGGTCGTGGCATCGAATTGCCAGGGACGGCGCATGAAAAACAGGTCTTGGTGTGGGGACATGATTTTTCTCCTTGAGGTTGGGCTAACTGCGGCTATCGCTCCAGGCCTGCTCGCGCTCGACGATCTTTTTGAGGTCTTTTTGTACGTCGGGCGGCAGCGGTTCCGATTCGTGGCTCTTGAGGATTTTATCCAGTTGTCTGGCGGCGCGCGTTTCGGCGGTGGTGCCGCCTTTTTCCAGCCACTGGGCATAGACGCCCTTGTCGGCCAGTTGGGAGTAATAGGGCTCACGAAAATGCTTCATGGTGTGGGCGTGGCTCAGGTAATCGCCGGTGGGCCCCAGCTCTTCGATGACATCCAACGCCAGCGTTTCGTCGTCTACCACCACACCGGCAGTCGCCGCCCGCAAAAAGCCGATGAAATCATCACAAATGGCCATGAGCTGCAACGAGGCCTGTAACCCAGAGTCCATGAAACCCACGTCGTGGACGATGTTGGCCCCGTGTAGCAGCGCTGTGGTCAGGCTGATGCAGGCCTCGAAACCGGCCTGCTGGTCCAGCACTTTGGAATCGGTGGAGCCGCCCAGGCCAAAGACCGGCAGGTTGTAGTGTTTACCCATCTCGGTGGCCACGCCCTGCTCGTCGGCCAGCACGTAATTGCCCACCATCGTCTTGAGGTTGTAAGGCCCGCCGTTCCAGCCGGGCACGGCCACCGGCGTGCCGGGACGCACCAACTGGGCCAGCACGATGCCCAGGAGGATGCCGGCGTTCATCGAGGCCAGGCAGCCGGCTGTGGTCGCCGGCGAGTTGACGCCCGCCGCATTGAGTGGGATGTAGAGCATGGGTAGACCTTTTTCAGCCAGATACATACACTTTTGCAGAGCCTCCTGATTGGCCGTGAGGCCAGAGGTGACGTTGATGTAGCAGGTGGCAAAGGGTTTACGCTGAAAACCCTCGGCGCTGCCGGCCACCACCTCACACATCTCGACCGCCGCTTTGCAGCCTTCGAAATCGGGCGTGACAAAGACGATAGGCTTGATGGTGTGGTTGAGCATCACCTCCATCTGATAGCGGTCGTAGACATTGGGGTCTACGTCTTTGGGCAGCACCATCGACATGACAAAGCTGATCTCTTTTAGGGCATCCTGCACGCGCACGGCGTCGCGCACATCCTCCAACATGGGACGACGGCGCTGGCCGGTGCGATGATCCAGGATGTTGAGGCAGTCGGAGCCGCCGCCGTAACAGGTGTTATAGTCCCAGGCGCGCATAGCCACCCGGCCATGGCGGTCGTACAGCGTCATCCGCCGTGGGACGAGCCTCAGCGCGCTGGCGACCATGTATTCCGGCAGGCGGATGCGGATGCCATCGGCCTGGGCGCCGCCTTTGATCAACAGTTGGCGCGCCGGCTCGTGATGCACGTCCACACCGACTCGCTCCAAGATCTCCAGGGAGGCCTGGTGAATTTTTTCGCGTTCCTGAGGCCCCAACCGCGCATAGTGAGCGCTGGTCAAACTTAAACCGTGCGTCTGGATCATGTTCAACTCCTTTGTTTTTCAAGGCTCAAGTGGCAACATTTTACTCCAAAAAGACCGGGATGTCAAAAAAGATATATGATTTATCGTTCATAATATATTTTCAAGCCGCGTTAACACATCTTATTTGACTAACCATACATCTCGTGATAAAATGATCTGGCGTCATTGTTCTACACTTTTGTGCCGCTGATCGAGGAGGAGCGTCATGTCTTTTGCGCGTCGCATCAGCCACCTGAGGCCCGAAGGGGCCTACGCCGTGCTGGCCCGGGCCCAGGCGCTGGAGGCTCAGGGCCGAGAGATCATCCACCTGGAAATAGGCCAGCCAGATTTCGATACCTATCCCCACGTCACCGAGGCCGGGATGCGCGCCATCAGCGCCGGCAAAACCCGTTACAATCCTCCGTCTGGTGTTTTCGAGTTACGCCAGGCATTGGCCCAGGACGCCGGCGCGCGCCGCGGGCTCGCGTTTACCGCCGAACAGGTGGTGGTAGCGCCCGGCGCCAAGCTGTTGTTGCTGCTGCCCATGCTGGCGCTGCTCGAAGCGGGCGACGAGGTGATCTATCCCGATCCTGGTTTTCCATCCTACGCAGCGGCCATCGGCATCACGGGCGCCAAACCGGTGCCGCTGCCCCTGAGTGAAACGCACAACTTTGAGTTCGATCCACAAGCACTGGAGGCCCGGTTATCGCCACGCACCCGGATGATCATCCTCAACTCACCGGGCAACCCCACCGGCAGCGTGTTATCGTCGCAGGCTCTGGCCTGCATCGCCGAGGTGGCCCGGCGTCACGATCTGTGGCTGCTCTCGGACGAGATCTATGCCCGGCTCACCTACGAAGGCGACGCCCCCAGCATCGTTGCGTTGCCCGGCATGGCCGGGCGCACCATCGTGGTGGATGGTTTTTCCAAGACCTACGCCATGACCGGCTGGCGGCTGGGCTACGGCCTCATGCCCCAACCACTGGCTGCCAGGATCGACCTGCTGCTGACCCACTCGGTGGGCTGCACGGCCACTTTTACCCAGCACGCCGGTCTGGAAGCCGTGTTGGGCCCTCAGGATGCGGTCGAGGCCATGCGCCAGGAATTTCGCCGCCGCCGTGCCCTGATCGTCGAAGGGCTGAATGCCATCCCTGGTGTGCACTGTCTGACGCCCCAGGGAGCTTTTTACGCCTTTCCCAACGTCAAAGCTTTTGGCCGGCCTGTAGACGAGCTGGCTGTTTACCTTTTGGAAGAGGCGGGCGTGGCTTTGCTACCGGGCACGGCCTTTGGGCAGCATGGCGAGGGTTATCTACGCCTCTCTTACGCCAACTCTTACGAGAACGTCCAGAAAGCGTTGCAGCGCATGGCCGATGCGCTGAAAAAACTCTTGTGAGGATCGTCCGAAGGAGTGATAACAAGGCGATGGACACAAACTATCACGCTCACCAGACGCCGCAGTTTCGCGTCCTTTCAGACCGACAGATCGAAAAACTGTATCTGGCTACGCTGGAATGTCTGAACCGCACCGGGGTCGATGTGCTGAACCCGGAGGCGCGCGAGTTGTTGGCAGCGGCTGGCGCGCGCATCGACGGTGTGCGCCTGCGCCTGCCGCCGCACGTCGTGCAAGACGCAGTGGCGGCCAGCCCCCGTTCTTTTACGCTCTGGAGCCGTGACGGCCAGCGCGCGCTCCAGATCGTGCCCGACCGCGTCTATTTTGGCCCCGGCCCCACCTGCACCTACTTCATCGATCCGGAAACCGGCCAGCGACGCAAGACGCGCCGCGGCGATCCGGCCCTGACGGCGCGCGTGTGTGATGCTCTGGAAAACATCGACTATGTCATGTCGTTGGGGTTGATCGGCGACGTTCACCACCGGCTGGCTTCGGTCTACGAGTTTGCCGAGATGGTGGTCAGCACGACCAAACCCATCCTGGCCTGGGCTTTTGCGCCGCAACAGGTTTCAGACATCTACCAGATGGCCGTGGCCGTGGCGGGCAGCGAAAAGGCGCTGCGCGAGCGGCCGTTTTTCGCCTTCTTTGGCACGTACCAGTCCCCGCTGGTGCAGACAGACGACGACCTGGCCAATGCCTTTTGGGCCGCCGAGCACGACATTCCCATCGTACACATTGGCGGTGGCAGCCTCGGCTCGACCGCGCCCATCACCGGCGCCGGCTTGCTGGTTTCCTACCTGGCAGGTGTGTTGTGTGGTCTGGCAGCCATCCAATTGAAAAAACGGGGCGCGCCGGTGTGCATTGGCGGCGTGCCGCAGCCGATGGACCTGCGCACGGGCCGCCCGGCCTACGGTGGACCGGAGATGAGTCTCTTTAGCGCCGCCATGGCCGATATTTCCCGCTATCTGGGGTTGCCTTTTATGGGCACGGCAGGCGCCTCGGAGGCCAAAGTGGTCGATCTTCAGGCAGCCATCGAGAGCACGGTGCAGGTGATACTCTCTGGATTGAGCGGCGCCACCCTGGTGCACGACGTGGGCTTTTTAGACTGCGCCGATATTGGCTCGCTGGAAATGTTGATCATGAACGACGAGATCATCGCTATGGCCCGGCGCATCAT
Organism: Chloroflexota bacterium; assembly: GCA_049324835.1. Taxonomy (GTDB): domain Bacteria; phylum Chloroflexota; class Anaerolineae; order CAYNKW01; family CAYNKW01; genus JBMOMT01. Next base: position 27,713 of record JBMOMT010000042.1, on the reverse strand, counting down.
GCGCGGCATCGAGGTGAGCGACGATACGCTGATGCTCGACCTGATCGAGCGTGTTGGCCCGGGCGGTCAGTTCATGTCGACCAAAGAGACGGCCCGGCGGTGCCGCGCCGAGATCTGGTCGCCCACGCTGATGGATCGCGAGCCGTGGGTCAACTGGCAGGCTGCCGGCAGCCTGACGATGTCGGATCGTATCCGATCCAGGCTGCAACAGATCGTCCGAGAGCACCGGCCGCCCCCTCTGGCGACTGGCGTGGCGGAGCAGATCCAGGCGGTTCTACAAGCGGCCGAGGCCCGCGAGACCGGCAGGTGAAAAAAAAAAGAGGCCCGATGGACGTCCATCGGGCCTCTTTTTGGGATAGCTCAGGCCAGCGGCAGCCGCACACGAAACGTGCTGCCCTGGCCGGGGCCGTCGCTGGTGGCGCTCACCTGACCGCGGTGGGCCTCCACGATGGCTTTGACGATGGCCAATCCCAGCCCGGCCCCACCCTCCGTCCGGCTGCGGGATCGTTCGGCGCGATAAAAGCGGTCGAACACATAGGGCAGATCCTGGGTGGCGATGCCCTCGCCCCGATCGGTCACTGCGATCTCGACCGCGCCGTCGATCAGCGAGGCCGCCACAGTGATCGGTTGACCCTCTGGGGTGTGGCGCAGGGCGTTGGTCAGCAGGTTGCGCAACACCTGGGCCAGCCGGTCAGGATCGACCAGAACAGGCGGCAGGGCGGGGGGGAGGGTGGCGGTCAGCCGGATCGATTTGTCCTCGGCAGCCGGCTCAAAGTTGGTGACCGTGGTCCGGACGACGTGGATGACGTCGGTGGGGTAGGGGTGGATGCTCAATTGGCCCGCTTCGGCCTGAGCCAGCTCGTGCAGGTCATTCACCAGGCGGCCCAGCAGGCGGGTCTCGTCGTACAACAGGGCCATCTCTTGTTTTTCCAGGGGGTAAACGCCGTCCAGGATGGCGCGCAGGTTGCCCTGGAGCACACTGAGCGGCGTGCGCAGTTCGTGGGCTACATCGGCCACCATGTTTCGACGCAAGCTTTCGCTTTCTTCGAGGGCGGTGGTCATTTCGTTAAAGGCTCGGCCCACGTCGGCGATCTCGGTGCTGCCTTCCACCCGGACCTGTTGACCCAGGTCGCCGCCGGCAACGGCGCGGGCAGCGGTAGCCAGGCGTTGCAATGGGGCGACCAGGCTGTGGCTGAGCAGTGCGCTGGCGATCAGGCCCAGGCCCACGGCCAGTGCGCCGGTGATGAGCAGCACCCGCTGCACGCGGCCCAGAAACTGTTGTTCCAGCGTGCCCAGCCAGTCGGGGGCGTCTGACGAAGCCAGCAGCAGGTAACCGATCACCTGGGCGCCATCCACCGAGTTGATGGCCACAGCTCTCGATTTTTCGCGGTTGCTGAGCCGCTTGCCGGTGGCGCGGTCGGCGCTGTCATAGATCACCTTGCCGTGGGCATCGGTGAGTAACACGTCCAACCGGAGGTCTCTCATGCCGGGCATGGGCAGGCCCCCCGGTCTGTCGAGAACGATTCCCTGCCCCAGCAGGCTTTCCACCCCTTCCCAACTGCCCTGCTGCTCGTAAAAAGCGGCCAGTTGTTGCACTCCGCTGCCAGAGGCTCTCATGCCGCTGTGGGTGACGTACTGGCGGAAGCCGATATCGGTGGTCTGGTTGATCAAGACGGCGATGGCTCCTACGGCCATCAGGATGACCAGCGTGAAGGCCAGCGTCAGGCGCACCCACAGCTTGTTCAACAGGCTCATGGCTCTCCCCGCAGTCGATACCCCACGCCATAGACCGTCTCGATATGAGTGGGGTTTTTGGGATCTGGCTCGACCTTGCGGCGCAGGTTCTTGATGTGGCTGTCGACGGTGCGTTCCAGCCCTTCGTATTCGTAGCCCAGGGCGCGCTCGATGAGCTCCAGCCGGGTGAAGGCATGGCCGGGATGTTCCATCATCGCCCGCAGAAACTCGAACTCGGTGGCCGTGAGCTCGATAGACTGACCGGCCACCAAAGCCTCGTGGCGATCCAGATCGAGCGTGATCTGGTTCACTTGCAGCAGATGCGGCTGGGCGGGGCCGCTGATGACGCGGCGGAGCACGGCCCGCACGTGAGCCACCACCACCTGCGGGTTGAAGGGTTTGGTGACGTAATCGTCGGCGCCCAATTCCAGGCCGACGATCTTGTCGGTGTCTTCGACGCGGGCGGTGAGCATGACGATGGGCGTGCTGGCCAGCGTGGGTTCACCACGCACCAGCCGGGTGATCTCCCAACCGTCGCGCCGGGGCAGCATCAGATCCAGCACGACCAGGTCGGGGCGTTCGCGCCGGATGGCGTGTATGGCCGTTTCGCCATCGTAGGCCACGACCACCTCGAACCCGGCCTGCTCCAGGTAGGCTCGTATCAGGCGCACGATTTGGGGGTCGTCATCCACTACCAGGATGCGTTGAGACACCGGAACGGTTTCCTTTCCATCGAGTCTGGTTATCTGCGGCAAGGTGCATTATATCACGGGTCGACAAAAAAGCCACACCAGCGTGTTGCACCCTGACAGCCCCGGCTTGTTGATCGTATTTTACTCCAAGAGTGTGGAAATCCGATGGAGGGGGAGCAAGCCGGCCTGGAGCCTGACGCTGTAGCGGGCGCGCGTTTGTCCAAACCTGGATTCCATGTTATACTCGTGGGCCGTCTGGGGCGGCGTGATTGCCGGCTTTGCAAAGTCGATTCCACTCTTGAGCGAGGCTTGGACACCTGTCATCCAGGACTGGAATCGACTTTTCGCCGTGTTGGGGCCGTGCAGGCCGGCGACTGGCCGACCGCCCGGACATACTGATATTCTCTGAGGTATGGATGTTTGTTGCAACGTTGCTGGCGGCTGTTTATAGTGCCATCGCTGTCTGGTTGGCTGTGTATGCTTTTAATGCCTTGTTGCTGTCGGGGTTATTTCTGTGGCATCGACGACACACCCCGATCGCGCCGGCGCCACCGGATTGGCCCAGCGTGACGGTGCAGCTACCCGTCTTTAACGAGCGTTTCGTCGTCGAGCGGCTCATCGACGCCGCAACGGCGCTGGATTATCCCGCCGACCGGCTGTGCGTCCAGGTGCTGGACGATTCGACGGATGAGACGGCTTCGTTGGCTCAGGCGCGGGTGGCCTGGCATCGGGCGCGTGGGGTCAATGTGGTTTACCTGCGGCGTCAGGAGCGCAGTGGCTTCAAGGCAGGCGCGCTGGCTTTTGGGCTGGCCCACAGCGATAGTGACCTGATCGCCATCTTTGACGCCGATTTCCGTCCGCCCGCCGATTTTCTGCGCCGGGTGGTTCCCCATTTCCAGGACCGTGGGGTGGGTATGGTCCAGGCGCGCTGGACGCACCTGAACGCCGAGTATAGCCCACTGACACGCGCCCAGGCGCTGGCCCTGGATGCCCATTTCCTCATCGAGCAGACAGCGCGCAGCCGGGCCGGGCTCTTGCTGAACTTTAACGGCTCGGCGGGCGTCTGGCGGCGGGCGTGCATCGTCGATGCCGGCGGCTGGCAGGCCGACACGGTGGCCGAGGACCTGGATCTTTCTTACCGGGCGCAGTTGGCTGGCTGGCGGCTGTGTTACCTGCCACACGTCGTTGCCCCGGCAGAGTTGCCGCCGCTGGTGCTGGCCTTCAAACGGCAGCAGTTTCGTTGGGCCAAGGGTTCCATCCAGTGCCTGCTTAAACTGGGAGGCCGGCTGGGCCGCTCCTGGCTTTCGCCGTGGCGCAGGTTGCAGGGGCTGTTGCACATCAGCGGTTATCTCATCCATCCATTGATGCTGGCCCTGATCCTGGTGGGCCTGCCGTTGATCCTGGCGCGTGACCCCGGGCCCTGGCCGTTGAGCGCGTTGGGGGTGGCCGGATTTGCGCCGCCGGTGGTGTTTGCCCTTTCGCAATGGCAGGCCTATCCCGACTGGCCGCGACGTCTGGCCTACTTTCCGTTCCTGGTGTTGCTGGGAGCGGGTGTGGCGCTCAACAACACCTGGGCGGTGTTCGAAGCGCTGACCGGGCGTAACCGCTCGCTTTTTCTGCGCACGCCCAAATTTCGCCTGGAGGGGCGCGATGGCGGCCGGTTACAGCAATCGCCGGACTATGCTCTGCCTGTAGATTGGACCACCTGGGGCGAACTGGCGCTGGCGCTTTATTGTGGCGTCGAGGCGGTGGTGGCCCTTTGGCGTGCGCCGGGGCTGGCGCCGTTTCTGACGGTCTATGCGGCGGGTTATGCCTACATCGCCGGGTTGGGGTTGTGGCAATCGCGGCGCAGGTTCCATCCCAGAGCGGTGCGCGGCGGGGCAGAGGCCTGGTAAATTCAACAGCAAGCGGGGCGTGCTCATCGCACGCGACCGAACTGCCGGCTCACGATCTGTTGCCCTTTTGCGCTCAGCACAAAATCGACGAACGAACGCGCCGCGCCGCCGGGTTCCTGGGCTGCCACCAGGAAAAGCGGCCGCACCAGATGATACGCGCCCTCGACGACGCTTGCGGGAGAGGGCAACACACCTTCGACGGCTATCGCTCTGACGGTGTTGGAGAGATAGCCCATGGAGGCGTAGCCGATGGCCGCCGGATGTGTGGCCACGTAATCGATGGCGGCCTGATTGTTGGGCATCACCAGTGCAGTGGGTGTCACCGGCTGGCCTTCCATGACCAGCGCTTCGAAAGACGCCCGGCTGCCAGAGCCATCCTCCCGGCTGATCACCTGCACCTCGCCGCTGCCAGCCATTTCATCCCAGAGCCAGGCGCGCCCGGAAAAGACCTCTCGCAACTGGGCCAACGTCAGGTCTGTGACCGGATTTTCAGGGTGGACGATCACGGCGATGCCGTCGAGGGCCACCGGCGCCGACCAGACGTCTCTGGCCTGGCTTTCGGGCAGCCAGGAACTGGCGCCCAGGGCCACCTCGCCCGATGTGGCGCGGGCCAATCCCTGCCGCGATCCGCCCCGCTCGACGGTGATGCTCACCTGCGGGTGATGGGTCTGGTACGCCTCGGCCAGTTCATCCAACAGAGGGGTCATGATCGTCGAACCGGCAACGGTGAAACGCACCGGATCCGGCGGGAGCGTGGGCGTGCCGCAGCCTGCCAGGCAGATCAACAGGATGGCCAGGAGCCAGCCGCGGAGTGACATGGCTACCCTCGAACCAGCGCCACGATCAGGCTGAACGCGCCGAACAGCCACACGTAAACGGCAAAAACGTACAGCTTGCCACGCCGCAGATAACTCAGCAGGAATCGAATGCACAGGTAGCCGCTGATCGCCGCTGCCAGGAAGCCGGCCAGCAGCAACGACCATCGATCCGCCAGGTGTCCACTGCCGGCCAGATCCAGCAGCGAGAGGATGCCCGCGCCCAGGATGGCCGGCACCACCAGCAGGAAGCTGAATCGGGCCGCCGACGCCCGTTTGACGCCCAACAGCAGCCCGGCGGCGATGGTGGCTCCAGAGCGAGAGATGCCCGGCGTGATGGCTGCGGCCTGGGCCAGGCCCACCAGCAACGCATCCAGCCAGCTCATCTCTTCGGCCTCGCGGGTGCGAGAGCCCAGCCGCTCGCTGGCGCTCAAGATGATACCCGTGACGAGCAGAAAAGACGCTGCCGCCACCGGTGAGCTGAAAAGCCCGGCGAAAAAATCTTCGAACAGGTAACCGATCGTCGCCGCCGGCAGTGTGCCGATGACGATCCACCAGGCGATGCGCGCTTCCGGGTCGGCCAGCGAGCGGGTGCGCAGGCTGTTCAGCCCGGCCCGCACGAGCCGCCACAGATCGCGCCAGAAAACGGCCAGCACCGCCAGCAGCGTGCCCCAATGCACGATGGCATCGAAGGCCAGGCCAGGGTCTGGCCAACGCAGCAGCCAGGGCAGCAGTACCAGGTGGCCGGAGCTGGAAACCGGGATAAATTCGGTGGCTCCCTGGAGGAGTCCGAGCAGAATGGCCTGGATGAGTGTCATGGGTTCTCCTGTGAGGGGGGGCTGGCCTGCCAGCCAGCCAGAAACTCGTCTTTGAGGGCGACAAATGTGCCGCTCAGGATCGCGTCCCGAATCTGGCGCATCGATGCCAGCAAAAAATGTAGATTGTGTAACGTGGCCAGCCGCAGGCCGAGAATCTCTTTGGCCATGACCAGGTGTCTCAGGTAGGCCCGCGAAAAGTGCTGGCAGGCGTAGCAGGCACAGCCCTCTTCGATGGGTTGTGGATCTCGGGCGTGCTGCGCGTTGCGCAGGTTGAGGCGGCCCTGGCGGGTGAACACCGCGCCGTTGCGGGCGATGCGGGTGGGCAATACGCAGTCGAACAGATCGATGCCGCGCGCCACCCCTTCGAACAGGTCTTCCGGCGAGCCGACGCCCATCAGGTAGCGCGGTTTATCGGCCGGCAGCAGCGGCGTGGTGGCTTGCAGCATGGCGTGCATTTCGGCCTTGCTCTCGCCCACGCTGAGGCCGCCGATGGCATAGCCGGGCAGGTCCAGGTCGGTGAGGAATCGCGCGCTCGCCTGGCGCAGGTCGGCAAAGACGCCTCCCTGGACGATGCCGAACAGGGCCTGATCGGAGCGGGTCTGGGCGGCGCGGCAGCGCCCGGCCCAGGCGTGGGTGCGTGTCAGGGCCGCCTCGTTGTAGGCCCGGTCGTAGGGCGCGGCGCACTCGTCGAAAGCCATGATGATGTCGGCGCCAAGCTGTTCCTGCACGGCGATGGCCTTTTCCGGCGTGAGGCGGTGCTCCGAGCCGTCGATGTGGGAGCGAAAGGTCACGCCGTCGTCGTCGATGCGGCGCAGGTCCGCCAGACTGAACACCTGGTAACCGCCGGAATCGGTGAGGATGGGGCCGTCCCAGGCCATGAAGCGATGCAGCCCGCCCAGGTGGGCGATCAGGTCTGCGCCGGGGCGTAAGTAGAGATGGTAGGTGTTGGACAGGATCAGTCTGGCGCCCAGAGCGCGCAGTTCACCGGGCGAAACGGTCTTGACCGTGGCTTGTGTGCCCACCGGCGCAAAAGCCGGCAGGGGAATATCGCCGTGGGGTGTGGAAAAGGCGCCGGCCCGGGCCAGTGAGTGAGGATCGGTTTTGAGCAGTGTAAACTCGAACATGGGCCTTATTATACCACAACCGGCGATTCTTGACAGCCGGCTGCGGCGTGAGTATACTGGCCCACATTCCGCTTTGGAGGGTGATGGTGAATCGAGATCTGGAGATGGCAAAACGACTGCTCAAAGAACGGGCGCTGGCGTTTGTGGTAGCCCAAGATGGCCAGGTCATCCGCACCAGCGTGGGCAAAGGGGTGGTCGATCTGCTGGCGCTGATCGATGCGGCGGGGCCGGCCCTGGCGGGCGCGTCGCTGGCCGATAAACTGGTGGGTAAAGCCGTGGCGGCCATGGTCTGCCACGTGGGCATGCGGGCCGTGTACACGCCGGTGATGAGCCAGCCCGCGCTGGACATGCTTCAGGCCTGGGGCGTGTCGTTGGAATACGACGAGTTGGTGCCCATGATCCTCACACGCGATGGCAAGATGCGCGGCCCATTGGAGCAATTGCTGCTCCAGGTATCGGATCCATCCCTGGCGATGGCCGCAGTGCGCGAGTTTCTCCAAAGGCAGGGGATGGAGTGAATTGACAAAAACCCCGAACCATTGTAAGATTCGACCGCCTGGGTTTGTCTATAGACCAGTGAGACAATTGGAGCTGAGGAGGTTTTCATGTCAACACCCATTCACGTGACCGACGATTCTTTCGAACAAGAAGTCATCCAGGCCGATCTCCCCACGGTGGTGGACTTTTGGGCTGTCTGGTGTACTCCCTGCAAGCGCATCGCTCCCATCCTGGAAGACATCGCTGCCGAGCACGCCAGCCGGCTCAAAGTGACCAAACTGGACGTGGACAATAACCCTGTCACGGCCGGTGAATATGGCATCATGAGCATTCCCACGTTGCTGGTTTTTAAAGGCGGCAGACCGGTGGAGCGTATCGTGGGTTACATGCCCAAAGAAAAACTGATGGAAAAGTTCGCCCCCCACATGTGAGGGGCAACACAGAATCGAAAACGGCCCCCTGGGTGAGTTACTCCGGGGGCTGTTTTTGTGAGGAGTCGATGAATGACCCAACCGGCATTGGTCAATCCCTTTGCTCTGAAGGGCAACTGGTACAAAGCGGCTCTGCACGCCCATACCACTCACTCCGATGGTCGCCTCTCGCCGCCAGAACTGGCACGCTGGTATCGGGAGCGCGGTTATCACCTGCTGAACCTCTCCGATCACGCCCATGTGACCGACGCGCGCCACCTGGCGGCTGCCGATTTTCTGCTGCTGCGTGGCGTCGAATGGCACGGCGGCGTGGTGGCCGATGGAACGCACTATCATCTGTTGTTGCTCGATATTCAGCAGCCTGTGGCCATGCCCGGCGGCGACTCGATGCCGGCCGCGGTCGATGCGGCGCGTGCGGCGGGCGCGTTGGTTTTTGCTGCGCACCCTTATTGGTTGGGACAAACCAGCCGCCAGATCGCCGCCGTCGAGGGCCTTTTGGGGCTGGAGGTCTATAACGACGTCTGTCAGGTGCGCTGGGGGCTGGGGCTGGCCGCCGTCCACTGGGATGAATTGCTGGCCCAGGGGCGGTTGTTCTATGGCCTGGCCGTAGACGACATTCACGATCCGGACATCGAAGGCGACGGCGGCTGGACCTGGATCAAGGCCGCCGGACTGACGCCGCAGGCCATACGGCAGGCGCTGGAGAGCGGCGCTTTTTATGCCAGCACCGGCCCGGTTATCCACGATATTCAAGTGTGTGATGGCATCGTCGAGGTACACTGTTCGCCGGTGGTTTCGGTGGGTTTTATGGCCACCGCCTTTTACGGCCGGCGCGTCACCGCCCCGAAAGGCCAGACGATCCAGCAGGCACGTTACCAGCTCAAAGGCAACGAGGGTTATCTACGTGTCGAGTGCACCGCTGCCGATGGCCGTTCTGCCTGGAGCAATCCGGTGGTGTGGGGTTTTTAGCCCATGACGCAGCAGACCAGGCCACGATTTCCACTGCTCTCCGCGGCGGCGCTCATCATCGCCCTGTTGCTGTGCCTGACACTGGCGCGCCGGGAGACGGCGCGGTCGCCGATCGTGCCACCCTCGCTGCGGCAACCATTTCAGGTGTCGGCCTGGGTGCCCTATTGGGACGCCGACCGTGTGAGGATTTCTTTTTCTAACCACGCTGCCGAATTGAACGAGGTCAACTTTTTCTGGTACCAGGTTCTCGCCGATGGCTCTCTGCGCGCCTTTGCCGGCGCCCAGGACGCGGCGTTGCTAGAACTGGCCCGCACTCACGGCCTGCGGGTGCTGCCCACGGTCATGAACGATTTCGACGGCGCCCGCGTGGCCGCTTTGCTGGCCGACGAAACCACGCGTGAGGCCCACATCCAGACCGTGCTGGAACTGGTGGAGCGTTTGGATTACGATGGCATCGAGATCGACTATGAGGCGCTGCCCGCCGAATCTCGCGACGACTTTTCGGCCTTCATCGAGGCGCTGGCCGCCGCACTCCACGAAAAGGGCAGATTACTCTCGATTGCCGTGCATCCCAAGACGAGCGACAAGGGTAGCTGGCACGGGCCCGAGTCCCAGGATTGGCCACGGCTGGGTGCGGCGGTCGATGCTTTCAAGATCATGGTCTACGAGTATCACTGGCGCAGCAGCTCGCCCGGCCCCATCGCGCCGCTGGACTGGGCCGACGCCGTGTTGACCTACGCCGAGAGCGCCGTCCCGGCGGAGAAAATCTGGCTGGGCCTGCCATTCTACGGTCGCGATTGGGCCGAGGGTGTGGGGGAGGGCCTGGTCTGGCGCGCTGTGGCCGATCTGATGCGGCAACATTCGCCGGTCGTGCGGCGTGATGCGTCATCGGCCGAGATTTTTTTTGCCTATACCCTTGCCGATGTGCCCCACACCGTCTATATCCCCGACGCCCAGGCCATTGCGATCAAGGTGCGGGCCGCACGCCAACAGCATCCTGACATCGCCGGGCTGGCCATCTGGCGGCTGGGTGGTGAATCGGCGCAGCACTGGCAGGCCATCTGGCGGGAGCGCTGAGCCAGCTTGTGATACGCCCGGCCCGATTACCCAAACCGGCGATTTTGTGTTATACTGTTGCCCGGCAGGGCTTTTGAGAAACCGAGTTTCCGGGCAAGGCTGAGCAATGCGAACCGATGGGTGTCGTGCGCCGAGGCATGAGAGGCTGATACACGGCTATTGATCCGAGATCGACGGATCAATAGCCGTGCGCGTTTGCTGGCCGGTTGCTCCCGTCTTGATCCAAACTCAATGGTTTCTTGCCCAAACTCAAACGATGCTCTGTGTAATTCTGTGTAGAATAAGAATAAACAATGCGGGAGTTTGAGGCTTGAAAACCAGGACGCTTTGTATTCACGGCCATTTTTATCAGCCGCCGCGTGAGCATCCTTTCAGCGGTGTCATTCCGCCGGAGGGTGGCGCGGCGCCGTTTGCCAATTTCAACGAAAAGATCACCGCCGAGTGTTATGCTCCCAACGCGCGTGCGGGCAATTTTCATCTGCTGAGTTTTAATCTGGGCCCCACGCTGGCGCAATGGCTGGCAGGCTACGATGGCAACACGTATCACCAGATCGTCGAAGCCGACCGCCAAAACGTGCGGCGTTGGGGGGTGGGCAACGCTCTGGCCCAGGCCTATAACCACACCATTCTGCCGCTGGCCCACCGCCGCGACAAGGAGACCCAGATCGCCTGGGGCATCGCCGATTTCCATCACCGATTTGGCCGTTTGCCGCAGGGCATGTGGCTGCCAGAGATGGCCGTCGACCTGGAAACGCTGGAAGTGATGGCCGAGCAGGGCATCGAGTTCACCGTGCTTTCTGTGCGCCAGGCCCGGCAGAGCGTCGACGTGGCGCGTCCCTACTGGGTGCGCCTGCCGGCAGGGCGGCGGATGGCCGTTTTTTTCCGCCACGAAGACCTGTCCAATCGTCTGGCCTTCGATCCGTACCTCACGGAGCGGGCGTTGCGTTTTGCCGAGCTTCTCGACGCCACCGTTAACGGCGGCGGCGGTCTGTATCTCATCGCCACCGACGGTGAGACCTTTGGCCATCACCAGCCGGGCCGCGAGCGATTCGTCACCGATCTGTTGACCCAACTGGCTCCCCAGCGAGGCTACCAGGTGGGGTATCTGGCCCATTTTCTGAGGCAAAACCCGGCGGTAGAAGAAGTGGAGATCTGGGAGCACACCGCCTGGAGCTGCTGGCACGGTCTGGCCCGCTGGCGTGAGGGATGCAGTTGCACGTCTGGCGGCAGCCGTTGGAAAGGCATACTGCGCCAGGCGATGGATCGCCTGGCCTGGGAGATCGACGCCCTCTTTTTGGCCGAAACGTACAGGCGCGTGGCCGATCCGTGGTCTATGCGTCGAGAGGCTATCCGGGTGTGGTTGGGCCAGGAGTCGGGTCCGTCCCTCGTCGCCCGTCACGCTGGCGGCGGCCTCACCAGCGCGGATCAGGCGCGCCTGCTCACCCTCCTGGAGGCCCAGCGCTATCGACAGGCCATGTACACCAGTTGTGGCTGGTTTTTCGACGATCTGGGCCGCATCGAGCCGGGCCTGGTCATCGCCTATGCCGCCAAGGCCATTCAACTGGTGCGGCAGGCCTGCGGTATCGGGTTGGAAAAGGATTTCAGAAAAGACCTGAGCCAGGCCAGCAGCGCTGTCACCGGGCAGAGCGGCGCTGGCATCTATGATCGAATTCTGGCTCAGGCAGTCGCTGCATCGGCGGCGTTGCCTGTGGGCCAGCAGCCTGTCGGAGAGATTCAATAACAGCCCATCTGGGGGCAAAGGAATCCCGAATCCTGTACCTGTCCGGTACAGGACAGGTGCTTGTTCGGGTATACCCCGCGTGGTGGTCCCAAACCGCCCCAACAAGATTTCGGCGAGCCCTTCGTCCCGCCACTCAGGGCGGGGCTCAGTCGAGCTGTTGGGGATTCCCCAGACTCACCGGCTCTCCGGCAGCCTTCCAGAGGCCAACACCGTTTGCGTTTCATCTCTGAGGGGGGTATAATAGATCGCCAGCTCAAAAAACCGGGCAGCCAAGGAGTCTGATGTATCGAAAAACCGTTCTGGAAAATGGTCTACGCATCGTCACCCAGGCCCTGCCGCACACCCACTCGGTGAGTGTGCTTTTTTTGATCGGGACAGGCTCACGCTACGAGGACGACCTGCAGGCTGGCGCGGCGCATTTCATCGAGCACATGGTTTTCAAGGGCACCGAAAAACGCCCCACGGCCCAAGAGATCGCGCAGGCCATCGAAGGGGTAGGCGGCATTTTGGGCGCCGGTACGGGCCGCGAAACGACGGTGTTTTGGGCCAAGGTGGCCAAACCCCACCTGTCCATCGCCCTGGACGTGCTGGTGGACATGCTGCGCCATGCCTGTTTCGATCCCATCGAGCTGGAGAAAGAAGCCCACGTCGTCATCGAAGAGATCAACCTGACGGTGGATACTCCTTCGGAGCTGGTGTATCTGCTGGCCTACGAACAACTCTGGCCGAACCATCCGCTGGGGCGCGATATTGCCGGCACACGCGAGAGTGTGGCCGCTCTCAGGCGCGATGCCTTGCTGGCCCACATGGCGCAGCACTATGCTCCCAACCGCACGGTGATCAGCGTGGCCGGTAGTCTGGAGCACGAGCGCATCGTCGAACGGCTGACCGAGCTTTTGGGTCGCTGGCAGCCGATGCCAGAGGTTGCTTTTTCGCCTGCGCCGGACTCTTTTGGCCAGCCGCGGCTCACCGTCTATCCCCGTGATACAGAGCAGGCCCAGCTTCACCTCAGTGTGCCAGGCCTGCCGGTGGGCCATCCGGATCGTTTTGCGCTGCGGTTGCTCAACGTGGTGCTGGGTGAGGGCATGAGCTCGCGTCTGTTTCAGCAGGTGCGCGAGCGGCTCGGCCTGGCTTACAGTGTGGAGTCTTTTTTCGAGACGCTGCTGGACGCCGGGTTGGTGGGCATGTATGCAGGTGTATCGCCCGAGCACGCCGTAAAAACCGTGCGGGTGCTGCTGGACGAGTGGGATCGTTTGCGCCAGGAGTGGGTGCCGCAGGAGGAATTGCACAGGGCGCGTGAGTTTCTCCAGGGGCGCATGTTGCTGGCCTTGGAAGATAGCTTTAGTTACGCTTCCTGGTGGGGTGGGCAGGAGACGGCCAACCAGCCGCTCGAAAGCCCGGAACAGGTGGTGGCCCAGTTGAACGCCGTCACGCCCCAGACGATCCAGACCCTGGCGCAGAATCTGTTCCGCGAGGAGCGCCTGAGCCTGGCGGTCGTTGGGCCGTTTGAGGACGAGTCTGTATTTCAGGCTGCGCTGCGGTTGTGAATCGATTTGCCTTTACGGGGCGACTGGGCTATAATGGCGTGGAGAAACGGGCTGCCAGGCAGTCGATAGGGAAAAAGACCATGATCAAGTTGCTCATGAGCTGGGACATCAAACCCGGTCACGAACATGCTTATTTCGAGTTTGCGGTGCAAGAGCTGGCGCCATCGATGACCAAGATAGGGCTGCACCTTACCGATGCCTGGTACACCGTCTATGGCCAGGGCCCTCAGATCCTGGTCGGTGGGGTGACGGAAGACCTGGAGAGCATGCAGGGCATTCTGGAAGGTGACGAATGGCAGGAGCTGCGTGAAAAGCTGATGAAATACGTCACCAATTATTCGCACAAGGTTGTGCCCGCCAAAAGTCGTTTCCAGATGTAACGACCCTTTCCAAAAAGAGCGGGCGGCCTGGCATTTACCCGGGCCGCCCGTTTTTTATTACTTTTTGTTATCACTCAGTCATCCTTGGCCGTACTCGGTGCGGGGCTTTCACTTTTCGAAGCCGAGTCGTTGCTCGGGCTGGGGCTGACTTCGGTTTCCTTTTTCTCCGATTTACTCTCGCCGGGCAGTGCGGTGGAGGACCTGGCGCGGTTGTCGGTGACGTAAAAACCAGAGCCTTTGAACACAATGCCCACCGGCTGGATGACGCGATGAATCTGACCTTCACACTCGGGGCAATGGGTGAGAGGGGGCTCATCAAAAGACTGGCGGTGTTGAAAGACAACACCGCAAGAATCACACTGGTACACATAGATCGGCATGACAACACACCTCGCTCGCAGACTGTCCGGCGAGTTATTCTACATCAATTCAATCGAACGTGCAAGTGCTGGCTCCGATGTCAGGGCAATCGTGACTTGTTCCTCTCTGTACCCAAGCCCTGGTGAAAAGGCGCGCGGCGGTCGTCCACTCGACCGCCGGAGAACGACGCCTAAAACGATGATACCCTGGGCGTCGGTTGAAAAGTGTTAGAAATTTTAAACCAGGGCCCAATTGACGTCCAAATCTATTGACGGCGGCGCGTAATAATGCTACAATAACCAATGTAAAGCCGTGCTGCTGACATCCCCGTAACCCTCTAAAAACTGTATCGACCCAAGGGACATACAGTGGTGTATCCTGTTTCTCACCGACGATACGATCATAGCGGATCCGAAAAGCGCCAGCAGGGGCATGCCAGGCCCCTGTTCTGGCGCTTTTTGTTTGGCACTCGGGCGCTGTCCGAGGCGTGACCAGAGTGATGGATGTGCCCGCGGTAGCTCGTCCGCCGTTAAATCCTTTTCAGATCAGACACGCAAAACGCTGCCCACCGGTGGCGCGCCTGGCGTGGTGTGAACCACCACTGCCCCGCCAAGGGGCGGTTGGAACACTGCCAGCCACCGCGCCTGACGATAAACCAATGCCAGGCTCGTTGATAACCAATGCGGCAATTTGCCACTGCAGATGATGCCCCTGTCCAATGGCACGTCAGGCACGCACAGGCCGTCCGCCTGGTGATAATCGATGTAGCCGCCAGGTAGACTGCACTCTAGCCGCGTGTGAGTTTCTGCCGGCAGAACCGCTACCCGGAGGGCAGCATCCAAGGGGGGTCGCCCCAACTTTAGCGCAGCCGGCTTTAACCAGCCCAGACGGACGTCGAACTGGTACAGTATCGCCGGATAGGCCAGGATCGCCAGGGCCGCGTACAGCCAGTTGGGCCCACGTCCGTAAAGAGCCAATGAAACGCCCTCAGGCAGATATGCCAGGACGTCGGGCAGGCTGTCTGGCTCCCAGACAGCCGGGAGCCCACCGATTTTGAGGGTGCGTTTGAGGCGATCGAGTTCGACAACCGTTTCAACCGGGGCATTTTCCAGGTGCAGCCGGCGCAACTCGTCACCGGGAAAAGCCAGCACCTGGGCCAGGCGATCTACCAGGGCATCAAAGGCCGGGCCTCGCGCGTGGCTGCCTCGTTTTAGGCCGGTGAGCGAGCCTCGCAGGATCGGCTGGCTCTGGTCGACATGCCCCTCACCCTCCAGTGCAGAGTGCAGGTCGGCCAGGAGCATCACACCGTGACGGGCCATCAGTTCTCGCCATTGACGGCGGCTGGCTTCATCCGGTGTCAATAAAATGGCGTGGGTGCAGCAACCCAAGATGGCTTCTTGCCAGGGTTTCGGCCGCCCGCCGACATCCACGATCAAGGGCAAATGTCGATTCGCCAGGTCGCGGCAGATGTGGTCGACAAAGTTCGGTGTCCAGGTCTGAGGAACCAGAATGGTGTGCACCAGCTCCTGGTCGGCTGTTTGTGTCCAATCGCCTTCGCCGTCCGGGCAGGCGCGCAGGACATAGTGTTGGATGCCCCTTTGGCGCAGGGTATAGGTGAGACTAAAAGTGAGCACCGACTTGCCGCTGTCAGGCGGGCCGCCGATCAGTACAGCAGGAAAATGTGCCATCTTGGCTCCTCTCATTGGTGCATCGACGCGCGGGAGGTTGCAGTGACTCAGGGACCGGTAAGCAGTACGTTGGTGGCCACCATGGCCGGCGGGCCACAGATCGTAACCTTTGCCCTGGATGACTTGCTGCGCCGTGGTGAGGCCATCCAGGAAGTGATCGCCGTCCACCTTTCGCCGCTCGGCGATCCACTCACCGGCCAGGCGCTGAGCAAACTGGCCGCCGAGTTCACGGCTCACACCTACGCGGGACGGCCCTGCCGCCTGCGTTTCGTCCCCATCCGTCAGGGCAGGGAAAAGCTGGATGACATCCGTGACGAGGCAGCCGCCAACGTGGCCTGGAGCGCCGTCTACGAGCTGGTGGCCAGCCTGAAGACGCAGGGACGCCGCCTGCAGGTGTGCATCGCCGGCGGACGGCGCATCCTGGCCCTGGTGGCTGTGTCGGCGGCGATGCTGCACTTTGATCACCACGACCGGCTGTGGCACATGTACACCCCTCCCGACTTTTTGAAACGGGCAGCCAACGGCGCCATCATGCACGCCCGGCCAGAAGACGGGGTGCGGCTCATCCAGGTGCCGATGATGCCCTGGGGGGCCTATTTCCCGGCCCTGCGCTCACTCGCCCAGGCCGAGCCCGACCGGGTGATGGCTCTCCAGGGGCAGATGATGGACGCCGCAGAGCACGAGCGCTGCCAGCAGGTGGTGGCAATGCTCACGCCGCGCCAGGCGGACGTGCTGCGCGCCTTTGCCGCCGGGGGGTCGCCTCAGGACGTAGCCGAGGCGTTGAGCATCAGCCTGAAAACCGTAGATTCACACAAGACGGCCATCCTGGCCGAGTGTCGCTG
Organism: Chloroflexota bacterium; assembly: GCA_049324835.1. Classification (GTDB taxonomy): domain Bacteria; phylum Chloroflexota; class Anaerolineae; order CAYNKW01; family CAYNKW01; genus JBMOMT01. The sequence continues at coordinate 11,102 of JBMOMT010000042.1, read as the reverse complement.
TGTCTGGAGGCTACCCGAAGATACGTGGCTGGATTATCGCTTTCTGTGGGAACGATTCCGCCGCTTTTTTGGGTAGTATAACACAAAGTCGCTGCCAGCACATCGGAGAAACCTCTGAAAAAGATCGGAGGGACTTCTGATGTGTCAGCCGGCAAAAACTGGTACAATGATAACACCAAGTCAGCAGCCACAGTCTGATGGTGAAAGGAGAAGCCTATGCGAGAAGAAACTTTGAAAGCAGCTCTGGCCGGGTTGCTGCACGACATTGGCAAGTTTTCGCAGCGGGCGGATACCCCGCTACGAGAGATTGTCGATGATGAGGTGCGCGCCGAGGTCAAGTATAGTCATGCACTTGCTAGTTATTCGTTCGTTCAAGACTTTGCGCCAAGTCTCCCGGCAAATGTACGCCAGGGTTTAAGTGGTGTGGTCTATCACCATGTGCCCAAGAGCGATCTGGACGAACTGGTCCGGCTTGCTGATTGGCTTGCCTCGGGTGAACGAGAGGAATTGGATGGCGCAAAGGACGACCGACGAGTGCCTTACCTACGCTCGACTTTCAGCCGGCTTTGCGGGTTCGATGAAGCGTGGCATTTCTCCTTGGCTCGTCTACACTTTGACGAGACGTTGTTTCCCAGCAAGGGGGATCGTTCACAATGGAGAGAGTCCTTTCGAGACGAGTATTTTGCGCTGTGGGAGGAGTTCGAGCGTGCGTGTGAGCCATTGAAAACCACAAGCGATCCAATGCTCTACCTGGAAACACTCTATAACCGGATGCTTGAATTCACGTGGTGCATTCCTTCTGCTTACTATAACGCCATCCCAGATGTGAGTCTGTATGACCATTCCCGGATGACAGCAGCTATGGCAGCTTGTCTGGCACAAGATCGACGCGACGGTGCTTGGTGCTACGCCGTCAAGGATGACGACCCAGTGGCCGTGCTGGTGGGTGGCGACATTTCTGGCGTGCAGAGGTTTATCTACACGCTGGCCTCGTCTGGAGCAGCCAGGACACTGCGGGGGCGCTCGTTTTATGTGCAATTGCTCACCGAGGTCGTGGCTGAGTTTCTGATTCGGAAACTGGGATTGCCTCCTACCAATGTGATTTATGTTGGGGGTGGAAACTTTTATCTTTTGGTGGGAGTCGAACAGCAAGAGGAGCTTCAAGGTCTTGGTCGAGAGGTCACACGCCGATTGGTCAAAGCGCATAAGGGAGAGCTCCATCTGACGCTGGCCTGCACTGTTCTGAAAAGGGCCGAGTTTGAGCGTGCGCGCTTTGCTGATGCCTGGCGCCGACTCCATGAAAATGAGTTGCTGCCGGCCAAACACAAGCCGCTGGCAGCTCTGGATGATGACGAGTTGTTTGCGCTGGTCGGCGCGCCGCTGGGTGTTGGTGGCGACAATGACCAAAGATGCAGTATTTGTGGCACTGAGCGTCAGAAGGGCGAGCACTTTGAGCCGGAGCGCGCTGGCGCGGAGGGGATTCGCAAGTGTGAATTGTGCCGCAGCTTTGAGCGGCTGGGCAACGCGTTGGCTCACGCTACGCACCTGGTCTGGTTGCAAGCACCGGTTCCCCCTGAAGCGGCCGATGTACGCCATTGGCAGGCAGGTCTGGCGAACTTTGGGGCGCGGATCGCGCTGATTAATGCCGAGAAGCCCTTGGAAAAAGAGAACACCCTGCCCGAGCTTCAGGATGTCACATTGGCCCGCTTGAGCGAGATCCAGGAAGCAGACGACTCAGCGATTGAGTCTGCGTTGGGCGGCGTGCCATTAGTACGCGTGACGCGACCGCTGGCCAAATTGGTGCCACGCGATAGGCGAGGCGATCCTCTGACCTTTGACGAATTGGCCGAAAAAACGCCTCTCAAAAGGTGGGGGGTGCTTCGTATGGACGTAGATGGCCTGGGCCGGATCTTCCAACAGGGTTTTAGAGGGGATGATGGCGACAACCTGACACTCTCGCGTCTGGCGTCGCTGTCGTTAGGGTTGCGGCTATTTTTCGAAGGCTGGCTGCCCCGTCTAGCTCAACCACAAGACGGCGATCCCCTTGACCTGAGCGGTAGCCTCTACTTGCAGTACGCTGGGGGAGACGACCTTTTCGTCGTGGGTGCATGGGATGCGCTGCCACGTTTTGCGGAACGGGTGTGTCGGTCTTTTGCCGACTATGTCTGCAAAAACCCCAAGGTGACGCTCTCTGGAGGTGTGAGTCTGGCCAGCCTCAGGTTTCCACTCTATCAAGCTGCCCGTGATGCCGAGAAGGCCGAGAAGGCTGCCAAGGATCTGCGTGGGGCCAAGAACGCGATGACATTCTTGAATCAGCCTGTGGCCTGGGAGCAATTCGGCGCGGTGCTGGAGCGCGCCTACGAGTTGGCTGCCTGGTGCAAACATCGGCGTGCACCCAAATCGCTCATTCAGACACTCATTGAGATTGCCGCCGAATATGACCGCACCAGCCAAGATGGCAAGCTACACTTCGGTCGCTGGATGTGGGTGCTGGCTTATCAACTGACCCGTGCTGCTGCCCATGTGAGAGATAGACAGGTCAAGGAGGGCATCATTGCCATCCGCGATGCGTTGCTGGTGCCAGAGGGTCTGATCCGCACCATCGGACTGTCGGCCCGTTGGGCCGAGTTGTTGAGCCGCGAGTAGGGGAACACAATACTGGGGGCTGTTCATCCAAGACAGGAAGGACGATGAAATGATCGACGAGTGGAGCGAACCTCAAAACGATCAAGCTATTGATTCCGCTGAACTCACCCGATCTAGCCTGGACAAGACAGGAGGTTAACCATGGCAGGGGATTACCGTGAAAAGGGGCTGTCTGTGCCTATTCCAGACAAACAGGCGATCGAGCAAATCATCGCCAGAGGCGATGCGGAAGTGTTGGTCAAATGGGCCGACCAAATCGGCCAGGCGATTGCCCGCCAGGTGACCAGCAGCCAGCTTCGTAACGTGTTTGGGACAGCGCGTCAGATTCAATTGCGCTGGTCGAACGATCCCGATTCGGCTTACCGCGACGCGGTTCTGCTGCGCCCCAAGCTGGGTTATTTTGCCAAGCGTGAGCGGGGCCGAGGCATGGCCGACCTGGAGCGTGTGCTGGTGCCAGCACTGGAAGAGATGAGCCAGGGCAAAGACCCGGAAAATCGGAAGCAGCGCTTCGACCGGTTCCTGGACTTTTTCGAGGCCATCGTCGCTTATCACAAGAAATATGGTGGAAATTAGGAGGCCAGCCATGACACAAGTACAGCTTTTTGGACGGGTTATCGTCACCGGGCGCATTCGCGCTCTCACCGGATTACACATCGGCGGGTCGCCGGGTGCTTTGGCCATTGGCAACGTGGACATGCCCGTCATCCGTGATGCCGTAACCGGTCGGCCTTACATCCCGGGTTCCTCGCTCAAAGGCAAAATGCGTTCCCTGGCGGAAAAGATCACCGGCGCCCCGCAGAACAAGTCTATCGGCCGCGATGTGACCATTCACGTTGCAGGAGGCGACAGACGCGACTATGATAGGGGTGAAGAGGGCGAAAAGGAATACAGGCGTGTCGGTCTGGAACAATACCATGCCTACTGGGTCAACCCGCTCTTTGGCGTGCCTGGTGAAGTAGACTTTGATGTGCCTGCACCCAACCGGCTGATCGTGCGCGACGTGCCGTTGTGGGATGAGGAACAGACAGAACTGAAGGGGGTAAGAGGCAAGTCTGTGCAAGACCTGCTCAAAATCCAGACCGACCTCCCCTTTACCGAAGTCAAGTGGGAAGCGGCTATCGACCGGGTGACCAGTGCGGCCACGCCGCGCCAGATGGAGCGCGTGCCCGCCGATGCCGTCTTTGCGCCCATGGAATTGGTCTTTAGCATTTATCTGCCCAGCGACATCGAGCTGTTTGGACACTTGCTCACCTCACTCCAACTGGTGGAAGACGATTACCTGGGCGGACAGGGCAGCCGCGGATCGGGCAAGGTAGTTTTTGAAGGACTGACGCTTACCTGCAAGCGTGGCGACACCTACGAAGAAGATCCAGAGCGACCCTTCACCGATCAGATGCTCTCCAGGCTGATTGCAGACAAGTCTCAGGTGTTGGATTGGTTATCCAGGACGATCCCCACTGCCTGAAAGGAGGCCGCCAATGATTGCGGTTGATATCCACCCGCGCGGTGCGTTCTTCGTGGGGGAATTGGGCGTGGGCAAAGAAGAGACACTGAGCTATGTTCCCAGCGATACGTTATATGCTGCTCTGATCTCGGCATGGGTGGCCGCCGGTGAGCCGGGCCCGTTTGTGCCGGCGCCGCTGCGCGTCACCTCGGCCTTTCCACGGGTGGGCGATCTGCGTCTTTATCCACGGCCTTTTGTCAGGATCAACGTGGCTCAGAGCCAGCGCGACGAACTTGGCAAAAAGCTGCTCAAGTTCGAATGGTGCTCGGAGCGCATCTTTGGGCTGTTGCTCCAAGGCGCTGACATGACCTCGCTCGCTCATGAAGATAACTTTTGCGGCGGCAATTGGTATCACCCCCAGGAGTTGGCTCAATTGCCTGCTCTTCCCTACAGCAAGACCTTCTGGAAGAAAGGTGTGGTGCCTCACGTGGCCCTCGGCCGGCTAGACAACGCCCCTAATCTCTTCCACACGGGCCGGGTGATCTTTGCGCCAGGATGTGGGCTGTGGTTTGGTGTCGAGTGCGAGGCTGATGGTGCCCAAGAGCGGCTCGATCATGCGCTTGGCTATCTGGCCGATGCCGGCCTGGGTGGGTTGCGCTCCACCGGCCATGGTGCCTTCACCTTTACCTCATCTGAGACATCCCTGCCCCTGCCCACCGCTCCACGTGAAAGGGCAAGTGGTTACGCGGTGACGTTATCTCGCTACCTGCCTGCCGATGCCGACCAAGCAGCCACCACCCTCAAAGCACCCCACGCGGTTTACAAACTGGTTCACGTAGGCGGTTGGTGCCAGGACGACACCGGGCATCCGTGGCGTCGCAAGCAGGTGCGGCCGGTGTGTGAAGGCAGCGTGATCTTTTGCCAGGGCGGTGTGCCAGGGGAGATCGTCAATGTCGTTCCTGATGGCGTGGGATATTTCGGAGAGCGCCCGGTGCTGCGTTACGGACTGGCCTTTCCGGTGCTTGTGGCAAAGGAGGCGCTGTTATGATCTACGACGTATCCGTATCCTTGATCTCCCCCCTCCACATCGGCAGTGGCAATGTGCTGCTGCGTAGTTATGATTTTCGGACGGTTGCATACCAGACCTGGGTGCTCGATCGGGATGCAATTCTGGCTGAAGAGTATAACCGCGCTGCGGATGGCGCGCCAGACTGGGAGCGATTAGCCCTACCACCGGGTCAACTGGTGCGAGACGATGAGTTACATGACGGCTCGGCTTTCGTTCGCTACGCCCTGGCCGGCAGCACCACCGTAGACCAGATCCGCGAGCAGATCAAAGACGTGTACGGGCACTGTTATCTGCCGGGTTCATCGCTCAAGGGCGCACTGCGTACCGCGTTGATGAGCCATGCTATTCGCTCCAGCGGTTTCAAACCGGATCTCGGCCAATTGGGCGACCGCCGTGAGTGGGCGGGCCAGGCCTGGGAACGGGCGCTCTTTGGCGCCGATCCAAACCACGACCTGCTACGGGCTCTCATCATCGCCGACAGCGATCCGCTGCCTGTCTCGCCTTCGCCGCTGATGTTGCTTAACGTGCAGGTATTCACTGGTGGCCAGCCGGGGTCGCCCATCGTCGTCGAAGCCGTGAAGCCCGATACGGTCTTTCGTACCACCCTCCGCGTGGACGATTACCTTTTCTCTAATGCGTCGCGCAGGCTGGGCTTTCAAGATCGGCGTGATTGGTTGGAGAAACTGCCTCAGATCGTGGGCTCGGTGAGCAAGGCGCGCATTGAGCAGGAGCAGACCTGGTACCGGGGGAAATCTGGCTTTGGAGCTGCTAGCTCTCTCTACAACGCCCTTTCTAAAGCGAGTGTTGGAGGGAGTGCGTTTCTGATTCAGATGGGCTGGGGTGTGGGGTGGACGGGCAAGAGTGTGGCCCAGTGGCTGCCAAAATCATCTCAGGATTATCTGCGCCGCCGTTATAAACTAGGCCGCCCGCCCAAGGCCGAGCGCGATTGGGAACCAGATCTCAGCCGACCCTTCCCCCGAAGCCGCCGCCTGCGCGCACGGCGCAGCCATGGTCAGGTTGTGGCCGACGTTCCCCTGGGCTGGGCGCTGATCGAGATGAAACCGCGCCGGTAGTCGCCCCAGGCCCACACAGGAGTAGAGGCATGCTCAAGATCATCACTTTCCTTGGAACTGTGGCCCGCAAGACAGTCTACCGTTACCATGGCCAGGATTACGCCGGAGATGTGTTCGGCCAGGCGATGTGCCAGTTCCTCGACTTTGACGAAATGCTGGTCTTTGTCACCGAGGACGCCCGCCGCATGGCGTATCCGGTGCTGGAAGCGTTAAAGGACCCACGCATCCGCCCGGTAGACATTCCCGTGGCCGAGACATCAGAGGAACTGTGGCAGCTTTTTGATGCGCTGACGAGTCAGGTGGGGGTTGGCGACCGGGTCATCTTTGACATTACCCACGGGCTGCGCTCCATTCCATTCCTGGTATTTCTGACAGCCGCCTACCTGCGCAGCGTCAAGGAGGTGACCATCGAAAAGGTGCTGTATGGGGCTTTGGAGCTGGGCAAAGGTCACCCGGCTGCTCCGGTGATCGAATTGACAGAACTGGTGACGCTCCTCGATTGGCTGACGGCCACCAACCAGTTCATCTACACCGGCGACGCCCGTTACCTGGCCCATCTGTTGGAACAGGAGGGTCAAAGCCGCTCCTCGAAGGCGCTGCAAAGGGCCGGCGCCGACCTGAGCGGGTTTTCGTTGGCTATGATGTTATGCCGGCCCCTGGAAGTGATGGAAAAAGCTGGCGGGCTGGGGAAAACGCTGGCCAATGCACAAAACGAACTGGCTCAGTGGGCGCGCCCCTTTGGTCTGCTGGCGGGGCGCATCGAGCAGGAATATGCCGCCCGGGCGTTAACCCGTCCCACGCAGGACGTCGTCGAGGGCCTGACCATCCAGTTGGACCTGATCCGCTGGTACATGGGCAACAACCAGGTCATACATGCGATGACGCTGGCCCGAGAATGGCTGGTCACACTGACTGGCTGCCGTCTGGGCTGGGGGTTGGTGCTGGACAAAAGCCGGCGTGAAGAAAACGGCATCGCCGGGGGGATCAGGCAGTTCAGCCAGTTCTGCCGTCTCAAGAGCGCGCGCGAGTCGCCGGCCGGCCTTTCTTTTACGGCATCGCTGATTGCTCAATTGCCGGAAGCCGACCTTTTGCGCCGGGCCTGGGACAAGGTGACCGGCATTCGTAACGATTTGAATCACGCGGGCATGGGGGAACAGGCAGCCCTGGCTTCCAGGCTCGCCAGGCGAGCCAGCGACGTGCTGCCTGAGCTGCAAGCACTGTTCGACAAAGCCGTTGGCCGGTGTCCTTTGGAAGGCGCATCATGATCCTGCTCAACTTTTCCCACTCCTTACCCAACCCCCCGGCCCCTCCCCTCGCCTCGTAGGAGAGGGGCCGGGGGAGAGGTCAGCCCCCTCGCCTCGCAGCAGAGGGGCCGGCGGAGAGGTCAGAGACCAAATGAGAACTCGTAAGGATACTACCCTGCCAACCCAAGGCATCATCACCGGCCAGAAAATAAACCCGGCCAAACTCCAGCGGGCCAAAACCATGCGTCGCAACATGACCCCTGCCGAAAAACGGCTCTGGTCTGCGCTGCGCCGCAATCAGTTGGATGGCCTGCACTTTCGCCGCCAGCAAATCATCGACGGCTTTATCGTTGACTTGTACTGCCAGGCGGCCGGCCTGGTGGTGGAGGTGGACGGCCCGGTGCACGACCAACAAGTCGAGTACGACATTACACGCGACCGCGCCCTGGCCGCCCGCGGGTTGCACATCCTGCGCGTCAAAAACGAGGAGGTGATGCAGAATATGGAACGAGTCCTCGACCAAATACGAATAGCCTGTCGCGCGAGGGTGGACCCCCTCCCCGGCCCTCCCCCGATACGGAGGAGGGAGTCAAACTCCCCTTCCCTCGCAGGGGAGGGGCCGGGGGAGAGGTCGCCCTCCCCTCGCCTCGCAGGAGAGGGGCCGGCGGAGAGGTCGCCATGATCCTGCTCAACTTTTCCCACCCCCTCACCGATGAACAACTGGCCCAGGTGGCAACCCTCACCGGCCAGGCCGTGACCGACGTGCGCGGCGAGATGCCCCAGTTCGAACACGGCGCCTCCTTTGAAGAGCAAATTCGGGCGCTGATCGACCGTCTGGGGCTGAGCGCAGAAGAATGGCAAACCGCGCCCCTGCTGATCAACCTGCCCGGCTACGCCCCGGCGGCGGCGACGCTGTTGGCCGAGATACACGGGCGAGCCGGCCACTTTGCCGCCGTGCTGCGCCTGCGCCCTGTGGCAGGCAGCGTGCCCACCCGCTACCAGGTGGCCGAAGTGATGGATCTACAAAGCGTGCGCGACCGCTCGCGCGCCAAGAGGCAGGTATCGTGAAACCCATGTGGTCGAAATACGTGCGTGAGCCTTTCCTACGCGCCCTGACCCAGGTGCCCTGGTTCGGCCCCGTCGTCAGCGCGGTGCTGGTGGCCCTGCTGGTCAACGTGTTCACCGAGGCGCTCACCGCCTGGGGAGGGCTGTGGCTCGGCTGGGGAGCGGTCGCCGCGCTGGCCGTGGCGACCTTTACCTTTGTCTATGCCTACGCCGCCAGCGAGTCACGTCGCCGGGCGCGCCACCTGGGCCCGCTGGCCGACTTTGCCCGGCCTGCCCGGCGCCGCGGCCTGATCTTTCTCCTGAGCCGGGAAGATACACTGCGCGAAGCCATCGCCTATCACCGCCCGCGCCTGGAACACTGCTGGCTGCTGGTGACGCCCGAGATGCAAGACCAGGCCCGGCAGGTCATGAGCCATTACCCGGACCTGAGCTTTACCCTGCATCCACTCACCGGCCGCTACGACAGCCAGTCCTGTTACCAGACTGTGCGCGATATCTACCACCACGAAGCCCCGCGCCTGGGACTCGAGCCGTCCGAGGTCATCGCCGACATCACCGGCGGCACCAAACCGCTCACCCTGGGCCTGATCGTCGCCTGCCTGGAAGGACAGTATCCCCTCCAACACGTGCCCACCGCCTTCGACGCCGCCGGCCAGCCCGGCGGCCCCCTGCCGCCTATCCAGATCGCCCTCCGAACGGGCGCGCCGCCGACCGCGGCCAAGGAGAAAAACTGATGCTCCTTTCCTGGGTGCTGACCCTGCAACCCGCCGAAACCGTTTCGACGCCCGTCAACCTGGGCCGCGCCGCCCACGCCTGGTTTCTGACCCTGGTGCGCCAGGCCGATCCGGCCCTGGCCGAAGAATTACACGCCGGCCACGGCCAGCGACCCTTCACCCTCTCCAACCTGTGGCCGCTCGACTGGCGTCGCAAGGGTGAGCTGACCCTCTCGCCGCAACAGAGTTATCACCTGCGCCTCACCAGCTTTTCTGCCCGCCTGTCTGCCCTGCTGCGCCAGCAGGTGATGCCCCACCTGCCGCCCGCGCTCACCCTGGGCCAGGCCGAGATGCACATCACTGCCAGCACCACCGACCCCGCCGCCCACGCCTGGGCCGGCCAGGACACCTTCGAGGGCCTGGTGCAACGCCACACCCTGGCTGCCCACTGCCCCAACCGCGTCGGCCTGCGCCTGGTCAGCCCCACCCTGTTCCGCTCCGAGAACAAAAACGTGCCCCTGCCGCTGCCCGGGCTGGTCTTTGGCAGCCTGCTGGATCGGTGGAACGCCTTTGCGCCCGTCCAGCTTCAGCCCGAGGTGCGCCGCTTTGCCCAGGAATGTCTGGCCATCAGCCGCTACCGCCTGGAGACGGTGGCCGTGACCTTTGGCGACGACGGCGCGCACGGCCGGCTGGCCGGCTGCCTGGGCAGCATCCACTATGCCGTGCTGGTCCGAGATCGCTACTGGAACGGCCTGATCCAGCTCCTGGCCGCCTTTAGTTTTTACGCCGGCCTGGGGCTACGCACCAGCATGGGCCTGGGCCAGGCCCGCGCCCTGCCCGAAAAAGCGCCGGGCGATGGCGCCGGGCCAGGTTGGCCTCTTGACTGACGGCACACGCCGCCCGTCAGAGTCCGGCGGCCGAGCCGTCGCACCTTAACAACCTGTTTCCTTCCTTTTCTCCGGACTATTCCTGGCAATACTTTTGCAGATTTTACAAGCGGGTCGATGATCTATTTCACCGCCGAGACGCCGAGGGCGCCGAGAATTCTCGTAACTGCTCACCCTCCCGCAGGCTCTTGCAAGGGCCGTGCCCCTGCTGCCGCAATCTGTCGATTCGCCAGCGTCCAGTCGGCCAGATTGTAGGAGCGGTCTCGGCGTCTCTGCGGCTATTTTCACAGAACCTGTAAAAAGTGCAAAACCAGGGCTGCTTGACAGCGGCCGGAAAATGTCCTAAAATGGTAACTGCCCGGCGCGTCTTTGTTTTTCACCGCCGAAACGCCCAGTTCCTGGCCGTTGTTGCCAGGGAAAGGCCGTTCTATGCGTGGCCCAGAACTGCCTCAGCGTTCTCCGAGTCTCTGCGGTGAGCGGTTACCTGAAACGAGAGCCAGGCCGCGCGGCGAGCGGCGCAATTCAGGGCAAAAGTGCTGTGAGTGGTACGATTTTAGCGCCCATTTTTCGATTTTGGGCAAAGGAGCACCAGATGACGATTTTTACACCACTGGTTGGATACCCGGCAGAGTGAGATCACAACCGGTGGTACCAGGGCAAATGACAGTCACAAAACCCACAAAGCGCGACAGCGCATTGAAACATCCGGCCAAAAGAACTGCGACCAAAACCAACGAAAAAGTCACAAAACCCACAAAGCGCGACAGCGCATTGAAACCCAACCTCCACGGTTTCAGTCTGGACAACCGTATTGGTCACAAAACCCACAAAGCGCGACAGCGCATTGAAACTCCATCTCGCTGGTCTGGACTTCGAGGTCAAGAACACGTCACAAAACCCACAAAGCGCGACAGCGCATTGACGGAGAGAGGTGACGGTCACCTCAAAGGTGACCGTCACC
>JBMOMT010000041.1:0-1618 GCA_049324835.1 Chloroflexota bacterium | reverse complement strand
TCACCTCCCCAGACATCGCCTCCAGGCTCTCTTTCATCTCCACCATCGCCTGCCCCAGACTGTCTCGCCCCGACGCCAGCGGCACTTCCACCCCCAGATTCCCCCGCGCTATCTCCAACGCCGCCTCGATCTTGGCCTGAAAGTAAGCCACCAGCTCGTCGAAAGCCCGACCGATGTCGCCCAGTTCGTCTCTCCGGCGAACCACCTTTGCCCGCGCGACCTCGCTGATGCCGGTGATCTCTGCGTCGCCCTGAGCCAACACCCTGGATCCTCTGACAACCACACTCAGAGGCATGGTGATGGAGCGGGCGAAAAACAGCCCGACGACAGCCATCAAAAGCGCCACCACACCTGCAACGATGAGCCCGTTGACAAGGGCATCCTGCACAGAGCTGTTGACTTCACGCATATCCTGATCGATCAGAATGGCCCAGTTCAAGGATTCGCCCAGATCGCCTTTCAAAAAGCGCACGGCTGCGATGGCCAGATTCCCGTCCAGGTCGTTGGCATCTTGGTACCAGCCGTCCTGCCCCTCATCCAACAGAGTCAGGATGCTCTCGGGCGCCTGCTGCATCAGCATGTCTCGGTCTCGGGCGTAGAGAATCGTTCCTGCTCCATCGAGCAAAGCAACGTGTCCGGTCTCGCCGAAGGCAATCTCGGAAAGCTGGCCGAACACCACAGACACATCGACTGTGCCGCGCAGCACCCCGATGAGCTGGCGACCGCTCTGGTCATAGACCGGCACACCCACATCGATGGCCCAGGCTTGCGCCGAGTCATCGTACTCGACCGGGCTCACAAAAACCGCTCCCTGGCCGCCGTTGTACGCCCCCTCCCACCATCCTTCGTCGGCCTGAAGGTAATCACCGGTGCGCTCCGTCATGGCCACGTTGAGTCCCTGAATATCGGTGACAAAGACCTCCACTTCCTCAGGGAAATTTCCCATGAACGAGCGAAGATGATCGCTCACGGGATTTTCCTCGATCTGGGCCACCAGATCGTCCACGCTGGGGTCCTCGTTCGCCCACGCGTCGTCCAACGCGGCAATCTCGGCCGCCAGCGCCGCCAGATCACGTCCCTCATAGGTCTGATTGGAGGCCTCGACGGCCTCGATGATATCCGGCGAAAGCGCCAGCGCCTGCAGCGCATTGATGCTGCCTTGCACCACCTCGCCCGATCGATCGATGACCAGCTGGCCCTCACCAAAGAGCTGCTCTCCAACGGCGTCGAACTGGCTCCTCCTGATGCTGAAATAGTTGAACCCTGCCAGTGCAGTCACCGACAAGATGGCCACTATCAGCACCAGGGCCAGGATTTTGCTCCTCATCTTCCAGTTGTCCACAAAGGCTAAAAAGTTTTTCCCCGTCTTTGATGTCTCGCTCACGTGAGTTTGCTCCTGCCTGGGCATGTCTGGTCTCCTTTCAGGTGTGATTCTCGTTCGCATTCCAGATGTCATACCTGTTGTCGCGTACTGCACCATACACCGTGCGTTTTACAGCTTGTACCGGGCCACCAGCTCTTTCAACTGCGCCGCCAGGACGTTCATGTCCTCCGCCGCCCGCTGCGATTGCTGCGCCCCGGCCGCCGATTGCTGCGCCGCCTGGTTGATGTCTCCCAT
>JBMOMT010000040.1:0-303187 GCA_049324835.1 Chloroflexota bacterium | reverse complement strand
GTCGGCTGGCACGGGACTACGAACGCCTGGCGGAGACGTTGGCCGGACTGCATTTTGTGGCCTTTGCCATGCTGATGGCTCATCGGTTCGTCACTTTCATGGTGCAATGTGCATAACAGGCTCTAGGCCGCTTTTTTGCTCAGCGCCAGCATCAGTTTTTCGCTCACCGGGGCGTAATGGTCGAACGCCATGACAAAAGTGCCGCGCCCCTGCGTGCGAGAGCGCAACGCGGTGGCGTAACCGAACATGGTCGCCAGCGGCACGTCGGCGTGAACGGTTTGTAGCCCATTGCCACGCGGCGCCAGCCCGGTGACGCTCGCCCGGCGCATGTTCAGTTCGGCGATGATGTCGCCGGTGAATTCTTCGGGAGCCACCACTTCCACGGTCATGATCGGCTCCAGGATCACCGCCGCCGCCTCTTTCATGCCCTCGCGGAAAGCCATCGACGCCGCCGTGCGGAAGGCCATCTCTGATGAATCCACCTCGTGATATTTGCCATCCAACAGCGTCACTTGCACGTCGACCACCGGATGGCCGGCCAGCACGCCCTTTTCCAGGGCGTCGCGGATGCCGGCTTCGATGGCGGGCAGATAATTGCGCGGAATGCTGGCCCCATGCAGCCGATCTTCGAACATGAAACCCGCGCCCGGCTCCAGCGGCGCCATCTCGATGACCACCACGGCAAACTGACCGTGGCCGCCGGTTTGTTTGACCAGCCGGCCTTCGATGGTCACCGGCCGGGTGATGGTCTCGCAGTAGGCCACCTGGGGCGCTCCCACCTCGGCGCTCACCTGAAACTCGCGTTGCAGCCGGTCGATCACTACCTCCAGGTGAAGCTCGCCCATGCCGGCAACGATCGTCTCGTTGGTCTGCCGGTCGTGACGAATGCGCAGGGTGGGGTCTTCCTCCACCAGGCGGTGCAAAGCCAGGCCCATCTTGTCCTGATCGGCCTTGGAGCGTGGTGTGATGGATACCTCGGCCACCGGCGCCGGAAAGGTAATACGCTCCAAAACCACAGGACGATCCGGACTGGCCATCGTCTCGCCGGTGGTGATCGATTTCAGCCCCAACACCGCGCCGATGTCGCCGGCAGCGATCTGATCCACCTCTTCGCGGTGCTCGGCGTGCATGCGCACCAGCCGCCCCACCCGTTCCTTTTGGCCGCTCTGGCCGTTGATCACCGTCTGCCCGCGCTGGATAGCGCCGCTGTAGACGCGGAAATAGGCCAGCCGCCCCACGTAAGGATCGGTGGCGATTTTGAACACCAGCGCCGCGGCTGGCTCGGCCAGGTCTGCCGGGCAGTCGATCTCCTGGCTCGTCAGAAGGTCGTGGCCCCTGGCGGCGGGCACGTCGAGCGGCGAGGGCAGGTAATCGATCACGGCGTCGAGCAGCCGCTGCACGCCTATGTTCCTGAGCGCCGAACCGGCCAGCACCGGCACCAGCGCACCCGCCAGCGTGGCGCGGCGCAGCGTGGCCCGCAGTTGTTCGGCGGGGATGTCTTCATCCTGGAGGTACGCGATGGCCACCTGATCGTCGAAATCGGCCAGGTGTTCGATCAACTGCTCGCGGCGGTGAAACGCTTCGTCCACGAGCTCAGCCGGAATCTGGCCGACGACCTGCTGTGCGCCGTCGTCGCCATCGTAAAAGATGGCCTGCATCTGGATCAGATCGATCAGACCGACAAAGTCGCCTTCTGCGCCGATGGGCAGTTGAACCGCCGCCGGCGTGGCCCCCAGGCGCTCGCGGATGGCTTCGATGGTGCGCCAAAAATCGGCGCCGGTGCGGTCCATCTTGTTGATGAAACAGATACGCGGCACGCCGAAACGATCGGCCTGCCGCCACACCGTCTCCGATTGTGGTTCGACGCCCGCCACGCCGTCAAAGACCACCACGCCGCCGTCCAACACACGCAGCGAACGCTGTACCTCGGCGGTAAAGTCGATGTGCCCCGGCGTGTCGATGAGGTTGATCTGGTAATCGCGCCACTCACAGGTGATGGCCGCCGCCTGGATGGTGATGCCGCGCTCGCGCTCCTGGGGCATAAAATCGGTGACGGTGGTGCCTTCGTCCACGCTGCCCAGGCGATGGGTGCGGCCGGTGTAATAGAGCACCCGCTCGGTGGTGGTAGTTTTGCCCGCGTCGATGTGGGCGATGATGCCGATGTTGCGGATTCGGTCGATGTTGTGATGTGCGGTCATGTGTGTTTCTCCATTTCGCAAAGCAGGGGCCAGACAAGCCAGCTCGACACCAGTGGAAGCAACCGTCGCGCTCGGACTCGTCTTGCCCCTACTGAATTGGCAGCAAAACCGGGCGCTGCCTGCTATCGGCGCCCGGCACGAGGCGAGATTATACCACACATCGCCGCCTTTGTAAAATGTTGACAAACGCGCCCGGCGTGTGTTATACTACCCTTGCCGGGAACCCCAATGCCATATACCACGTCATCCTGATTGTATCCATCGGCCCGAGGGGACAAGACCTCTCGGCCTTATTTATGTCGGTTGGTGATGATCCAACCCTGAGGGGCAATGCACCTGTCTAGCCAATTCCTCCCACCCGACCCCATTGCACTTTTGCTTCGTTTGCTCAAGTGTGTTGCGCCCGAGGAGCTCGAGCTACGCTGATGAAAAACGCAACGGTGATCTGGCTCCAGCGCAGCAGGCGGGCCGCCGTTGCCCTGAGCCTGGCGGTCGCCGCACTGGGCCTTCTCTGGATGTTGGTGGCGTCGTCGTCTCGGAGCATGGGGCCGGACGCCAACAAACCGGGCCGTCACCCCCACCTGGAGGCGGTCCTGGAAGAACTGGTGACAGGCCTGGCCGGCGGCGATCCGTCTGCGGCCAGGCTGGCGGCGCAGCAGGGCATCTCGCTGCACGCAGGCCGGGTGCAGGTGGTGATCCAACTGGCAGGCCAGGAGGCGCAGACCACCATCGAGGCAACGGTTGCGGCGTTGGGCGGCGCGGTGGAGGCCGCCAGCGGCCCCTGGATCCAGGCTCACCTGCCGCCGCAGGCTCTCACCACCCTGGCCGATACGCCCGGCGTAAATTTCGTGCGCCGCCCGTGGCGACCTCTGCCACTCACCGTCAGCCAGGGAGTGACCGTCACGCTGGCCCAGGAATGGCACACCATCGGCTTTGGCGGTCAGGGGGTCAGGGTGGGTGTGCTCGATGTGGGCTTTTTCGGTTACAAGAACCGGATCGGCGAAGGTGAACTGCCCGGCGATGTGATCACGCGTTCCTTTGTGGGCAGCGGTACGCAGTTGGATTTTTGGAACGGTGAATCGCACGGCACCGCCTGCGCCGAGGTGGTGCACGACATGGCTCCCCAGGCGCAGCTTTACCTGGTGAACTTTGACACCGAGGTGACCTGGGCCGAGGCTGTGGATTGGCTGCTGGCGCGCGATGTCGACATCATTTCTTTCTCGGCCGGCTGGCCGTTGGGTGGCCCGGGTGATGGCAGCGGCTACCTGGCCGAAAAGGTCAGCCAGGCACGAGACGACGGCGTGTTGTGGGTCAACGCCGCCGGCAACAGCGCCCGGCAGCACTGGATGGGGCCATGGAGTGACCCGGACGCCGATAGCTGGCACAATTTCCTGGAGGCCAAAGAGACCAACAAGATCACCGTCGCCGCAGAGCTCGAGATCGTCGTCGGTCTGCGCTGGGATGACCCGTGGGGAGAATCGGCCAACGATTACGATCTCTTTCTCTTTGACAGCGCGCTGAAACAGGTGGCCGAATCGGACAACATCCAGAACGGCGAGAGTGACCCGCTGGAGATCATTGTGTTCAACGCGCCGGCGACGGGCATCTACCACGTGGCCATCACCAAACAACCCGGCGCGCAGGTGCGCACGTTAGAGCTGTTCAGTTACGATCACGATTTTTACTACCAGACCGTCACCAGCAGCCTGATCGTGCCGGCCGACAGTCCCGGCGCACTGACGGTGGGCGCGACCTACTGGCAGAACGACACCCTGGAGGGCTTTAGCTCCCAGGGCCCCACGCGTGATGGGCGCGCCAAGCCAGACCTCGCCGCGCCGGATGGGGTCAGCGTGCGCACCGAGACCTATGCAGCCGGCTTTTACGGCACCTCTGCCTCTGCCCCCCACGTGGCCGGCGGTGCGGCCCTGATGCTGGACGCTGCGACTTTTTACACACCGACCCGGTTGCAGGACTGGCTGGAAGCCTGGGCCAAAGACCTGGGGCCGGCCGGCCACGACACCGCCTACGGCGCAGGTCGTCTGGACCTGACCCCGCGCCTCTCGGCGCTGACACCCCCGGCGGCGCTGCGAGACTCGCACATCGTGGTGAATATTGCCGGCGCTCCCTTTTCTCCGACGGCCACCTTTTTCCTCAGCCGCCCTGGCGAGCCTATCCTCGCGCCCGGCGGCGTCACCCACCTTTCCGCCACGCAACTCAGCGGCACGCTGAACCTCAGCGGCGCGGCCAGCGGTTATTGGACTGCTGTCGTCAGCCAATCGGGCGGCGTCAGCATCGTACTATCGGATGCCTTTTTTGTGGCCTCGGATCAGGTTCATCTGCCGTTGGTGTTGAAACACCTCACACCCTGATGCCCCGGAGGAATCATGCCCGACACTGTCATCACCCTGGCCGATCTGCGCGCGCGCGTGCGCGCCTTTGTGGACGCGCGTGACTGGAACGTTTACCACACCCCCAAGAACCTGAGCGAGTCCATCGCCATCGAGGCCGCCGAGCTGATGCAAGAGTTCCAGTGGCTCAGCGGGGAGCAATCGTTGCAGGCGCTGGCCGACGAGGCTCACCGGCAGCGGGTGTGCCACGAGCTGGCCGATGTGTTGATCTATTGTCTCAGCCTGGCCAATACGATGGACATCGATCTGAGCCAGGCCGTCATCGACAAACTGGCTATCAGCGCTGCCAAATACCCGGTCGAGTTGGTCCGTGGGCGGCTGTGAGGCGTCCATCGGGCCGCGGCGGGCCAGCAAAAAAAAGCCAACGTGACAAATTCCACAAAATGGGGTATAATGTCCCCCGCCGTTGGAGAGGATTTCGCAGTACGAGTTGGAGGCAAGGATGACCGAAGAAATAGTACAGCAAGAACTCAAGAAAAACGTCTTTTTCACCACGCTCAACAGCGTCTACAATTGGGGACGGCGCGGTTCTATGTGGCCCATGATGTTTGGGCTGGCCTGCTGCGCCATCGAGATGATCGGTGCGGCGGCTTCACGTTTCGACTTTAGCCGCTTTGGCATGGAGATCATGCGCGCCTCGCCCCGACAGGCGGATCTGATGATCGTCTCTGGCACGGTGACCAAAAAGATGGCGCCTCAGATCGTCCGTCTGTACAATCAGATGCCAGAACCCAAGTACGTGCTGGCTATGGGCGCCTGCGCTATCTCTGGCGGGCCATTTAAAGAGGGTTACAACGTCGTTTCGGGTGTGGACAAATTCCTGCCGGTAGACGTCTATGTGCCCGGCTGCCCGCCCCGCCCGGAGGCATTGATCCAGGGCTTTATGCTGCTGCACGAAAAAGTCATGAACGAGGATTATCGCCGGTCGCGGTGGTATCGGAAGGAACCCATTCCCGAAATTCCGGTGCCCATCTATGGACCGGATCTGATAGATGTCCGTCAAGTCGAGCAGATCAAAGAATGGTCGGCCCGCCCCGATGAGCCGGAAACGGCGCCTGCACCGGCGCAGGTCGTGGCCGAGAAAGAATAAGAGAGGGAATCCAACATGGCAGAAGTTCTGGAAAAATCGGCTGCCAAAGTGGCAACCGACGAGTTGTCTTCCCTGGCAGCGCGACTCAAAAACGAATTCGGCGATGCCGTGCTGGCTGATTCGCCGGGTGGACTGGTCGTGGCCGCCGATCACCTGGTAAGAGTGGCCGCCTACCTGCGCGATACGCCCGACCTGGCCTACGACCATCTGGCCAGCCTGACCAGCGTGGATTACCCCGACTACTTTGAAGTGGTCTATCACCTCAGCTCGACCGGCAACGTCGGCGATCCGGTTTGCCTCAAGGTGCGCGCCGACAAGGCAACCCCCGTGGTGCCCTCCCTCACCCCCACCTGGCCCGGGGCCAATTTTCAAGAGCGTGAAGTCTGGGACCTGATGGGCATCCGTTTCGAGGGACATCCCAATCACCGGCGGTTGCTCATGTGGGAGGGCTTTGAAGGCCACCCGCTGCGCAAAGACTGGCACGAGCCTTATTACGAGCAAGACCAGAAACCACTCGAATCGCGTTGGCCGGCAGGGCATTTCTGCTGGGCCGAGGACAAAACCCCCTTTGGCGGAAATACCCGTTATCCAAAAGGCTGGGATCCCAGCGAGTGGGAGCCGGTCGATGACATGGCCGATTTTGTGGCCCGCACCGAGGCCCGGCTCAAATCCAACGGCGACGGCATCAAAACCCAGCGGGTGGTGGTCAACATGGGGCCGCAGCACCCCAGCACCCACGGCGTGTTCCGCATGAAGTTGATGCTCGAAGGGGAAACGGTCGTCGGGTTGGAGCCGGTGTTTGGTTATATGCACCGCAACCACGAAAAGATCGGCGAGCGTAATCTGTGGGTGCAAAACATCCCTTACTGCGATCGTCTGGACTATGTTTCCACCATCAGCAACTCTTTCCCTTATGTGCTGGCCGTGGAAAAGCTGATGGGCATCACCCCGCCGGAGCGCGCCCGTTACCTGCGCGTCATCATCGCCGAGTTGAGCCGCATCCTCAACCACTTTGTGGCCATCGGCTTTTTGTTCAACGACCTGGGTGCCTACTTTACGCCGGTGCTCTATTGCCTGGAAGAACGCGAGTTCATCCTGGATCTGTTCGAGATGGTCTCTGGCTCGCGTATGATGTGCAACTATTACCGCTTTGGCGGTGTGGTGCGCGATTCATCGCCCGATTGGATCAAAAAGTGCGAATATCTGGCGCGCGAGCGCCTGCCTCGCGCCATCGACCAGATCGACTATTTCCTCAGCGAGAACGAAATTTTCCTCTCGCGAACGGTGGGCGTGGGTGTGCTGCCGCCGGATAAGGCCATCCGGTTCAGCACCACCGGGCCGGTGTTGCGTGGCTCCGGTGTGCCCTACGACCTGCGCAAGTCTGCCCCTTACTCCATCTATGACCGCTTTGACTTTGACGTGGTCACCGAAGCGGCCGGCGATGTGTATGCCCGCTACCAGGTGCGCCTGGGTGAGATGCGCCAGAGCCTCAAGATCATCGACCAGGCGTTGAGCCAGATCGAAGACGGCCCCATCCAGGAAGGCAGAAAGAACTGGCAGCAAAAGGTGCCAGAGGGTGAGGCTTATGGTCGCGTCGAATCGCCCAAAGGAGAACTGGGCTTTTACGTCGTCTCTGACGGGGGCGCCAATGCCTATCGTTACCACGTCCGTTCGCCGTGCCTCATCAACCTCAGCGCCCTGGAGGAGATGTGTCTGGGGTACAAGGTAGCGGACGTCGTGGTGATCCTGGGCAGCATCGACATTGTACTAGGGGAGGTAGATCGATAATGTTAGGCAAAGGCGTACTCAAAGGCATGCGCGTCACCATCGGGCGCTTTGTCGATACCTATCTCAACGATCTGAAATACTTTCCGCGACAGGCCGTTCAAGAGGCTGTGGAAACCCGCAGCCGGGCCGATACCAAAGGCCTGATGACGATCGAATATCCGGAGCAAAAGCTCCAGATGTTCGAAGGCTTTCGTATGATCCCCTTCCTGGTCTACGACGAAAGCCCGGAAGATCCTCGCTGCACGGCCTGTGGCATCTGCGCTCGCGTCTGCCCGCCGCAGTGCATCTGGATCGACCGCGACGAGACGCCCGATGGCAAGCCCATGAAACGCCCCCGCAACTTTACCATCGACGCTACCATCTGCATGAGTTGTGGCCTGTGCGCCGAGTTCTGCCCCTTTGACGCCATCAAAATGAACAACGACTACGAGATCGGCGCCTACAACCGCCACATCGACCTCATCTATCACAAAGACAAGCTGCTCAAGCCGGTGACCTATTACGCCCAGATCCATCCCACCGAGCACGCCGCCAAAGAGGAAGAAAAGCGCCAGAAAGAAGAGGCCAAACGTCGGGCCGCCGAGGCCAAGGCTGCCGCGGCCAAGAAGGAATAAACAAACGGGGCGGGCTGGCGGTCCGCCCCATTCGGCGACAGGAGCGGGCAGGCTGCCAAGACACCTGCCCGCTTGTTCTGTAAAAAGCGTGATTCCAATTTTTCATCCTGGAGAGAGCAGCATGGCCCTGATAGCCGAGCAGATCACTAGTTTCCTTGAACAGCGTCACGTCCCCCATTCCCACGAAGACGACAACATCTGGTACAGCGAGCTGACCGCTGGCGACGAGACGCACGAGTTCTTTATCCACCTGGATCTGGAGCAAGGCTGGGTCTACCTGACCGTCAACCCCTTTGTGCCCACTCCAGAGCCAGATTGTCTGGATAACGTCGCCCGTCACCTGGCCCGCCTGAACTTTGACGTGACCCTGGCCAAATTTGTCATCGACGACGAAGGCGACGTGGCCCTCACCGTCGAACTGCCCATCGAAGACCTGGCCCTCACCCACCTGGCGACTGCCATAACCGCTCTGGGCAACGCGGCAGGCGAAAACTATGACGAGGTTCTGAACCTGGCGCAAGACGAAACCGCCATTTCCTCGTATTGGTAGTCAGAAGGCTGCAAGATCGGATCCCAACTCCCAACCGCCGATCTTGTGGCCTTCCGACATTAGCGAACGAGGCGTGCGGACCTCTGAGACATCCCCCTCCCAACCTGGCACGGCATCGAAAACGCGCCCAACGCACCGGGCGCGTTTCTAGATCGCGCCGTTCGACCGCCTGAAAACCCTTGACAAAACAATAAAAATATGATATACTGTATCTAGGTACAAATTGTACTTATCGACAGAAATCTGGAGTCTCTCATGCCTGGAAGACATCGAAGAGGTAGAGGTCAGGGGCGGGCGGGTAGCGGCCCAATCTGGCGTTTCATCGAGCCGGTGCTGCTGTTGTTGCTGCACCAGGGTCCCGGTCATGGCTACGAGTTGGTCAGTGCGCTGGAGCCTTTTGGTCTGGGTGACATGGCCCCCGGCCCGGTTTATCGCACGCTGCGCGAACTGGAAGCTGCGGGTCTGGTGCGGTCCGAGTGGGACACAGAGTCGTCGGCCGGGCCGGCGCGGCGCATCTATCATCTCACCGAGGCTGGCCATCATCATCTGGCCGGCTGGGCGAAAGACCTGAGCCACACCGAGGGGGTTTTGCGTCACTTTCTCGCGGCCTACGAGCGACACATGGCGGAAGGCTCCGGGGAACATCATTAAAAACGAAGGAAAGGAGGTGAAGACAATGCCAGCAGGTGATCGTACAGGACCGAGAGGCATGGGGCCGATGACAGGCCGTGGCATGGGCTACTGCGCTGGCTACGCCGCACCAGGTTTCACCAACTCCGAGCTGGGTTTGGGCTGGGGGCGTGGTTGGCGGGGTGGCGGGCGCGGTTGGCGGCATTGGTATCACGCCACCGGGCGGCCGGCGTGGGCGCGAGCCTGGGGCTTTGGGCCCTACGCTGCTCCCCTGACCGGAGAGCAGGAAAGCGAACTGCTCAAGAGCCAGGCTGAGGCGCTCAAACGCGAGTTGGACGCCATCAGCAAGCGCCTCAACGAGATCGAAAGCCGGGCGTAACACGAGCCATCGGGGCGGGTGTTAAAGCGGCAAACTCGTCACCCGCCCCGAACCCCAAACCCGCTGCCCGGCGGGTATGGTGCTGCCATTATAACACTGACGAGTAAGGTTGACAAGTTTCGAGCGCATCGTAACCGGCTTTGAAGGGAGGTGACAGACATGTTGTACGTCGATCGCACGCTATGCACCCGCTGTGCCATGTGTGTACGGGCCTGTCCAACCGGGGCCATCAGCCTGGGTGAACATGACGAGACAGCGGTGATAGACGCGGCGTTGTGCGACGAATGCCTCCTCTGCATCGAGGTGTGTCCCAATGGAGCCATCCGAAGACTCGAATCGCTTCAGATGGTGCCTGTGCCTCAGATGGACGTCTGGGATGGCAACCAGGCTCCAGAGGTGATCTCACTGGCTCCGACAGATAGACGGTCGGTATCGATGCGCCGGCCCGGTGCGATATCTGTGCTGGCGGGCGCGGCCCTGAACTTGGCGGGAAACTGGTTGTTGCCCCGACTGGCCGATGCCATCGTGAGCGCTGTGGAGCGCCGCCTGATCCATGGGCCTGAGGCTGTGGTTTCGGACGCATCTTTTCGTACATCGAACAGTCCTCTTGTCTGGCAACGGGGCGCAGGCCGAGGCAGGCCAGGTCGCCAGCGGCGCACGCGGCATCGCGGCGGCGGCTGATTTTTCCGAAAAACGAACCACATTTTGGATCAACGATTCGAAGGAGGTGTGAGAATATGAGGCAAAAAAGAGGAAGCGGAGCTGGCAGCGGTCGTGGCCGTGGACAGGGGGGCGGTCCGAAAGCCGCCGGCCCGGGAGGACAATGTGTCTGCCCCAAGTGCGGCCACAAAGTGACCCACCAGGTTGGACAGCCGTGTTATCAGATCGAGTGCCCCAAGTGCGGCACACTCATGACGCGGGCGTGAAATGCCTGGCAAGCCCACCTTGACTGTTGGGTAAGGTGGGCTTTTTTTTTCAGGGTAGAAGGGAGGTCATCGTGAAAGAGCGAATTCTTGTCCCATTGGATGGTTCAGCGCTGGCCGAGCAGGCGCTTCCCCACGCGGTTGCGCTGGGGCAAGGGCTATCGGCCGGGCTGGAGCTGCTGCGAACGGTGGTCATTCTGCCCGACGCCGGAGATCTGTTGAGCGAGGCCGGGCTGGAAGAGGCGGCCCTCATCGACAGGCTCGACGCAGAAGCCAGGGCTTACCTGACCAAGATCGCCGCCCGGTTGGAGGCCCCTGGCTTGAAGGTGCAGTGCACCGTCGAGCACGGCCCGGCGGCCGAGACCATCGTTGCCCACGCCGAGCGACACGCTGCCCGGTTGATCGTCATGGCGACCCACGGTTACACGGGCATCAAGCGCTGGTCGCACGGCAGCGTGGCCGAGCGGGTGTTGCAATCGGCCGGGGTGCCGGTGCTCATGGTGCGCGGCCAGGACGGGGAAGTCAAAGTCGCGGCATCGGCGGCTGCCATTCGCCGGGTGCTGGTCACGCTCGATGGCTCATCGACAGCCGAGCAGGTCTTGCCGGCGATCGCTCCTATTGCCCAGGCCCTGGAGAGCGAACTGGTGCTGTTCCGAGTGCCCATCGTCTATGCGTCTGGCACGCTCATGGGCGAGTGGTACCTTCCGGCGCAGGGCACCTTTGAGATGGCGGAGCAAAGCGTGCAGGCCTATCTCGACACGACGGCCCAGCGGCTGCGAGAACGGGGTTTGCAGGTTTCCACGGCCATGCGCATCGGCCCGGTGGCCGATTCGATCATCGAATACGCGGCCGTAAATCGTATCGATCTCATCGCCATATGCACCCACGGTCGCACGGGCCTGGCCCGGTGGGCCCTGGGCAGCGTGGCCGATCGGGTGCTGCGGGCCGGCAATGTGCCCATCCTGCTGGTGCGGGCCAACAAAGAATAGTCTCCAACAGTTCAGCGGGTGATGGTCACTTTTTGCAAACCCTGCGGCCGATCCGGGTCGTTTCCTTTGGCCAGCGTCAGGTGCAGGGCGAAGATCTGGCCCGGCGCCACAGCCACGATAGGCGAAAGCCATTCAGGGATACCCATCGGCAATGGCAGCGGCGTCACCGCTTCCTCCAAGAGATCTGGATCGTCGGAAATGACCATCAATTCTGCGGCGCGCGCTTTGAGTTCCAGGCTAAAAACGCGCATCGTCTCGAACATCTTGCCGCTGGGGGCCACCACCAGCGCCGGAAAGCCGCTGCCCACCACTGCGATGGGGCCGTGCATAAAGTCGGCCGAGGAATAAGATTCGGCGATGAGGTAATTGAGCTCTTTGAGCTTGAGCGCGATCTCGAAAGCGGTGGCGTAATTGTAACCCCGGCCCAGCACCACACAGGCATCCATGTAACGGTAGCGCGCCACCGCCGTTGCGACCTGCTCCTCGTGACTCAGCACCTGCTCCATTGTTGCCGGCACGCGGCGCAGGGCATCCAGGCGCTCGGTATTGCCCCCCAGCGCACAGGATAGCAGGGCCAGTGCGGCCAGTTGCGCCGTATAGGTTTTGGTGGCTGCCACGGCGCGCTCCTGCCCGGCATGAAGCGACAAAAGATAATCCGCGTGAGCAGCCAGGGGCGAATCGGCGTCGTTGGTGATGGCCAGCGTCGGCGCGCCTTGATGCCGGGCCTCCGCCAGCACCGCCACGATGTCCGGCGACTGTCCGGACTGTGAGATGCCAACGACCAGGGCATCGTCCAGCCGGGGCGGCTCGGCGTATACGCTAAACAACGAGGGTGTGGCCAGAGCCACCGGCAGGCGATTGTGTCCGCCCAACAGGTACTGGCCGTAGCGCGCGGCGTTGTCTGAGGTACCCCGCGCCGCCACGACGACGTACTTGATGGCCCGCCCGCGCAGGTCGGCGGCGATACGACGGGCGTTTTCTGTTTCTCGCTCCAGCAGCCTGTTCAGCACCTGCGGCTGCTGGTGAATCTCGTCCTGCAAAAAAGACATGGCTCCCCCGATATACCTGTGATGCCTGGGATGATAACACGTGGCGGCATCGTTGTCAACCCCGGCTTCTTGTGTTATACTCCAGCCGTCATTCTCAGGTGTTCATAAGGATGGCAGAGAGGTATCCGAGATCTCGGGTGACTTTTGCCCAACGGATGGAAAGGATGACACAGTGACTACTCTGTTGATCAAGAACGCCAGGCTTGTGGCCACCATGGACGACGACCGACGGCGCATCCACCAGGGGGGGCTGTTTGTGCGCGCCAATATCATCGAGCAGGTGGGTCCCACCGATACCCTGCCGCCAACGGCGGATCGGGTGATCGACGCCAGCGATTGGATCGTCCTGCCAGGGCTGGTCAACACCCACCACCACCTGTACCAGACGCTCACCCGCGCCCTGCCCAAAGCGCAAGACGCCAGACTGTTCGACTGGCTCAAAACGTTGTATCCCATCTGGGCCGGCCTGACCGACGAAGGGGTGTACGTCAGCGCCCAGGTGGGCCTGGCCGAACTGATCCTCTCCGGCTGCACCACCACCAGCGATCACCTCTACATCTATCCCAACGATACCCGCCTCGACGCCGAGATCACTGCCGCCCGCGAGCTGGGCGTGCGTTTTCATCCCTGCCGGGGCAGCATGTCGCTGGGCGCTTCCAAAGGCGGCCTGCCCCCCGATCGTGTGGTGGAGGACGAAGAGGCCATCCTGCACGATTGCGAGCGCGTGGTGAATGCCTATCACGAGCCGCAGCGATATGGCATGTGCCGCATCGTGGTGGCCCCTTGCTCGCCGTTTTCCGTCACCGAGGGGTTGATGCGCGAATCGGCAACCTGGGCGCGAGAGCGAGGCCTGACGCTGCACACCCACGTGGCCGAAACGTTGGACGAGGAGGCTTTTTGTATCCGCAAGTTTGGCCGCCGGCCAGTGGCCTACATGGAAGAGCTGGGCTGGATGGGGCCAGATGTCTGGTTCGCCCACGCGGTTTTTATGAACACCGACGAGATCGCACGCATGGCCGAGACGGGCACCGGCGTGGCCCACTGCCCCAGCTCCAATATGCGGCTGGGCTCCGGCATCGCGCCAGTGCGTGAGATGTTGGATGCCGGCGTCGAGGTGAGCTTGGCCGTCGACGGCAGCGCCAGCAACGATGGCTCGCACATGCTGGCCGAGGCGCGGCAGGCGTTGTTGCTGCAACGCGTGCTCAAAGGGGCCGACGCCCTCTCGGCTGAAGAAGCCCTGTGGATGGCCACCCGCGGCGGGGCGGCGGTGCTGGGCCGCGACGACATCGGCGCGTTGGCGCCGGGCATGGCCGCCGACCTGGTGGCTTTTGATCTGACACGGTTGGGCTATGCCGGCGCGCAGCACGACCCACTGGCGGCGCTGATATTCGCCGCGCCACAGCAGGTGATATTATCGGTCATCAACGGGCGGGTTGTCGTCGAGGATGGGCAGTTGAGCGGCCAGGATCTCCCGGCGCTGATCGCCCGCCACAACCATCTGAGCCAGAAACTGGTAGCTGGTCAGGCTTAAAATCCCACCAGGGTAACAACTCACCCTCCCGCAGGCTTTCGTAGGGGCGCGGCATTGCCGCGCCTCCTTGTGCCGCCACAGTTTGCAGGTTTGCCGGGTCTAGTCGGCCAGATTGTGGGACAGGGTGGCCGATTTTAGCCTGCGGGAGGGTAGGCTGAGCAGTTACCCACCAGGAACGTCTTTTATTCAGAAAATGACGAACGCATCTCTAACCTATTTTTTACCATTCTCTAACTGCTCTCTAACACGGAGGTGATATAACTAGTATAGCTTTGGAGGGCCCCAGGGTTCATCAATGAAGACATTGCTTTTAATACCCAAAAACCGATTACTATCGAGTGTGAAACCGACCGACGCCTTTGGACGGCGTCGGACGTTTGTATCTGTGAGGCTGTGGTTGGGGATGTTGGCTCTGTGTCTGTTGCTTTTTGTCTTTCCCAACCTCGGCTACGCTTCTGGTGGTTTTGTGTTACAGGCCGATGGCCCACTTGTGGCTCGCCCCAGCGATCTGATCCACTATACGGTGTATTATCAGAACCTGGGTTGGCCGCTCCTCACCGACGTGATGGTATACGGGCGTGTTCCTGAATACACCTCGTTCGTTTCCGCCCCTGCCAACTGCCAACTGGAAGCCGATACGCTTGTCTGCCAACTGGGCACGCTGCCATACGGCAGGGGGGGCAGCCTCCAGGTGACGCTGCGGGTGGATGGTGATGCCCCGGCCGATGGGATCATAACCAGCGAGGTGACAGCCGTGGGTCGGCAGCCGGGCGGCAAACTGATGATCTTGAACCAGACGCAGGGCTACACCGAGATCGTCGTGCCGGCGCTGACGTTGGAAAAAGCGGCCAGCGCCAGCCTCATCTATGCCGGTGATAGCGTCATCTATACCTACACAGCAACCAATACCGGTGACGTGGCCCTGACCGACGTCGCCCTGGTCGATGACCACAAGTCTCCGGCCCAGGTGTGCGACACGCTGCCCCGGCTCGATGCCGGCGCGACCTACACCTGCACCTGGACGGCAGCGCTCGATGCCGATACCACCAACCTGGCCACCGTGACCGGTCTGGACCCCTGGCAAGAGCCGGTGACGGCCACGGCCAGCGCCTTTGTGGACACCATCCAACAGCCAGACCCCGGCGGCAGTGGCGTCATCACGCTGGAAAAGGTCGCCAGTGCGTCGATGGTCTACGCCGGTGACGAGGTGGTCTATACCTACATCGTGACCAACCTCAGCCACGATCCGGTCCTGGACATCTCACTGACCGACGATCGACTGGGCCAGATTGCCGGGCCGTTCGATCTGGCCGCCGCTCAGAGTGTAAGCCTGGCCGTTACGGCCACACTGTTCGAGGACACGACCAATGTCGCCGTGGCCGAGGGCCACGACCTGCTGGGTGGCGCCGTTCGGGCCGAGGCCAGCGCCTTTGTGAGCGTCGTGCCGCCAGACGTGACGCTAGAGCTGGAACTGATCGCCAGTGCGATGCGCGTCTATCCCGGCGACAGTGTGCGCTACACCTGCAACGTGCGCAACACCGGCTCGGACGTTGCCCTGGGCATCGTGCTGACCGGTGAGCTGTTTGACACGCCCATCGGGCCATTCGACCTGACTGCCGGAGCAACCGCCACCTACGCGGTGGAATGGATGTTGGAGGCAGATACCACACACACCGTCGTTGCCAGCGGCCAGGATCGATTGGGCCGTCCCGTGGAAGCCCAGGCCAGCCTGACGGTCGATACCATCTGGCGGCCAGGTCCAGACGGGGAGGGCATCATCTCGCTGGAACTCATCCCCAGCGAGATCGACGTGAAGGCAGGGACAGAGGTGGTGTACACCTATCTGGTCACCAACCTGAGCCCAGATCCGGTGAGCCAGATCGTGGTGACCGACGAGACATTCGGCGTCATCACACCGCTGGGTGAGGCGCACGCCCTGGACATGTACGAGGGCTTTACGCTTGAGGGAGGGGAAAGCCGCGCCCTGATCGTTTCGGTGCCCGTCTACCAGAGCGCCCAAAACGTGGCCACAGCCATGGGTCAGGATCTGCTGCTTCACGAAGTATCGGCCCAGGACTCTACTTTTGTGTATGTCTGGACCGAAACCCCAACACAAACCTTTTATCTATACCTGCCGTTGGTGCTGGGGAACAGCCATTGAGTTCAACGTGGGTTGGGATGCGCGGCCCTGGGGAGATTCTTCTCAGGGCCGCTTTGTTTTCAGGCCATACAGGCTGCCGCAGGGAGTATCTTTGGCGCCGCAAGCCACAAGGGGGGGCTGGCCGCTGGCCGATTGTATACCACGGCTCTAGTAAGGATCCGTAAAAATATAAATTCCCGTGTCACCCTGAGCGAAGCGAAGGGTCTCGTTCTACTCAAACGGGATTCTTCGCGCCCTTACAGGCGCTCAGAATGACAGTGGCGGAAGTTATTCTTTTACAGACCCTAAGCACAGGCCGCTTCACTGTCGAGTCGAGGGTCTTTCAGGCGCAGTGAAAGCCCCAGCCCTGCCAGGTTGACAGCAGCCGTGATGGTGAACACCAGGGCAAAAGAGCCTGCGCCGACCAGCCAGCCGCCCAACATCGGCAACAGAAACAGAGGCGCAACCAGGGTGTTCAGCAGGGCCACGCAGGTGGGACGCACCTCGCCGGGAGCCAGTTCCAGTAAAA
The DNA here is from genome assembly GCA_049324835.1 of Chloroflexota bacterium. Classification (GTDB taxonomy): domain Bacteria; phylum Chloroflexota; class Anaerolineae; order CAYNKW01; family CAYNKW01; genus JBMOMT01. The sequence continues at coordinate 286,369 of JBMOMT010000040.1, read as the reverse complement.
AGTTGTTCACCGCGATTTCGACAGCAGTAAAGATGCTGCCCAAAAGCAGGAATACACCGGCAAAGACCCAGCTTGATCCGCCTGGCACGGCCAGGGCAGCCAGCGGTGTGATCGCTCCCACCAGCGCCAGCAGACGCAACACGCGGCCATAGCCGTGACGATCGCCGATGGCCCCCCAAAGAAAATTGCCGGCCGCTTCGCCCAACACCTGCGCCGACACGTACACCCCAACTGCCGCCTCTGGCACGATCAGCACCCGCCGGGCGTACAGCACATAATAAGGCAGGGCCAGCAAGCTGCCGCCCAGCAGCAACCGCACCCACACCAGCGTGCGAAAGTTGGCGTTGGCCCTCACCAGGCGCAGCGATCGTTTCAGATGATCGCCCCAGCTCTGGCGCACCACTTGTCGCTGCTCCATCGGCTCACGAATCGAAGCGAAACCGACGAAAGCGATGCCCAGAGCCAGCGCCGCCAGCCCGAAAAGGAGAGCGTAATTACCCGGAAAAGGAAACTGTGCGTCCCGGGCCAGAACGTGACGCACCAGCAACCCGGCGGAAAAGGTAAACCCCACCCCGATGATCGAGCGCAGGCCGTAAAACAGCCCACGCCGCGTGGCCGGAAATACCTTGGCAATCACGTCGGCGTAGGCCACGATGCCGGTGCCGCCGGCCATCGAAAAGAGCACCAACAGACCCAACAGCGCGGCCAGCACCCAGCCCGGTTGCTCCAGGCTAAAGCGGTAGGTCAGCCAGGCCAGGGCCCCCCAGGAGATGGCCCGCAGAGAGACCACGCCCATCAGCACGCGTTTTTTCTGCGCCAGCGGCCCGATGAGTCGGGCGGTCATCAACTGCGGCAGCACCTGTCCCACGAAAATGATGGCCGTGGGCAGGCCGGCAGCCATTGTGGAATCGGTGAGCAGGGCGATAAAGGCCGGCAACACCGAGGTGGGGCTGGTCAGCGCCGCCGATGTCTGATACAGCACGCCGTGTGTCACTGCCGCGCCCAGATTCCAGCGGAAATCCCGCGCCACGGCGGCATCCAACTCTACCGTTGGGCTGGTCATCGTGGGGCCAGTCTTCTGACGGTCCGGGCCATTTCCTGGTCGACCAGGCCGGAACTATCGTCCATCAACCAGATGCACCGCGCCGCCGCCTGGTCCTGCCTCGTAGAAATCCGGACGATCTCGGAGCCTTGTTTGTCAAAGGCGTTCATGGCGCTGACCGGCAGAGAGCGTTACGATTTTTCGAGCGTTGCGTCGAGCATCTGCGCCAGCGCGTGTTTGGGCCGCACGCCTACCACGCGCTGCACTTCCTGACCATCTTGAAAAAGGATCAGTGTGGGAATGCCCATGATGCCATAACGTCCGGGTGTTTGCGGGTTGTTATCGGTGTCCATTTTGGCCACCGTGATTTTGCCTGCGTACTCGTGAGCCAGCTCGGCCACGATAGGCCCGATCATGCGGCAGGGCGTACACCACTCGGCCCAAAAGTCCACCAGCACCGGCCGATCGGCTTGCAGCACCTGTGTTTCAAAATCGGCGTCGGTCACGTGCACCAACAACGCCTCACCGGCCTGTTGCGCGCCATCCCCCGCACCGGCGTCACCTTTTTTGCCAAAAAGACTGTTCAGAATTCCCTGTGCCATTCCGTTTTATTCTCCTTCTCGGATATGTTTCTTTACTTCTTGATTCCGGGCAGCAGTCGATTGACCTGATCGACGACCTCCTGGCGATTGGGAATGCCGCTCGTCTGCTGCACCACCTGTCCACGACCATCGAAAATGACGAGTGTGGGCACGCCGCGCACGCCGTAACGCCGCGCCGCCTCTCTGCCCAGTTCGCTCAATAAACTCAGCCGAATCACCCGTGCTTGGCCCGCCAGGTCTTGCTCGATCCCATCGACGATGGGTTTGGCCAACAGGCAAGGCGTTCAGGTGTTGCTGAAAAATTCCACCACCACCGGCTGCCCGGCGGCGGTCAGCGCGTCGAACTCGGCCAGTGAGGCCAGTTGGGTGCTCTTGCTTCGAAAAACGATGAAAACCGCCAGCAACACCAGCAGCAGGATCAATAACAAGGCGTTGCTGCGCACAAAATTGAGAATCTGATCGCCCATGATATACTCTCCGGGTTTGAACCCCAAAGCCGCTCACTTGTGCCCGTTGCGCACGATGGCCCCGTTGGGGCAGACCGGGATGCAGGCGTAACAGGCATAACAACGGCTGCTGTCGATATAAGGCGGCTCGCCAGGGTCCAGTTGTATCAGTGCTTTGCTCTTGCACACGCTGCGCGCCATGCAACGGCGACAGGCGGCGCACAATTCTTTGTTCACAGTTGGGACGGCGTCGACGGGTGCTTTGCTAAAATCGACCATCGGCTCTGTTCATCTCCCATTCTGTCAGGATGCTGCATTTTTGGGCTTGACAATGGGATTTTTTAGAGGTATAATGTTTATACCTATACCCCCTATGGGTATGCAGGTAGTATAACACAGATTTTGGGCCTTGTCAAGCCTTTGGTTGGGATCAAATGCCGGGTGGCATCCGGCAGAGAAATACTGCGCCTGAGGAGAAGAGCATGCCAGCTATATGGGTCAAAGCCGGCGAATGTGGCAACGAGAGTCTGATCGCCATGGGCAAAACCAGTCTGAGCAAAGCATCGGTTAGCGCGGAAACCACCTGCCCCTACATCCAGGCCTTTGTGGACGAGCTGCCACAAGAGCTGGACATCGGGCAGGAGCTCTCGAAACCCATCACCGAGACAACTGTGTATCGGGCGGCAGAGAACCACGTCTGTCGTAATAGCTGTGTCACGCCCGCCGCGATCCTGAAGGCGTTGGAGGTGCTGGCCGGAGTTTACCTGCCGGCGCCGGTTCAGATCGAGTTCGTGGATGGGGTGATCTAGAGGAGGAAGAGGCCATGACGGCTGAGGAAACGAACGCTCGTATCCAGGCGCTGGAAAAGCAGATCGCCGACCTGGAAGCACGCCTGCCGGCGCACTCGGTGCCGCCAGCCATGATCGCGCGGCTGGAGGCTCTGGAGGCAGAGTTGGAACAGCTCAAAGCCGGGCAGCGAATCACCCGAGAGGGAAGTAATGGTCGATAACGGAACGGCGAGTGAAATGGTCGCCGCTGAGGAGGACCTGCTCAACCGCTTGAAGCGAATAGAAGGCCAGGTGCGCGGCCTGCAGCGTATGATCATCGAGCAGCGGGCATGTCACGAGATCGTCACCCAGTTGCTGGCGGCGCGCTCGGCGTTAGACCAGGTGGGATTGACGCTGTTACACGATCAACTCGACCGATGCCTGCCACTGCCGGAAGGGGCCTCCGACAGCGCCATCGACGCCTCTAATCTACGCCGCATTTTAGATTTGTGGATCCGCCTGGGGAAATAGCCTGGTGGGTCGTCACCTGTCGCCTGGCGCTGTTGGCTCTTCCGTCGGTGGGCAAGCGTCTTCCGATGGCGTCTCCGTTACAGGGGTGGTTTCTGACGGAGGCGCGCTGCTGGCCGGATCGGGCGCGGCGGCGGGGGGTTGCTGCACCAGCCCCAGCCGTCGACGGCGCTCCATGAGCTGCTGCTCGGCCTGGGCCGCTTCCAGAGCCGCGGCGGCCTGGGCGACCTCTGCATCCATCTTTACCAGAGTCAGGCGGGCCTCGGCCTCATCCAGTCGTTGCATGATGTGACCGGCCATGGCCCCCAGCTCGGAGCTATCGCCCAGACTGGCCAGACTGCCCAACGTGTACTCGATGCTGCGGATGGCCTGTTCTGCCCTGGCTCTGGCCACCAACGCCTCCACCGAGCTGCGCTCGGCCTGGAGCACGCGCAACCGTCCCTGTAGCATCTGCCAGTTGTGAGCCAGGGCGACGTGTTGCTCTTCCTGCCGTGTGATCTGGGCCTGCGTTTCGGCGATCTGCTGCTGCTTGCCATGCAGCGCCTGCTGCACCCGCAGCCTCTCTTCGCTCTGCCCGCCGTCTTGCAACTGGCCGAGCCGCGAGTCCAAGATTTGGGCTTCGGATTGGAACCGGTTCAGGTGGCGTTTGTTGCCCTCGGCGGCGGCCTTCATGCTCACGGCGGCCTCTTCCACATGGGCGATATAGGCTTCCATGTCGCGCAGAGATTGATCGTAAAGCGCCACGGAACTGCTCTCCAACGCCCGATCCACGATGGCATGCAAACGCGTGCTGATTTTTTCCATCAACTCTTGCCAATAAGAGGCCATGCTATTTCTCCCTGTGTAGTTACCAGCCTTCGAGAAACTGCTGCCAGTCGTCATTGGTCTCGAGGTAAGAGCCAAAGAGGTAAAGCGCTGTAGGGGCCGGTTCGCGGGGCTGGCGGAGGAGGGTCATAGAGGCTGCCTCCAGAGGCTTGCTTCCCTTTTTATGATTACACTGTGGGCAGGCCGAAACGACATTCTCCCAGCGATACTCACCGCCCAACCGACGAGGCACAATGTGATCGATGGTCAACCGCGAGGAGCGCTGCCCACAATACTGGCAGCGATAGTCGTCACGGCGCAAGATCTCCTTTTTGGCCAGCTTGACCCGAGGCCGCGGACGTTGAATCAGGCTCGACAGGCGGATGACCGAGGGACGAGGCAGGGTGCGAGAGGGCGTCTGCACGTAACCGCGTCCATTCTGTAACACTCGGGCTTTGCCTTGCACGACCAGACACATGGCGCGCTTGAGCGAACAGACGTTCAACGGTTCAAAGTTCAGGTTGAGGACCAGGACCGGTTCGTTCAAGGCCGCCCTCCTGCGACGTTGTTCCTCCCCCGTTTGCCGTTGGCCCAGGCAGGCCAAGTATACCACGACAGGCAGAAACGGTCAAAGAAAGAGGCACGCCCGGATCGGACGTGCCTGGCGTTGCCTGTCCTGTTGGGTTACGACGTTTCGAGCAGGCCGGTCATTTCGTTAAACTGCCGGATCAAAGCATCGATCTGGTCTACCTGGTTGTGGATGTTGCTCCAATAGTCTGCATCGTACCATTGGGTCTGGATCTCGGCGTAGGTCTTGCCCTGCTGCTCGACCCAGGTAAAGTATTTCAGGTTGTGAATGCGTTTACGATCCCAGTAGCCCAACTCCTCGACGTAATCGACCGTGCAGCCCAACAGATAGCGGTGATAGTCGGCGGCGGCGTCCACCTCGGTATAGTCGCCGTGCTCCTGGTGCAATTCTCGCAGGCGACTGCCGTAAAGCTCCATCGAATCGGTCAACACCGTCAGCACCACATCCTGCTCGCCCAGCTCGTACCATTTGGCAAACTTGATGGCCGAGAGCACGTTGGCGATGCCCGAAATGCCCAGCAGGTCCAATTGGGCCACCATGGCCTCCGGCACGCCCTGCCGCACCAGGTAGGCGCGTCCGGCCGGCTCGTTGAACAGCCGCACCAGGCTCATACATGCTTCGTCGTCGATGGCCATGACCATGTCGGTGTTTTTGAGATTGTGAATCCAGGGCACGTGTTTATCACCGATGCCCTCGATGCGGTGGCCGCCAAAGCCGTTGAGGATCAGTGTGGGACATTGCAGCGCCTCGCTGGCGGCCACTTTGGAGTCGGGAAAGAGCTTTTTCAGATAGTCGCCACAGCCGATGGTGCCTGCCGAGCCGGTGGTGAGCACCACACCACGATAGTTATCGCGCGGGGCCATCTCTTGCTCCAACACCTCCTGCATGGCGTGACCGGTGACGTCGTAATGCCACAGGTGATTGCCGAACTCGTCGAACTGGTTAAAGATGACGATATCGTCGCCGCGCTCGGTTCTCAGCTCCCAACACTTGTCGAAAATCTCCTTGACGTTGCTCTCGCAGCCGGGCGTGGCGATGACCTCGCCGGAGACGGTGGCCAGCCATTCAAAGCGCTCGCGGCTCATCTCTTCCGGCAGGATGGCGATCGATTCGCAGGCCAGCAACGTCGAGTTATAAGCCCCGCCGCGACAATAGTTGCCCGTAGAGGGCCATACTGCTTTCTGGGTGGTTGGATCGAACTGACCGGTGACCAGTCGTGGCGCCAGACAGCCAAACGTCGCGCCCACCTTGTGGGCGCCGGTGGGAAACCACTTGCCCACCAGGGCGATGATGCGGGCATCGACACCGCTGAGGGCCTTGGGCAGCTCGATGTAATTGACGCCGCCAAAGTCGCCGCCGCGAGCCACGGGTTGATTCTTCCAGGTGATGCGAAACAGATTGGCCGGCGTGACATCCCACAGGCCGATGTTTTTCAACCGGGCCTTGATGGCCTGGGGAACGAGTGATGGATTCCGTTGTTGGGCAAAGGTGGGAATGATGATGTTCCGCTCTCGTGCCCGCTGGACGGTTCTGGCCAAAAGCTTTTCGTTGATCGTCAGGTCTATCATGTGTGGGTTCTCCTCTTGATCGATGGGGGTTGACATTGTCCCCGCCTTGGGTTAGAATACCGATCCACTAACTGGACGGTTGGATTTTTGTTCGGGGCGATTGTCTGATGTCTGACATATATTATACCGCCGAGTCGGGCCAACTGTCAACCGAGAGTCTGGCACAACGGTGTGTCGGCTGTTACGGGGAGGTAACGAGTCGGTGAAAAAAAACGGCAAAAATTGGATACCGGAAAAACTCTGGCAGCGTAACCTGATCGTCATCGGCCTGGGAGAGTTACTGGCTATCTCGGGCTTTAGTGTGTTCATGCCGTTCATGCCCTACTATGTGCAAGAGTTGGGCGTGACACGCCTGGAGGAGGTCGAGTTCTGGTCGGGGTTGCTCATCAGCGCCCAGGCCGTGACGATGGCCCTGGCCGCGCCGATCTGGGGCTCCCTGGCCGACCGTTACGGGCGCAAGATCATGGTCATGCGGGCCATGTTTGGCGGCTCGGTGGTCATTGCCCTCATGGGTTTTGCCAGCAGCCCCGGTCAATTGGTGGCCCTGCGGGCCGTGCAGGGCGTGCTCACCGGCACCGTACCGGCGGCCACCACACTGGTCGCCAGCAGTGCGCCGCCGGAGCGCCGGGGTTACGCGCTGGGTGTGCTGCAGATGGCCATCTATCTGGGGGCGTCAGCGGGGCCGCTGATGGGCGGTTTTATCGCCGATCACGTGGGCTATCGCGCCACGTTTTGGGTCACCGGCGCGCTGCTGTTCGGCGCAGGACTGCTGGTGGGAGCGCTGGTGCACGAAGAGTTTAACCCCCCGGAGCGGGCAGACGGGCAGCACAAGCCCCGTCTGTGGGACGGTTTGCTGCTGGTAGTGCGCACGCGGGCCTTGATGACGGTGTTTGGCATCCGCGTGCTGATGCGCATGGGCATGCACACCGTGGGGCCCATGCTGCCGTTGTTCATCCAGGAGATGGTGCCGCCAGAAACCAAGATCGCCTCGCTCACCGGCTCTATCGAGGGGCTTTCGGCGGCGGCGAGCGCTGTGGCTGCGGTGGTGCTGGGCCGGGTGAGCGACCGCATCGGCTACCGGCGCATCCTGCTGATCTGTGGCCTTTTGGCCTGTGTGTCGACGGGCCTGATCGCCCGCACACATCATCCCACTCAGGTGCTGGTGCTGCGCACCCTGAGCGGTGCCGCCATGGGCGGCATTCTGGCGGCAGTCAGCGCACTGCTGGCGGCGTTGGCCCCCAAAGATCGTTTTGGCGCTGTCTATGGTGTGGATACCACCATGGTTTCGGCCGCCAACGCCATGGCGCCGATGATCGGCGCCGGGTTGGCGGCCAGTTGGGGCTTGCCGAGCGTGTTCCTGGGCGCGGCGGCGCTGTACGGTGTGGGTATGGCGGTGGTGGCTACTACCGTGCCGGGCAAACCGCCGCAAGACGCTCAGGACTGAGCCGTTGTGATGGGCACATCGACGCCGGATCGGCTCCGCAGCGGTTGACAAAAGCGCCGATGCGACCTATAATAACCACGACCTTCGGGGCTGGGTGAGGCCTGTAGCCGAGTGACAGGTCAATTCCCGACCGGCGGTGGGGTGCGCTGGCCCATGCGGTGCGCCGAGCCCGCGAGCCGAAAGGCAGACCCGGTTCAAACGATGGCGGCATCGTCTATGCCGGGGCCGACGGTACAGTCCGGATGGGAGAAGGTTGCCGCACCGTGACGGTTGGGTCTATCCGATGCAGGGTGGCCCGATAATGGTGTGCAGTTGTGCCCCGAAGGCAGGCGCTTTCGGGGTTTTTGTTTACCATCCGGATGGGATCGTATGTCTTTTGAGGAAACGTCCGAGACCACCAACGAACAGGCTGCGACCCGCCAGCGCCGGGCGGCCTGGCTGGCGGCGCAGGTGAACTGGATACGCCAGCGATGGGAATACCTGCTGGTGCCGCTGGTGCTGCTTCTGTTTCTGGGCCTGTGGCAGATGGTCGTCTGGCTGGGCAGATACCCGCCGTTCTTTTTACCCTCGCCGGGCCTGGTGTACGATAAACTGAGCATCGTGCTGGCCGATGGTTTGTTATGGTGGCATACGCGCATCACGCTGACCGAGATCCTGGGCGGTTTGGCTCTGGGCCTGACCACGGCGGCCGTGTTGGGTTACCTGCTGGCCAAATCGCACACGCTGGAGCGGCTCATTTCACCCTACCTGGTGGCCTCGCAATCGATACCGATCGTGGCCCTGGCGCCGCTGCTGGTCATCTGGTTCAGCGCCGGCCTGTTGAGCAAAGTGCTGGTGTGCGCGCTGACCATCTTTTTCCCCATGCTGGTCAATACCATGGTTGGCATCCGTTCGGTAGAGCCAGAACTGGTAGACCTCATGCGCTCGCTGAGGGCCTCGCGCTGGCAGACGTTCACCCTGCTCGAGATGCCCTCGGCGTTGCCGGTGCTGTTGGGTGGGCTCAAGGTGAGCGTCACGTTATCGGTCATCGGCGCGGTGGTGGGTGAGTTTGTGACCGCCGACCGCGGCCTGGGCTTTTTGATCAACGTGGCGCGGGGCAATTTCGACACACCCTTGATGTTCGTGGCTCTTTTTACGCTGGTGAACATTGCCCTGCTGATGTATCTGGCTGTCGTTTTGTTGGAGAATTTGCTCCTGCGATGGAGGAGGTAAAACCATGAGGCACAAGAAGCTGATCGGCGGCCTGGCTCTGGTCCTGGTTCTGCTGCTGGCCGCATGCGCCACGCCAGAGCCCACATCTGGCCCGACGCCCGAACGGCGCAGCATCACCCTCTCGATGGGTTTCATTCCCAACGTCCAGTTTGCGCCGTTTTACGTGGCTGTCGAGCGTGGCTATTTCGCCCAGGAGGGTCTGGAGATCGTCTTTGACTATGGCATGGAGACCGATCTACTCAAGCTGGTGGGCGTCGGCGAGCGGCAATTCGTCGTCGGCAGTGGCGATCAGGTGATCCTGGCCCGCGCCCAGGGGTTGCCGGTGGTCTATGTGATGAACTGGTACCGTCGCTTTCCGGTGGGGGTAGCTGCCCTGGAGCCGCTGAGCGGGCCGCAGGATCTGGTGGGCAAGAGCGTGGGCATCCCCGGCTTGTACGGGGCCAGTTACATCGGCTGGCAGGCTCTGCTCGACAGCGCCGGTATCGAGGCGCAGGCTGTGAACCTGGTGAGCATCGGCTACACCCAGGTGGAAAGCCTGGTCGCCGGGCAGGTGGCGGCCGCCGTGATCTATGCCATGAACGAGCCGGTTCAACTGCGCCAGGAAGGTTACCAGGTCAGCGTCATCGAGGTGGCCGATTACATCGATTTCGTCTCGAACGGTCTCATCACCAACGAACAGACCATCGCTCAGCAGCCGGAGCTGGTGCGGGGCGTCGTGCGGGCGGCGTTGCGGGGCCTGCAAGATACCCTGGCTGACCCCGATGCGGCTTTTGTCATCTGCCGGCGCTACGTGCCGGAAATCGACGACCGGAGCGCGCCGCTCCAGAGGGCGGTGCTGGAAGAGGCGCTCACTTTTTGGCGCGCCGACCCGTTGGGGCGCTCCAGGCCGGAGGCCTGGGAAGCCTCGCTGGCCTTCATGCGCCAGATCGACATGATCCAGACGGATGTGCAGGCCGGCGAATTGTATACCAACGATTTCATCGTCGAGCCTTGAGATGTTCGAGCCTGGCGCTTCCGATCTCCAGCGTGCGTCTCCACCGCCTGAAGGCCCGATCTTGCGCGCCGGGGGCATCAGCATGGTTTTTGCCTCGCCGGCGGGCGGGCTGGGCGCACTGGACGATGTCTCGCTCGACGTGCAGCAGGGTGAGTTCGTGTGTGTGGTGGGCCCTTCGGGCTGCGGCAAGTCGACGTTGCTGCGGGTGTTGAGCGGTTTGTTGTTCCCCACCGCCGGCCAGGTGTACCTGCGCGGCAGGCCGCTGCAAGGCCCCTGCAACGACATCGGCATCGTCTTTCAAAAGGCCAACCTCATGCCCTGGCGTACGGTGCTGCAAAACATCACCCTGCCATTAGAGATTCAGGGGGTAAAAGGCGACGAGGCGCGCCATCGCGCCGGCGAGCTGATCCACCTGGTGGGGCTGGCCGGCTTTGAGCGTAACTATCCTCGCCAGTTATCGGGCGGCATGGCCCAGCGAGTGGCCATCGCCCGTTCGTTGATCCACGATCCAGAGATCCTCTTGCTCGACGAGCCTTTTGGCTCGCTGGATGCTCTCACCCGCGAACGCATGAACCTCGAACTGTTGCGCATCTGGCAGGCGCGCCAGAAAACGGTGGTCATGGTGACACACAACATCCAGGAGGCCATTCTGCTCGCCGATTGGGTGCTGGTCATGACCGTCCGGCCGGGCCGGGTGACGGCCCGACTGCCGGTGGCGCTGCCACGCCCACGCTCGCAGGAACTCATCTACAGCGGTGGGTTCATCGAATTGGCCCGCCGCATCCGTGCGGCCATCGGCTGGCAGGAATGAAGGGAAGGGTAAAACTGAAGAGGCCAATTTGTTAAACGTAATAGTATTCTATGATACTTTGTGTTGACAAAAGGGGAAGCATAGTGTATAATGAAGCGCACGGTCAGTCCAGCGAGGCTGGAGAAACGATCGGTGCGGTTCGTTTTTTTTACGGCCCATGAGGGGGTGAGGCTGTGTCGAGCCTGGGCTGGGTATCGGTCTCGACGCATGTGAAACAACGGAGGGAAGGGTGAGTAACCAGAAACAAAAAAAACCATTCAATGTGCTGATCGTGGACGACGAGGAAGAGATCGGCAATCTGTTCAGACGGTTGTTGGGTGACGCTCAAGAAGTCGTCGTTGTGCGCGATGGTTACGAGGCGCTGGAAAGGGCCAGGCGGCAACCTTTTGATCTGGTCTTTCTCGATGTGCGGCTGCCGGGCATGGACGGAGTGGAAACCCTGGAGCAGTTCAAACAGATCCAGCCCGATGCCGTCGTGGTCATGATGAGCGGTTTTCCGGTGGAAGAAGAGATTCGCCGGGCGTTGGATATGGGGGCGCAAGATTTTATCGCCAAACCCTTCGACGATCCGGATCAGATCATGACCATCGAACAGGTGGCCCGCTACCTCAGCCTGCACGAGCTGACCGTGCGCCGCCTGGCCCGCGAGGGAGAAATACCGGCCTTCAAAGTGGGTCGCCAGTGGCGGGTGAAAAAGGCGTTGCTGGATCGCTGGATCGAACGCGAGGCCTCGCGCAGTCGCAGTTAGACAATCTACACACCGGGGGAGAGGGCAGCCCGGTGTGTCTTGTTTTTCAGGAGCAGCGGACATGCCCCGAGAAAAGATCCTGATCGCCGAAGACGAGCCAGACATCCGGCATATCTGTGTCCGCATACTGAGCAGTGATGGTTACCAGGCTGTGGCGGTGGAAGACGGCTTGCAGGCCATCGAGGCTGCCCGCCAGGAGCGGTTCGATCTGCTGCTCACCGATATCAAGATGCCCAAGCTCGACGGTCTGCAAACGGCCCAGGCTATCAAGGAGCTCTGGCCCGACATGGTGTGTGTGGTGATGACCGGCTTTGGCACCATGGACACGGCCATCCAGGCGTTACAACTGGGCATCGACGAGTTTCTGGTCAAGCCGTTTACGCCGGATATGTTGCTCAACGCCGTGGACAAGGCCATCGAACGGGCCAACCTGCGCCGCGAGAACGTGCGGCTGCGCGCCCTGGTGCCGCTTTTTGAACTCAACAAGACCTTTATGAGCACTGTGGCCGAGGCCGAGCTGCATCGACGGTTGCTGGATGTGGCGCTGCTGGCAACCCACGCCGACCGGGCAGCCCTGCTCTTGCCGGGCGAAAAAGGGGCCGGCCTGGCGGCTTTCATCGAGCACGACCTCGATCTCCAAACCCTCTCCGGAGCCGATGGCCTGCTGGAAATGGCTCACCTCGACCGGCAGACGATCTGGCGGAACAGTGGGCATCAGGCCCCAAAAGCCCCCTGGGCTGCCGGGTTCGCACAGGCCGGGTTAGGGGTGGTGATCGTCACCCCGCTGATGAGCAAGGCCCGGCAAACGGGCGCGTTGGTGGTGGCCAGAGATGCCCCTCAGGAAAGTTTTGCCCCCGGTGACGACGAAATGCTCTCGATTCTCTGTGGCCAGGCGGCTATCGCTTTGGAGAATGCCCGCCTGTTTCAAGAGATCGAGCGCGCCTACGCCGAGTTGAAAGAACTGGATCGGCTCAAGAGTGAGTTCATCAACATCGCTGCCCACGAGCTGCGCACGCCGCTGGCGATCTTGATGGGACACGCCAGCCTGTTGCAGGAAGAGCTGCAAGGCCCGGCCGGCGATCAGATGCGCACCATTGTGCGCAACGCCTTACGCCTGCGTGAGCTGATCGATGCCATGCTCAACCTGCGCCATCTGGAGTCCGGGGCGGCGCGCCTGCATCTGGAACGGGTCGATGTGCGGGAATTGGTGACGAGTTTTACCACCAACCTGGAATCGCTGGCCGAGTCTAAAAAACAGACCCTCAGGGTGCACATCGAGGATGGCCTGCCGCCGGTGATGATCGACTGCCAGCGATTGTTCCTGGTGTTCAGCAACCTGATCTCCAACGCCCACAAGTTCACCCCAGAGGGGGGCCACATCACCGTTCGGGGCTGGATGGAGGGCAACGAGGTGTTGATTTCTGTCCAGGATGACGGCATCGGTATCCCGCCGGGTGAGACGGACAGAATCTTTGAGCGTTTTTATCAGGTGGAAGACTCGCTCACCCGCTCGCACGATGGCATCGGTCTGGGGTTGGCCATCGTCAAGGGCATGGTCGAATTGTGGAATGGACGCATCTGGGTAAAGAGCAGGTTGGGTGAGGGTAGTACCTTTACCTTTACTATTCCCCAGCCCGGACTGATTTGACAGTTGCTCCGAGAGTGCGGTAAAAGCCGATCCGCGTCCATTCTTGCACCTGGATGTGGGTCGGTTTTTGTTTTCGTTGGGAAACCTCGCCTGCAATCTGCGGGCCCATTATGAATCGAGAGTACCCTGTAAAATGAGACCGGGCGTCTGACTGCCAGGGTGTAGCCCGTGTCTCCATACACACCATCTTTAGCAACATCCAGTGTGGCAGGTAACGAGCCACGGCCCACCCGGAAAGGATGGCAGCCATGAACCTCCTCAACCGCTTCCGCATCGGCCCCAAGATCACGGGGATTGTCCTGCTGTTGCTGCTGCTGACCGCCCTCGTCGGCGGCTGCGGCCTGTTCTACCTGAACCAGATGAACGACCGCCTCGACCGCATCGTGGACGAGTCGGCGGAAAAGGTCAAGGAGGCCACCCTCCTCAGCCGCGACGAGACCGGCTGGCAGGGCCTGGCCTCTGAGATGGCGGGGACGTTCTCACCATGACAGACAAGAGACACGAATCCAGTCGGGGAGGCAGCGCGGTTGGCTGGGCGCTGCCCATCGCGCTCGTTGTGGGGATGGGCTTGCCCATAGCGGGCACGCTGGCGCTCACCAGCCTGCTGCCCGCCTGGAGCTGGCTCTCGCTGCCGCTCCATTCCGCGCTGGAGGCGGGCGGGGCCGCGCTCGGACTGGTGCTGGCGGCCGTCCTGCTCTTCTCGCGGCACCGGGGGCACACGTCGCGCCGGATGTGGGTCGCCTGTGCGCTCGTATCCATGGCCGCGCTCGACCTGTGCCACAGTTGCGTCCCGTTGGGGCACATGAGCAACCGGTTCGTCTGGCTCCACAGCCTGGCGGTGCTGGCCGGTGGGGTCTTGTTCGCGCTGGTGTGGTTGCCCGAGCGCCCGGTCTCCCCCAGAACCGCGTTGACCACGGCCGGCGCGGCGCTCCTGGCGGCGGCCATCGCCGGTCTCCTCTCTGCTCTTTATCCGCAAGCCGTTCCGCGCATGGTCGCCGACGGCGGCTTTACCTTCCTGGCGGAAGCGATCAATCTCGCCGGTGGCGGCTTGATGCTTCTGGCCGCGCTCAATTTTGCGCTCGCCTACGCGGCCGGCAGGAACCGCGAGGAACTGCTTTTTCTCTTGTTGTGCCTGCTGTTCGGCGGGGCGGGTGCGCTCTTTCATCTGTCGGCCCCGTGGGAAGCCGGCTGGTGGTTGTGGCACGCGCTGCGCTTCGGCGGTTATCTCGTGGCTCTGTGGCTGGCCATGCTCTCCTACCGCAGCTCGGAGGAGCTGCTGCGGGCGCACAGCGAGCTGGACGGTTTCTTTTGCACGGCGGCCGATGGCAAGCGGCTGATCGACCGCGATTTTAACCAGTTGCGCATCAACGACACCTTTGCGCGGCTGGCCGGCGTGAGCAGAGAGGCCGCGGCCAGGACCAAATGTTACCAGGCATTCGGGGGAGCGCTGTGCCACAGCGACGAATGCCCGCTGAAGCAGCTCGAGGCAGGCTCGACCCAGAGCATTCAGCAAGAGATCGTCAAGACGAGGAGCGACGGCGCAGAGGTGGTGTGCATCATGAACGCAGCCAGGCTGACTGCCCCGGACGGCTCCTTTCAAGGCGTCATGGAGAGCTTTTGGGACATCACGGATCGGAAGCAGGCCGAGGAGCAAATCCAACACCTGAATGCCACACTGCGCGCCATCCGCAACGTCAACCAACTGATCACAAAGGAGAAGGACCGCGGCCGGCTCCTCGAGGGCGCGTGCCGGATTCTCACGGAAGGCCGGGGCTATTTCAGCGCCTGGGTCGCGTTGATGGGCCCGCACGGTGAGGCGCAGGCGACGTTCGAGGCTGGGCTGGGGGAGGCGTTCTCGCCGCTGGCCGAGCAGATGAGGCGCGGGCAGCTTCCCGCTTGCGCCCGGCGCGCGCTGGGCGAGCCGGGGGTCGCGGCCATCTCGAGTCCTCCTGCCAGTTGCCAGGGGTGTCCTCTTGTGGGCTGTTATCCCGAAAAGGTCGGCAGCCTGTCTGCGCGCCTGGAGCACGAAGGCCAGGTGTACGGTGTGATCACCGTCTCCATTGCCACTGCGGTCATGGGTGAGCAGGAAGAACAGGCCCTGTTCCACGAGCTCGCCGGCGACCTGGGCTTTGCGCTGCGCGGCATCGAGGTTGGGGAGGAGCAAAGGCGGGCGGAGGAGACGCTGCGCCAGAACGCGCGGGAGCTGGCGGTCAGGAATCGCATCATCCAGGTTTTCCTCACCGTTCCCGATGAGGAAATGTACACCCAGGTGCTGACGCTCATCCTGGAGGCCCTGGAGAGCCAGTACGGCGTGTTTGGTTTCCTGGACGAGGCGGGCAACCTGGTTGTGCCGACGATGACGCGGACAGTCTGGGACCAGTGCCAGGTGCCGGACAAGCAGTTCGTGTTTCCACGCGAGACATGGGGCGACGGCAGTTGGCCAACGGCCATCCGAAAAAAGCGAACCATCTGCCTGAACGAGCGTTCGACCCGCACGCCCCAGGGGCACATCGAGATCAGCCGGCACATCTCTTTGCCGGTCATGCACCAGGGCGGGGTGGTGGGTCTCATCCAAGTCGCCAACAAAGAGTCCGATTACACCGCTGAGGACGTCGCGTTGCTCGAGACCCTGGGCGCGGTCATCGCCCCGGTGCTCGACGCCAGGCTGAAGCGGGAAAGGCAGGAAGCCGCGCGACAACGCGCCGAAGAATCCCTGGCGCGCAGAACGCAAGAGTTGGAGCGCTCCAACAGGGAGCTGGAGCAGTTCGCCTACGTCGCCTCGCACGACCTGCAAGAGCCGCTGCGTATGGTGTCCAGTTACACCCAGCTCATCGCCCGGCGTTACCGCGGCCAGCTCGACGCCGACGCCGACGAGTTTATCGCCTTTGCCGTGGATGGGGCCAACCGCATGCAGCAGTTGATCCAGGATTTGCTCTCCTACTCGCGGGTCAACACGCGCGGCCAGCCCTTTGCCGCCACCGACTGTCACACCGTCCTGGGTCAGGTGCGTGTCAACCTGAGCGCGGCCATCGCCGAAAGCGGCGCTCTGGTGACGAACGACGAGCTGCCGGTGGTGATGGCCGACCAGGGGCAAGTGGTGCAGTTGTTCCAAAACCTGATCGGCAACGCCATCAAGTTCCACAAACCGGGTGAGCCGCCGCGGGTACATGTCTCTGCGCAAAAGACCTCGGAGGTCTGGACGTTCTCGGTGCGTGACAACGGCATCGGCATCGAGCCGCAGTATCACGAGCGCATCTTTGTCATCTTTCAGAGATTACACGCCAGAGAAGAATACCCCGGCACCGGCATCGGCCTGGCCATCTGTAAACGCATCGTCGAGCGCCACGGCGGGCGCATGTGGGTCGAGTCGGAGTTGGGGGAGGGCGCAACGTTCTATTTCACGCTGCCGGCGGTCGGCAATCAGGATCACGAATAGAAAACCCAGATGGCTGATCGCAAAGAAAAAGGAGGAGCTTGATGAGTACTCGGACGATCGGTAAACCGATCGAGATTTTGCTGGTGGAAGACAACCCCGGCGACGTGCGCCTGACGGTGGAGGCCCTCAAGGAGGCCAAGGTGCGCAACGAGATGTACGTGGTGGGTGATGGCGTGGCGGCCCTGGCTTTCCTGCGCCGTGAGGGAGAGCACACCGACGCGCCCCGCCCGGATCTGATCCTGCTCGATCTCAACCTGCCCAGGATGGATGGCCGCGAGGTGCTGGCCGAGATCAAAAAAGACCCCCACCTGAGGCGCATCCCGGTGGTGGTCCTGACCGTCTCACAGGCGGAGGAGGATATCCTCAAAACCTACGACTTGCACGCCAACTGCTACATCAGCAAGCCGGTGGGGCTGGATCAATTTCTCAAGGTGATCGAAAGTATCGAAGATTTCTGGCTGACGATCGTCAAACTGCCGCCCAACGGCATCAGGTGAGCGCGGCCCGCTGGCTTTAGCCTGTCGGAGGTAACTGCTCACCGCAGAGTCGCAGAGGACGCGGAGGAATTTCTTTTGGCTGCAGAGAAACCGCTTGGCGCTCTGCGAAAATGCGAAAACTCGGCGTTCTCGGCGTCTCAGCGGTGAAACTAGAGCCTGGCTGAGCAGATACTGTCGGAGACGCATTGAGGCGCGGAGGGGTGCACTCTTAACACGAAGGAGAGCCGAGATGAACGCCAAGGACTTGAACATCCTGCTGATCGAAGACAACCCCGGCGACGCGCGCCTCATTCGGGAGATGTTGGCCGATGCCGGCCCGGCCCGCTTCAGGCTGGCCTGCGCCGACCGGCTCTCGACCGGGCTGGAGCGGCTGGCCCAGGGAGGCGTGGAAGCGGTGCTGCTCGACCTCGGCCTGCCGGACAGCCAGGGGTTGGATACGCTGCGCCGCGTGGTGGCCGAGCTGCCGCTGGCGCCGACCATCGTGGTGCTGACCGGCCTGGACGACGAAGAGCTGGGCTTGCGGGCCATCGAGGCCGGTGCCCAGGACTATCTGGTCAAGGGACAGGTAGACGCCAACCTGCTCTCGCGCGCCCTGCGTTACGCCGTCGAACGCAAGCGGGCGAGAGACAGGCTGTGCCAGAGCGAGGAACGCTACCGCAGCACACTCGAGAACATGCTGGAGGGCTGTCAGATCGTGGGTTTCGACTGGTGTTATCTCTACGTCAACGAGGCGACCACCAAACACGCACGCCAGGCGAAAGAAACCTTGCTGGGCCACACCATGATGGAGGTGTATCCCGGCATCGAGGACACCGAGATGTTTGCTTTCCTGCGGCGCTGCATGGAGCAACGCACACCGCACCACATGGAGAACGAATTCGTCTATCCCGATGGCTCGCAGGGCTGGTTCGAGCTGAGCATCCAGCCCGTGCCGGAAGGGGTCTTTGTTCTTTCCATCGATATTTCCAAACGTAAACAGGCGGAGGAGGCGCTGCGCGACAGTGAAGAGCGTTTCCGGCAGGTGTATGAACACATGGCCGTGGGCATGGCGCGGGTCTCGCTGGATTTTCGGATCGAGGCCGCGAACGAGGCCTATTGCCGCATGTTGGGCTACACCGAAGAGGAACTGGTCGGCAAATACCTCCGAGACATCACCCATCCAGAGATCGTGGCAGAGAATCTGCGCCAGCAAGCGCAACTGGTGTCGGGCGAAATCGACCATTATTGCATGGAGAAGCAGTTCATCCACAAGGACGGGCGCGTCGTACACGGCATCCTCGACGCCAGCCTGGTTCGCGACGCTCGAGGCAACCCGGGTTATTGTCTCGGCAGCGTGTTGGACATCACCGAGCGTAAACAGGCCGAGCAGGCGCTGCGCGAGAGCGAAAGACTGCTACGCGAGATAGCGGCCAACTATCCCAACTCGTACGTTTCTGTTATCGAACGCGATCTGACCGTCGGCTTTACCTCTGGGCAGGAATTCAAGAAACAGGGATTGGATCCCGAGAGCTTTGTCGGCCTGCCCCTCGAACAGGTCTTTGGCGAACATACCCCCCTGGTGCGCGAACACTACCTGAAAGCCTTTGACGGTGTGGAAACAGAATTCGAGCTGTTCATCAATGACCAGTATCAATACTACCAGGTCATTCCGCTGGTAGATGATCGCGGCAGGGTCGAGAGAATCCTGGCCGTAGTTGAAAACATCACCGAGCGCAAGCGTGCGGAGGAGGAACTGAGAGAATACCGCGAGCGCCTGGAGGAACTGGTGAAGGAGCGCACCGCCGACCTGAAAAAGCTGGTCAACGCCATGGCCGGGCGGGAGGTGCGCATGGCCGAGCTGAAGGACGTGATCCGCCAGTTGCGGGCGCAACTGGAGAAGGCCGGGCTGACGCCGGCAGCGAACGATCCATTGTTGGCAGGGGATTCGTAGTCCATATGCACCATGTCATTCGTGAGATTCGTAGATTCGCGCCATGGCGATGGGTGCGATAGCCCTTTGTTGCTAGACATCAAGTCAGCGACGAAATGCTACGAGGAGGATCAGGATGAATAGATGGCAGATCGATTCACGAGGGTTTCTAGCCCTATGTGCCTGCATAGCCGCAGGGATTGTTCTCGTGGCCGGCCTCTTTGGCTGCGCGCCGGTGCAGCGCCAGGCCGTGGTTGAACCGACGGTCGAGGTAGAGCCCACAACAGCCCCGACGACAGCTCCCCCACCGACCCCAGAGATGGTCTACAGGGAAGCGCCCATGCTGGCCGAAAGGGTGGCCGATGGGATGCTGCCGCCCGTGGCGGAGCGCCTGCCCGGCAATCCAAAACTCGTCGAGCCGGTGGAACGGGTGGGCGTGTATGGCGGCGTCTGGCGCAGGGGCGTGGTAGGGGAATCCGACAACTCTCACTTTCGCAAGCTGATCTACTACGAGTACCTGGTGAGCTGGGACCCGCAATGGACCCGCATCGTCCCCAACGTGGCCCAGTCATTCGAGGTCAACGAGGACTCGACGGAGTACGTCTTCCACCTGCGGGAGGGAATGCGTTGGTCGGACGGCGCGCCGTTCACGGCCGACGACATCGTGTTCTGGTACGAGGACATTGTGATGAACACCGATATTTGGGAGGAGCCGCCAGTGGATTGGCTCGTCGCCGGTGGAGAGCCCGGCCAGGTGATCAAGATCGACGACTATACGGTCGCCGTCCGGTTCGCCGCGCCCTACGGGCTATTTCTGGAGAACATGATCTACCCCACCCAGATGGGGATGACCTATTTCCCCAAACACTATGTCCAACAATTCCTTCCCAAGTACAACCCCGACGGGTTGGCTCACATTCAGCCGCTTCTGGAACTGTGGGGACTTGATCATTGGAGCGAGCTGTTCACCGAGGAGATCGTCCGCCCGCAAAGGCTGCCCGACATGCCCACGCTGGATGCCTGGGTGCTGCAAGATGTGTACGACGAGGGCAACCCGGACATGGTGGGCAAAGTGATCGTCGCCCAGCGGAACCCCTACTATTGGAAGATCGACGCCGAGTTCAACCAACTGCCATACATAGACGAGATACGGTTTACCGTCGTGCCCGATCAAGATGGGCTGATAGATATGGTCTTGCGGGGCGAGATCGATATGCAGAACCGCAAACTGTCCGATCCGGCCAATCGGCCCCAGTTTGAGGCCATTGCTGAGGCGCAGGACTATACATTTTTCACCACCATTCCCAGCACGGCCAATCGGATGCTCATCCACCTGAATATGCTTCATCAGGACCCGGTCAAACGACAGATTTTTTCCGACAGGCGCTTTCGTGTGGCCCTCTCGCACGCCATCGATCGCCAATCGGTCATCGAGCAGGTCTGGGCCGGCCAGGGTGAACCGCACCAGGCGGCCCCGCTTCCAAGCTCGGTGTTCCATCACGAACGGCTGGCCACTCAGTATCTCGAATACGACGTAGAGCTGGCCAACCGGATTCTGGACGAGGCCGGCTATGGCGAGCGGGATGCCGGCGGCCTGCGTTTAGGCCCCGATGGAAAGCCGATTCAGCTCACGGTCGACATCGTGGATGAGTACGGTCACAAGGAGGCAATGGACCTCATCCAGGGTTACTGGCGCGCCGTCGGCATCGCCGTGACCTACCGCGTCAACGAGCGGGGCGATCTGCGGGCCCGCGCAGAGGCCAACGAACACGATGCTGTGGTGTGGACCGGTACCGACGGCATGTTTATCCCCCTGAATCCGGCTGAATACGTGCCCATAGATACCTCTCTACAGGCTTTTGCGGTTCCGTGGGCCGTTTGGTCCCAAGACCCTGACAACCCTTTGGCCGAGGAACCGCCTGAAGAGGTAAAGCGACAACTGGCCCTGCACGAACAGGCATCGGCTACCGGAGATCAGGACGAGCGTCTGGCTCTATACGAGCAGATCCTGGACATCGCCGCCGACCGGTTCAACACCATTGGCATCAGCACCTGGGGCGCCGGCTTTGGGATTCGCAAGACCTATTTTCACAACGTGCCCCAGGTCATGCCCGAGGCGTGGGTCTACCCTCAGCCAGCGCCAACCCATCCGTGCCAGTACTTTTTCGATCCACAGCGCTAGGAGATCATCCAGAATGCAATCACTCGAGAGAGAGTCGATATGAAACGGTTCTATCACAGCCTGACCTTCAGGATTGGAGGCATCATCGTCCTGGTCGAGATCGTCGCGCTGACGATGGCGGGCGTGGTGTACGTGAACCGCTTCTCCGCCGAGGTAGACCAGCGCATCGAGGAACATGCGTTGCTGCCCGGCGTTCTGATGAACGCCGGGTTGCTGAGCTTTGACTCGGTGGCCGATCAGGCCACCATGCGCCGCCTGGTGGGTGAGGAACTGATGGCTGGGATGGTCGTAGGCGTCAACGGCAACATCTTTTACTCGCTGCAGAGCGAGTACGTAGGCCAGACAATAGACCAGGCGCCAGGCGTGGACGTCGGTTTATTCGACCCGAAGCAGCCGCAAGAGAACCTCGTCCACCGGGACAACAGCCTGGTGGCAGTTTCGCCCATCTTTGGCGCCGATAAACAGACGCCCCGTTTTTTTGTCTACGTGGCATTGGAGACGAGCGCGGCCGAGGCCACAAAAGCGGGAGTCCGCTGTCTGTTTGTTCTGGGGTCTGTGGCTACCGTCGTGATCACGTCTGTCGTATTGTTGCTCGCCTTCCGTTGGGCGATCTTTGCTCGTATTGCTGTGCTGCTGCGGGTATTGGCCCGCGCGGCGGCCGGCGACCTGTCAGCCAGGGTAGAAGGAGCCATCTCTCAGGACGAGATCGGGAGCCTGCAACACGGAGCCAATGCGATGATCGCCGAGCGTAAACAGGCCGAGCAGGCGTTGCTCGAGTACCGCGAACACCTGGAGGAATTGGTCGCCGAGCGCACGGCCGAACTGCGGCAAAGTGAGGAAAAGGCGCGGGCGCAGTACAAGGGCATTCCTGTGCCCACCTACACCTGGCAGAAGGTGGGCCAGGACCTGGTGTTGGTTGACTATAACGACGCTGCCGGAGCGATCACGCAGGGCAAGGTCGCCGATTTGGTGGGGATGAGACTAACGGACATGTACCGCGATACGCCAGAGATACGGGAGGAGATCGAGCGCTGCTTTGCCGAAAGGATCAGCATCGAGCGGGAGATGCCGTATCGGTTCCGGTCTACGGGTGAGAGTAAGGTTCTCGCGGTCAAGTATGCCTTTGTGCCGCCCGACCTGGTTCTGATCCACACCGAAGACATCACCGAGCGGGTGCACGCGGAGCAAGAGGTTCAGCAACAGGCCGCCGAGCTGCGCAAGATGGTCAACCTGATGGCCGGGCGCGAGGTGCGCATGGCCGAGCTGAAGGACGTGATCCGCCAGTTGCGGGCGCAACTGGAGAAGGCCGGGCTGGCGCCGGCAGCGAACGATCCGCTGTTTGGGCCGGGGGCGTAGTGCGGCCCACGGCGCCCGTGGCGCTACCTGGCTGAATCCTAAAAAGGCAGTACCGCAAAACTCGCTATCTTGGCCTACGCTCGACGCGGACCACAGTCCGCGTCTGGTCGAAAATGACGGTTTTGGCTGTTTCACAGGGCTACCAACGCGCTGGACTGTGGTCCAGCGTGAGCAACGGATAGTGACTTTTGCGGTATTGCCTAAAAAGTGAGGGAGGAAAAGATGAAGCGAAAAGTTAGTCCCTGGTACATGGCCTGGGTATTGTTGCTGCTCGTCGCCGTGAGCGGCTGCTCGGTTGCCAGGACGCCCACCCCTCGACCGGTGCTGAGCGTGGGCATGATCCTGGGCAGCGGCGGGCTGGGCGACCGCTCGTTCAACGATTCGGCCTATGCCGGCCTACAAAAAGCGCAAGAGTTGTATGGCGCCCGCTTTCACGTGATCACCCGCGCGTCCGAAGAAGCGGACATGGAGGAGTTGCGCGATCTGCTCCAGCAGGGATACGATCTTATCGTCGGCATCGGCTTTGAGAACGCCGGCTATATCGCCGCCCTGGCCCAGGCATTCCCCGACCGCCGCTTTGCCGTGATCGATACGACCGTCGAAGGCGCCAACGTGGCCTCGGTCGTCTTTCGTGAGCAAGAGGGTGACTTTTTGATGGGCGTCCTGGCGGCGATGCTGACGGAAAGCAAAAAGGTGGGCTTTATCGGCGGCATGGATATCGCTCCCGTGCAACGCATCGAGAGCGGCTTCCGGCAGGGCGTCGCCTACCAGGATGCTACCGTCGAGATCATCGCTGACATGGCCGGTACGTTTAGCGACTCTGAGGTGGGCAAATCGCTGGCATTGGCCCAGTACGCGGCGGGGGCGGATCTCATTTACAACGCTGCCGGGCGAACCGGCCTGGGCATCATCGAGGCGGCCCAGGAAACCGGCGCGCTGACCCTCGGCACCAGCGGCGACCAGCGTTACCTGGCGCCTGGCCACGTGGTGGGCAACCGGCCCAAGCGGGTGGACACGGCCGTGCTGGCGCTGATCGAGGAGCTTGAGGCCGGCCAGTTCACGCCGGGGGTGCGCTCTCTGGGGCTGGCGGAGGGTGGGCTCGGCCTGGGGCCCTTTGACGAGAACCTTGTCAGCGCGGCCATGTTGGAGCGCCTGGAGACACTGCAAGCGCAGATCGTCGCCGGCCAGATCGTGGTCGAGGCCCCGGCGGAGCCGTAGGATGGGCAAAACGCACGTGAGAAGCGGGCTCGGAACCTGGTGGGGCGGCAGTTTGCGGCGGCGGCTGCTGCTGTCGAACGTCGTCACGACGGTGTTCTTTATGCTCGTGCTGGGCTCGGTCGCGCTTGGGGTGGGGGCGGCGAGCCTGCAAGGCCAGGTGGAGGAGGCACATCGGCGGTTGGCGGTGCTGGTGGCCAAAGACATCAACGCCCAGTACAGCAGCACTATCGAGGCCGTGGAGCTTTTGCATCGCCATTTCGAGACCGAGGCTGGCTCCCCCTCTGCCCAGGCGCGCGACATGAGGAACCTGCTACTGGCCTCGCCGCTGACCTACCGTGCGCTCTACCTGTTCGACGCCACGGGCGCGCCGCTGGTGGGGGTGACCGGGCCGGTGGAGGAGCTGGCGACGCGTCCCATCGAGCAGGCCATCGCCCCGCCCCTGGCCCAGGTGCCGGAGGACGCTCTGGACGCCTGTCGGCAGACAAGGTCGGCTGGGATGTTCACCTCGCCCGTCCAGATCGTGGGCGCCGACCGTGCGCCGGTGCTGTACCTGGGAATGGCCTTTGCCGGCGAGGATGGGCAGGTCCTGGTAGTCGAAGTTGACCTGCGCAGTTTCTGGCAGCGGGTGGATGAGGTCTATACCGGGCCGACGGGCCGCGCCCTGGTGGCCTCGCGCGACGGGGTCATCATCGCCCATCCCGACCGCGCCTACATCGGAGAACCGCTGCCGCAGCCGCTGAGAGCGGTGTTGGACGGCTACGAGGGGGAGGCGACGTACACGGACCCTCTCGGCGGCCGGGTGATGCTGGCTGCCTACAGCCCGGTGGGTAAACAATCGGGCTGGGGCATCGTGGTGGAACAAGAGCAAACCCAGGCGCTGGCGCCCCTGCGGACGCTCGCGCTGGTCACAGTGGGCGTTCTGCTGGTCGCCGCGGTGATGGCCGTGGCCGTCACCGTGCGGCTGGCGCAGAGTATCACCCGGCCCATCTTGCGCCTGGCCGAGATCACCCACACCATTGCCCAAACAGGCGATCTGGATCAGAGTGTGGCGCTGGAGCGGGCCGACGAGGTGGGCCAACTGGCGGCGACGTTCAACCAGATGACGGCCAGCCTGCGCCGTGTGGAGCAAAGGACCGAACGTCTGCTGGAGCAACAGATCGCCGTCAGCCAGTTGGCCCTGGCGCTGGGCGAAACGCGAGATCTGTCCACGATCTATCACACCATCTACGAGCACCTGCGAACGATCGTGGACGCCTGGGTATTCATCGTTTCCTTTTACGATGATCAAACACAACTCATCCGGGCCGAGTACGCCGTGCACAAGGGCGTCATCGTCGACGTGGCGGGATTCCCCCCCATCCCGTTGGGAGAACCGGGACAGGGCACCCAGAGCCGGGTGATCCACTCGGGTGAGCCGTTCTACACCCCGGATCACCGCGGGGCAGTGGCGACTTCCCGAACCGAGTACGTGGTCGAACAAGACGGCAGCGTCAGGAAAGGGCCGCCAGCGGCGGATGAGCAAGAGATCACCCGCTCGGCGCTCTACGTGCCGATGAAGCTCGAGGGCCAGACCATCGGCCTGATGCAGCTCCAGAGTTCCCGCGTGGATGCCTACAGCCAGGGGGACATCGATCTGCTCACGGGCATGGCCAGCGTGGTCGCCGTCGCCGTTCAGAACGCCCGGCTGTACGAAGCCCTTCAGAAAGAGCTGGCCGTGCGCATGTTGGCCGAGGAATCGCTGCGCCAGAGCGAAGAACGCTACCGCACGGTGGCCGATCACGCGTATTCCTGGGAATACTGGCGCGCCCCCGACGGCAAGATTCTGTATATGTCCCCTTCGTGCGAACGCATCACCGGTTACCGCGCTGAAGAGTTCATCACCGACCCTGATCTGCTGAAATCCATTGTGATCCCCGCGGACAGGGAAAGCGTCGAACGCCACGAGGCCAACGTGGGGCCTGACGACCCGCAGGGCGGCGTGCACGAGGTGGATTTCCGCATCCTGCGGCGCGATGGCCAGATGCGCTGGATCGCTCATACCTGCCAGACTATCCGCCGCACCGACGGCACCAGCCTGGGCCGGCGCGCCACCAACCGCGACATCACCGAGCGCAAGCGGGCCGAGGAGGCGCTGCTTGAGCACCGCGAACACCTGGAGCAGATGGTGAAGGAGCGCACGGCCGAACTGAACGAACAGGTGGCCGGGGTGGAGCAACTGAACCGGGGCATGGTCAACCTGCTGGAAGACTTGCAGGCCGCCAAGAGCCAGGTGGAAGAAACCGCCGCCAGGCTGCAGGAGGTAAACCAGGAGCTCAACGAATTTGCCTACGTCGTCTCCCACGACCTGAAAGCGCCGCTGCGGGCCGTCACGCAGTTGGCGGATTGGATCGCCACCGATTATGCCCACGCCCTCGACGAGCAAGGCCAGGAGATGATGACCTTGCTCATCGGCCGCACCAGACGCATGCACGACCTGATCCAGGGCATCCTGGAGTATTCGAGGATCGGGCGGGTCAAAGAAAGAGAAAAAGAGGTGGACCTGAATTGGCTGGTAAAAGATGTGTTAGAACTGCTGGCCCCGCCGCCGCACATCCGGGTGAGCGTGGAGAGTGATCTGCCAACCCTGGTGGGTGAACAAACCCGCCTGGAGCAGGTGTTTGCCAACCTGCTGGGCAATGCCATCAAGTTCATGGACAAACCGGCAGGTTGTGTTATAATAGATTGTGTAGACCAGGGGGATCACTGGCTGTTCAGCGTGGCCGACAATGGCCCGGGGATAGAGAAGAAATACTTTGCCAAGATCTTTCAGATGTTCCAGACGCTGGCCCCGCGCGATCAGATCGAGGGCACCGGCGTCGGGCTGGCGCTGGTGAAAAAGATCGTCGAGACCAGCGGCGGCAGGGTCTGGGTGGAATCCACGCTGGGACAAGGCAGCACCTTTTATTTCACCCTCCCGCAGGCTTGACAGCGATTTCAGGAACGAGTTGGGAGAAACACCGCAGGCGCGGACGATTTTAACCGGTTTGCCAGCCTGCGGGAGGGTAGGCCGAGTAACAACGAGGAGGCAAAGGGTGATGAGAAGCGATAGACCCATCTTGCTCGTCGAGGATGACCGCGTGGACGCCATGACCGTTCGACGCGCTCTGAGAGACATCAAGGTCACCAACCGGCTGCACATCGCCGGCGATGGCGAGTTGGCCCTGGTATTCTTGAGAGACCCGGCGAACGAAACGCCGTGCATCATTTTGTTGGATCTGAACATGCCCCGCATGAACGGCATCGAGTTCTTGACCGTGGTCAAGCAAGACGAGACCCTGAGAAAAATCCCGGTGGTGGTGTTGACGTCATCCAAAGAAGAGCAGGACAAGGTACACAGCTTTGATCTGGGCGTGGCGGGTTACATGGTCAAGCCGGTAGACTATCAGCAGTTTGTGGAAGTGATGAGAACCATCGATCTCTACTGGACGCTGAGTGAGCTGCCGCCAGGGGAGTGAATCATGTCACAAAGAGTCAAAATCCTGCTGATCGAGGACGACAAGATCGACCAGATGGCTTTCGAGCGGCTGGTGGGGCGCGAAAACCTGCCCTACGACTACCAGATCGCCAGGTCGGTCTCACAAGCCAGGGAGATTCTGTCCGCGGAGCGCTTCGATGTGCTGCTCATGGACTATTTGCTGGGCGACGGCACGGCCTTTGACCTGTTCGACGCAACCGGCGACATGCCCGTCATCATGCTGACCGGCAGCGGCGACGAGGCGGTCGCCGTCCAGGCTATGAAAGCCGGCGCCTACGACTATTTGATCAAGGATCCGGAGGGTAACTACCTCACCACCCTGGCGGTGACCGTGGAGAATGTGACCAACCACCGGCGCAACGAGGAGGAGCTGGAACGGTACCGGGAGCGCCTGGAAGAGCTGGTGGTAGAACGCACCGCCGAGTTGACCAGGGCCAACGAGCAACTCCGGGCCGAGATCGGCGAGCGAAAAAAGGCAGAAGAGGCGCTGCGCAGGAGCGAGGCGCTGTTGAATGTCACGCAGCGGCTGGCCCAGATCGGCGGCTGGGAATGGGACGTGGCAGCTCAGACCATGACCTGGACAGAGGAGGTCTACCACATTCACGACATCGAGCCGGGCGAGATCGCGCCGTTTGCGTCAGAACACATCGACAGGAGCCTGGAATGTTACGACGCGCCGGATCGCCCTGTGATCCTGGCGGCCTTCCAGCGCTGCGCGGAGCAAGGGACGGCCTACGACCTCGAGCTTCCATTCACGACTGCCAAAGGCCGGCGACTCTGGATCCACACCACGGCCAGCGCCGTGATGCAAGGCGACCGGGTGGTCAAGGTGGTTGGCCACATCATGGACATCACCGCGCGTAAACAGGCGGAGGAGGAACGGACGCGCCTGATCGCCGAGATTCGGGAGCAGGCCCAACAACTGCGGCAGGTGATGAGCGCCGTGCCGGAGGGCGTGTTGCTGTTGAATGGCGAGCAGCGGCTGGTGATGAGCAACCCGGTGGCCGAGCAGGCCCTGGCCATCTTGAGCGGCGAAAAGAGAGGCCAGGCGCTCACCCACCTGGGCAATCGTCCCATCGCCGAGCTGCTCACCTCACCACCGCCGGGTCAGTGGCACGAGGTCTCGGCGGGCCAGCGGGTCTTTGAGATCATCGCTCGACCGGTGGACATGGGGCCTCGCCCTGAAGGGTGGGTGCTCGTCGTTCGCGACGTGACCCAGGAGCGAGAGGTCGAACAGCGCATCCAGCAACAGGAGCGTCTGGCCGCCGTGGGCCAACTGGCGGCCGGCATCGCCCACGATTTTAACAACATCATGGCCGTCATCGTGCTCTATACCCAAATGGCTCTGCACGAGCCAGAGCTATCGCCCAAGACGCGCGAACGCCTGGAAACGGTTTCCCGTCAGGCGCGGCGGGCCACCGATCTGATCCAACAGATTCTGGATTTCAGCCGCCGCGCGGTTCTGGAGCGGCGGCCCATGGATCTGGTGCCGTTCTTGAAAGAGTTGACCAAACTGCTGCAGCGCACCCTGCCGGACAACATCCAGGTAAACCTGAAATACGGGGCCGACGAATACACCGTCAACGCTGACCCGACGCGCATCCAGCAAGCGGTGATGAATATGGCGATCAACGCCCGAGATGCCATGCCCGAAGGCGGCAGGTTTTACATTGACCTGGAGCGCATCCATATCGAGGACCGTAAACAAGCGCCGCTGCCGGAAATGGAGGGCGGCAACTGGCTACGGTTGAGCCTGACCGACACGGGCAGCGGCATCGCATCCGATGTGGTGGGGCACATTTTTGAGCCGTTCTTCACCACCAAAGCGCCAGGCCAGGGCAGCGGGTTGGGGTTGGCCCAGGTGTGGGGCATTGTGCAGCAACACCAGGGCCACATCGACGTGACCACCCAGGTGGGCCACGGCACCACCTTTACCGTTTACCTGCCGGCGCTGCTGGAATCCAGACCGCAGGCGGTGGAGCTGCCAGTCGAGGAGATGGTCAAGGGACGGGGCGAGCTGGTGTTGATAGTCGAGGACGATCCGGTCACGCGTGAGGTCCTGACCGAAAGCCTGGCCCTGCTCGATTACCGGACGCTGACGGCGGCCAATGGGCGGGAGGCGCTGGCCATCCTGGAGAAGCATCACGACGAGATCGCGTTGGTGCTCAGCGACCTGGTGATGCCGGACATGGGCGGCAGGGCCTTGTTGCACGCTCTGAGGCAGAGAAACCTGCCGCTGCCGATGGTGATGCTGACCGGCCACCCGATGGAAAAAGAGCTCGAGATGCTCTCAGAGCAAGGGCTGAGAGGCTGGCTGCTCAAACCGCCGAGTCTGGAGCAACTGGCTCGGATGCTGGCCAGCGCGCTGGGCCAGCAGTGAGCGGCGACGGTCACCTTGGGCGGGGGTGCGAGTTTTCGTCTGGATCGGACTCCACCAGCCGATATTCGGCGTCGATGTAGCTGGCGTTGGCCGCAGGGGATGGCGCTTCCGGCTCCACCACCTGCCATGGACTGGACTCGCCGGCCATATTGGCCTCGTGCTCACGCACCACGGCCCGCGGGCTGAAATCACGAAACAGTTTGAGGCCCAACAATACCACGGCCAGGTCGTCCAGTTGACCCAACCCCAACGCCGGGTCGGGCAGCAGATCGATGGGAAAAAACAAATAGATCAACACGGCTGCCGGGATAGCTTTGACCCAGCCCGGCACGCGCGGGTCGTGCAGCAGTCGCCACAGCAGCCGTCCCTGCTGGATCAGGTCTTTCAAAAAACCAAAAGTCTGTTCAGAGTTTTGAGGTCGACGCTGAGCGGCCATTTGTCCACCCTCCTGACTCGGTGTGATCGTCCAACTGGTTATACGCGCCCGGCCGGATCGAGGTTGCAGGCCGGGCAGCTCAGGCCGATACCTGCCATTGGGCCCACAGGCGGGGCAGTTCCACCGCCGCCGGACCGAGCCGGACCTCGTCGGCGTAGCGTGAGATGGGCGTGGCTGCCAGGTTGATCTCGATCACGTGCGCGCCACGTTGTTTGGCCAGGCGCGGCAGCGAGGCCGCCGGCTCCACCACCCCCGAAGTGCCCACCACCAGCATCACCTGGCACGATTGCACCGCTGCAAACGCCGCCTGCAACGTGTCGGGCGGCAAGCCTTCACCAAACCAGACCACATCAGGCCGGAGCATCGCGCCGCAGGCGCAGCGCGGTGGTATCTCGGCCAAAGGATGCTCCAAAAGCTCCGTAACCGTCCCTTCGCGCGTGCAGCGCGCCCGCCAGATGTTGCCATGCAGCTCGAGCACACGGGCGCTGCCGGCCAGTTGGTGCAGGCCATCCACGTTCTGTGTGATCAGCGTCAGGTGCGGCATGGCGCGCTCCATCCGGGCCAGCGTGTGATGGGCGGCATTGGCTTGGCAGTTGCCGATGATCCCCCGCCGCCACTCGTACCATTGCCACACCAACGCCGGATCGCGGAAAAAGGCCGCCGGTGTGGCCAGCTCTTCCGGGCGAAAGTTGCGCCACAGACCGGCCTCACCACGAAACGTGGGTATGCCACTCTCCGCCGAGACGCCGGCGCCGGTCAACACAGCCACGTTCTGAGGCAGGTTCATCATCGACATGGACGCGACTCATTCCAGGATCCAGCGGTCGGTGTCGCGCGCCCACGAGACCAGCTCGGATGCATCGAAGAACAGGTTCAGCTCAAAAGCGGCTGTTTCGGGGCCATCGGAGCCGTGAACCAGATTACGGCCCACTTCCAGGCCAAAATCGGCGCGGATGGTGCCGGGCGAGGCTTCCACCGGCCGGGTGGCGCCCATGGTGGCCCTGGCCGCCGCGATGGCCTGGGGGCCTTCCAGGGCCAAAACCACCACCGGCCCGGAGGTGATATAGTCCAACAAGCCGACGTAAAAAGGTTTGCCCTTGTGCACGGCATAATGGCGCTCGGCCAGCTCGCGGGTGATGTGCATGAGCTTTAGGCCCACGATGCGCAGCCCACGCTGCTCAAAACGGGTAACGATGGGGCCGATGAGCCCGCGTTGAACGGCGTCGGGTTTGATGATGATCAGTGTGCGTTCCACGTTTCCTCCCTGACGGTTTCGTTTGGGTCCGAACTGGACTCGGTGATTTTTATCGGCTTGATTCTGAACACAACTGCGCCCAATACTCATCGACGGTAACAACTCACCTTCCCGCAGGCTTTCGTAAGGGTCTGTAAAAGAATAACTTCCGCCACTGTCATTCTGAGCGCCTGTAAGGGCGCGAAGAATCCCGTTTGAGTAGAACGAGACCCTTCGCTTCGCTCAGGGTGACACGGGAATTTATATTTTTACGGATCCTAAGGGCGCGGCATTGCCGCGCCTCCTTGTGCCGCCACAGTTTGCAGGTTTGCCGGGTCTAGTCGGCCAGATTGTGGGACAGGATGGCCGATTTTAGCCTGCGGGAGGGTAGGCTGAGCAGTGACCATCGACGTTACAAAGAACAGGGGCAGGATACATGCCTGCCCCTGCCAGATGGTGATGGACTGCTCACCGACGGGATAGCGCCGTCTGAGCCGAGCGGTAAGCTGCCAGCGCGTCGGAGAGCCGGTTGGCTCGCATGTAGGCATCACCCAGCAGTTGATGCCACGCCGCATCGTCGGGAAAAGAGTCGCACAACCCTTCCAGATCGGGCGCCAACTCTTTGATCTTTTGTCCTGCTTCCACCAGCAACCGATATTGCTCAAAGGCATCTGCCGGATTTTTTTCATCGCGATAGGCGCGCGCCAGAGCCAGGCGCACCTCCCAGTTTTTGGGTTGGGTCTCCAGGCGGCGAAGGTAACTGGAGACGATAAAGGAAGCCTGGGGCACAACTTTTTCCTCGACCGGTTCTGCCGTGATCTCTTTTTTCTCTTTACCCTCGGCTATCGTCTCTTCGACCCGCTGCTCGGCTTCGGCCAACGCTTCCAGGCCTGGTTCGGCCGCTTCCGAGACGATTTCCGCCGCCGGCGCCTCTTCAGGGGCTTCGGCCTGCAGGGCCGCCAGCCAGCCGGGCGCGGCCTCCTCTTCCGGTTCGATGGTCTCCACAACCTCCGGCCCGGCGACGGCTTCCTGCTCCTGGGGCTCATCGGCCTGCAGGGCCGCCAGCCAGTCGGGCGCGGCTTCCTCTTCCGGCTCGATGGTCTCCACAACCTCCGGCCTGGCGACGGCTTCTTGCTCCTGGGGCTCGTCGGCCTGCAGGGCCGCCAGCCAGTCGGGCACGGCTTGCTCTTCCGGCTCGACGGCCTGGGGTTCTGGTTCGGCGGACGGCGCAGCCTGGATCATGTCTGCCAGGCCCTCCTGACGCATGATCTCGCGCCACAGATCGGTATCACCCCCTGAAGGCGTCTCCGGTGTTGCCTCTTCCTCCACCTCTGCCGTTTCCATGTCCTCTGCTTCTGGCTCATCGGCCTGCAGGGCCGCCAGCCAGTCGGGCGCGGCTTCCTCTTCCGGCTCGATGGTCTCCACAACCTCCGGCCCGGCGACGGCTTCTTGCTCCTGGGGCTCGTCGGCCTGCAGGGCCGCCAGCCAGTCCGTTGGTTCTTCCTCCGCCTCTTTTGCTTCCATGGCCTCTGCTTCTGGCTCACCGGCCCGCAAGGCCGCCAGCCAGTCTGGGATGGCCTCTGCCGGCTCGGCTGGCGCCGAGATGTGCTCTGCTGCTGGCGGTTGAGGCGGCTCCGGCCTCTCCAATTCTTCCTTCTCGCCAGGCTTTTCTGGCTGCAAGGTGAGTAGCCAGTCTGGTATCTCACCTTCAGCCGCTTCTTCCTCATCTGGCAGGCCCTCGATCTCGGCGGGCACGGCCTGGATCATCTGTTCCAGGCCCTCCTGGCGCATGATCTCGCGCCACAGATCTGTCTCATCATCCAGGGCCACATCCGGCTCGGCGGCAGGCTCACTTTTCTGGATATCTGGCGCTTCTTCTGGCTGCAACGCCGTCAGCCAGTCGGGCATCTCTTCGACCTCTGGCGGCTGGATCGTCTCGACCGCCTCTGGCCCGGCGGCCTCTGCCTCTGATTCCTCCACCTGCAATGCCGTCAGCCAGTCGGGCATCTCTTCGACCTCTGGCGGCTGGATCGTCTCGACCGCCTCTGGCCCGGCAGCCTCTGCCTCTGATTCCTCCACCTGCAACGCCGTCAGCCAGTCGGGCATGTCTTCGGCCGGTTCTGTTTCGGGCCATGCCTCGACATCCGCCGGCACTTGCTGGATCATCTGTTCCAGGCCTTCCTGGCGCATGATCTCGCGCCAGCGATCCGTATCATCTGTTTCCGGTTCAAGCGGCTCCATCTCGGCCGCCAGCTCCGGTTCGACACCTTCCCCTGCCGGTTCCTGGTCTGGCCCGGCTGTGCGGGCGGGCGTCTCGTCTTCCGAAACCGCGTCGACCGTTTGATCGCTCTCGCTTTCGATGGCCCGTAACCAGGCGGGCACATCCCTGGCAGAGACATCCGGCGCCGTCTCTGGTTCCGCGTGCGGCTCCAACGCCAGATCGCTGGCGTCGATAAAATCATCCTCGGCGCTCAACGCCCGCAACCACTCTGGGATGTCCTCTTCTTCCACGTCGAAAACGAGCGGTTCGCGCTCCGAGGGTATTTCAGGCGCGACAGGCTCTGCGACCTCGGCCCGATCGGGCAGCTCGGATTCCTGATCTCTGAGTGCGGCAAGCCAATCGGGCAGCTCCTCGGCTGCCTCGGCTGCCTCTGGCTCGACTGCAACGGGCGGCGCCTTCACGGGAGCAGCCGCGACCGGCGCCTCTTCCGGCTTTTCGACCGATTCTTCGGCGGTCAGCCAGTTGGGCAATGACTCCCGATCTTCCACCACCTCTTCTGCCATGCCGGCGCTGCGAATCTGGGTCAGCCAGTCGGGCAGCTCGGCTTCTTCTTCTTCTTCCTGTAGCGCCTCTCCGGCCGGGATCAGATCCGCCGTCTCGAGGGCCGGGCGGGGCAACTCGTCTGGAAGCGTGACGGTCACTGTCTCGGCGCTGAGTGGGCTCGTCTCACCCAAAAGAACGGCAGCCACCCGGTTTTCCGGTTCCAACGCCTGTGCGATGCGGAATGGGCCGTGGCTCTCTTCCTCTCGGCCGGTCGTGAGCCAGATGTGGCCCAGCAGCAAGTTGGCCTTGAGACAATTGGGTAATTCCTGCAACACTTGTTCGCAGATCGCCTCGGCCGCGGCCAGTTTGCCATCACGCCATAACGTTTCGGCCAGCGCAACCAGCACATCGACGCGCTGCGGGTCGTGGCGCACCACGGCCTGAAATTCGTCGGCGGCCTGTTGGAAAAGGCCGCCACGGGCATAGAGCCGACCCAAAGCGCCGCGGGTCAGCTCGATACGCGGGAACTCGCGTCCTTCCAGGCGCTCGCGCACCTGGCGGAGTTGAGCCCGAATATCCGGGTTTCCGGGTGCCAGCTCGAACGCTCGCTCCCACTGCCACAGCGCCTCCTCCAGGGCCTCTTCTTCGTTGTAGATGAGGCCCAGCCCCACTCGCGACTCTAAATCCTCCGGATCGGCGCTCAACACCCGTTTGAACAGATCGGCGGCATGGCCCACCTGGCCCTGATCCAGCGTGGCCCTGGCCAAAACCCGATAAGCGTTCACGTATTTGGGGTAGTGTCGGAGCAGGTGCTGCCCCAGGGCAATCGCCGCCTCGAGCTCACGCTGCTCGATCAACTGCTCAGCCTCGGCGCAGTAGGCACTCAGACTCTTTTCACCTTCACTCCTCATGGCCTACCTCCCTGACTCGGCCTGTGAAAAACCAACAGCCTTATGTCCAATGTGTTCGTTTCTATTATCCTATTTTTTCGTAGATTTGTCAATTGCGCCCGACAAAAGGTTAAAGTATAATTGAACTACTCTTGTGGCAGGGAGACGAAACCCTCTGGTGACCAGACCTTTTCGCCGACAGTATGCCGAAATTGCCCGCGCCCGCGAGATCGCCGAGATTCTGATCAAAAATGGCCTGGGCTTTGTCGCCGAACAGTTGGGCCTGACGCAGTTTCTCTCGGCGTGGCGCCGCCGACGCGTGGACGGGGCCGACGCCCGTTCCAGCGCCCGTTCGGTTTCAGAGCGCGTGCGGCACACCCTGGAAGACCTGGGCCCCACTTTTATCAAGATCGGTCAGGTGCTCAGCGGTCGCGCCGATCTGTTACCCGCCGAGTATATCGCCGAGTTGAGTAAACTGCTCGACGCCACCCCAGCGGTGCCGCTGGAGCAGATCGTGGCCCGCGTTCAGGAAGAGTTGGGCGCGCCTCTGGAAAAAGCCTTCGCCGCCTTCGATCCGGAGCCCATCGCCAGCGCCTCTATTGGCCAGGTGCACCGCGCCACCCTGCCCGACGGTCGGCGGGTGGTGGTCAAGGTGCAACGCCCCGACATCGAGCGCACCGTCCACGCCGATCTGGACTTGTTATTGCGCCAGGCCCGCTTTTTGGAGCGACGCTCCACCCGCGCCCGCGACGCGCACCTGGTCGAGATCGTCGAAGAGCTGAGCCAGGCGCTGCGCGACGAGTTGGATTACACCGTCGAAGCCCGCAACGCCGACCGTCTGCGCCGCAATCTGGCCGCCGACGCGCGTGTGATCATCCCCCAGGTCTACTGGGACCACAGCACGCGGCGGGTGCTCACGCTGGAGGCGCTGGAGGGTCTCAAGCTGACCGACCCGCAGCAGTTACGCGCCGAAAAATACGATCTGGCCGCCGTTGCCGAGACGACGGTCGATCTGTATCTGCATCAGGTCTTCGTAGACGGTTTTTTCCACGCCGATCCTCACCCGGCCAACGTTCTGGTGTGTCACGATCGGATCGGTCTGGTGGATTTTGGCATGGTGGGCCAGTTGACGCCCCGCACCAAAAATGTGTTGGGTGCGCTGTTGCTGGCCCTGCTGGCCCAGGACAGCCAGGAGGTGGTGGGGGTGATCTTGCGCCTGGGGGCAACCAGTCCCACCACCGATCCGGCCGCCATGGAGCGAGATGTGCAACGGCTGTTCACCCGTTTTTACGGGCTGCCGCTGGAAATGCTGCCTGTCGGCGACCTGCTGCAAGAGATGTTGGCGGCGGCCTTTAAACATCGTATCCACCTGCCGCCCGATCTGGCGCTGCTGGCCCGGGTAGTGATCGTATTGGAGGGGGTGGCGCTGAGCCTGGACCCCACCTTTAACCTGGCCGAAATGGCCAAACCGTTTGGTAAACAGCTTTTGCGGGAGCGTTTCTCGTTGCAGCGGTTGCAAGACGAGGCCTTGCAGACGCTGAACTCGGCCGGCCGTATGGTGCGTGATCTGCCGCGACAGGCCTCCTCACTGATGGATCGTGTTCAGGATGGCCGGCTGACGCTGGGCATCGACCTGCGACAGTTGGAGCAGCTCATGGCCCGCCTGGATAGTATGGTCAGCCGTCTGGCTTTTGGCCTGGTGGTGGCAGCGCTCATCGTCGGCTCGGCCATCGTCATCCACGGTCGGGCCACCGAGTGGCTGTTCCTGGGACTGAGGCTGCCCATCGCCCACATCAGCTTTGTATTGGCAGCCATCATGGGTCTGTGGCTGCTGTTCTCCATCCTGCGCTCTCGCGGGCCATGAGGCCGGCGGGTGAACCTGAACCGGACTCGTGGGGTATTATTTACATCGATTTTTTCATTCACCCTGCCGACCATCTGACCACAGATGGTCCGGCGGGCTGGCAAGGTAACTCGACTATGGCTTTGGAAGAAAAACGAATGCCCGAGGGTGTTTCTACCCTGCTTTTGCTTGGCGGCATGGTGATGACGGCCACCTGGAGTATCACCTCTGCCCGCTGGGTGGACGATATCCAGACTATCGAGTGGGCCGCTCTGGTGGGGCTGTTCGCCGGCGTTCTTTTGTCCAAAACTCGCTTCCCGACCGTGGCGGCTCATCTCTTTAGCCTGATCTATGGTGTGGCCTGGGTGAGTTATTTGGGCAGCATGTTGTTACCCTCGGGCCTGACGTTTCGGGACAGGTTGTTCGAGCTGGGTTTTCACATCAACGCCTGGCTGTGGAGTGTGTTGTACGGCGGCAGCAGCAACGATGCCCTGATGTTCGTGCTCTTTTTGGCGTGTGTCGTCTGGCTGGTGGCCTATGCCGCGGCCTGGGCCACCTTTCGCAGCTATCGCATCTGGTGGGCCATCCTGCCCAGCGGCACCGTGTTGCTGATCAATCTCTATTGGGGGCCGCCTCGCCTGCTGCCCTTTCTGATCGTTTACGTGTGCCTGGTGCTGCTCTATTTCATCCGCTTCAACCTTTTCCAACAACAACAGAATTGGTCGAAAGAGCGAGTGCGCTACGACCCCGAGATCGCCTGGGATTTTTTGCGTTATGGCGTGGTTTTTATTCTCATCATCGTCGTGCTGGCCTGGGGTGTGCCGGGAGCCGCTGCCAGTGACGAGATGGCCACGTTTTGGTCGCGCTTTTCCGAGCCATGGGAGCAGGTGCAGGATACCTGGAACCGTCTCTTTTTCTCCTCGCGCTACTATGGCCGGTCGCAGCCGGCTGCTTTTGGCACCTCGATGACCCTGGGTGGGGCGGTGCAGTTGGGCACCCAGGTGGTCATGGATGTGGCTTCACCGGCCGGTCGCTACTGGCGGGCCACCATCTATGACGAGTATACCGGCTCTGGCTGGCTCAATAACGACGACGAGATGGCCTATCTGGAAGCTTTTGACGCCAATTTTTTGACGCCTCAATTCGACATGCGGCGTGTCATCACCCAGACCTACACCGTCTATCAACCTGGACGGCAACAGTTGCTGGCTGCCGCCGAGCCGTTGGGCGTGAGCCTGCCCACCAAGGTGCGCCACAGCACGGTGCAGGGTCGCCTGCCGGGTGAACGTCGCCAGCAAGATCTGTTCAACGTGTCCATGATCTCGTCTCGCGCGCCGCTGGAGAGCGGTCAGAGCTACCTGGTGATCTCGGCCATGTCTGCTGTGGACGAAGCCTCGCTGCGAGCTGCCGGCGCCGAATACCCCGTCTGGGTCACGGCGCGTTACCTGCAACTACCGGCTTTGTTGCCCCAGCGGGTGCGGAATCTGGCCCAAGAGATCACCCGCGACGCGACCAATGCCTACGACATGGCCTCGGCGCTGGAAGCCTATCTGCGACAGATTCCCTACAACCAGGTGATCCCACCCCCGCCTTCTGATCAGGACCTGGTGGACTGGTTTCTGTTTGATTTGAGAGAGGGGTATTGTGACTATTACTCCTCGGCGCTGGTGGTGATGGCGCGTGCGGTGGGTATTCCGGCGCGGGTTGCCGTGGGTTATGGTCGGGGCGAGTACAACTCGGAATCCAAAACCTATCGCGTGCGCGACAACAATGCCCACGCCTGGGCCGAGGTCTACTTTCCCGGTTATGGCTGGATCGAGTTCGAGCCTACCGCTGCCGAGCCGGTCATCGTGCGGCCCCGCCCGCCCTCGGAAAACGCCGGCGAAGCCAATGGTGATCGTTCCAACGCGGGCAACGAGCGCGACGAGATGGATCGCTGGCGTGAATTACTCGAAAACGAGCCTTTCAGCGGGTCACTGCCACCGCTTCAACGAGCATCTGGCTGGAGCACGGCCCTGTGGGTCGCCGGTGGGCTGCTGCTTTTGGCGTGGGTGATGGGCGCCAGTTATTGGTGGATCGAGGAACGGGGCCTGCGCGGTTTGGATTGGGTGCAAAAGGCCTATGCCCGCATGGTGCGTTTTGGCGGTCTGCTTCGGGTGTCGTTGAAGGAGCCCCAAACGCCTTTCGAATATGCCGCGGAATTGGGCAGCCAGGTTCCTGCCGGACAGGGCTTCATCCATCGTATCACCGAGCTGTTTGTGATGGATCAATTCAGCCCACATGCCGTGGACAAGGGCGAGTCTGCTGCTTTGTGGCACAGCCTGCGCCCGCGTCTCTGGCGGCGCTGGCTCGGTCGATGGTTGGAGCGGTTCCAGGCGACTGAGGAAGAGACATCGACACGAGAAGAATAAGAACCCTCTCTCATTTGGGCGGCAACGACAGCGCACACTGTACGCCTCGCTCAACCCAGCTTCTCAAACCCTCCTCCGATTCGTATCCTTGCGCCTCGACCATCACCCAGCCCCTCATCACCCTGCCTGTCAGGTTCAATGGTTTGGTGTGCGGTTCTGCCATCGCTCTCTCGTACTGCTCTGTCCCCACCCTCACAATGAGGTCGGTGTCTTTCACCCCACATGCCATGTT
Source organism: Chloroflexota bacterium (assembly GCA_049324835.1). Lineage (GTDB taxonomy): Bacteria > Chloroflexota > Anaerolineae > CAYNKW01 > CAYNKW01 > JBMOMT01. Next base: position 246,864 of record JBMOMT010000040.1, on the reverse strand, counting down.
GCCATGCAGCATGAAACCAACCCCGCCGAACATCTTTTTCTGCTCCAAGCCCACCAGCTCGCTCATCTGCTCTCGCAGCCGCTGCACCAGCTCTACATCGTAGGCCATGCTTTCCTCTTCACCTCCACTTCGACTCGTTCTTGTGCTGTAACTGCTCACCCTCCCGCAGGCTGGAATTGTCAGCCTGCGGGAGGCCGAGCAGTTACGACGCTTTTACGCCAGCGCTTTTAACACTCGCAACGCCCGCAGCGTCACCCATTTGTTAGGTTGTTTCTTTGATCCAAAATCCACCCAGGTCTTGCCTGCATAGCTGTATTCCAACGACCAACGCCCCTCAGCATCTTGTTTTTCCCGGACGATGTTCAGAGCGTCTGCCAGGCGAGGATCGCTGCCATAACCCAACCTCACCAACACCTCGACATTTTGCAGCAGGTCGGTGACATAGAACACCGGAAAGCCAAACTTCCACCAGTTTCCGCTCGGTTTGTCACTGTAGCCGGTGGGATAAGCAGCAGTCGCCGGGTCGGTGCTGAAAAGCCAGTCCACTCCCTGCCGCATGGCTTTTTCGATCAGAGGCGTTCGATTTTCCACAGGCCACCTGCTGAATGCCTGCATCACCTTGACCGCACCCCAGGCGCAGGGCAGCTTGTTGTTTGAGCCGCAGGCGAATAACGGCCCACACTTGCCGGCGTAATAACGCCAGGCCGCCTCACGCTCTCCGGCCGGGGCTACCCCCTCACCGGTGACACTGCGCGCCATCCATTCGAAGGCCAATGCCAATCGTGGGTCGTCGTAACCCAGCTCGATCAGCGCCCAGCACAGGTTGCCTTGCAAACAGTCCGCCGTGCCAGATGGTGCACCCGAGGCTGTGAACTGGCCGCCCCAAGTCAACGCCTGATCCAAAAGATAGGCACCTGCCAACGTAATACGTTCGTCCTGACCCGCCGACGCGCCCAGTTGAGCCAGCATCATCACCGCCCATACGGTAGACCGGTACTTGGGATTGTAACCCGGTCCGGGCTCAACCCAATAGCCCTCCTGGTTCATCTCGGCCAGGATGGTCGCGATTGGCCCTCGGGTGTGCGCCTCCTGCCGCGCAGCGCACAGCTCTGCATCGCCTTCTGGACGATCCAACAGATCGCGCAGAGCCAGATACCGAACCCCGGGCGAATCGGGCTCTAACAGCCAGGACAGAGAATCGCCCCTCAGTTGATCTTGCCATCGCATGGATGCCTCCTCGTATAATATGTTCGTGGTCAGGCACGTAACGGCGTGGAGTGGCGTAAGACGCCACTCTGCTCTGCTGCGTGGCCACTACGAACCTCCTCCCAAAGGCTCGTGGCTCGATGTGCGCCGTAATTATAGCAGCACTTGAGCCTATTTTACAAAACGGATCGCGCTCGTGTGAGATGTGGCTGGGCCAGGGCGGCGCGTTTTGACCGTCGGGCTATGTTTTTCTTGGCGCGTCCGGTGTCATGGCGGGTGGGCAGCATCACCGCGCGCAGCCGCGCCGGGTAAGAGCTGAGCGTGCCAGCGCGTCTAAAAAATCAAAGGTGATTGCCGCCAGGAATTCGAGGCCCTGCTCAAAGCCTGCCGATGCCTCTGATGGCGAGGGCATCACACAGGTTTGCGCCGGGAAAGGTTGTCGTGTATAATCCATACCGGATTAGAAAAGTCTTGTTTGTGAAAGGAGCATACACATGGATCGTAAGAAGCACCTCGGTGTGCTGTTGTTGCTGGCTCTGACGCTGGCGGCCTGCGCCGCGCCACCTCCGACGGCGACGCCGGAAGCGGCGCAGCCCGAAAAAAACGCGCCCGAATTGATCTACTTTCACGCCACGTGGTGACCCACCTGCCAGCGCATGAATCCCGTCGTGAACGGGTTGGAGCAGGCTTATGCCGGTCGGATCGTGTTTCAGCGGGTGGATATCGATCTGCCCGAATCGAGAGCGTTGAAAGAAAAATACAACTTTCGCGGCCAGCCCTATTTTGTGCTGCTCGATGTCACGGGCCAGGTAGTCAAAACCTGGTATGGCCTGGTCGAGGCCGAGGATTTGAGCGGCGCTTTCGATGCCCTGATCCAGGGCTGACCTCAAGTCACCCTCACGAAAAAAGGGTCCGATATGGTGAAAATCACACCCTCCGAGATCACACCGGAACACATTTACCTGTCCCGTCGAAAATTCATGATCGGCGTGGGGGCGTTGGTGGCGGGTTCGATGCTGGCCGCCTGCACCACCGACGAGCCGCTGCCGACGCCGACGCCTGTCGCTGGCGCTGCGCCGCCCTCGCCCGGGCCGGAAGTCACACCCCCGGCAACCTCTACCGTTGGCGCTGTCACCGACGAGTTGGGCGCCAGGCTGACCTCTTTTGAGGCGGCCACCCATTACAACAACTATTACGAATTTACCACCCGCAAAGAGGGTGTGGCGGCCCTGGCAAAAGATTTCGTCACCTCGCCGTGGTCGGTGCAGGTGGGTGGGCTGGTTCACAAGCCGCAGACTTTTGACCTCGATGACCTGCTCCGGTTCGAGCAGCAGGAGCGCATCTATCGTCTGCGCTGCGTCGAAGCCTGGTCGATGGTCATCCCGTGGCTGGGTTTTCCGCTTTCCCGGCTGCTCAACGAGGTCGAGCCGACCTCGCAGGCCAGGTACGTGCGTTTTGAAACCCTCCTGGATGCGGAACAGATGCCCGGTCTCAAGAGTCCGTGGTACAACTGGCCCTACGTAGAAGGGCTGCGCCTGGACGAGGCCATGCACGATCTGACCATCCTGGCAACGGGTCTTTATGGCAAATCGTTGCTGCCGCAGAGCGGCGCGCCGGTGCGGCTGGTGGTGCCCTGGAAGTATGGTTTCAAGAGCATCAAATCGGTGGTGAAAATCGATCTGGTGGACGAGATGCCGGTCTCGTTGTGGATGGCCGCCGCACCCAACGAATACGGCTTTTACGCCAACGTCAACCCGGCAGTGGATCACCCCCGCTGGTCGCAGGCCAGCGAGCGGCGCATCGGCGAGGTCAAACGCCGCGAGACGTTGATGTTTAACGGCTATGCCCAAGAGGTGGCCTATCTTTATGACGGCATGGATCTGGCCACATGGTTCTGAAGCAGTTTCTACAAAAGTGTGGGCTTCAGATCGTGACCCACCTGGGGGCGCTGACGCCGCTGCTGTTGCTGGCCTGGAAGTACTGGCAGGGTGCGTTTCTCATCGACCCGGTGCGCGAGATCACTACCGCCACCGGCAAGACGGCGCTCATCCTGCTGCTGCTGGCGCTGGCCTGTACGCCAATCAACACCGTTTTCGGTTTCCGAGGGGTGGTGCGCGTGCGCCGCGCCCTGGGGTTGTATGCCTTTTTCTACGCCGGCCTCCACTTTTTCACTTTTGTCGGGTTGGATTATCAATTCGATGGCCGGCTGATCCGCCAGGCTGTGCTGGAGCAGCGCTACGTGCTGGCCGGTACAACTGCCGGCCTGCTGATGCTGCCGCTGGCGATCACTTCGACCAAAGGCTGGCAGAGGCGGCTGGGCAAAAACTGGAAGCGACTCCACCGCCTGGTATATCTCTCTGGCGCGCTGGCGGTGGTGCATTTTCTGTGGCTGGTCAAAGACAGCCGAGAACCGATGCGTTACGGCTTGCTGTTGGCCCTGCTGTTGCTGCTGCGTTGGCCTGCCGTTCGGAGAACGGTGAGTCACCTGCGCCATCGACTGGCAACCCGGCGAACCAGGCCCGAACAACGTTTGACATGAGCCCTTTCGGGCATTATAATGTCACACCGGGGCGCGGGGTGGATCGAAACGCGGAGAATGGAGGGCAACGGTGAGCCCACAAAACCAGGACGTTGAACCTGCGGTCGTCGTGATTTTTGGCGCATCGGGTGATCTGGCACAGCGTAAACTGGTGCCGGCGTTGCATAGTCTGGCCTGCGACGGCCTGCTGCCCCAGGCCAGCCGGGTGATCGGCGTGGCGCGCAGCGAGCTTGCTGACGCCGCCTTTCGTCAACATCTCTTCGAGGGCGTGAGCGCCTATGCCCGCCTCAAGCCCGGCGATTGCCAGTTGTGGCCCACCATGGCAGAGCGTTTTTATTACCTCTCCGGTGGCTACGACGATCCGCACACCTATCGCCGGCTGGCGCAGCGGCTGGCGCAGCTCGATGCTCAGGCAGGCGCGCCGGGCAATCGCCTTTTTTATCTGGCCACGCCGCCCACGCTCTATCCCCAGATCATCGAGCTGTTGGGGCAGGCCGGGCTGAACCGCAGCCAGACAGGCTGGACGCGCATCATCATCGAAAAGCCCTTTGGTCGTGATCTGGAAAGCGCCTGCCGTCTCAACGAGCAGGTACACGCCGTCTTTGACGAGCGCCAGGTTTACCGCATCGATCATTACCTGGGCAAAGAGACGGTGCAGAATATCCTGACCTTTCGTTTTGCCAACGCCATTTTCGAGCCGCTTTGGAACCGTAATTACGTGGAGCACGTCCAGATCACCGTTGCCGAGCGTGTGGGGGTGGGGCATCGCGCCGGTTATTACGATCAGGCCGGTGTGCTGCGAGACATGTTCCAGAACCACCTGTTGCAACTGCTCACACTGACTGCCCTGGAACCAGCGGTGGCCTTTGAAGCCAACGCCCTGCGTGATGAAAAGGTCAAGGTGTTACGAGCCGTTCGTTCGGCGGCATGCCGTGTGTTCGGTCAGTACCGGGGTTACCGCGACGAACCAGAGGTGGCCGCCGACTCACGCACCCCTACGTATGCCGCCCTGGAGCTGTATGTCGACAACTGGCGTTGGCGTGGTGTGCCCTTTTACCTGCGCTCTGGCAAAAAGCTGGCGGAAAAATCCACCGAGATCACCATCCAGTTCAAGTGTGTGCCTCACCTGATGTTCCCCCTGCCGCCGGATTCTCGCATCTCGCCCAACGTGTTGCATCTGTGCATCCAGCCGGACGAGGGCATCCACCTGGTCTTTGAGGCCAAACAACCTGGCATGGGCATGAAGACCCGTTCGGTAGACATGGAATTTCACTATGCTCAGGATTTTGGCGCATCGGCTCTGCCCGACGCCTACGAGCGGTTGTTACTGGATGCCATGCAGGGCGACGCTTCGCTCTTTGCCCGGGCCGACGAGATCGAGCTGGCCTGGGGGATCGTCGATCCCATCCTGAGCCGGTGGGAGCAGGACAGCGCCACGCCGCCGACTTTTTACGAGCCGGGAAGCTGGGGGCCGACCGAGGCGGAGCGGTTGCTGGCCGAACAGGGGAGGGCCTGGCTCTATGGCTGCAACGACCATCGCTGACCGGGATGGTTCGGACGGTGGAAAAACGAGGGCCGGCAAAAACCTTGCCGGCCCTCGTGTCTTGCAGTAAAAAGGGGTCTAGCCGTAACCCGGCCCCTCTGTGTACCAGGCGCGGTTCCTGGCGATGGCAGCCTGGTGCTCCTCAGGAACCTCGTCTTCGGCAAAGATGGCATCCACGGGGCATTCGGGCTCGCAAGCGCCGCAGTCGATGCAGGTGTCGGGGTCGATAAAGTAGGAGCCCGCCTCTTCGCCGCCGTCCACGATGCATTCTACCGGGCACACCTCGGCGCAGGCCCCATCGCGGATGCACAGCTCGGTGATCACGTATGCCATATCTTGACCTCCTTTTGGCACTCAAAGTAGGGTTTGGTATCGCTGTTTTTTATTATACTCAATTATGCCCCACGCGCAAGGAGGGTGTCCGGGTTTTCAAATCAACCGAGGCCTCTTTTCTCACCGCAGAGAACGCTGAGAAAAGCAAGAAAAAATCCAAAACTCTGCGCTCTCGGCGGTCTCTGCGGTGAATTCTGCTACTTGGGGAAAGCCCTGGGGATGCTGCCTGCAAGGGCCTGTCTCGTCTGCTGTGCTGGTAACGGTCCTCATGGCGCCTGGGTTTCCAATGACCAATCCATCTTGAGGAACGTTTTCACCACCTGGGGGTCAAATGCCTGACCAGCCTGCTCGCGAATGTAGGCCCGCACTTTGGGCTCGGGCCATGCCTGGCGATAGGGCCGGTCGGAGCGCAGCGCATCCCACACGTCGACCACGGCAAAGATGCGCGCCGCCAGTGGTATCTCGGTGCCTCGCAACCCGCGAGGGTAGCCCGTGCCGTCCCATTTTTCGTGGTGGCAGTAGGGGATGTCCAGAGCGGATCTGAGGTAATCGATGGCGGCAAGCATCTCGTAGGCGTAAATCGGGTGGCGACGCATGATCTCCTCTTCTACTGGGGTCAGAGGGCCGGGCTTGAGCAGGATGCCATCGGGGATGCCCATCTTGCCGATGTCGTGCAGCAGCGCGCCGCGCCGGACAGGCACCAGATCGCTGCTGCTCAGGCCCATAGCGCGCGCCAGCCGCACGGTCATTTCTGTGACACGTCGGGTATGGTCTTTGGTTTCTTTGTCGCGCAATTCCAGGGCCTTCGACCAGCCCTCCAGTGTGGCGTCGTAGGCCTGGGAGAGTTCGGCGTGAGTGTGTTGTAAACTGTTGAACAGCTCGGCGTTTTCGATGGCGATGATGGCCTGGGTGGCCAGAGCCTCCAGAAATTCCAGCCATTGCGCGTCGGCGGGCAGATAGGTGCGGTTAAAAACTTCCAACAGCCCTTTCATTTCGCCCTTGTGGATCAGCGGCGCGGCGTAATAGGAAACAAAACCTTCACCCTCCAGTCCCCGACGTTGGATAAAACCACTGCTGTCCTTGTCCAGTTTGGGCATACTGACGATGCGCCGTTGGGGCGCAACGCCGGCGGCGTGGCTCTGATCCAGTCGCAGGCGTGTGGTGCTGATGGCCGGCGTGCAAAAGCCGCGTCCGGCGGCGTATTCCAGGGCCTGGGCGCGCGGGTCGAGCAGCAAGATCGAGACCGCGTCGAGGCGCAGGTGTTGTATCATTTGCGCCAAAAAGGCCTCCAGCGTGGCTTGTAGATCCAATCCGGCGGTGATGGCCTGGTCGATGTGGCGCAGCGTGGTCAGGCGCTGGAGTTGGCGGTGCAGTTGCTCTTCGGCCTGTTTGCGCTCGCTGATGTCCCGGAACACCACCTGGGCGGCTGGCTGCTCTTGCCAGGTGAAATGCCCGGCCTCCACTTCTGCCGGAAAACGGCTGCCGTCAGAGCGAACGAAGGTCATCTCTGTGCGCGCGACTGTCGACTCGTTGGCCATGGCATGCGCCAAAAAGGCCGCGCACTGCTCGGCCTGCGCCGGCGCCACCAGGTGGCAAAAATCGACACCCAACAGCTCCTGGGGGTTTTGTAACAAACGATGGGCCGCCGGGCTTGCCAGCAGGATTCTGTGCGCCCCATCGACGATCAGAATCCCGTTGGGCGAAAGCTCGATGACCCGCTCGAACTTGGTTTTTTCTTGCACCAGGCGGCGGTAGCGGTTCAGTTGGGTGATGGTACGCACCCGGGCCAGCAGTTCCACCGAGTCGAAGGGTTTGGCGAGAAACTCGTCGGCGCCGGCCTTGATGCCCTTCAGCCGGGATTCTGAATCTGCCAGGGCGGTGAGCATGACCACCGGCACCTGGGCCAGAATCGGGTCGGCGCGCAGGCGACGGCAAACCTCAAAACCATCCATCGCTGGCAGCATCACGTCCAGCAGGATCAGATCTGGCATCACCTGGGCCGCCTTTTCGAGGGCCTGGGCGCCGTTATCGGCCCAAGTCAGCACGTAACCCTCGAGGGTCAGTAACTCTTGGAGCGCTTCCAGGATCGACGGTTCATCGTCTATGATCAGGATTTTGCTCTCTTGGTGCATAGGCCTTTGACTCCCCTGTGCAAGACGAACGCTAGAAGCAGCGTCACACCGATTCACCGACCGAGAGATGAAAGGTGAGACACGGCCCTCTCTGTCCATCGACAGCGGGGATCATCCACTGCCAGGCCAAGAATCACTTGTGTTGTGGTGATACATCTTGGGAATGTGTGACACACGCGAGGATCCCCCCCTTGACCATAGTATAAATGGTTATTCTGAAAGCATGGGTAAAGGTGACGTAAATTTTGTGTGAATTTTGAGTAAATGCACAACTGCTCACCCTCCCGCAGGCTCTTGGGGCACGGCATTGCCGTGTCTCTGCTGCCGCAATTTCAGGATGAACGGTTTTAGCCTGCGGGAGGGCAGGTCGAGCAGTTACGCCGAGAGGCTCTTTTTGGCCTGGTATCCAGGTTGGTCTATAATATGGGCTGTTCTGGCTGTCTCGTCTGCGTGAGGCCAAAATGAGGATTTGCACCGGCATCGGGTGAACCTTTTTCTATCGTTCGTAGTATAACAGTGGATGCCTCGATGGCGTGATGCCGGCGGATCGAATTCTGGACGGCGGGCGTCCTGGGAGAGGGTGTATGCTTGGTTTCTTTGGTCGTCGGTTCGTTTTTATCGTTGTCATCTGTGTGTTGATCGTCTTTATCTTTCACCTGGGCATGCGCATGATGCGTAACTCGGATGTCGCCGAGCCAGATTACGATCTGGTTCAGCACAGCCAGCGCGCCTGGCAAGACACACGCGACTTTTTGCGCACCCCGCCTTCTTTTGAAACTCTGTGGCTGCCGTTTACCAACAGCATGGGGCTGTTGGTGGTGGCGCTGGCGCTGGCGGCGCTGTTAGGAGCGTACATCGGCAGCCTGGCTGCACTCACCAGGTTCAAACGATTGGTGCTGCCGTTGCTCACGCTGACCATCCTGGGCGTCTCGACGCCCTCGTTTTTCGCCGCCATCCTCCTGCAGCAGGGCGAGCTCGTATTCCTGTCGCTCACCGGGCGGCGACTGGTGAGCATGGGCGGTTTTGGCTGGGATTTTCAGCACATGTTGATGCCGGTGCTGGTGCTGATGGCTCGCCCGCTGGCTTATCTGACGCGGGCGGCTTTTATTGCGCTCAGCCAGGTGATGGGCCAGGATTACATCCGCACCGCTTTTTCCAAGGGTCTCTCTTTCCGGCGCACGGTCACCGTGCACGCTTTGCGCAACATCGCCGTGCCCATGCTCACTGCTCTGGGGGTCTCTTTTCGGTTTTCGCTCAGCACTCTGCCCGTGGTCGAGTTCTTTTTCGGCTGGCCGGGCATGGGCTTGCGCCTGCTGCAGGCGATGAACCTGCGCCAGACTACCACGGTGGTGGTGCTGGCCCTGGCGCTTGGTCTGGCGTTTCTGTTGAGTAACCTGCTGCTCGATTGGGCTTACATCATTGTGGATCCACGCGTGAGAGAATCATGACCGATTTTTTGAAACGCATCGCTGCTCAATTCCTCAACCCCCGCTCCAGGCTGGAGAGCCTCCGGCGTCCAACCCAGGATCAAGACGCGAGTTCTAACGGCAGCGCGCCGGCGGGCGCCCGCGGACGGCTTTCTTGCCGCGATCTGATCACCAATCTGCCGCTGTTGATCGGTTTCGTCGTCGTGGTGGCCCTGTTCCTGCTGGTGTTGTTCGGGCCGATCTGGGCGCCCGAGAATCCTTACATCGGTGGGCAGCATATCGTGCCTCATTACGACGTGCAAAAAGGCGAGTTCATCAGTCCCCCACTGCCGCCTTCCGAGGAATTTCCCTGGGGCACCGATCGCTGGGGCAACGATCTGCTCAGCCTGTTGATGCACGGCGCGCGTAACACCCTGGTGGCCTGCGCCTTTATCACCATGGTGCGTCTGCTGCTGGGCCTGCTGCTGGGTGGCATCGCCGGCTGGAACGAGGGCGGCACTGCCGATCAGATCATCATGGGCGTCAGCGGCGTGATCATTTCGGTGCCCATGCTGATCAGTTGCATGATGCTCATCTTTGCCCTGGACATCCGCAGAGGCTTGCCGGTGTTCATCGTTGCCCTGGCCGCCGTGGGCTGGACCGAGATCGCCCAATACATCCGCAGCGAGTTTCTGGTCTTGCGCAAGATGCCCTACATCGAAGGCGCCTGGGCCTCCGGCCTGAGTGGTTTGCAGATCGCGGTGCGCCACGTGTTGCCCAACATCCTGCCCCAATTGTTGGTGATCGCTTTTTTAGAGATGGGCGCGGTGATGATGCTCCTGGGTGAGCTGGGTTTCGTGGGGGTGTACATCGGGGGCGGCTCCGAGTTTGCCGTCGAGCTCGACCCGTTCACCGTCAAGATCGAGACGGTGGTCGAGGTGCCGGAATGGGGGGCCATGCTGGCCGAGGGGTTCCGCTGGCTGCGTTCCAGGCCTTACGTGGTATTGCCACCGGCGGCGGCCTTTTTCGTGGCGGTGGTGGGTTTCAACGCCCTGGGCGAGGGCCTGCGCCGCCTGATCGAGCGGGCCAGCATCAACACGGCGTTTCTGTTACGCAAACGTATGCTGCTGGTATTTGCTGCCGTATCGCTGGCGACGGTGTTTATCGTCAATAATACCGGCGCTGCGCCCTGGTTTGCCAAAGTGGCCGGCGCTTTTAACGGTCAGGCAGCTTTTGCCCACGTGCAGGCCCTGAGTGATATGGATGGCCGCGGCGTCGGCCAGGCGGGCGGAGCCGCGGCGGCGGCTTATATCGCCGACAGGTTCGAGACCTATGGTCTGATCCCCGGCGGCAAAGCTGGCAGTTACATCCATCCGCTTCAGGTGCGGCTGGTGACGCCTGTGGAGCAGCCGGGGTTGGCGCTGCTGGGCGGCGATGGCAACCCGGTGCAATCGTTCCGCCATCAGCTCGATTTCGGTTATGTCATCGAAGGGCACGGCGGCGGCGGTCAGGTGGAAGCGCCGCTGGCCTTTGTTGGCTTTTCGCGCCTGCCGCAAGACTATGGCTGGCAGGATTTTAAGGGCCTGGACCTGCGAGGCCGCATCGTGTTGCTGCAGCAGGGTAACGCGCCGGCCGACTTTGCCGACGAGGCGCTGATCCGGGGCGCGCGGGGTGTGCTGTGGGTTGTGGGCCAGGGCCGCGACGAGGTGCGCTCGCAGATACAGTTGCTCGATGCGGCAGGCGCTTCCCTGCGCCGCCCGATCATACCCATCTACCGCATCCGGCCCGCCGTGGCCGATGCCCTGCTGGCGCAAGTGGGCAGCAGGGTGGCCGGGCTGCTGCTCGACGAGGCGCCGGCGGAGCAGGCCGGGCCTGGCTGGTTCGTGCGTGACCTCGATGTCCGCGTGCGTATGTCGCTGGCGTTGAGCCAGCCTCAAGAGATCGAGATTCCCTGTGTGTTGGGTTACAAACAAGGCTCCGATTACAACTTGGCGTCAGAGGTGGTGGTGCTGTTTGCCCATTACGATGGCCTGGGCCAGGAGTGGGACGGCGTCGTCTTTCCGGCGGCCAACCGCAACGCCTCTGGCGTGGGCATGCTGCTCGAGATCGCCCGGCTGTGGCAGGAGCAAAACCTGGACTCGCGGCGCTCGGTGCTTTTTGTGGCCTGGGGCGGCGCGCAGTTGACCGATCCGGGCATCGAGGCGTACCTGGCGACCAACTCGAATTACCGGCATCTCTCCCAATTACGCACCGCCAACCCTCTGGAACCGGTTCTGATCGTCCAGCCGGAAAACGTGGCAGCCGGCGGGGATGCGCTGGTCATCCATCCCGGTTCTGACCGCCGCCTGACCGATTTGTTGATCGAGTCGGCGGCCGCCCTGGGTATCGCGCCGGCCGACGCCCTCACCGATCTGCCGTTGCCAGACGATGCGGTCCGCCTGCCGGAGGTGGGTTGGCTCTACTTTTCCTGGGCCGACGCAGACGTCCCGCCGGATCAGGATATACTGGCGCGCATCGACCAGGCCAGGTTTCAATCGCTCGGTGAGGCTGTGGTTTTTACCCTGACCAAGGTGGTGCGGGAGACCGAGTACTGATACGAGTCTCAGCAGATCCAAATTCTTGAGGGCTACAAGACCTGACAGGTTTTTAGAGACACTTTTTGGGGCCAATGCAGTTGATAATCGAGATGATTTTGCTGGTTATGCCACTATGAAAAACCTGTCAGGTCTAAAAATTGGATCTAACGAGTCTACAAGCAAGGTTGCCGTGATGAAAAAAAGGGTGTGGGGTCTTTTATGGCTGCTGGCAGGGCTGGCGACACTGGCGCTGTTGGCGGCGACCGCTGGCCTGGGGGCGCAGGCCCGGGCGCGGTCAGAGGAATCGCCGACCGTGTTTCTGGCCGGTCGGAGCAGGGTGGTCGTCTTGTTTGACCAGCCGGATCAAAAGAGCGGCGTCGCGGCCATGATGGAGCGCGGCGCGGCTGTCAGGCCGATCGCTTTGGCGCTGACGGACGATCAGCTCTGGTATCAGATCGAATCCGAGGCGGGTTCGGGTTGGGTGCAGGTGGATCAGCTCAGCCTGACGCCGCCATAGTACGTGAGGGCCTTATGTCGCAAATGGTTGAAGCCTGGTTAGAGATCATCGAACGCATCCTGGGCCATTTCATCGTCGTCGATGGCGCTGCGCCGGACTGGCTGAGAGACGCAGAGACCGATAGCCAGCTCTGGGTGGATCGGCTTTACCCGGAGCTGGGCATCGCGCTACGCTTCAAGGGTCTGGCGGGCCGGGCCGAGAGTGGGGCGGTCGCTTTTATGCCCGAGTCCGAGCGCGACGCTCTCTATGAGCGGCTCTGCCGCCGGGCAGGCGTATCGCTGCTGACGATCTGTTTTCAAACCGATGACCCTGCCGCGGCGCTGGCCGCGCTGCGCGGCGCGTTGAGCGCCGCCGGTCGGCGTGTGGCTCAGAGGCCGGTGGCGGCGGAAGCCAAACGAGAGCTGTTGCCCCGCATCGCAGCCGCCAAAGCCAATTGCCAACAGATCGCCGGCGCGCTGGCATCGACCACAGACCTGACGTCGTTTGCCCAGGCCTGGCAGGGGCGGGCGGCGGCGGTCAAAGAGCCGAGCCCGCCGCTGGCCGTTCAGCCGTCGCCGGCTCAACCCACTCGCCCTCAGTCTGCCGCACAGCCGGCGCCGGCGCGAGTCGCGCCGGTGCAGGCGAGCGAGCGCATCGACGTGGTGGACATCCTGCGCGGTTTTGCGCTTTTCGGCGTGTTGGCCTTCAACATGAGCGGTTTTGCCGGGCATGGACTCGATTTTCAGCGCTACAGCGGTGTCATCGATCGGGCGACCATGCTGTTCATCCGATTCCTGATCCAGGCCAAATTCTACACCCTGTTCTCTTTTCTTTTCGGCTGGGGCATGTCGGTGCAGATGTCGCGGGCGCAGGCCAGGGGGGGGCGGTTCCTGTCGCTCTACGTGCGCCGCCTGATCGTTCTGCTGGTCTTGGGCGTGTTACACGGCATCTTGTTCTGGCAGGGTGATATCCTCACCGCCTACGCGCTGTTGGGCTTTTTGTTGCTGCTCTTTCGCAAACGCTCGCCCCGTGTGGTGCTGGCGGCAGCCGTGCTGGCGCTGGCGTTCCGCTTTGCGCTGGTCGTGCCGGGCGAGGCATTGGATGCCGTGCGTAATGGCTGGGCCAACCTGACCGCCTTTATGCGCAGTTCTACCTATCCAGAGAGTGTCTATGCCAGCGGCAATTTCCTGGAGGTCAGCCGTCTGCGGCTCCAGGATTTCCTGGGCAGCCTTTCCTGGCTGTTGTATTATGGCGATGTTTTCGCCATGTTCCTGCTGGGTCTCTATGTGGGCAAACGAGAGATTTTCCAACAGATCGAGCGTCACCTGCCCCTGGTGCGGGCGGTGATGTGGCTGGGATTGGTCATCGGCGTGCTGTTGAACGGCGTTTTTGTCTCGACCATCGTCTGGCCGGCATGGGCGCCGCGAGAATACGGCACGTTGGTGGCGGTTGGTTCCCGCACTCTGGGCGCACCGGCGCTGATGCTCTTTTACGTGACCGCCATCGTCCTGTTGAGCCGCCGGGAAACGTGGCGCCGGCGATTGGCCCCGCTGGCCAATGTCGGGCGCAGCGCGCTGAGCAACTATTTGCTGCAATCGCTGATCTGCTCGCTGCTCTTTGCCGGTTACGGTCTGGGATTGTACGGCCAGGTGGGCCCGGCCTGGGGCCTGCTGCTGACGGTCATCCTCTACTCTCTCCAGATTCGGCTCAGCGCGTGGTGGTTCGATCGTTACCAGTTTGGCCCCATGGAGTGGCTGTGGCGCACGCTCAGCTACCGCCGCCGCCAGCCGCTGCTGCTGGGCGAAACCAGCGACGACCTGCGGCCGTGGTGGCCGCGGCGGCTGGCGTCTCGACTGAGCCCTGCCCTGACGCTGGCCCTCGTCTGGTTGTTGCTGCTGGCCTGGGCCGGTGGACTGGTGTTGTGGCAGAATCGCCTGGCAGGCTCAGACGCTCAGGTCGATCTGGCCCCCCTGTTTGCTCAGGCCACCCAATCGGCGGCTGCCGAGGCAGGCGCGACAGCAACAGACAGCCAGGGACAGGTTGCTGCCGTCGCCACGCCCGTCGTCGAAACGGTAGCCTACCGGCCAGGCCCGATCGTGACCTCTGGCGATCTGTTGGCGCTGGCCGCCACGTTCGACGCCGGGCAGGCTCTGGCCCAACTCCAAACTCTGACCGGCCCACCTTTCCTGGGACGTTACGCCGGTTCTCCTCAGGGCTGGGCTGCCGGCGATTACATCGCCGCCAGGTTTGCCGAGTACGGCTTGCAGCCTGCCGGCGACGACGGCGCCTTTTTCCAGTCCTTTCCGCTGGAACTGGTGACCCTGGCGGCGCTGCCCTCCCTGGTTATAGAGGGGCCAGACGGCGCACGCTACGACGATTACGTGTTGCATCGCGATTTTTCGGCCATCGTGCGGGGTTACGCCGCCGCGGGGAGCGCCAGCGGCCCGGTGGTGTGGGCCAACAACTGCACCCACGCCGATCTGGATAGCCTGGATGTGATGGACAAGATCGTGCTCTGCCGCGATGGGTCGATCTATGAAACGACGCGCAACGTTTTGGAACACGGCGCGGCCGGGCTGCTGCTGCTCACCGATCCCGAACACCATCCGCCCGATTTTGGTAATGTCTATTTTGAGAACTGGGTGCCCGAGCCCATCCCTGTGCTGCGCGTTTTCCCTTCACTGGTCGACGAGCTGCTGTTGGGCAGCGGCAAAACGGTGGCCGATCTGTCCATCCACTTTGATGCTTTTCCTCTGATGACGCGTGTACACATGAACGTCACCACCGCCGGGCGCGAGACCTGTCCCGTGGCGGGTTGCCAGGGGCGCAACGTGTTGGGTGTGATCCCCGGCCGCGACCCGGCCTACGCCGATCAGGTCATCATCCTGGGCGCCCATTACGATCACCTGGGCCAGGCCCCCGATGGCACCATCTGGCCGGGGGCCAACGACAACGCCTCCGGCGTGGCGGTGTTGCTGGAAATCGCCCGCAGTTGGCAGGAGCAAGGCTACGTGCCGCGCCACACGGTGCTCTTTGCCGCCTGGGACGCCGAAGAGATGGGCCTGCTCGGCTCGGGCCATTACGTGGCCCATCCGCGCTACCCGCTGGACGAGACCGTGGCCAAGATACAGCTCGATATGGTCGGCGACGGGGCCGACGTGCTCTATGTCGATGGTAAAGGCGAGCTGGCGGTGCTGCTGCACGCCATCGCCCGGTCGTTGGGCATTGAAACCCAGATCACCGATACCGGCGGCAGCGATCACGTGCCCTTTCGCCGGGCCGGCGTGCCGGCCAGCCTGTTGATCTGGTTCGAGGGACTGGAATCGGCGCCCCATTATCACCGCCCCAGCGACACCCCGGAGGTCATCGAGCCTCACAAGCTCGACACCGTTGGCCAGATCGTCACTCTGGCGGTGCTGAGCCTCAGCGAGGGTGAACCGGCCATCGACGATCTGGTGGCCCGGCGGGCCGCCGCCGTGGCCGAAGGTGATCTGGCGGCTTTTCTTGCCACCTCGCTGCCAGAGCAACAGACGGTGGATCGTTTCTGGTTTGCCGACGCCCAATCGTTTTCGCCCACCGCCTTCGAGATGACCGCCTCTGAGGTGCAGGTCACCGGGCGGGCCGCCACTGCCCGCGTGAGCATGGCGCTGTCGTATCTCAGCGATGGCCAGACCAAACAGGAAAAGGCCTCGCTCGAAGGACGGTTCGTCTACACTGAGGTGGGCTGGCGTTGGGCCGGACCAAACCTGGTCGGGGTTGAGCGCGAGGCTGGTTTCGCGCTGGCTCACCCGCCGGAAAAAACCCAGGGCTTGCAGGGTTTGGGTCAACAGGCAGCCGATCGGTACGCCCAGATGGCCTCGACGCTGGGTCTGCCCGCTGAGGTGGAGGCGACACTGCTGCTGTTTCCCACTTCTCAGGCCCTCTGGGAGAGCACCGGCCTTTCGCTGCCCGTTCGAGGTGATACCTGGGTGGATCGTGGGGTGATCAAGCTGGTCTATAGCAGCACCATCAGCGACAGCACGCACCTCGACGGTGCGCTGCTGCAACTGGCCATGGCCGAAGCGGGTGTGATCGAATCTGCTGCCCCCTGGTTATGGCAGGGTCTACCGCTGGCATGGCAGGCTCAGGCAGATGCTGTTGCCGCCCAGCAACAGTACCTGCCCCAGTTGCAGGCAGCGCTGGAGGCAGAAAAACCTCTTTCTGATGAGGTCGCTGCCTGGGCGGCGGTGGATTATTTACAGCGCCAGGTGGGCTGGCTGGGCCTGGGGCAGCTCATCGAGGCTGTGGGCCAGGCCTGCGATCAGGGGATGTGCGGCGATGGGGCCGGGCTCGACGCTGCACTCTCGGCTGTGTTTACCACCGATGCGGCGGGCCTGCAAGCCGCCTGGCAGGCCGACTGGCGGGCCCGGTTGGCGGCGGCCCAGGCCGGTTTGGACGCCCTGCTGACGGCTCGCTCGGCGGCGGTGCTCACTGGCGACCAGGCGGCCTTTCTGCGCACGGTCGATCCAGAGGCGCCCCATCTGCTGGCCGAGGAGCAGAGCTGGTTCGCCGGGCTGGTAAACCGGCCCTTGCAGAGTTTTGAGCTGACCGGCTCGCCGCGGGCCTTTCTAAACGATGGCAGCCTGCTGGCGAGTGTCCAGCTACGGTACCGTCTGGCCGGGGGCAGCCACACCCAGAGCGGTGTGACCCTGACGGTACGGTTTACCCCTGCCGGGGATGGCTATCGCTGGGCCGGCCTGCCGTTCGAGAGGGCGCAGGCCGGTGGGGTGACGCTCCTTTACCCGCAGGTAGAGCATGAGCTGGCGTTGGCATTGCTTCAGCAGGCCGCCTCCGATTACGCCGCGCTGGCGGCGGAGCTGGGTGTGCCGCGACCCCAGGCGCTGACGATCAAACTGTTCGCCAGCGACGACGCCTTTCGGACCTCCCTCTCGCCGGCTGTGGCTCGTTCAGATTGGCTGCAGGCCTGGACGGCGCAGGGCGAGTCGATCCGGCTCAGGCCGCGGCCATCGGCCTCTGCGGAGGATTATCGCGCCACGCTGGCGGTGCAGATGGCGCGTCATCTGCTGCACCAGATGGGCGTGCGCTCCGAGTGGTTGCTCCGGGGAGCCAGTCTCTATCTCGCCCGCCGCGTCGATGGTGGGCTTGGCGAGCAGGCAGCGGCTCAGAGCCTTGCCGATCTGCTGCGGGCGGTGCAAAGCAGACAGTCTGGCAGCCTGATCACCCTCCCGGCTGGCCTGGAGCTTTCGGAAGAGGCGGCGCGTCTGGCAGATGCGCAGGCCTGGGACAGCGTGCGTTACCTGGTTTATACGCATGGTCGCTCCGCTCTGACGACCCTGCTGCAAGCCGATGCCCAGGGGCTCGACGCCGACGCCGCACTGCGGCGCACTGTGGGGCAGAGCCTGGCCGATTTTGAGGCCGCCTGGGCCGAGTCGCTGGCGGTGGGGCACACCCTGCCAGAGTGGGTCGAGGTGGCCAATGCCTTCGATCCAGAGCGGGCGTTCGAACACGTCGACTGGCTGTCCCGGCCCGAGCTGGCGGGCCGTCAGGCCGGTTCGTCTGGCGCGGCACTGGCCGCAGATTACATCGCTGCCCGGTTCGCCGAGTATGGTTTGCAGCCGGCTGGCGACCCGTCGCCGGCTGGCAGTGTCGAGCACACCTTTTTGCAGCGATTCCCCATCAGCTACACCACCCTGCTGGCTGCGCCGCGCCTGGAGATCGTCGATGCAGCGGGTGGAGCGCTGGTGGAGCTGGTTTTCCGCGAGCAGTTCCTGTTGCTCCTCGCCGGCGCCGGCGGCCAGGGTGGGATCACAGGCGAGTTGGTGTGGGTGCGTGATGATCATTACCAGGGGCTGAACCTGGACGGCAAGATCGCGCTGCGCCGCCGCGACCGTGAAACCGACGTCGAGGCCGAGATCGAACGGGCAGTGGAGCACGGCGCCGGGGCATTGATCTTGATCGGCAACGTCGAGAACAAAAAGGAAGCCCTGGTCAAGACTCCTCTATCGGCGGCTTTTGTTTCTGAGGCGGCCATACCGGTGCTGGAACTGACCCAGGATGGCTACAGTCACTTGTTGGAGATCATGGGCTATGCGCCGCCCGATCTGCAGAACTCGCCGCCGGCGTTGCCTCTCGGTGTGCGAGTTTACGTCGAGATTCCGCTGGGCCTGCCGCAGACGGTGCACACGGCCAATGTGTTGGGGTTGTTGCCTGGATCGGACCCGGTCCTGAGCCAGGAGGTGATCATCCTGGGCGCCCATTACGACCATGTCGGCGACGATCCCGACGGGCGACGTTACAGCGGCGCGAACGACAACGCCAGCGGTGTGGCTGTGTTGCTCGAGATGGCGCGGCTGTGGCACGAGATGGGGTATCGACCCCGGCACAGCGTGCTCTTTGCCGCCTGGGAAGCCCAGGAGTTGGGCATGTGGGGATCAAAGTATTATCTGGCTCATCCGGTCTTTGCCCTGGACAAAACGCGCGCCGTGCTGCAACTGGATGCCGTAGGCGGCGGCAGCGGCCATTACATGGAAGCCCAGGGTTTGCGGCAGCGAGAGGGGTTGTGGCTGTTCATCCTGGAGGTTGCCGAAGACCTGGTCGATGGGCGGCTCAAACTCACCGTGCCCACCGAACTCACCGATCCTTCCCAGGTGGTTGGCGGCAATGACGATTTTTACCGTGCGCCGTGGGAGGCGTTGGCTTCTGGGCTGACTCAGGCCAGGGTGAGTGATAACGTGACCTTTCTCCGGGCCGGCATCCCGTCGCTGTTGGTGACCTGGCGTGGAGCCAGTGAGGACAACTGGCCCGATGAGCTGGCCTACGATGTGCAGCCTCTGCGGTTGGGCGTCACCGGTCGCATGGTGACGCTGGCCGCAATGGCCCTGGCGCGGTGAGGGGGGGCTTGTACCAAGACACCCCAAAAAAGGTGCGGCGCTACTCGATCACAACCGGCTGCAATAGCAGCCGGTCGGCGATGGGCATACCGTCGATCAGGATCGACCGCCGCTGTGCTGTCGCCGGGTCGTACAGCCCGATCTCGACCTGATGCTCGCCGGGTTGTGTTTCGGCGGCCAGCCAGAAGCGGTGCAACTGGATGATGATGTCGCCCGGCTCAAGTGTGCCCAGGCCGGCCTCCAGGCCATCGTGGCTGCCCCGGATCTGGCTGTGGGCATCCAGCAGGTGGACAAAAACTTTACGCTGGCCAACCAATGGCTGGCGAACACGCCAATAGGTGAGCAGCTCGGCCTGCCCGCCGGGGACGAAACTCTCCGCCAGCCACTCATAACCCAAAAAGTCGAATTCGTCGCCCAGATCGAGCGGCAGCGGGTGCGGCTGGCGTAACCCCTCTGGATCGCCCGGCGAAAAATCCACCTCCGGGCTGGTGATCACGGTCTGGTTTTCCCCCAAGTCCGAGACGTAGGCGCGCCAGTCGGGCGCGTATGCCACAGAATAGTGGGTAAAAGATGGCGCGCCGTCCTGATAGGTGTGAACCTGGGTGGTTTCCGAGTAGCGATCGAGTTGCGCCGCCAGGGCCGCGTCGAGCGGCACCACGTCGGGCAGCAGGAGCCGGCAGGGGCCGTCACCGGCCGGCAGCACCAGCGCGCTACGGCTATCACTCCAACGCACGGTCAGATCGCGGCGGCGCAGACTCACCGCCAGCGTCAGCGGGTCGACATCGTGGACGGAAAGACCGGCCATGACCACCGGGCTGTTTTCCTGGCTGGCGTCCAGGTAACGGGCGGCCTGGGTGATGCCCGTTTGGAAGGTGTAGCGGACGTCAGGATCGACGGCCCACTCGGAAAAATAGTCGTGGTAGGTCAGCCCGGCGTTGAGGGTGAAGGCCAGCGCCAGCAGGGCGGGGACGATGCGAGGCCACCGCTCCCACAGCGCGCGGGCGGCCAGGCCCGGCACGATAAAGGCCACGGGCAAGGCGGCGAAAGCGCGGGGGAAACTGGGCGGATCGGCGGTGACGACCGAGGGCAGCAGGCCGGCCGCCAGCCAGATCAACAACAAGGCATAACGCGGCTGTCGCCAGCGCCACAGGGCCAGCAGCAGGCTGCCGTAAAAGAGGGCGATCGTGACCGGCTCGACAAAAACCGGCCGGCCCGGTACGTTCACCTGCCAGTACGGCTCGCCGGTAAAGCCAAACATGCCGGCGACGACGAGGGCGTTTTTGAGCACCGGCGCCGGGTTGCCGGCCATCAATTGCACCAGCGGCTCGTTGACCTGATCGGTGCGGATTTCGGCGGCCGGGTGGGTGAGGATATACCAGGTCATGGGCGTGATGAGGAGCGCCGTCAACAGAAAAACCAGCCCCACCGCCAGCCAGCGTCCGCGCAGCATGGAACGGTGAAACAGGGCCAGGTAAGCCACAAACCCGGCCAGCAAGATGGGCGCGGCGCGGCTGGCCATGTAGGTGTGCAGTGTGGCCCCCAGCAGAGCGCCGCTCAGCAGGAACCAGCGCCAGCCTTTTCGTGGCAGTTTGCCCTCGATGCTGAGGGGCGTCTGGAGTCCGTTCCAGAAGGCCAGCAGGGTGACGCACAGCAGGGGAGGCAGCAGGTTGAGGCGCAGGCCCAGGCGGGCGAAAAAGAGGGGCCAGACGGCCACGGCCATGAACGCTGTGGCGACGAGAGCCACGCGCCGGTCAAAGAGCCGCCGCGCCAGGGCGCAGGTCGCCGCCAGACCCAAGAGGCTCAGGAAGGGCGCCCAGAAGCGAATGCCCAGCCAGTTGGGGCCAAAAGCGGCCACCGAGAGGGCCATGAGGTAGGAAAAGATCGGCTCGTGGCCGTAACTCTCGGTGAAATAGATGCGAAAGCGGCCCTGCAGCACGCCGTCGGCCATTTGCCAGGAAGTGACCTCGTCGTGCTCCAGGCCGGGCGGCACGTCGCCCAGGGTGTGCAGCCGCAGGAAGGCGGCAGCGAGCAGGATGAGCGTCAGTACTGCCAGGTTCCACTGCCTGTTTACCTTCCAGCTATACAATCCAACCCTCCCTGCCTCACCGGCTCAGGTGAAATGGCACCTGGGTGACGATACGAAAGCGGCCTTTCCAGTCGCGGCGCGAGTAGACCAGCGCCAGCTTGAGCAGCCAGGCCGTCTGGTTGTGCAGTAGATTGTGCCACCAGCGCGCCGGAACAAACTCGGGCACGATCACGGTCACGTAATCTCCCTCTTCTTGCACAGAACGGTCGATCAGTTCCAGCAGTGGGGCGATCACCGAACGGTAGGGCGAGAGGAGCACCTCTAGCTGCATTCCTGGCATGACCTCCTGCCAGCGGGCGCGTAGTTTTTCTGTCTCCTGGGGATCGATCTCGATGGTGACGATGTGCAGGTCGGCGTGCAGGGTCTGGGCATAATAGATGGCCTTGAGCACACCGCGGTGCAGCGAGGCCACCGGCACGATGACGGTGTGGCGGCGCATGGGGCTGGGCCAGCGTTTTGTCAGCGAGAGTTGCTCGGCTACTTCCTGGTAGTGGCGGTGGATGGCGCGGAAACCCAACACCAGCAACGGGATGAGCAGCATGACCATCCAGGCGCCATGGGTGAACTTGGTCGCTGCTACCACGATCAGCACGATGCCGGTGGTGAGGGCGCCCAGGCCGTTGATCAGGGCTGAACGCAGCCACGCCGGGCCGCGCAAGCGCAGCCAGCGGCGCACCATGCCCGTCTGGTTGAGCGTGAACGAGAGGAACACGCCTACGGCGTAGAGGGGAATCAGGGCGTGGGTGCTGGCTCCAAAGACCAGGATCAGGACCGACGCCAGACCACCCAACAACAGGATGCCGTTGGCATAGACCAGCCGGTCGCCCAGGTTGGCCAGTTGGCGGGGCAAAAAGCCATCTCGTGCGACCCACATCGCCAGGCGTGGGAAATCGGCATAACTGGTGTTGGCCGCCAGCAGCAAGATCAGGGCCGTGGCGGCCTGAACGGCATAGTAGAGGGGGGTGGTGCCGAATATGGCGCGCGCCAGCTGGGATACCACCGTTTCACCCTCGTGCGGCACCACGCCGATCTGATTGGCCAGGAAAGTGATGCCCAGGAAGAGGCTCACCAGCAGGCCTGCCATCCACAGCAGCGTTTTGCCGGCATTGTCTGACTGGGGTGCTTTAAAGATCGGCACGCCGTTGCTGATGGCTTCTATGCCGGTGAGGGCGGTGCATCCTGAGGAAAAGGCGCGTAAGATCAAAAAGGCTGTCAGGCCCTGCACGATCGTCGGTGCAGCGCCGGCATCGGACGGCAGCGGTGGCAGGTTCCCGGTGAGCAGCCGCAGCAGGCCGGTCAAGATCAGCAGGACCATGATGCCGATGAACAGGTAGGTGGGCATGGCAAATACCCGCCCCGATTCACGCACGCCGCGCAGGTTGACCAGCGTCACAAAGGTCACCGCTGCCACGGCCAGGACGACACGCCAGGGAAGCAGTGCCGGCAGCGCCGAGGTGATGGCCGCCACGCCGGCCGAGATACTGACGGCCACCGTCAGCACATAGTCGGTCAGCAGGGCGGCGCCTGCCACCAGGCTGGGCAGAGTGCCCAGGTTCTCGCGGGTGACGGTGTAGGCCCCGCCGCCGGAAGGGTAGGCGTGCACCGTCTGGAAATAAGAGCTGGCCACGATGAGCAGCAAGGCGGCGATGGCCAGGCCGACAGGCCAGGACAGACCCATCGCGCTGCTGCCGGCCAGGGTCAAGACCAGCAGGATCTCTTCGGTGGCATAGGCCACCGAAGACAGCGCATCCGATGATAATACGGCTAACGCCTGCACCTTGCTCAGCCGTTCGTGGGCGATGCGCTCGCTGGGCAGAGGGGTGCCGATCAAGAATCGTCGCAGGTTGTTCAACATTTTTGACCTCCGAGTATCCCAGTCAGACGGTGTTACTTGTTCTGGGGCCGAGTGGTGGGCCTCAGAAGCGTTTCATACGCAGCAGCATTTTGTGAATTCCCAGCGGGCTGGTGCTCCATTTGAGGGCGTTGGGCACACGCCGCGGGGAAAAGAGATAAAACTTGAGATAGGCTTTACGTTTGAGTTGTTGCAGCCTGTTGGCCGGCAACACGCTGGGTGAGTTGTAGACCGACGTGTGGTAATAGTCGAACTCGGCCACGTCGCCGCCGACGAGATCACGCGTCTGATCCCACAAATGGGTGCCGGGCAGGGGCGTGGTGATGTTGAAAGCCGCCTCGTCGATGGGCAGCCGCGCGGCGAAACGGATGGTGTGTTCGATCTCTTGTTCTGTTTCGGTGGGGGCGCCGATCATGAAATAACCGCCCACCTTGAGCTTCAGGCTCCTGGCAGTGTCCACGGCCTGTTGCACGTCCTGCACGGTGATGCGTTTGTCATAGATCTGATCCAGGATGCGCTGCGTGCCGCTCTCGATGCCGATGTTGATCTGCACCAGTCCGGCGCGGACCATCGGCTCCAGCACCTCGCGGCTGGTCAGATCGGCGCGCACGTTGCAGCCCCAACGTAAACCCAGATTGGCTTCTTGGAGCCGGGCGCTGAACTCTTGGACCCATGGGCGGTGGATGATGAACGTGTCGTCCTCGAACATAAAAGCGTTGAGGCCATAGGCTTCTTTGAGGTGCACCAGCTCGGCCAGCACGTCGTCGACGCTGCGGCGGCGCACTTTTTTGCCAAAGAGTTGACGCAGCGTGGGCTGGCAGTAGGTGCATACATAAGGGCAACCACGGCTGGTGATGATCGACGTGCCCAGCAGGTTGGGAGCGGCGGCGGTGAGGCTGTACCAGGCGCGGGCATAGGTTTTCATGTCCACCAGATCGCGGGCCGGCCAGGGCAGCGTGGAGAGGTCCTGGATGAGGGGGCGGGGTGGATTGTGCGCCGTGCCGCCATCGGCGGTTTTGTGCCAGATGCCGGCCACGCCGGTCGGATCGCCGCCGTGCTGCACCAGTTCCAGCAGTGTCTCTTCGGCCTCGCCGATGGCCACGGCATCCACGGCAGGCTGGGCCAGCGAATCGTCGGGCAGGACGGTGGTGTGCGGGCCGCCCCAGAGCACCAGCGCGCCGGGGTTGGTCTGGCGGGCAATGGCCGAGGCGTGCTCCGCATCGCGTAACATGCTGGTCATCACCGAAAGGCCCACGATGTCGTATCGCCGGGCCGAGAGCGCCTGTTGTAGATACTCGAAAGGTTTCTTGCGGAACGTCAGATCCAAAATATCTACCTGGGCGTCACTTTCGCGGCGCAGGTAGGCCGCCAGGGAGAGAATGCCCAGAGGCGGCTGACCGGACGGGTATCGGGTTCGTGGAAAAATCAATGCAATGTTCATTTTCTACCTTTGATTGTTGATTACATACAATACGCAACACGGTTCACCTGGCGTGGACGCGTGTTGCGTAGGGTAAACGGAAACGTGAGTTAGGGAGCGACCCGGATCGACTGCAAGAGCAATCGGTCTGCCAGCTCCTGATCCCCTTCGAAAACGACGAGTCGCTGGCCATCGGCGGCGGTGTAGCCCCCGATCTCGAGTTGGTACTCGCCCTGCGGCGCGTCGACCGGCACGGTCAGGCGGATGTGCTGCACCAGGATATCACCGCGTTGCCAGCCATAGGGCGAAACGTCCAGCCCGTCCCAGGCGGCCCAGACCCGGCTGTGGGCATCGAGCAGGTGGGCAAAAAGGGTCAGGGAGCGAGGTGCCTGGTCCAGGACGCGCCAAAAAGTGGTCAGGCCCAATTCTCCGGCAGGGGCAACCTCCGGCCGGGAGAGGGTGTAACCCATAAAGGTCAACACGTCGTCGGCCTGGCGCAGGCCGACGGGCAGGCTGAGCAGTTGGCGCCGGGCATCTGAGCCGGCGTCAAAGTCGATGGCCGGGCTGATCCAGACCGGGTTGTCCGTTGCCAGCGCCGACGCTTTGGCGGCCAGTGTCAGCGAGGCGTCCAGCCGGTAGATGGTGTAGCCTTGCTGACGGCTCACCGTCTGAGCCTGATCCAGCAGCGTCTGGCGCAGTGCCGGCTCGAAGGGCAGCAGGTCGGTGGTAAAGTAGGTGGTATCACCGGTGGCCGGGGCGATAAAGCTGGTGGCCGGGTCGAAAGCGCGCACCAGGGTGTGGGGTCGGGTCAGGGTTGTCTGGAGGGTGGCGGTGGGCACGTCGGAGTAACGCACACCCCCAAAGGATACACTGTTGGGTAGTCCTTTGGGCTCTGGCACGCGGTAGAGCAGGATCGAGTAGCCCAGGCTGGCGAGCGGCGTTTGATCGCGGAACCAGGCAAAGGTGTGGTGGTTGTCCAGGACCGCGCCCTGCAAATGGGTGGCGCTGATGGCGTACAGTCCGGGCGCGGGTTGATAGGGGTTGAAGGCAAAGACCTCTGCAGACCCCTGGTAAAGCGGAAAGCCGGGTAAGGGCTGGAAATCGATGCCGTAGCGCTCTGGATAGGCCGGGCCGAACCAGCTCAGGTAAACCTGGTCGATCTCTTGTTGGGCCAGAAAATCTCGCAGGGCAGGCAGGTCCTGGCCCCAGTCGAGGTTGGAATCGACCAGGTAGCGGCGGCCCTGCTCCGGGCCGCCGACGAGTTCGTTGAAAAAGGCCAGATAGTGGGGGGAGATGCTCAGGGCTGAAAAGGCGTGCCAGCCCAACAGCAGGATCACTATTCCTGCCAGGGCGAGTTTTGTCAGGCGGGTGGCGAGTTTTGATTTTGGGAACGAAAAGGGTGGGTTCTCTACGGCCAACTTGCCGACATAGACCATCAACAGCGGCAGGATGGGCAGCAGGTGGCGGTAGCCAATGTTGAGCGAGCTGCCCAGGCTCAATACGAAATAGAGGGCCGCCGGCAACAGCCACCACATCTCGACACGCCAACTCTGGCGGTGGATCGTCAGCGCCAGCGCCAGGGCCAGCAGCAGCAGCAGCGGCAGTGAGGTCTTGATGGCCAGGGCCACCGGGAAATAATACCACCAGCCCTGGGTGGAGTATTGGCCCATCAAAAAGGTAGGATTGCCGCCCTCGGTGCGGTTCAGGATGGCGCGCAGGCCGTTCCAGTAGGAGGGCATGGGCAGGCTGGGACCGCCATCGTTCAGCGGGCCACGCTCCAGGCCATAGAGGCCCCACAACACAGCCAGACCGATGACGACGATCGCTGCCAGGTAGGCCAGCCATTTCCATTCCAACCAGCGCTGCCAGTGTGGAAGCTGACGCCTCACCGGCTCGGGTCGGAGGAATTGAGCGCCGGCGGGCGGCCCCACTGTCGCCGAGTCGTCGGGGGCGAGGGGGGCGAGTTCCGGTTCCTGTGGCCTGGCTGGCGCGGCGGGTTTACGCCAGGCATGGACGATCGCCAGCAGGGCCAGGATGGGCAGCAGGACGAGGGCCGAGAATTTGGCTCCCAGCGCCAGGCCCAGCGCCACGCCGGCCGCCACCGCGCCGACGATGGAGGGGCTGTTGGTGAAACGCCAAAAGGTGTAAAGCGACAGGAACATCAAGCAGGTCACGCCCAGGTCGTTGGTCGCCAGGCTGGTGTGGGCCAGCAGGTTGGGCGAAAAGGCATACAACGCCAAGGCCAACAATCCGGCGGTCGAACCGTACAACTCTGAGGCCCAGGCATAGACGGCCATGCCCAGCAACAGCCCCAGCAAGATGATGGGCAGCCGCGCCCAGTTGACGAGTTTTTGCGCTTCGATGGCCTGGCCCTCTGAATCGGTGGCGCGCCACAGGAATTGATCGGCAAAAGCGTACCAGTTGGCCGCTTGCCAGGCGGGATGGTCGGTGGGCAGTTGGGGACGGAGGATCAGCAGCGGCAGCGCGCTGATGGCGTTGATCAGCGGTGGGTGTTCGCGGCTCAGGCGCAGATCGCCGGTGCGTAGATAGGCGTAACCCCGGGCGATGTGGTTCTGCTCGTCCATGGTGGGCGATTGTTGCCCCACCGTGAGGACGGCTTGCAGAACGAACACGCCCAGCAGCGCCAGGGCGACAAAGGTGATCAGTTTTTCGTTTCTGTCTGTGGCCAACGTTCGACTCCCCTATGGATGCTGATCCGGGCGATTTTGCAACATTGCGCTCAGACTATCGGCGGCATAAATGGCCCCACCGATGACGCCCGTGGCGGCGTTGACGGCGTAATTGAGCAGCGACATGGCGCCGGCCTCGGCCTGACCCACGCCCACCTGCGGCCACAACTCGGTGTAGGCCCATTCTCTGGCGCCCAGCCCGCCCACGCTGGGCACCATCAACGCCAGCGAGGTGGGCGGCACAAACAGCAGAAAATAGCCCAGCGGCGCGTCGACCCCCACCGAACGGGCCAGGGCGTAATTGGTCAGGATGAGCAGCACGTTAAAGGCCAACGACACGCCCAATGCCTGGCGCAGAGCCTTTGGCCCTGGCCCGGCGATGGCGGCGTATAGTTTTTCCACCTGCCCTTTGAAACCCAGCGGCAGCCTCTCCGGAATGAGCGCGATGATACGATCCAGCCATTGCTGCTGAAAGAGCAGCCATCCACCCGCCAGCCCGCCCAACGCCAGCAGGCCCAGCGTCAGGGCCAGGCCGCCGGGGATGACATCCAGGCTGAAGGGCAGGGCCAACAGGACCATCGCCAGCTGCACCAGGATACCGGTCAGCCGGTCGACCAGCACCGTGGCGGTGGCCTGGTGGGCGCGCTGGCTGTCCTGGGCCTGTCCCGGGCGCAGTTGAGGGGCTACTTCGATGATACGCACCACGTCGCCGCCAAAGCCGCTGGGCAAAAAGGTGTTGAAAAAAGTGCCCACGAAATAGAGCCGGATCAGCCGCCCGGTAGGCACGTGCAAGTCTAACCCCAACAGCAACGCCTGCCAGCGGTAGGCCCGCAACGCCGTGCCCAGCACGGTCAGGGCGAAGGCCAGTCCCAGCCAGCCGGCGCGCACCGATTGAACCTCTCGCCAGAGATTGGCCAGGCCGATGCGCGGCAGCACCCAGGCCAGCAGCCCCACGCTGACGCCGATCTTGAGCAGGTTGCCGCCATGTCGCCGGATGAGGTCTTTCACGGCTCACTCACCTCGATGGGCTGCAACAGCAGGCGGTCGGCCACGGGGCTGCCGCCGTCGAAAACGGGCCAGCGGCCGAGATCGTCCGTGGCATAAACGCCGATCTCGAGCTGGTAAAGGCCCGGCGTGGCGTCAGCGTCCAGCGTCAGCGTGTGCATCTGGGCCAGCACGTCGCCCGGCTGCCAGTGGCTGGTGGGTGCGTCGAGTCGATCCTGGCCGCCGCGCACCTGGCTGCGAGCATCCAGCAGGTGGGCAAAGATGACCGCGTCCCCTGGCGGCGGCGACAACACGCGCCAGTAGGTGATCAGTTGCAGCGTTTCACCGGCCAGCATGCGGCTGCGATCCAATTCGTAACCCAACAGTCTGGTATTGTGCCCCAGGTCTACCGGCCAGGCCAGCGGCTGGCCCTGGCCGGCCGGATCGCCCGGCTGGAACGTGACCGCCGCGCTCCAGAACACCGGCTGGCTCTGGAGATGCTGCAAGCGGGCGCCGAGCGGGCCACTCAGCGTCTGCCGATAGACGACAAAAGCGTTGTTGATGTCGTCCGGGCGCAGGCGCTCCAGCGCGATGGGTGCGGTCTGGTCGAAAAAAGCCTCCAAAAGGGCCGGGTGCAGATTGGCCGCCGCCGGCCAGATGTAGCGCGCCTCCGATCCGCCCGCCGGGATGACCAGCGCGCCGCGGCCATCGAACCAGCGCAGAGCCAGGTCGTCGCGCCGCAGGATGGCTTCCAGGACATACGGGTCGTGATACGGCAATGGATATTCGGTCGAGATGGCCACTGCGCCGCCGTTGGGCTGGGCGTCCAGATAGTGCGCGATCTGGCGCAGATTGGTGTGATACACCTCGCGCACGTCCGGCTCGGCGGCCCAGGCGACAAAATAGTCGGCGCAAGTCTGCCAGATGTTGCCGGCGACGAGGGCGATCAGCCCCGGAACGACGATCCATCGGCCTGGGCGGCCCCGCGCCCACAGCCAGCGGGCGGCGGCGATCACTCCCAGGCCCAGTATCAGGTAGATTGCCGGTTGCGCGCCCACCATGCGCTGGCTGCTGTTGGCCGCGCCGGTGATCAGGGCCGGCGCCAGCCCGCTGAGCAGCCAGAGCAACAGCAGGGCGCAGGCTGGCTGCCGCCAGCGCCACAGTATCAGCCCCAGGCCCAGGTACAAAAAAATCGACGTGATCGGATCGAACACGGGCCGCCCCGGCAGGTTGTAGCGCCACTGGCTATCACCTGTGAAGGAAAACACCGCCAGAGCATCCAGGGCATTGTGTATCAGCGGTTCCAGATTACCCTGGCCGGCCTGAGCCAGCGGCTCGATGAGCTGCTCCACGCGGCTTTCCTGCGCCGGGTGGGCGATCAGGTGGAGCGCCAGCGGCGCGGCCACGGCGGCGGCGATGAACAGCATGAGCAGGTATCCGCGCCAGGCGCGCCGCCACACCGGGCGATGAAACAGCGCCAGGTAGACGGCGAAAACGAGCAGCGAGGGCAGCATCGTGCGGCTGGGCAGGTAGGTGTAAAAGGCGCCGCCGGCCAGCAGACCGGCCAGCAACCAATGCCTGGGCCGGCTGTCCTCCTCCAGTCCGCGCCACAAAAAAAAGAGCGCCGGCACAAAGAGCAGCGGCAGTGTGACGGGCCGCACGCCTTGCCGGTGGCCGGATACGGCCCAGAAAGAGATCGCCAGTCCGGCAGTGGTTGCCAGGGCCACCCAGGGGTCAAAGGCGCGGCGCGCCAGGGCATAACTGCCCAGCATCACCCCCAGCCCGCACAGGGCAGCGGCGAGGCGCAGGGTAGTATCGGTGACGCCAGAGGGCGCGGAGATCAGGGCAACCAGGTAGGTATAGAGTGGTTCGTGGCCGTAGCCGGTGGGGAAGTAGATGGGTCGGTTTCCGGCCAACACGCCGGCGGCATCGTGGGCATTGTTGGCCTCGTCGTGCGTCAGGCCGGGTGGCGTTTGATGCAATTGGTAAAGGCGGAACCAGGCGGCAAGAACCAGTATTGCAGCCAGGAGCCATATCTCTCGACGCCAGAGGCGTGTGTGGTTGGGCGATGATAACACAGGGCCATGAGTCATAGGTGATCACACTCAAACGCCGTCTCCGCGGATGGCTGTGGAGACGGCGGATAACACAACGGGGCAATTATATCACGGGCGGCCATCCTTTACAAATGCAGCCGTCGACAAGGGTGCATTTCAGTTTGGTGGCGAGTTTTCATCCTCCCGCAGGTTGAGGAAGAATCATGCCTCCAGAGAGGGTTTTCATGGACCAAAGCTCAGGGGAAGCGTATCCATCGAACCTGCGGGAGGGTAGACCGCCCGAAAGTGAGATGCAGCCGTTGACAACCACATGGCAGCAAGTATAATTGCCACTATTCGAGGGTGCTTGGGGCGCTCTGTGGGCTGCCGTGTGACGGCCAGGATGCCAGGAGGCGGATATGTCCTCAAAAGTGTCGTTGATCGTTATGACCGGGGTGAGTCAGGGGGGAGAGGCTGAGGAGATGATGGCCGGCGCTCGCATCGCCATCACCATGGATCTGGTGGAGCGGGCGTTGGCGACGGCGGCGTTTTGCCAGATCATCGTTTCGACCAACTCGCAACGTCTGGCGGTGATGCTTCATGGCAAGCCGGTGGTGGTGGTGGCCGACACACCGGGTGAGGCGTTTCATTTTGGCCGTCACCTCGGCCAGTTGGTGGATCGATTTGCGGTGGAAAAGCTGATGTACCTGGGCGGCGGCAGTGGCCCGCTGCTGCCCCAGGACGAGATGGCCCGCATGGCGCACAAGATCGATCGGGAGGACGAGTTTCTCATCACCAACAATTTTTACTCCACCGATTACGCCGCCTTTTCGCCGGCGCGGGCGTTACACGCCATCGAGCCGCCCGAATTCGACAACGACCTGGGTTGGTTGTTGGTGCGGCAGGCAGGGTTAAAAAACTATTCGCCGGAACGGACGGCCGCCACCCAGTTGGACGTGGATACACCCATCGATCTGATGACGATTCAGGGTCACCCCCATCTGGGGCCGCATCTGGCGCGTTATCTGGAAAAGCTGAACCTGGATACGCGGCGCATCCGGCAGGCGATGGCTTTTTTTGTGGATCGGACTGCCGAGGTGTTGATCGCCGGTCGGGTATCGGCGGCGGTGTGGGCTTTTCTGGAGCGGGAAACGGCCTGCCGGGTGCGTTTGCTGGCCGAAGAGCGAGGCATGCGGGCCAGCGGACGTCAGGCGCGGGGTGAGGTGCGCTCGCTGCTGGGCTTTTACCTCGACGCGGTGGGCCTGGAAGCTTTTTTTGCCCGGCTGCCAGAGTTGGGCCAGGCGGCGTTCATCGATAACCGCGTGCTGCTGGCGCATTGGGGCATCTGGCCGCCCGAATCGGATCGTTTTTACGCCGATCTGGCTCGCCCGGAAAAGGTGGAAAACCCCCGCCTGCGGGCGCTGGTAGAGGCCGCCCTGGACGCGCCCATACCGGTGGTGATGGGCGGTCACTCGTTGGTTTCCGGTGGGCTGTACGCCATGTTGGAAACTGCCTGGGCCACCAGCGGGGTCGATCTGCCCTATCAGACCCAGGCGCTGGCGTTGTTTTGAGCTGTTCGTGGCTGCAGAGATTCGGCGCATTGTAAGCCTGTGCTCTTTTGAGCAGGCAAAAAAACGACCTCGTTTCTCCAAGAGAAACGAGGTCGTTTCTGAAAACGTGTTACGGCGCCGAGTTAGCCGCCACGCTGTACGATGGGCAGAAAGAGGCGGTAACTGTTGATGGTGATGGCTTCCTGGCCTTTGTTTGCACCGTTCCATATCACGATGATGGCGCGTGTTCCGGCGGTATGGATGGTGATATTACCGCTCCACACACCACCGGCCAGGGTGACACTGCTGGGGTCGATGTCGTCGAGGCCCAGATCGGTGGCCAGTGATACGGCGCCGTTAAAGGTGGTGATGAGGTTATCGAATCGATCCCTGGCTTCGATGGTGATCTGGAATGGCTGTCCGGCCTGGGCGCTGGCGGGCACAGACACGGCAAAGTGATCCGGTGCATCTGGCGAGGCCGCCGTGACGTTCAGCGTGGCGGTGTCGCTCTGGCCGCCATAGCTGGCTTGCACCTGCCAGGCGCCGGCTGTGGTGGCCGTGCAGCTGTTATCGGTGCAGGAGCCGTTGGCCCCGGCTTCGATGGCCAGGCTGGCATCGTCAGTGGCGTCCCAACTGTTGTTGAATGCATCGTAGGCAGTGACACTGTAGGCCTGGTTTGCCCCGGCCTCGATGGTGCTCGCCTGGGGTGAGATCTCGATGCGGTTGAGGGTGTTCGGCGTGACGTTCACCACTGCCGTATCGTTGTCCTGGCCGCCATCGCCGTCGGTGACGCGTAGCGTTACTGTGTAGGTGCCGACATCCTGCCAGGTGTGGGTGATGGTGGCCGATGCAGTGGTTTGGTCATAGGTGCCGTTGTTGTCCCAATCCCAGTGATAAGTGAGAACATCCTCTGTACCGGGATCGGTAGAGCCGGCAGCTGAAAGACTGATGGGCAGGCCGGCCATGCCGTCGTAGGGGCCGCCTGCGTCGGCGGACGGTGCAACATTGTGGACGGTGATGTAACCGACCTTGGTCTCGGCGTCCGAGTCGCCGTCGGCTTCCCAGACGGTGAGGGTGACAGTGTAAACCCCGTTGGCGACGTACTCGTGGCTGGGGTTGGCATCCGTGGAGACGGGTGAACCATCGCCAAAGCTCCACTGCCAGGCGGTGAGGCCATCGTAAGAGGTGGAGGTATCGGTCAAGACCACCGTCAGCGGCTCGTTGCCCGAGGTGGGCGCGGCGACAAAGCTGGCGGTAGGATCCAAGTCGCCGATGTTGATGGCCAGCGTATCGGTCACAACGCCGCCATCACCATCATCCACGCGGATGGTGATGGTATGGTAGCCGCTGCTGCTCCAGGTGTGGCTGGCCTGGTTGGAAGACTGGCTGGCGATGTCGCCGGGATCGATGAAGGAACCGTTGCCGTCCCAGTCAAAGCCGTAGGTTAGTGTATCGCTGCCTGGGTCGGAGGCGGTAACGGTGACGGTGACGGCTGAACCCTCGGTGGCGGGCGTGCTGTGGCTCACATCGTCGATGGCAGGCGCTACATTGTTGACTGTGACGGTGGCGGCGTCTGTGTCGGTCAGATTGCCACTGTCGGTCACGTGCAGGGTGATGGTGTGAATGCCTTCGTCGTTCCAGGTGGCAGACGCTGTTGCGGCGGCGCCGTCGTCGAATTCACCGTCGTCGTCCAGGTCCCAGGCATAGTCCAGGGGGGCATTTTCCGGATCGGTTGAGTCGCTGCCGTCAAAGATAATAGCGGTACCTTCGAAGCCGTTGTATGGCCCGTCGGCGTCGGCTGTGGGTGGATCGTTAGTCACGATAAAAGTGGTGGTGGTGACGACACCCTGATACGTGGCGGTAACCGTCCAGGCGCCGTCTATGGCGGCGGTGTACACGTTGCCGTCCCAAGAGCCGCCAGCGCCGTTTTCGGTGGTCAGAGTTGTCTTGGCGCTGACGTCTCGAATGTCGGCCGTGTTGCTGGCGGTAACGGTAAAGGTGATGCTGGCTCCGCTGGCGATGGTCTGTCCGGTGGGGGTGATGCTCAACGTGATTGGCCCGCCGCCATAGACAACATACACTTCTCCGGCAGCATTTTCGGCCCACAGTGCGCCGGCGATCACGTCCTGAGCGCCGTCGCCGTTGATGTCACCGGTGGCGACGGCACGGCCCAGTTCGTCGCCGTTCCACTCTCCGGGGTTAGGACCGGCGCCGTCTGGATCGTAAAAATATCCGGGTGGTATGCCGTCGTCTCCCAGGATACGGACTTTGGCAGTGTGGGTGTCACTGAGGTTGATGGTGGTCGAGATGGTGGGGCCGCCTGAAACAACATACACCCGGCCGGTGTTGGTGATGGTGGCGCTGCGGTCGGCCCAGGAGGCGCCGATGACGAGATCGTCGTAGCCATCGTTGTTGATGTCGCCGCCCGTCACCGAGCGACCGAGACGCTCATCGTCCTCTGCGCCATAGACGGTGATGTCGGCATCGGTGGCGAGGTGAACGGTGGCCGAGAGAGTGGCCTGCCCGTAGACGACATAAACCTCGCCTGTTTCGGAGCCGGGCCAGTAGGCGTCGGCTACGTAGGCTGAGACGATCAGATCGTCGTAGCTATCGCCGTTGAGGTTGCTGCTGGCCACGAAAAAGCCGGTTTCGTCGCCTGCGTCAACGCCGTGGAAAACGGATACCCTGGCCGTGTCGGTGATGGTGCTCAGGTCGTAGGTGATCGGATTGCTGGTGGTGATGCTGGTCGAACCGGTGATCACGTACGCCAGCCCGACGCTGTTGGTGCTGGTCAGGGGCGAGTCGGCGTGCTGGGCGCCGACGATGATGTCGGCGTAACCATCGCCGTTCAGGTCGCCGCTGGCAACGGAACGGCCCAGGTAGTCGCCCAATTCGGGGCCGCCATAGCCGTCGGGGTCGCCCTCGGCGCCGAGGATCGTCACGGCTGGACTATCCGTCGCCAGGTTGATGGTCAGCATGTTGCTGGGGTCCAGATGACTGCCGCCCATGATGACATAGGCCGCACCGGCGTCGTAGCGTCCGGCGGGGTCGAACTGGTATCCACCGGCGATCAAGTCGTCGTAACCGTCCTGGTTGACATCGCCGCCAGCGACGCTGCGTCCCAGTCGCTCCTGATCGCGACCAGCAACGACGAGGCTGGGGATGTAACCCGGTGAGAAGAGGTCGATGGTGATGGGAGTGGTGCCGAACAAAGCCCGGCCAAGGAATACGTACACGGCGCCGTTGTTGCTGTTGTTGCCATCGGCGCCAATGATGATGTCCGAGATATTGTCGCCGTTGAGGTCGCCGCTGCCGATGGCGTGCCCCAACCGATCGTTTGCGCGTGCGCCATAAATGACAATGTCTATCGTCGTGCTACCCATCTGCAGGCTGGGGCTCATGTTGGCGCGCCCCATGATGACGTAAACGGCTCCGCTGACGGATCGCCCGGCGTAATCAAAGCCGCTGGCGCCGATGATGAGATCATCGTAGCCATCACCGTTGACGTCGCCGCTGGCGGTGACCTCACCCATCCAGTCCTGTTCGTTTTCACCGATGATGCGGATATCCTCTTCTTCTTTGTCGAGGTCGACAACAGGCCCTTGAGCCAGGGCCAGCCCCACAAACAGGGTCGTCATGGCCATCGTGGCCAGAAACAAGGCCAGAACAGGTCGTCTGAGGTTCATTTCAGGTTTCCTCTCGCCCGCCATGCTGCGGGACCGGACAGAAAGGGTGTGCTGAGTTGCACTGGTTCAGGATCGAGCATTGCCAGGCCGGAGTCACCAGGTGGGCAACTCCGGCCTTTTGATGGGATAATCACGTCGCCTCGGCCAATGGGCTGGAGTCTGATTTGTGGTTCAATAGGCCCCTTCACCA
Organism: Chloroflexota bacterium; assembly: GCA_049324835.1. Classification (GTDB taxonomy): domain Bacteria; phylum Chloroflexota; class Anaerolineae; order CAYNKW01; family CAYNKW01; genus JBMOMT01. The sequence continues at coordinate 211,249 of JBMOMT010000040.1, read as the reverse complement.
CGCAGGACTGTGCCGATGGTGCTCAGCAAGATCTTGATGTCTTGCCAGATAGTATAGTTGCGAATGTAATACATGTCCAGTTTGGCGCGTTCGGCGTACGAAACGTCGCTGCGCCCGCTCACCTGCCACAGTCCGGTCAGGCCAGGCTTGACGGTGGTGCGGTTGTGTTGCCACTTGCCAAACTTGATCATTTCGGCGCGCGTGATCATGCGCGGCCCAACCAGGCTCATCTCGCCGCGGATGATGTTAAGGAGCTGTGGCAGTTCATCCAGGCTGGTCTTGCGCAGGATATGACCCAACCGGGTGATGCGTGGGTCGTCCTTGACCTTGCCGGTTTCCTCGAATTCTCGTTTGAGCTCGGGGTTGCGCTCCAGGTACTCGTCGGCATCGACGCGCATGGTGCGGAACTTGAAGGCGTCGAACTCTTGGCCACCTGCGCCCACCACCCGTCGGCGGTGAAAGGCCGGGCCAGGAGAATCCAGTTTGATGGCCAACGCGATGAACAGGAAGAGCGGCGCCAGCAGGGTCACAGCCAGGATAGAGAGCACATAGTCCAGCATGTGTTTCAAAAACGCATCCACGCCGGTGATGCGTAGTTTGTTGAGCGTCACCAGTGGCACGTTGCCCGCTTCGATGACGCGGACACCGGTGGTGTAAAGCTCAAAGATGCCCGGCGAGAGGCGCACGGTGGCGCCGCCGTTGGTGCCAAAGGCGCGATAGATGCTCAGGAGTGTCTCTCGCGAGAGGGCGGTGGGCGCGATCACCAGTTCATCCAGATCATACTGCTTGACGATCTCTTTTAGATCGTCCGTGCGGCCGAGAATCGGCACATTTTTGAAGCGGCTGTTGAGTGGACGAGAGTCGTCCACGAAACCGAGCACGTCGATGCCGGCCTGCTCGGCTATTTTGAACTGTTGCCAGATAGCTTCACCCTCGCCGTTGGCTCCGATGATGACCACTCGCTTGCGAAAGAGTCCTTGCTGGCGCAGGCCATAGACCAGCCGCCGGAAGGTGAAACGGTGCAGGTTGAGCAGGGCCACAGACAATCCCCAGGCTGTCAGCAGCCAGCCGCGCGAGATGTCCACGTCCATATCGCGGAACAAAAAGCTATACAGCACCACGGACATGAGACCGAACGTGCTGGCGTTGAAAATGCGAGCGTATTCTTTGGTGCCGCCAAAAAGATAATCGGGGTTGTAGAGGTGGTAGATGGCAAAGATGCCCACCCAGATGGGCACCAAACCAAACACCAGGCGAGAGTAAAAATGGGCCGAAAAGCTGTTGTGATAAGGCCACCACGGGTTTCTGAAACGCAGGTAATAGGCCAGTGCCAGGCTCACTCCGACGAAAAAGGCATCCAGGATGGGCAACATGGCAACCAGGTAGTGAATATCGCCTCGCTTGACTCTAGCTCGCTCGCCTGTTGCCAATCGCCGCCCGATCACGATCCGTTTGGGCGCCCGATTGGTGATGGATTCTGTCACGGTTGGTTACCTCCATGTAGTACGATGAAAAGCAACGATGGGTTGGATTGCTCACTGTAAACTATTCAGATTATAATTGGGAAAGGTTAGAGGTAGGTTGGTAAATGGTTAGAGTTTCGTTAAAAGCAAAAACCGGGTGTCTGGCTTGGCACGGGCAGACAAGTGTGGTAAACTAGAACCATCCAGATCGTCGATCGACAAGGGGGCACAGATGATTCGAGTCAAAACAGAAGTGGCGGAGGCTTTGGCTCATGGGCAGCCGGTGGTGGCTCTCGAGTCCACGCTGATCAGTCACGGCCTGGCCTATCCGGTGAATGTCGAGGTGGCCAGAGAATTGCAAGAGATCGTTCGCCGGCAAGGGGCCACGCCAGCGACGGTGGCCGTCATCGCGGGAGAGCCTCGAGTGGGCCTGGAAGACGATGACATCGAGCGGTTGGCCCAGGGGCGCGGCATACGCAAAGTGAGCCGCCGTGATATCGCCGTGGTCATCGCCAAAGGCATGGACGGCGCGACCACCGTGGCGTCGACTATGTACCTGGCGCATCTGGTCGGAATAACGGTATTTGCCACGGGGGGCATCGGCGGGGTGCACAGGGGGCATCCCTTTGACGTTTCGGCGGATCTGCCGGAACTGGCACAGACGCCGGTGATTGTGGTTTGCGCGGGAGCCAAATCGATTCTGGATCTGCCGCTGACTCTGGAGTGGTTGGAGACGCAGGGTGTCACGGTGCTGGGTTATGGCACATCCGAATTTCCGGCGTTTTACTCTCGTTCTAGCGGGCTAACCGTCGATGCACAGGTGGATACACCCGAAGAGGTAGCCGGCGTGTGGCGCGCCAAGCAGGAGATGGATCTGCCCGGAGGATTGCTGGTGACGGCGCCGGTGCCCGAGGCCGATGAATTCGCTGCTGCAGAAGCCGAGGCTGCCATCGAGCAGGCTCTGGCTGTAGCGGCAGCGCAGGGCATTGTGGGCAAAGCCGTGACACCGTTCATTCTGGCCGAGGTTGCCAGACAGACGCAAGGGCGCAGTGTCCAGGCCAACCTGGCTTTGCTGCGCAACAATGCCAGTGTGGCGGCGCGCATTGCCGTGGCTCTGGCCGGTGTCCGATCCGTCAGTGAGGCCGTGTTGACGTAAAGATATTTCACCGCTCGAGTGATTTTCGTCAGCGTTTCGTAGCAGCGTCTGTCGAATGGGTCGAATGGTGCGGCAATTGTCGCTGGTGGGCAAAAGGCTATCCCATAGATAGGGGGTAAGAGTACGGCAGTATTGCGTATTTTGTGTCTATCGATTGGCCTGTGGGGCGTCTGGGCTAGTTACCCGATCACACGCGAGGTTCGATTGTGTCATTGACATAGGGTTCAATTTATGGTATAATCCCCAAACGTGGTCTCTGTCATTTCGCCCAATTTGCACAAGTATGCCCGCTGCGAATTGGGTTTTTTGGTGTGTCTTGTTTTTGAAAAGATCCGTCCATCTCCTCAACCTTGAAAAAGCTGGCGTCAAAGCACTGTGAGGCTGGATACTCGTTAGCACTACAGATTCCATGTGGGTTTTCCCGAAGGCAGTGACGTCTTTGGGTGTCCGCCGGTAAAACAGAGCGATTTTTCGACCTGGCTGGCACGTTGATCCGTTATTCCCATCTATGTTATAGCCAATTCTGTGAGTAACAAGACACGCGAACCCCACCAAGTTTTGGGTAACGCCGTCAAGTGGGGGGGGACTTTTGTTGTCAGATGGGCACAAGCACGCGAAAAAGGAGCAGTACCTTTGATCAAGTCTCGTAACCTGGCGACCAAGACGTATGCTGGAATTGTTGACGTGCGGTCTTTGCCAAATCTGATCGAAGTGCAGTTGGATTCTTTCGAGTGGTTCATGCAGGTGGGTTTGGTTGAGTTGCTTCGTGAGATCTCGCCGATCGATAGTTTCAATAAAAACCTGGAACTGCATTTTCTGGATTATCGGTTCGAAGAACCCAAGTACGATAGTAACGAGTGCCGTGAGCGTGATATGACCTATGCCGGTGCGTTATGGGTCAAGGCGCGCCTGATGAACCGTGAAACTGGGGAGGTTCAGGAGTCCGAAGTCTTTATGGGAGATTTTCCGTTGATGACCGAGACGGGCACGTTTATCATCAACGGCACAGAACGTGTGGTGGTGAGCCAGCTCATTCGTTCGCCGGGTGTCTATTTGGATGCCGAAGAGGATCGCACGACAGGGCGTATTCTGAGCCAGGCCAAACTGATCCCGGACCGGGGCGCATGGATGGAGTTTGAAACTCGCAAATCCGATTATATCACCCTCAAGTTCAACCGCAAGCGTACCTTGCCTGTCACGTTGCTGCTGCGGGCCATGGCGGCGGTAGACGATGGCATGGCGGGCAATGTGTTGGTGGAAGGCTCGGACGAAGAGCTGCTTTCTTTGTTTGCCGCCGTAGACTCGATGCCAGAGCACCCTTATATTGCCACCACGATACGGCAAGAGCCTACCTGGGAACCGCGTGCTGGTCGGACGGTTGCCGAAGAGGCATTGATCGAGTTTTATCGGCGTATGCGTCCTGGTGATCCGCCCACGCTCGAGAATGCGCGTGAATTCCTTTTCGAGCAACTTTTCGACCAGCGCCGATACGATCTGGAAAAGGTGGGACGCTACAAACTGAATCAGCGGCTGGGCCTGGATATCCCTCTGGAGCACCGCACCCTGACCAAGTTGGATGTGGTCAGGGTTGTGGAGCGCATGATCCAGGTGAACAATCGGGTGCGTGATGCCGATGACATCGATCACCTGGGCAACCGTCGGGTCAAGACCGTGGGGGAGCTCATTCAGAACAAATTGCGGGTGGGGTTGCGCCGTATGGAACGTGTGGTCAAGGAACGCATGAGCATTCGCGACCCGGAAATGCTCACCCCGGTGGGGCTGATCAACGTTCGTCCGGTTGTGGCTGCCGTGCGTGAGTTCTTTGGCTCCAGCCAGCTCTCGCAGTTCATGGAGCAGACCAACCCGTTGGCCGAGTTGACGCACAAGCGCACACTCTCGGCTCTGGGACCGGGCGGCTTGCGCCGCGAGCGGGCCGGCTTTGACGTGCGAGACGTGCATCATTCTCACTATGGGCGCATCTGCCCCATCGAGACGCCAGAAGGGCCTAACATCGGCCTGATCGGGCGTCTGGCTACTTTTGGCAAGGTCAACGAGTACGGTTTTATCGAGACCCCCTACCGGCGGGTCATCAAGTCTGTGCCCAACGAGTTGGAGCAACTCGTGGGCAAGACCCTGCGCCAGCAGATCGTCGACCCGGTGAGCGGCGAGGTGGTAGCCGAGAGTGGCACCGAGATCACGGCAGAATTGGCCAGGGTTATCTCTGAACTGTCGTTGGAAGGCCGTATCCAGGTTCGGCCCGTGGCTACCGAAGAGATCGTCTACCTCTCTGCCGACGAAGAAGACAAGTACACCATTGCCCAGGCGAACGTGGCCCTTGACGAGAAAGGTCGATTCGAAAAAGACCGCGTGTCGGTGCGACGTAACCAGACTTTTTTGTTCGACTCGCCCGATAAGGTCGATTTCATGGACGTTTCGCCCAAACAGATCGTGGGCATTTCGGCGGCCTTGATTCCCTTTTTGGAGCACGACGATGCCAACAGGGCGCTCATGGGCTCCAACATGCAGCGGCAGGCCGTGCCGTTGGTCTCTCCAGAGATGCCGATTGTGGCTACCGGCATGGAATATCAGGCTGCTGTCAACTCTGGGCAGGTCATTCTGGCGACCGAGCCCGGTGAGGTGGTCAGCGTCACGGGCGAAGAAGTTGTCGTGGTGGGAGAAAATGGTCCTCGCCGTTATCCTCTGCGTCGTTTTACCCGTTCCAACCAGAGCACTTGTATCGATCAGCATCCCACGGTGATGAAGGGTCAGCTCGTCGACGCGGGAAGCGTGCTGGCCGATAGCTCTTCCACAGATCAGGGCGAACTGGCGCTGGGGCAGAACGTGTTGGTAGCCTTTATGTCCTGGGAAGGCTGCAACTATGAGGATGCCATCATCATCAGTGATCGTCTGGTGCGCGAGGACAAGTTTACCTCCATCCACATCGAAAAATACGAAGTGGAGGCCCGCGACACCAAACTGGGCCCCGAAGAGATCACGCGCGACATTCCCAACGTGGGCGAGGATGCTCTCAAAGATCTGGACGAGGAGGGCATCATTCGTGTTGGCGCCGAGGTGGGGCCGGGCGTCATCCTGGTGGGCAAGATCACACCCAAGGGTGAGAAGGAATTGACCCCGGAGGAAAAGCTGCTGCGGGCCATCTTTGGCGAAAAAGCGCGCGAGGTCAAAGACTCTTCGCTGCGTCTGCCTCACGGTGAGCAGGGCAAGGTGGTGGACGTACGTGTGTTCACCCGCGATGAACATCGCGACTTGCCTGCCGGGGTGGACAAGATGGTGCGGGTGAGTGTGGCCCAGCGGCGCAAGCTCATCGAAGGCGACAAGATGGCCGGGCGTCACGGCAACAAAGGCGTTATTTCCAAGATCGTGCCCCTTGAGGATATGCCTTTCCTGGAAGACGGTACCCCTGTGGATATCATTCTGAACCCACTGGGTGTGCCAGGGCGGATGAACATCGGCCAGATCTTGGAGACGCACCTTGGCTGGGCAGCGGAGCGGCTGGGTTTCCGGGCCATCACGCCGGTGTTCGATGGCGCGGACGAGGAAGAGATCTCGGCCGAGTTAGCCCGCGCCTGGTTGGCCGATAAAGCCTGGCACGGGAGTTTTGAGCAGGCCTGGAGTTGGTTGGAACAGGCTGGCTATTTCGGCGACGATTTTGAAGATGGCGCCGAGGTTCATACCTTTTACCTGACGGAATGGTTGGGTGGTTTGGGGTACGATCCGGAGGCCGTTGCGCTGAACGAGGTGTATGCCCGCCAGTCGGTGTTGTGCGAATGGCTGCGGGAGCAGGGCTACGACCCTGACAGCCTCCTGAGTTTACCCGGCATGAAAAAGACGTTTGACGAGCATCAGCAGGCCGATGATCTGGTCAGAAAAGTATGCCTTCGTCTTTGGCTGGAGGAACAGGGTCAGGACGTGACGCATCTGGCCGATGAAGACTTGGAGCTTGTGGCTGAACAGGTGGCGTTAAAGCTGGCAAAGCCACTGCCGACGCATGGCAAAGTGACGCTCTACAACGGCAAAACAGGCGATCCATTTGACCAGCCCGTAACGGTGGGCACCATCTATATGATGAAGCTGGCCCACCTGGCCGAGGACAAGATCCATGCTCGTTCCACCGGCCCGTACTCTTTGGTCACGCAGCAGCCGCTGGGTGGCAAAGCGCAGTTTGGTGGTCAGCGTTTTGGTGAGATGGAGGTCTGGGCCCTGGAAGCGTATGGCGCATCGTATACCCTTCAGGAAATGCTGACTGTCAAATCGGACGATGTGGTGGGCCGGGTCAAAACCTACGAAGCCATCGTAAAGGGGGAACCCATCGAAGAACCAGGCGTGCCGGCGTCTTTTAGGGTGCTGGTCAAGGAACTCCAAAGTCTGGGGTTGGCTGTCGAGGCGGTCAACGAGAATGGCGAGGTTATGGGTTTTGGCAAAGATGAAGACCGAGACAAATTGCCCCGGTTAGGGATGGGATTGTCTCTGCCGAGCTTTGGTCGTGAGTGATTTTGTTAAAACCGTTGTGTGGCACTTGACAGGTTTCGATTTCTGTAGTATACTTTGGCTTCGTGCGTAAATACAAGTGATTCACTTCCCAATTGCAGTTTACTTGTGATTCGCGCAAACGAGGCCATCGTGGCAAGGTTACGTGGCCTCGTTTGATGCGCTTTTGGAAAGCGTTCACAGGTGTGTGGTAAGGAGGGGAACTTGCCGACCATCAATCAGCTTGTTCGCAAAGGCCGAAAACCCAAACGAAGCAAAAGTAAGGCGCCGGCCTTGCAGTACACTTTTAACGCCCTCAAGTTGCGGCGGCGTCCGCAGAGAAAGGGTGCGCCGCAGAAACGCGGCGTGTGTACGCGTGTGACGACCACCACGCCCAAAAAGCCCAACTCGGCTCTGCGCAAGATCGCTCGTGTGCGGCTGACCAATCACGTTGAGGTAACGGCTTATATACCTGGTGAAGGGCATCAGTTGCAGGAGCACTCGGTGGTGCTGGTGCGAGGGGGGCGTGTCAAGGACTTGCCGGGTGTGCGCTATCACATCGTGCGCGGCGCATTGGACTCGCGAGGCGTTGACGGGCGAACCCAGCAGCGGTCTAAATATGGTTCCAAGCGACCCAAGAAATAAACGTTGCGGGCGTATCGCCTGGCTGAATGGTCTGAGGCAAGCGGTGGATGGCTCTGTCTGAGGGTGTCGGATAGGTAGTAGCTGGAGGGAAAAGCCATGCCGAGACGGTATCGTCCTCCCAAGCGGGAGGTTGTTCCGGATACCAAGTACAACAGTGTTCTGGTGGCCATGTTTGTCAAACGATTGATGAAAGGTGGTAACAAGAGCACGGTATCTCGGGTGTTGTATGGAGCACTAGGTATCGTTGAACAACGGATGCATCGTAATCCGTTGGAGGTGTTTGAACAGGCGGTCAAAAATGTCACGCCTATCATCGAAGTGAAACCGCGGCGGGTGGGTGGAGCCACTTATCAGGTGCCTGTGGAGGTGCCGCCGCACCGCCGGACTTCTCTGGCTTTGCGCTGGCTGATGCAATCGGCGCGCAATCGCTCTGGCAAGTCTATGGCAGAAAAGCTGGCCAATGAGCTAATGGACGCGGCTCAGGGTGTCGGGGCGACGGTCAAGAAGCGTGAGGATACGCACCGTATGGCGGAAGCGAACAAGGCCTTTGCCCATTATCGTTGGTAGTTGACCTGGGCATGCCGTTCGCTTCAACGTACATGGGAATCTTGGCATAGACAGGGTGCGTTTGTCGGAGCGAACAGAGTAGAGATTCAAGCGAGCCAGGCGATGCCCAGGGAGTGTTCTTTAAATCAGATCAGGAATATTGGTATTATCGCCCATATTGATGCCGGCAAAACCACCACGACAGAACGAATTCTGTTTTACACGGGCCGGACACATCGCATGGGTAATGTGGACGATGGTACCACCGTCACAGATTGGATGGCACAGGAGCGGGAAAGAGGTATCACCATCCAGTCGGCGGCCATCACCTGTTTCTGGCGAGAACACCAGATTAACATCATCGATACACCCGGACACATCGACTTTACCGCCGAGGTGCAACGCTGTTTGCGGGTGTTGGATGGGGGTGTGGTGATTTTTGACGCCGTCGCCGGTGTCGAGCCGCAATCGGAGACGGTGTGGCGGCAGGCGGATCGTTACGCTGTGCCCCGCATCTGCTACGTTAACAAGATGGATCGTACAGGGGCCGATTTCTGGCGCACGATCGGGATGATAGAAGATCGTCTGGCGGCGCATCCGGTGCCGGTGCAGCTCCCGATCGGTGAGGAAGCCCGTTTTGCCGGTGTGGTAGATCTGTTGCGCCTCAAAGCGCTGCTCTTCGAAGATGAGCTGGGCGTTGGCTTTCGTGAGGTCGAGGTGCCCGCCGAGTTGTTTACCCAGGTCGATGAATGGCGCGAGCACCTCATCGAGTGTATCGTCGAAACCGACGATCTGTTGATGATGCGTTACCTGGAAGGTGAGGCGATCGGCGAGCCGGAACTGCGCGCTGCGCTGCGCAAGGCGACATTATCCAGAGAGTTGGTGCCTGTGCTGTGTGGCTCGTCTTTGCGCAACAAGGGGGTGCAGCCGCTGCTCGATGCCATCGTGGACTATTTGCCCTCGCCGCTCGAAGTGTCGGCCATTGAAGGGTCGAGTCCACGCACTGGCCAGGTCGAAAAACGGCCGGCCGATGAGACGGCTCCTCTGGCAGCGCTGGTTTTCAAGATACAAACCGATCCTTACGTGGGGCGGCTGGCTTACTTTCGGGTTTACTCGGGTGTTGTGCGCACCGGTAAGACGGTTCAGAATGCCAACAAGGCCAAAAAGGAGCGCATAGGCCGATTGTTGCGCATGTACGCCAACCGTCGAGAGGATCTGCAAGAGGTCTATGCCGGCGATATTGGGGCCACGTTGGGGTTGCGTGATACGTTTACCGGCGAGACATTGTGCGAGGCCACGCAGCCTATCATCCTGGAGACCATCACCTTTCCGGCGCCGGTGATCTCGGTGGCCATCGAACCGCGCACCGAGGCGGATCAGACCCGGATGAACGAGGCGCTGAGTGCGCTGGCCGAAGAGGACCCCACTTTTCGGGTGCGCCTGGATGAGAACACGGGCCAGACGATTATCTCTGGCATGGGTGAATTGCACCTGGAGGTGCTGGTAGACCGAATGCTGCGCGAGTTTCAGGTTGGCGCGGCGGTGGGCAGACCTCAGGTGGCTTATCGAGAGACCATCACGGCCAGGGCGCGGGCCGAGGGCGAGTTTGTTCGGCAGGCCGGTGGACGCAACCTTTACGGCCATGTTTGGCTGGAAGTGTCGCCTCTGGAAAAAGGGCGAGGTTTCGTTTTTAAAAACGAGATTCGTGGGGAGAAAATCCCCAAGGCCTTTGTCTCGGCTGTCGAGATCGGCGTGCGCGAGTCGTTGGAGAGCGGTGTGCTGGCCGGCTATCCGCTGGTAGACCTGCAAGTTGTGTTGGTCGATGGTTCCTTCGATCCGGAAACCTCGTCGGAGATGGCCTTTGCGGCGGCGGCTTCGATGGCCATGCGTGAATCGCTTTTGAATGCCAAACCGGTGATCTTGGAACCGGTCATGAACGTCGAAGTGGTGGTGCCAGAGTCGTTCATCGGTGATGTGATCAGCGATTTGGCAGCCCGGCAGGCACAGATTGAGGGCATGGCCCTCCGGGCCGGGGGGTATCAGGTGGTGCAGGCCACGGCCGCCCTGTCCAAAATGTTCGGTTATGCCACCGAACTGCGATCACTCACGCAGGGTCGGGGTACTTTTACGATGGAGTTCGAGCATTATGCGCCGGTTTCTGACGAAGTGATGGATCGTTTGACCGGCGGGTGGAGACACTAGCCAAAAGCAACGATTAGGAGGGAACGCGAAATGGCTAAGGAGAAATTCGAGCGAACCAAGCCACACGTCAACGTGGGCACGATTGGACACATTGACCACGGTAAAACGACGCTAACCGCGGCCATTACCAAGGTGTTGTCCTTGAAGGGTTGGTCTAATTTCCGTTCGTACGACGACGTGGCCAAGGCCGACGCCAAGATGTTCCGTCGCGATGCGACCAAAATCTTGACGGTGGCCATCTCTCACGTCGAATATGAGACGGAGAACCGCCACTATGCTCACGTGGACTGTCCCGGTCACCGTGACTATATCAAGAACATGATCACGGGTGCGGCTCAGATGGATGGCGCTATCCTGGTAGTCTCTGCCAGCGATGGACCCATGCCTCAGACCCGTGAGCACATCATCCTGGCTCGTCAGGTGGAAGTGCCGGCCATGGTGGTCTTTTTGAACAAAGTGGACCTCATGGACGACGAGAGCGAAGAGGACCGCGAAGAGTTGTTGGAACTGGTGGAGCTGGAGCTGCGCGAATTGCTGGACAGCTATGGTTTCCCCGGCGACGATATTCCTATCGTGCGGGGCAGTGCGCTCAAAGCACTGGCCAGTGACAACAAAGACCCCAATGCGCCCGAGTTTCAGGGCATTTGGGACCTGATGCACGCCGTGGACAATTATATTCCCACGCCGCAGCGTGAGGAAGACAAACCGTTCATGATGTCGGTCGAAGATGTGTTCTCCATCAAGGGCCGTGGCACGGTGGTCACGGGCCGGGTTGAACGCGGCACCATGAAACCCATGACCGAAGTCGAAATCATTGGCATCAAGGACACACGCAAAACGGTCGTGACCAGCATGGAGATGTTCCACAAGATGCTGGACGTGGTGCGGGCAGGCGATAACGCCGGCTTGCTCTTGCGTGGTGTGGGCCGCGACGAGGTGGAACGCGGACAGGTTATCGCCGCGCCGGGCAGCATCACGCCGCACACCATGTTCAAGGCCGAGGTGTACGTGCTGCGCAGAGACGAGGGTGGCCGTCATAACCCCTTCTTCTCCGGCTATCGGCCGCAGTTCTACGTCAACACGCTGGACGTGACCGGTTCGATCAATCTGCCCGGCGGTGTGGAGATGGTCATGCCCGGTGACCACACCGATATGGAAGTGGAACTGATTGTGCCCGTAGCCCTGGAGAGGGGCTCTCGTTTTGCCATCCGTGAGGGTGGCCTGACCGTGGGTGCTGGCACCGTCACGGAGATCATCAAGTAATTGCGTATAACCCGGAGCATGGTGGTCAGGTGAGCTGGAGAGGAGAGACCGCTCAGTCGTTTCTCCTCTCTACTCTGAGAATCGGCTCCGAATACGCCGGAGGGGGTATGGCCAAGCAGAAAATACGCATTCGTCTCAAAGCTTACGATCACCGCTTGCTCGATACTTCGGCGCGGCGCATCGTGGAAACCGCAGAGCGGACGGGGGCGGGTGTGATCGGGCCGGTGCCGTTGCCAACGCACATCGAGCGTTTCACCGTGCGGCGATCACCGTTCATCGACAAAGACTCACAAGAGCACTTTGAGATCCGCACCCACAAGCGGTTGATCGACGTGGTGGACCCTGGCTCCAAGACCATCGATCAGTTGATGCGTCTGAACCTGCCAGCGGGCGTCGATATCGAGATCAAACTCTAGGCTGGCACGGTGATCGGGGTGCGTTTTTTCAGCCCGGACGCGACGGTGGGATGAGGTAGTTATCATGAGGGGTATTTTGGGTAAAAAGGTGGGCATGACCCAGGTCTTTGACGACAAAGGTGAGGTCGTTCCCGTGACGGTCATCGAAGCGGGCCCTTGTTTCGTGACCCAGAAAAAGACGGCCGACAAGGACGGCTACGCCGCCATTCAGATCGGTTTTGAAGAGGCCAAGGCCAAACGTCTGACCCAGGGGCAAAAGGGGCATCTTCAAAAGTCATCTGTGCCGCTGTTGCGTTACCTGCGCGAGATCCGTCTTTCTGACCTCGAGGGCTACGAGCTGGGTCAAAAGTTGACCGTGGACATGTTCCAGGCTGGCGAGCGAGTCGACGTGATCGGCCTATCCAAAGGGCGTGGTTTTGCTGGCGCTATCAAACGGCACAATTTCAGCCGGCAGCCCAAGACACACGGCCAGTCAGACCGGGAGCGGGCGCCAGGCTCTATCGGCGCAATGATGAGCCCTAACCGGGTTCAAAAAGGCGTCCGCATGGCCGGCCACATGGGCGCGGCCCGGGTGACGGCGCAGAACTTGAGGGTGGTGCTGGTGGATGCGGAGCGCAACCTGCTGGCTGTGAACGGCAGCGTGCCAGGGGCCATTGGTGGATTGGTGCTGATCAAAGAGGCGCGCAAGGCGTAAAGCCGCCAGCGGATTGAGGAGTTGGCTAGATGCAAGTGACATTGCATAACACTCAGGGTGACACGATTGGCCAGTTCGAGCTGCGAGACGATATCTTTGGCATCGAGCCAAACGTGTCGGTGATGCATCAGGCGTTGCTGCGGCAGTTGGCCAATGCCCGCCTGGGCACACACAAGACCAAAAACCGTTCAGAAGTGAGCGGCGGTGGTCGCAAGCCGTGGCGGCAAAAAGGTACGGGCCGTGCCCGGCAGGGAAGCACTCGCGCCCCTCAGTGGCGGGGCGGTGGCACAGTGTTTGGCCCACAACCGCGCAGCTATCGACAAAAGATGCCGCGCAAGATGCGCCATCTGGCGTATCGTTCGGCCCTCTCGGCAAAGGCGAGGGACGGCCAGCTGGTGTTGCTGGACGATCTGCAAATGCAGGCGCCCAAAACACGCGATATGATGGATATTCTGCAGCGGCTGGAAGTTGATTCGAGCGCCTTGGTTTTGCTGCCGGAGCGCAACGAGAACGTCGAAAGATCGGTGAACAATATTGCCGATGTCAAAGCGTTGCGAGCCAGTTACCTGAACGTGCGTGATCTGCTGAACTATGATTTCCTGGTGTTGCCCATGGCTTCGTTGCAGGTCATTGAGCGCATCCTGGGTTGAGCGCGCGCGTTTTAGGCTGTATCTAACCGGATCGGATGGAGACGGGCAATGCATATCTACGAGGTCATCAAGCGGCCCATTGTCACCGAAAAATCGAACACACTGGCAGATCTGTTGGGACAGTATACCTTTGAGGTAGATCGCCGGGCCAACAAGCACCTGGTCAAACAGGCGGTGGAACAGATCTTTGACGTTCAGGTGCAGGGCGTGCGTGTGGTCAACATCAAACCCAAACGTGGGCGTTACGGTCGGCGACAGGTGGTGCGTGAGCCTGCCTGGAAGAAGGCCATCGTCACTCTGGCGCCAGGCCAAAAGTTGGAAATGTTCGAGGGTGTGTAACAGGGTCGTTGATGGTTGAAGGTTCAACCAGGGCAGACGGCAAAGCCGCAAGCATGTGGCGGGTTCTTTAGCAGGTATCGTCTGCCGGACTGGCCGGCAGGCTCAGGTGTGGAGCCGGCCAGTAGCTTGCGAAGAGAGGGAACGAGATGGCCATCAAGGTCTACAAGCCGACGTCGCCCGGGCGACGTGATATGAGTGTATCGGCGTTCGAAGAGATCACCCGGTCGGCGCCGGAAAAGTCGTTGCTGCGGCCCATCCGCAAAGGCGGCGGGCGCAACAGCCAGGGCCGGATCACCGTTCGTCACCGTGGCGGCGGGCACAAGCGGGCCTATCGGCTCATCGATTTCAAGCGTGACAAATTTGATGTGCCGGCGGTGGTGGTTTCTATCGAATACGATCCTAACCGCTCGGCGCGCCTGGCGCTGTTGCAGTACACCGACGGTGAGAAACGCTACATTATTGCGCCTCTGGGCCTGCAAGTGGGCGATGCGGTGATGAATGGCCCCAACGCCGAGCTGCGCCCCGGCAATGCTTTGCCTCTGGCCGATATCACGGTGGGCTCGATGATCCACAACATCGAGTTGTACCCTGGTAAGGGTGGGCAGTTGGTGCGCTCGGCAGGCACGTCGGCGCAGTTGCTGGCCAAAGAGGGCGATTATGCCACTGTTCGTCTGCCCAGCGGCGAGATGCGTCTGGTTCACCAGCATTGCATGGCCACGATCGGTCAGGTGGGCAACACCGATCATGGCAACATCAAACTGGGTAAGGCCGGTCGAAAGCGCCACCTGGGGTGGCGTCCGACGGTGCGTGGTTCGGCCATGACGCCGCGGGATCACCCGCACGGTGGCGGTGAGGGGCGCTCCCCCATTGGCATGCCAGGGCCCAAAACTCCGTGGGGCAAACCCACGCTGGGTGCGAAAACACGGCGCAACAAACGCACCGATAAATGGATCGTGCGGCGGCGTGGCAAGAAGCGGTAAAAATGGCATAGGTCAGGCAAGCAGGAGGTAGGCGGTGTCTCGGTCGCTGAAAAAGGGTCCTTTTGTCAGCATCAAGCTGCTGAACAAAATCGAAGAAATGAACCGTCGGGGTGAGAAGCGGGTCATCAAGAGTTGGTCGCGGGCTTCGACGATTTTCCCCCAGATGGTGGGTCACACCATCGCCATACACGATGGTCGCCGTCACGTGCCTATTTATGTTACGGAAAACATGGTGGGCCACAAACTGGGCGAGTTTGCCCCCACCCGAACCTTTCGGGGGCACGTTGCCAGGGAAAAAAAGGCGCGGCGTCAGTAGTTTGGGGTTGGCGGAATGGCTGTACCTGGCAAGAGGGTCGGGTTTCAGCACGCCAGGTATGAGGAGATGACGAGGATGGAGTTTGAGGTAAGGGCGGTGGCCCGACACATACGAATGTCGCCGCAAAAGATGCGGCTGGTCATCGATCAGGTGCGGGGCAAGCATGCATCTGAAGCTCTCAGCTTGCTCAAGTTCATGCCCCAACGGGCAGCCAAGCCGGTGTACAAGGTGATCGCTTCGGCGGTGGCTAATGCCGAGGAGAATTTTGGCATGAACCGCGACGATCTGTACATCGACCGCATTTATGCTGACGGTGGGCCGGTGCGGCGTTGGCGTCGTTTCGGCGCGCGGGGTCGGTTCAAGCCTGTTCTCAAGCGGACATCACACATTACGGTGGTGCTCAAAGAGTACGAGGAACAGTGAGTCGGGTGGTTGGCGGGTGAGGCCAGGCTGCCCAAGGAGGCATTTCATTGGGTCGAAAGGTACATCCTTACGGTTTCCGGTTAAAGATAATTCGCGATTGGCAGGCGCGCTGGTACGCTGGCGGCAAGGATTATGCCGATCAGTTGGGTGAGGATCTCAAGATCCGAAAACTGATCCACCAGAGTCTGGCGCGGGCCGGCGTTTCACTCATCGAGATCGAACGCTTCCCTAACCAGGTATCCATCACCGTGCATACGGCCAAGCCGGGCATCGTCATTGGACGGCGCGGCGCTACGGTGAAAGACCTGCGCAAAGAACTGGAAGATCTGACCGGCAAAAGGATTCGGCTGGAAGTGGCCGAGGTAGACAAACCGGACCTGGATGCGTACCTGGTGGCCGAGAACATTGCCCAGCAGTTGGAGCGGCGCATTTCGCACAGCCGCGCCATGCGGCGGGCAGCGCAGCAGGCCATGCGTTTTGGGGCCGAAGGGATCAAGATTTTGTGCAGTGGCCGGTTGGCCGGGGCCGAGATGGCTCGACGGGAGTGGATTCGGGAAGGGCAGGTGCCGCTGCAGACTCTGCGGGCCGATATCGACTTTGCGCGAGCGGAAGCGCTGACCACTTATGGGCGGATCGGCATCAAGGTGTGGATTTACAAGGGTGAGGTGTTGCCCAAGGCCGAGGCCGCCACAGTCTGAGATAGGTTGAGGAAGACTCGACACTGGCCGGCCTGCGGTTGGATGGCGGCCAGATAGGGGGTAGCTAACGATGTTGATGCCCAAGCGTGTCAAGTATCGAAAACAGTTTCGCGGGCGTATGAGAGGCGTGGCTCAGCGCGGCGCGGCGGTGCAGTTTGGCGAATTTGGCTTGCAGGCTCTGGAGCCTTTCTGGATCACCAGCCGCCAGATCGAGGCTGCTCGTCGGGCGCTCGTGCGTTTTATGAAACGGCGTGGTAAGGTGTGGATTCGCATCTTTCCGGACAAGCCGGTGACCCAAAAACCTGCCGAGACCCGTATGGGTAAGGGCAAGGGCGCGGTGGATCACTGGGTGGCCGTGGTCAAGCCCGGCCGGGTTATGTTCGAGATGGCCGGGGTGAGTGAAGAGGTGGCGCGCGAAGCCATGCGATTGGCCTCTCGCAAGTTGCCCATCAAGACCCGTTTCATTGCCCGTGAAGAAGTGGGTTCGGGAGGGTAAGCCATGCGGGCGTACGAGATTCGCCAACTTGCAACAGAAGAGATTCGACAACGCCTGGACGATGCCCGTCAGGAGCTGTTTAACCTGAATTTTCAGTGGGGCTCCGGTCAGTTGCGTGATAACAACCGTCTGATCCAGGTCAAACGAGACGTAGCGCGGATGCTCACCATTCTGCGCGAGCGTGAATTGGAAAAAGAGGTAGCGGCGGTATGAAGCAGAACAAACGGCGGATGGAAGGCGTCGTCCTCAGCGACAAGATGGACAAGACGGTGGTGGTGGAGGTCACGCGCCTCAAGCGCCACTCGTTATACCGCAAAGTGGTGCGGCAGCGGCGCCGGTTCATGGCCCACGACGAGGAAAACACCTGCCAGGTGGGCGATCGGGTACGCATCGTCGAGTCTCGCCCGTTGAGCCGTCACAAACACTGGGTGATTGAAACCATCCTGGAGCGGGCGCAGTAACACGCTGCGCTGGCAATCGAGGGAGAATACGATGATTCAGCAGGAAACTCGTCTTCGGGTGGCGGACAATACCGGCGCAAAAGAGGTTCTGTGTATTCGTGTCATGGGCGGCTCCAGGCGACGTTATGGTCACGTGGGTGATATCATTGTGGCGGCGGTCAAGCAGGCTGCTCCAACTGGCGCGGTCAAAAAGAGCGATGTGGTGCGGGCGGTGATCGTGCGTACGGCCAAGGAATACAAGCGAGTCGATGGGTCTTATATCCGTTTCGACGACAACGCTGTGGTGATCCTGGATGGTCAGACGACGAACCCCAAGGGGACGCGCATCTTTGGGCCGGTGGCGCGCGAGCTGCGCGACAAAGGTTTTATGCGCATCGTCTCTCTGGCCCCGGAAGTGCTGTGAGCGTCTATCGCTTGTGCCGTGTCGTTGTCGAGCGCGATGGGCCACAGGCGAAAGGCGATAGGCAAGACGTGGAGGTTGTGGTGAGAAAGATCAAACGAGGGGACACGGTGGAGGTGGTCGCCGGCAACGATAGCGGCTTGAGGGGCACGGTGCGCCGGGTGATTCCTGCCAGAGAAGGAACGTACAAAGGGCGTGGTCGTCGAAGCGCCTTTCAGGACAGGGTGGTGGTTTCAGGGGTGAACCTGGTGAAAAAGCACCAGCGGCCCGTCAGTCCTAGCGGCGCGCCTCGCACGCAGACGGGTATCATCGAGTTCGAAGCGCCCGTTCATCTTTCGAACGTCATGCTGGTCTGCCCCAGTTGCAGCCAGAGAGTGCGGGTGGGCTTTCGGTTTCTGGACGATGGCAAAAAGGTGCGTTACTGCAAAAAGTGCGATGAAACCATCGACAAGTGATCTGTCCACTGAAAACGTGCAGAACAGTCCTCAGGGGACAGTGGGAGAAGTTTTATGGCAGAGCCACGGTTAAAAGAGCGATATCGAGCCGAGATCGTTCCGGCGATGATGCGGGAGTTTAACTATCGCAACGTGATGCAGGTGCCACGCCTCGTCAAAGTGGTGGTCAACGTGGGTGTGGGCGAAGCGTTGGACAACGCCAAGGCGCTGGATGCCACGGTGCACGACATTGCCCTCATCACCGGGCAGCAGCCGGTGGTGACCAAGGCGCGCAAGTCGGTGGCGAGTTTTAAACTGCGTGAAGGACGTTCGATCGGCGTCAAGGTGACGTTGCGCGGCAGAAGGATGTGGGATTTTTTGGATCGATTGATGAGTGTGGCTTTGCCCCGGGTGCGAGACTTTCGAGGTGTCTCGCCAGATTCTTTCGACGGACGAGGGAACTATAGCCTGGGGCTCCGGGAGCAGTTGATCTGGCCCGAGATCAGCTACGATCAGATCGACAAGATCCGGGGTATGGAGCTTTCTATTGTGACGACGGCCGTGACCGACGAAGAGGGTCGACGCTTGTTGACGCTGTTGGGGATGCCGTTCGGTCAGCAGTGAGCATCGGGAGGAATTTGTGGCCAAGACGAGTATGCCTTATCGCGAGCTGCGGCGCAAGTACAAAGTGCGGGTGCGCAATCGCTGCCAGGTTTGTGGACGACCGCGGGGTTTCATCCGCAAGTTCAAGCTCTGCCGCATCTGTTTTCGAGAGTTGGCGTTGCAGGGCAAGATCCCTGGTGTTCGTAAGGCCAGTTGGTGACGCTGGAGCGGCGTTGCCTCAATAGGTTTAGCAGGAGAATGGATTCATGGGTATGACGGATCCTATTGCCGACATGCTGACGCGCATTCGGAACGCTGGCATGGCAGGGCACAGCCAGGTGGCGGTGCCCAGTTCCAAAATGAAACTGGCGATCGCCCGCATTCTAAAAGAAACGGGGTACGTTCGCGACTACCGCCTCATCGAAGAAAAGCCGCAACCGGTGATTCGTATCTGGCTCAAGTATATGGGCGAAAAACCACGTCGCCACATGATCGAAGGGCTGGAGCGGGTAAGCAAGCCGGGCCAACGGGTCTATGTGGGCAAGGAAGAGATCCCCTGGATACGCAGCGGGTTGGGTGTTGCCATTCTGAGCACCTCCAAGGGGATTCTTTCGGACCGTCAGGCGCGTCGGTTGGGCGTGGGCGGCGAGCTGGTTTGTCGCGTGTGGTAAGGTGTGCCCCCGTGTCCGAGCTCGATCCGGTCTTGGGCGGCGGTTTCTATCGGTGGGAGGTGTAAGGTGTCAAGAATCGGTCGTATGCCGATCCGTGTTCCGCAGGGTGTAAAGGTGAACATCACCGACAGTCAGGTGACGGTGCAAGGCCCCAAAGGGATGCTGGAGCGGCGTTTTCACCCCGAGATGACGATCAAATTGGAGGACGGCCAGCTCACGGTGGTCCGTCCGACAGATCAGCGGCACCATCGTGCGCTGCATGGCCTGACACGCGCCCTGCTGGCCAACATGGTGGTGGGTGTGAGTGAGGGTTATCGACGCGAGATGCTGATCGAGGGTGTGGGTTATCGTGCCGAGATGCAGGGCAACAACATGGTGATGTATCTGGGGTTCTCGCATCCGGTGACGGTCGAACCGCCACAGAACGTGGCTTTTGCGGTCGAAGAACGCGGTAAACGCATCGTGGTGCAGGGTATCGACAAAGAAGTGGTGGGCCAGATCTGCGCCGACATTCGCAAGTGGCGCCCGCCGGAGCCTTACCTGGGCAAAGGTATTCGGTTTTCGGACGAAAAGATACGACGCAAGGCCGGCAAGGGCAGGGTTGGAGGGTAAACATAGATGAGCAAGAATGTGAGCAAAGAACGGGTGCTGGCGCGCAGACAAAGACATCGGCGCGTGCGGACCAAGGTCTTTGGCACAGCCCAGTGCCCGCGGCTCAATGTGTTCCGAAGCCTGAGCCACATCCAGGCTCAGATCATCGACGACGAGCGTGGGCATACCCTGGTGGCAGCCTCGTCGGTGGAGCCTGGGCTTCGTGGTGAGTTGGTGGGACTGGGTAAATCGGCCCAGGCCAAGATCGTGGGTCAGGTGTTGGGCGAACGAGCGCAGGCCAAAGGGGTGCAACAGGTGGTGTTTGATCGCGGCGGCTACAAGTATCATGGTCGGGTCAAGGCTCTGGCCGACGGCGCGCGCGAGGCCGGCCTAAAGTTCTAACACCGAGGTCTGCGGCTGTTCCAAAGATGGGCCGCAAACTGGTTGAGGAGGTTACATGGGGCGCAGGAGAGTCGAGCAAGAACAAGACGACATGGAAGAGCGCGTGGTGCACATTGCCCGCGTGGCCAAGGTCATCAAAGGTGGTCGTCGATTTGCTTTTCGCACAGTGGTAGTGGTGGGCGATAACAAGGGTCAGGTGGGCATTGGCGTGGGCAAGGCGCGCACCGTGCCGGCTGCTATTCGTAAGGGTGCTGAACGAGCGCGGCATAACATGATTCGGGTGTGCCTGTCGGAGGCTACCATCCCGCACGAGGTGGAGGCCAAATACGGCGGGGCCCGGGTGTTGCTGCGACCAGCAGCCCCCGGCACGGGGGTGATCGCTGGCGGTGCCGTGCGTGCGGTAGTAGAGTCGGCTGGCATCCAGAATATTCTGACCAAGTCTCTGGGGAGCGCCAATATTCTGAACGTTGCCATGGCTGCCTTTGAGGGTCTCAAAAAGTTGATCGACCCACGGGACCTGGCTGCGCTCCGTGAGGTTTCACCAACAGAGGTGTTGCCCTTTTGGCAGCGCGCTGGTAAACAGTGAGGTTTTGGGGAAGAGCGATGATGGCAAAAAAGATCGAGACGCAGAAAAAACTTCGCGTCACGTTGATCAAGAGTCCCATTGGCTACGACCGCCGACAAAAGGACACGGTGCGGGCGCTGGGGTTGCGACGGATGCATCACACGGTTGAGCAGATGGATACGCCTGTGATCCGGGGCATGCTCGACAAGATCAGACATCTGGTGCAGGTGGAGGAGTTGGACGAATGAAACTGCATGATTTGCGGCCGTCCCCCGGCAGCAAGAAATCGCGCAAACGCAAAGGGCGTGGCATCGCGGCAGGGCAGGGAAAAACAGCCGGACGGGGCACCAAGGGCCAGAATGCGCGCAGCGGTGGGGGCAAGGGGCCTTTTTTCGAGGGTGGACAGTTGCCTCTGGTTCGGCGTTTGCCCATTAAACGTGGTTTTTACAACCGCTTCAAGGTGTACTATCGTTCGGTCAACGTGGAGCGTCTGAGCTTCTTTGCCGAGGGGACAGAGGTGGATCCTGCGGTTCTTTCGGAGGCCAGTCTGATCAAAAAGGCGTCGTTGCCGGTGGCCGTTCTGGGCAATGGCGAGCTGGATCGGGCGTTGACGGTCAAAGCCCATCGCTTCTCCAAAAGCGCCCGGGCCAAGATCGAAGCGGCGGGCGGCACGGCAGTGGAATTGCCCTGGATCGTGGAAAGGCCACGAAGGGGAGGCTAGATAATGCTGGAAGCGTTGCGCAACGCCTTCAACCTGCGCGATGTCAGGCAGCGGCTGCTGTTCACATTGGGCATTCTGGTGATCCTGCGCCTGGCGGCGCACGTCCCCCTGCCCAACGTGGATGTAGAAGCTATGCGGCAGGTCTTTGAACAGAACCAGTTGCTGGGGTTGTTCGATCTGTTCTCCGGCGGGGCCATGTCGAATTTTTCTATCATGGCGCTGGGCGTTTACCCGTATATCACGGCCACCATCATTTTGCAGCTTCTCACGCCACTCATCCCGGCGTTGAGCGAGTTGAGTAAAGAGGGTGAGGCCGGGCGGAACAAGCTCAACCAATACTATTATTTTCTCACCATTCCGCTGGCCATATTGCAGGGTTTCACCCAGGCCCAGATACTCTCTGGCTCGGGGGGGGTGATCTCGC
Source organism: Chloroflexota bacterium (assembly GCA_049324835.1). Classification (GTDB taxonomy): domain Bacteria; phylum Chloroflexota; class Anaerolineae; order CAYNKW01; family CAYNKW01; genus JBMOMT01. The sequence goes on along the minus strand of JBMOMT010000040.1, from coordinate 189,202 downwards.
AGTGGGGGCTCAAAGCCTATCCACTGCCCACGCTCTCGACGGTGCTGACGCTGACGGCGGGCACGATGCTGGCGGTCTGGCTGGGTGAGCTGATCAACGAAAAGGGTGTGGGCCAGGGTTTGTCGATCATCATCTTTGGTAATATCGTGGCCCAGATCCCGGGCCAGGTAGGCTCGCTGCTGGTGAACGACGTGCCGGGGCTGATCTTTTTCACCGTCATTCTGATCGTCACCGTCTCTGTCATCGTGGTGGTGCAAGAGGGCCAACGACGCATCCCGGTGCAATATGGCAAGCGGGTGCTGGCCATGCGAGGCAATCGGCTGCGCATTGCTGGCGGGCAGAGTACACACATCCCGCTGCGGGTGAACACGGCGGGTATGATCCCACTCATCTTTGCCAGCTCGTTCCTCATCTTTCCTGGTGTGGTGGCCCAGTTTTTCGTCAACTCGGAGACGACGTGGGTCAAGAGCCTGGCCGAGACGCTGGTGCGTATCTCCAATGGGCAAAGCGACTGGTATTACCTGCTTTACTTTTTGCTGGTGGTGGGTCTGACCTATTTTTACACCGACGTTATCTTTCAACAACAAAACCTGCCCGAGTCTTTGCAACGGCAGGGCGGTTTTATTCCGGGTATCCGGCCCGGACGGCGCACCGCCGATTATCTGAACGGCGTGATGCAGCGCATCACATTGGTGGGCGCTTTCTTTCTGGGCGGAGTGGCCATCTTGCCCTGGTTGGTCAAACTGACGGGGCTGGTGCAGAATCCGGGCCAGATGCTCATCACCAGTTCTGGGTTGCTCATCGTGGTGGGTGTGGTGCGCGATACGATGAAACAGCTCGAAGCGCAGTTGCTGATGCGGCACTATGAGGGGTTCATTCGCCGGTGATAGGCCTCAAATCCTCGGCAGAGCTGGCCCTGATGCGCCAGGCCGGGCGTGTCGTGGCGCTGGTGCACCAGGCGCTGAAAGAGATGATCGCGCCTGGGGTGTCTACGCTGGAATTGGATGGTACGGCTGAGCGGATCATTCGCCAACACGACGCCATTCCTTCCTTCCTGGGATATCCTTACAGCGGGCACAACGACTTTCCGGCTTCGGTGTGCGCTTCTATCAATCAAGAGATCGTACACGGCATTCCCAACGCCGGGCGGGTGCTGCGTCAGGGGGATATCATCAGCATCGACGTGGGAGCCATCTATGAGGGCTGGCAGGGTGATGCGGCTTTTACGGTGGGGGTGGGTCGCATCGGCCCAGAGGCGCAGCGACTGATCGACGTGACCGACGCCGCGCTGGCGGCGGCCATCGAGCAATGTCGACCTGGGAATTACCTGTGGAACGTGATGGCGGCGGTGCAGCATTGGGTTGAGGCTCATGGATTCAACGTGATACGCGAGTATCAGGGACACGGCATCGGGCAGCGGATGCACGAGCCGCCTAGCATCCCCAATTTTTTGGATCGAGATCGTCGCCGGCGGCCCAAAAACTGGCTGTTAAAGTCGGGTATGGTGCTGGCTATCGAACCGATGGTCTGCACGGGCCACTGGCAGACGCGGGTGCTCTCGGATGGCTGGACGGTGGTCACGGCGGATGGTGGGTTATCGGCACATTCGGAACATACCGTGGCCGTCACGGAGAACGGCCCAGAAATTTTGACACGCTTGTAGGTGTGAGGGAGATTACGATGAAAGTTTCAGCATCGGTTAAACGACGTTGCCCCAAGTGCAAGATCGTGCGCCGCCGTGGTGTGGTGCGGGTGATCTGCATCAATCCTCGACACAAACAGCGTCAGGGATAGGCGAGACGCCAAGACGAACGGAGGGAAACGGATGGCTCGTATCGCAGGTGTAGACCTGCCACGTGACAAACGAGTAGAGATCGGCCTGACTTATATTTATGGCATCGGCCGCACAACCAGCAACGAGATCCTGACAGAGGCAGGTGTGGACCCGGATCTGCGCGTGCGAGATCTGGCCGAAGCTGAGGTGAGCCGGCTGCGTGAGATCATCGACCGCAACTATCGGGTGGAGGGCGATCTGCGGCGTGAGGTGAACATGAACATCAAACGCCTCATGGAGATCGGCAGTTACCGGGGGCTGCGGCATCGGCGCAACCTGCCGGTGAACGGGCAGCGCACACGCACCAATGCCCGCACCAGGCGAGGGCCCAAGAAGACGGTGGCCGGGCGTGGACGTCGTCGCGGCGCCAAGAAAAAGTGATCCGGTTGGGGTTGTTGAGCGATTGCTCCGGAAGGAGATAGAGAGAGCATGGGTCGAAGAGGAAAACGGCGGGCTGGACCGCGCAAGATCAGGAAGAATGTGTTGCGTGGGCAGGTGCACATCCACGCCACGTTCAACAATACTATCGTGACGATGACCGATCCACAGGGCAATGTCATCACCTGGGCCAGCACCGGTTCGGTGGGTTTCAAGGGCTCGCGCAAGAGCACACCCTATGCGGCGCGTGTGGCTGCCCAGGAGGCGGCCAAACAGGCCATGGAACAGGGTATGCGAGACGTCGAGGTGTTCGTCAAGGGGCCGGGGCCGGGACGTGAGGCGGCCATCCGTGCGCTACAGGGCACCGGCCTGAAGGTGCTGTCCATCAGCGACGTGACGCCCGTTCCGCACAACGGCTGTCGCCCGCCCAAGAAACGTCGAGTCTAAGCTGAGAGGTGGCATCGATCGAGAGCCAGGGTTGGGATTGGCTCTGATCGTGTAGGAGGTTTGAATGGCAAGATATATCGGCCCAGCGTGTAAACTGTGCCGTCGAGAGGGTGAAAAGCTCTTTCTCAAGGGTGAGCGTTGTATGAGCCCCAAGTGCGCCATGGAGCGACGGGCTTACCCGCCGGGTCAGCATGGGCGCGAAACACAATTCCGTCGTGGACGTGCCAGCGACTATGCTCGCCAGTTGCGGGAGAAACAAAAGGTGCGGCGCATCTATGGCGTCCTGGAACAGCAGTTCCGCCGGTATTTCCGCGAGGCGTTGCGGCGTAAAGGGCTGACAGGCCACAATCTGCTCGCCCTGTTGGAAAGCCGCATGGATAACGTGGTCTACCGCCTGGGTTTTGCCGATTCTCGCGCTCAGGCGAGGTTGTTGGTGCAACACAGCCATTTCCGGGTCAATGGCAAAACGAGCAGCATTCCATCACGTCTGCTCGAACCGGGCGATGTGGTTTCTGTGCGCCCGCAGAGTGACAAGACGGCCTACTTTAAGGAGCGGGCCGAGTTGATGGCAGAGCGAAACGTGCCCGGCTGGCTGAACATCGACCTGCACGATATGGTGGGGCGAGTGCTCAACCTGCCATCTCGTGAGGAAATCGATTTACCGGTCAACGAGAACCTGATCGTCGAGTACTATAGCCGCTAACGAGTGCCGGTGGACTCTGCCGGGTGCGCCGATGCGGGCCTGGCACGCCAGAAGCACCGAATTGGCGATGACAAGGGAACGGGACCAGAGGAGCCTGGCTCTTCTGCGAGCCCTGTGCCCCTTGAGGAGGGAAGGTTCTTTGATGAGTCTGGTATTACCAAAAATCGAGCGCGATGTCGCCTCCCGAAATTATGGCCGGTTTGTCATCAGTCCTCTGGAAAGTGGTTATGGCATCACGCTGGGTAATGCGCTGCGCCGGGTGTTACTTTCTTCTCTGCCCGGGGCGGCCATTACCTCGATGCGAGTGAGTGGTGTATCCCACGAGTTTTCACCTATCCCGGGTGTGCGGGAAGATCTGACGGCGGTGCTGCTTCAGGTCAAGCAGATTCGCCTCAAGATGCACGCCGAGGAATCGGCACGGTTGCACCTCGAGGTGCGGGGTGAGGGCCCGATCATGGCGGGCGACATCGAGTGTCCGAGCCTGGTGGAGATTGTCAACCCAGAGTTGTACCTGTTTTCTGTCGACGACCCGGATTCCGAGTTGTACATCGAGTTTACTGCCGGGCCTGGTCGGGGGTATTCACCGGCTGATGAACGGCAGAAATTACCCATCGGCGAGCTGCCCGTGGACGCCATTTTTAGCCCTGTGCGTAAAGCGAGTTATTTTGTGGGGCGGGCGCGTGTGGGGCAAATGACGGATTATGACCACCTGGTCATGGAAGTCTGGACGGATGGAACGATCCGGCCGCACGAGGCGCTGGCCGAAGCAGCCAGGTTGTTGGTGACACACCTGGATCTGATCGGTGACATCGACGATCTGGTGTCTCAAGAGGTCACCGTGACCGAGTCGCCTGCGGCGATGGAAGAGCTCATTCCGTCGCGGGCTTACGAAATGCCCATCGAAGATCTAGACCTCAGCGTGCGGGTTTATAACTGTCTCAAACGTACAGGCATCACTCGTGTGGGTGAGGTGTTGGAGCGTCTGGAAAAGGGCCGAGACGAGATGATGTCCATTCGTAATTTCGGCTCCAAGTCTTTGCACGAGCTGGAAGAAAAGCTGGTGGAGCGTAAATTCCTCACGCCAGACGGGCAGGTGGTCAAGACGGCGTCCGACACGCCGTCGCCTGAATTGGCGTAGCCTCTGATTTCCAGGGGTATTCTGGTTGTGATCGAGGAGTCCTTTCATGAGGCATCGTAAAGCTGGACGAAAACTAGGGCGTTCGAGCGGGCAACGACGGGCTCTGTATCGTAATTTGGTCACCGAGTTGTTCCGGCATGGACGCATCAGGACAACAGAAGCCAAGGCCAAATCGATCCGTCCCAAGACGGAGAAACTCATCACGCTGGGCAAAAGCGATACGTTGCACGCCCGTCGACTGGTTGCCAGCCGACTGAACGACCCGGAGGTGGTGAAAAAATTGTTCGACGAGATCGCCCCGCGCTACCAGGAGCGGAAGGGGGGGTACACTCGTATTCTCAGGCTGGGGCCGCGCCAGGGCGACAACGCGCCCATGGTGTTGATCGAATTGGTGGAGTAAATGATGGCGGTGGTGAGTGACGATGTTTTGCCGGATCGTCACTTGCGGGCCGTGATCGCCTACGAAGGCACAGATTTTCACGGTTTTCAGTTGCAGGTGGGTCAACGCAGCGTCCAGGGTGAATTGGAGCAGGCGCTGCAGCGGGTGGCCCAACAGCCAGTGCGGGTTCTCGGCGCCGGACGCACCGACGCCGGGGTGCATGCCCGGGGGCAGGTGATCGCTTTTTGGCTGCGGTGGCGGCACACCCTGGTGGATTTGCAACGGGCGATGAACGCTGTTCTGCCGCAAGATGTGGTGGCGCTGTCGCTTGAGACTGCGGCAGAGGGATTCCACCCGCGCTACAGCGCTCGGAGCCGATGGTATCGTTACACGGTGTTGAATCAGCCGTTGCGCTCGCCGCTGGATCGTCGCTGGGTTTATCAGGTGGCATCACCGCTCGATGTGGACGCCATGGATCGGGTCGCTGTGGGTGTGATCGGCGAGCATGACTTTGCCACTTTTGGCCGTGCCCCGCAGGGTGAGAACACGGTGCGGCAGGTGCGGCAGGCCGGATGGACGGCCGAAGGTCCTTTTTTGTATTTTGACATCGAGGCCAACGCCTTTTTGCACAGGATGGTGCGTCGTCTGGTGGGCACCATGTTGCTGGTTGGAACTGGCGCCATGTCTTGTGAAGAGTTTGTGCGCCGCTTCGAGGCGGGTGATCGGTCGATGGCAGGCCCTGCCGCGCCTCCGCAGGGGCTCTGTCTGATGGCAGTCAATTATTGAGCGTCTGTTTGTGCCTGGCTCAAGAGGGATGCTCACTGATTCAATGGCAAGGAGTTGTTGGTGAAGACGTATACAGTCAAGCCTGGAGATATCAAACGCCAGTGGTATCTGGTGGACGCCGATGGGCAGACACTGGGCCGCCTGGCGTCGCAGATCGCTTCCATTCTCAAGGGCAAACACAAGCCCATCTATTCACCATACGTCGATGTGGGTGACTTTGTCGTGGTGATCAATGCCGGCAAGGTTCACGTCACCGGGCGCAAAATGCTGCAAAAGATGTATCATCATCACTCCGGGTATCCCGGTGGTCTGACCAGTGTCAGCCTGCGTGATCTTTTGAAGCGACATCCCGCGCGGGTGATCGAGCTGGCGGTGAGAGGCATGTTGCCCAAGAATCGTTTGGGTCGGCGTATGATCACCAAGCTCAAAGTATATGCCGGCAACGAGCATCCCCACGAGGCGCAGAAACCTCAGGCGTTGGAACTGTGAGCACGAGACGGGCGCAGAAGGAGAGATAAGGATGGCTGGTGAGCAATATTACGAGGGCGTGGGGCGCAGGAAAACGTCTACGGCGCGGGTGCGCATTTTCCCCAATGGCAATGGAACCATCGTCGTGAATGACAAGCCGGTGGATGAATATTTCGGCCGCGGCTGGGACGTTTTGCATCTGTCCAGGCCACTCGAGGTCGCTCAATTGACCGATAAATTTAACGTGTCGGTCATTGTCAGCGGTGGGGGGATGAGCGGCCAGTCTGGAGCCATTCAGATGGGCATTGCCCGGGCGTTGTTGAAGGCAAATCCAGAGTTACGGTCGCTGCTGCGAAAGGGCGGTTTTCTCACCCGCGACGCGCGGGCAAAGGAGCGCAAAAAACCAGGCCTCAAGCGGGCACGCAAAGCGCCACAGTACACCAAGCGTTAACCTCTTTGGCCGGTCTTTTTTCAAACTGGGGCGATTCACCGAACCTGGTGAGTCGCCCTCTTTGTAGTTCTGATATGAACCGGGTTGGCCTGCGAGGCTTGCGTAAACCGCGATTTGCGTTGTCAAATGGGGCAAAAGCTGGTATAATACCATTGTTTCAATTGGCGACTCTGGAAGGCAGCCTGAGCCCACTGTCGTCTGAAAGGCCGATCCGAGTTGGAACGTCTGGGCAGACGACAAGCAAGCACCAGGAGGTTGATAACGTGACACGGACGCAAAGTGGGTTGTACTATCCCAACAAGCCAGCGCTCATCATTCTTCTTGCCCTGGAAAATGTCATGGGTAAGAATGGCATCAATGCTATCTTGAACTTGGGTGGACTGTCCCACTTGATCGATCACTATCCGCCTGACGATTTAAAAAGAGAGTTCGATTTTGCCGACCTGACCTCGCTCTTTGTGGCGCTGGAAGAGATGTATGGCCCGCGCGGGGGGCGTGGATTGGCCCTGCGCGCCGGACGGGCCACGTTTGATCGGGTGTTGAGGGATTTTGGCCCCATGGTGGGCATGGCCGATCTGGCTTTCAAGGTGTTGCCCCTGGAAGTCAAGATGAAGGTGGGCTTGCGCGTGATGGGTGAGACGCTGTCCAAGATCAGCGATCAGATCAACAAGGTCGAAGATGCGGGCGATCATTACCTGTACAAAATCCTGCAATGCCCACAATGTTGGGAACGCAAGACCGACAAGCCCTGCTGCCACATGGCTGTGGGTTTGCTGCAGGAAGGACTTCACTGGTTGAGCGGAGGCAAAGAGTTTCGTGTGGTGGAAATCGCTTGCATTGCCATGGGCCATGAAAGTTGCGATTATGCGATCTATAAAGAGCCGTTGAGCTGAGGGCTTTTTCCCGTTTCTGCCTGGGTCAGACTTGGCTTTGGCGGGCTCTTGTTCTACCGGGCCAGGGTTGGCAATCGATGAAAGCGCAAGTCGTCATCGGAGGCGCACATGAAGTCCAAAAAGCATCGTATCCTGATCGTTGAGGATGATTTGGATACCTCTGATATGCTGCGGGCCTATTTTGAGGCGCAAGGGTACGAAGTGATGACGGCAGCCTGGGGCAACGATGCGCTCCAGGTTTGTCAGGAAACGCTGCCGGATCTCATCATCCAGGACATTCGTTTGCCGGATATCAACGGCTACGAGGTGACGCGGCAGCTCCGGCGTGGACTGCGCACCCAACAGATCCCGGTGATCTTTCTCACCGAAAAACGCGAACGAAGCGATCGCATCGCCGGTCTCAAACTCGGCGCGGTCGATTATATCACCAAGCCGTTCGATATGCAGGAGTTGCGCCTGCGCGTGCGAAATGCCCTGCGTCGGGCCAGTTACGAGAGCCTGGTCAGTCCGGTGACAGGTCTGCCGGGCGAAAAAGTGGTGCTGGAAAAGCTGGATCTGCTGCCCAAACTGGATGGTTGGGCCGTCATGCACGTGGGCATTCTGGGCCTGGATGACTTTAACGAGGCTTATGGCTTTGTGGCCGGCGACGACGTTCTGCGGGCGGTGGGCCTGATCATCAACAACGTGGTAGAAGAATCTGGAACGTTGGACGATTTTGTGGGACACACGGACGTGGCCGATTTTGTCATGATCACCGTGCCCGACAAGGTCGAAGAAATTCAAGACAAACTCCTCGTTCGCCTGAAACGGGCCATCAGCTATTTTTACCCTGTCAAAGACCGTGAGCGGGGTTACATCAAGCTGAAAAACACTTTAGGCGACGAGCGCCAGGTGGAGTTGATGTCGGTGGCTATCGGTGTGCTCCTGGCTACAGAGGGGCCTTTTGCCTCCGGCCGGCGAATTCTGGAGACTGTCAGGCGGCAGCAGCGCGCCACGATGACCATCGGATGAGCTTGCCTGGCAAGGGCAGTTTCTCGATTGTGGTGCGTCTTTTGAAAACCTCGACGTTGTATCCGAGTTGAAACCGTCGCGAAGCGAGGACCATCCCGGTTGCGGTCCTTACCGGTGGTGGGTTCCTCGTTCTTTCTGCTTCCGGGGCTTGAGCTGCCGGGGGCAAACCCAAAGAAAGGAGGTATCGCGCATGCGAATCTACGAACTGACTTTTATCATCGCTCCTACCGTGGAGGATGAGGGCGTTCAGGCCACCGTCGAAAAGGTCACCGCCTGGATCGAGGCCGGTGAGGGCAAAGTCGAAAAGGTGGACATCTGGGGCCGACGGCAGTTGGCTTACCCCATCAGAGATTTCCGCGAGGGCACCTATGTGCTCCTTGAGGTCCTGATGGCCCAGAGCGCGCTCGGCGAACTGGAGCGGAGTTTCAAACTGGACCTGGACATCATTCGTTACCTGCTCGTTCGTAAAGGAGAGTGATACGCTCAAGGGCGCAGCAGCTCGCTCGGCTTCAGGGACCGCTGAGGCCATCGAGATTCCGCATCGGGTGATGGGTATCGAGCTGAGAGGTGTTGTGCTCTGAAGGAGAGGCGCAGAGATGGGGGCCGGGTTAAACAAGGTGATGCTCATTGGCTACGTGGGACGTGAACCGGAAATGCGCTACACCCCTGGCGGCAGGCCGGTGACGTCGTTCAGCGTGGCCACCCACCGCATCTGGACGACGCCCGATGGGCAGGAGCGCCAGGAGACCGACTGGTTCAACGTGGTGTCCTGGGGCAATCTGGCCGAAATTTGCAAACAACAGCTTTACAAGAACCAGCGTATCTATGTCGAGGGGCGTCTTCAGACGCGGAACTGGGAAGACAGGCAGGGCAAACGTCATTTTCGCGCCGAAATCGTGGCCAACGAGATGATCGCCCTGGACAGCCAGCATCCTGCCGGGCCGCCTGCGGCCGAGGAGGACGAAATCCTCTTTTGGTCCGATGCCATGACAGATACGCTCGATGATCCGGTGGCATGAATGTTACATCAAGGAGTATCAAATTGACGGAACGATATGTGATGATCAACGATGACGACGACGATGTAGAAGAAACTCGAGAGTCTTCTGGATATTCCGGCTCTTCTCAAGGCCGATCGGGTCAATATCGTCGCCGCGAGAGGGATGGGGACAGCCGAACGCGACGGGTCCGGCAGTGTGCGTTCTGTGTGGACAAGGTCGCTGCGGTGGATTATAAACAGATCAGCACTTTGCTGCCGTTTATCTCCATTCGGGGCAAGATCAAACCCAGGCGACAAACCGGGCTATGTGGCAAGCACCAGCGCCAAATGGCGTGTGCCGTCAAACGAGCTCGTCACCTGGCTTTGCTGCCGTTCACAACCGCCGGACTGGGCAGACTCCCCAGGCAATAATTCAGCGTTTGTCTGGATGCGTTCAGGGCATAGGATGGGCGTCCTATGCCCTGTCGTTGTGCTTTGCGTACGTGCGATTGGCACGCCGAGATGAGGAGATCGAGACATGGCCAAGGCTAAACAGAGCCCGACTCTGCAAAAAAGCCCGACAAAAAAACAGATCGCCCGCAGCAAACGGGTGAAACGCCAGCAGCAAATGATCTGGCTGTTCGTTGCAGGCGTGGTCGCTCTGGTGGTGCTCGTGCTGCTGGTGGGTGTTGTGCAGGAATACGTCATCGCGCCGCGCCGCCCTGTGGCCACTGTCAACGGCCAGGCGATCAGCCGGGAATACTATCAGAAGCGGGTGTTGTACAACCGCTGGTATCTGGAGCAGCAGGAACAGATTCTTGCCCTGCAACAGGCGGGGTACGACCCGAACGACGAAACGCAGGCCTTCCTGTATCAGTATTTTGACTCTCAGTTGCAGCAGGTCCAGACACAGTTGTTCACTGTCGGCAGCGACACTCTGGAAGAGCTGATCGACGAGTCGTTGGTTCGTCAGGAGGCCGAGAAGCGGGGTCTGACGGTGTCTGACGATGAGGTTCAACTGAGCATCGAGCAGCAGATGGGCTACGACCGCAACCCGCCAGCGCCAACCCCAACCCCCATCACCACCACCACCACCCTCACGCCTACCGAGGCGCCAACACCGATGACCAAAGAAGCGTTCGATGCCGCCTACCAGGAGTATATCGACGCTCTGGAGGCTGAGGTCGGGAATTTCACCGAGGCTGACATGCGCAACGCCGTCCGGCAGGGCTTGCTGCGTCAAAAGCTGGCCGAATCGCTGGCCGCCGAGGTGCCCACCACCGACGAACATGTCCAGGCCTATCACATCCTGGTGGAGACTGTCGAGACGGCCCAGGAGGTGCTGGAAAAGTTACGCAACGGCGCAGTCTGGGCGGACATGGTGGCCGGGTACAGCATCGACGAGGAGACCGTGGAACAGGGTGGCGCTCTGGGCTGGCTGGCGGCAGATCAGTCTGGGGTGGTGGCCTCTATCCTGGAGGCAGCGTTTGCCCTGCAGCCGGGCGAGTTCAGCGAGCCGGTCGAGTCCTATCTGGGCTTCCACGTGGTCACCATCGACGAGCGGCAACCGGATCGTCCACTCGACGAGGCCACGCTTTCGTTGCGGCAATCTCAGGCTTTTGACGACTGGCTGACCCAGGCCGAGGAAAACGCGGACACTGAGCGCTCCTGGTCGTTGGCAGACGTGCCAGATTGAGGTCTGAAAAACGACAGCCCTCACATCACCGCGATGTGAGGGCTGTTTTTTTATATCACGTACTTTTCGGCCTTCAAGGCAGCAGGGTCTTGAAAACGGGTGATACTGAACTCGCTGATGTCAAAGGTCTGCGGCGCGCCGTGGAGGATGATCTCGCTGAGTGTCAATCCACTGGCCGGGGCCATCATAAAACCATGCCCGCTCCAGCCCACGGCGCAGATGAACCCTTTTACGCCGGGGATGGCGCCCATGATCGGCTGGCTATCGGGGGTGATGCTGTACAGACCGGCCCAACTGCGCATGATGCGCGCTTCCTCGAACATGGGCACACGATAGACGCCGTGTTCGATCACCTTTTCCATCCAGCCTCTGTCCACCGTCAGATCGAAACCGGGCGGTTGATCCAGATCACTCATGCCGGTGATGAGCCCCGGGCCTTCGGGACGGAAATACCAGTTGTAATGAAAATCGATGGTAAAAGGCGCCCGGTTGGCCAGTTCCGGGTATGGCGCTGTGGCATGAACCTGCCGCCGATACGGATGCGCCGGCAGGTTCACGCCGGCCATTTTGCCCACCTGATGGGCGTGAGGGCCAGGAGTGTTGACCACCACCTCGGTGGCGATGGGCCCCCGTGTGGTCTGCACCCCCCGCACGCGCCCCCCCACCACGTCGATGCCGGTGACCTCTACTTCCAACAGAATACGGGCGCCCAGCCGACGCGCCTGCTGAGCGTAGCCCATAGCCACGCCGTAAGGATCGCCATAACCATCGGCGGTATTGTAGGTGGCAGCCAGAATATCGTCGACGTTGAAAAAAGGCCAGCGTGCCAGCACGTCTTCCGGTGTGAGCCATTCGGTAGGCGTGCCCAGGCGATTCTGCAACGCCACGCTCTGGCGAAAGAGAGCCACTTCTTGCTCTGTGCTGAGGAGAAAAAGATAACCCACCTGCATCAAGCCCGGATCGGCGTCCATCTCTTCTTTGAAATGCTCGAATCGCTGGACGCTGTACTGGCTCATGCGGATATTGACAGCCGTGGAGAACTGTTGTCGGATGCCGCCGGCGCTCAGGCCGGTGGAGCCGCTGGCCAATTGGGCCTCCTTTTCCAACAGCACCACATCGGTGAGGCCGCTTTTGGCCAGATAATACGCCGTGCTGAGGCCGTGTACGCCTCCTCCAATAACGACCACCTGGGCAGAACTGGGGATCATGGATACCTCCTGCGTATCGAGTTTTGAACGGCTTCCCTCGTTGTTATCAGGTGGACATTATAGCCGCGAAAGGGCAGATTTTCAAACTCCCAGGGTACCGAGGTCATGCGGTACCCGGGTCATGCCACCAATTTCCCATTGAAGTCCGGCCCGCTCTGTGGTAGAATGACCATGACGTTCTCTGAAAAGGGTGGGGGGGACGTGCCTCAATCGTCAGGGTTGGAGGAGGTCCCAGATGGTTAGAACACAGCGTTTGATCGTGGTTCCCGTGGTTTCGATGGTGCTCTTGTTGGCGGCGATGCTGGGGATGTGGCTGGGAAGCGTGCCACAGCACGAGTGGGAGTTGTGGCTTGTCCGGGCACAGGGCGGGCAGCTCGCGTCTGTCACGACATCCCCTCCGGCCCAAACCACCCTGTATGTGATCGACGACCGGCCAACAACCGTGCAGAGCGTGGTGGTGGATCTCGATTCACTGGCAGCGTATGCAGGCGGCATGCACATGCCGGTAAAAGACGGCCTGGTGCTTCACCTGGAACTGCTGCCAGAGAGTCTGGCCCAAGACCTCATCGTAGCCGAATCACCAGCCATGATTTCCGCACGAGCGGCGCATCCATAATTCTACATCATTGTCATTGCGCCGGTGACCTTCCTGTAGGGTGCTCATCACAGGAAGGTCTTTTTTTATATTTCGTTTGTTCTGACTCTTGACAAACAAATTAGAGTGTGTTATAATCCAGGCATATTTCAGACAGTTTACCCTCATTTTGACGCAGAGAGGCCCCTTTGTCCGACAAAGCGTCAGTAACTGACCCCAAGTTTGTGCGAGAAGTAAACAAATCGCTGGTGCTCAGCCTGGTTCGACAGGCGCGCCACGTTTCCCGGGCCGATCTGGCGCGGCGAACCCATTTGAGCCGCTCCACGGTATCGGCAGTGGTCAGCGAGCTGCTCGGCGAGGGCTGGCTGGTGGAAACCGGGACGGGTGAATCGCAGGGTGGACGGCGTCCTATTTTACTCACTTTTAACCACCGGGCAGGCTACATTCTCACCATCGCTGCCGGGGCCTCGCACTTGTTATCTCTCGTCACCGATCTGGACGCCGGGCTTTTGGCCGAGATCGAGCATCCTTTTAACGTGGCCGACGGCCCGGCGATAGGCCTGGCGGCCATGGAAACCATCGGCCGCCAGGCGCTGCGCCAGGCTGGTGTACAGCCCTCTCAACTGCTGGGGGTGGGGGTGGGGGTGCCGGGCCCGCTCAACTGCGCCCGCGGCACCATCATCGCTCCGCCCATCATGCCCGGTTGGAACGAAGTGCCGGTGCGGGGTCATCTGCAGCACATCTATGGGGTGTCGGTGTATCTGGATAACGACGCCAACCTGGGCGCGTTGGGAGAGTGGCGGTTTGGCGCCGGGCAGGGCATCGACAACCTGGTGTTCATCAAAATCGCCACCGGCATCGGCTGCGGGTTGATCATCGGCGGGCAGATCTATCACGGCCACACCGGTTCGGCAGGTGAGATCGGCCACGTCACCATCGACGAGCACGGCCCCCCCTGTTCCTGCGGCAGTTACGGCTGTCTGGAGGCGATGGCCGGCGGACCGGCCATCGCCCAGCGGGCCATGATGGCCATTCAGGCCGGGCAACCCACCATCCTCAAAGACATGACCCCCAACGGTCATCTCACTGCTCAGGACGTGGCCAAAGCCGCGCATCGGGGTGATGCTCTGAGCCTGCAGCTCTATCGTGATGCCGGCCGGCTCATCGGCATCGCCGTGGCCGACGTGTTGAACCTGTTCAACCCGGGTCGAGTGATCGTCGGTGGCGGGGTGTCGCAGGCAGGGGATCTGATCATGGCCTCGTTGCGGGCGACAGTGCGCCAGCGATCGGTGCGGGCGGCGGTAGAGAATGCCGATATCGTGCAGGCCGCCCTGGGGCGGCGTTCTGCCGCCTGGGGAGCAGTGGCGCTGGTGCTGCAGGAAACTTTTCGCAGTCCGGTCAGCGACCTGGCTTCGCCGGATCGCTTGAGATAAGCTCGATAATTAAGCTGATATTCGTTTTCTTGTTAAAGGTTTTTATAGTATAATTTCGTCGATTCCCCCGAATGTGCCGTTCACGCTCAGCCGAGGGGAGAAAGGAGGCGAAAAAGCAAACAGACGGTCGAACGAGCCAAGAGGGCGAGATGTTGCAACTCTGGTTTTCTGATGAGATACATGCAAAACCTACCTGGAGGAGAATCATGAAAAAGACACTGTTTTCTTTGTTGGCCTTGCTGGTGATCGCAAGCCTGCTCGTCACCGCTTGCGCCAAGACAGAGACGCCGACGGCGACCCCTGAGCCGACCAAGGCTGAGGCAGAACCGACCAAAGTCGAAGAGATGACCCTGCAAGGCACCGTGACCCTGTGGCACGCCTGGAAAGAGAGCGAGATCCCGGCGCTGACCAAGGTCATCGAGGCTTTTCAGGCCGAGTATCCCGACGTGACGTTCGACGTGTTGTACGTGCCGTTCGACGACCTGCGCGGCAAGTTCGAGACGGCAGCCGCCACCGGCGGCGGGCCGACAGTGCTCGTCGGCGCTGCCGACTGGGGCCCGGCCCTCTATGACGCCGAGCTGGTGGCCGATATCTCCAGCATGGCGACCGAAGAATTCCTGCGCACCATCAACCCGGCAGCGCTGGGGGCGGTCAGATATAGAGACGCGCTCATCGGCCTGCCGCAGACGATCAAGGGTGTGGTGATGTTCCGCAATACGAGCATCATCGCCCAGGCGCCGGCCACGTTCGATGACCTGGTAGCAGCGGCCAAAGCCGCCACCGCGGGCGACGTGGTGGGCGCCGACCTGGAGTACGGCTTCTTTTTCGCCGCGGCGCACCTGAACGGCGTGGGTGGTTTGCTCATGGACGACAAGGGCAACCCGTTGTTCAACGACGAAAAGGGTGTGGAGTGGCTGAACCTGTTGAACTCGTTCAAAGAAGCCGGCCCCACCGAGTATTACACCGACAACGACGTGAACCTGTTCAAGGCGGGCAAAGCGGGCCTCATCATCGACGGCACCTGGAACATGACCGGCCTGGTCGAGGCCATCGGCGCCGACAACCTGGCCATCGATCCCTGGCCCAAGCTCATGTCGGGCTACGTGCAAACGGAGAACATTTACCTGGGCGCCAACGCCGAGGGTGATGACCAGACCGCTGCCTGGAAGTTCATGGAGTTCTTTCTTTCGGCCGATGCCCAGGCTATGCTCACCGAAGTGGGCCACATCCCGGCCACGGCTGGCGTCGAAATCTCTGACCCGCTCATGCAGCAGGCGGCCAACGCTTTTGCCGGCGGCGCGGCCTTCCCGGTGATTCCAGAGATGGGCGCCTACTGGGGCCCGATGGACACCGCGTTGAAATCGGTCTTTGACGAAGGGGCCGATCCGGCCGCAGCGTTGCAGCAGGCCTACAATACCATCGTCGCTGCTGTGGCCGACATCCGCGGCGAAGCGCCGCCCGAAGAAGCGGTTCAGGGAGCCATCACCCTGTGGCACGCCTGGAAAGAGAGTGAGATCCCGGCGCTGACCAAGGTCATCGAGGCTTTTCAGGCCAAGTATCCCGATGTGACGTTCGACGTGTTGTACGTGCCGTTCGACGACCTGCGCGGCAAGTTCGAGACGGCAGCCGCCACCGGCGGTGGGCCGACGGTGCTCGTCGGCGCTGCCGACTGGGGCCCGGCCCTCTATGACGCCGAGCTGGTGGCCGACGTGCGTGGTATGACCACCACCCCGTTCCTGGCCTCGATCAACGAGGCGGCGCTGGGGGCGGTCAAGTACAAGGGTGCGCTGGTGGGCCTGCCGCAGACGATCAAGGGCGTGGTGATGTTCCGCAACACGTCCATCATCGAGGCGGCCCCGGCGACCTTTGACGATCTGGTGACGGCGGCCAAAGCGGCCACCGCGGGCGACGTGGTGGGCGCCGACCTGGAGTACGGCTTCTTTTTCTCCGCGGCGCACCTGGATGGCATCGGCGGCAAGCTGATGGAATCCAACGGCGACCCGGCCTTCAACGACGAAAAGGGTGTGGAGTGGCTGAACCTGTTGAACTCGTTCAAAGAAGCCGGCCCCACCGAATATTACACCGACAACGACGTGAACCTGTTCAAGGCGGGCAAAGCGGGCCTCATCATCGACGGCACCTGGAATATGACCGGCCTGGTCGAGGCCATCGGCGCCGAGAACCTGGCCATCGATCCCTGGCCCACCTACGGTGATGGTCACCTCTCCGGCTATGTGCAGACGGAGAACATCTACCTGGGGGCCAACGCCGAAGGCGACGACCAGATGGCCGCCTGGAAGTTCATGGAGTTCTTCCTCTCGCCGCAGGCTCAGGCCCTGCTGGCCGAAGTGGGCCACATCCCGGCGGCGGCAGGTGTGGAGGTTTCCGATCCGCTGATGTTGCAGGCGATGGAAGCCTTTGCCGGCGGCGCGGCCTTCCCGGTGATTCCAGAGATGGGTGCCTACTGGGGCCCGATGGACACCGCGTTGAAATCGGTCTTTGACGAAGGGGCCGATCCGGCTGCCGTGCTTCAGACGGCCTACGACACCATCACCGCTGCCATTGAGGACATTCGCGGTCAATAAGCCATCTGACAGCTTGCGAGAGCCATGTAGCATGTAACCATAACGCAGGTGAGGGTAGTTGCCCTCACCTGCGTCTATACCAACCTGCAAGTGTCGTGTCGGTGAGCTGCAAAGGAGGTCGCTCATGGCTGTGACGCACATGCCCTCGGAAAACCGATGGGCCGCGTTTCGAAGGAGATTGAAAGAATCGCGCACCGCCTGGCTCTACATTCTCCCTGCCGGTCTGGTGATGCTGTTGATCACCCTCCTGCCCCAACTCTACCAGATCTGGATGTCCTTCTACGACTATCGCGTCAAGAACCTGCGTTTCATCCTGTTCGATGCCAGCACCTGGGAAAAGTACATGCCCACGTTCGTGGGCCTGGAAAACTATATCAAAATCCTGACCAACGAGCTGGCCAAGTCTGTGGAAAGCTTTGACTTTTGGCGGCTGCTGTTGTTCAACGTCACCTGGACGTTCACCAACCTGTTTTTCCACGTGACGTTGGGTGTGCTCATTGCCCTGGCGCTCAACAGCAAAAACCTGATCGGGCGGCGGGTTTACCGGGCGCTGTTTGTCCTTCCCTGGGCGGTTCCCGGTTACATCACTGCCCTCACCTGGCGCAACATGTACGATGACCGCTTTGGGGCCTTTAACCAGCTTGCGGGTGTGATCAACACCTGGCTGGGCACCAACCTGCCCACCGACACCCGCTGGCTGACCGTCACCGACCCGCCTGTCGGTGGATTGCTCGGTTTCCTGCCGCTGGCTTTTTACTGCCTGCTGCTGGCCAACGTCTGGCTGGGCTGGCCGTTCATGAGTGTGGTGGCCACGGGGGCGCTGCAATCGATCCCTGCCGAGCTGTACGAAGCAGCCTCGATCGATGGCGCCAGCGGCTGGCAGAAACTGCGCAAGATCACGCTGCCGCTCATCCGGCCGGCCATGGTGCCGGCCATCATGCTGGGCACTATCATGACCTTTAACCAGTTCAACGTGATCTTTTTTATCTCTCAGGGCGGGCCTTTTGGCCGCACCGAGATTCTGGTCACCCAGTCTTTTAAACTGGTGTATAACCAGCGACTGTACGGCGTGGCCGCGGCCTTTGGTTTTGTGGTCTTTTTCGTGCTGTTCATCATTACCCTCGCCCAGAATCGGGTGACCCGCGCGACGGAGGCCTATTATGTCTAAAAAACAGAGAGAAATCCTGCAACAGATAGGGCTCCAGGTTTTCCTGCTGCTGGTGGTGACCGTTTCTGTCTTGTTTCCCATCATGTGGGTGGTGACGTTGGCCCTCGACCCACGCAACATCGACAAACCCCTGGAGCTGCGCCTCATCCCACCGGGAGCCTCGCTGGATGCCTTTCGCCGGGTGATGATCGAGCCGTTTGGGCTGTTGTGCAAAAACCCCAGCGATCCGACCTCCTGCATGACCTTTATCCAACTGCTCAAGAACAGCCTGATCGTGGCCCTGGGCACCAGCCTGATCGCGGTGTTCCTGGGCGCGTCGGCGGCCTATGCCTTCTCGCGCTTTCGTTTCATCGGACGGCAGGCGGGCATGTTGGGTTTTATCGTGCTGCTCATGCTGCCCTCCACGGCCACCCTGGCGCCGCTGTTCGTGCTGCTCAGCCAGATCAAGGTCGGCAGCGAGGCGTTGCGCCTGACTCTGCCCGGCCTGATGTTAGCTTATGGCTCCGGCGCGCTGCCCTTTGCCGTGTGGAACCTGAAAGGCTATTTCGATACCGTGCCCCAAGAGCTGGAGGAGGCCGCCCGCATCGACGGCGCTTCGGTGGCGCAGACCTTTTTCCGCATCATCCTGCCGCTCTCTGTGCCGGCGCTGGCCGTGACGGTGTTGTTCTCCTTTATGACCGGCTGGACCGAGTTCGTGCTGGCCTGGACGTTCCTGGAGGATCCATCGCGTTTTACCCTGGCCATGGCGCTGCGCTCCATGCAAGGCCAGTTTGCTACCCCCTGGTCCGATTTCGCCGCCATGTCGATCCTGATGAGCATCCCCATCGTCGTGCTGTTCTTTTTGCTCCAAAGGTATCTCGTTTCGGGCCTGACCGTGGGCGGCGTCAAGGGTTAAACGGCCTGGCGAAGGCTCGATGCCTTCGCCAGGCTCTTTGCTGGGGTGACGAGCCATGTCGGATGCCTACTATCGAGAGCGAGCTGCACGCCGTGCCCGTATTTTTTGGATCGCCGCTGGCCTGGTGGCGCTCGTCGTGCTCACAGTGCTGGGGGTGCGGGCGCTGTTCTACGATGCCTGCACGCGCAGCTTTGAGCGCTCCCCGCGGGCCATCGTAGAGACGTTCGTGCAGGCGGTTGGAAATGGCCAGGCTTTTGTAGCCCAGGAATGCTGGGAGCATCAGGCCTATTACGATCTGGCGGCCGGCTGCTCTCAGATCTGTCTCGATCGCTTTTATGGCACAGGTTATCGGGTGCTGGAGGTGGTCCTCGAAACGCCGCAGATCACATCCCAGGGCCGCGCCAATCTGACAGCCTCGGTGTCGATTGTGTGCGAACAGGGCGGTCAGACCCACACCGGCGAGTTGTGGCTCGATAGTGTGGGCGCCGATCTTCCCTGGAAGCATTGGGCCATCGTGCGCAGCACGTTTGGTGGCTCGGTGGCCCAACCGTGGTGCAAATAATAATCGACCACAAAGGCGCCAGGACACAAGGTTTCTCTTGACTATGTTTTGTGCTTGGGTGTCTTGGTGGTGAAGAATCTTGTTTCAGGCTGTCTGAATTGGGATGGAATCTATGGGCGGTTGGTTGAAAAGACCAGAGTTGTGGCTCCGTATCGTGGCCGTTGTCTCTGTGGCTCTCATCGCCCTGGCGCTGCGGCTGCGGGCGGTCGAGCTGCTGCCCATCGACTACGACGAGGACGATTATCTACGCGCCGGCCAGCAATATGCCGCCGCCTTTCAGGCAGGCGACTGGGCCGCGCTGACGCAGCTCAACTATCGCCCGGAGCACCCGCCTCTGGCCAAGCTTTTCTTTGGCGCGGCGCTGGCGCCCCTTCCTCCTGCCCCCGAAATTCCGGATCGACCCACGACGGCGGGGCCGGCCGGCTCGCTGCCGCAGCCTCACCTGCAAATGGCCCGCGTCGTGGCGGCGGTCTTGGGCGCGCTGGAAGCTCTGGCCCTGGCGCTGGTTAATCCGCTGGCCGGGTTGTTGCTGGGGCTGCATACCTTTACCATCAAGTACACCAGCCAGGTGATGCTGGAAGCCCTGCCCGCCCTGACCAGCACCGTGACTGTTTTGGCCTACGCCCGCTCTCGAGGCCGTTGGAACCGCTGGCTGGTTCTTTCGGCTGTGGCGCTGGGCCTGACGGCGGCCGGCAAGTATGTCTTTTGCATCGCCGGGGTGGCGGTCGCCCTTCATTGGCTGTGGGAGGGGCCAGGCGAGTCCTGGCGGCGCCGGCTGGGGTTGTTGGCGGTGTGGGGCATGCTGGCCGTGGCCGTTTTTATCGCCGCCGACCCCTTCTTGTGGCCCGCGCCGCTGGAACGCCTGCGCGAATCGTTGTTCTTTCACGCCGCTTACACCCAGAGCGACGCGGTCCAGAATGCCAGCCTGCCCATCTGGCAGCCGCTGGTGTGGATTTTTCAATCGGTGCCGTGGCATCCGGGTGTGTTTGTCGTCGCTCTCGATGGCCTCGTTGGGCTGTTGGCCCTGCTGGGGCTGAAACGCTTGGGGCAGGAAAACAGGCTGTATGCCATCTGGCTGATCGTGGCGCTGGTATTTCTTTTCATCTGGCCCACCAAGTGGCCGCAGTACATCCTGGTGCTGACCGTGCCCCTTTCGCTGGCCGCCGCCACAGGCTTCCGGATGGCCATCTGGCAGCCGTTGTTGGATCGGTGGCAGCGCCTGCGGAGCGAAGGCTGGCGCAGGCCGCGCCCCGTCGACCGCCCCAGGTGGCGCGAGGGTGGGCGGGCGCTGCCCTGGCTGCTGCCGGGTGCGGTGGTGTTGCTGCTCATCACTTTTTATCCGTTGATTTACCAGGCCGGCATCGCGCTGACCGACTTTAACGCCATCTCGATCAAGGATGGTATCAACGGCGGCATCTGGCGCGAGGTGGGCGAGGGTCTCAGCGGCCGGGCCGAGCCGGCCGAGGTGGACATTTTTTCGTTCAACCGCTCGCCCTACAAAGAGGTGCGTTATACTGGCCTGGCGCCGCTGTTACAATTCTTTTCCGGCGCGGGCGCAGACCTGCTGGTTTTTGAGATGTTGTGGACGGTGTTATCGGTGGGGTTGCAGGCGGCGGTGGGCGTGGGGGCGGCGCTGATACTCAACCGGCGGGGCGTGCGTTTTCGTGG
Organism: Chloroflexota bacterium; assembly: GCA_049324835.1. Lineage (GTDB taxonomy): Bacteria > Chloroflexota > Anaerolineae > CAYNKW01 > CAYNKW01 > JBMOMT01. Next base: position 167,925 of record JBMOMT010000040.1, on the reverse strand, counting down.
CTGGTGGCAGGCCATCTATGTGTTGCCCTGGGCCATCCCGGAATTTGTGGGCGCGCTGGTCTGGATGCAGATGTTGGATCCACGCTACGGCTGGTTTTTCCTGGGCGCCAGCTTTGCCGAGACGTCGGGTTATCCGCTGGCGCAACAACTCTCCGCCTGGCAAGAAAGCCCCGGCATGGCGCTGTTGGTGTTGCTCATTTCGGGCACGTGGCTGGGTTTCCCGCTGATCATGCTGGCCGCATCGGCTGGGCTCAAGATGATCTCCCAGGAGGTCTACGATGCCGCTGCCATCGACGGCGCCGGCCCCTGGCAGCGATTGCGCCACGTCACCTGGCCGCTGCTGCTGCCGCTGCTCGCGCCGGCGCTGATCGTGCGCGGCATTTTTGCCTTCAACCAGTTTTACCTGTTCTACGTGCTCAATCCACCCTGGCCGCTGATCACGTTGGCCAGCCTCTCTTATTTCATCTTTGACTTTGGCGGCAAATACGCCGCTTCGGCGGTGATCAATCTCTTTACGGTGATGTTGCTGGTGGTCTTTTTGTTGTGGTTCAACCGCATCAGCCGCGCCGGGGAGGGCGTGACCTATGCATAAACTGCCGTGGTGGAAACAACTGGCCTGCCAGCTGGCGCTGATCCTGTTGGCCTCGTTTGTGCTGCTGCCGCTATGGGGCATGGCCCGCCTGGCCTTCGATGGCGCCCTCACCGGCGCGCCGGTGGATTTTCGTGTCTGGCCGGAAAAACTTGCCCTGACGGCTTTTGAAAAAGTGTGGCAAAGCCCGTCGCAGTCGCTCTCGTTTTTGGGGTTGTTGCGCAACAGTCTCATCGTCTCCGGCAGCGCGGCGTTCGTCTCGGTGGCGCTGGGCGCCGGCATGGCCTATGCTTTCGCCCGCTATCGTTTTCCGGGCCGTCAGACGGGTTTGTTTGGGCTGCTGCTGGGCGCGTTGCTGCCTCAGGTGGCGCTGATGACGCCGCTCTTTGTGCTGCTCACCATGCTGGGTTTGCGGGCCTCGCTGCTGGGGCTGGCCCTGGTCTACACCGCCTTTTCGATGCCCTTTTGTGTGTGGAACATGCGCGCCGCCTTTCAGGCTGTGCCTCAGGAATTGGAAGAGGCCGCCTTTCTCGACGGGGCATCGCCGTTTCTCACTTTTTGGCGTATCACGCTGCCGCTGGCGCTGCCGTCTATTGCCGTGGCGGCGCTGATGGCCTTTCTCATCGGCTACACCGAGTTTGCCATCGGCTGGCTGTTCGTCGAACGCGGCGAAAACGTCACCCTGGCCATGGCCGTCTCTGGCATGTTGGGCAGCACGATTCCCTGGAGCCAGATCTCGGCGCTGGCGATCTTGATGAGCCTGCCGGTAGTGGCCATCTTTCTCATCCTGCGCCGTTACCTGATGCGCGGCCTGCTCATCGGCCAGGTGGATTAGTCCTTTTCCGGCGAGGTTTTTGTTCATTTGGCAAGAGTCCTTCACCACCAGTAGGGCATTCCTAAAGTCGGTCAAGGCTCGCTTTTCTTACCGCAAAGTGCGCAAAGAACGCTGAGACAAGCGAGGAAAACATCCAACATTCTGTGTTCTCGGCAGTCTCCGCAGTGAATCCCGCTACTTTAGGAAAGCCCTACACCACCAGGGCGCCAAGGCGCCAAGCTCTTTTTTGATTGATGAACTTGGTGTCCTGGTGGTGAGATTGCCCTGATTGGTTCCGGTTTATCTGGATAGGAGGTTGGTAGTGAGCCACGCAGCAGAGCGGAGTGGCGTCCTACGGCACTCCGCTCCATTACGTGCCTGACTACGAACATATTATACGAGGAGGTTTGACATGAAAACGCGCGTCCGTCGTCTGATCGTTTTGCTGGCGCTGATTTCCCTACTGGCTGCCTGCACCGATACCCCTGCTCCGACACTGACCCCCACCCCCGAACCGCCGCCTGCCGCGCCCACCAGCACCCCCACCGCCGCGCCCTCTCCCACACCCACCGAGATCGCCGGGCAGCCGCTCTACGTCGCCATCATCTGGCACCAGCACCAGCCGGTCTATTTCAAAGACCCCGAAACCGGCGTTTATGCCAAACCGTGGGTGCGCGTCCACGCCGCCAAAGATTACGTGGACATGGCCGCCATCCTGGAGCAGTATCCCGACCTCCACGTCACCTTTAACCTGACGCCCAGCCTCATCCGCCAGATCGACGACCTGGCCGCCGGCGCGCGCGATCAGTACTGGCTCGCCACCGAGATACCCGCCGATCAACTCACCGACGAGGACAGGGAATTCATCAAAAACCGCTTCTTCGACATCAATCCCAAGATCGTCGCCCGCTTCCCACGCTACCAAGAGATCGCCAACGACCGCGAGAACGCAGCCAACTGGGACGCCCAGACCTGGCGCGATCTACAGGTGCTCTTTAACCTGGGCTGGACCGATCCCGACTGGCTGGCTCAGGAACCGCTGAAAAGCCTGGTGGCGCAGGGCCGCCATTTCTCCGAGGCCGACAAAACCACCGTGCTGGCCGAGCACCAGCGGCTGGTGGAGCAGGTGATCCCGGTGCACAAACAGCTCCAGCAGGCAGGCCAGATCCAGGTGACCATGACGCCCTACGCCCACCCCATCCTGCCGCTGCTCATCGACACCTCCCTGGCCCGCGTCGCCCTGCCCAAGGTGGATCTGCCCAACCGCTTCAGTTATCCCCGCGACGCCGTGGCTCAGGTGGAGCGGGGCATCGAGCTCTACCGCCAGCATTTCGGGGCCGATCCGCTGGGCATGTGGCCCGGCGAAGGCTCGGTGGCCCAGGAAATGGTCGGCCTGGTGGGCCGCGCCGGTATCACCTGGATGGCCTCCGACGAGGAGGTGCTGGCCAAGAGCCTGGGCATGGCCGGTTTCAGCCGCGACAGCAGCGAGACAGTCCGCGAAGCCGATGTCCTCTACCGGCCCTATTACGTCAGCGAGAGCCGCGCCCCGCAGGTGGCCATCGTCTTTCGTGATCACGTCATTTCGGACAAGGTGGGCTTTACCTATTCCGGCATGCCCGGCGAGTTGGCCGCCGCCGATTTTATTCAGCGTATGCACCACATCAAGGCCCAACTGGCCGCCGAGGGGGCGGCAGGCCCGCATCTGGTTTCGGTCATCCTGGATGGTGAAAACGCCTGGGAGTATTACGACAACGACGGCAAGGCCTTTCTGCACGCCCTCTACCAGGGCCTGAGCGATGATCCCCATCTAAAAACCGTCACCCCCAGCGAGTTCCTGGACATCGCGCCGCAACAGCCCACCATCGACAACCTGTGGGCCGGCTCCTGGATCGGTCACGATTTCAGCACCTGGATCGGCGAAGAGGAGGAAAACACCGCCTGGAATTACCTGGGAGCCGTGCGTGAGCTGCTGGAGAAATACAACCAGGGCAAGCGCCAGGCTTCGGAGGCCGCCCTCGCGGCCGCCGTCGACGCCATGATGATCGCCGAAGGTTCCGACTGGTTCTGGTGGTATGGCGCCGATCAGGATTCCGGCAGCGATGGGGATTTCGACCAGCAGTTCCGCGATACCCTCAAGCAGGTCTACCGCGCCCTGGGCGAAGAGCCGCCCGATTTCCTGGACGTGCCGGTCATCCCGCAGCGCGCCCAGTTGCCGCAACAACCGGCCGTCGATCTCGTCGCGCCTGTCATCGACGGCCTGGCGAGTGAAGGCGAGTGGGACGCCGCCGGCTTTTACAGCGTCCAGGGCGGGGCCATGGCCCGCGCCGACGACCTGATCGCCCAGATGTTTTACGGTTTCGACGCCCGTCACCTCTACCTGCGCTTCGACTTGCGCCAGTCGCTGGCCGATCAGCCCCTGTTCCTCGGCGTCTACCTCACCGGCCCCGGCGCCGATGCCGCCGCCGCTTTTTCGCGTTACGGCCGCGTCGAGCCCAAGACGCTGCTCGGTTTTGGCGCCCGTTACGAGCTGGGCGTGACCCTGGGGGCCGGCGGCCCAACTCTGGGCCTCTATGCTGTCGGCGATGACGGCGGTTGGAGCCTGGCGCGCGATCTGACCGAGACGGCCGCCGCAGCCGCCTCCGATACGATCCTGGAAATGGCCCTGCCCTTTGCCGCCCTCGGCCCGGTCGATTCGGGTGATACCTTTCAGGTGCGGGCCGTCCTCAGCCGCAACGAGAGTGATATCCAGATCGTGCCGGCCGATGGCCCGGCCAAACTCGCCGTTCCAGACCTGGGTCTGACGACGACCGTGTTGGAAGTGGCCGATCCGGTGGGTGACGACACCGGCCCTGGCTCTTATACCTATCCCACCGACGGCGTCTTTGCCGGCGGCGCTTTCGATCTGACCTCCTTCAGCGTGGGTTACGACGAGGAAAACATCGTCTTCAAGGCCGTGATCGCCGGGCCGGTGGATAACGTGTGGGGCTCACCCAACGGCCTGAGCATACAGACACTGGATATTTATATCGATCAGGATGGCCCGGCGAACGGCGCGCGCCTGCTCCTGCCGGGCCGCAACGCCGCTCTGGCTGCCGATTACGGCTGGGACTATGCCATCTGGGTCGAGGGCTGGTACCCCGGCATCTATGTGCCCGGCGCGGAAGGTCCAGAACAACTGGACGCCGCATGGAGTGTGCTGGTCGATCCCGGCCAGAACAAGATCACCGTGCGTGTGCCCCAAGACACACTGGGCAGTGACCCCGAAAACTGGGCCTATGCCGTCGTGCTGCTCGGCCAGGAAGGCTACCCGGCCACCGGCGTGTGGCGCGTGCGTGATGTCGAAACCACGGCCAAGCAGTGGCGCTTTGGCGGCGGCCCGGAAGATATCAACCACAGCCGCATCATCGACTTGGCCTGGCCTGGGGAGGCAAGCCCCACACAGCCAGAGATGCTCGGCGCCTACCCTTCCGTGACCGAAGGCCTGTTGGATGACCTCGGCCCCGACGATGTTGCCCAATTGCAGATGATTCCGGTCGAGTGACAGTGCTGTGGGCCCTGACAACCTGACAGGTCCAAAACGACCTGTCAGGGTATCTTCTCAATAACTTGGGACAGGATGTAGGGCAAGTTGTCAACTTGCCAGGACGCAATTTGTCAACTTGCGCTACTCGCCCCCACTTTTTGAAAAGATACCTGTCGGGTTTGTTTTTTGCTCCATTTGCCAAAATCGATCCGTTGTGCTAGAATAGTTTTTACGCCTGCAAAAAACGAAATCTTTGCAGTCAGAGCGCGCCGCGGCCTCTCACATGCCCGGTTGCACTCGCCAAATCGGGCACCTCTAGCCATCAGCGTTAGTCCCAGATTCCCTTTCCCCATCCCCGCCCCAGAGGCATCTTTTGCCCCGAAGGCAGGGTTTTTCTTTGGGAGGCAACGGTAGCACGGTGGCGCTTTTTACCGCATTGTCGGTGCGAGAGGCCCAGGTTCGAAAGGAGAAAACATCGCTCATGAGCGAAACACAGCTTTCTCAAGAATCGAGTTCCACGTTCGTATCGCCGCAGAACCGGTTGGGCAGCCAGATGGTCAATTGGGTGCTGGTGCCACTTTTGGTCGTCGCGGCCATTTTTTTGCCGCCGGTCTCCCTGGCCGAACGCATCGCTGCCATCGGTTATACCACCATCGGCGGCGATACCTGGTCGATAGAAGACCCGGATGGCGCGCAACTGAGCGTGGACCCAGATTCGCCGCTCGAAAATCTCAAGCTCAAGCTTGCTTCTGTGCCCCGGCTCAACTTTCTGGAAGGCTCGGCGGGCAAAAAATTCATCGCGGCCGCCGAAGCCCTGCCGGCTAATCTGACGATCAAAAGCCCACTTTATCACATCCAGAGCCGCGGTGAGGCCGCTGCCTCTGGTCGCTTTTCCATCCCCATTCCCAACGAGTCGGAGCCTTACGAAACGCTGGATCTTTATGGCTGGGACGGTCAGGCCTGGCGATGGCTGCCCGGTCAGGTCTCCCAGGACGATGATCGGATCGAGGGCCTGCTGAATCCACTGCCGCAAGAGCTGGCCGTGGCGGTGGTGCAGACCAGCCCACCGGTGCCGCTGGTGGCGACCGATCTACCGGCGAGCGCCGCCCTGCCTGCCGATGCCCTGCAGACCCTCACCGAGGTCAACCCGGTGGGTCTATACCTGGGCGACGGCGGCCAGTTGATGCAGCGCACCACGTCTCTGCTCCAGCCCGCCGAGAGTTATCTGGTCATGCCGGCCATCCGCAACTGGAGTGAAGACAACCTGGTTCGCAGCGAGGCCATCGAAGAAGTGCTGACCCATGCCGTGCTGCGCCAGAAACACGTGCGAGCCATCGCCGATTTCGTGGCCCAGGAGGGGTATCCGGGCGTCGAGCTGGATTACCGGCGCATCAACCCCGAACTGCGAGACAGTTACACCCTGTTTGTCACCGAGCTGGCAGCCCGTCTGCACCAGGCCGGGCATTTGCTCAGCGTGCGCGTCGAGCGCCCGGTGCAATTGTCGCTGCATGATTGGGACAGCGGCGCTTACGATCTGCCCGCCTTGGGCCGGGCAGCGGATGCAGTCAAGATCCCGGTTTCGATGGACCCGCAGGCTTTTGTGGCCGGCGGCTCGGCAGAGCAGATGATTCGATGGGCCCTTGGACAGGTGGATCGTTTCAAGCTGCAACTGGTCTTTAACACGCGCAGTGTGGAGCAGGCCAACGGCGGCTTGTTGCCGCTGTCCTACATCGAGTCGTTGACGCCGTTGAGCCGCATCGCCCTGGAGGGCAGTCAGACCGTTTTCGACCCCGGCGATGCGGTGAGTTTTTCGTTGTCTGCGCTCAAAGAGACCTCCGGCGTCCTTTTCGACGAGAGCACTCAGACCTACTGGTTCAGCTATGTCGACGATCTCGGCGTGCAGCGCACCGTCTGGCTGGAGAACAAGGTGAGCCTGGCGCACAAACTGCAACTGGCTGCTCGCTTTAACCTGCGCGGCGTGGCGCTGGACAACCTCATCGCGCCGGGCAACGATCTCCAGATCTGGGGTGTGGCGGCCGCCTATCGCAGCGGCTCGCTGGCGCCGCAGCAAACCGAATTCGCCGTGGTGTGGCAAGTTCACAGCGCCGCCGGGGGTAAACTATCGGAAACCACCTCCGGCCTGGATCAATCTCAGATCGTCTGGCAGGCGCCCAAGACGCCCGGCCCTTACGAGATGAATGCCGTCATCGCCGTCGATGGGCAGCCGGTGGCCGAAGGTGAGGCGGCGGTGTTCAGTGTGGCCGAACCCACCCCCACGCCCACCCACACGCCGACTCCCACCCCCACGCCCACCCACACGCCGACGCCGACGGCCACCCCCACGTTGCCGCCGACGGCCACCCCCACACCGACGGCCACCCCCGTGCCGCCCACGCCCACCCCCACCCAAAAGGCGCAGCCAGCGCAGCCGCCGCAACCGGCGGCCCCTTCACCCAGCGTGGGTGAGCCCTTTTCGTATGGCATTCAGGCGCACGCCTGGGGCCAACAGATGGAGCCGATCATCTCACAGATCAAATCGTTGGGCTTCAAGTGGCTCAAGGTGCAGGTGGAATGGAAGAATTACGAACCCCAAAAGGGTGTCTATGGCTGGGGTGACATCGAGCGTGTGGTGGGGGCCTGCCAGGCAGAGGGTATCCACGTGCTGGTCAGTGTGGTCAAAGCGCCCGGCTGGGCCCGTCCGGGCGGCGATATGAGCGTGGAAGGCCCGCCGCAGAACCCGCAGGACTTTGCCGACTTTTTGGGCGCGATGGCGGCCCATTTCAAGAACCGCATCTGGGCCTACGAGATCTGGAACGAGCAGAACTTGCACTACGAATGGGGCAACGAGCCGCTCAGCGCCTCGCGTTACGTCGAGATGCTCAAACTGGCCTACCAGGCCATCAAGGCTGCCGACCCGCAGGCCTACGTCATCAGCGGCGCTATGACACCCACCGGCGTCAACGACGGCCACATCGCCATCGACGACATGGTCTACCTGGAGCAGATGTACCAGGCCGGCCTCAAGAACTATTGTGATGGCGTCGGCGTTCACCCCAGCGGCTTTAACGTGCCGCCCGACGCCGACTGGCAAACCTACAACGATAGCACCGCCAGCTTTACCGGGCCCTTTACCAACCGCCACCACAGTTGGAGCTTCCGGGCTACGATGGAAGGCTACCGCAACATCATGGTGACCTACGGCGACGGCGCCAAACGGCTCTGGCCCACCGAGTTCGGCTGGGCCTCGGTGCACGGCCTGGGCGTCGACCCGGCGCCGGGTTACGGTTACGCCGCCGACAACACCGAAGACGAGCAGGCCCAGTGGGTCGTGCGCGCCTATCAGATGGCCAAAGAGTGGGGCTGGGTGGGGCCGATGTTCTTGTGGAACCTCAACTTTGGCCCGGCCTCTGGCGCGCAGGACGAAAAGGCCGCCTTTGGCATCTTGTATCCCAACTGGGTGCCACGGCCGGCCTTTTATGCTTTGCAGTCGATGCCCAAGTGAGCCACAGGGCGAGAGGTTCCTGACGCTGTGAAGAGCGTTGGCGTGGCAAACACCTGGCTTTGACATGTCTCTACCGGCCTGGAGCACGGGTTGCCGCCCGTGCTCCAGGCTGGTGTCGTCTCTGGTCAGTTATTCATCGGTAGGGGGGTTATTATGGCTGACACCTCTTTTCGGCGGCCTCGCTTTTCGGGCAGAGGCCCTGCGCTTTTCTTTGGCCTGCTGGGCGGGCTGTTGGTGCTGGCGATCGGTTTTGCCCTGTGGGGCGTGATCATCTATCCGGCCACGCCCACCGCCACCCCGATGCCCATCGTGGGCACGCTGACGGCCATCGCCGAGGCGGCGGCCTCGTTGCCGCCTGTCACCTCGCTGCCGTCGTTGCCCACGTCGACGCCGCCGCCTGAAACGACGGCGGCGGCGTCCCAACCCACCGCCACGCCGTCGCCGGCTGCCGGGCAACCCACCGCCACCGATGTACCGGCCACAGCCACGCCGACGGCTGTCATACCGGCCAATCCGACGGTCACGCCGGCCGGTGTGTCTCTCACGGCCACACCGCCGCCGCCCACGGCCACGCCCCTGCCGCCTACTCTTACGCCCCAACCCCAAAACTTGAATACCTTTGCCTACGGCCTGCAGGCGCACATGATCGGCGTCGGCCACGATGACACCGTCAAGGCGGTCAATGCACTGGGCTTCGACTGGCTCAAGCAGCAGATCGAATGGAAAATGTTCGAAAAGGCCAAAGGCCAGTACGATTGGGCCGAGATCGACCGCATGGTGGATACCTGCGATCGTAACGGTATCCACCTGCTGGTGAGTGTGGTCAAAGCGCCCGATTGGGCGCGTGGCGCCAGTCTGGATGCCAGCGTCGAAGGGCCGCCGCAAAACCTGCAGGATTACGCCGATTTCGTGGGCGCCATGGCCGCCCGTTACAAGGGTCGCATCCAGGCTTACGAGATCTGGAACGAACAGAACCTGCACTACGAGTGGGGCAACGAGCAGATCGATGCCGCTCGTTACGTTCAACTGCTCAAACTGGCTTACCAGGCCATCAAGGCCGCCGATCCGCAGGCGCTGGTGATCTCTGGCGCGCTCACCCCGGCGGGCAGTGTGCCCGGCCCCGATGGTCGCTGGCTGGCCATCGAAGATGCCACCTACCTGCGCCAGATGTACGAGGCAGGCCTCAAAAACTACTGCGACGGCGTGGGCGTCCACCCCAGTGGTTACAACATCCCGCCCGACGTCGACTGGCAGACCTATCAGGACCCCGGCGCCACTTTTCGTGGCCTGTGGGACACGCCCCACTACAGTTGGAGCTTTCGCGGCGTGCTGGAAACCTATCGCCAGATCATGGTTCAAAACGGCGATGCCGGCAAACTGTTGTGGGTCACCGAGTTCGGCTGGGCCGTTTCGTCTGAACCCCCGGCGAACCGCCAATACGCCGCCGACAACACCCTGGAAGAGCAGCGCGATTGGACTGTCAAGGCCTTTCAGATGGGCAAATCCTGGGGCTGGGTAGGCCCGATGTTCCTGTGGAACCTCAACTTTCGCCAGATCGTGCCCTGGAGTGAGCAGGCCATGTGGAGCATCATCGAGCAAGATGGCGCGCCGCTGCCTGTTTACGTCGCGTTGCAGAATATGGCCAAATAGTAAATGCTCACCCTCCCGCAGGCTTGACGGCGGATTCAGGCAAAAACCGGGTAAAGTACCACTGGCGACGAACGACTTTAAGCGGTTTGACAGCCTGCGGGAGGGTAGGCTGAGTAACGCCAAAAAGACACTATGGATCACGCCATGCCCAAGCTGATCGTCAATCTGTTTTTCTCGCTGACCATCCTGACGGTGGTCGGGCTGATCGGCCAGAGTTGTGCCAGCATCGCCCCGGCCGCCATGTCCAGAACTGCCACCTGGACGGCCCGGCCGGCGGAGACGCCTACGGCCACGCCGGCGGTCGTGGCGCTCATGGATTCGCCGGCCTACGGCATGCAGGTCTTTCCCTGGTGGAAGCCCGATGTCGCCGACCGCGACCTGGGCCTGGTGCGCGACGCCGGCTTTGGCTGGGTCAAGGTCAATTTTGGCTGGCGCGATATCGAGGGCGCGGGTAAGGATCACCTGGACTGGACGGTGCCGGATCGCATCGTGCAGCAGGCGCAGGCTTATGGCCTCAACATGGTGGTGCGGGTGGATCACCAGCCGGTGTGGGCCAGCACCGCCGAGAACGGCCCGCCACAGAATTACGAGGATTACGGCGATCTGATGGCCGCCCTGGCTGGCCGCTACCGGGGTCGTATTCAGGCCTACCAGGTCTGGAACGAGCCCAACCTGGCCCGCGAGTGGGGCGGGCAGCCGCCCAACGCTGCGCAGTACGTGGCGCTGCTGGAGGTGGCCTACCGCCGCATCAAGGCCGTCGACCCGCAGGCCATCGTCATCTCGGCCGGGCTGGCGCCCACCACGCGCTGGGACGATCTCGCCGTGCCAGACACGGTCTTTTTGCAGCAGATGTACGATGCCGGCGCGGCGGCCTTTTTCGACGTGCTGGGCGTCCACGGCGCGGGTTACAAGGCCCCGCCAGAGATCGATCCCACCGTCGTGGCAGGCGATCCGGCGTTGAACAACGGCGATCCCAGCCCGGAGGAGCGGCGGCGGGTCTATTGTTTCCGGCACATAGAAGACATACGCCAGGTGATGGTGCAGAACGGCGACGCCGCCAAACAGGTGGCGGTGCTCGAGTTCGGCTGGACCAGCGATCCCCGTCCCGATTCGCCCTATCACTGGCATGCAGTGACAGAGGAGGAAAAGGCCGATTATCTGGTGCGGGCCTATCAATACGCCCGTTATCACTGGCAACCCTGGATCGGTCTGATGAGCCTGATCTATCTCAGCGACCATCACTGGACGCCGGACGACGAGCAGTATTGGTGGGCCATCACCGGGCCCGGCTGGCCCCTGGCCGAGCTTCGTCCGGCCTATCTGCGCCTGAAAGCGATGCCCAAACCGTAAAGCAGGATCTGCCCAGCCAGAAGGACAAACCATGCCCCCAACAGCCCCGCAAGAGAATCGTTTGGTCGAGCTGAGCCGCTGGATCCTCATTCCGGCGCTGATCGTGGCCGGATTGCTGCTGCCACCCATTTCGCTGGGCAATCGCCTGTTGCTGGCGGGTTTTACCACCATCGGCCAGGGACGCTCGCCGCTCTGGTCGGTGGCAGACCCGGACGGCGCTCAGGTGACGGTGCCGGAACAGTCGCTGCCGGATACGCTGCGCCTCAAGATGACCTCTGTGCCGCGGCTCAATTTTTTGGAAGGGCTGGTCGACGAACACCTGCTGCCGGCAGTGACCACTCTGCCTTTCGAGCTGGCGATGAAAAGCCCCCTCTACGAGATCCAACGCCGGGGAGCCGCGCCGCGCGACGCCCTGCTCAGCCTGCCCATTCCCAACGATGCCGAACCCTATCACACCCTGGATCTCTACACCTGGAACGGAGAAACCTGGCGCTGGCTGCCCAGCGCTGTCATCGAAGCCGATGGCCTGGTGGTGGCCCGGCTGGAGACACTGCCACAACTGGCGGCTTTTGCCCTCGTGCAGACGCCATCACCACTGCCGGTGGTGTCTACCGATCTGACAGCCGTGGCCGCACTGCCCGCCGAGGCCGAGGGCCTGCTGGCCGAGGTTTATCGGCTGGCGGCCTGTCTGGACGAAAACGGCGCGCTGAGTCCGGTCGATGCTACGACGGAGGCGGGCGGCGCAGCGCTTGTGCTGCCGGTGGTCAGCAACGTCGATGCCGCCGGCGTGGTGCGCGCCGATCAGGTCAACAATGTGTTGAGCCATGCGGTGCTGGCGCAGAAAAACGTCGCGGCGCTGGTGGCTCTGGCCCGCGATGGGGGCTATTCCGGCCTGGTGTTAGACTACCGCGACCTGGAGGCGGGCCTGCGGCCGGCCTTTACGGACCTGGTTCGAGACCTGGCGGAGCAGCTCCACGCTGGCGGCCGCACGTTGAACGTGCGGCTGGCCTGGCCCACACAGATTTCCGCCGCCGATTGGGACACCGGCGCTTACGACTGGCTGGCATTGGGGCAGGTGGCCGATGTGTTGTTGATCCCGACGCCCACCGATCCGCAGGCCTTTGCGGCGGCCGGGCCGGTGGAGCAGTTGCTGGTCTGGGCGGCGCGGCAGGTGGATCGGCGCAAGCTGCAACTGGTCATCAGCGCGCAGGGCATCGAACAGAGCAGCGATGACCTGACCCCTATCTCGTACAGCGGCGCGCTGGCGCGGTTGAGCTGTCTCGGCGCCGATCTCGCCGGCCGGAGCCTGTCGCCGAACGAAGAGCTGGCCCTGTCGCTGCCGCATCTCGCCGACTCGCCGGGTATACAATTCGACGAGCACATCCAGACCTATTGGTTCAGTTATCGCGACGAGAATGCCGGGCTGCACAGCGTCTGGTTGGCGAACGAGGCCAGCCTGTCTTACCAGCTGCAGATGGTGGCAGCTCACCATCTGCGGGGTGTGGTCATCGAGCGTCTGGCCGATCCGATGAGCGATCCTGCCCTTTGGCGCGTGGTTCAGGGCTACGTAGGTGGTATGTTGCAGCCGCAACAAACCACCTTTACCGTAGTGTGGGAGGTCAACAGCGCCGCCGGTGGCCAGTTGGCGCAGGCCACCCGCGCGCTGGACGACGCTGCCGTGGTCTGGACGGCCCCTGCCACCCCTGGCGTTTACGAGTACTCGGCGGTCATCGCCGCCGATGGGCAGCCGGTGGGTGAAAAAGAGGTGGCCGTGGTGCGTGTGGTGCCGTACACCCCCACGCCCACCGCCACCGCCACTCCGACGGCTACCCCTACACCCACCAGCACTCCCACCGCCACCCCAACCGCCACCGCCACGCCAACACGTTGGGTTGCCTCTACGCCCACCCCCCGACCTACCAGCCCACCTGTGGCGCCGGCCGCGCCGGTGAGTCCTTCGGTGGGTCAGGGCTTTGATTACGGCATCCAGGCTCACGCCGTCGGTCAGGACCTGGGCCCGATCTTGGGCGCTATCCAGCAGCTCGGTTTTCGCTGGCTCAAGGTGCAGATCGAGTGGAAGAATCACGAGGGCGCCAAGGGACAGTACAACTGGGCCGAGATCGACCGGCTGGTGGAGGCGGCGCAGTTGAACGGGGTCAAGTTGCTGCTCAGCGTGGTCAAAGCGCCGGTCTGGGCGCGGCCTCCCGGCACCGATCTGAGCGTCGAAGGGCCGCCGGCCAACCTCCAGGATTACGCCGATTTTGTGGGTGCGATGGCTGCCCGCTACCGGGGGCGGGTGCAGGCCTACGAGATCTGGAACGAGCAGAATCTCTATTACGAGTGGGGTCGCGAGCCAATCGACGCCAACCGTTACGTGCAGATGCTCAAACTGGCCCACCAGGCCATCAAGGCCCAGGACCCCGCCGCCGTGGTTGTCTCTGGCGCGCCCACGCCCACCGGCGTCAACGACGGCGCGATTGCCATCGACGACCGCACTTATTTGCAGCAGATGTACAACGCCGGCCTGCGTTATTACTGCGACGCGGTGGGCGTGCATCCCAGTGGTTTTGCCAACCCGCCAGATTCGAAACTCGGCGAGGGGCCGGCCGGGCCATCGCACAACGATCACCCCAGTTTTTTCTTCCGCAGCACGATGGAAGAGTATCGCACCATCATGGTGGTCAATGGTGATGGGGCCAAACGGTTGTGGCCCACCGAGTTCGGCTGGTCGTCGTTTCACGGACTGGGCGCGCCGCCGCCCTCGGGCTACGAGTATGCCAACAATAACACCGAAGAGGCCCAGGCCAGTTACATCGTGCGCGCCTACCAGATGGCCAAGGCCTGGGGCTGGGTAGGGCCGATGTTCCTGTGGAACCTGAACTATGGCCCCGCTTCGGGCCGGTTCGACGAAAAAGCCGGTTTTGGCATTGTCTATCCGGATTGGTCGCCGCGGCCAGCCTTTCACGCCCTGGCCAGCATGCCCAAGTGATAGGGAGCAGGTTTAAATGCCGTACGCCCAACTTCAGGAGAGTATTTTCTACGCCCACCACCGATCCAGGACGCTGCCGCAAGGCGCGCCATCGCTGGTTTGTGTGCACGGCGCGGGCGGCAGCCACCTGAACTGGCCGGTGGAGATTCGACAGTTACCGGGGGCGTCGGTCTATGTGTTGGATCTGCCCGGGCACGGTCGTTCTGCGGGTGAGGGCTGTCGCAGCATCGAGGGTTATGCGGCTGTTCTGAGCGATTTTCTGGACGCGCTGCAACTGGAACAGGCCGTGATGGTGGGCCATTCGATGGGTGGCGCTATCGCCCAGCAGATGGCATTGTCCTATCCGGATCGTGTGCAGGCGTTGGTGCTGATCGGGACCGGAGCCAGGCTGCGCGTGGCTCCCGCCATTTTACAGGCTATCCTGGAAGATTTCGAAACAGCCGTGTCGTCGATGGTCGACTGGGTCTACAGCCCCGATGCCTCTCCGCTGCTCAGGCAGCAAGGGCAGCAGGTGCTGGCGCAGACGCCGCAGCAGGTGATGCACGGCGATTTCGTGGCCTGTGATACTTTTGACGTCATGGATCGCCTGGGTGAGGTGCGCGCTCCGGCGCTGGTGATCACCGGCACGGCAGATCGACTGACGCCGGTCAAGTATGCCCGCTTGCTGGCGCAGCAGATCCCCACGGCGCACATTGAGCTGCTAGAGAATGCCGGTCACATGGTCATGCTGGAGCGCCCGCGGCAGGTGGCAGACGCCGTGAGCCGCTTTTTGAGCGCCCTGCCGGGCCGTTTCTAACCGTTTCCTAACCTGTCTTTAACGGCTATCTTACTTTCCCAGGTTATAATGGACAAGATTTGAGCGCCAGGACAGCTTTGCAGACATGAGACGTTCCTCGTTGATCGGTTTTTTTCAGGATATGCCCTTCTGGGCCAAAGCCCTGATCGTGCTGGGCGCCACGTTGCTGACGCTGGCAGCTTTGCAGTTCGGCTTGCCGCTGCTGGATCGCGCCGGGCAGCCGCCGCAAACCCCAGCACCGACCCCGACGGCGGTACGCACGGCTACCGCCACACCGACGCCCTCGCCGACGGCAAGCCGCACGCCCACACCGACGCCCACATCGCGCCCCACGCCCACACTGCTGCCGCCCCAGGGCGGCATCATCTACGCCCTCACACCCAATGTCAACCGGGTGGGCTGGGTGGTGAGCGATGAGCAAGGCAATCACTTTGGTGAGTCTTTTCTCTACACCGGCGTGCTGGCAGGCCAGGTGTATCACGGGTCGTTTCAGTTCGATGTTTCGTTCATCGCGCCCGGTTCTTCGGTGCACTATGCCGCTGTGGAACTCACCGGCCTGGACGATAGCCGTTTGGCCCGTGAGGGCAATTGGGCGGTTCAACTGCTGAGCCCCGAGATCGATCCGGAATGGCCGCTTCACAGCTATGCGCAGATTCACGAGGCCGCCGTGGACTTTACCCTTTCACCTGTGCTGTCTGGCAGCGATCTGGGTCGGGGGGTGGAACAGGTTTTTGTGTTGGATGCCGGGCAGCGGGCCGAACTGGAGAAGCGCATCGCGCGCGGGGTGCTCTCTTTTCGGATCGATGGCCCTGTTTCTGGCGCGGACAATCTGTTTGGCTGGGACAGCGGTTACGGTGCCGAGAGCGCGGGCCGGGGGCCGATCCTGCGTCTGGCGGTGTCGCCGCCGGCTGTGGCCGTCACGGCTACGGCAGAACGCATTTCTGGACTTGGCACGCCCACGCCGACCTATGTCATCATCACGCCGGCTCCCACGCCGGGCAACATCGCTACCGCGGCAGCCAATGCGCTCACCGCCACGGCCTGGGCCACCACCGTGGGCACACCCACGCCGCTGCCGGCCAACTGGGTGACGCCGGTCATCGTCACGCCCACGCCCACGCCGGCCAACGAGGCCACCGCCGAAGCGTGGGACATGATCGCCACTGCCCAGGCTGTCCTGACCGGCACGCCCACCCCCACAGCGGGCAACGTCTGGACGGCCACACCCACTTTTACACCCACGCCCACGCCCTATTTTATCTATCTGGCCGATCTACCGACGATTCAGCCGCCCACGTCCACGCCATCGATACTGCCGGCAGAGCTGGCTGGCCGTATCGCCTTTTTCTCCAACCGGCGGGGTGATCCGGCGATCTATATCATGGATGCGGATGGTGGTCGCGTGGCCTTGCTCACCGGGCGTTGGGCCTACGAGTTTGCCGCCAACCGGCAGGTGGCATCACCCACAGGCAGCGGCTATCTCAGCCCCGATGGTCGGTTCATCGTCTACCATACGGGTGATCCGGGGCAGCGGCAGGTGTGGCTGGCCAACGCCGACGGCAGCGCGGCGCGTAACATCAGCGGTAATCGCTACGACGAATACGATGCCATCTGGTTGAGGTGATGTTTTTGAACCAACAAGATCGGCATGTGAAGGCAAAACGCACAGTGGGGAATGGGTACTATTGACCTGAGGCGTCGCTTTGTGGTATCCTTGATCGAGAAGTTCAGCGATCGACAATGATGTCCAGGTTTGATGGCCTGGACGTTGTTTTGTGAATGCCCATCGCTTCTGCCGTGCGAGAAGAGAAGAAAGGAAGAGAAAGGCCAATGATAGAACAAAACGGAAAAAAACGTCGCCTCAATCGACGGGATTTTTTGAAAGGTGGCTTGTTTACCGGCGCCGGTTTGCTGTTGGCCAAATGGGTGCTTGGTGAGACTGACGGAGCATCTGATTTGTGGGCTCAAGAGGGCACACCGACACATGCCATCTATTTGCCCAAAGTGGAAAAGCAAGAGGCGACATCGACGCCCACTCCGACCGCTACCCCAACGGTCACACCCACTCCGACCGCGACGCCCACCTTCCAACCCGGCACGGGGTCGCGCGTGGTCATGGTGCGAGACGGCGACGCCACCAACTGGAACGGCAGCGGCTGGTACGGCGATGCGGTCAATCAGAGTGCGATAGACGCCATGGTTCAGCAGGGCCTCCAGAGCCTCACCGGTCAGAGTTCCTGGGCCAACATCTGGCACGCTATTTTTTCTCAGGTGCGACCCTCAGGCTATCAGGTGGGGCAAAAGATCGCCATCAAGGTCAGTTTCAATAACAGTGGTTTTTTGAACGGGGGATGTTCCGGCACTGGAATCTATATTGATGCCGTGCCGCAGCCGTTCAAAGCCCTGATCGCCGGGCTGGTGGCCGCCGGTGTGGCTCAAAATGACATCTGGATTTACGATGCCACTGTCGTTGGGCGTATCATTCCGGATCGTTTCCGTACACCCATCCTGGCCAGTTATCCCAACGTTCAATTCTACGGCAAAGGCGACTGCACCGGGGTGCACGCGGTATCCCACGGCAAAGATAGCAGTCTGACCGTGCAGTTTTCAGACCCTTACAACGTCTTGAGCGATCGTCGATTGGCCGATGTACTGTACGATGCCACCTATCTCATCAACGTACCCATCATCAAAGCCCACGGCATCCATCCGGTGAGCCTGGGTTTCAAGAACCACTTTGGCAGCCTGGACAACATCATCCGCGGCGGCAACGACAGCCTGCACGTTTACATCGATCCTTCCAACGGCATGTACAGCGCCAGCTACAGTCCTATGGTGGATATGTTCAGTAATACCAACATCAAGGATAAAACTGTTCTGACGATGGGTGATGCGTTGTACGGGGCGTTCGGCGCCACGCTGGTGCCGCCCACGTCGTGGAACATCTTTGGCGACGCTCCCAACAGCCTGCTCTTTTCACAAGACCCGGTGGCCGTCGATTGTGTCATGGTAGACCTGCTGGCTGCCGAGGGCCGGGCCGGGAACAATGCCTACGACTATTTGTTCTGCGCCCAAGACGCCGGGCTTGGGGTTTGCGAAGGTTCTCGCAGCAATCCTGGCGGGAATCCACTGCAAACCCCTTATGGCAGCGGCTACAGCCAGATTCAATACCTGCGCATCGATCTTTGACCTGAGGGTTGAAAAAAAGACGCCCCTGCCATGGCAGGGGCGTCTTTTATGTGCCCACGTCAGCCGTTGTTCAGGATGGCTGGCAAAAAGATGCGGTAGGGCAGGTCTTCTTGTGCCTGGGCCAGGTCGATGGTGATTTGTTCGCTCAGACCGCCAAAACTGACTACGATGGTGCGATCTTCACCGGCTGTGGACAGTGTCACGGATCCGGTCCAGGTTCCGGCCAGGAATTCTGTTCCATATGCCGTGGTTGGGCTGATGGTGCCGCCATTGGTCGTGGTCAGCGCAACGTCGCTGGCAAAGTCGGTGATGACGTTGCCGAACGCGTCGCGAACGGTGAGGGTCAGCGTGAACGCCTGTCCGGCGACGCCGCTGGTCGGAGCCGCCAACGTAAATTGGGCCAGATCGCCATGGGTGACGGTAATATCGTCGCCAGTTCGGGTGAGCGCACCGTCGGTGATGCTGATGCGCTGCACACCGGTCGTGCGCAGTTCCAGGCTCTCGGCAAAGAGATGCTGGCCGGCGTCGTCCGGGCTGAACTGGTAGGTGCTCCCGGCGGTAAAGGGCAGCACAGCCTGAGGGTCAGTCGAGGTGAAATAGATACTGCCGCTATAATCGGTTTTGACGTTGCCGTAGACATCGTAGGCCGTGACGACGATACCGCTGAACGGCTCGCCCGCTGCGATGGTGGTCGGGAAGCCGCCAAGCTCAAACGCGCTCAGCGCGCCCGGTGTGAAGGTGATGGTCGTGGTGTCGCTGATGCCATCGGCGGTGGTGGCAACGAGCGTGCCGCTGCCGGTTCGAGTGGATGTCAGACTGGCCGTAGCTATGCCGCCGACCGTGTAAGCGACCTCAGGTGCAAAACCACCACTGCCCAGGTCAAGCGAGGTGGTGAACGTCACCGCTGTGCCATCGGCCACAGGATGGCCGTGATCGTCTGTGACCCTGGCGCTGATGGACAGTATCTCTTGGACAGAAATCTGCGGTGAAGCAATCGTCAGCGTGACTGTGGCCGGCCCACCCGAAGCGAGCGTGATCTCGACGGTGTCCAGGGCGCTGCCGGCGGCGGCGGTGATGATCGAGGTGCCGGTTT
Organism: Chloroflexota bacterium; assembly: GCA_049324835.1. Taxonomy (GTDB): domain Bacteria; phylum Chloroflexota; class Anaerolineae; order CAYNKW01; family CAYNKW01; genus JBMOMT01. The sequence goes on along the minus strand of JBMOMT010000040.1, from coordinate 148,430 downwards.
CAGCGGCAGCCGTCCAGGTGGCGGTGGCGAGGCCGCCAAGCGTGGTGCGGGTGATGGTGGTTTGGCCGGAGAAGCTGCCCAGGCTGGTGGTCAGAGTGACGACCGTGCCATCGGCGACGGGATGGGCCCACTGGTCGGCGACGGTGACGGTGATGGCAGAGGTGGAGACACCATCGGCCAGCAGGCTGGCCGGGTTGGCCTGGAGCGTCACGGTGTGCGGCTCACCGGGCAGCAGCTCGACGGACGCGCTGTCGGAGGCGCTGCCGGCGGCGGCGGTGATGTGAGCTGTGCCCAGGTCGGTGCCGGCGGTCAGGCTGGCAGAGACCAGACCGTCAACGGTGGTGCGGGTGATGGTGGTTTGGCCGGAAAAGCTGCCCAGGCTGGTGGTCAGAGTGACGACGGTGCCATCGGCGACGGGATGGACCCACTGGTCGGTGACGGTGACGGTGATGGCAGAGGTGGAGACACCATCGGCCAGCAGGCTGGCCGGGTTGGCCTGGAGCGTCACGGTGTGCGGCTCACCGGGCAGCAGCTCGACGGACGTGCTGTCGGAGGCGCTGCCGGCGGCGGCGGTGATGTGAGCTGTACCCAGGTCGGTGCCGGCGGTGAGGCTGGCAGAGACCAGACCGTCAACGGTGGTGCGGGTGATGGTGGTTTGGCCGGAAAAGCTGCCCAGGCTGGTGGTCAGGGTGACGACCGTGCCATCGGCGACGGGATGGACCCGCTGGTCGGCGACGGTGACGGTGATGGCAGAGGTGGAGACACCATCGGCCAGCAGGCTGGCCGGGTTGGCCTGGAGCGTCACGGTGTACGGCTCACCGGGCAGCAGCTCGACGGACGCGCTGTCGGAGGCGCTGCCGGCGGCGGCGGTGATGTGAGCTGTGCCCAGGTCGGTGCCGGCGGTGAGGCTGGCAGAGACCAGACCGTCAACGGTGGTGCGGGTGATGGTGGTTTGGCCGGAGAAGCTGCCCAGGCTGGTGGTCAGGGTGACGACCGTGCCATCGGCGACCGGATTGGCATACTGATCGACCACTGTTGCCGTGATGTCCGACGTGGAACTGCCATCGGCGACAAGGCTGGCCGGGTTGGCCTGGAGCGTCACGGTGTACGGCTCACCGGGCACAAAAATCGTGTTCACCCAGCCCTGACTGGTGTCACCGGTGACGGTGATGGTCGCTACGCCGGGCTCGGTGCTGGTCAGGTTGGCAGAGACGATGCCGCCAAGCGTGGTGCGGGTGATGGTGCTCTGACCGGAAAAGCTGCCCAGATCGGTGGTCAGGGTGACGGCGGTGCCATCGGCGACAGGGGTGAGATTGGGATTCACCAGGGTAGCAGTGATGACGGCGCCGCCATCGCCGACTGTCACAGTGCCGGGGGTGATGGCAATTTCGAGCGTGACGGTGATATAACCGGTGGTGTCGTCGGTAAGCGTGGCATGATCGGCCAGGATGCGGGCGGCGCCGATGCGCTGGGCGGTAAAGGTGGCGCTGCGGTTGTCGCCCGCGGGGGTCAGGTCGGAAGCGATGACGTTGCCGCTGATATTTTCCAACGACCAGGCGACGGCCACATTTTCGCGAAAGGTGTCCAGGTCGTCGTGGCTGTTCGAGTAGACGGTGAGGCTGGCGCCCGTGCCCAACGTGGCCGTGATCACCTGGGTGCCGCTGCTGGTGGGCAGGTCTTCGATGACCACGTGGGTGCCGCCGCTGCGATTGCGCCAGGCCAGGACGTTGTGATCGCCGCCTGTAGACCAAAAGTCGCCGCTGCCGTGGGCCAGGTCGAGATAGGTATCGCCATCGAGGTCGCCGGCGGTGATAGATAGAGCTCCCTCAGAAGTGGATTGGCCCAGGTTGTTGCGGATCCAGGTGGTATCGGAAATCACCGTGCCAAAGGGATGGCCGTCGTTTTCCCAAATGACCGTCTCGTAATACTCGCCGCTGGCCGTGGCCAGATCGATATACCCATCGTGGTTAAAATCACCGCTGGTGATGTCGTAAACCGACGAGTTCATCCAGGGTGCTTGTATCCATACAGCCGTTGGCCGCCAGGTCCAATGCTCCTCGGCGGGCAGGCCATCAAAGGGGGTGCCGTCGTTCTGCCAGACCTTGATCTGGTAATCGGCTTCGATGTGTTCGGCTGAGGCGATGTCCAGGAAACCATCGTCGTCCAGGTCTACGATGGTTACGGCAAAGATGGTGGCTCCCCAGTAACCGTGATAGTGGTTGGAGGCAAAGGTGGCCCATTCCGGGTCGCGGCCCACGTTGGTTTGGGGCCAGGCAGTGTCAAAGGGTGTGCCGTCGTTCTGGTAGGCGCGCAGTTCATAGTTGGGGTGCCAGGTTTCTGGTGGGGCCGGATCGTTGGCCGTGCCGAGAGCCGGGGCGTGGTTCACTCCGGCGACGATATCCAGCCAGCCGTCGTTGTCCAGATCGCCGAGGGCCACACTGTGCACCGAGTAGGTCACCGTGTAGACGGTGTTGGCGTTCCAGGTATCTGAGAAAGGTGTACCATCGTTCTGCCACGCGATCACCCGGTAATTGGTGCTGGCGACCCATTCGTCCAGGCCGGTGCCGGTGACGACATCCAGGTCATCGTCGTTGTCCAGGTCGCCGAGGGCCACGCTCTCAACACGGGTAGGGGGTGAGCCCAACGATTGGCTGGTCCAGCCGCCGTCAAAGGGCGTGCCATCGTTCTGCCAGGCCAACAGCCGGGGTGCGCTATCCTGTCCGGAGACGATGTCCAGATCGCCGTCGTTGTCCAGATCACCCACGGCGATACCGTAGACGGTGCTGAGATCGCCGATGTTTTGCTGGCTCCAGCCATCCTGAAACGGGGTGCCGTCGTTCTGCCAGGCAATCAGCTCGTAACCGGCGTGGCTATCGCTGCCGGTGATCAGATCCAGATCACCGTCGCCGTCGAGGTCTGCCGAAGCGATGGTCCAGAATCTGGCGGCCTGTGTGCCGACGATGTGTCCTGTGCCGTCGAAAGGGATGGCGGCCCAAACACTGCCCTGGACGGCGAGTAACAGAGGGAACAGGATCAGGCTGCTCAGAATGATTTTGTGTGCGAACGTGCGTTTCATGGTCTCCCTCGTGTGCGAATAGCGCGTGTGTGCGATGGTTGAGACAGATCATCAGTATTATAGTCAAGAAAAGTAAGGTGGCAGTAAGAAAGGCGTTAGAATTTCGTTAGAAAACCTCAGGCCCACCTGGTCTATCAAGTGGGCCTGAGGGCTGTGGGGGGAGAGTTGGAGGATGGCGGTTAGTGTCTTTTCAAAATGAGGGGCAGATAGGTGCCGTAGCCATCGACAAAAACGGTGAAGGAACGGTTCAGGGCGCCGTATGGGCCGGCATCGATGGTGGCAGTGTTGACGATGGGTGCAGGTTTTTCGGCTTGCTGAACGAGCACCCTATAGGTGATGGTCACACTCGGATTGTCGGCCAGGACGCCATTCCAGTGAACCGCGCCGCTGGTGTATGTAGCGCTGCCCAACGACGCCGAGATGGTGTTGGGGATGTAGGTCAGGCCGGCAGGCAGGGGGTTTTCCAGGTAGACCATATCGGTGAAAGGGTTGCCGCTGTTGATCAGAGTGATGGTGTAGGTGATGTCCTCCCCGGAAGCCGGGATCGGGTTGCTGGCCCACATGGTCGATGCGTTCAGGTTGGGCAGACTGCCTGTCTCAATGGTGGCGACCAGTTTTTGCAGGTGGTAGATGTCTCCCGTTCCCCATGGCCGGTCGAGGTAACGCTGGAGTTCGGTGCGGTCTATTTCCTGGGTGAAGGCCAGGGCAAGATACACCGCCCACGCCAGTTCCGGGCCGTGAAAGCTCGATTCACCATCCTCTTTTTGCAGACCCAGACGGGTGAGGTACCACAGGTATTCACCGTCGTAATAGTCGGTGAGGGTGTTGAGATAGTCCGTGACAGTGCTGCCAATGGTATCACGCAGGTAATGGCCGATCTCTGGGACCAGGCCAAAGAACACCGGCGCGCGCAGGCCGGTCGTCTGAGTGCGGGGATCGGGATAGCGTGTGTTGGCCGTCTGCATAAAGGTGGAGAAATTTTGCCCATTCGTCATGGCTGATACGGCCACGTTTTCTCCCTCCTGGGCTTCGGTGTTGCGGCCCAGATGGGCGGCGATGCGGGCGTAACCGATGGCCCCGCTGATAGCGGCGTAGCTATCCACCTGGCTTTTCTTGCTATCGAACAGGCTGTCGATCTGGGACCAGCGGTTTTGCAGATAGGCCCAGTCGCCCGTTGCGTCGGCATAAGCCCACAGGGCATAGAGCGTCGATAAAGGCGGGGCTGGCGGAGGCCAGACATTGGGCATGTTTGTCACAGTGTATCGCTCGCGGCGTGTGCCATCCGTCCGCCAGTCAGGCGGCCAGGGCAGAGCGTCCAATGGGGGGTAAAGGGCCATCTCGGTCTGCAGATAGGCGCGTACCTGGCTTTGTAGACCGGATGATAGATAGGGATAAGCCAGGCTGAGGGTGTAAACCATTTCCCCCGGATCGAACCAATAGACGTTGCCCGATGGACTGAATTTGACCAGACCATCTTCGGGGTGGGAGGAATCGCCCGGAACACCTTCTTTGGTGGTAAAGCCGCGCTCCAGGAAAAAGGGCGCCAGGTGACCGGCGCTCACGACGGCCTGTACCTCCTGCTCCAACCGGGCCACCAGGGCGGCATCTGGGTATGGAACCGGACGCACAGGCTCGTTCCAGACGTAATCGGATAATGCCTGGACGCCGGTCGTGGGAGCCGGAGGCTGTTCGAGTAACTGCCTGGGAGCCGGGCCTGAATCGGTCCACAGGTAAGGCTGCGACTGTCCGCTCGCTGAATGGCCAATGGCGGCCAGACCACCTTCGATGACGCGCCAATAGATCACGCCGTTGGCGATGACGGCCGGTCGATGCACCCGACCTTCACCCACTCTGGGGCCAGGGAAAGGATAACTGTCGAAAAAGGGCATGGGACCGGCACGGCCCACGCACTGGACATTACACTCGGGCCAGTCGTCGGCTACGTTGGCCACCTCAAACAGCTCGCCGGTGTCCACATCGATGCCCCCCAGACGGGTCCAGGTGTCCACAAAGAGCATGCTGCCGGCCATGCTCAACATGGCCGGTTCATCGGACGTGGCCCGGTATTGCAGGTTCCAGTCTTCGCCTGGGGCCAGGGTCAGATTGGCGATATCCAGACTGCTCGAATTCATTTGGCCCAGCGCGGCATCGTAGCGGGTGGTGACGTGCACCGAGCCAGAGTCCTGCTGGATACCATGCCGGGCGCGAAAGAGGGTATAGATCTCTTGGCCTCGCACGGTCGGAGGCCCGGGTGGGTCGCCGTTGCCGTAGGTGAAAAGCATAGGCGCCGGGCCGCGCAGGTTGCCGTTGCCGGCATCCAGAACGAAGAAAGTTTGGGCGTCTGGGGTGGTGGTGAGGTAGCTAATGATGTGTGGGCGCACCAGAGCCCAATCGGCGGCCCAGTCGGGGTTGAGAGGGCCGGCCTGATCCATCACGTCGTCACCGTCGTGGAGCAGATCGTGAAAGTAGCTCAGCGATTGCGAGCGATAGATGACTGTGTCGCCAACGACAACCGGCCAGCGATCGGCCAGCGACTGGCCCTGGAGGTGGGTGCTCCAACGCAAAGAGCCGTTGTCGGCGTTCAGAGCGTAGGCGGTGATGTTTTCAGCGCCAAAGAAAGCGGTGCTGCCATCGACGCTCAGGGCTGCGGAGGTGAGTATGGGTGCGCCCACGTCGTAGCTCCAACGCAGAGCGCCGGTGGCGCTGTTCAGGGCGTAAAACAGACCGTCGGTCGAGCCGATGTAGACGGTGTCGTTGACCACGGCCGGCGCGGTGGCAATACCACCGCCGGTCTGAAATTGCCAGGCCAGGCTACCCTGAGCGGCGTCGATGGCATACACGTTGCCATCGTGAGAGCCAAAGAACACCCGCCCTTCGTAGGCAGCCGCCGAATGGCGGATGGGGCCCTCGGTGGAAAAGCTCCAGATCGGGGCGCCGGTCAGGGCGTTGCGGGCGTACATGATCCCATCCAGACCGCCGATGAACAGTCGGTTATCGGCCACCACAGGCTGGGTACGGCTGGCAAAGGGCACCTGGTTCCATTTCCAGAGATAGGTGTAGGGCGGGCGCACTTCGGTGGGAGCATAACCTGTGCGTTGGGGGTCGTGCTGAAGCTGGGGCCAATCGTCGTCAGCCTGGGCGCTGACGGTATCGGGCGACTTGTCATTGAGGGGTAGATCGGATGCGATACCAGGCAGGAACTGGGTTATGGCAAGCATCAGGCTCAGAAGGAACAGGGTCAGTCTATTGAGCATTGTCTTTCTCCCCTTGCTGTTGTGGAAATCGACCAAAAGTAAAGCCCAGATCGATGAAACCTGGGCTGATGGGCCAAGATGGTGGAGGGTTTCAGAGTCGAATCGTCGTTAGAACTATCCCCCCGGTGCAAAAGTTATCATAACACAGGCTGATGCCAGTGTCAATAGTCCACAACTCCTATCCTTGCCGTCGGGCTACTTGCGGCGGCGAAGCCAGCCGAGTCGCACAATGGCCAGGACTGTTACCATGACGATGAGGGGTGCGAGTGCCAGCAGCAACCTGCCGATCTCGTCGTTTTCGGTATAGAGCCCTGTTGGCAATCCGGATGCCCCCAGGTCGACGGTGGGGGTGGGAGTCGTGCCTGGCGGGGTGGCGGTCAGTCTGGCGGTGGGAGATATTCCAGATGGGGTCGAGGTTGGGAGAACCGCTGGCAACGCCGGTGCTGCTGCCTGATACGAGGATGCCCAAACCTTGTATCGCCCCCGTTCACTGTCTTTGATGTGAGCCTCATCGCGGGTGAACCAGGTGGCGTAAACTTGATTCCCCGCGCCGATGTCGATGCGGGGCCATTCGGGTGGATCGCTGGAAGCAAAGATGCGGTTAGGCTCAGACCATGCAGAGCCATCCCAGATCAGATGCCACAGGCCCATATCTTCGTTGGCGGAAAAATGGTAGCCCAACACGAGCAGGTGAACGTTGCCGACGCTGTCGGTGGCGGTATCGTAGGCGTCCAGGCCAAAGTGCTCCCAGGGTTTGGCGATCACGTCGGGCAGACGCTGAGGTTGCGACCAGGAGGCGCCGTTGTCTTTTGAGAATTGGTAAAAATAGGCATTTTCCTCTGCGAGCCGCCAGACGACCACCAATTCATTGTTGCGGCCTGTGCCCAGAGTGATCTGCTGGGGCGTGCCTTGAGAAGTGGTAAAGGAGGTTTGACTGGTCCAGGTTTTACCACCATCGGCCGAGTGAACAAACATCGAACCCACAGGATAACCTTCGTGGATGTACCAGTCCTCACCCTCTTCCCAGGTCACATAGACGTGTCCATCGTTCCCTGGCCGCACTTGTGGTTTGACCGATCCCGCGAAAGAGTTGGAAAGATTGACGGGTGCAGACCAGGCCATACCGCCGTCGGTAGAGTGGCTGTAAAAAATGTCTGAACACGAGGGACACATGGCGTTCACACGCCGATCTTCAGAGATGGCAGTGATGGGCTGGCCAACGAGGTTGGGGGGCAGCTCAAATGGCTCCCATGTCTGGCCGTCGTAACGACTTGCGCCGCCAGGGGTGCCTGCCCACACCGTACCCTGGCTGTCTACCAGCAGGGCGGTGATGGGCTGGCCGGACAGTGCTGGCTCATCGGCAAAAGAGGTAAAGGCCTGGCCGTCAAACCAGCTCAGGCCCTGGTCTGTGCCGAACCAGACCTGATCTTCCCGAGCTGCGGCAATGACGGTTACGGTATCACCGGCCAGACCATCTGCAGCAGTGAAGGTTTGCCAGTTTTTGCCATCGTATTGCATGGCACCGTGTCGCGTTCCAACCCACACGTTCTCCTGGGCGTCCACGGCGATAGCCAGCACTTCGCTGGTGGGTGTGTCGGCCAGAGGATAGTGCTTTGTCCAGGACTGGCCATCAAAGCTGGCCAGTCCGGTGGTAGTGCCAACCCACACATTGCCTTGAAGGTCGATGGCCACGGCATTGACAGCGCCCTCTGGCAGCCCTTCTCTGGCAGCATAAAGAGCCCACGAGGCTCCATCTTGCGCGTCCTGGCGGTAACGCATGGCGCCTATATCTGTGCCCAGCCAGAGGTCGCCGTCGGCATCCTGAACCACACACGTCACGCTCTGGGCCAGAAAGCCCAGACTCTTTAGAGCATAACCGTCGAATTGCAGCAGGCTCCCTTGGGTCGCGATCCACTGCAGGCCGGTATGGCCTTCTATCATAGCCTGGATGGAATGATTGCTCAGACCGGACACAGGTTCCCCGGTGAGCCAGTTCCTGCCATCGTAAATGGCAATACCTGCCGGGGTACCGAACCAGAACCACCTTTCCTCCGTGTCTAGCGACATGCTTTCGTTCCAGACAACGTGGATGCCCCCCTGATCGTCTACCGCAATATCCGAGTAGTAGGCGGTTCCGGCGCCGCTCAAACGTCTTGGGACCCAGGACGAGGCTTTCGAGGCGCTGGCAGCAGGCGTGCTGGTGTAATAGACCACCGTCTCGCCTCGAAAGGTGACGTGCAGAACTCTGCTGGAGTCGACGGTGATGGCTGGGCGCACGGTGTAGCCGCCGAATGCTGCGACAGCAATGTCGCTCGGTTCCATCCAACCATCGTCACTCAACGTGCTGTACATCAGCAGGTCCATTTGCCCGCGGTCTTTGGTCGGACGGCCGCTGTTCCAGACGACGTAAGGCTGGCCCCAATCGTCTACCGCGATGTCCGGAAACCAGGAACTACGGGTATTGGTCGAGAGCATCGTGGGGTTGCTCCACGTTCCCTCCTGGGCCATGGCTGGCGCATTAGCCACCACCGCCAGTCCGATGGTCAGCATGACCAGCTTGAATTGCCGGATGCCCCCCCAAGTAAAGAGGGAGTGTCCTCGAAAGAACCGGCGTTCTCTCGTCATCTGTTCTGTTTCACCCGATAAAGCTCATAGGTGCCGATCGATACCATCAACTCGTAGTCGCTTTCCACGATTGTGGGATCGTAAATGTGTACCCAACGCCCAAAGTCGCCGATGAGCAGGTAGGAAGCGCCATATTCTCGCAAGTCGTAAAGTTCTGACGGCAGAGGGCCATTATACCACGCATATTTGATCGACGCATCTATGATATTGTTGGGTGGAAAGTGGCAATCACGGCCGGAGAGAAAACAGACCTCCGGGTCATAAGTTTCGATCTCGGCCTGTGGGGGCAGGTGTTCGACGATATACCTGGCCATCTGTTGAGGCGTGTCGTCGCTGTTGCCGATGACCTCGGTGAATCGTCCCTGGAGAGGGCGCAGAATCATTACCAGCAGCAAGGCCAAGAGGGCCAGCTTGCCGGCGAGTCTGACATCCCACCGACCGTCTGACATTTTGAACAGGTCAGCGACCGGGATATGAAACCCAGCGGTCAGATCGTGGAAGAGCCGGGCCACGAGCAGAGCGCCGATCACCAACGGCAGGAAGGCGTAACGCGGCCAGCCCACAGAAAGTACCAGGAACCAGCCTAGCCAGGTGACCGTCACGCTCGCCAGCAGGGCCCAGCCCAGGCCCTCTTTGGAACGGCGCTGGCTCAGCGCCACCGCATAAAGGACGGCCGGCAGCAGCCAGGCATAGAACGTATCCTGGCTGGTGAGAAACTGGATGGCATCCAGCATACGTTGTGGAGACAACGTAAAGAATCCTCGGCTCAGCGCGTCGGACCATTCCTGTACGTTTTGCGATGCCAACTGTTTTCCCGCGGCCAAGATGAATCTCTGGCCCACATACCAGGCCATCGCCACAAATATACTTACCAAGACGGGCAGGGCAAAATCGGCGTGGCGCGCCAGCCGGTAGTACCATCGGTTGGCCAGCCACAACAAAAGCCAGGCGGGCAGAAGAAGCGCGAACTGGTTTTTGGTCAGTATGGCCAGGCCCAGTAACATCCCCACCAGGACCAGCCGTCCGTTCCTGGATGCGTCGGTAGGGCGATCCAGTGTTTTGATCCACAACCAGGCGCCCAGGAGAAAAAAGAGGGTCGCTGGCACTTCGCCCAGAACCTGGCGTCCCCAGCGCATCAGGTTGATGCCCGGCGAAGACAATAACAGCAGCGTGGCCACAGTGGCAACTTTCCAGCCGCCGAAACGTCGGGCCAGCGTGTAAAAGGCCGCCACGCAAAGCAAAAGATAACCCACCATGACCAGGCGAGCCGATAAAAGCTCCACGCCGGCAATACGAAACGCTGCCGCAACAGGAAAAAACACTGTCGGGCCTACAGCTGGGCCAAACCGGTATTTGCCTGCCAGGGCCAGTTTTTTGGCCACCAGCAGATGCACCCCCTCGTCGTACCAGGTGGGGGGAAAGTATTCCAGGTTGTAGAGGGCCAAAAAGAGAGTGAGCGCAGCCAGGGTGGCTGCCCAGAGCATTTGCCAGCTTTTGAGATGGATTCTATTCATCGTTATTCACTCGATACAGATCGTATTCTCCCACCGATTCGATCAGCGTCCAGTCCTGCTCCCGGAATCCCTGTTGATAGATGCCCGTCCACTTGGCGAACGGACCGAGAATGAGATATTCCGGGTCATATGCCAAAAAGTCGTAGAAATCCGGTGGATAGGGTGTGCCAGCGTAGACGTGTTTGGTCGCCAGTGTGACCAGCGGTTCGGGAGGGTGATGGTAAGTGTGCTGCGTGAGAATATCGAGTTCATATTCGTAGGACTCGATCACGGCTGTTTGGGGCACATACTCGTTGATACAGGTGGCAAATTCGTGGACAGAAGTATCCTGTGTGCCCAGGATGCCCTCTGCGATTTGTACGGGTGAACTCAGGAGCAGTGCCGCCACCATCAATCCGACGCTCAGTTTTTTGAGAACGGCGCTGTTACCCGCACGCACGCCATCGAGCAGCGCCCGCGCAGACCAGACGAACCCTCCGATGAGATCGTGCAGCAGCTTGGCCAGAAAAATATTGCTCAGAGCCAATGGCGCAAAGGCCTGGCGACTCCATCCTAGCGAGAGAAAAACATACCACACCAACCAGCCACCCACGAACACCGGCAGGAACCACTGTTGAGGCCCGGCCTGCCGACCGTGCCGCAAGTTGGTCAGCAGCACGTATGCCAGGCCAGGTGCACCCCACACCACAAATTGGGATCGAATGAGAAACTTGATGGCCGCCAGCACGGCCTCCAGCGATACAAACAAGACATTCGAGGTGGCATTATCTTGGGTTTGCGATAGAACCTCTGCCACACCGGCTGTGCCCAGCGTCAAGGTCATGTAACCGAACCAGGCTGCGATGGCCGCAGCCATGACCAGCAATGGCAGGGCAAAGTGGCGGTGTTTCAACCTGCGAAAATAGAACCTATCGGCCAACCACAATACCACCAGACAAGGGACGATCATGACAAAAATCCACTTGGCCAGCACGGCCAGCCCCCAAAACAGGCCCGAAAGCAGCAGAGATGGCCAGCGCGCTTTTTCTTGCCTCACCCAAATGGTCAGGCCGATCATCAGGTAACAAAAGGCAGGCACTTCGCCCAGCACCTGGCGTTCAAGGTAAAGCAGCGAGGTGAAGGGATCGTAAACCACCAGGACCAGCAGAAACCCGGCAACGAGGGCCACCCGTTCGCCGTAAAGCTGCCGGGCGACGGCAAAAAAAGCCACCACCGCCAGCAGGCCAAAACTCACCATGACCAGTCGGGCCTGCAGCAATCCGATGCCAAAGAGTTTAAAAAAGGCCGCCATCGGCAGGAACACCGCCGGTCCGGTGCCATATACTGAAAACATACGAAAGCCCTCAGAACTGAGGGTGGCATATTTGCCATGCACGACGAGGTTGGAGGGAATCTGGATGAACTTGCCTTCGTCCCACCAGGTGCGCGGATAGGTTTCCAGATTGTAAAGGCCCAGAAAAAGCGTCAGCCCCAAAAGTAAGGCCAGCAACCATCTGTGCTGCGTGGTGTGGGTAGGTTGTTCATGGCTCGGTGATGACACTGTCTTCTCCTCGATGGCACATCTGCATTGTGAGCGATAAGGCAACTGTTACTCGTCGTTGTTTATTCGGTACAAATCGTATTGCCCCAGGGATACGATCCGAGCGCCCCGATTCTCCTGGAGCACCTGGGCATAGATGCCCGTCCACTTGGCGAACGGGCCGTTGAGTAAATAAATCGGCTCGAATTCGAGCGGATCGTAAAGGTCTGGTGGCATCTGCTCCTTGTACCATATGGCTGCCGTGACGGCATTGGTGACGGCGTATGGCGGGTGATGATAGCTGTGCTCGGTCAGGAAATCGGCTTCCCATTCCCAAGATTCGATCGTTTGATCGGTGGGAATGTAACGGTTGAGGTATTCGGCCATCTCTTGCAGGCCGCTGTCCGGGTAGGTTATAAACTGTCTGGCCAGCGGCAGCAGGCCGGAGAAGAGCAGCATGGCAACGATGCCGGCCAACGCAAATTGGCCAGGTGTCACCCACAACCGACGGTCGATCTTGTCGTCACCTCCGGCCCACCGCCAGAGATCGTGCAGCAAACGGGCGGCGAAAACCGTGCCGATGGCCGCCGGCACAAAGGCATATCTCATCCAGCCGATGGATAAAAAGGCATACCAGGCCAACCACACGGCTGTAAAGGCCGCCAAAAAGACTTGCTGCAACTGCCGCACGTCCTCTCGTCGTTTCAGGCTGGCCAGCACAATGTAGAGCATCCCCGGCAGGCCCAACAACAGCAGCACAGACCCCGATAGCTGCGAGATGGCGCGGGCCATCTGGCGGGTCGAAAAAGAAAAAAAGTGCACTCCTCCTGCTGCGCCCAGCTCGGTCATCTGCTGCCAGTAATGCACCGGCCCCACGGTGATAGCCTGATAGCCATACCAGGCCACGACGCAGGATCCACTCACCAGCAGGGGCAGGATGACCTGCAAAGTTGTGAGCCTTTTGTGAAAAAGCCGATCCAATAACCAGAACAGGATCAGAGCTGCCGGAAGCACAAAGGCAAACTGTACCTTGGTGACCATGGCCAGGCCCCACAACAGACCTGCCCATGCTACCCTCAACCGGCCAGGACCTGACCATGCTCTGAGCCAGAGCCACGTGCCCGACCAGAAAAAGGCCAGGGCCGGCACCTCGGCCAGCACCTGTCGGCCCATGTACACGAACGATGTGTATTCGTGATCAAAGGTCGAGAGCAACAATACTCCTGCCAGCAAAGCCGTCTTCCAACCATTCAGGTATCGCACCAGCCCGTAAAAAACGACCAGGGCAATCAGTGCGTAACCGACCATCATCAATCGCGCAGTGAACATGTCGGCGCCCACCAGCCGGACCATCAGGGCGATGGGCAGCAGAACGGTGGGTCCGGTTTGAATGGCCGGGTGGAACAACACCATGCCCTCAGTGGTGCGCAGCCCATATTGCCCCTCCAGGGCAACATTCTTGGCTGCCTGGAGGGGAAGTCCTTCGTCGAACCAGGGCGCGGGATAGCTTTCCAGGCGATACAGGCTCAAGATCAGCAGGCAGAACAAGAGCGCTGCCAGTAATACGCCTTCTATTCTATTGTCGTGGCGATTGTTCAACGACAAGGTGGCCATCCATGAAAAAAAAAGTGTTTATGGCTCCGACAGACCAAAAGATCGATCCCCATAATTCAAGACCAGCCCATCGGTCCACACCAGGAATGTCATTTCTGCGCCATGTTCGAGGGTTAGCCTGTGGGTGCTCGAAAGGCTCTGGTTAAAAGGTTCCAGATCGGGATCAAAAATGACGATGGTGTGACGCCCGTCGAGGTCGGGTTGCAGGCCCAGATCGGCCGGCGTGACCGATACCCCTCGTAGGCGGCCGGTCGGTTGGCCCTCGCCCAGCTCCCACTTGGCGATGACGTCCATGGGCAGCAGGGTGTATCGCGGCAGATAATATTCCACGTGATGCCAGTTGGCCGCCAGGATGGCCGTGGATTCGGGCGCCAAGCTGGCCTCGATGGCCGCAAAACGATCGGCATAATAACGATCCGTTTCCACCAGCGCCGAGCGGGTGAGCAGGCGCACACGATCCGTCGGCAGCGGGTACTGCGGCGCGAAACAGAAAATGCCGATATTGACCGCCAGCAGCGCGGCGGTGACGGTCGCCAGCCGCTGCCGGGGCCCATTCTCGAACAACCGGACGAGGGCGCGCGCGCCCCACAGCAGCAGCGCCGGCAGGAACACAAAAGTCAGCCCTTGCTGGCCCATGTGGATGACGGTGTAAAAAACTAACGTTGGCAGCAGCCACAGGGCAAACAAGATCACCTTTTCCCATTGGCGCGGCCAGTCCCGTTTCCGGGCTCGGGTTATCAGAGCGGCGGCAAAAGGCAGGAGCGCCACGCTCCAGCCAAAGAGGGTGTAGAGCGTCAGTTTGATCAGGTTGCGCTGCACCCCCCACCAGCCGCCGCCGGCCAGGACCGACGTCGTGGCGTTAAAACGATCGGTAAAGGCGCCCATGGCCTCAAAGTAGCCACTTGCGCCGCCGTTGAGGGCCATCAGCGGCGCGAACCAGGCCAGGCAAATGATCCCCCCCAGCCCGCCGGCGACGATGAACCGCTGCCAGCCCACCTTACGCAGGGCAAAGAGGATCAGCGGCGCCAGAAACACCAACGTCTGCTGGCGCACGCCCCCGGCCACGGCCATCACGGCGATGGCCGGAAAGAGGTAGCGGCGTTTGCCCTGCATGGTTTCATACAGCCACCACACGCCCAGGATCACCAGCAGCATGTCCAGGCTGTGGGGCAGGGCGATCTCGCCGTAGAACCAGAACAGCGGCGAGGTGGCCAGGAACAGCGCGGCCACCAGCCCGGCGCGAGCGTCGAACATGGCCCGGCCCAGGTAGTAGAGGGCCACCACCGCCAGCGCGCTGGCGACGACGCTGATCCAGACCATGGTCGTCTGCGCATCGCCGAAAAGCCGATCCACGGCGCGGCATAACCAGACGTAGACGATATAACCCGGCGGCTGCGGCTGTTCTTTGGCCACGCTGAACTCACTCATGGCGTAGGCAAAGTTCACCGAGTCCCAGTGATACAGAATCTGCGAGCGAAAGGGAATCCTGCTGGCGAGTGTGGCCACAAACAGGATCACCACCGTCCAGGTGTGAAGGCGCCGCTTCGAGGGTGACGGGTTCATTGCGGGCCCGGGC
The DNA here is from genome assembly GCA_049324835.1 of Chloroflexota bacterium. Classification (GTDB taxonomy): domain Bacteria; phylum Chloroflexota; class Anaerolineae; order CAYNKW01; family CAYNKW01; genus JBMOMT01. The sequence goes on along the minus strand of JBMOMT010000040.1, from coordinate 133,252 downwards.
TTTCTGCCGTGACGGCTTTGGACATTCTTTTGCCACTCAGCGCCATGCGAGTGACATAAGCCAGCGCTTCCAGCACGATTTTGAACGACATTTTGGATTGTCCCACACGGCGGTCTTCAAAGATGATGGGGAATTCGGCCACCCTGCCGCCGAGGCGCTCGACGTAATAGACGGCGCCCACCTGAAAGCCGTAACCTTGCAGGCGGATCTCGTGCCAGGGCACGCGCTCCAGCATCCCGCGGCGGTAGCAGCGATAGCCGCCGGTGCAATCGTGGGCCTTGAGGCCCAGCATCAGGCGGGCAAAGGTGTTGCCGCCCCAGCTGATGAGCCGGCGCAGCAGGCCCCAGTTGGGCGTGCCGCCGCCCTTGATGTAGCGCGAGCCGATGACCAGATCGGCCCTCTCGATCTCGGTCAGAAAGGTGGGCAGATAGTGGGGGTCGTGCGAGAAATCGCAGTCCATCTCAAAGATGTAATCGTAGCCGCGTGCGATGGCCCACTTGAAGCCCTCAACGTAAGCCGTGCCCAGGCCCATTTTGCCGGCGCGGTGCAACACGTGGATGCCCGGCCGCTCGCGGCTCAGACGGTCGGCGATCTGGCCGGTGCCGTCGGGTGAGTTGTCGTCGACGACCAGGATTTCAAAACCCTTGTCCAGGGCGGTGATGGCGGCGATTAGGGGCTCGAGATTCTCGGCCTCGTTGTAGGTGGGGATGACGATGAGGGAGCGGGTGGTTTGGGTCACGGTGTACCTCCTGAGCCAGTGAGCACTGGCAGCTTGTCGGGTTGGATCGAAAAGACGTTGACCTGGGGTAAAGTGTAGGCCAGGGTCAGCCAGGGTGTGGCCGTCGGGTCGTAATCGCCCAGGGCGCGCTCGGCCGGGCCGTACAAAATATAATCGACGCCAAAAGCGGCGACGGTTTCCGCGCGTCGAGCGTCGGCGGTAGCGGTGTCAAAAAACGCCGCCACGCGCTGTTCCTTGTCGTAAAAATCCACCGTCTGGGCCCAGTGGGCCAGAAAAGCGGTGTTGCCGCTCAGGGCCGGCACGTACTGGCCCACCGTGAGCGACGAGAGCACCACCTCGTCCGGCGAGGCATTCTCGCGCAGCCAATCCAGGGCGGCGATCTCGTCGCGATGCAGGTAGTAGGGGTAATCGTGCCGCCGCAGATCGATGAAACGCCACGTCCACAGGTAAAGGTTGGTGGGCAGCACGGCCACCAGCAAGACGACGGCCACCCACTGCGCGGCTTTTTGAAGCGCGCCAGATCGCCAGCGGGCCAGGGCCGGTGCCACCAGGTCGTACAGCCCTTTGGTCACCAGGATCATCATCGGCAACTGCCAGCCGTTGAGCATGTGGATCTGGAAATCGGTGGGGATATAGTTGAGCACGGCTCCCGCCGCAAACCAGCCCAGAATGAACAGGTTCTCGTCGCCCCACGTTTTTTTCCAGATCAGCGCGGCCCAGGCCGCCACGGCCAGGATCAGCGGCAGGCCGAAAAAGATGACCAGGTGCGGCGGCGAGGGGGTATAGACGCCGGCGTTGGCAAACTGGGCCAGCACCTCCTCCCACAGCGGATCGACGCTGGTCAGGATCACGGAGTAAATCGCGCCGGAGCAGGACAGCGCCACGATGATGACCCCGCCCCAAAAGAGCGGCCAGGGAAAGGCGCGCTCTTGGAGCCACACCAAAAGGGCAAACGTGCCCATGACGCCATAGACGATCAGCAGATCGTAGGTGTGCGTCCAGCCCAGGATGAGGGCCAGCACCCCGGCAATGACCATGTACCGCGTGCGCTTTTCCCTCCAGCCACGCCAGATGAACTCGAAGGTCAGAGCGATAAAAGCAGCGGCAAAGCTGAAATGGGGATACCCCAAAATGCACAGAAACGAGTTGCCCTCGGCGATGAATACATCCAGCGGAAAGAGCAGTTCACCACTCGTCAGGGTGTACTTGAGCACAACGAGCACCCAGCCCAGCCCGGAGCTAAAGGTGACCAGCAAAAAGGCCGTGCGCCGCTGGCGCGCCTCGGTCAGAAATTGGGCCATGAGGCGATAGGCCGCCCACAGAAACGAGGCGCCGGCGATCCAGCGAAAGAGCTGGAACAGCGGCGCGTAGCCCAGGCCGGTGAAGCGGGTGACCTGGGCCAGCGCCCACCACAGCAGGTTGAAAAAGAGCGGCTCGTTCGGCTCTGGCGTCAGTTTGTTGGGCGCCAGCAGGCCGCTCTGAAAGCTGCGCCACCAGGAAAGGTACTGGCCGTGATCCGGCACGTCGAGCATCAGGCCCATGAACTGTTTGTCCGGCGGGCTGGAGAGATAGCCGTAGAGGTAGGGCAGGCTGGTGAGCAGCAGCACACCCAGGAGCACGGCCCATACAAAGCGCCATTCCCGGGCCGAGATGGAGGGTGAGGTTTTTGGTGTCGCGGTGTTCATGGGCGGCTCTCACTTTCAAAAGATGACGTGGCGTGCTCGCGGCTCAAGCCCCACAGGGCAGCCAGCAGAAGGGCCACGCCCGCCGCCAGCGGCAGCAGGCTGGCCACGCCCGGCAGGCCGAGGAACATGCCCAGGTTGCGGGCGATGTTGCCGCTCTGCCAGTTGGGCCAGGCGTATTCGAGCAGCGGATGGCGGATCGTGTCCGGCGGAAAGGCCTGCTCGGCCAGCGTCAGCCCCCAGGTGGCGATCAGCGACCAGAGCGCCAGGGCGGCGGCCAGCCCCTTGAACCAGGCCCGGTCGCCCCAGCGGCGAAACACAAAGAGCAGCCCCAGCGCCAGGAAGGGCAGGCCGGGCAGCAGGTAGCGCGGGCCGATGGCAAAACCGCCCCACCACATGATCGACGAGGCGTTGAACAGGAACAGCGCCGCCGCGCTGCCCAGCGCGACCCACCATTCGGCGCGGCCCTGGCCGGAGCGCCACCAGAGGACGAATCCGGGCGCGGCCAGCAGCAGCAGCGGCGAGAGCACAAACAGCCCGCGAAAACGGCCAAAGGTGATGCCCCAGACCGCCGGCCAGTGCGGCAGGGTCAGGCTCATGAATCCGGTCTCGTGTTGTTCGGTCCACAGCTCCGAATGGCTGTAGCCCAGCTCCAACGGCGCGCCAAAAACCGCCGTGTTGTAGGCCATCCAACCGGCGGCGATCAGCGCACCGCCCAACATCAGCCAGCCGATGCGCCGTTTATCTTCCAGGCGGTACAGGGTATAGGCAAACAGGATACCGACGACGAGCACCGCGGGGTATTCGGTGATCACACTGTAGCCCAGCAGCAGGCCGGCGATCAGTAGTCTGCCCGTGCTGAGGGGTTTCTGGCCGGTAAAGACCAGGTAGAACGCGCCGAACAGCAGGGCCGCGCTGAGCTGGTGGCCGTAAAAACTGCCGGCGTAGGCAAAGGCCGGCGTCAGCAGGCCATAGCCCAATACGGTGACGATGCGCGGCCAGGGCCGGGCCGAAAAACGCGCCAGCAGGCGATACATCCACACCCCCAGCAACGCGCTGGGCAGGGCGGCGGCGACAAACGTCAGGGCCACCTGGGCGATGGCCAGGCGCACTTTGGTTTCCAGCAGGCCGCTGCCCTCCTGGCGCAGGGTGGCCTTGAGGGCCTCGTTGCCCGCCAATCGATCCATCAGACCGTCCATGAGGGGCAGGTCCAGGACTTGCTTGAGGGCGGCGTAAACTGGGATGCCCAAAAAGGCCGCGCCGGGGGCTTTGTCGCTGTAATAGTGGCCGTCGATCCTGGCATAGTCTACGGTGTTGTCGACATATTTGTCGATCTGGAAGGTGCCGTCGTCCACCACCGCCACGATCATATCCAGCCGCGAGTTTTGGTTGGGGTCGGCCCAGCGTGGCAGGGTATAAGTATAACACAACAACAGCAGCAGGAACAATCCGGCGGCGATCCATTTTTCGCGCCGGGGGAGGGTGGGGTTTGCTGCGCTCACCGCTGGCCTCCCTGATCGGCCCGGGCGTAAACCGCATCCAGCGGCTGGCAGGCGCGGCGATAGTCGTACAACTCTTGTGCCAGGCGGCGGCCGTTGGCCGCCAGCCGCCGCCCCAGTTGTGGATCGTTCAGCAGGCGCAGTACCTGGGCGGCAAAGTCCTGTGGTATATCGGCGGCCAGGATATTCTCACCCGGCGTGACGGCGATGCCCTCAAAGCCCAGAGAGGTGGAAACGATGGGGATGCCTTCGGCCAGGGCGTTGAGGATTTTCACCCGCATGCCGCCGCCGGCCAGCAGCGGCACCACCATCATGGCCGCGCGCCGCTGGTAGGGTGTGGGATCGGCCACGTAGCCGGTGACGTTGACCCCCAGCCCGGCCTCGTTGAGAGCCAGCAGCCCGGCCGGCGGGCGCGAGCCCACCACGTCAAACTGGACATCGGGCCGCTCCCCGCGAACGAGGGGGTAGACCTCGCGGATGAACCAGTTCACGGCGTCGATGTTGGGCGGCCAGTACATGGTGCCGATGTGCAGGATGTGGCTGGGCTCGGCTTCTCGCTCGACGACCTGGATTTCGTCGGTGTCGATGGCGATGGGGATGACGGCTGCCTCCAGAGACCGGCCGGCGGCTTCCTCCAGGGCCAGCCTGTCTTCGTCGCTGACGGCCAGCAGGGCATCGAACTCGCGGCAAATCTGGCCCTCGTACCCTTTGAGCAGCCGCCAGTCGCGGCCCAGCAGCCATTTCTTGGGACCGGGCTTCATCGTTTGCCACAGGCGCTGGTAGAGCAGCCACAGGGCGTTGTGAGCGTCGAAAACCTTGAACGCGCCCGGCGTGCGCGCCGCATACTGGCACATGTTGAGCTGATCGGCGTGGGCCACGTGAAAGCCCCCCTGCGCGCTCAACCGGTCCACGAGATCACGCATGGCCCGGCGATCGTCACGCACCATCATCCAGGGCTGGCCGGTGAGCAGGCTGCGCATCATGGCCAGGCCATCACGCAGCGGGCCGCGGGTCATGGGCACGGTGTGCACCGCCTGGCAGTAACGTTCCAGATGGCGGATGTGGGCCGATTGATCGCCGCGCACGAACGAAACCAGCGTCACCCGGTGAGTCTGGGCCAGGTATTTGATGACGTTGTAGGTCTTGATTTTGGGCCCGCTGTCGGGCGGGTAGGGCAAGACCTGGGTGAGCATGAGGATGTTCATGAAGCCATCCGCTCCTTAAAGGTGTCGTCGACGCTGCCCAGGGCCTGGCGCAGCTCTTGCCAGCCGCTGACCACGCGGCCCTTGCGGCCGCGGGTGAGGATGTGCAGGAACCGGTGAGCCAGAATCTTGGGCAGGGTCAGCGTATAGATGAGGGCCTTGAGCGCCGCCGCTGCCGCCGGGCCGTGGTGCTTGTGGAAAAAATAAACGCGGCTGCGATACAGTTCGGCTTCCATGCGACCGCGGCGTTTTTTGCTGCTCTGGCCGCCGTAATGCACGATGGGCGCATCGGGCAGGTAGCACACCTGCCACCCGGCCCGGAAAAAGCGATAGCACCAATCCACGTCCTCGGCGTACATAAAGATGCGCTCGTCGAGGCCGCCGATCTGTGCCACGGCCTCGTGGCGGGCCAGCAGAAACGCGCCTTCCATATAACCCGCGATTTCCTGCGGGCCGCGATCGACCTGCGGGCTGTAGCTGGGAAATTCGGGGCGGAGGAAGCGCCGGCCCAGGGTGGTGAGGATGAGAAATTCACGCCACAGCGTGGGAAAGGCGGTGTAGGAGGCCTGAAAGCTGCCATCGGCGTTGAGCAATCGCACGCCGGCGAGCCCCGCCTGCGGGTGCGCATCCATGAAATGCACCGCCGCATCGAGCGAGCCGGGCAGGACCCGGGTATCGCTGTTGAGCAGCAGCACGTAGCGTCCCTGGCAGCGCTCGAGGGCCTGGTTGTTGGCCCGCACAAAACCCACGTTCTCGGTATTGGCGATGACGTGCGTTTGCGGAAACCGCTCCCGAACCACCTCGAGACTGCCATCGGTGGAGGCATTGTCCACCAGCCAGGTCTCAAAACTGTGCTGCTGCACCGTTTCGTGCAGCGATTGCAGGCACCCGGCCAGCAGCTCGCGGGTGTTCCAGTTGACGATGATGATCGACAGGTCAGGATGATCGCTCATGCGGCGGCTCCATCGACGAGTGAGGGGCCATCACCTGCTGGCGAGAGGGTGTGGCGCACGGCCCACAATGAGCCCATAAAGAACCAGTTGAACATGGCGGCGTCAAAACCGGCAATGCTCTGCGTGTAAGCAAAGGGAAACAGCCAGTCACCCAGCCCCATAGCGACGATACAGCCGGCCGTGCCTCCCAACACCGCTATCGTCAGGCTCTCGGCAAAATCGCCCCGGCCTTCCAGTTCGCGGCGCAGCCTGTAGCCGCCGCGGGCCTGGGCGAAAAAGAACCACACGATAAAGAACGAGCCGACGATGCCGGTCTGGGCGATGATGTCGATATAGTTGCTGTGGCTGGCCATGGCCTCGGTGGGAAAGTAGCTCATGTAATAAGAGGCATAACCGCCCGGCCCGGTGCCAAAGATCAGGTGCTGGCTGGTGACCCGCCAGTTGACCTCGTAAGCGGCCAGGCGGGTGAAACCACTTTCCTCAGCCTCGGCTTCAAAGCTCGTCCGAAGGTAGAATCCTCCTGCTGCCACGATCATGACGATCAGGAGCGGGATGAACAATTCCCTTGAGCGAAAAAAGACGATCACCGCCACGGCGACAAAGGCGGGCACCCAGCCCGCCAGCCAACTGAGACGCAAAAAGAACCCCCAGTAGAACCATGCGGCGGTATAGACGAGTAAAACGGCCCGCCACCCCCCAGCGAGTTTCCGGTTGAAAATGGCCAGCGAGAGGGCAATGGACACATGCCACATGGAAAAAAGGCCCTGGGTGTTGACCCACACGATGGGGTTGCGAAAAACCAGTTGTCTGAGTGTTTCACTAAAACTCAGCTCGAGATCGATGGGCAGCGTCACGGCCAGTGTGACCAGCCCCTGGGCTAGAAACAGCCCCACCATGATATGCAGCCAGCGGACGTCTCGCACCAGGTTGGCCACGAGCAGAAACGTCCCTGGCAACAGCGCCATGACCACTGCCGAAGCCACCAGCACAAAAGGTGAGCCGGCCTGGTGCACCAGCACGTCGCGGAAGGCATAGCTCCAGGCCAGTGAGACGAAAACGGTGACCATAAAAGCCAGCAGCGGCGTGTTGGCCGGGCAGGATTTGAGGGTGAATTTTTTGTCTGTGACCAACATTTTGGACACCCACAGCGCCAGAATCCCGGCGCACACTACCAGACTCAGCACCACTTCGCTGGCGGTGCCGGTGGGGATGCGAAAGCGCAGGAACACTGCGGTGAGCATCATGCCGATGAGGCCCAGTTCGATGCGTTTCAACAGGGCAAATAACCCCAGCGGCACCACCGTGATAGCCAGCGCAAGAAAAGGGTCTACCTTGACCGCAGCATAGCCCAAAGCGGCCAGCAAGATCGCCAGACTGGCGATCACGGCCCATCGGACGAGATGGTTTCTGTGGCGCCGGGCCGCCACAGCCAGTGAATCAATCATGGCCCTTTTGCCTCTGTACCACTGCTTTTCGGAGAAGTTCCTCCAACTGATGGGCGCATCTCTCCCAGGAATAACACTCTTGCACCAACTGTCGTCCATGGGCTGTGAGTTTTGCCCGCAGTCTCTCATCAACGAGCAATGACAGCACTGCTGCAGCAAACCCGGCTGGTTCGTCGGCGATGATCAGGTGCGTGCCGGGCACCGCTTCCAATCCCTCTGCGCCTCGGCTGGTTGCAACAACTGGCGTTCCCAAGGCCATCGCTTCCAAAATCTTGAGCCGTGTACCGCCACCAGTCAGCAGCGGCACCACACAGATTTGACTCTTGGCTATCGTTGGCCGGATGTCTTTGAGATAACCCGTCAGGATCACACCTTCGGTCAATGGCAGTTGCGCCAATGGCACACCATCGGTACGGCCGGTGATGCGCAGCGTCACACCAGGTTGTGCAGACCGGATCAGGGGCCAAATATCCTGCAGGAAAAAGGCCATGGCATCGAAATTAGCCTGATAGGTCAATGCACCGGAGAAGACCAGCGTACCAGTTTCTGGCGCGCCCCAGTCGCCTGCATACAACTCGAGGTCCAGCCCGTTGGGCACCACTGACAGGGGCTCGAAATCGGGCGACAGGCGACGCAGCAAAGCACCTTCCTGCTCGGAAGCCACCGTGCACCCCTCGACGCTGTGCAATAGGCGAACGGCATAACGCTTTTGTTTCCACCAGGTCAGGCTGTGTCGAATCCGCCCGCTCCAAGAACTTTGCATCTGAAGCTGGTTCCAGATCATCGACAGCTCCAGATCCTCGATCACTCGCGGCAGTGAGTCCAAATCCATCAAGTACGGCGCGGCGCTTACCCCCGGCCCGATTTCCGAGGCGATGATCAGATCAAAGCTGTGCTGATGGATGGCCTGATGTATCAATTTGGCCATCTGCGGGTGATACATTTCCAACACCGCGCGTGGTTGGGGCGAAAGCAGCCGCAGGATAGCTCGCGGGCGTGAAGGTCGAAAGCGACGCTGAGTGACCGTGCCCAACACCCGACAAAATGAACTCACTGCATCCAGGTCATCCTGCCTGGGTTCGTTCTGCACAAAAGAAAGCAGGGCAATTTCATGATGGCGGGCCATCTGGCGCAACAGGTTCCAAGTGCGCATGCGCGCGCCGTTGTCTGGTGGATGAGGAAACCAGCTTGAAAGAAAGAGAATGTGCATTGCGCCCCTCGCAACTCACGTTCTGGCCCGTCCCCAGCGACCCTGCCAGGCATCGCCGATGGCCCGCAGCATCATTTGTCGCTGTTGCTGCTTGCATCGCCATCTGGGTTTTAAGCTCCAACTGATCAAGGTACGGAGATAGTCAGCCAAAGTGTACAGCCAGGCTCGCCACCCAGCCTTGACCAACCTGAGAAACAAAAGCCGGTTGCGGGTCATATAATAATGCACCTGCGGTGAAGCAGCTCGCCGCTCTGGCGAGATCTTGTGCCAAAGCCTCGACTGCGGCACGTGGAGGATTCGAAACCCTGCTCGTCGTGCCCGCACGCACCACTCAGCTTCTTCGTAATAGGCAAAGAAACGCTCATCCAACAAGCCTACTTGCTTCATTACCGCCCACTTGACCAGGAATGCACAACCGGTAACGAAATCTACATCTCGCGGCGCGGCGCCATGCTCGCCTGCATCTGTCTCACCCAGCCCGATCATACTGGTAAGGCCGCGTTGCCAATCGATCACCCCGCCCGCCGACCAGATGCGCTCTGGCTGGGCGTGGTAATAGATCGTCGGCCCGGCGATGCCGATGGCCGGGTTGGCCTCCGCCACCTCGACCAGGAGCCGCAGAAAATCCGGCGCCACCTCGGTATCGTTGTTCAGCAGCAGCGCATAATCGGCGCCGCGCTCCAGTGCGTATCGTAACCCGATATTGTTGCCGCCGGTGAAGCCCAGGTTCTGCTCGTTGGCGATGAGGGTGATGTCGGGAAATTGCGCCTGGATGACCTTCACCGAGCCGTCGGTAGAGCCGTTGTCGACGACGATCACCTCATAGTTCGGATAGTCGAGGCGCTGAAGCGAAGCCAGGCATTCCAGGGTGTCGGCCAGGCCGTTCCAGTTGAGCACAACGATCCAGACGCGTGGCATCATGGTATTTGTATTCCCTCGGCGCGGCTGGCGCGGTAGGCTGCCACCGTCTCGAAAATAAAATCGGCAAAGAGCGGCCCGACGGTCTGGTTGGCCCGTTCGTTAGGGTGAGAATCCTCTCCGTCGCGATAGGCCGCGCGTAACATGTTCAAGTCGGGAGCCGACGGATCTCTTTCGGCCAACAGATCGAAAAAGTCAAAAGTGAACACGTTAGGATGCCCGGCTAGAAACTCGCCGGATGTGAGCCAGTCGGCAAAGGCCCGCGCGCGGGCGGCGGTCTCGGCGTTGGTGGCTGCCGGGTTCAGCGGCGGCGGCGTGAGAGCGATGAAGACCTTCTCCGGGTGTTGATCCATCACGTCGCGCATGCCCAAATACCAGGTTTGGTATTGCTCCAGTTGCGCCTGGCTGGTGATGTTGCTGGCCGGAAAGCAAGACTTGAAGGCGATGACCTCATGCTGCATCAGGCCGCTCAAGGCGTTCAGCGGCAGCCCATAAACGTGCTGATCAAAGAGGCGAGCCAGGCCATCTGGATCGGTATTATCGTCCGGGATGCCATAACTGTAACCGGTCCGTGCGCCGTCGGGCCGGATGAGGCCCTCAAAGTTATAATCGTGGTCCCAGAATTCCAGGCCTGCTGCTGCGAGTTGCTCTCGCACGCCGCCCTGGCGGATCAGATAACGCCCGGTGGAATGGTGCAAAAAGATGACGTTGGTCAGATGGCCCTGTTGGGCTGCCGGCGTGCGATCCAGCAGAGCCTGCAACCGGTGTATGACCAGCATGCGGATGCCCTGGCCGCGCAGACCTCTCCACAGCAGGAACGAGACCAGGATCAGCCCCAGCCCCAGAACCAACCACTTGATCGGTTTCATCAGCGTTCCCATCGATCTACCTTACCCACCACGCGGGCCGGATTGCCATAAGCCAACGACTTGGGCGGCACGTCGCGCCGCACCACCGAACCCGCGCCGATGATCGAGCCTTCGCCGATGGTGACTCCTTTCATGATGATAGAGTAGGGACCGATCCAGACGTCGTCTTCGATGGTGATGGGGGCTTCGATCTCGGCTTCTTCATGGCCGTCGAGCCACATGCGATGGCCAATGGAATCAAAAATGCTGCAATGCCAACTGATCATACAACGCGCGCCGATGCGCACCTGGGTGGCGGCCATGATGCGCGTATTGGGGCCGATGATGGCTCGCGTGCCCAGCGAAAGCAGACCCTGGCCGCCCACCACCAGCACACATCCCCTGGCGATGCGCACGCCGCGCCCGGCAACGAGCCGTCCAGTTTTGGCATTTTTGGCGATGATCACGTTCTGAGCGATAACGATAGGTTCCCTGGTTTCGAACTTGTGGGCGTTGAGCAGGAAACGCAGCACGCCCATCACCGTCAGGCGTTTGTCTCGAAAAGAGTAACCCTTGAATTCATCCCAAAAGTGACCCAACGGCAGAGGGTTTTCCGCAATCTGTTCTGGTCGCATGTCCATTTGTTCCATACGTTCACTCCTTGAAACCCCCGTCTCGTCGTTGTTGTGATTAGCCTTGTGAACCACGTTTGAGCAAGAGGCTGATGAGGTACTGCAACTCTTCCCCCCCAATGGCCCGGAAGGCAAAAAGGGCTATCACGTAGAGCATACCTGCCAGACCCATCACCAGGAACAAATTGAGATCGCGGCCCAGGAACAGGCCCAGGCCCATGACCGCTGCTGCCAGACCCACCTGGAGCACTTGTTTCCAGCGCTGGCCGACGAGCAACTCGCTGCCCAACAGATGCCAGTACTGACCGGTGCGCACACTGCGGGCGAGCAGCCGCGCCACCGCCGCTCCGATCACGCCCAGCGTGGGTACCATCAGCAGGTTCAACACCACGCTCAACAGGGCGTTGCTCACGTTGATCTTGGCGCCGGCCTTTTCCTGCTTGAGCGCCATGATCAAGGCGCCCATCAATTCCGAAAGGAAAAGCAAAGGCAACGTCCAGATCAGGATGCGGGTCAGCGGGATAGCGTTGATATATTCCTCGGTATAGAGCGTCACGATCAACCTGTCGGCGAGGATGGCGCCCCCCACAGCGATGGGCAGCGAGATCAGCAGCAAATACTTGAGTGAGCGCTGCACGATGCCATGGATAGACCTGGGGTCCTGGCTGTAGGCGCGGGTCAGCGAGGGCATCATGGAGGTGCACACGCTCTGAGCCAGCAGCATCAACATGGTTATCAACTGTAGCGGCACATTGTACCAGCCCACGATAGCATCTGTCAAGGTCACAGACATCAACACCGAGTCGAAGCGTCCCTGCAACGAGAAGGCAAGGCCACTGATGCCAAAGGGCATGCCGGCTTGGATCAGCTCTCGCCAGCGATGCGGCGTCAGCCCGAGGCTACGGAAACGGATCTCTTTGAAGACTGCTCGCGCCTCCAAAACGGCCATGGCAGCCACGCCCAGCATCGACGCCACGAGCAGCCCGATGAACCCCCAACCGAGGATCAGAAACAGGGCGCCCAATGCCCAAAAGACCACCTGGTTGACCAGCGAAAAAGTGGCCGAAAGGTCCAGCCGCTCCCAGCCCATCAGCGTGGCGTCCAGAGGCCCCTGGATGGCGTACAGGAACAGGCCACATGCCGCCACAAAGATACCCAGCACCATATCGGCCTCTTTGCCCACCAGGTAGGCCGCAGCCGTCGTTACGATCACCACCCCTCCCGATAACAGCAGCCGGATGACCACCACGTTGGGCAGCAGCCAGTGAGTGTTTTTGCGGTCTCGGGCGATTTCGCGTAGCATATAAGGCGCCATGCCCAGGTCCGAAAAGATGGCAAAGATGGCGATGAACGCCAGCGCCGCAGCATACTTGCCAAAATGCTCGGCTCCCAGCCGCCGCACCACATAGATGTTGAACAAAAAGCCAAAAGCCTTCATCAAAACCTGGACGCCCATCACAAAGGCCGAATTACGCACCACGGTCGATAAAAAATCGTGCGGCGGCGGGCTCTGCTGGAGCATGGCTGGCTCCAGGCTTTCTTGTATGGCGAGGATGTTCGGACTCTCGGACAATTCAGTTGACCTCCAGCGAGGTATAGACCCGCTCCAGTTCCTGGATCTCTTGCTGCACCGTTTTGACCGGCGGCATGCCCTGGCGCAACGCTTTACCCAGATTGGGCTCGTCGACAAAGCGCTGTAGCACCCGGGCCAGGGCTGTTGCATCGCCGGGCTCAAAGTGAAAACCGTTCACACCATCGTCCACCAGCTCGGCCATGCCGCCCAGGCGCGAGACAACCACCGGCGTGCCGCAGGCAAAGGCTTCCAGGATGACGTTGGGGCTGTTCTCGTACCACACCGAGGGCACAGCCAGAATATCGAGGCCGGCGTGGATTTGCCGGATTTTGGCGTGCTCAAAAGTGCCGCCCCATGTAACTTGGTGCTGGCCCGCCAGCTCCTGGCGTATGCGCCGGGCAAAACGCGGAAACTGCTCCACGTCTCCGTAGAGTATCAGGCGGGGTTTTCTGCGTCCGGGCTGTAAACGTTGAAAGGCCCGCACCAGCACATCGACTCCCTTGTGGTCTGCGATCTGGCCGATGTAGCCGATGCGCAGGTGGGAGTCATCCTGGCAAGGCGCTGCTTCCAGCCAGTGGCTCACGTCTAGTCCCTGCCGCATGTAAAGAAAACGGCGCGGAGCCACTCCCTCAGCCTGGAACAACGCTTTGAGAAACTGTGAAGGCGAGATGACTATGTCGATGGTGTTCAACAGTGACAGCAAGTAATGCTTGCGCTCGTGCATGGCCGCCAGCAGAGCGTCGCCGTATTTTTTCCACACAAGCGACAGCGCCCAACCCACGCCTCCTCCACTCCAGCGATCGGCCAGCAGGTAGCGTCGTTTTTCCTTCCGCAGGCAAAGCGTGCAGGCCCGCGGTTGGGCGGGGGTGGGACACAACGATCCATCACTGCGCACCAGCGTGATGCGCGGGCAGAGGAACCAGAAATCGGTGAGCGTGACCACCGTTGGGACACCGGCGGCCTGGGCGGCCTCGATGGTGCTGCCCGACATCAGATAGCCGCTGATGAGATGCAGCACGTCAGGCCGGAAGGCCGCGATCAGATCGCTCACCTGTTGTCCCACCGGCGAGTTGCGGTAGCTGCGGCGGACCGCATCCGGAGACTGGGGCAGGTTAAAGTACAAGCGATGCACGACGATGCCATCTTGATCGGCCGTGATCCGCTCCAGCGTCTGGCCGTCGCCGTGGGTGATAGACTCCACGCAGACGACCTGCACCTGGTGGCCGGCCTGTTGCAGCCCGTGGGCTGTGCGGTGGGCACGCCACACGGCGCCGCTGCCAAAAGCAGGTGGGAAATGGTGTACGGCGATCAGGATTCTCATAACAAGCTCACGGTCGCGATACGGCCAGGTTCAGCACGTTTTCAGGCGATGGTCGCAGAGTCACCGGCAGACCCTCCGACAGTTCTTGCCCGGAGTACAAAAATGTCTCGCCTGTATCCAGGTTGGTGATCGAGTAGGTGGCCGCTGACTCGACGACATACCACTCTGGCAGGCCATTGACACGTGGATACTCGAGCGGCATGCCCCAGATCGTTTCGTGGCGCGGCACGTCAAAGCGCAGCCTCCCCTGCCAGCGATCCGGAGAGGCCAGGTGGATGTAGAGGGTGTCATTGGTGCGATCGTAGGCCGCACCCACGCGCAGGCTCTCATTCCAGGGGTCTGGCGTGAGGCCCTGACTTTTGTACTGGCCATAGAGCAGGGTTGTGCGCACAAAGTTGCCGTCCAGCAGCCAGCCCTCGATAAAACCATCGGCGCGCTGTTTGAGAAACATGACTTCGATCTCGTCGTCTACCCAATAATGGGCCTCGGGGATATCGAACCAGGGCAAGAGATACAGCATCGACTCGATCGTATCGGCATAACCGTCGAGCCGTTCGTCTTCCCAATGGATGGAATGTTGGGTCGCCACGGCGCGCATGGTGCGGGTGATTTCGTCCGTGTAACGATCGCTGCCTTCGGCCAGGTCAAAGGTGTGAAAACCGCTCAGGTTGTAGCCCCAGGTATCCGAGAGGTGGCTGTCAAACGGTTGGTGTGTTACGGTGTCGACGCTATGAACCCACAGCCCTTCCCCGGTGCGGCCGGTGGCCAGCAGCGTATCCAAAAAATTTTGCAGTGGCTGGCGATAGCGCCCGGCCTGAGGGCGATCCAGCAAACGTTCCAGAAAATAGAGCTCGGTCAGCCCGGAGACGATCTCGCCGCCGTGATCCGATAGCCGGAAAGCGTGAACCCCGGATTCACTCTCGGCCTCGGGGCGGAAGCGTTCGTCTTCCGGCAGCGGGGTTCCGGTTTCAAAGTCCCAATAGTCGGCGGGCAGGCCGCCGTTGTTGGGAATCATCTCGAACAGGTATGTCTCAGCGATGCGCTCGGCCATTTCTAGATACCGCTCGTCGCGGGTGATCCAATAGAGTCGGGAAAGAAGCTGCAACTGAGAGCCGTTGACCTCGGTGCTGTTGGCAGGGATCACGCCAGCCTGGGTTTCGACGTAAGCTGCGTTGAGGATGGCCTCAGCCCCTTCGATCATCCGGTCGAACCAGAGGCCCTGACCAAAACGCTCGCTGACGGCCAGCAGGCCATCGCGGGTGTATTCTGAAGCGCCGCGGATGAGGGTGTCCTGATCGGCCGGGATGATCTCGCCCGTACCAAACTCGATGCTGCAGGGCATCGCGCCACAGGTTTCACGCTCGTAGATGAGAATGTGCTCCCACAGCGCCATGTTTTCCGGATCGAGATACAGGCTGGCGATGAGCAGGTGGGCGTACAGATTGGCCCCAATACGATTGACATCCCACTCGCGATAGTCTTTGGCCAGCGCCCAGGGCAACAGGCCGGTGGCCGGATCGCGTGTGTTTTCCCAGGCTTTGAGGGCGCGGTAAGCGCGCTGAAAAGCCTCCTGGCTCAGCACGGCGTTCAACGCTGCGGCGTGCTCATGATCACCGTACGCCAGGGCGTCGTGAAGCTCGGCTACCAGCAACCGCCGGGCGGTGACCCGGTCTGCCGGGGCGTTGGGCGCGCTGTAGATGGGCAGCAGTGCGGGCAGGAGGCCAGCCTGCTGCAGCCGCCCACGCACGCGATCCTGAAACTTGAACGCCGGCACGGTAACGACGACCAGGCCGAGCACCACCATCGCCGTGAGACCCAGGATCAGAACTGTGCGTATTTTGAGGCGTGTGGTCATCGGCCAGACTCCTCTGGCCCATCGAAAAAGCGGCGCAGCATCATCTCGTAGGTCATGATGGGTGCGATCTTGCCGATGGTGTGAAGCTCTTTGCCAGACATATGTCGCTCGAAAATAGAGCGCAGGAAGGCGGGCTCAAAGATGCCTCGCTCGAGGGTGCGCGGGTCAAAGAGCAAAGTTTCGGCCCAGTCGCGCAGATCACGCCGCAGCCAGCCCTCCGGGTCTTCGTGAATGATGCTCCGCTGTTGCCCGGCGAGTCGCCGCCGCACTTTTTGCCACAGGCCATGGGCTTGCCGGATGGTCTGGCGATCGGTCAGCAATAATTCGTCGGTATCACGCGGCACCCAGGTGACCTCGGGGATCTCGCGGTTGAGAACAGCCAGGTAAAGCCGGTCGCCCAGGCGAAAGTCCATCGGCATAGAGTAGACCCAGTCCACCAGTTGGTAATCGTAAAAGGGATAACGGGCCTCAAAGAAGGCGCGCTGGTAGACCACGTTGAGGTTGCTCAGGCGTATGCCCTGATGGATGGTCATAAAAATGTCGGCAAGCTGGTCGTAAGGAAAACGTCGTAAACGCTCGATTTCCTCTCTCAACGAGTGCCACGCCTGCCCCGCGATCTGGGAATTGATAGTTGGAGTGTACAGGCAATGTTCTTCTGCTTCAGTGATGCCAGGCCAGGAAAACGATTGGTTGAGGTAAGAAAAGAACTGGCAGTCGAAAGCCATATCGTCGGGTGCGGTGCGCAGCAGAGGCGCATAGTACAGCGCCCGGCCACCCAGCACCTGATCGCCGCCGAAACCAGAGAGATTCACGTCCATCAGGTCACGGGCCGGTCGCAGCGTCGGCGCCGCGTGGCTGTGCGTCCAGGTGATAAACCCCTCGGTGGCCTCCAGATGGAAAGCCGCTTCGTCGCGCACCCAGCGACCGTTTGTCAGCGGGAGGAAATGGTGATGGCTGCCGATGCGGCGGGCGATACGTGCGGCATAGTGGGCGTCGCGGCAGTGCGGCACGCCGTAGGTCAGGGTGACGATGGGCGAACGTTTTTGAGAGGCAAAGCCGGCGAGTGTGCGTGAATCGAGGCCGCCGCTCAAATAAACGCCCACCTGCTCTGCTCCCTGGGTGCGGGCCTCGACAGCCTGACGCAGCAGCCGTCCTGTTTCTGCCACGGCGTCCTGGAAGGTGGCATCAGAGGGCCAGGTGGGAATCTGGTCGAAATCCCAATAGTGCGCCACCTCAAGGGAATTGTTGGACCGGTCAAAACGGATCAGTGAACCATAAGGCAGCAGACGTAGCCCCTGGAAAAAAGTGCGGTCGCCCAGCAGGCGTTGAAAACGCATGAACTGGGCCAGAGCGGTCAGGTCGAGTGGGGTTTCCAATGTTGCATCGGCCAGTATGCCCTTCACACCGGGCGCGAAGGTCAAGATACCGTCATAATGAGCGTAATAGGTGGGGATCAGGCCGAAACGGTCATTGGCCACCAACAATCGCTGCTGGCGGCCGTCCCAAATGGCCAGCACAAAGACGCCTTCCAGATCGTGGATGAAACGCTCACCTCTGGCCTGATAAAGACGCAGCACCAGTTCGGCATCGCTGCCATTTTGTGATCCGTAACCCTCAGAGTCCAGTTGACGGCGCAGCGACCCGGTATAGTACAGCTCGCCAAAAAAGACAACGGCTATCTGGCCATCGTCGCTGTGCCAGGGCTGGGTTTCCGAGGCGAACAGGCCGATGTGGGCCTGTCCCAGGCCCACGCCGGCGTTTTCGTCGGCCCACGTCTGGGCGTGGTGCCACTCTTGGAGGCAAAGACGGCCAGCCATACGTTGCAATTGGCTGGCGAGCGACCGTTTTTTCGAGTCTACGATACCAAACACACCGCTCATGGGTTTCCATCCATCGACGATTTGCAGCCTCTATTATACTGGAGGATGCTTTTCTTTTTCAGAAAGAATGGCTTGAGAAACAACAAAGAAATCGTTGGGGCGCCATCGACGGCGCTGGTCTCAAAGAGACAGTTGGTCGGCGTCTGTTCGTTCAACCGGCGACGGCAGGTCTAGCTGTAGGCGTATCCATTCTCTTCCACGTAAATCAGCTTGCTGCCCTGCGGGCTGAAACGAAAGTCGATGGGCCGCAGCTCTGGCAGCTCTTCACAGATGGCCGGGTGACGCTCTGGCGGCGCATAGAGCAGCAAAAAGCCGCCGCCCCCTGCCCCCAGAATCTTGCCGCCGATGGCGCCGTGGGCCCGGGCGCGCTCGTACCACTCGTCGATGATCGGCTTGCTGATGCCACTGGCCAGCCGCCGCTTCTCCATCCAGCCGGCGTGCATCACCTCGCCGAAACCGTTCAGATCGTTGCGCAGCAGCGCCTCGCGCATCTGCCCGGCCAGGCTCACCATCTGGCGCAGGCTGGCCCGTTTATCCGCGTCGGTGGCGGTGTTGTGCGATTGCTCGCGCAAGATGTCGTCGGCGCTGCGGGTCAGCCCGGTGTAGAGCATCAGCAGCCCCTCTTGCAGCCGCTCCCGCGTCTCTGGCTCGCAGACGATGGGATCGACGAACACGCTCTCGTCGGGGTTGAATTGGATGAACTGCAATCCCCCATAGGCGGCGATGTACTGATCCTGTTTGCCGATGGGTTTGGCGCAGCGCTCGATCTCGATGATGGAAGCTTCACGCGCCAGCCGCTCGGCGCCGGCGAAATAGTTCCGCTGCGCGTAAAGCGCGTTGAGCAACCCCACGGTGTAGGTGCTCGATGAGCCCAGGCCCGTCCCTTGTGAGGGAATGTCCGAGATGGAGGTGATCTCGATGCCCCGCTCGATGCGCACCATCTTGAGCGCCTCGCGGATCAACTCGTGTTGCAGCTCGGCCAAACTGTCCACGATCTCGGTGCGCGAATAACTGGCGCGGATCTTGTCGTCGAATTTGGGGTTGACGGTGATATAGATGTACTTGTCGATGGCCGTGCTGACCACAGCGCCCCGTTCCTGTTGGTAAAAGGCGGGCAGGTCGCTGCCGCCGCCCACAAAACTGATGCGCAACGGCGTCCGTGAGATGATCATGATGGGTTAGTCCTTTGTCTCCTGTGCGTCCAGGTTGTTCAACAATTCTTTTATCTGGGGCTGCTCTGGCTCGAGCGCCAGCGACGTGCGGTAGGCATGGGCCGCCACGTCGTAACGGCCTTCCTGGCTGTGCCACCAACCCCAGGTGTTCAATTCGGCGACGATGTCCTGGCTGTTTCGAAGGAGGGCGCTCGCCGGCTCGATTCGACCAGCCCAGGCGTAGGCCAATCCCAGGGCTTTACGCGCGGTAGCATCTGCGGGCGTGGCCTGCCAGACCACCTCCAGATGCGCTGCACCCTCGGCGTATCGACCACCGGCCACGGCCAGGTTGCCCAACCGCAGGTGCGCCGTCCGGTTGTCCGGATCGAATTTTAAAGCCAGTTGATAGCTGTTCACGGCTGCCTGTAGACGGCTGGCGCGCGCCTCTGGGGCAAGGTTGGGCGCCAGTTCGGCCTGGGCCTGTTGCACTGCGCCCAGATTGGTGCAGACCGCGCCTGTCAGCGGCCGCCAGGTCAGGGCCAGGCCCAAGACCAGCGCTCCCAGCGTCGCCCAGAGCCATCTTGGGTTGGATGGGCCTGTTGTGGCCTCGATTTTGGCCACCGTCCCAGTGGACACGGTCAGTCCCAACGTCAGGAACAACGGCCACCCGCTCCACAGATCGACGTATGGCCGGGCGTCGAACAGGCCGTGGATCAAAACTGCGGCTGCCCCCACCCAGGCGGCTTCAAAGAGTGGCGCTGCGGCTCTCTGCTTTTCCCTTATGACGCTCCAGGCCAGGGAAACGATCAGCCAACCCAGGCCTGCCGCGCCCAGAATTCCATGCCGCAGCCAGACGGCGAGGTACAGGTTGTGTGAGTAGGTCAGGTAGACGTGGCGGATGAGCAGGACGTACTGCGAGTAGAGCTGCCCAAACACATCACCCAGGCCGATGCCGCTGAGAGCAAAGTCCTGGATCAGCCGCAGCGATCCCTGATACACTTGCAGGCGGTCGGGCCGGGCAAAGAGATCGAGCCATACCGGCCCGACGAGCGGCGCACTGGCCAACGTGGCGCCTTCTTTTAACGTCAGGTAGCCTGCCAGGGCAACCAGGCCAAGTATAACCAACCCTAGCGCGACAAAAGTTACCTTTCGGCGGGCGGCCAGCCAGAGGGTAGCGGCAGCCAGCAACGCCAGCCACGCCCCCCGCGAGGCCGTCACCACGACCGCCAGCGCCATGAGGCTCGCTGCCGTCGCGCCCAGGGCCCGCCAGGTTCGGGATGAGCCGGCCAGGGCCAACCCGACGCCCAGCGGGATCAGGCCTTCGAGCAGGGTGGCCACACTGTTGGAAAAAGGCTGCCACGTGCCCAATCGGGGCCAGAACCCCGACGTGATGTGGCCCAGGGTCGATGCCAGACCGCTTTTTTCAGCATGGGGGATGAACCTGTACTGGCCGAGGTAATAGACGGCCACGATCAGCCCGGCGAGCAAGGCTGCCCCGGCCAGAGCCTCTGGCCGGGAGGTGTTGGCAGCGGCGTAATAGAGTGCGATGCTGCCCAGCAGCGCCAGCAGGGCCGGCAGGCCCAGGCGAGGGTCGTACGATGCAGTCAGGGCGATGGCGGCCCCCACCAACAGCAATAGCCAGGCGACATCCAGGGAGGTGGAGCGGCTGAAATGGCCGGTCATGACCCGGCGCTGCAAAAAGGACAGGCATAACAGCGCCAGGCCAATGGCGATAGCGCCCGTGTGCGCCGGCGCAACGGCCAGCAGCAGCAGCGCGCCCAGAACCCACACTGGTTCCAGCAGAGATAGGCTGTGGTAGGAGTGACTCAGATGCAGGTTCATGCCCGTTAGATGGTTTGGCGATGATGTCAGTTTCTATTCTCGAACGGCGGCAGTGATGGCTCCAGAAAAGCCATCGTCTCTTCGTCGCGCACTTCGCCGGAAAGATGGTTGAGCACCATGGCTTGCAGGTCGCCGCGCCGCACCTGCCAGTGGCGTCCACTCTTGAAAGCGGGGATGCGCCCATCCTGACACCAGCGGCGCGCCGTGTGCAACTGAATGCCCAGGTATTCGGCCATTTCCTTCAGATCGAGGGTGTGATCCGGATCGTCGGGCGCGTGACCGTTGGCGCCAAAGAGGCCAATGCCCAGCATCGCAAGCTGTCCGAGAAGCCGGTTCCACACCGGACGGCGCGCGGGCGCGCCATAGTAATAGTGCGAGCCTCCGCGCAGTTTGACGTTATTAAAGGCAACACCGAGCACATTGACGTCTTCGAGTTGCAGCAGTTCTTTTTTGACCTTGTTCACGTCGGCGCGGCTGGTGATACCGTCGTTGACCACTATCAGGGTGGCGCCAGCCTCGGAGGCCAGCAGCGAGGTGTCGGGCACGGCCAGCATCGGCGGGCTATCCAACAACACGATGTCGGCGCGCTCCTGGAGGGCGCGCATCAGCAGGGCCAGGTTGGGCGAAGTGAGCAGGATGGCCGGGTCTAGCGGGACTCTGCCGGCAGAGAGCAACGACAGGTTCTTGACCTCTGTGGCCTGAACACCTCGCGCCGAGGCCAGGTCGTTGGCCGAGACGCTGCGGTCCAGCAGATCGGCCAGCCCGAAAAAGTTGGGCAGGTCGAAAATGGCGTGCTGCGAAGGATGGCGCATGTCACCATCAACGATGACCGTACGCAGGCCGGCGGTGGCCAACGCCACGCCCAGGTTAGCCACCACGAAACTCTTGCCTTCGCGGCTGTTACAACTGGTCACCAGAATGGAGCGATAGGGTGTGCGGCGGCGCGACAGGAACAGGTTGGTGCGTAAGGCGCGGATGGCTTCTGCCTCGGTGGAGCGTTCGCTGCCACGGGCGAGGATGGCGCCTTTGCTGCTGGGCATGCGCGCCACCGCGCCAAGCACCGACATGCCGGTCACCTTTTTGTCCTGACTGCCCTCCCACTTGACGGTGTCGTCCAGGAATTCGATGACAAAGACCGCAGCCATCGACAACGCCAGCCCGGCCAGCCCGGCGATGCCCAGGATCATCTTGGTCTTGCTGCCGATGGGGTAGGTCGGTTCGATGGCCGGTTCGACGATGGACAGTTGGTTGACGAAACTCTCGGTGTAGGAGGTCAGATACTGCGCGTATTGCGAGCGGTAGAGAGAAGCGACGGTTTCCTGGCTGCTCAGGTATTCCTGCGCCGTCTGGATCTCGGCTGCCGAGGTGAGGTTGACCAGCGAAGCCGTCTTTTCTTCGATCTCTTGTTCCACGGCTTTGATCTTGACCTGCAGGTCATTCAGTTGCTGCTCGATAAAATTCTGCTGCTCGGCCTGGGCCTGCGAAGAGCCAGGGCTCTGGCGGATCAGTTCGTCGGCCAGGGCGTTGGCGATGAGCGCCGCCGCCCTGGGGTTTTCGTCGGTGACCCACAGCTCCAGTAGATTGGCCTCCGAACGCACAAAAGCCACGATCTGTTCGGCCAACCCCTCTGGGGTCTGATTCAGCCCCAGCTTTTGAATGACGCCGTTGGTCACGGGTCGATATTTTACCATCTCGGCGTAGCCCCGGGCCAGCCGTTCGGCGATGCCGATCTCGTAAGCGTCTGGATTGGTGCTCTGAAGGGTGGTGCCTACCATCAACACCACACGCGCCCGATACAGGGCCGGTTGTTTGGAGGCAAAATAAAAGCTCACCACCACCGGCACGATGACGCCTATCGCCAGCAACCACCACCACTTGATCAAAAGGCTCAGATAGCGTCGGATGTCGAATTCCATGATTCTTTTTCTCCTTACGCCCGCGGCGTCGAATCCGCGGGCGCAAGCTGATTCATCGTGTCTGTGCTAAACCTAATGAGCAAACCCCAACACCCAGGAAAGGGTCTGCCAGCCGATCTCAAAGAAGGAGCGAAGCGCGCCCAGGCTGTTGGCACTCTTGAGATAGGTCAAGATGGGGCCTGGCCGCATGGCCCACTCGCGAAAGGCCCGCCGCTGCCAGTATTCCAGCCGCTCGGCGGGCAGGCCAGGATAATCCAACACCGTCGAACGATCCATGTCTACCTCTTCCCACTGCGTGCCCGGCCGGAACCAGTTGTTCTCCACCACATCGAAGAAGAAGGGGGTGCCGGGGTAGGGCGCGGCGATGTGAAACAGCGCGATGTCCAACGGCAGCTTTTTGGCAAGGGCTATCGTTTCCTGGATCGTCTCTTCTGTCTCTCCCGGCAGGCCGATGATAAAGTAGCCCCAGTTGCGAATGCCGGCCTTTTTGCTCCACGTCAGCGCGCGCATCATCTTTTCCGGGTCTGTGCCCTTGCGGATGCTCTTTAGAATGTCGATGTTGCCCGATTCTAATCCCCAGGAGATGTACCAGCAACCGGCCTGGGCCATGGTCTGGAGCATCTCTTCGTCGACGTAATCGACGCGGCTGTTGCAGGTCCACTTGATCTTGAGGCCCGATTCGATGATCAGCCGGCTCAGACCCATGACCTGATCGCGGTTGACGGTGAACAGATCGGCGTACATGTGAATGTTGCGGATGCCCAGCTCGTACAGCATCCGGATCTCGGCCATGATGCTCTCTGGCGAGCGCAGCCGGATGGCATACTGGTAGCTGACGTGTTTGATGCAGAACTTGCAGCCGGCGGTGCAGCCGCGGCTGGTGACGATAAAGGTGTAAGGGCCTTTGATGTTGGGAATGCGATATTTTTCAAAAGGCAACAACTCGTGCCGCGGCAACGGCAGGTCGTCCAGGTTGGCGATAAAGGGGCGGTCGTCGTTAAAGACCACTGCGCCCGCCCGGCGCCATACCAGCCCCTTGATATGGCTCAGGTCTTCCGGCTCGCGGTCTGGCGCGGCAGAGCGAGGCTGCCAGGTGTCGTCGGATTCACGAAAGAGCCCGACGAGCTGCGGGTCGGTCATTTCGCGGCCTTCCAACGAGTCGATGAGCTCCCGCAGGCTGAGTTCCGGCTCACCGCGCAGCACAAAGTCCAGGCTGGGGTAGGCCTCCAGCGTGCGCTCTGGGATGGGCGTGACGTGGGTGCCAAAGGCGATGGTGCGCGCGCCGACGGTCCTGGCCAAAAAGGTGCCGTACATATCGTTGGTCAGGGTGGGGGCGGTGACCTGAGTGACATAATAACGCGGCTGTTTTTGGCGCAATAGCTGGTGGAATTCTTCCCAACTCATGCGGTTGGCGATGGCGTCCACCACCTCGACTTTGTAATCGGGCAGCAGGGCGGCAAACTGGGCCAGCGAACACTGCGGCCAGATCATGTTCTCGCGCGAGCGACGGCCCACGCGGTGCTGGGAGCGGATCCAGATGCCGCCGTCGGGCGCGGGTGGGTTCACCAGCAGCACGTCGATGGCGTCGTCGCGGCGTTTGGGTGAGATGCGGCGGATGGCCGAATCGGCGTTGGGAAAGTTGGCGGTGGGCAGCTTGCGGGGCGCGCTGGTGCCACGGTTGTGTTTTATCGAATCGTTAGACATGAAAAGGACTCCTCAAAAGGTCGGGATAGGGTTGCCCCGTTGCGCTCTGACAGCCATTGTCCCGGTTGACGACAAAATGCAGTTCAAACACATCGTCTATTCTCACCTGGTCGGGTGGCCGTTGAGATCACCCTCCACACGGGCTTCTCGCTGGCTGAGTTCGGCCAGGACTTGCATGACGAACCAGGAGATCAACAATTGGAGGCCCACGATGGTGGCCATAGCGCTGGCTACCATCCAGAACCAGAGGCGGGTGACCTCCCAGCCAGACAGGCCCAGGACGATGGAGATCAAGCCCAGCACCACGCCGCCCAGCAGAGCCAACAAGCCCACCCAGCCGAAATGGCGCTCCAGGGGTTGTTTGAACACCGGTCGGCCCAGCAGGCCCTGGCGCACCGGTTTTTTGTGGAACAGCGTGACCAGATAGTTAAAAGTGGCCCCCAGCGAAAAAAGGCTGACACCGGCCACGGCGGCTACACCGGCGCCAAAGAGCGCAAAGACACCCCACGGGCCCAACGAGGTGACGCCTCGCAGCCGCAGGACGACCAATACCGCCGCGATCAGGCCCGCCAGAGCCACTGCTGCCGCTCCCACGCCGCCCAGGATGCGCACCGGATTGTAGTTCATGGCCGTCCAAACGATCGAGTTGAGAAAGCGAGCGCCGTCTCGCACCACACTCAGCTTGGAGCGGCCCAGACGCTCGCTATAAGTGATGGGCACTTCGATCATCTTGATACCTTCGTGCAGGGCGCGGGTGCTCATCACCGGCGTAAAGTTGAGGCCGTCTGGCAGAGGGTAGAGGGTCGAGAGCACCTCGCGGCGCAGGACGCGCATGCCAGAGGCGCTATCCGAGATGCGCTGGTTGGAGATGAGTGAGATGAGGTTGGCGAAAAAGAAATTGCCCACACGGCGGGTGAGGGGCATCTCGCTGTCCTGGCCGGCCATGCGTGAGCCGATGACGAGATCGGCCTGTTGTTCGATGGCGGCCTGGCAGAGCTGGGGAAAGAACTCGGGTGGGTAGGTGCCGTCGGCGTCCAGAAAGGCCAGCAGATCGCCCCTGGCATGGCTAAAGCCGGTCTTGAGAGCGGCTCCGTAACCCTTGTTGATGGCATGGCGGATGAGACGGACGTCGGCATAACCTTCGACGATCTCGGCCGTGCGGTCGCGCGAGCCGTCGTCGACGACGATCAGTTCCAACTCGGGCACACCGGCTTCGGCCAGCGGCTGCCGGACGGCCAGAACACGGTCGACGATGTCGGCGATGCCATCTTGTTCGTTGAAGGCCGGTATTACAACCGATAACGCGTGCATGTGGATCTCCTTGGCAAGTTCGATGCTGCAAAAGCGACTTTTCGGCTGCTCGGTCACGCACCCAACAGACGGTCTGGCTTTCCGAGAAACCACAGCAACTATAACACATCAGAGTAAGAAGGCGGTTAATTTTCTGTTAGAATTTCGTTAGAAAGGGTAGGCCAGGCGTGGAATGTCGTTTTGTGCTATAATGTTACGCCAGATATGTTAAAATGTCAATTAATACACTCACGGAGGGAAGGAAATGTCTGCAATGAACAAGCGGGATCGCCTGGAAGCCACAATAGCTGGACAAGCCGTCGACCGCCCGGCGGTGGCCTTGTGGCGCCATTTCCCCGGCGACGATCAATCTGCCGAGGGGCTGGCCGCTGCCCAACTGGCCTTTCAGCGGCTGTACGATTTTGATCTGATCAAGGTCTCACCGGCCAGCAGCTTTTGCCTGGTAGACTGGGGCGTGCGCGATCGTTACCTGGGGCACATAGAAGGCACGCGGGAATACGTGCAGCGCGCCGTGCAGCAAGCGGATGACTGGCGCCGGCTGCCGCTGCTCGATCCGGCCCAGGGCGCTTTGGGGAGGCAGCTTGGCTGTCTGGAGATCGTTGGCCGGGCGTTGGAACAGGAACCCGATCCACCCCCTTTTATTCAGACCGTCTTTGGCCCGTTGGCCCAGGCCAAAAACCTGGCCGGCAACGAGCGTATGCTCAGCCACATGCGCCAGCACCCCGCCGCTTTCAAAGCTGGCCTGGAAACCATCACCCGGACGACGATTGCCTTTGTGGAGGCGGTAAAGCGCACGGCGGCGGCGGGCATTTTTTACGCCGTACAGCACGCTCGTTACGATCAGATGAGTGAGGCCGAGTTCCACGAATTTGGTGAGGCTTACGACCGGCGCATCCTGGAGCATCTGGGTGGCACCTGGTTCAACATGCTCCATCTACACGGCCAGGATGTGATGTTTGATCGGGTGGCCGATTACCCCGTACAGGCCATCAACTGGCACGATCGGGAGACGCCGCCATCGCTGGCAGAGGCGGCACGCCGCACCGACAGGGTGTTGGTGGGCGGGCTGGATCGTATGGAGACGATGATGCGTGGCACGCCTCAGGATGTGCGGGCCAGGGCCGCCGACGCCATTGCCCAGACGGGCGGCCGCCGTTTTATCCTGAGTGTGGGCTGTGTCACCATGATCGCCACGCCGTGGGGCAACATTCGCGCCGCCCGACAGGCCGTGGAGGCCGAGTAGCGCCGGCCGTCGTTCGCGGCCTTGTTGCCGCCGGCAGGCCGGGCGATTTCAGACGCCGTTGTTGAGCAGGCGATCGTTCAACTCGCGGCGTAATTCTCGCAGGGCGAGTTCGGCGGCGACGCGGGCGGCCACTTGTTTGCTGCGCCCTGTGCCGCGGCCATAGACCCGCTCGCCGATGGTGGCCTCGACGATGAACTCTTTGGCGTGGTCTGGCCCAGATTCACCCACGGTGCGGTAGCGGGGCGTGATCTCGAGTTCGGCCTGGCTGAGCTCTTGCAACTGGCTCTTGGGGTCTTTGTCCAGGTTTTCGGCCAGAACGTGCTCGATCTCGGGGTCGATCAGCGGTTGGATAAAAGCCTCGACGGCTGGCAGTCCCTGATCCAGGTACAGCGCGCCGATCAACGCCTCGAACGCGCCGCACAACACGGCCATCCGCTGCCGGCCGCCGCCGGCCTCTTCGCCGTGGCCCAGGTACAGGCACGGCCCCAGCCCGATCTTGCGGGCCAGGTGGGCCAGCGCCTCGGTGCGCACCAGCGCAGATCGCAGGCTGGTGAGTTCACCTTCGTGCATTTCGGGGAAGCGATGGTACAGGTGTTCGGCGGCCAGAAAATCGATCACCGCATCGCCCAGGAATTCGAGCCGTTCGTTGTCTTCCAGGATGAAATCGGGGTTCTCGTTGAGAAAAGAACGATGGGTCAACGCACGCAGCAGCAGGGTCTTGTCCTCAAAGGTGAGCCCCAGAGTCGTTTCGCGTTCGGACAGGCTGGACATTTCGATTTTTGGGCTGCCAAGGCCGATGGGGCTGGGGAGAATCGTTCACTTTTCTCCCCAGGCCCTTCGCCCTCATCGAGCCTTCTCCTTTCCCGGTTTTTCGATCTGATTCTTCAGATGTTTCTTTGCTGTTCCAGATGGTGCGATGTGCGCAGGCCCGGCGCGTGCAGCCGGCACCGGCCTCGGCAATTGTCCTGAAAGAGGGTCTTCAGGACACCTCTTTCAAGATCAACACGGCGTTGTGACCACCAAAACCAAAAGCGTTGACCATGGCCGTGCGCACTGTGACGCTTCGCGCCCGGTTGGGCACGTAATCCAGGTCACATTCGGGGTCTGGGGTGTGCAGGTTGATGGTGGGAGGCGCCAGGTTGTCTCGAATGGCCATCACGGCTACGGCGGCGCCCATCGCGCCGGCGGCGCCCATCATGTGGCCGGTCATGCTTTTGGTGCTGCTGATGGGCAGATCGTGCGCGCGCGTCCCAAAAGCGCGTTTGATGGCCAGCGTTTCCAGCCGGTCGTTCAACTGAGTGCCGGTGCCGTGGGCGTGGATATAGTCGATCGCGGGCGGTGTGAGGTTGGCCTTGTGTAACGCCCGCTGGATGGCTTTGGCCGCGCCGACACCCTCTTCGCTCGGCGCGGAGATGTGAAAGGCGTCGGCGGTGGCGCCATAACCCACCACTTCGGCCAGCGGCCTGGCGCCGCGCTGCCGGGCAAAACTCAGGCTTTCCAGAACCAGAATCACCGCCCCTTCGGCCATGAGCAGGCCGGTGCGGGTGAGATCGAAGGGCCGGCACGCCTGGCGAGGATCGCCCTGCTCTGAGGCCAGCACGCCGGCGCGCTCAAAAGCCACCAGCGCCGAGGGGGTGATGCAAGACTCGGTGCCGCCGGTGATGACGGCCCGCGCGTCGCCGCGGCGAATGGTCTCGAAGGCGTCGCCGATGGCGTCGGCGCCGGTGGCGCAGGCCGACGACACACAATGATTGGGCCCGCGCGCGCCAAAGCTGATGGCGATCTGCCCGGCAGGCATGTCGGGCAGGATGCGGGCCAGGGCAAACGGGCTCACCCGTCGCGGCCCGTGCTCAGAGAGGACTTGAATCTGATCGTAATGGGTGGATTCACCGCCGATGCCGGTGCCGACGATGACCCCCACGTCGTCGGCGATCTCTTCGGTGATCTCTAGCCGGGCCTGCTCCAGCGCCTCTTTGGTCGCCGCCAGGGCGATCTGGACCACCCGGTCGCTGCGGCGGGCGGTTTTGATGTCCATGTAATCTGTTGGCTCAAAGCCCTTGATCTCGGCGACATACTGCACCCCATAGGGGCTGGCGTCGAAGGTGGTGACAGGGCCGGCGCCCGATTCCCCAGCCAGCATGGCAGCCCAGGTGGTGGGCAGGTTCAACCCCAGTGCAGTGATGGCGCCCATCCCGGTGACGACCACGCGTTCTGTCATGTCTGTCATGCTCGTTCATCCTTTTTGAGTCCTGGATACTCTTGTGTTCGTGACGTCTATGATTAAAAATCGCTGGGAAAAGGGCGGTCGGTCAGGCTGTCAGACGCAACCCCGCTACCACGTCCAGATCCCAATCGCTGATGCGGCCCTCTCGCAGGGCATAACAGCCCACCGCCCCCACCCCGGCGGCGTTGTCGGTGCAGAGGTGAGGCGGCGGGTAGTAGACCGCCGCCCCCACCCGCTGGCGCAGACTGCGGCGCAACGCGCCGTTGGCCGCCACGCCGCCGGCCAGCAGCACGCAACGAGCGCCGAAATCCTGGGCGGCCTGAGCCGTCTTTTCGACCAGCACATCGATCACGGCGGCCTGAAAACTGGCGGCCAGATTGGCCACCGGCAGAGCGCGCACCAGCGTGGCCACCGGCGCCAGCTTCCGGCCTGTGCCCCCCGGACGCGGTTCTGGCGAATCGGTTTCGTATCGCTGTACCTCGTGGAGCACCGCCGTTTTGAGGCCGGAAAAACTGAAATCGTAACTGTCCTTGAGCCAGGCGCGGGGCAACGAAAAGGCCGCCGGACTGCCGCGCCTGGCCGCTTTTTCGATCTCTGGCCCGCCGGGGTAGGGCAGGCCCAACAAGCGCCCCACTTTGTCAAAGGCTTCTCCGGCGGCGTCGTCGATGGTGCTGCCCAGCCGCTCGTATTGCCTCATGCCGCGCATGAGGATCAGATCGGTGTGGCCGCCAGAGACGACCAGGCAGACCAGCGGAAACTCGATGGGCGGCGGGTCGCCATCGGCGGCCAGCCAGTTGGCGAGGATGTGAGCTTCGATGTGGTTGACGCCGATGAGCGGTTGGCCCAATGCAAAGGCCAACCCCTTGGCGGCGTTGACGCCCACCAGCAACGAGCCGGGCAGGCCGGGGCCCAAAGTCACGGCGATGCCATCCAGATCGCTCCAACTGCACGCCGCTTCGTCCATGGCCTGGCGAATGACCGGCGTGATGGCCAGAACGTGCTGGCGCGAGGCCATCTCTGGAAAGACGCCGCCGTAACGGGCGTGCAGGTCCAGTTGGGTGGCGACGACGTTGGAACGAATGGTGCGGCCATCTTCGATGACCGCCGCAGCGGTTTCGTCGCAGCTCGTTTCGATGCCCAAAATCCGCATGGCCATCAGCGCTCCCCTGGCCGGGCGGCAGCGACGATCCGTTCCAAAAGGATGGCTTCTTCCTCCGGCTGGACGGTGCGTGGATCGAGCAGCAGACGATCGTCCTCGATGCGCGCGATCACGGGTGGGTCGGCGGCGCGCAGCCGCTGGGCCATCTGCCCGGCCGGCAGCCCCCCCACGGCCACCAGGCTGGTGGGCAGCGTCTCGCCGGGCAAAGCCCCGCCGCCCACTGCCGAGCGCCCCTGGATCACCTCGGCCTGGACGCCGGCCGTCGCCAGTTTTTGGGCCCACGATTGGGCGCGGGCGGCCAGCGTTGCCAGCGGCAGGGCGATCATGCGCCACACCGGGATGTGTTGGGCCGCCTCACCTTTGATGTAATGCAGCAGTGTGGTCTGCAGCGCGGCCAGGGTGGTCTTGTCCACTCGCAAGGCGCGGGTGAGAGGAAAGCGGCGCAGTTGGGCGATCAGCTCTGCCCGGCCGACGATGATGCCCGCCTGAGGGCCGCCGAGCAGTTTATCGCCGCTGCACGAGACCACGTCGGCGCCGGCGGCCAGGCTTTCCTGGATCGTCGGCTCGTGTGAGAGGCCATAGAGGGCGGTATCGAGCAGTGTGCCGCTGCCCAGGTCGTCGGCCACCAGCAGGCCCTGGCTGTGGGCCAGCCCGGTCAACTCGGCCAGCAATGGCTCGCTCACGAAACCGGTCATGACAAAGTTGGAACGGTGGGCGCGCATGATCAGAGCCGTCTGCCCGGTGATGGCGCTCTGATAATCGCGCAGGTGAGTGCGGTTGGTGGCGCCCACTTCCACCAGCACGGCGCCGCTCTGTTTCATCACGTCGGGGATACGAAAGCCGCCGCCGATCTCGATCAACTGGCCGCGCGAGAGGATCACCTCGCGGCCGCGGGCCAACGCGCTGAGCAGCAATAGCACTGCGCCGGCGTTGTTGTTGACCACCAGCGCCGCCTCGGCGCCGGTGAGACGGCAGAGCAGCGCCTCGGCGTGGACGTAGCGCGAGCCGCGCTGCCCGGCTTTCAGATCGTATTCCAGGTTGGTATAACTGCCGGCGGCCTGGTCCATGGCGGCCCGCGCCGCCGGGCTGAGCAGCGCCCGGCCCAGGTTGGTGTGCACGATGATACCGCTGGCGTTGATCACCGGCCGCAGTGTGGGTTGCAGCTCTGCCTCCAGGATGTGGGCTGCCTGGTCAACGAGCGCCTCATCGGCGGGCAGTGGCCCGCCGGATAGGATGGTCTGCCGGGCGCTGTCCAGAGCCTGGCGCAGCGCCTCAACGACCAGGTCATGTGAGGTGTGTTGGACCAGCGTCTGGGCTGGCGCGCTGCGCAAGAGTTTGTCCACGCTGGGTAGCTTGCGTAAAGCCGTTTGGGTCATAAGTTTCCTTGGGTTCTGCAAGATGATGATTTTTCACCGCCCACACGCTATAGAGCGATATGGGCTCGCTGATGCCCTGAAGGTGGTGCGCCCCCAGGGCGTCGTACTCGATGAGATGCGATACCTGCTCGAAGGTGCTCTGGGTGATGATGAGGTGCGTGCCGAATTTTTTGTTCATCGCCTCGGCGCGCGAGGCGATGTTGAGAATGCTGCCCAGAGCGATGAGCGCCCTGCGCTCAGCCGAACCCACGCTGCCCCGCCTGACCAGACCGGTGCTGATGCCGATGCCGATATCAAAAACGGGCAGGCCGCGCTGATGCCAGCGCCGGCCCAGCGATTTCAGGCTTTCCAGCATCTCAATGCTGGCGCGCACGGCGCGGTAGGCGTCGTTGACCCGCGGCGAGGAGCGATCAAAGCTGGCGACGATTTCATCGCCGGCAAATTCATCGACCACGCCGCCGTGAGCCTGTATGATCTGGCTCATGCGCAAAAAGTATTCGTTGAGCACCAACATCACGGCGTCGGTGCTGCAACGCTCCATCAGCGGCGTATAGTCACGCACGTCGGCAAAAAGCACGGTGATGCGCTCGCTGCCGTCGATGATCTCGGGCTGTTCCATGGCCGGGCTTTTTTGAAAGCTGTGCACCAACCGGGGCGAGACGTAACGTTCCAGTGTTCGGCGCAGGGCCTGCTCTTGTTTGACCTTGTACGCCAGGCGTTGGGTTTCCACCGACGCCGCCAGGTAGGCCGCCACGGCCGCCACCATGCTGACCGTATCACGGTGGAAGGCGTTGCGGCGGCGGCTGCCCAGGCCCAACGCACCCACAGCCTGGCTGCCGCTCTTGAGCGGCAGCCACAGCGCCGAGGATACGTCGCTGGTGGAGATAAAGGCGCGCAACTGGGGCCAGCGGCTCAGATCGGCGATGACCAGGGGTTTGTCGGCGGCCAGGGCCAGGTTGGGCAGGGTGAACTCCCAATGGGGCAGGGGGGTGTGTGTCGCGCCAACCGATACGGCCAGTTGCAGCGTTTCTTCCTCGTCGAGCAAAAAGACGCGTCCCATCTCTGCGCCGAGGTGGCCGGTGAGCGCCTGGGTCACCTGGTGCAACATGTGCTCCAGCGGGTTTGCCCGTGAGACAATGCCGATGGTCTGGTAAAGGAAATCCACGTCTCTGGCCAGCCGCTGCTGGTATCGCGGCAGGATGTGTCGCCACCAGGGGGTGTGATTCCGCTCGACGGACTGCCCGAACCGGAAAGCGGGCGGCACGAGGGTCAGCGGCCCAACTGGAGCCAGGCCCATCGGACGTTGGGCGTGCAGGCGCGACCAGACGACCAGCGCCAGTGCGATCAGGCCCAGCAAACCTACGGCCAAGATCAAAACGTACGACCACACCCCTCAAAACTCCTATCGTTAGGTGGGGTCACAGCATCGACCCAATGATGAGGGCCTCTGGCCTGCGACGCCCGCCGGCGGGGCGTCATTCCTGGTTGAGCAGATAACCCTCGATGAGACCCAAAACCGTTGCCAGCAACAGGGCGGCGGCCCAATCCAGAACGCGGCGGCTTTGCAGCCAGGCGCAGAGGGTGACAAACAGGGCCAGCCAAAAGCTCTGACGCAGGGCGGCGGCAGGAGTGGGCCGGGCAAAGCGGCGATACAGATACTGGAGGGGGAGGTAAGAGGTGGCGGTGGCGGCGACGAGCAGCAATGCGAGAAAAAGCACCCAGTTGTAAGGCTGCGGCGAGGTGTGAACGATCAGGTAGGCCAGCCCTCCCCATCCCAGCAGGGCTATCACCACCGCCAGGATGCTCCTGCCTCTTGTGTGCATTCCGCCTCAAGGTTGGTATCAAGGTCGTGTTGCAGCCAATTATACCGCAAAAGTGGCGCCCGGACAAACCCAAAAGGCAACTGGCCAATCCTCGATAGTCTTTCTAACCCGGCCAAGCCGGAATCGTTCGGCTGAGCTCACGCCGAAGCCAAAAAGATAACCACCAAGACATCGAGGCGCCAGGAAAAAAGGCTTTGTGTCTTGGTGCCTTGGTGGTGTATTTTCTTGCCAAACGTGCAAGGCTCTCATCGTCAAGATACTATAAGCAGAGCCTGCCGAGTTTTATACCATTTTCTCCGCGAACTCGGCGGCTCTGCGGTAAAATCAGACCCACAACACCCAAGAGGGAGGCTACCCAATCCCCAGATGCCAAAAAAATGATCGAGGTGCGAGAACCTCGATCATGATGACAGGTCGGGGCGGCCGGAGTTGAACCGGCGACCACTTGAACCCCATTCAAGTGCGCTCCCTGACTGCGCTACGCCCCGGACGCGCTTTGTAGAGCGTGGCAAGTATACACAGGATGCGGCCCTTTGTCAAATGGAGCGATGAGGGTCTCGCATGGGGTTATCTCGAGCTTCCGCTGCGCCAGCCGCCTTCTTTGGGGCGGGGGAAAGACAGGGGCCGCGCTCGCCAATAGGCCCTCCCGCCGCGAAAGCAGATCTGGGCTCTGGGAGGCACCTGAAACAGCACCCAGATGGCCGCCACCAGGTCGCCCCCCGATCCGATGCCGTTCACCAGCATCAGCACCTGCAGGAATACTTTCAGGCCGAACGGCGCAGGGACGAAATAAAACAGCGTCAGCAGGCCCACCGGCCCCACCGACAGGAACGCCAGCGGCGCCAACCGCATCAGCAGCCAGCGCCTGCGCGTCATGCAGCCGTCGTAATAGACGCCAAAACGCAGCCTGGCCGGCCAGACGACCAGCACCGTCTGCGCCGACCGGCCCAGTCCTGGATGCCAGATGGCGTGGAGCAGTTCGTGCAGCGGGATGAACAACAGCAGCGCGGCGATCACCGCGCCCCACGGCGTGGTGATCTCTGCCGCTGCGCGCCCTCCCCGGCCGCCTCTTTCAAGCATCGACACCGCGATCAGCCAGGCGCACAGCAGGTTTGGAAAGGCCAGTCCGATGACCCCCGCCAGCAGGTAACCCAGGCGCAAGCCGGGCGAGTATATCCTGTGCCAGTTTTCCCCCACAGGAGACGTGTCTGGTTCCTGGGGCAGATCCCCAAATTGCACTCTCAAGGCGATGTCCCTGTTCGTTACGATTCCTGGCTGCGCTTTCTGGCCGCGGATGCTGTCAGGGCTTCCAGCGCCAGCGCGGCGGCGGCCAGAGTGATGTAGAGCCAGACGCCCCACAGCACCCAAAACTTTTCCGGATGGTTGGACAGCCCTACCAGCAGGGCCGGGCCGCCTGCCAGGACCCACGCTACCACGTTAAAGGCCTGCCTGCGCCGGCCGTCGCCCCGCAGCGCCAGGAGGGTGGTGCTGACGAGGGGCAACAAGGGCAAAAGCAACAGCAGGCCGAAAAAGAACTCGCGGGCCCATTCGCCAAAAGTCACTGTGCCCGCTGCCGGTTGATCGCCGGTGGACGCGATCAGGTCGACTGTCCAGCCAACGAGCCGCACACCTGGAACCGGCAGTCCACAAAGTTTGTCGTTCAGACGGACAGTGGGAGGGGTGCAGGTGTATTGCAACGGCACAAAGAGGGAGTCGAAAAACCAGGGCCCCAGGAAAGCCGCCAGCGCCGCCACCCCTATGGCGATCCGCCAGACGTTTTTGTGTTGGATCATCCAGATCATGTCGTGTTCCTTTCGCACAGAACGGGTGCGGCGCTCAGAAAGACGGCGGGCCGCCCAGATCACCCTTCATCTGAAACCTGAACACGCCGTACCAGTCGCCGTTCTTTTTCACCCCGCAGGCGAGCGCTCGGTTCATCGCCATCGTTCTGACGATTTCGTGTTCGTCGATGCGCTCGCCGTCGACGACGGGCAGGGCGGCCAGCGGCAGATCCCCAACCCGCCGCCGGCAGATAGTCTCGTCGGCCAGGGCTTCTCGCGCCAGCGCGCCGGTCTCCTGCCACAGCAGGGGGTCCATGCCGGAGCAGATGGCGCATTGGCCGATATTGTGCACGATGTGGGGCGTCCGGCCTGTGAGATAGGGCAGCAGGCTGCCGAAAGAACAGACGGCGTGCTCGCTCTCTTTTTCGGCGATCAGCAGCCACCACGCCTGGGCGTTTCGCTGGAGGTAGACGCCCAGGGCCTCTCGTACGGTGGCGCTGCCGGGAAAGGGCAAAAAATCCTGCGTAATGGACACGATTACCTCCTTTGTTTTTCTCGCGCTACGACCGGTGCATTTGACTTTTCGACATAAATATGGTAAAATGCCCCCCACAAAGATGAAGTAGGTTTCGGCTGCACTATGAAAGACTGCCCAGGCTTGCGGAAACTGGACCGTCTTTTTTTGTACCGCCCCACTGCTTCACCCAATTCACACCTATCAAGGAGTAAATAAATGTCTGAAAGACAAACTGGAACTGTCAAGTGGTTCAACGATGCCAAGGGATATGGATTCATCTCCCGAGAGACCGGCGACGACGTGTTCGTGCATCACTCGGCCATCGAGGGCGAGGGATTCCGTTCTCTAAAAGAGAACCAGCGAGTCGAGTTCTCTGTTGAGCAGGGGCCCAAGGGGTTGCAGGCCGTCCACGTCAGGGTCATGTAACCAAACCTGAGCGGTTCCTTGCTGTGTCTGAATAATTCTTCCAGGACTCTGTCAGCCATCGATTCAGGATTCCTCGAGTCTGTCTTTCGATGAATCGCGAGCGTCCTGCGAATTGGTAGGAAGCAGTAGGGGTAACCAACTCGAAGATCTTGACCGCACGGCTTTTCCGCAGGCCGTGCGGTTTTTTTCCCCGGACGGCTGCCTCTTTTCACTCTCTTTTTCGTGCCCGACCTCTGTTCGAGGGCAGGATGGCCCGATCCGGTCAATCCATGCCCAGGTGGATCGTGACCCAGGCGAGGATCGTTTCCTGATCCGTAGAACGTGATGTGTCGACGGACAAAGTCGGCACGCCAAGGTCGAGCGGCGCTGCTTTCAGCGCGAGCTGCTGCACCTCGTCGGCCATTCGTTCTGGCTGCATGGTATCACGGTGGATCGGATGCCGGTCGGAGGCGGCCCGCCTTTTGATCCGTTCTCCGATGATTTCCGGCGGGGCGTGACAGAACAGTTGGACCTTTCTTCCCGGCAGGGCCGCCAACCGGCCGCCATCCTGGTCTGCTTTAAAGTTGGCGTCCAGAATGGCCGTCATCGACGAGATGGCAACCCGGTGCAGCACCTCCATTGCGGCTCTGCTGAGCCGCAACGACCACGTTTCATCTCCCAGGCCCAGGCTATCGGCGAGGGCTTCTTTGATCACATCTTTGGACAACAGTGGCCAACCCAGCCTCGTGGATAGCGCTCGCCCCACGTGGCTTTTGCCCGCTCCCGGCACGCCGGAGATGATGACGTAACGATGTGTCATGGGTTTTGGCCCCCCTTGCCCCAGACGCAGATCAGGCGACGCCTTTGCGCATGGCTGCGCCCATCGAGGCCAGCAAAAAGACCGTGGTCGCCACGGTGACGAGCCACATCAGCAGAATCGCGCCGAAAAAGAGGACGAGATAAGGCGCCAGGATACCGGCGCGCCCCAAAGCCACCAGCGCCAGGACCGCCGGGACAGCGAGGGCGATCATGCCGTAGCCCAGCCGGTGATTGAGGGTCATGCTGCCGCTGCGCAGCCGCAAAAGCCCGCCGCCTGCAGGACGTTGACGCTGTTGACCACGGCCCACACGCTGAGGGCTGCCCACCAGGGGTCAAAGCCGGTCAGATTTTGCATGACAACGCCTCCTGTGCATGACCGTCGCGGGCGCATCTCGCCGCCAACTCGAGAGGCTATCTCCAGGCTCACTCGGCCGGCAACAACCTCAACCCTGAAAGGATCGTCTTTTGCTCCGGTTCGCCGGCGTGCGGCGTCTCGTAGGTGCTCTCTTGGTAGCAGTGACTTTCGAATCGCACGAGTACCTCACCCATCACCTGGTACCGCGTCAGCCAGTAATGATCGACGTACTGCCAGGGCCTGTCTCGAACCGGCTCGTAGACCGCTTCGGTCTCGCCGTTTGGGGCATGCCTGACGTAGC
Source organism: Chloroflexota bacterium (assembly GCA_049324835.1). Classification (GTDB taxonomy): domain Bacteria; phylum Chloroflexota; class Anaerolineae; order CAYNKW01; family CAYNKW01; genus JBMOMT01. Next base: position 95,568 of record JBMOMT010000040.1, on the reverse strand, counting down.
TGTGCGCTTCGGTCAGTCCTGGAATCTCCAGGCCGATAAAGTGGATGGAGCTGGGATCACCCTCGATCAGGATCGACCCGCCGGGCGTGGCCCATCTCCGCGTGCTGGCCGGTGGATGGGGCCCGCGCGCCATGAGCAGCGGCGGGGATTTGACCCAGCCGTCGATCCAATCGAGCCGTTCGGACAGCGATTCGATCTGCCGGTCTGTTTGGCCGCAGCCGGCGCACTGCCAGTAGGCCAGGCGGCCGCTCTCGAAAAAGGCGGCGACCCAGGTGTGGTCTCCTGGCCGGCAGAGATCGCCGTCCTTCTCAAATCTCTGCCACACGGGCTGACGACCGGCGTCGATCACGGTTCACCTCGGATGGGAACGCCACGCCGCCAGGCGATCTCGACCAGGAGGTCATTCAGGTGTGTGCCGCTTTGCCACTTGTCTACGAATGCCTGCGGCGAGGGGGTGGGTCGCATGGATGACCCCCGTGTTGGGGCGTTTCGGGCATCGCTGCTTCCTGGGGATTGATTATACCTTCCCTCTGGGGTGTGTCAAATTCCCGGGTGGGCCGCGTGTTCAGGATGCCGGCGACTGCGCCGGGTGGCTGTTTGGGCGGTTCAGAACGCTGCGCACCTGCTCTGCAAATCGTTCCACGCTGATAGGTTTGGAAATATAGCCATCAAAAAGCGTTCTCTCCAGAGTGGTGTGGAAATCGGTTTCGAACACGGCCATTTCGCCCGAAATTTTCATCGAGCCACCGGCACAAACGATGATGGGCAGCGTCATGCCTTGCTTGCGAATGGCGCGGACGAGTTCGTCGCCGTGCATTTCAGGCATCTGCATATCTGTAATCAGGATGTCATAGGGGTTTTCCCGGAGTTTGACGAGCGCCGTTGGACCGTAACTCGCCATGTCTGTCTCAAACCCTTCGACAGACAAGATCCGGATCATGAGGATCAGGTTCGGGTAATCATCGTCGACGATCAGCACCCGTGGTTTTCGTTCGGATGGGGCGGCGTCATGCATCGTTCTGACTCCTGCCGAACAGCATGGCCGTGCGGCTGTCTCGCAGCAGGTTCTGGGCGTCGGTCAGGTCGTCGCGCAGCGCCTGCAACGCCTGTTTTTGCGCCTCGGCCAGATCCGACACATAGTAATGCCCGGTCAGGTTCTGGCGCAGGGTCATTTCGATGGTCAGGGCGGTGTTTTTGGCCCGATGCGCGCCTCTGGACTCTCCCTGTTGCAGGTTGGGCAGTTGTGTTTCGTAACATTCAAAGAGATGCTGCCGCGCCTCGGTCATGCTGGCCAACGCCGATTTGCTGTCCAGGCTGGTGTCAAAGGCGTTGAGGACGAGCTGCACCAGGTCTTTTACGCGCTGGATGGCCTGAATGAGGGCGTCCAGCGCCAGGATGCCCTGTTTGAGGTAAGGGTCGTCGGCGATGGCATGGGCGGGCGGCCGGGCCAGTTGTTGGCGCAGCGCTTCCACCTGCTGAGCGGTGCGAGTCGACTGCCGGTGGGCGACGAGGGCGACGATCAGGCCCGCTGCCGCCGCGCCCAACGCGATCCCGGCAGTGACGATGGCGATGGTTATTTCGAAGGTCATGGTCTTTTTCCTCAGGCCAGGATCGCCGCCGCGTTGCGGTAGGCGATCTGTTCGGTCTCGTCTTCGGTGAACTGCATCCTGTCCAGCACGGTGTAATGGCGCTCGCAGGCAAAGATGGGATAATCGGCGGCAAACAGCGCCCGCCCCAGGCCCAGGCGGCGCAGAAAACGCTCGGCAAACTCGATGCCATCGAGATCGCACCGCCCCGGCAACGCGCCGGAAAAATCTACATAAACCTCGGCGGGCAGCAGGTCCAGGTCGGTGAGGTGGATCTTGAGGCTGCGCAGGCCCAGCGTTTCCGCGGGCCGCGTCAGCTCGTCGGCGGCCAGCACGGTCAGCCAGTCGGCCCGCTCGTCTGGGGCATCGATCTTGGTCACCGCGTGCCAGCGCCATTCAACCATGGCGCAAGTTCCTGGTGTAGACGATGACATCGAAGCGCTGGCCGTCGGCGCGTTGGAGTTCATCCGCCAGGCGGGCCATCTCGTGGAAGCCCAGCCGCTGCATCAGGGCGCGCGAAGCGCCGTTCTCGGCTGCCACCCAGGCGCGCACCAGCTCCACGCCCTGCTCGGCGCCATCTGCCAGCAGGTTTTCGATGATCTGCCGGGCCACGCCGCGTCGCCGGTGAGCCGGGTGCACGGCGATACTGATCTCGGCAGTGTGATGCAGCACTGCCGGCTCGGGCTGTAGCAACAGGCCAACGCCCGCCACCTGCCCGTCGATGCTGGCGATCTGCACCAGGTTTTCTGGATCGTCACACAGCGCAGCGACGTCGGCGGTTGTCTCGGGCTGGGTCAGCATCAGCGCCGCGCCCCACCAATCTTCCTCCTCCACCGTCTGGCTGACCGCCAGCAGGCCGCGGTAGTCCTGGGGCAGCGGCGGGCTGATGCTCATGGCGGGTGGGTTTGGGGCCAGCAGCCCCTGGAGCTGGGCCAGGGTGCGCTCGCGGCCGACATGGTGCACCGCCCGCATGCCCAACGCCGCGGCGGCCTCGACGTTCTCTATAAAATCGTCCACAAAGACGGCCTCTTGGGGCGCAACGTCCAGCCGGCTCAGGGCGATGTGATAGATGGCCGGATCGGGCTTCATGATGCCTTCTTCGGCCGAAATGACGATTGCGTCAAAGGCATCGTCCGGAACCTGCCAGTCCTGGGCGATCCAGCGGCGTAGATCGGTCACGGCGTTGCTCAGCAGGGCCGTTTTGTACCGGCTGCGCCATCGAAGCAGCGCGTCGAGCAGCTCTCGATCCAGCCGGTCGCCGGAGAAAAAGTCGCGGCGAAAGTCGTTCACTGCTTCGGGCCTGGCCAGGCCCAGGCGTCGACCCACGGCCTGCCAGTGGAGGTCGGGGGAGATGCGCCCGGTCTGAGCCTGATGCCAGGTCTCACCACCAAAGACGATGGTATACAGGGTGTTCAGCGGCAGGCCCATTTGCGCGGCCAATCGGCGGCGAGGGGCTGGGTCTTCTGTGTGCACCAGCACGCCGCCCACGTCAAAGATGATGGCTTTGATAGGGTCACTCATCGGAGGGCTCCTCGCAAGATATCGTCCGAGACGGGCAGAACTATAGCACGGCTGGGAGAAATGTCAAGTTGACTTGTGTTGGATTATGTATTATAATCTAGCTACAAGATAGCCCACGATGTTCTTGGCCTGAAGCGCGGTTGACAGATGGCCCGTCGGCAGACGAGGGAGGTTGTCATGAAAGGCGAGAAAAGAGGCATGTGGCGACATCGGGCGTGGGTGATACTCACGCTGTTGGTGGCGGTAACTCTGATGGTATCCCTGGCGGGCTGCGAGAGGCCCAGCCGGTCCAAGTCCGAAGGGTTGCCCACCCCGCAGGCGACGGCGGCCATGGTCACCGGCACGGTAGCGGTTTCGGCCTCGCCGACCATCATCTCGGCCGAGCCGACGGCCACACCGGGCATTGCTGCTCCGTCGCCCACTCTTTCCGGGCAAGACGTTTCTCCCACGGCGACTCCCTCTCCAACTCAGGCTGCACAGCCTGGAAATGTGACCTACACCGTGCAATCTGGCGATACGCTCTATTCCATCGCCCAGCGATACGGTATGACGGTCGATGAATTGATGGCGCTCAACAAGATCACCGATCCGGCCTCGTTGACGGTGGGCCAGGTGTTGATCATCTCGACCACGAGCGGCGCGTTGCCCTCACCATCGCCCACCACAACGAGCGGGGAGAGCGGTCAGGAAACCGTTCATATTGTCCAGGGGGGTGAAAACCTGTTCCGTATCGCCTTACGTTACGGCACCACCGTGCAGGCCGTTGCCAGCCGTAACAACATCGTCAACCCATCGCTGATCTATGTGGGCCAACAGTTGATCATCCCGGTCGGTGGGGGTGACGGCTCGACGCCATCTGGCACGGTTCACATTGTTCAGGCAGGCGAGAATCTCTATCGTATTGCGCTACGCTATAACACCACCCCTTGGGCCATTGCGGTCGCCAACGGCCTGAGCAACACCCATTACATTTACGTGGGGCAGCGGTTGCGCATACCCTAGCACGTTTGACTTTTGTCCCTGTTGTGCTAAAATTGAGGCGTTCGTTGCTGTCTGATGGGTTCAAGGTGAACCTGTAGACAGCTTGTGGTGTATATGTATTGTGCTGCCCAATGGCGTGGAGAGGGACGCTCACGATGGCCCCGCAGAGTGAAGATGGCAAGTTGATCTGTCGGCTTTGTGAAGGGGATTTGTTTGCCCTGGGCCTTTTGTACGATAAATATAGAACTCAGGCGTATCGCACGGCTCTCGCCATCACCCGTGATTCCAGTGCGGCAGAGGATATTCTTCAGGAAAGTTTCTTGCGGCTCTATGCCAGCGCAGAGCGTTTCGACGAGGAGCGGCTCTTGGGGCCGTGGCTCTATCGGGTGGTCGTTAATCTCAGTTACAACTGGGTGACGCGACGTCGGCGCTGGTTGGCCCCCTTGGAGAGTGCCATCGACCGGCTGAAGGCGGGCTCCAGTTCATCACCTGAAAAAGTGATGGAGCAGAACGAGCTTCAGCAGATCGTGCACGAAGCCCTCGATTCCCTCAGGTTTGAGCACCGCGTGGTGTTGGTGCTTTTTTACCTGGGAGGCTTCAGTCTCAAAGAAGTGGCGTATATTCTCGGTCTGCCAGAAGGAACTGTCAAGTCGCGGTTGCATTATGGGCGCGAGCGATTGCGCGCCCGCCTCGAAGGAGACAGCCGAGTGCCCAGGGGCGTGATTTATGAGTTCCCATAGGCATCGACAGCTCTCGCCCGTGTGGTCGAGAGGGGATATCGTAGATCAGTTGATCTACCAGGCCTTGCTCGAAGAGGTCGGTGAGGCGGCGCCTTCCCCTCAGGTGTGGCAGAACATCTGTCGACAGATCGAGACGGCTATCGAATCTCGTCCGGCAGGCCATCGGCCCCAGTTCTTGCCATTCTGGCGCGGCCTGCTGGTGTTTCTGGATCTGATGATCGCCGAAAAAAGTTGGGAGGCCCGAAGCTGGGAGGCCCGTCTGGCAGAGCGCCGTCCACTGCTCTTTTGGCCGAATCAGGTTATGCTGGTTGTCTGATCGTATGTGCCGGGAAGGATGTAAGCTGTTGGGACGACGGTGTCGGCGGGTTGTGGGAAGCGTAGCGCTCCTGACTTGGCTGGTTTTAGCTTGTAGTCCGATCAAAACACCGACGCCGACACCTGAGGAAACGCTTGTAACACCGATCCTTTCCCCAGAACCAACTTCTCCGACATCTGTCTCTCTTCCCACACCCACGGCGGCGTCAACAACGGTTCTGCCGACCGCCACACCGGAACCGATTCCAACAGCTACCCCTTTTTCCGGGCCCTCCGGCGGTTCGCTTTATCTTTCTGGGGCCGAGCCTGTTACACTCGATCCGGCCCTGGCCAGTGATGCTGGTTCGCATGAATACATTGGCAAGATATTCAGCGGTCTGGTGCGGCTGAGCGGCGAATTGGAGGTGCTGCCCGATATCGCCGAGCGCTGGCAGGTGGATGACGGCGGCACGGTTTACACCTTTTACCTGCGCCAGGATGTCACCTTTCACGACGGTCGACCCGTTACAGCGTGGGACGTACAATACGCCATCGAGCGCGCCTGCGACCCTGCCACCGGTTCCACAGTGGCGGCTTCTTATCTGGGTGATATCCAGGGTGCGCTGGACAGGCTGGCAGGCCGGGCAGATCAGGTTTCTGGTGTGACCGTGCTGGACGAACATTCGCTGCAGGTCACCATCGACGCGCCCAAGGCCTATTTTCTGGCCAAGCTCACCTATCCCACCTCGTACGTGGTGGATCGGGAGCAGGTGGAGGGTGCGCCTGCCGATTGGTGGCGAACCGCCAACGGCACCGGGCCTTTTCAATTGGAACAGTACGATCAGGAGACGCTTGTCCTGGTGGCTAACGATGGCTTTTATCGGTCGCGGCCCATCCTGGATCGGGTGGTTTACCGTCTGACGGGTGGCAGCGCGGTGGGCCAGTACGAGCGCGGCCAGATCGACGTGGCCCCGGTGGGTTCGGCCGACGTGGACCGGGTGTTAGACCCGGCCAGCGCCCTGCACGCCGATCTGGTGGTGGGCCATTCGCTGGATACCTTTTACGTGGCCTTTAACACCGCCATGCCTCCGTTCGACGATCTGGCGGTGCGGCAGGCGTTTGCTTATGCCACCAACAAACGAGCGGTGACCGATATCATCCTGAACAAAATGGTCGAACCGGCGGCCGGGGTTCTGCCGCCCGGCATGCCGGGGTACGATCCGGAATTGGAGAGCATCCCGTTCGACCCGGACAGGGCGTTGGATTTGTTGCTCGAGGACTCGCGCTACACCGACGAATTGCCGCCCATCGTCTACACCGTCAGCGGTCAGGGTGGGCCTGGCCCAATGGCCGAAGCGCTGGCCGAGTCCTATCGGCAGATCCTGGGCGTCGATATCGAAATCCAGGCCACCAGTTGGTCGCAGTTTCTGGAAGGGTTGAACGGGCGCGAATTTCAGATGTTCTCGCTGGGCTGGATTGCCGATTATCCCGACCCGGAGAATTTCCTGGACCTGTTGTTTCACAGCCAGAGTGAATACAATCACATGGCTTATCGCAACTCTGAAGTGGATGCTCTGTTGGAGCAGGCTCGTACTGAACAGGATTGGGAGACACGCTTGAGCCTGTACCATCGGGTGGAAGAGATAGTGGTGTGGGATGCCGTCTGGATTCCACTTTACCACGGCGTGGCCTACCACCTGGTCAGGCCATACGTCAAGGGGCTGGTCATCAGCCCGCAGGGTTTTTATTTTCTGGATCAGGTGTACGTCGAGCCTCATTAAAAAGGCTAGAGTCAAAGGATTCATTGTGGTACTAATTTCGTGAGGAGGGAGATTTATGGCAGCTTTGTTGGAAGTAAAGGGCCTCAAGACCCGCTTTTTCACCCAGGACGGGGTAGTGAATGCCGTCAACGGCATTTCGTACCTGCTTGAAGAGGGTGGAACGCTGGGTATTGTGGGCGAGAGTGGCTGCGGCAAAAGCGTGGGGGTGCTCTCGATCATGCGCCTGATCCCAGACCCGCCGGGCAAGGTTGTCGGAGGGGAGGTGTTGTTCGAGGGGCGAGATCTGCTCAAGATGAGCCCGGATGAAATCCGCCAGATCCGGGGCAACAAAATCGCCATGATCTTTCAAGACCCCATGACCTCGCTCAATCCGGTGTTGACCATCGGGCGACAGGTGAGCGAGGCGTTGGAGCTGCACCTGGGCATGGACAAAAAGCAGTCGCGCCAGCGCACGGTCGAATTGCTCGAGATGGTTGGCATTCCCGAGGCGTCGCAGCGGGTAGACGATTATCCGCACCAGTTTTCCGGCGGCATGCGCCAGCGCGTGATGATCGCTATGGGGCTTTCTTGCAATCCCCAGATCCTCATCGCCGACGAGCCCACCACTGCCCTGGACGTGACCATTCAGGCTCAGATCGTGGAGCTGGTCAAGCGGCTGCGCGACGAGATCGGCATGGCCATCATCTGGATCACCCACGACCTGGGCGTGGTGGCCGGCTTTGCTGAAAAAGTCATCGTCATGTATGCCGGCTTTATCGTCGAGTCGGCGCCGGTCAAAGAGTTGTACGGCAACCCTCGACACCCCTATACCATCGGCCTGTTGGGCTCGCTGCCGCGCCTGGATGCCCAGACGCACGAAAAGCTGGTTTCTATCGAAGGGTTGCCGCCCGACCTGATCGCTCTGCCCAAAGGTTGCCCCTTTGCTGCGCGTTGTACATACGTGGTTGAAAAATGCCTGGAAGAGAACCCGTCGCTTGAGCCGGTGTCGCCAGGTCACTATATTGCCTGCTGGGTAGACGTGACAGGAGGAAAAGCATAATGGCACAGAAGGAAGTGTTGTTGAGGGTCAAAAATCTCAAAAAATACTTTCCCATCACCCGGGGTATCGTCATTCAGCGCCAGGTGGGCGCGGTCATGGCGGTAGATGACATCTCTTTTGATGTCTTTAGAGGCGAAACCCTGGGGCTGGTGGGTGAGAGTGGCTGCGGCAAATCGACCACCGGTCGCACCATTTTGCAGCTTTATCGACCCACCGCCGGCGAGGTGATTTTCGAGGACAAGAACCTGGTGGCGATCAAGGGCGAAGAGTTGCGCCGCATGCGCCGCCGTATGCAGATGATCTTTCAGGACCCTTATGCTTCTCTCAACCCGCGCATGACGGTGGGCAACATCATCGGCGAGCCGTTAGAGGTGCACGGCATCGCCAAAGGCAAAGAGCGACGCGAGCGGGTGCAAGAATTGCTCCGCGTGGTGGGCCTCAATCCCTACTTTGTCAACCGTTACCCCCACGAGTTCTCCGGCGGCCAGCGACAGCGCATCGGCGTGGCGCGCGCGCTGGCTCTGAACCCGTCGTTCATCGTCTGCGATGAGCCTATCTCGGCTCTGGATGTGTCTATCCAGGCGCAGGTGGTCAACATGCTGGAGGACTTGCAGGAGCAGTTGGGGCTGACCTATCTCTTTATCGCCCACGACCTGAGCATGGTGCGCCATATTTCCACCCGCGTGGCGGTGATGTACCTGGGCAAGATCGTCGAACTCACCGACCGGGCCTCGCTGTACGAGCGCCCGCAGCATCCCTACACCAAGGCCCTGCTCTCCGCCGTGCCCATCCCCGATCCGGTAGTGGAAGAAAAGCGGAAGCGTATCATCCTGGAAGGCGATGTGCCCAGCCCGGTCAACCCGCCCAAAGGCTGCAACTTTAACACCCGTTGCCCGGTGGCCATCGAGCGCTGTTTCGAGGATGATCCCGAATTTCGAGAGGTTTCTCCGATGCACTGGTGCGCCTGCCATCTCGTCTAGTCCAACAAAACCAGTAACTGCTCACCCTCCCACAGGCTCTTGCAGGGGCGCGCCTCCTTATCACGATTTTGGCCTGCGGGAGGGTAGACTGAGCAGTTGCAGTGACGCTGCTAAAACTCTTCACAACGTTGTGCCGTCAAGTCCTCCTGTCGGATTGGTTTGTGTGCGTTGCCGGGATTGTCTGAGCATCTACGAACGTTCGCCGATCGATGGGAGGGCTTTTTTGCTCTCAGACAGGTGAGTGGTTTGGGCCGATCGTGAACCTGAGCTGTCCATTGGGCAGCACCGGTGACAGGCCTGTGGAATGCCGAGAGGAGGTGATGAGGCGGGGCAGCCAGCCGCGCGCTGGCTCTGAAAGAAGGGGATGTTTTTCAGGCGGGACGCCGCGCCCATGCCTGGTTCAGCCCCACGAAACCGGTTCACTTTTCGAAAAAAAAGGAGGAGGATCATGAACTCCCGCAGCAAATGGACGAGCGTGTTTGCGCTGTTGGTGATTGTCAGTTTGGTGCTCTCGGCGTGCGCCACCCCGACCCCGGAAGTCATCGAAAAAGTGGTGACCCAGGTGGTCACTCAGGTGGTCAAAGAGACGGTCAAAGAGACGGTCGTCGTCGCGGGCACGCCGCAGGTGGTGGAAAAAGAAGTGACCAAAGTCGTCGAAGTCCAGGTCACCCCCACCCCCGCCCCGGTGAGTTTTGACGCCCCCGATCCGACCACCCTCACCCTGGTGGCTACCGATGACATCGCCATGCTCGACCCTCACCTGGCCTACGAGGGCTCCAGCTATCGGGCGATCAACAACATCATCGAGGGGCTGGTTTTTTACGACCGCGAGAGCGCCAGCGAGTTCGTGCCCTGGCTGGCCGAAGAGGTACCCACCGTGGCCAACGGCGGCCTCTCGGCCGACGGCCTGACCTACACCTTTAACATCCGCAAGGGTGTGAAATTCCACAACGGCAACGATCTGACCCCTGAAGACGTGGCCTACTCCTGGGAGCGGGCTCTGCTGCAATCTGGCCCCAACAGCGGCCAGTGGATGATGATCGAATCGATCATGGGCTGGTCTTCGGGCGACATCACCGAGCCCATCGCCGAGGGTGAGTACGCCGGCGACAAGGACGCCCTGCTGGCCAACGCCACGGCAGAGGAACTGGCCGCCGTGTGTGAGCAGGTCAAATCGCACTTTGCCTACGACAACGACGCCGGCACCTTTACGGTGACGCTGGCCCAGCCGTGGGGGCCGTTCATGGCCATCATCGCCCGGCCGTGGGCCTACGTCCTGGACAAGGAATGGACCATCGAGCAGGGTGACTGGGATGGCTCCTGCGACACCTGGCAGAATTTCTACGCCCCAGGCGCCGAGGACTCCAAGCTGGCCAAAGTCATCAACGGCACCGGCCCCTACATCCTGGATCACTGGACGCCCGACGAAGAGTGGGTGCTGGTGGCCAACGAGAACTATTGGCGCGCCGAAGGCGACGAGTTCTGGCCCGGCGGCCCCAGCGGCGTGGCCAAGATCAAACGCATCGTGCACAAGACGGTGGCCGAGTGGGGCACCCGCTTTGCCATGGCTCAGACGGGCGACGCCGACTGGTTCACCGTGCCCTCGGCCAACCGGCCGCAGGTGGATGCCTGGGTGGGTGAAAAGTGCGACGCCGTCACCGAAGAGTGTGTGCCCACCGACAACCCCGACGCGCCGCTGCGCATGTGGTACAACATGCCCACCGTCAGCCGCATGGACCTGTTCCTGAACCACAACGTCAAGACCGACGAAGCCGGCAGCAACCCCTACATCGGCAGCGGCCAGCTCGACGGCAATGGCGTCCCGCCCGACTTTTTCTCCGACCTGAACGTGCGCAAGGCTTTTGCCACCTGCTTTGATTACGAGACCTACATCGCCGACGGGCTGAACGGCGAGGGTGTGCGCAACAACGGCCCCATCATCACCAACATGCTGGGCTACAACCCCGACGGCTCGATGTACGAGTTCGATCTGGACAAGTGCGCCGAGCTGCTGGCCGAGGCCTGGGGCGGCGCGTTGCCGGAGACCGGCTTCCGCTTCCAGGCGGTGACCTCTACGGGCAACGTGGCCGGCCAGACAGCGGCGGCCATCCTGCAGACGAATCTACGCGCCATCAACACCAAATACCGGCTCGAGATCGTCACCCTGCCCTGGGCCACCTACCTCAGCTCCTTCCGCGCCGGGCAGTTGCCCATCGCCATCAGCTCCTGGGGCGAGGACTATCACGACCCGCACAACTGGGTGCAGCCGTATCTCATCGGCACCTACTCCGGACGGGAGAATTTCCCCGAAGAACTGATGGCGATCTTTCGACCGCTCATCGAGCAGGCCGTGATCGAACCGGACACCGCCAAACGCGCCGAGCTCTATTACGAGATTCAACAACTGCACTACGACAACGTGCCGCAAGTCATCCTGTGCCAGGCCGGCGAGCGGCGCTACGAGCAGCGCTGGCTGGAGGGCTATTTCTACAACCCCATCTGGTCGCCCAACTACCACTACCCGTTGTCTCTGGCGGGCGGCGAGTAGGCCAGGATCTCGTTTGCTCAAAGCCTGGTTGAGAGCCGGGCTTAACCCCTTCCGGCGGGGGCGTCATGCCCCCGCCGGGAATTTGGTTCTTTCGAGGGCCTTGTTATGACGGCTTATATCATTCGTCGGTTGATACAATTGCCTCTCACCATGCTGGGTGTGACGCTGCTCATCTTTGCCATGTTACAACTGCTCTCGCCGGTGGAGCGCTCGGCGCTGTACGTGCAGAGCATCCCTCACAACGAGGGCGCCATCGACGCCATCATTGCCAAATATGGGCTGGACGATCCCTTTTACGTGCAGTATTGGCGCTGGCTGGTGGGCCGCCGGGACGCCGCGACCGGCGAGATCGAAGGCGGCGTGTTGCGCGGCGACCTGGGCTTTTCCCGCACCGGTCGCCTGATGGTCACCGAGCTGATCGCCCAACGGCTGCCGGCCACGGTGGAGCTGGCCCTGTGGAGCTGCGTGCCCATCATCGGCGGCGGCATCTTTTTGGGTGTGGTCGCCGCCATTCACCACAACAAGCTCATCGATCAGGCCATCCGGGTTTTTGCCACACTGGGCTGGTCGTTTCCTACCTTTGTCTTTGGCCTGCTGGTGCTGTTGATCTTTTACGCCAAGCTGGAATGGTTCCCGCCAGGCCGCCTCTCGGATCACATCAACATCGTGGTCATGTCCCCGGAATTCCATCGTTACACCCACATGAATACCCTCGACGGGCTGCTCAATTTCAGGCTCGACGTTTTTTGGGACGCGCTGCGCCACCTGGTTCTGCCCATCGTCACCCTCTCTTACGTCATCTGGGCGCGCATCCTGCGCGTGACACGCTCTTCGATGCTGGAAACACTGCGCCAGGATTACATCACCACCGCCCGCTCCAAGGGCCTGTCCGAGAGAAACATCATCTACCGGCACGCCTTCCGCAACGCCCTCATCCCGGTGGTGACCATCGGCGGTATGATGGTGGTCAGCATGCTGAACGGGGTGGTCGTCACCGAGGTCATCTTTAACTACCCCGGCATGGGCTCGGCGGCCGCCCGCGCGGCCAGCAGCCTGGATGCACTGGCCGTGTTGGGTTTTGTGCTGTTCGGCGGTGTGGTGCTGATCTCGGCCAACCTGATCGTCGATGTGCTGTATGCCTTTATCGACCCGCGCATCCGCTACACCTAATGAGAGATGGAACGATGAAAGAATCGATCTCAATGCCTGGCACCTCTCATCTGGAACTCACCGCCGACTTTTATCTTCGTGAGCTCAACTGGCTGGAAAAGCTGATCGGCCCCGAGTGGTATCGCCTCATCCGCGGCGTGTTCACCAACCCCCTGTCGGTGGCCGGTCTGATCCTGGTGATGGTCTTTTTGCTGACGGCCGCCTTTGCCCCGGTCCTGGCGCCGCCGTTGGAGGTGGCCGGCGATCCCTATCTCATCCCACGCGATGGCTTTGGCCCAGAGCCCAAGCCGCCCGGCACGGTCTGGCAGCGAGAGATTCCAGAGCTGCCGGGCTGGTATCCCGCGATCATTGGCAAAGACCATTGGGTTCACCTGTTTGGCACCGCCAGCGGCCAGTTCGATATCTATTACGGCATCGTGTGGGGCACACGCACGGCGCTGTTCGTGGGTGTGGTCATCACCGCCATCACGGTCGTCATCGGCCTGATCGTCGGCGCGATATCGGCCTTTTACGGCGGCTGGCTCGACGACCTGCTGATGCGCATCACCGAGGTTTTCCTGGCCTTTCCCTTTTTGCTGGCCGCGCTGACCCTCTCGGCCATTCTGGTGCCGCTCTTTGGCCGCGGCATCTGGCCGGCCACCATCGCCCTCATCACCTTTGGCTGGATGACCTACGCCCGCGTGCTGCGCGGCGAGATCCTCTCGGCCCGCGAGCGCGATTACGTGCTGGCCGCCCGCGTGGTGGGCGCCAAAGATTCACGCATCCTCATCAGCCACATCGTGCCCAACGCCATCTATCCCATCCTGGTGCTGGCCTCGATGCGCGTGGGCGATTACGTGCTCTCTTTTGCCACCCTCAGCTTTTTGGGCGTGGGCACCGAGATCGGCTACGCCGACTGGGGCCAGATCGTCAGTTTTGCCCGCGACTGGATCTTGAGCCTGGACGAGCATTGGTACATCATCGTCTTTCCCGGCGTGGCGCTGCTGCTCTTTGGCCTGGGCTGGAACCTGATCGGCGACGCCCTGCGCGACATTCTGGACCCCCGGCTGCGCGGTTCACGGGGATAACATGTCTTCACCGGACGAAGCCCGGTTGCAGCGTTTTTCTCTCGGCCTGGGCCTGCGCAACGGCCTGCTGATGGGCCTGGCGCTGGCGTTGGGAGCCTGGCTGCCGGATGCCATCGTATTGACGGTTTCACGCGTGCGCTGGGTTTTTCCGCCATTGTTCCTGGGCCTGCTGGCGCTGCTGGCGTTGGGTGCTCTGGCCGGCTGGCTGGCCGCGCGACTGGGCAACGCCTTTGGGGGCGGGGTGATCTGGGCGCTGAGCGGCGCCCTGATGACCTGGATCATCGGCCATGTGCCCTACGAAGGACGCACCCTCACCATCTGGCTGGCCGACCGCCGCTTCTGGGGATTGCCCATTTACGAGTTCAAGCCCGCCGCTCAGGCGCGTCTGGTGATGGCGGGTTTTTTCGTGGTGCTGCTGCTGGCCATCCTGGGACTGATTCAGGACTACCGGCTGGAAGGGTTGCGTCTCCGGGTCGATGACAGGGGCCGATTGGAGCCCGCCGGCTGGTTTGGACTGTTGCTGCCGCTGCCGGTGATTTTGGCGGTCGGGCTGGCCGCCGATAACCTGATCAACAGCCCGCTGCGCAGCGCGCCGCGTCTGGTTCACCAGGCCATCCGCGTGGGTCGCACCTATGCCGGCGATCTGTTCGAGTTGAGTCTGGAGCATGGCGTCAATTACGATGCCATTGAAGGCGTGCGAGACCAGATGAGCGCCGATTACACACTTGCCATCGGGCAGATCGATCTGGGGCCGTCCAGCACCGTGTTTGTGGTGGCTCATTTTGACAACGGCGCCTGGATCAACTGCCGCGTCATCGCCGATCAACTTTCTCACTGTTACGACGCCAGCCTGCCGTACCAGCGTGGCTTGCCATCGCTGCTGACCAGCGGCGAGATACCTGCCGATTGCCGTGCCTGCACGGTTCAAGCTGGCGACGAGCAACAGAGCTGGCTGGCCGCCCACAGGGCGCAGTGGACCCAACCGCTGCGTGTGACACGGCTGGCCCAATGGGGCAGCTATGTGCTGCTGCGGGCCGAGCCGGCGGCTGGCGGCTCGGCCGTGGACTGTTTCTTGCGTGGCATCAGCCCGGTGGCCCTGGAACGTTGTCAGTTGGCGACGACCAGGTGATGCGGTGCGCTGCCCTGGTCGGTTGCGTGGCGCCGGGCGGCGACCGTAGAGTGACCACATTTTTGAACCTTTGGCCCTGACCGAGGGTATATAAATGCAGGCCATCCAACAGCTTGAGAGCTGGCCCTGCGCTGGAAGGGTCGATTTGACAAAATGGGCCATTATTCGTAAAATCGTAGCACCACCAGGTTCTGTCTGTTTGGTGGTGTGAAACGGCAGCCCTGGTGTGGACTGGATCACACGATGGGGTGTCCAGGATGGGTTCGAAGGGAGGTGATGACGCGGTTCATCAGGTTTAACAGTGCGTGCGAGGAAAAATGCCAGCTTTTTCTCGCTGCGGGTTACCGCGCCCAGACAGTTGAATAGCGTATCCAACCATCTTTCCACCGCAAGGAGGAGAAAATGTTTGCCAAGAGCAAGTGGGCGAGTGTATTCGCTCTGCTGGTTATTGCCAGCATGGTTCTTTCCGCGTGTGCCACGCCGACCCCTGAGGTCATCGAAAAAGTCGTCACCCAGGTGGTCAAAGAGACGGTCAAAGAGACGGTCGTCGTCGAAGGCACACCTCAGATTGTTGAAAAAGAAGTGACCAAGGTCGTCGAGAAAGAAGTGACCACGGTCGTTGAAAAAGAAGTGACCCCCACCCCGCTGCCAGAGCCGGTGACCTACACCGCCTGGGACACCAGCGACATCCCCACGCTCGACCCGCAGGTTGCCGAGGACGTTACCTCGATCAATGCCATCGAGGCGATTTTTGTCCATCTGGCCAACTATGACCTGGAGACCGCCGAGATCGTACCCGAAGCGGCCACCGGCTGGACCATCAGCGACGACGGCCTGATCTACACCTTTAACCTGCGCACCGACATTCCCTGGGTCTACCACAACCCGGCCACCGGCGAGACCACCCAGGAAGTGAACGACGAGGGCAACCCGCGCTTTGTCACGGCCGGCGATTTTGCCTACGGCATCAAGCGCGCCTGCGACCCCAACACCGGCGGTTACTATAGCAGTGTGGTAGCGCCGCTGATCAAGGGCTGCGCCGACGTGCTGAATGCCGAAGACCCGGCGGCCATCCCGCAAGAGTTGGTCGATGCCATCGGCGTCAGCGCGCCGGACGATGCCACACTGATCGTCGAGCTCGAGTTCCCGGCCAGCTACTTTTTGTCCATGACCCCCATGTGGACACTGGCGGCTGCGCCGCAGTGGGCCATCGAGGAGCACGGCGAGAACTGGATCGAGGCCGGCAACATCGTGACCAATGGCCGCTATGGGCTGCACGAGTGGGTGCACAACGTGCGTCGGCAGTTCTGGCGCAACCCGCTCATGCCCGAGGACATGAAGGGCACGGGCAACATGGAGCGCATGGTATACAATGTGGTGCCTGATACCAGCACCGGCTATGCCCTGTGGCTCAACAACGAGGTGGACGTCTCCGCCATCCCGGATGCCGAACTGCAGGCTCACCTGGAGCAGTTCCCGGATGAGACGGTTCAGGTTCCGGACCTGGCAGTGTTCTACATCAGCTTCCGCATGACCAAAGCGCCGTTCGACGATGCCCGCGTTCGCCGCGCCTTTAGCGCCGCTTTCGACCGCGAGACCTTTGTGGCCGAGGTGCGCCAGGGCCAGGGCTTGCCCATGAAACACTTTGCGCCTCCGGGCATCTTTGGCGCGCCGCCCATCGACGAGGTGGGTGTGGGTTATGACCCCGAGTTTGCCAAGGCCCAGTTGGCCGAGGCCGGCTACCCCAACTGCGAGGGCTTTCCGCAGGTGACGTTGCTGGGCTACAGTGGCCAGAGCACCCTCAACTGGATCGAATACGCCCAGAACAACTGGTCTGAGGTGTTGGGCTGCGATCCAGAACTGATCAAGATCGAGCAGCAGCCGTTTGCCGAGTTGCTGGCAGCCACCGCCGCCGACGTGCCCGACGAGGAATCGCCGCACATGTGGACGCTGGGCTGGGGCCCCGACTATGCCGACGAGAACAACTGGGTCGGCGACGTGCTGTGGTGTGGCAACCCCGAAAACCGCCAGAAGCGTGAGTGCAACGAGATCGATGACCTGATCGTTGCAGCGCGTGAGGAATCCGATCCTCAGGTGCGCATCGATACGTACCGCCAGATCGAAGAGATGTTCTTTGGCGAAGAGGGTGAGTATCCCTTCTTCCCCATCTGGGTGCGCATCGCCTTTACCGCCGAGCACTCGTGGGTGGATCGCATCATATCGTTGTTCGGTGGCGAGCAGTACTACCACTGGAGTATCGACCAGGCCGCTCAGATGGCGGCGCAGGGCAAGTAAACTGCTCTCGAACCAACGAGTCGTCTGATTGGGGGAGCGGCCGCAGGCCGCTCCTCCAACCTTGTCTCAAGCCGCAGGCTGAGTGTTAACTGGTTTCTGGTGCGAAATTCGCGGGATGCTTTACCAAAACTTGCTGGATTCCCGAACGCCTCGACTGAGGCCCACGCTGAAGGCCCGGCCAAGTCTTGTTTGGGGCCACCCCACCGGGCGGTTCAAATCACCCCAGCAAACCGGGGATTCCCCACCCCTGAGAATTTTGCGCCAGGAACCAACTAGGCATTTCTCTCCAGTCCTCGCCGGGGTGCGGCGGGCGCCGAGAGAGGCGAAAGGAGGTGGAGCGGATGGCCCAATACATCATCCGTCGTCTGCTCGTGTCATTACCGGTGATCTTTGCCATCATCCTGGTTACTTTTACGCTGGTACATGCTTTGCCCGGCGGTCCGTTCGACACCGTGGGCGAGCGGGCGATGCCGGAGTACATGCGCCAGATCATGGAGCGGCGTTATGGCCTGGACAAGCCGCTGTACGAGCAGTTTTTCCTGTACGTCGTCAATTTGCTCAAGGGGGATCTGGGCCCCATGATGCGCCTGCGCAGCCAGACGGTCAACGAGATCGTCGCCGAAACGATGCCCGTTTCAGCTCAACTGGGCTCGATGGCGGTGTTGTTGGGGTTCACGATCGGCATCCCGGCCGGCATCATTGCCGCGCTGGGACATAACACCGTCGTCGATTACAGCGCCACGTTCGTTGCTGTGGCGGGTGTGTCGATACCCAGTCTGGTCTTGGGGCCGGTGTTGATTTTGATCTTTGGCGTCTCCCTCAAATGGTTTCCCATCGCCTTTTGGGGAGCCGAACCGCCCTTTGTTCTGGGTTTTTTGCCCAAACCCACGCCTGAATTCTGGCATCACGCCGTGCTGCCGGTGTTGACGTTGAGCTCCGGCTCGGCGGCCGGCATCGCCCGGCTGACCCGCGCCAGCCTGCTGGAGGTGATGGGGGAAGACTATATCCGCACCGCCCGCGCCAAGGGGCAGCGCGAGCGGGTGGTAGTGGTGGGGCATGCTCTCAAGAACTCGCTCATCCCTGTGGCGACGCTCCTGGGCCCCATGTTGGCCGGTTATCTCACCGGCTCGTTGATCGTGGAGCAGATCTTTGCCATCAATGGCATGGGACGCCGCTTCATCGGCAGTGTGGCCGAGCGCGAGTACTTTTTGCTGACCAGTCTGACGCTGATCTATGCCGTGATGCTCATTCTGGGCAATATCTTTGTGGACATTGTCTACGCCTGGCTGGATCCGCGCATACGTTACGATTAGAGGGATGACGCATGGCTGAAAAAGAAAAAAACGGCCTGACCACTGCCTTTGAAACGCCATTGGGCAAGGGTCGCAGCCCCATGAGTGATGCCTGGCGCGAGTTTCAGCGCAACGTGGTGGGTGTGGGCGGCGCGATCTTTATCCTCTTTGTGGTGGTGGTGGCGCTTGTTGCTCCGCTGGTGACGCCTTATGATTTCGCCACGCAGAACAACAAAAATGCCCGAACCAAACCGATGACCGGTTATATTGTCACCACCGATTATGCCATGGAAAAATGCCATTGGTACGATACCCCGCTGGAGTGGGGCTGCACCGTCTTTTTCGTCGGCTCGGACGCGCTGGGCCGTGACCTGTGGAGCCGCATGATCTATGGCACGCGGGTGTCGCTGTCGGTGGCGGTGGTGGGAGCGCTGGTGAGCCTGCTCATCGGCACGGTGGTCGGCATCATTTCGGGTTTTGCCGGTGGGCGCGTGGATATGGCCATCATGCGCGTGGTAGACTTTTTGTACGCCGTGCCGTTGCTGCCGATCATCATTTTGATGCAGGTTTATTTTCAGGCCCTGGCGCGCCAGGGTGTTACCACCGGCCTGGCAGGCACACTCATCAAGTGGAACCAGTCGTTGGGTGGCATGTTGTTCATTTTTATTGCCCTGGGTGCGCTCAACTGGCTGGGCATGGCCCGCCTGGCCCGTGGTCAGGTGTTGTCTTATAAACAAAAAGAGTTCGTCGAAGCGGCGCGGGCGGTGGGTTCGGGTAATTCGCGCATCATGTTCAAACACCTGCTGCCCAACGTCATCGGGCCGTTGTTGATCGCCGAATCGCTGGCCATTCCGGGCTACATCTTTTTAGAAGCAGCGCTCAGCTTTATCGGCCTGGGGGTGAACCCGCCGACGCCGAGTTGGGGCGCCATGATCAACGATGGTTACCTGGGCGTTCGTTCCAACCCCCATCTGGTGTTGGTGCCGGGCATCGCGCTGGCGCTGCTGACGCTGGCCTTTAACTTTATGGGTGATGGATTGCGTGACGCTTTTGATCCACGCATACGGGGCAGGGGGTAAGAGGATGTCGCAGCATCGACGAAATATCTGGATCGTAGGGTTGGTCTTTTTGGCCATGTTGATCCTGCCCAGCCTGGCCTGTGAACAGGCTGGCGAGGTTCTGTCGCCGGAAGATGCCACCACCCGGGCGCGTGAGGCTGCGGCGCCAACAGCCACCAAACCGGTGGAATCGGCGGCCGAGTTCCAGGTCGACGATACGGTCGAGTTTGTGGGCACGGCATTTCTCGTGCCCATATACCGCCAGCCAGGCGACCGGACAGCTTTTTCCCACGCCGGTCGTGGTGATACGGGCACGGTGCTGGGCTCGCAGGAGCTGGATGGCAAGATCTGGTACCTGGTAAAAAGCACGGCAGGCGAGGGTTGGATAGAAGCCCAATACTTGCAGGCTGTGGGGGCGGCGGCCACGCCGACGCCTGCTGCGTCTGAGGGGCCGCAGGTGGGTGATACGGTCTACCTCACCGGCAAGGCCTATCTCATCAACATCGTGTCTGAGCCTGGCAGCACGCGGATGCTGGCCAATCAGGAGCGTGGGGTGGCGGTGGTCATCCTGGACAGCACCGATGTCGGCGGTGAGACCTGGTACAAGATCGATGCTCCCGCCGGTGAAGGCTGGGTCAAGGCAGAGAATATCTCCACCGAAAAACCCTGAGTTGGTCTTTGACGGATCACGTTGGTTGAGTGGGGGCGAGTCCAGGACTCGCCCCTATTGATGTGCATGGTATAAGCATGAGCAGGTCAAAGAAATCTTGGCCATCCCTGGCCGGCCTCTTGATGGCGCTGTTGATCCTTTCGGGCTGTGCCGCGCCTGAGGAGCAGCGCCTGTGGCTCAGGGCGTCGGGCTGGAACCGGGCGCGCGCCGTGGGCAATACACTCGTCGGGCAGCCGGCGCCGCTGGCGCTCGACGACGCCGGCAGGATCTATTTTTTGCTCATCGACCGTCAGGCCGACTCTTTTTATTACCCGCGCGTGGTAGCCCTCAACCGGCAGGCCGAGGTGCTCTGGGAGCGCGCCTTTGCCGAATTCGAGCTGACCCAGCCCGGTTCGCCCAAAATGTTCTGGGATGGTCAGAGCCTGCGTCTGTTTTGGCTCAGCGATGACAGACTCTATCACGCCCGGCTGGATGTCGCCACGCAACGTCTGGAGCCGCCCCTTTTGCTCTCCGGCGAGCTTGAAGCCGATGCCTACGACGTGGTTTTTGCGCCCGATGGCTCGGCGGTGGTCTGGTTCGCCGGGCCGCGGCGCTCGCCAGGGTTGTATGCTCTGCCCTCGGGCCATCTGGACGCCGAGGCGATACCGGTCGATCCACAGGGGGTGCGGCCCGATCTGCAACTGGATGACGCCGGCACGCTGCACGCCGTCTGGGCGCACCATCCACCGGGTTATGGCGAAACGCGCCTGTTTTACGCCGCCTATCCTGCTGCAACTTTTCAACCGCATCAGGAGCAGGGCGTGGCGAGGCCGGTGCTGGGTCCCACCAGCATCTTGCATGGTCCGTGGTTGGGGCTCGACTCGTCGGACGTTTATCTGTTCTGGACGGTGGAGGAGCGCACCGGCATGCAGGCCGGCGCGGTCAACACCAGTTATGTGCATTTTGTTCATGCTCAGCCCCAACTCGTCTCGCCGCCGATCCTGTTGAGGGTGCCATCCAGCTACGATCTCACCTACCAGCCATACCCTCAGGGGGAGTTACTTGCCGGTGAGCGGGTGGTTCTGGATGCTGCCGGAGGCACCGCTCACATCCGAGATGTGACCACCAATCCGGCGATGGCGTCCGAGCTGGCGATCGCGTTCAACCTCCAGATGGATTACCTGCGGCGAAAGCAGGCCGGGCAGGTGAGCACGGCCTTTTTGCGGGCAGGCTCGGCAGAGACGTACCAGTTGCTCAGCTTTACGGCGGCCAACTCGACCGATCCCTTTATCCTGAGCGACGCATCGGGTTACCTGTACCTGACCTGGCTGCAGCGCGGGGCTTTGCCCGGTTATATGGTCTATTTTACCAGCACAGCGCCAGATATCCGGCAATCCCTGAGCCAATTCACTCCCGACGATATCGTCCAACTGAGCGGTGAGACGCTCTTTGGCCTGGCCACCGGCGCGCTGCTGCTGCCCTTTGTCCTGGTCTGGATGGTGGTGCCGATGGTGATCATTGGCCTCACTGCCCGGCTGCGCGGCGAAGACGAAATGCTCACCCGTCCCGGCACGCTCGTCAGCCTGGGGCTGGCCCTGGCCGCTTATTGGCTGGGTAAACTGGCGGTCTTTCCCGGCATGCGCGATTACGTGCCATTTTCTGCCTGGCTGCTGTTCATCCCGCAGTGGATGAACCTCCCGCTGTTGTGGGGTGTGCCGCTTGGCCTCACGGCGCTGGCGTTGTGGTTGGCCCACCGTTTCACCTTTGGTTGCCAGCGACGATCGCTGCTCTTTTTTGCCCTCATCTATATGACCATCGACGGCATCCTGACCACGGCTGTCTATGGTGTGCTCTTTTTGGGCGGCGTGTGAGCCTGGCCTGTTGTTCCGTTCTGCTTCCGGTTTGCCCGGATCGAGGAGGGTGCGATGCATCGTCTCACTGTGTTTGTTGTCCTGACCGTGCTGGCATTGACAGCGGCAGCGTGCGCCACCGAAGCGCCACCCACGGCCACACCGACGTCTAGTATCGCCGTTGAACCAACGGACACGGCAACCCTCGCGCCCGCCGATACCCCATCACCCACGGCGAGCGCTGCGCCGCAGCCCACGCCTACGCCGACCGCTCGGGCGCTCACCGGGCCACGGGCCACGGCAGAGGCGCTCACGAAAAAGGTGACCGTGGTTCCGGCCACGCCGTCTGGCGAGACCAGCGGCAGATCGATCGCGCCAGACGATTATCCGGCCATCCTGGAGCAGGCCTGGCAGATCGTGGCCGATAATTACGTGCGTGACAGTTTCAACGGCGTCGACTGGCAGGCCGTGGGGGATGCCTACCGCTCCAGGGTGGCCACGGTGACGGATCAGGCCGCCTTTTGGGATCTCATGACGGCCTTTATCCGCGAGCTGAACGACGATCACAGCCGCTTTGTCCCCCCGGATCGTTTCGCTGCCGAGTTCGATCTGCCCAACGATGCCGTGAGCCGGCCCTGGGCCGGTTTGCAGATCTGGCCGGCGCGCGAGGACGAGCAACTCTTGATCTGGTATGTCTGCCAGGTGGGCCCCGCTGCCGACGCCGGTCTACAGCGCGGCGACGTGATTCTGGCTGTCGAGGGCCAGCCGGTCGTCAAAACGGCGGAGGGTTTTGATGCCGCCCTGCGGCAGCAGGCCATGTTCGGTGATGGCCAGACGGTCACACTGACCGTGCAGCACGGCCCGGATCGCGCCCCAAAAGATGTCAAGCTGCGGCTCGGTGGTGCATTCGGCTGTGACGGCTGGCAGGCTGGCCTGCTGAGCGAGTCGCCGCGCGTTGGTTACGTGCGGGTGCCCGATTTTTCCGGCGACGCCGACGTCAACCTGCTCGATGCCATCGAGCGTCTGGAGCAAGAGTCGCCGCTGGAGGGCCTGGTGGTGGATGTGCGTCACAATCCAGGCGGCAACGCCGATCGCGCCATCGCCATCTTTACCAGCGGTGTGTTCGGCCAGGTCGGCCCCCTGCGGGCCGATGCCACCCAGACCACCTATCGCATCCGTGGGCCGGTGCGTTGGAACGAGACGACCCCTGTGGCCGTGCTCACCGACGGCGCCAGCCACAGCGCGGCCGAGTATTTTGCCACCGCCATGCAACAATCGGGCCGGGCGGTGCTGGTGGGCATGCCCACGGCCGGCAATACGGAGGGCATCACCGGCTTTAACCTGGCCGACGGCTCGCTCATTCGCCTGGCCGTCAGCACGCTCCAGTTGCCCGATGGCAGCACCCTCGAGGGCACAGGTGTGATCCCGGATATCCAGGCGCCGCTGGGCGACTGGGGCCTGCGCCAGTCGCCCGATCTCCAACTGCTGGCGGCGCACGATGCGCTGGTCAATCGCTAGCGCCCGCCGGGGAAACGTGGAGGAATGTCGTTGCCCAACGCTCACCACCCGCGGACGTGGCTCCTGCTGGCTTTGGTGATTTTGCTGCCCGCGTGCCGGCGCATCGCACCTTCGGTTGCTACGGCAACCGGGGCTGCCAGGCCTTCACCCACCACCCCGGCGACTCTGACGCCGCCGCCTTCCTCGACGGCGACGGTTGCGCCCCGCTCCACGGCGACGGCCACGTTGCCGCCGGCTGCAACGATGACACGCCCGCTCACTGCTACCCCCAGCCCCATCCCGCGGGGCGGACGCATCGTGGAGCTGGGTCTGGCGGGTATTACCACCCTCAACCCGCTGCTGGCCGAAGACGACCTCTCGCGCGACGTGGGCCGTTTGCTCTTCGACAGCCTCTTGCGCGTGAACCCGCAGACGGCGGCCCTGTTGCCGGGCCTGGCGGAAGACTGGCAGGTCGCGGACGACGGGCGGACTTTTACCTTTCACCTGCGCTCCGGCGTGGCCTGGCACGACGGCCGGCCGCTCTCCGCCGCCGACGTAGCCTTTACCCTGAGCGCCGCAGGCGACCCCGACGGGCCAAGTCCTTACCGTTTCGACCTGGCCGGGGTCGTCGAGGTGACGGTTCCGGACGACGAAACGGTCGCCGTCACCCTGGCCGAACCGGGCTGCGACGCCCTCTATGCCGTGGGTCGCGTGCCGATCCTGCCGCGGCATCTGCTGCAGGGCCAGGAGCTGGTCGGAGCGTCGTTCAACGAGCAGCCGGTGGGCAGCGGGCCATTCGTTTTGGAGGCGTGGCAGCCGGGCGAGCGGTTGGCGCTGACGGCCAACGAGCACTATTGGGCCGGCCGCCCCTACCTGGATGGCTGGACGTATCGTGTCGTGCCGGATGCAGCGACTTTGTGGGAAGAGTTGAGGCAGGGGCGTGCGCACCTGGCGCGCCTGACCGGCGATCTCGAAGCGGTCTCGTTGCCGGAAGGGTTTCAGCTTTTGGCCTATCCGGCCGATCGCTGGCACGTTTTGATTTTCAACACCACCCACCCGCTGCTGAGTGATGCGACCGTGCGGCAGGCGTTGGCGCTGGCGTTGGATCGAGAGCGTTTATTGGAGGTGGCGCTCGATGGCCGGGGCGCGCTGCTGAACGCGCCCTGGCCGGACGCTCACTGGGCGCTCGATGGCGCGCCGCCGGATGCGCCGGGCTACGATCCAGAACGTGCCCGCCAACTTTTGGCGGAGACCGGCTGGCGCGACGCCGACGGTGATGGTCTGCTGGAAAAAGATGGCCGCCGGCTGCAAGTGTCCATTCTCACCAACCTGGAGAACCCTGCCCGCGAGCGTGTGGCCATGCTGGCGCAGGGTTACTGGCACGCGCTGGGGGTTGCGGCGCAGGTCGAAGTGCTGCCCTGGGGCAGTTTCTTGGACGATCTGTTGGGCCACAAGTTCGACGTGGTGGCTTTTGACTGGCCGCTGGAGCCGGGGCCGGATCAGAGCTGGCTTTGGGCTCAGGCTCAGAGTGAGCCGGACATCGGTTTTAACTTTGGCTCCTATGCCAGCGCCGAGGTCGATGCGTTGTTGGAGCAGGGTCGATTGGCGCCCGGCTGCGATGCGGCGCGTCGGGCGGCGGCCTACCGCGCGCTGGCCCAACGGCTGGCCGCCGATCAACCCTACGTTTTTTTGTTCACCGCTCAACGACAGGTGATAACCTCCAGTTCGTTGATCGGGCTGCAACCGGGGCCTTTTGCCGGGTTTTATTGGAACGTCGCCGAGTGGCATCTGCGGGAAGGCAAATGAGCGTGAACATTGGGCGCTGGTTTATCCTGGATGGACGGCTTCGCTCCGGCTGGCGGGTGGCGCTGTATCTGGGCGGCTACCTGACCGCGCTGCTGGCGATCCAGTTGCCGGCCGGTGTGCTCTATGTGGGCTATCTGATGCTCCGTGGCAGAGGCGACATGGCCGACGTGCTGGCTGCCATCCAGCCTGCCGATTTGCCTCTCTGGTTTCTGTTGCTGCTCAAGTTCTTCGAGTTGCTGGCGCTGCTGCTGCTCACCTTTGCCTTTTGCCGCTGGCTCGACCGGCGCGATTTCGCCAGTCTGGGCTTTCACCGTCGCCGCGGTTGGGGTTGGGAGGCGTTGATCGGCCTGGGGTTGGGGGGCGCGCAGATGTGTTTCATCTTTGCCGTCGAGTGGGCCGGCGGGTTGTTATCGGTGGGCCTGCTGGATGGCAGGGCGCTCTTGCAGGGGCTGGCTCGAGGAGGATTGGCCGTTTTGCTGTTCGGGCTGGTGGCCGTGGGTGAAGAGCTGATGTTCCGGGGCTACTTGCTGGTCAACCTGCACCAGGGCGCCGGGCCTGTGGTTGGGCTGGGGCTTTCTTCGCTGTTGTTTGGTCTGTTTCACGCCCTGAACCCCAACTTTAACCTGATCGCGCTGTTCAACATCACGCTGGCAGGGCTGGTTTTCGGTTACGCCTGGCTGGTCACGGGCAACCTGTGGCTGCCGATGGCCTACCATTTTAGCTGGAACTTTTTTCAAGGCCCGGTCTTTTCACTGCCGGTGAGCGGCGTGCGTTACGGCGGTCTGCTGGCGGTGAGTGACCGGGGTATGGTTTCGATCATCACCGGCGACGCTTTTGGCCCAGAGGGTGGGCTCGTCGGCACGGTGGCGTTGTTATCGGCGCTGCCGGTGCTGTGGGCCTGGGGTCGCTGGCAGCGCCACGAAAAAGTGAGGGCAGGCGCATGACGCTGGAGGATCTGCTGGATACCGACGAGTTGCGAGCTTTCGAGCGTGCTGGCGGCGCCTTTTGGCGGCAGCATCATCCGCTGGCTGTGGGGGAGGGCCACGTTGCCTGGTGGGCCGACAAGGTGCTCTGCGGCCGGCGCGGCGAGGTGGTGCCGGTGGTGCTGCGCGGCCAGGGTGAACTCTTGCTGCATACCAAAACCTCTTATCCCCCTGGCCTCTATCGCCTGCCGAGCGGTGGTGTTTTGTGGGGCGAGCGGGTGATCGACGCCCTGCACCGCGAGGTTTTCGAAGAAACGGGTTTCAGGACCTTTCAGGAGCGCTTTTTGGGCCTGCTGACCTATGATTTTCAGGCCGGTGGGCGCTCGGCGCCCTTTGCCTCCTATGTGTTTTTGATCGCCGGCGCCACCGGCCAGCCAACCGTTCAGGACGAAAGTGAGTCTATATCGGGTTTCCGCTGGCTGGCCGTGTCCCAGATAGCCACCATTGCCGCCGAGTTACGATCCGTAGCGGAGGACGAACCCGGCCGCCGCGACTGGGGCTGCTTTCGGGCCCTGGTGCACGATTTTGTCGCCCAGAACGAGACCTTCATTGAGGAGATGGCAAAACCATGCACGTTCTGATCACCAACGACGACGGCATCCAGGCCGCTGGCTTGCTGGCCCTCAAGCAGGCTGTGGAGCAGGTGGCCCAGGTGACGGTCATGGCCCCCTCGACGAACTGGAGCGCTTCGGGCCACGTGAAGACCATGCACAAGCCGCTGCGCGTCAGCGAAACGACGCTGGCCGATGGCTCGACGGCGCTGACGACCACCGGCGCGCCGTCGGATTGTGTGGCGCTGGCCTTCATGGGCATCGTTTCGCCAGCCATCGACATGGTCATTTCGGGCATCAACGCTGGGCCGAACCTGGGTCACGATGTGACCTACTCTGGCACGGTGACGGCCGCCATGGAAGGGGTCATCGCCGGCGTGCCCTCGATCGCCGTTTCGCTCAACTCTTTTGCCTCCAGCGATTTCGGTTTTGCTGCCCGTTTCGCTGCCCGGCTGGCCGTGAGGCTGTTGGATGAGAGTCTGCCGCCTTTTACCCTGCTCAACGTCAATGTGCCCAGCGTGCCGGAAAACGAGATCGCCGGCGTGATGATCACCCGCCAGGGGTTGCGCCTCTACCACGACGAATTGATCCGGCGCGTCGACCCGCGTGGACGACCGTATTACTGGATCGGCGGCGAGCCGCTACAGGGTGAGCTGCAAGAGGGCACCGACGAGTGGGCTGTGGAGCACCGTTACGTGTCCATCACACCGTTACAACTCGATCTCACCGCCCATGGCTTGTTGGAGCGGCTGCGCGAGTGGAATTTGAACCAGCAGTAGGGGCGAGTCACCGACTCGCCCCTGTTCCATCTGGCCTTTGATGGCTGAGCGCCGGCCCCATGTTCAGGCGGAGCCCCCAACTCGTTGGGGAACCTGCGCCGCCAACCCCAACAAGTTGGGGACTCCTGACCTTGCCGACTTGGCTCGCCCATCCAATGAGCCTCGACAGAGCACTATGCTGTCACCACGTTGACCAGCCGCCCCGGCACGTAGATGACCCGGCAAACGCGCCTGCCCTCCAGGTGGCGGCGCACGCCCTGGCAGCTCAACGCCCGTTCGCAGACCTCGGCCTCGGTCATATCGGCGGGCACGGTCAGTCGGTCGCGCAGGCGGCCATCCACCTGCACGGCCAGGGTGACGATCTCCTCCGCGATCTGCGTCTCATCCCAGGTGGGCCACGGCTGCCCGTGCACGCTGTACGGGCCGCCCAGCCGCGCCCACAGCTCTTCGGCGATGTGGGGCGCCAAGGGGGCCAGCAGCAGCACAAAGGCGCGGGCTGCCTCTGCCAGCTCTGCCGTGACGCCATAATCTTGATGATGAGCTGCCATGTCGTTCAGGCATTCCATCAGCGCGGCGACGGCGGTGTTGAATTTAAAGGCTTCCACGCCCTGGGTGACGCGCCGGATCGTTCGGTGAATGGCCTTGAACCCGAAAGGTCTCTCAGACCCTTTGGGTTTGGCTGCCGCCACGGCGTTCACCAGCCGCCAGGCGCGGTCCAGGAAGCGTCTGGTCCCGGCGATGCCTTCTTCCTCCCACACGGTGTGGTTCTCAAAAGGCGCCATGAACAGCAGATAGATTCTCAGTGCGTCGGCGCCGTGGCTCTCGGCCACGCTATCGGGCGTGACGACGTTGCCCCTGGATTTGGACATCCGGGTGACCTCACCGGTTTGTGGATCGCGGGCGTGCATCACACCCTGGCTGCGTAACACCGGGAACGGCTCGCGGAAGGGCACGATACCCGCATCGGCCATGACTTTGGTCCAAAAGCGAGCGTACAGCAGGTGCATCACGGCGTGCTCCGCGCCGCCCACGTACAGGTTCGGCGGGCCCCAGGCGGCCAGCGCCGCCGGGTCGAAGGGGCCGGCGTCGTAGCGCGGGCTGACGAAGCGCAAAAAGTACCAGCTCGAGCAGGCAAAACCGTCCAGGGTGTCGGTCTCGCGCTGCGCCGGGCCGCCACATTGCGGGCAGGCCGTGTTCACGAACCCGGGTACGTTGGTCAACGGCGAACGGCCGTCCTCGCCAGGTTGCCAGGCCTCGACGTGGGGCAGCAGCAGCGGCAGATCACGCTCCGGCACGGGCGCCGTGCCGCAACGGTTGCAGTAGACGATGGGGATGGGCGCGCCCCAGTAGCGCTGGCGCGAGATCAGCCAATCCCTCATGCGATATTGTACCGTCCGGCGACCCATGCCCTGCGCCGCCATCCAGTCGGCGATGCGCTCCGCGGCTTCCTGGGAGGGCAGGCCATCCCACGGCCCGGAATTGACCATGATCCCATGCCCGCTGTAGGGGCGAATTTGCAATTCGCCCAACGGGGCGATGACGACCGGCGCCGGGATGCCGTGGCGCGCGGCCAAGTCCCAGTCGCGCTCGTCGTGGGCCGGCACGGCCATGATCGCGCCGCTGCCATAGCCCGGCAGCACGTAATCGGCCACGTAGACCGGCACGCGCGCGCCGTTCATCGGGTTGATGGCATACGCGCCGGTGAACACGCCGTCGCGCCCGGCCTGCAGGCGATCCACCTCGCTGCGGCGGGCAGCTTCGTCGTTGTAGGCGGCCACCCCGGCGCGACGATCCGGCGTCGTGATGCGTTCCACCAGTGGATGCTCCGGGGCCAGCACGGCGAAGGTCATGCCGTAGATCGTGTCGGGCCGGGTGGTGTAGACGGCAAAGCGCTCGTCGGCGCCATCCACTGTCACGTCAAACTCGACGCCCTCGCTGCGCCCGATCCAGTTGCGCTGCATGGCCAGGATGTGCTCCGGCCAGTCCAGCGAGTCCAGGCCGGCCAGCAATTCGTCGGCGTAGGCAGTGATGCGGAAATACCACTGCTCCAGGTCGCGCTTGTGCACCGGGCCGTGGCAGCGCCAGCAGGCGCCGGCCTCGATCTGCTCGTCGGCCAGGACGGTTTGGCAGTGTGGGCACCACCACTGTTTGCCTGCGGCGCGGTAGGCCAGGCCGCGCCTATACAGCAGCAAAAAGAACCACTGCGTCCAGCGGTAAAAATCGGGCTGGCTGGAGTTGATCTCGCGCTGCCAGTCGTAGGAGCAGCCCAGCAGCGTCATCTGGCGGCGATAGTTGGCCGCGTAACGCGTCGTCGTCTGGCGGGGGTGGATGCCCTTGTTGATGGCCTCGTTTTCGGCGGGCAGGCCAAAGGCGTCCCAGCCCATGGGGTGCAGGACGGCGTATCCCTTCATGCGGTGATAGCGCGAGATGACGTCGCTGGGCACGTAATTGCGGCCGTGGCCCACGCTCAGGCCGTCGCCGGAGGGGTAGGGGAAGAAATCCAGGCAGTAAAAAGTGGATCGGCCTTCAGGGTTTGGCGAGCGATAGATACTGGTTTCGGCCCAACGGCGTTGCCATTTAGCCTCCAGGGTTTGTGGATCGTAGGTTTCTGTCAGGTAAGCCCCAAGTCGCTCATTCGAATACCTCCTCGTATAACATGTTCGTAGTCAGGCACGTAACGGCGTGGAGCGCCGTAAGACGCCACTCTGCTCTACTGCGTGGCTCACTATGAACCTCCTTTTGAAAAGTGAAACGTGAGACGTGAATGGTTCACGCCGTTTGACGCCACCTTGGGCCGGTGGGTGTATCCTGTAGCGCATAACCGTGCTGCCGGATGGCCTCGCGCAGGGTATCGGCGGCGGCCCAGTTGCGGGCGGCGCGGGCGGCCTCACGTTGCGTGACGAGTGCGACCACCTCGGCGGGCAGTGATTCGTCGCCGGTGGCGGCCTCGGCCAGCCGCAGGCCCAACACGCGGTCGAAACCGAGCACGAGATCGAGCAGGGCGCGCTTTTCTGCCGGGTCGTCGGCCCGATTGGCCTCCCGGATCGTTTCCCAGGCGGCGGCCAGCGCGCCGGGCGCGTCGAAATCGTCGGCGATGCGTTCTCGAAAGCGGTCGGCCCGGTCGGCTGGCAGAGGGGCCGGCGTCGCGTCGTGGGTCTCGTCTGCCAGGCGGTGTGCGCTCTCTTTCAGGCGGCGCAGGCTTTCGGCGGCGCTCTCCATGCCGGTCCAGGAGAAGGTGAGCGGCACGCGGTAGCTGGCGGTGAGGCAGTGGTAACGAAAGGCCAGCGGATCAAAGCCACGGGCGACCAGATCGTCCACCACCAGGAATTCGCCGGACGATTTGCTCATGCGGCGGTCGTCGGTATTCCAGCGCAGAAAACGCATGTGCAGCCAATAGTTGGCAAAACGCTGGCCGGTGGCCGCCTCCGATTGGGCGATCTCGTTGGGGTGGTGGGTGGTGATGTGATCCTCGCCGCCGGTGTGAATGTCGAGCGTTTCGCCCAGGTATCTCATGCTCATGGCCGAGCACTCGATGTGCCAGCCGGGGAAACCACGCCCCCAGGGTGAATCCCACTGCAGGATGTGCTCCGGCGTCGCCTTGCGCCACAGGGCAAAGTCGGCGGGGTGGTGTTTTTGTGGATTGACCGCCACCCGCGCCCCGGCGCGCATCTCGTCGAGCGATTGCCCGGTCAGCCGGCCGTAATCCGGGAAGCGGCTGACGTCGAAATAGATACCATCGTCGATCTCGTAGGTGTAGCCCTTTGCCTCCAGCCGCTGCACCAGGGCGATCATGTCCGGGATATGATCGGTGGCCTTGCACACCACGTGCGGGCGCAGGATGTTGAGCGCGGTCGTGTCCGCGAAAAAGAGCCGGGTATAGTGCGCGGCGACCTGCCACGGGTCCTGGCCTGCCCGCCGCGCGCCGACGGTCATGCGGTCTTCACCCTCGTCGGCGTCGGAGGTGAGGTGGCCCACGTCGGTGATGTTCATCACCTGGCGCACGGCATAACCCAGGTACTCGAACGTGCGGCGGACGATGTCGGCCATGACGTAGGTGCGCATGTTGCCGATGTGGGCGCGATCGTAGACGGTGGGGCCGCAGTGATACATGCCCACCGCGCCCGGCTCGATGGGCCGGAAGGTCTCTTGGCGTCGGCTCAGGGTGTCGTAGATTTGCATCGCCATGCTGTGTCTCCTTCTTTGAGGTGGTTGGGCGATTTGGCAAATCGCCCAACAAAAGAAAAAGCCTCCCGCTTGGGGAGGCTTGTCGTCACAATGTAGTCTTGATCTGCCAGTTTTTTTTAGCGCCAGCACTCTCCCAGGCGTAAATGACCCCTCTCACAGAGGAGCTTGCCACAGAGGAGAGCCTTCAGTTGGCTGGCGAACGGTCGAAAGGCAATCATCGGATTTTTCCGAGTCGTTTAAGGTGTGACTATTTTACCACAAAAGGGTGGGTTTGGCAAGGGTTTTTGACGTAACCCCGGCATTTCCGGCAACCGGTTTAGTGAAAAGGCGCGGCGTGTGGTATAATGGCCCCATGTTTGCGCTGCTTTGTGATCCGAGCGGTCTGGTTGAGGGGAGCCTGCAATTGAGAGGCACAGTGCTGCGGCCCTTTGATGGTAGTTTTGATGACGCACACGACATTCTGCTGGTGGATCGGGCCACTTTTGCCGAGTGCCCGTATTCAGTGGCACAGATCGTAGCCCTGCTGGCCGATGGTTCACAACATATCTGGCTGGCCGAGGCAGACGGTGAGCCGGCCGGGTTCGTGTCGGCTTTTGCCACGCACACGCTGCGCGGCCTGGGTTGGGAGGTGGATCTGTTGGCTGTGCGCCCGGAATATCGGCGACGAGGCATCGCCAGGGCGCTGGTGAGGATGGCCGTGGCGGGGGCCGCAGGCAGCGACGCGGAACGATCGCGGGCGGTGGTGGCGGCAGAGAATCACGCCTCGCGCCGCGCCTTCGAGGCGGCGGGTTTTTGTCCCAGACCGGAGCAGGTTCACCTGATGCGTTGCCATTCTTTGCGCCAGACCGGGCGGCGGTCGGTGCCGGGCGAGACGGTCGTTCGCCGTCTGACTGGTGAGGCAGAGGCGCACGATCTGTTGCGCCTGGCGCCGGAAACGGCCTGCGATCCGAAACGGGTGGTCGAGCTTTTGAAAACGGGCGGCAGCACGTTCTTTCTTGCCGGGCGAGAGGACGCCAGCGTGGCCTTGATGGAACTGGTGCACGTGCGAACGCTGCTGTACGCCGGGGCCTGGATCGAGACGATGGTGGCGCCGGGGCCGGGTGAGGCGGCGGCTCTGATCGCTGCGGCTGTTGAGTGGGGTCGAGATCAGGGCTGGGACGAGATCGGCTGTCTGGCGCCATTGGCCGATCGGCAACTGCGTCGGGTTTTGGCCGGGCAGGGGTTTCGATCTGAAGGATTGTATCGGGTGATGGAGCGCACCTTGTCATTCACTTTTCACGGGAGAGTCATTTGACCACGGATCTTGCGACAAATCGGGAGACGGTTTCGTCGGCGGCGCGCGACCGTCGCAACTTTGGGGCTTTTTTGGCGGACTATGTGTTTTTTGGGCTGGCTCTGGCGTTTATCGGCCAGAACACGGTGCTGCCGGCCTTTGTGCGCCAGCTCACTGCTTCGCCGCTGCTCATTGGGCTCAATGGCACGATCAATACGGTGGGTTGGCTGCTGCCGCAGTTGGTGGCCGCCAGCTATTTGCGCCACAAAGCGCGCAAAAAACGCTACCTCTTGATCCCAGGGTTGGTGGGCCGACCGGCTTTTTTCCTGTTGGCGCTGGCATTGTTGCTGGGTGGGGCGCAGCGGCCAGGTTTTATGCTGGCTCTGACCTTTGCTTTGATGGCTCTCTTTCGTATCACCGATGCTCTGGGCGCGGTGGCCTGGTTCGATATCCTCGGCAAAGCGCTGCCTTCTAACCGTCGCGGCCATCTTTTCGGCTGGGGACAGATCCTCTCCGGTCTGTTTTCGATTGGAGCGGGACTGCTCATCAATTTCATTCTGGGGCGCGCTGGCCCTGTTTTTCCCCAAAATTATGCCATCATTTTTCTGATATCAGGCGTGATCATGGTTTTCTCCTGGGTGGCAGAAGTTTTCATCTACGAGCCAAAAAGCGAAAGCGCGGTTGAACCAACCTCTTCGTTGCCTTTTAGGCAGCAGTTGATCCACATCTGGCGTCGAGACCTCAACTTTCGGCTGTTTATCGCCGTGCGTCTGTTGGTAGGACTCAGCGATCTCTCGATTCCCTTTTACGTCGTTTTTGCGCGCGATGTGTTGGCTGTGGACGAGGCCGCTGTTGGCTCCTTCACCTCAGCCCAGATCGTCGGTGGCATGGTGGGGGCGGTGATCTTGGGCGCGCTCTATGAGCGCTGGGGTGGCAAGCGTGCCGTCCAGTTTGGTGTGGGGGCGGCGGCCTTTGCGCCTATCTGGGCGCTGGCGCTGCCCTGGCTGTTTCCCGGCCATCAATCGGGATTGGTTTACGCTTTTGGTCTGGTATTCGTGGCGTTGGGCCTGTTACAATCGGCGTACATGCAGGGGTTCTACAATTACCTGCTGGACCTGTCGCCTGCCGGGGAGCGATCGACCTACGTTGCCCTGGCCAACGCCATCAACGGCGTGGCGCTGGCGCCTGTGGCGCTGACCGGCGGGGCCATTCTCAAGATCACCAACAACTCTTTCGTCACCCTTTTCGCCGTGACAGCTCTGGCTATGGGGTTGGGGTTCTTGTTCACCACCCGATTGCACGATCTGCGGCACGAACAATGGGCAGGTGCGGATACTTTGGGCTGAGGCAGGCCGGCGGCTTTACTAAAGCCTGTGTTTGTGGTATGATCGCCGCCAGCCTTTGGCCATTCTGAGGGAGCAGGTATGTATCCTATCCTTTTCCGAGTGGGTGGACATCCCGTTTACAGTTATACGGTGCTGCTCGACGCCGCCTTGCTGCTGGGCCTGATCGTGGCCTGGTGGCAGGCCAGGCAATCGGCTCAGTTCGAGGACGCTGCCGCCGTGTTCGACGCGGGTTTCTGGAGCATTCTGGGAGGTATCGTCGGCGGGCGGATGGGGTACGTGTTGGCTCAACGGGAGTATTTTGCCTACCATCCACAGGAGGTGTGGCAACTGTGGCAGGGCGGATTGGCCTGGCACGGCGCGTTTTTGGGCGGTGTGACGGCCCTGCTGGTCTGGCACGCGCTGCGAACCTGGCTCACTCCTCGCCCGCGGTCTGGTGGTTTGCGCCGCCTGCCGCCGCCGCTGCTGGCGCTCACCGATGCCCTCGCGCCAGGGCTGGCGCTGGGCATGGCCGTGGGCTGGATCGGCTGTTTCCTCGCCGGGGTGGGGCACGGCGTGGTGTCCTACGGCCCGCTGACCTACGATCTGCCGGACCTGTACGGCGTGCAGGCGCGGCGCTTTGCCACGCAACCGGTGGGCGCGGCCTGGAGCCTGCTAGTTTTTTTGCTGCTGTTGCTTGCCGGCCGCCGCTCGCGGCGCGGTTTTAGAACGTTCGCCTGGCTCTTTCTGGCCTTTGGGGGCGATCTGCTGCTGGGTTTTACCCGCGCCGACGAGACGCTCTATTGGGGTCTGTGGCGCGCCGGCCAGGCCATAGATGCTGCCATTGCGACGTTGGGGGCGGTAGGACTGATCCTGTTGTGGCAGCGGGGCGGGTCTGAGCCTCAAACGGCGACACCTTTGCGGGCGGAGGGTGTTTCTGCAAGTGTAGAGTTGACAAATCAGACAGCCGGGGGGGAGGATGAAACGAGCGGTTAGTATTAGCCTGGGTAGTTCAACGCGCGATCACAAGGTGATTCTGGAATTGCTCGGCGAGCCGATCAGCGTCGAGCGCATCGGCACCGATGGCGACCTGGCCCGGGCCATGGCGCTCTATGCCGACTTGGACGGTGCGGTGGATGCGTTTGGTGTGGGTGGCACCGATCTGGGCTTGCAGGTCGAGGAGCGTTATTACCCGCTGCGGGCGGCGCACAAGATGGTCTCACCCGTGCGGCAGACGCCGGTGGTCGACGGCGGCGGTGTGCGCAGCGTGCTGGAGCGTCACATCATGCAGCGGGTGGAGGCCGAGATCGGCGACCAGATCGCACCCAAACAGGCCATGATCACCGTCGCCGTGGATCGTTACGATATGGCCCTTTCTTTTCACCACGCCGGCTACCAGACGGTCTATTGCGATCTCATGTTCGGCCTGGGCGTGCCCATCGCCGTGCGTGGACTGACCAACTTGCAGCGGCTGGCTCGTTTCCTCATGCCGGTGGTGGGTCGATTGCCCATGAGTGTGCTCTATCCCACCGGCGAAAAACAGCACCAGATCGTGCCCAGGTACGAAAAATGGTATCGCTGGGCGTCTGTGATCGCCGGCGATTTCAACTACATCCGGCGACATCTGCCGCCCCGCCTGGACGGCAAGGTGGTGGTCACCAACACCACCACGGCAGCCGACGTGGAACTGCTCAAAGGGCGCGGCGTGCGTTATCTGGCGACCACGACGCCCCGCTTTGAGGGGCGCAGTTTTGGCACCAACGTCATCGAGGCTGCACTGACCGCCGTTGCCGGCAAGGGTCGCACCCTGACAGGCGACGAGATCCAGGGCCTGCTCGACCGCCTGGGCTTTCGCCCCACCATCACGCGGCTGGATTGACCGGCGGGAAAGGACGTATCCGATGGACGTGATCATGATGGCCGGGGGGCGCGTGCTGCCCGACGATCCCCTGTACGCCGTGACCGGTCTGAGCAACAAGGCGCTGTTACCCATCGCCGGCAAACCGATGATCCGGTATGTGATGGAAGCGCTGGCGGGTGCGCCGGACATCGAGCGTTTTGTCATCGTGGGGCTCGAGCCGCACGAATGCCCGGACGTGGGCCTGCCGCTCTTTTTTGCCCCGGCGCGCCAGGGTTTGTTCGAAAACGTGGTGGCCGGTTTTGAAAAACTGCACGAGATCAACCCCACTGCCCGGCTGGCGATCCTTTCCACCGCCGACATCCCCCTGCTGACCAGCGACATGGTCGATTGGCTGCTCCGAACCTGCGCCGAAACGGATCACGACGTGTATTACACCGTCGTCGAGCGAGCTGTCATGGAGAAACGTTTTCCGGGTTCAGGCCGCACCTTTGTGCCGCTGCGCGATGGCGCTTATTGTGGCGCCGATATTTTTATGACCCGCACCGATCTGGTTCACTCGAATCAGGCTCTGTTCGATAAACTCATGGAGGCCCGCAAGAGCTTTAGAAAACAGGTGCGGCTGGTGGGACCGGGGCTGCTGATTCGATTTGTGCTGCGGCGGTTGACGGTTGCCGACGCCGAGCGGCGCGTCGGCCGGGCGCTGAACGTTCGTGGCCGGGTGATTGTCACGCCCTACGCCGAAATGGGCATGGACGTGGACAAACCCCATCAACTGGAACGCATCCGGGCCGAGCTGGAAAATCGGTGATAGTGGCAACAAAAACACGCAGGCGCAAGCCAGCCTGCGTGTTTTTGTTTGGGAGCAGGTGTGCTCAGCGCGCGGCTTGTTGCTGCAAATAGTCGATGGCCCGTTGCAGCACCTCGTCCTGGGCGGTGGTTTCATCGTCGCTGGCGGCGATATCGGGCGACACCCCTCGGCCTTCGTACCATTCACCCGTGGGCGAGAGCCACTTGGCGATGGTCATCTGTAGCAGGCATCCTTCAGGCAGCGGCACCGTGGTGAGGATCACGCCTTTGCCGTAGGTGGCGGCCCCGATGAGGATGCCTCGCTGGTTTTCCTGAATGGCCGCGGCGGCCGTTTCGCCCGCCGAGTAGGTGGCCTGGTCGATCAGCACCACCAGGGGCAAATCTGGCGCCAGGGCATTGCCCTGAGCCTCGAAGCGTTTTTGCTGGCCGTCCTTTTGTTCGGCGCTGAAGAGCAGGCCCTCTGGGATAAAGTCGCTCAGGATCGCCTGGGTGGATTGCATCGAGCCGCCGCCGTTGGCGCGCAGGTCCCAGATCAATCCCTTGGGGTTTTGGGCCAGCAATTCTTGGAGCGC
The DNA here is from genome assembly GCA_049324835.1 of Chloroflexota bacterium. Taxonomy (GTDB): domain Bacteria; phylum Chloroflexota; class Anaerolineae; order CAYNKW01; family CAYNKW01; genus JBMOMT01. The sequence goes on along the minus strand of JBMOMT010000040.1, from coordinate 57,952 downwards.
CGCTTTCATCAGATCGACCGAGTTGACCGTAAAGGCTGTCTGAGCCAGGTAGGCGATTTCACCGGGCAGCATCTCGGACGAGACGATGGTGCGCGGCTGGCGGATGGGGCCAAAGTCTAGTATGGCCTCTCCGCGCTGCACCACAAAATGGGCAACCTCTCCCGCCGGGCCACGAAGCAAAAGCCCCACTTCTGTGCTGGTGGTCTCCTCGTCGATGGCATAACCGTCCACAGAGAGGATCACGTCGCCGGCCTGTAAACCGGCCTGCTCGGCCGGCCCTGCGGCGTTCACTCGGCTGATGACCATCTGACCGTTCCGGGGTTCAAATGTCAGGCCGACCACGCCAGAGCGTCCGGCGAAATCGTCGGCAAAGTGGGCGGCGATTTGAGGCTCCAGGAGGGCGGCGTAGGGATCGTCGGTTTGGCGGAGCATACCCCGGATGGCGGCATAGGTCAGTTCACGACTGCCGGGTATCGGGCCGGGATGCTCGTTGAGCAGTTGGTAACGCACCTGCTCGATGAGGGTGATCTCGGCGTTGGACTGCCAGGTTTTGCCCCGCAAGATCCAGCCGATGGCAAACCAGGCGGCACAGATAAAGACCAGCAGGGCCAGGTTGACGAGTTGTTTTTTCGTCAGTCGAGACTTCACGGCGGCTCCTTGCAGAAAAAAGAACAGCGATAGCTCGGGCTATCGCTGTTGGATGGTTGGGTGAAAAGCTGAGCTAATCGCCCCAGAAACCGCCGCCGGCCCAGGTGCTGTAGCCGCCGTTCCAGACATACTCGCCGCCGGCCCAGCTCTCAAAGCCGCCGTTCCAGACGTACTCGCCGCCGGCCCAGCTCTCAAAGCCGCCGTTCCAGACGTACTCGCCGCCGGACCAGACGCCAAAGCCCGCCTGCCAGACAGGGCCACTCGCCAGGAGTGAGCCTACTACCAGAAAGAGCAAAACCACTGCACTGATTGCGGCAACCGCCTTGGTCATTTCTTGCCTCCTTGCTTTTTGAGGATCAACGGGTAAACGGGTGTCAGTGATCGAAATTATAACACAATCTGCAATTTTGGTCAAGTTCCTATCAGGATATATCTTTTTATTCCTTGATTGTAACTGTTTACCCTCCGCAGGCTTGACGGCGGATCCATGCAGAAACCGGTCAAAGTGCCACCGGCGACGAACGGTTTCGAGTGGTTTGCCAGCCTGCGGGAGGGTAGGCTGAGCAGTAACCTTTGAGGAAAATAGGTCTGGGTTTTTCAAAGGGGCGTGGCTGGCGGCAAACGCACAGCAGCCCCGATGACCCAATGGTCACCGGGGCTGCCGTAGAGTCAGGCGCGATTACAGGCGCTCTTGCGGGCCTACCGGCAGTGAAACCAGGCCGCTAATGACTTTTGGGAAAAAGTCGGTGGATTTCTGGGGCATCTTTTCGTTGGCCTCGGTGCAGGCCCGCACCTGCGTCATGCGGGTGGGGTTCATCACCAACAAGAACTGGGCCTCGCCTTTGTCCACCGCATCGTAGCCCATCTGTGGATCGCGTAGATACTCGATGTTCTCTGCGCGCTCGACGGCGCCTTTGTCGATGCCCAGCACGCGCTCGACCAAGGTCTCGTGCAGCACCGAGACGTCGAGCATGCGCCAGTCTGGGGCGCGATCTGGCAGCAGTCGGGCCATGATCTCTGGGCCTTTCAGGGTCAGCAGGTTGTAGCTGCCATCGTAAAAGCCGAAACGTGGATTGGAGGGTCTGGCCTGGGCCAGCGCGGCCTCGAGCGCCGCCCGGTCAGCGACCGGCGTGACGTCGAAATATTCTTTCGCCCGTTCCAACGCCTGGGGGCCGTCCAGCCGGCGGTAGGTGTGAACGAGCCGGTGCGTCGGCAAGATCACCAGGCCGGGATCGTCCATGCTGACCAGCGTGACCATACAGTGGTTAAAGCCGGCGTTGGGCGGGGCGTCGGGGTATCTGGCCCGCATCTCGTCGCGGTAGTTGAGGGCTGTTTCGTAGCGATGATGGCCATCGGCGATGATCAGGTTACGCTTGGGGGCCATCTCTTCGATCACTGCCGCGATGGTGGCCGGATCGGTCACCACCCAGAATTGCTGGCGCACCTCGTTCTCGAACATCTCATGCAGCTCAAAGCCGGGTTGGCTGGCGATGGCTTTGTTCAGCAGCTCGTTGATGTGGTTGCCCGGGTAGAGCATAAAAATGTGCCCAAAGTTGACCTCGGTGGCCCGCAGCAGGTTCAGGCGATCCACCTTGGGGCCAGAGTGAGTACGCTCGTGGGGCAGGACGATACCCTCGTCGAAGCGGGCCAGTTCCAGGGCCGTCATCAGCCCCTGGCGCGTGCGCACCGTGCCATCGGGCAGGACGATGCTCTGGTGCAGGACGTAGAGGGCCGGCACGGCCTCACGCATGAGGATGCTCTGCTCGAGCCAGGTCTGGTAATAGTCTCGCGCCCGGCTGTAGACGTTGTTTGACTCGCTGTCGCCGGGCTCTTCTTTGCCCTTGATGATGCGCACGATGGAATAGGGGCTCTGGGCGTAGTATTTTTCCTGCAAACCGTGCCGCACGCGGTCGTAGGGCTGGCTGACGACGGCGGAAAGGTCGGGTACCTTGTCTGGGTTATAACGAACCCCTCTGAAGGGTCGGATCGTGGCCATAGTCACTCCTTTGCACAACGTTTCATAGAGGCGACTCGCCGATTCGTCGGCTATGACTGGCGGTTAAAGACTTCGATGGCGATCTGGGCTACCTCGCCGCCCACGCGGTTGGTGGCTTCGACTGTGCCGGCGCCGATGTGTGGCGAGGCGATCACCTGGGGCAGGTCTATGAAGCGCTGGCCACGCTCTTCTTTTTCGTCTTCGAAAACGTCCAACGCCGCGCCGGCCACCTGGCCGCTGCGAATGGCGTCATAGAGAGCGGCTTCGTCGAGCGTGCCGCCGCGCCCGCAGTTGACGATATAGACGCCGTGCCGCATCTTTTCCAGGGCCTCCCGGCCCACGATGTAATGGGTCTCTGGCGAGTGGGGCACGTGCAGCGAGACGAAATCGGCGCGGCGAAACACTTCCTCCAGCGAGACCTGGGTCGCGCCGGGCACGTGGGTGGGCGTGCGGCGGTAGAAAATCACCTCCATGCCCAACGCGGCGGCTTTTTGCGCCACTGCCTGGCCGATGTTACCGCAGCCGATCAGCCCCAGTGTCTTGCCGGCAATCTCGGCGCCCTTGCTAAAGGCCTTCTTTTCCCATATGCCTTTTTTCATGGTGGCCGACGCCTGTGGAATCTGCCGCACGAGCGCCAGCAGGTAACCGATGGTCAGTTCGGCCACCGAGTTGGCCGAGGCGGTGGGTGTGTTGCGCACCTCGATGCCTTTGGCCTGGGCATGCTTGACGTCGATGTTGTCCAGGCCCACGCCGCCGCGGATGATCAGTTTCAGGTTGGTGGCCTGGTCGATGAGGTTGGCGCGCACCTGAGTGCGGCTGCGAACGACCATGGCGTCGTAATCGGCGATGGCCGCCTGCAATTCTTCAGGGGTGATGGTATCACGCACGTCGACCTGGATGCCGGCCTGGCGCATGGCCTCAATCGCTTCACGGTCGGTTGGATCACAAACCAGCAGTCTCATAACAATCGCTCCTTGTCTGGGTAGATGCCAGGTGGACAGGTTCAGAACTGGGAATTGGTAACGCTTCCCGTCTACCAATTCCCAGCAGGCCACTTGCCAGCTACAGGCCGAGTATGTCCTCGATTTGGGCGGTGAGCCACTTGAGATCGTCGAGGCTGAGATCGCCCATGTGTGCGATGCGGAAGCACTTTTCTTTGAGGTCGCCGTAGCCGTTGGAGATCATGGCGCCGCGTTTGCCCAGTTCCTTGTCGAGGTCGGCGACGCTGATGCCGCGGGTGTTCTCGATGTTGGTGACGGTGAGCGAGAGGTATTTTTCGTCGGAAAAGAGGGCGAAATAGCGGCGAGCCCAATCTTGCACGTAGGCAGCCATCTCTTTGTGACGGTTCCAGCGGTTCTCCAGCCCCTCGGCCAGGATGTCGTCCATCTGGACGTTGAGCGCCTGGATGAGGCTGATGGCCGGCGTGGCGGGGGTTTGGTTCTTTTCGTAACGCTTGTCCATCTGGGCGTAGGCGAAATAGTGGCCCGGGTAGGGCACCTGTTTGGCCCGCTGGCGGGCGCGGTCGCTCACCGCGCAGACGGTCAACCCTGGCGGCAGGGCGAAGCACTTTTGTACGCCGGCCAGGCAAACGTCGAGCCCCCAGGCGTCGAACTCGATCTTGGCGCCGGCCATGGAGCTTACGGCATCGACCAGGATCAGCACGTCGGGGTGATTTTGGCGCACCGCGGCAGCGATCTCTTGGACGGGGTTCATGACACCGGTGGCGGTTTCGTTCATCACCACGGTGACGGCGTCGTAATCGCCTTTGGCGAGGGCCTGGTCGACCATCTCTGGCGTGACGGCCTGTCCCATCGGCACTTCGATTTTATCGCAAGCGATGCCGTTTTCCTGGGTGATCTGGTGCCAGCGGTTGGAAAAGGCGCCACAGACGGTGTTGAGCACCCGCCTGGTGGAAGCCTGGCGGACGGCGCCTTCCATCATGCCGGTGGAGGAGCAGGCATAGAGGTAAACACGCTGCTGGGTGTAAAGGAGCTTTTGCAGCTTGGGTGTGACCTCGGCCTGGAGATTGGCGTATTCCTTGGCGCGGTGGCCGAGCATCGGTGCGGCCTGTGCCTGCAAGATCTCGTCGCGCACGTGGGTTGGCCCTGGAATAAAGAGCTTTTTGTACATGGTCACTCTCCTTTGAATGTGTGAATTTGGTTCTTACCGGTAAAAAAAAAGGACGCACAACAAAAATGGCGTGTGCGTCCTCTGTCTGCTTACCTGAGAGATTCCTCCCGATCCGCTATCGGGCCTTGCCCCTTGGGTGTCCGAAAGACTCTCCAGAGGTGCCGGTATGCAGGGTCCTGAAACCTGAGAGTTTCATCGGTGCAATCAGCCTTTTGCACCGATTTGCCCCTTCGGTGATCGCCTGCGGCGATCTCTCCCCAGCATACCATGGCAGAGTGGTGTGGTTTGTTTCTATTCTACACTACACTCTGGCAAATGTCAAAACTCTGAAGGCTCAGGGTGCATTTCGGTCTGGGGACGAGTTTTTATCCTCCCGCTGGTTTTGGATGCACAAAAGCCGTTTCCTCCCGTTCCGCGACGCTGCCTGGGTGCAGCTCGCCCCGACTGAACCTGCGGCAGGATAGACTGCCCCAAAAGTGAAATACACCCAGGGTTCAGGTGGGTCGAGATGCTGGGTAATGGGGCGAAAAATCGCCTCGAGGTGGCGCGAGGGCAGAGTGGCCTGTGGGTTTAGAGTAAAGCGGAAGCCGGGCTCCGCTTTGGGGTAACCCCGGTGTGCGCCGGCCACTGGCTCAACGGTTTGCCCATGGCTTTGAGTGTCGTGTGGAGCTGATCCAGGTGATCTTCTAGAGTGGGGGTTTTGAGGCCGCCGGCAACTTTTCTGGCGGCCGTCAGGTGTCCCAGGGCGCGTTTGAGCACCTGGTCGACGAGTGTGTTGTCGGCTAGAAACGTGTCCAGGTTCATGCGGCTCAGGTGGGCCATGTCGCGCAGGTTCAGAGCCAGGGCCACTTCGGTGAGGTAATAGGTCGCCTGGCGGGTGCGCAGGTCTTCTCGCCAGTTGATGAGGCCATCTATCAATTGGAACGCCACGTGGATCTGGTCCATCACGCTGTTGAGAGGCATGATGTAGCGTTCTTTGCCGGCCATCAGGGCCATGGCCGAACAACCCACTTTCAGCAAGGCTCGCAGGCCGGCCAGCCGCTGGATATCCTCACGGCTGAACTTTTGCACCGGCCCCCATTGTCGCTGCTGCTGCCACAACAACGCCTCGGTCCATTCCAGGTGATACCCTTCCAGCAGTTGCCAAAAGTGAGAATCGACGGCAAAGTGTTGCTGCAACAGACGCAGGGCGCGCGTGTAGAGCAGTGAACCCAGCGGGCAGAGTTGCCCCCTTTTGAGGGGGGTGTCGATTGGGTTTTCTGCCTGCAACTTGCCGTGGATGGTGATCAGGGCGCTGGTCAGTGCGATCTGGCGCGTCGCGCTCTGGGGCACGAACCAGGCCGGGCCCAGCAGGAAGGGATAGATCCAGTCCAGGTTCTGCCAGTGACCTGTCAGACGGTCGATGACCGTCTCGCTGGCGCGTTTGAGGCCTGGTGGCAGGGTAGATAGCTGCTGCAGGCAGGTTTCTTGCAGGCTACCGAGATCGTTTTCGAACGCATTCCACAGGTCGCAGCGGGCCAGAAAAAAAGAGGCATCCATTCGACTGTGCTGATTCATCATTTCTTCCATTTCTCAAGACAGACTTTCTGCCGGCGATGCGCCGGAGGCATTGACCAGTGTTGGTGGTTGCCCTGCCTGGCTCCATTATACCTCATTTGTGCATCGGGTGGGGTAAATTTTGGATAAAGTTTGCGTAAATCTTGCAGGATCGAGAGACGGGCTGCCTGGCCCTGGTGTTGGTCTATTTGCCAATACCGCCAACTTGATGTATCATATGACCATCGGTTTCTCACAGCACAGTACCGAGAGAAAGGAGTGAAGCAAAAAGAAAAAATTGGCAAGTGGTTTCGCCAGGCTTTCGATAGGTTTTGTCCGGAGTCATGAAAGAATAAAAGGGAGGAAAGCAAAGATGAAAAAGAATCTATGGCTGGTGATGCTCGTTCTGCTCAGCGTGATGGCGCTGACGCTAGGCGGCTGCAAGGCCAAACTGGGCACAGAAGATAATCCCATCGTCATGTCCTTTGTGCCCTCTGGTGATACGCAAGAGATCATCGCCAGCGGCGACAAGCTGGCCGAGATGATCAGTGAAAAGACGGGTCTGGTGGTCAAGGCCGAGGTCGGCACCGACTTTGCCGCCACCCGCGAGGCCATGGGCGCCGGCAAGGCTCACATCGGCTGGCTCAACACTTTCAACTATGTCCTGGCCAACGAAAAGTACGGCGTGGAGGTGGGCCTGGTGACGGAGCGTTTTGGCGCCACCACCTACGTGGGCCAGTTCAACGTCCGGGCCGACAGCGGCATCACCAAGCTGGAAGACATCAAGGGTAAGGTGATGTGCTGGGTCGATCCCAACTCGACCTCCGGCTATATTATCCCACGCATCATGCTCAAGGCCAACGGCATCGATCCTGACAAGGACTTTAGCAAGACGGTCGAATCTGGTTCTCACAACAACTCGGTCACTGCCGTCTACAACGGCGACTGCGACGTGGGTGTGTCCTACGCCGATGCCCGCAGCTCTATCGAAAAAGATTTTCCCGATGTCAAGGAAAAGGTCGTCGTCCTGGCCACCACCACCCAGATCCCCAACGACAGCGTGTCCTTTATCAAGGACTTTGATGCTGAAATGCGGGACAAGATCGTCAATGCCCTGCTCGAGATCGCCCAGTCGGACGAGGGCAAAGAAGCGTTGAACACCCTCTATTCCATCTCTGGGCTGCAAAAAGCCGACGACTCGTTCTACGATGCCTTCCGCGCCGACCTGAGCAAGGCCGGCATGGACATCGAAGAACTGGCCAAGTAACTTGGCACGATGCACCACAGGGAGAGAGGCTCGCCTCTCTCCCTGTCTTTTAGCCAGAGACTTGTCAGGTCTGACGGAGGAGGTTGCATGTGCTGCGCGTAGAAAACCTCACCAAAGTCTTTCCCGATGGCACGGTCGCGCTCAAAAACGTCAGTTTCGAGGTCCAGGACGGCGAGTTCCTGGCGGTCATCGGTCTTTCTGGATCGGGCAAATCCACGCTGTTGCGTTGCATCAACCGCCTGATCGATCCTACCGAAGGGCGTGTGATCTGGGATGGGGCAGACATCACCGCCGCTCAGGGCACGGAATTGCGTCACATCCGGCGGCAGATCGGCATGATTTTCCAGCAGTTTAACCTGGTCAGGCGTAGCAGCGTCATGACCAACGTGCTGTCGGGTCGGCTGGGTTACGCCAATCCCTGGACGAGTCTGCTCCACCAGTTTTCTGCCCAAGATCACCAGCGCGCCATTGCTGCCCTGGAGCGGGTGGGCATCGCCGAAAAGGCCGACAACCGGGCCGATCAACTCTCCGGCGGGCAACAGCAGCGGGTGGGCATCGCCCGGGCGCTGATGCAAGAGCCGCGGCTGATGCTGGCCGACGAACCGGTGGCCAGCCTCGACCCGGTGCTGGCCCACTCGATCCTGCAATATCTGGAATTGCTCAACCGGCAGGATGGCATCACCGTGCTGTGCAGCCTGCACTTTTTGGACCTGGTGCATCGCTACGCCACGCGCGTCATCGGCCTCAAGGATGGTGAGCTGGTCTTCGATGGCCTGCCCTCAGAGCTGACTCGCCAGCGCTTCAAAGAAGTGTACGGCGAAGAGGCCGAGATGGTCACCGTGGGCGGCATGAACGAGATGGCGGCTTAGGCGGGGTGCATCAGCATGGATCGAAACAATGAGAAACACAACGATGCTGCCCGTCCGGGTAGATCGGCCCTATGGTTGGCTCTCGTGTCGCTGCTGGCGCCCGGCAGTGGGCAGTTTCTCCTGGCGCAGCGCGGACGGGGCGTCGGTTTCCTGGGGGCCGTCGTCGTCCTTGGGGTCTTGATCGCCTGGCAGGGCACGTTTGCCCTGCTGGCGCCTCTGGCGCTCATCTGGCTGTGGGCCGCCTGGGACGCCTATCGTCTGGCCAGGGGAAAGATGGGCCGCCTTCGCGCGCCGATCCTGGCGGCTGTGTTCATCGTCTATAGTCTGGCCTACGTGTCCACCGAGGTCGATCTGGGACGGTTGATCACCGGCTGGCCCAACATGCAACCCTACCTCAAGGCGTTGGTTCAACCAGAGTTGCTGGCATACCCCACCGAAGACCTGGTCGGCGCGACGCCGTTTCAAGTGCCCTGCATCGAGCCGTTGCCCGCGCCAGACAAGTCTCCATCCGCCGAACCCCGACTCACGACCGGCGTCGCCTGCGCCGATTTTGACGAGACCATCGTGATCCGGGGCGAGGGCTTTTTCCCCCATTTTGAGGGAGAACTGCGCTGGGTAAACCCCATCGGCGACGTGCAAAAGCTGCTGGTGGATGGCCAGCCGCAGACGTTTACCACCGACGCCGAGGGTCGCTTCCAGGCTACGGTGGTCGTGCCACGCACCTCGGTGCCGCTGGACAAGTTGCCCGGCCCCGGCCAAACGCAGACGCACGTCATTCGCGCCGAGCAGCACCGGCCCTATGGCTCGTTGCGACCCACCGAAACCCTGAACCTGGTGCTGGAAAAGATCGGCGAGACGGTGGCTCTGGCCTTTATGGCCACGGTGCTGGGCATGATCTTGGCCCTGCCGGTGAGCTTTTTTGCGGCGCGTAACCTGATGTGGGCCACGCCGCTCACGCGGGGCGTTTATTACGTGGTGCGCACGTTACTCAACGTGGTGCGCTCCATCGAGACGCTGATGTGGGCTATCGTCTTTGCCGTGTGGGTGGGCCTGGGGCCATTCGGTGGTATGTTGGCCCTGATGCTGCACACCATTGCCGCCCTGGCCAAGCTCTACTCGGAGGCCATCGAGAGCATCGATCCCGGCCCTATCGAGGCCGTTCGCGCCACCGGCGCCACCTTTCCACAAGTCGTGATCTATGCCGTGCTGCCCCAGATCGTGCCCACTTTTTTGTCCTTCACGCTCTACCGCTGGGATATCAACGTCCGCATGTCCACGGTCATCGGCCTGATCAGCGACGCCGGCCTGGGCTTCCTGGTCATCCAGTGGGTGCGGCTCAACCGTCTGCGCAGCATGGCTACGGCCATCATTGCTATCGTCCTGGTGGTGGCCATCCTGGACTATGTGTCGGCCTGGCTGCGCAAGCGCATCATCGAGGGTACACCCGTCAGCCGCCGGGCCAGCCAGTGGCGCCGCTATGTGACCACCGGCCTGTTGGTGATCGGTTTTGGGATGGCTTTTGTCTGGTCCTGGGGCGTGTCCAGAATCAGTCTGATCGATTTTGCCCAGGGCGCGCCGGAGGGTTTGCGCATCCTGCGCGCCTTTGCTGTGCCAGAGATATTTTCCCGGCCCACGGAGGAGTTGAGCGTCAGCGCCACCCTGCCGGTACCCTGCGGTTCGGGTGAAGCCGAGCCGTCGATGGTCAGCGGCCCGCGGGTCAATCTTTCCCTATCCTGCGGCGACGTGGGTGATCCACTGGTCATTCGCGGCCACGAGCTGCCGCCCGATACCGAGGTTTCGGTGCGCTGGGCGTTGTCCGATGACGCCTATTTGCGTGTTCACAAGGACTGCTGCACCACCGATGACACCGGCAGCCTCACCTGGGAGACGGATGTCCACCCGCTGATGCAAGTTGACCCGCCGGCCGGTCGTTCTGAGCCCGGCCGGGTGGTCATTACCTGGAAAGAGGTGGTGGGCGGCCCGCAGCTCAGCACCGCCTTCAAAGAGGTGGTGAATCTGTCGCTGGTGACGCTGCTCATGGCTCTGCTGGCCACGACGATAGGCTCTTTTTTCGCCGTTCCGCTCAGTTTTTTCGCCGCGCGCAACATCATGGGCAGCCGTCCCGTTGGTCGGGTGATGTATTTTGCCTGCCGCACCATCTTTAACCTGTGGCGCTCGGTGGAGCCGATGATCCTGGTGGTCATCTGCGCCGCCTGGGTGGGCATTGGCCCCTTTACCGGGGTGTTGGCGCTGATCCTGAACAACATTCCCAACCTGGGTAAACTCTTTTCCGAGACCATCGAAGAGATCGATAGCGGGCCGGTGGAAGCCATCACTGCCACCGGGGCCAACAAACTTCAAACGCTGGTCTTTGCCATCGTCCCCCAGTTGGTGCCCAAGTTCCTGGCTTTTATTATTTACCAGTGGGATATCAACATCCGCATGTCCACCGTCATCGGCTTTGTGGGCGGCGGCGGCATCGGGCAGTTTTTCCGGCTGCAGGTGGGCATGAACCAATACGCGGCAGCCGGCATGGCCGTGTGGGCCATCGTGATCATGGTCTGGAGCATGGACTATGCCAGCGCCCGCGCCCGCGAGCAGTTGACCTAAACGATGTATACTTTGCCCGCCGCAATCGAAAATTCGCCCGGCCATGACGACCCCAGCGATCTGGCGGTCGTCATTGTCAGTTGGAATGTGAGAGACCTGCTGGCGGCCTGTCTGGCCTCGGTTTTCCGCAGCCTGGCCGGTTCGGGGCTGGACGCCGAGGTGTGGGTGGTGGACAATGCCTCCCACGACGGCAGCGCCGAGATGGTGCGGCGTCAGTTCCCGCAGGTGCGCTTCATCGCCAGCGAACACAACCTGGGCTTTGCCGGCGGCAACAACCGTGTGCTGCGCGCGATGGGCTTTCTCGATGCTGAAACGCCAGCTCTTCCTCGCTACGTGTTGCTCTTGAACCCCGATACCGAGGTACGCGGCGACGCCCTGGCGGCGATGGTCGCCTTCATGGATCGTACGCCCGCCGCCGGCGTGAGCGGCGCGCGGCTGGTCTATGGCGATGGCAGTTTTCAACACTCGGCTTTTGCGTTCCCCGGCCTGAGACAGATTGCCCTCGACTTTTTTCCCCTCCACTGGCGGTTGATCGAGTCGCGGCTCAACGGACGTTATCCGCGGCGGCTGTACCAGGGCAGCGTGCCGTTCGAGATCGACCATCCCCTGGGCGCGGCCATGCTGCTGCGCCGGGAGGTCATCTTGCAGACCGGCCCGTTCGACGAGGGTTATCACATGTACGTCGAAGAGATCGATTGGTGCATGAGAATCCGGCGCGCCGGCTGGTCGATCTATGGTGTGCCGTCTGCGGAGGTGGTGCATCACGCCGGCCAGAGCACCCGCCAGGTGCGTGACGAGATGTTTGTGGTATTGTGGCGCAGCCGTTTCCGGCTGTTCGGTAAACATTACAGCCGGGCGTTTCGTTGGGCGGCGCGGTGGCTGGTGCGGTTGGGGCTGTGGGCCGAGGCCCGCCGGGCGCAGGCAGCGTATCGACGGGGTGAATTGGGGCCAGAGGCCTTGCGCGGCTGGCTGGCGGCGTTGGAGCAGGTAAAGCGCGAGCTGTGAGGCCGGGCACGGCTCACGTTTCACGCTTCAGAAACGGTTCCAGGTCCAGTACTTTGTAAAGTCGTTGCTTCACGTCGGAGGGCATTTCTGGCGCCGGCTGCTGGCGATACAGCAGGATGGTCTTGCGCAGGGTATCCACCAGCACACGGCAGTTCTCGCAGTCTGCCAGGTGGGCTTTGATCTCGGCGCACAGGCGCTCTTCCAGTTCGCCGTCGATGTAATCGGACAGTTGCGCTTTGAGTGGATCGCAGGGGTGGGTCATGATTGAGCTTCTCTGTTCCTGTCGCTGGTGGCCCATTCGGCAAAATAGTCGGAGAGCTGCTGGCGCAAAAAGAGACGCGCGCGGTGCAGACGCGATTTCATGGCTGCCAGGGAGATGCCCAACGCCTCGGCGGTCTCGTCGCCGGAAAACTCCAGGATGTCTCGTAACACAAAGGCGGCTCGCAGCGTCTCTGGCAGTTGGGCGATGGCTGTGTCCATGATGCGGCCAGCCTCGGCGCTCAGCAGCACTTTTTCCGGCATGTATGCCCAGTTCACCAGTTGGCGGGGCAACGATTCACCCTCTTGCAGCGCCACCGGATTGTCGAGCGAGAGGCTCTCGCGGCGTTTGCGTAACCGCATCAGGCTGGCGTTGGTGGCGATGCGATACAGCCAGGTGCCCAGGCTGGAGCGACCTTCAAAGCTGTGCAGCGAACGAAAGGCGTTGAGAAAAGTCTCTTGTAGCGCGTCCTCCGCCTCGGCGGGGTCGCCCAGCAGCCGGAGAGCCACGTTGTACACGCGGGGCGAAAAGGTCGTCACCAGTTGGGCAAAGGCGGCCTTGTCGCCAGCGCGTAGCGCTTGCAGCAGATCGGCCTCGTCCTGGCTCACACGCTCACTCCTTTAGATGGTCTGGACAGGCAAAGGGTTCATCGCCGGCAATTCTAACCCAGGTCTGGTCAAAAGGCAAGCCGGAAAGTAACTGCCCCATCGGGGCCTCGTTGACAGCAACCCCCTGTTCGTGTTACAATAACCGCAGATTCACCCAGCCTCGTCCGCATGCTGCCAGACCTGTTCCATCCCAACAGGCGACCGTTTTCCGGCAGAAAGGTCATCGCCATGACCCGCTTGATCAAGTTTTTCGCTGCCCCGGTCTTTGAAGACCAGGAGAAAACCCGCATCGCCGGCTGGCTTCAGGCCATTCTGTTGACCGTCCTGGGCGCCGCCATCGCTCTGCCGGTGATCACGACACTCGTGGATCCTCGACCGAGGCTCACCATTCACCTGCTGGCCACCCTGGTGACTGCTGTCTCGATCGGGTTGCTCATCCTCCTGCATCGTGGGTACATCCAGTCTGTTGGTCTGCTGCTCTCCCTTGCCCTGTGGGCCAGCTTTACCGTTGCCATCTATTCCTACGACGGCGTCCGCGACGTGGCCATCAGCGGTTACTTTTTCGTCATCATCCTCGTCAGCCTGTTACTTCATCGAAACATGGTGTTCATCTTTGGCCTGGCCAGCCTGCTGGCCATCGCCGGGGTCTTTTTTTTCGAGCGCAGCGGTATGCTGACCGTCTCCCTGGATCCGCTGCCGACGCCCACAGATCTGATCACCATCACCCTGGCCCTGATCCTGTCCACCCTGTCGCTGCACCTGGCCGTGAAAAGTCAACGAGCGGCGCACCAGGCCCTGCGCCAGGAACGTAAGCGGATGCAACAATACCTGGACGTGGCCAGCGTGATGCTGCTGGCTCTGGACAAAAACGGCCGGGTCACGCTGCTCAACCGCCGGGGCTGCCACACCCTGGGCTACGACGAGGGAGAGCTGATCGGCCAGGACTGGTTCCAGACCTGCCTGCCGGCGCGCATTCGAGATGAGGTCTGGCGGGTGTTTACTGGCCTGATGAGTGGGCAGATCACACCTGCCGAAACGTTTGAACAACTGGTGCTGACCCAATCCGGCCAGGAGCGCATCATCCACTGGCACAATGCCCTGCTGCGCGACGAAACGGGCCAGGTCACCGGCACGCTCAGCTCTGGTCAGGACATCACCGAGCGCAAACAGGCCGACGAAGCGCGCTACGAGAGTGAACAGCGTTACCGGGCCGTGGCCGAGGCCGCCGTGGCCGGCATCGGCATCACCGACGCCGACGAATGTCTGACCTACGTCAACCCCGCTTTTGCACACATGCTGGGCTACACGCCCGCCGAGATGACAGGCATGAACCTTTCCCAGTTGACCCTGCCGGCGGAGTTTGAACGTTTTGCCCACCTCACAGCGCAGCGAAAACAGGGCAGCACCAGCACCTACGAAACCAGGTTGCGCCACAGAGACGGCCACTTCCTCCACGTGCTCGTCTCGGCCTCGCCCCTCATCCGAGCCGACGGCAGCTTTGAAGGCACGCTGGCCGTGGTGGTGAACATCACCGACCAGGTGCAGGTCGCCCAGGAGCTCCAGGAACGTAAAACCTACCTGGAAGGTGTGCTCGATGCCGCGCCCGATGCCATCGTGACCATGAACGCCGATCAACAGGTGGTGGAATGGAACCCAGGGGCCGAAAGGCTGTTCGGGTATACGGCCCAGGAGGCCGCAGGCCGCGACCTGGACGACCTGGTGACCCGGCCAGAGGTTCGCCCGGAAGCCCGCCACTTGAAACAGCAAGCGATCGAACACCGACTGACGAGCCCGGTGGAGACGGTGCGGTATCACAAAGACGGCACGCCGATAGACGTGAGCATTTCCGGCGGCCCCATTCTGGTGGATGGTGAGTTGATCGGTATGGTGGCGGTGTATGACGACATCACTGCCCGCAAGCAGGCCGAGCGGGCCCTCAAGGAATCGCAGGAGCGGCTGCTGATCGTGTTGGACGGCATCGACGCCCACATCTATGTGGCCGATATGGACACCTACGAGGTCCTGTTCATGAACCGGCTGATGCGCCAGGATTTCGGCGACGGTCTGGAGGGGCAGGTCTGCTGGCAGGCCTTCCGTGGCAGCACGGAGCGTTGCCCTCACTGCACCAACGAGAAACTGCTCGATGCCGATGGCAACCCCACCGGCGTGTACCTCTGGGAGGGCCAGAACCCCCTCACCGGCCGCTGGTATGCCAACTATGACCGGGCCATCCGCTGGGTGGATGGCCGCATGGTGCACCTCCAGATCGCCACCGACATCACCGAGCGTAAACAAGCCGAGGAAGAGGTTTCCCGCCTGGCGGCGATCATCGAACAGGTGCAGGAAACGGTAGTACTGACCGATCTCGACGCCAACATCACCTACGCCAACCCCTATTTTGAGGTGAGCTCCGGCTACAGCCTGGCCGAAGCGTTGGGCCGAAACCCCCGAATTCTCAAAAGCGGCCACCAGGACCAGGCCTTTTACCGGGAACTGTGGGATACCCTCACAGCAGGCGAAACCTGGCATGGCATTTTTATCAACAAACGCCGAGACGGCAGCCTGTATCACGAGCAAGCCATCATCTCACCCATCAAAAACGCCCAGGGCCGGATCAGCAGTTATGCCGCCGTCAAACGTGATGTCACCCGGCAAATTCGGGCCGAGCGTGAGCTGGAGGAGCGACGGGTGTACCTGGAAGGAGTGCTGAACGCCGCGCCCGACGCCATCGTCACTCTGGACGCCAGCCATCGCGTCGTCGAATGGAACCGCGGCGCAGAGAACCTGTTCCAGTACACCGCCGCCGAAGCCGTGGGCCGTAACCTGGATGACCTGATCAACGCCCCTCAAACCATCGACCTGGCCGTGAGCCTGACCACAAAAGTGTTGAATCGAGAGCCGCTGGGGCCGCTGGAGACGGTGCGCTATCGCCGAGATGGCTCGCCGGTAGATGTCATACTGGCCGGGGCGCCCATCGTCGTCGGCAGCGAGCTGATCGGGGCGGTGGGCGTCTACACCGATATCACCCGGCGCAAATTGGCCGAGATGGCCCTGCAAGCGCTCAACGCCTCGTTGGAAGAAGAGGTGGTGGCCCGCACCAAAGAGATCCTCGCCGAAAAAGAGAAAAGTGAGACCATCCTGCGCAGCGTGGGCGACGCCATCGGCGTTTCGACCCCAGATCTGAAAATCACCTACGTCAACGACGCCTTTACCGCCCTCACCGGCTATACCGACCAGGAGGCCATCGGACAGCCCTCCAACTTTGTCCTGGCCGAAAGATTCTCGGAAGTCGATTGGCAGACCTCGCAGACCATGCTGGCCGCCGGCGAGGTGTGGCGCGGCGAGGCGGTCTTGAGGCGCAAAGACGGTCGCACCTACGAGGCCGCCGTGACCATCGCCCCGCTGCGCGACGCCGAGGGCCAATTGACGGGTTATATCTCCAGCCACCGCGACATCAGCAGCCTCAAGGGCCTGCAGCGCGCGCGGCGCCAATTCCTCAACAACGTCTCTCACGAACTGCGCACCCCCGTGGCCAACATCAAACTCTACGCTCACCTGCTGGCCAAAACCTCCTCGCCGGAAAAAATCACCCGCCACGCCCGCGTGATGCGGGAACAATCGGACCGGCTGGAAGCTCTGATCCAGGACGTGATCGAGATCACGACCCTGGACAGCGGTCAGGCCCTGGCCTCCTGGCAGACCCTGTCCCTGTCCGATCTGATTCGCGACACAGCACAACGTTACCTGACCCAAATGGAACAGGCCGGGTTAACACTCGAGATCGAGACAGCAGCGGCCACCCCGCTGGCGGTGAAGGGTGATCCGGCCCGGCTGAGCCAGGCGCTGGGTGAACTGATAGAAAATGCCCTGACTTTTACCCCCGCAGGTGGATACGTTTCGCTCAGGGCTGACGTGATCCGGGAAGGGCAAACCCAATGGGCCGCGCTGAGTGTGCAAGATACCGGGCCGGGCATCTCACCGGAAGAGCAAGAGCGCGTCTTTGAGCGTTTCTACCGCGGCAGCCTGGCCGAATCGGGTCACGTGCCCGGCACCGGTCTGGGCTTGAGCATCGCCCAGGCGATCGCTCAGGCTCACGGTGGGCAGATCACCGTCAAAAGCGGCGCCGATCAGGGCAGCACGTTCACCCTGTGGCTGCGCCTTTTACCCGCAGACTCGGCTCCCAACCCCTGATTGGCCCACCAAGGAGATGTCATGGACATCCTCGACGGATTGAATCCGGCCCAGCGAGAGGCCGTCACCGCAGCCGTTGGCCCCATCCTGGTGCTGGCCGGGCCGGGCAGCGGCAAAACACGGGTGCTCACCCACCGCGTGGCCCACCTGGTGCAGGCGCGCGGCGTCAGGCCGTGGCACATCATGGCCGTGACCTTTACCAACAAGGCCGCCGGCGAGATGCGCTCGCGCCTCGGCTCGCTCATCGGCGGCAGCCTGAACCAGCTCAGCATCGGCACCTTTCACGCCATCTGTGTGCGCCTCTTGCGCCGCGAGCACCAGGCCGCCGGCCTGGATCGTGATTTCGCCATCCTGGACGATAGTGATCAACTGGCCGTGGCCCACCAGGCCGTCAAAGAGCTCAACCTGGACGACAAACAATACCGCCCTCGGGCGATGCTCAATGCCATCTCCAGAGCCAAAAACGAGCTCATCGGCCCGGCAGACTATCCGTCTGCCACCTACTGGCAAGAAGTGGCCAGGCGGGTCTACGAGCGTTACCAGGACATCCTGCGTGAGAACAACGGCCTGGATTTCGACGACCTGCTGATGCAGGCCGTGCTGCTCTTTCGCCAGAACGACGATGTATTGCACACCTACCGCCAGCGTTACGCCCACCTCCTGGCAGACGAGTGGCAGGACACCAACACCGCCCAATACGAGCTGGTGCGCCTGCTCGGCAGCGGCCACCGCAGCGTCTTTGTGGTGGGCGACGAGGATCAATCCATTTACCGCTTCCGAGGGGCAGACTATCGTAACGTGGCTCGCTTTCGCCAGGACTTTGCCGAGGCCAGGGTCATCCTGTTGGAGCAGAACTACCGCTCCACCCAAACCATCCTCGACGTGGCCAACGCCGTCATTGCCGGCAACCTTTACCGCACGCCCAAACACCTGCACACCGATCAGGGCGCCGGCCCCCGGATCGTACTGCACGAGGCCTACAACGAGGCAGACGAAGCCCAATTCGTGATCCAGACCATCCGTCAACTGGAGCGCGACCGTCTGGCCCGGCCAGGCGATTGCGCGGTGATGTATCGCACCAACGCCCAATCTCGCGCCCTGGAAGACGCCTTTGTCTACGCCGGTTTGCCTTACAAACTGGTGGGCGCAACCCGCTTTTACGCCCGGCGTGAGATCAAAGACGTGCTGGCCTACCTGCGCATCGTTCACAACCCCCGCGATGGCATCAGCCTGGGGCGGGTGCTCAACGTGCCGCCAAGAGGCATCGGCGCCAGGACGATTGGCGCACTGACCCATTGGGCCGAACAGACCAACCAGAGCGCCTACGACGCGCTGCAGCTTCTCAAATCGCCGGCCGGTTCGGCCGCCGATATCCCCCTGAGCGCGCGCGCGCGCCGCAGCCTGCTCGATTTCGCGGCCCTGTGGGACGAGCTGATCGCCGCCCGCAACCGGATGAACGCGCTCGACCTGCTCGACACGCTGCTGGAGCGCACCGGCTACGCCCGTTGGGTGCAAGACGGCTCCCAGGAAGGCCAGGACCGCTGGCAGAACATCATGGAGCTGCGCACCGTGGCCCAGGAATACGCCGACCTGCCGCCAGAGGCAGGCCTGACGACCTTTCTAGAAGAGGTGGCGCTCGTCTCCGATACCGACGACCTGGAAGAGTCGGTGGATGCGCCCACGCTGCTGACGCTCCATTCGGCCAAAGGGCTCGAGTTCCCGGCGGTGTTTATCGTCGGGCTGGAGGAGGGCATCCTGCCCCACAGCCGCTCCCTCGACGAGCCGGAAGAGATGGAAGAGGAGCGGCGATTGTGTTACGTGGGCATCACCCGCGCCAAAAAACACCTGTACCTGGTGTACACCTTTCGTCGCACCCTCTACGGCGCGAGCGACGTCAGCGCGCCCTCCAGATTCCTGCAAGACATTCCCGGCCACCTGATCGCCGGCCGGGACCGATCAGACACCGAACGGGGCCGGTCGGACAGTAGCGCCAGGGCCGTTCAGCGTATGACGACCTGGAACCGAACTGCGGCCCAACCCGCTCGCCGCGCTGCAGCCACCGAATTCCAGCCCGGCGACCGGGTGCAGCATCCGGCTTTTG
The DNA here is from genome assembly GCA_049324835.1 of Chloroflexota bacterium. GTDB lineage: Bacteria > Chloroflexota > Anaerolineae > CAYNKW01 > CAYNKW01 > JBMOMT01. Next base: position 38,732 of record JBMOMT010000040.1, on the reverse strand, counting down.
GCGAGGGCACGGTCATCGAGAGCCAGACGCGCGGCGACGACGAAGAAGTGACGGTGGCTTTTGTTGGGCGCGGCATCAAACGGCTGGTGGCCAGCCTGGCCCAGTTGACCAAAGCCTGAAAGGCGCCGAGGGGAGCAGACGTGCAGCGGCAGATCTGGATCTCGGGCGAGTGTAAACTCGAAGGAACGTTACACCTGCCCGGCGCGGCAGCGGCGCGAGGCGGTGTGGTGGTGTGCCATCCACATCCCCAATACGGCGGTGACATGCACTTTTACCTGGTGCGCCGGGTGGCCCAGGCCTGCGCCGACCGGGGATGGGCTGCGCTGCGTTTCAACTTTCGCGGCGTGGGCAACAGCAGCGGTCGATTCGACCACGGCAGGGGTGAGGTGAACGACGTAGCAGCGGCGGCCGCCTTTCTGGCGCGGCAGATCGGCGAGCAGCGGCCGTTGGGGCTGGCCGGTTATTCCTTCGGCAGCCTGATGGCGGCGCGTTATGTGGCCGACGGCGGCCAGGTCGACGCGCTGGCGCTCATCGCCTTGGTCGCCGCTGCCGCTGACGCCGATGATTTCACCGGCCTGAAGCGCTACACCGGCCCCCTGCTCAGCGTGAGCGGTGGGCGCGACCGGATCGCCCCGCCCGATGCCACAGCCGCTTTTCTGCATCAACTGGGCCTGACGGCCCAAAGCATCTGTTATGCCGAATCGGATCACTTTTTTGGCGCGGTGAGTGATGGCCTGAGCGATCGGGTGGCCGATTTTTTCGACCGCTCGTTTGCCTGCGACGACTCGTCTGCCTGAGCTGGCCTCTCCTGGCGCAAAAAAAGGGCGTCAGATGCCATCCGACGCCCTCGAGGTCAACCGGGTTGTTAGCCGTCTGGTTTTGGAGTTCGGGCCAGCGAGACGATACGGCCCCAACCTTCGTCCAGGACGGTGGTGATGACATCGGCCACCTGGCGGTAGAGAGCCAGCGAGGAGCCATAAGGGTCGGGCACGTCAAAGCGCCGGCCGGCCATCTCGCTGAACAGCCAGATCTTGCCGGCGTGATCCGGAAAATCCAGGCGCAGCGCCTCGACGTGATCGCGGGTCATGCCCAACACCAGCGCTGCTTCGGCCATGTCGGCTTTTGTGATGGTGTGCGCCCGGTGATGCTGCACGTCCAGGCCGCGCTCGGCCATCACCTGCACCGTATGGACCGCGGCGGGCGCCCCCTCGCTGGCCCATGTCCCGGCCGAGCGGGCCGCCACGTCGTGGATGGCCGATTGTCTGAGCCGTTCGGACATCGTGGCCTGAGCCATGGGAGAGCGGCACAGGTTACCCGTGCAGACAAAAAGAACGATCTTTTGATTTTGCTCACCCCGATTGGCCATGTTGTCTCTCTCTGTAAACTGGGCGGCTCTGCCACACATCTTTTGCCGGTCAAAGCGATCAACGCAGCACCGGCTGGATCAGGCCATAGTTGCCGTCTCGACGACGATAGAGGACGTTGATGCCGTCATCGTTGACGTTGAAAAAGACAAAAAAGTCGTGGCCCAGCAACTCCATCTGCTCCAGCGCCTCTTCTTCGTCCATCGGCGCCATGTCGAAACGTTTGATGCGCACGATGCGCCGAGGCCCCGTTTGTTCTTCCGCTACTTCTTCGAGCAATTCTTCCGGCAGCAGCTCTTCGGCGGCCCGGACCTTGTCGCGGCGTTTGCCTTTGAAACGATCGATCTGGCGGTGCATTTTTTCGAGCATGGCATCGATGGCGGCGAAAATATCGTCTGTCCGTTCCTCCGAGCGCAAAATCTTGCCCCTGGTGCGCAGCGTCAACTGCGCCACCTGGCGGTGCTCTGCGCTCCGGGCGCTCTCTGTGGCCAGCTCTACGCGCGCCTCGGTGATGTCCGGCAGGTAACGATCCAATCGCTCGACCTTGTTCTCGACGTACTCGTGCAGGCGATCGGTCAGCTCGATGTTCTTGCCTTGAATAATGATCTGCATTCTACACTCCTTTCTACTCCACAGCAGCCGTATTGGCGATTCGATGCTTTACGCCGGCTCAACGCGCCCTGCCGAGCGTAAAGCCCCACACCGATTGGGCGCCTGCCCGGCGGAGCGCGATGCTGCACGCCTCCAGCGTTGCGCCCGTGGTGCACACATCGTCGATCAGTAACACCCGTTTGCCGGTCAATACACCGTCTGCGCGCGCCTCAAAAGCCTCGGCCACGTTCTCTCGGCGCTGCACGGCGTCCAGCTCGGTTTGAGAGACGGTGCTGCGCCGGCGCACCAGCCAATCCTGGCGCAGCGGCAGGCCGATCTCTTGGGCCAGAGCGCCGGCCAGCACGGCTGCCTGATTGTAACCTCGCTGGCGCTGGCGCGATCTGTGCAGCGGCACCGGCAGGATCACATCGGCCGGCAGTGGATCGGCCTGCCAATGGCGGGCCATCAACTGGCCCAGAGGCTGAGCCACGGCTCGTAAGCCGTTATATTTGAGGGCATGTAACGCCTCGCGCAGCGGGCCTTCGAAAAATGCCACCGAGCGGATGCCGTCGATGGCCGGTGGTGTTGTCTGGCAGCGATGGCAGAAGAGGCCGTTGGCAGACGGATAACCACAGAGAGGACACACAGGGGGCAGCAGTGGTACGATCTGGCGCTGGCACCGGTCACATAACAGGCTTGGCGACTGACCGCAGCTTGCACAGCGCGGAGGGTACAACAGCGCCTGCAACTCGGCCACGAGCCGTTGCCCTGCAGCCCAAAACTTCACCGATCCTCACCTCTGACGCTGGTTAGATGGCGCCCATCACCCCAGATTCCATCATGAGCAGCACGGCCGGCCCCAGCAGTACGATAAACAGGGCCGGAAAGATCAGAAATGCCATGGGGAACAGCATTTTGATCGGTGCCTGGTGAGCTTTTTGCTCGGCCCGTTGGCGCCGGCGGATGCGCATCTGGTCCGATTGAATGCGTAGCACTTTGGCCATGCTCACGCCGAGCTGTTCGGCCTGAATCACTGCCGCCACAAAGGTCGAAACATCCGACACGTCCATGCGGTTGGTCATGTCTCGCAGCGCGACGCGCCGCAGCTTGCCCAGGCCAATCTCCTGGTTGACCCGACCAAACTCAATGGCCAGCTCGTTATCCCATTTATCGGTGATCTTGGCCATGGCGGCGTCAAAGCCGAGTCCGGCTTCTACACAGATGGTCAGCAGGTCCAGAGCATCGGGCAGCGCTTTGACGATCTCGTCCTGGCGGGCCTTGATTTTGCTGCCCAGCCAGATGACGGGCATAAAATAGCCCAAGACCGTCAGCAGAGGCGGAAACATGAACCGATACTGGGGCGCAGAGCGCAAAAAGAGAAAGAAAGAGAGGCCGCCAAAAGCTGCCGCAGCGACAAAGCGAATGGTGAGGAATTCGGCAGCGCCCAGATTGCCCGGTCGACCGGCCAGTTCCAGCTTGTGTCGCGTCGACTCGAGCAGGGCGGCCGGCGTAAAACGTGTGACCAATCCACCGGCCTTACGAAAAATGGGCACCAGGACACGTTGGGTGAACGGCAGCGATAGCTCCAGCTCTTCCAACGAAACGGGCGTTTCGCGGTCGCCGTACTCCATGATCCGCTCGCGCAGCAAGTCTTCCTCACTGGGCTGGCGGCGAACCAAATAGATGCCGATCACCACAGCCAGCACCAACAAAAGAGCCGCGCCTATCATCGTCGGCATGCTGCACCTCTTCCCAGGGTTACACCTCGATACGCACAATCTTTTGGATGGCAATAAAGCCCACGACGATGCCAAACAGCGCCACCCCCACCATGATCCAGCCGCAGGTGGTGGTGAACATGCGTGTCATGTACTCACGGTTCATGAGGAACATGATCAGCCCCAGGCCGATGGGCAAAAAACTGATGACGTAACCCGACAGCATGCCCTGCGCGGTGAGGGTTCTGATCTCACCCTTGATACGCACCCGCTCCCGGATGGTAAAGCTGATGATATCCAGGATCTCGGCCAGGTTGCCGCCCACCTCGTGTTGCACGTTGACCGCCGTGATCATCAGGTCCAGGTCATCACTCTGAATGCGACGCCACATGTTGTTGAGCGACTGCTCCGAGCTCAAGCCCAGGCCCACCTCTTGTACCACGCGGGCAAACTCTTCAGAAATAGGAGCCGGCAGCTCTTTGGCCACAGTTTCCATGGCCTGGAGCATGCTGTAACCGGATCGCAAGCCGTTGACCAGCAGGTTGATACAATCGCCCAGTTGATCGTTGAAGCGGTGCAGCCGTCGATTCTTGGCAAAACCGAGGTACATACGCGGCAAAAAGTAACCAAAGACACCCACGAACACCGCCAGCACCCAGGTCTGAAAGATCAGATAACCGCCAAACAACGCGCCGACCACACTCAGGATGTTGATGATGATGTATTCGGTGACGGTGAGGCGCACATTGGCCTGCGCCAGTCGGTCTGAAACACGAGAGCCCACGCCTCGCCGGGACAGCGCCTTGTCCATACTCTCTGCAAACCGCGAGAGCGCACGCTCTTCTTGTTTTTTCTCGCGTCGTTTTTTGGGCTCTGCCACCAACGCGGTGTCGCGGGTGACACTATCCAGTCGTTGGGTCAGCTCGGACTCTTGACGGCTGAGAATGAAACCCACCATCATGGTGCCGATAGCCACCACACCGAATATACCCGCGAAAACGAGCAGGTTCATCCCACCCTCTCCCCTCTAGCTACGACCAATCCGGGGGCGGAAGCCAAACTATCAACCTCTAAAAGCGCGACCGCGTGCCCACGCCAAAGATGCTGGGCGGCAGGTGGATGTTGGACTGTTCGATGCGGTCGATGAACTTGGGGCGGATGCCGGTGGGCCGCAGGCGTCCGATCACCTTGCCGCCCTCAATACCTGTCTGTTGGAAGGTAAAGATGTCCTGCATGACAATGACATCACCTTCCATGCCCTGCACTTCGGTGATGTTGACCACCTTGCGTGTGCCGTCCTTCATGCGCTCCTCGTGCACAATCAGGTCTACCGCGGCAGACACCTGCTCGCGGATGGCCCGCACCGGCAGCTCCATGCCCGCCATGAGCACCATCGTCTCCAGGCGAGCCAGCGTGTCGCGTGGGCTGTTCGAGTGAGCGGTGGTCAGCGAGCCATCGTGACCGGTGTTCATGGCCTGGAGCATGTCCAACGCCTCGCCGCCGCGACACTCGCCCACCACGATGCGGTCGGGACGCATACGCAGGCAGTTGATCACCAGATCGCGGATGCTGATCTCACCTTTGCCCTCGATGTTGGGCGGGCGTGATTCCAGCGTCACCACGTGCTCCTGGCGCAACTGCAACTCGGCGGCGTTCTCTACGGTGACGATGCGCTCGTCGTCTGGGATGAACCCGGAAAGGATGTTCAGCAGCGTGGTCTTGCCAGAACCGGTGCCGCCAGACACGACGATGTTGAGCCGGGAGACCACACATGCCCTCAGGAATTCGACCGACTCTGGCGTGAGGGTGCCAAAATTGATGAGGTCGTCGACGGTGAGCGGAGTTTTGGAAAAGATACGGATGGTCAGTGTGGGCCCGTTCAGCGCGATGGGTGGGATGACGGCGTTCACACGCGAGCCATCGGGCAGGCGGGCGTCCACATAGGGTGAGCTTTCGTCGATGCGCCGCCCCAACGGCGCCACGATGCGATCGATGATGCGCATCAGGTGTTCGTCCGTTTCGAACTCCAGGTTGGTTTTCTCCAGTTTGCCAGACCGCTCGACGTATATCTGCTTGGCGCCGTTGACCATAATCTCGGTGAGGGTCGGATCGGACAACAATGGCTGCAAGGGGCCGTAGCCCAAAATCTCGGCCACGATCTGGTCGAACAGGCGCAGGCGTTCGGCGCGCCCCAGGATGATATTTTCCTCGTTCAGAATGGTATCGAACAGATCCTCAATCGTCGCCCGGACCTCGTCCGTTTTGGAAACATCCATCTTGGGGTCCAGCTCGGCGATGAGCCGGTTTTGCACCAGGCCCTTGATGTCGTGATAGGTATCACGCGCCGGAGACATGGGCCGGCGCACGCGCAGCTCGCGCATCCTGGATGCGGCCTGGGGCTCGGTTTCTTGGGGTTGACCAATTCGTTTCAACAGAGACATGGATCACTCTCTCCTTCAGACTAGGGCTACAACGAGCGGACCTCAACCGAAAAGACGTCCGACACGCCGCCCAGAGCGAGCATCGGCAGCCAGGCGATCCTCTTCATTCACCTCGATGGCGGCTTCCAGGCTCTGGACGATGACCTGGGCCAACTCCAGAATGCTCATCGAAAAGGGCGTCCGACGGTCGGCAAGCACCAGTGGCGTGCCACGGTTGACCGATTGAGCCACCTTGGGCTCGTCCAATACGATCTGAGCGGCCACCGGGTGCTTGAGGCTCTGTGAGATATCTTTGGCCGTGATACGACTCGTCTTGTCCATCTTGTTGAGCACGAGTAAAATCTTTTCCTGAGGATAGTCCAACGCCTGCGTCACTTCGAAGAACAGTTTGGTGTTTGCCAGAGAGGGAATGTCCGGCGTGGCCAGCAGCACGATCCGATCCGCGTTGTCCAGGATATTCAGCACCAGATCACCCAGCGAGCCCCAGGTATCGACGACGACGTAATCGAACATGCGCCGCAACCCTCTCAGGATGGTGGGGATATGCTCCGGCGTGACCAGGTCGGCCATTTCGGGCCGGGGTGGAGCCAGCAAACATTTGACACCCGAGGCGTGCGCCAGCAGTGTCGTCTCGAACATGTCCTGATCCAGCTCATCGATGTGGGGCGCGATATCGGCGATGCTGCGGCTTGGCTGCAGGTGCATCATCACCCCCACATCGCCAAACTGGAGGCTGGCATCCATGAGCACTACCTGTTTGTTTCCTTCTTCCATCGTCTTTTGCAACGCCACCGCCAGGTTGGTGGCCACCACCGTGCAGCCAGTGCCGCCCTTGGGGCTAAAGACGGCGATGATTTTGCCGCGCTCCGCCGCCGACTGGCGCGCTGCTTCGTAACCCACGCCAGTCGGCTGCATCACCGGCATGGGCCGCCGGGCGCCCAGCTCGTAAACCCGGCGAATGGTAGATACCAGCTCGTCGCCGGTGAAGGGCTTGATAAGAAACTGGCGCGCGCCGGCCAGCATCGAGCGGCGCAGATAATCGGCCTCGCCCTGCACCGACATCATGATCACCTGGCAATAGGGCACTTCCTGGGTGACGGCCTCCGTGGCAGCGATGCCATCCACGCCGGGCATGTTGATGTCCATCAACACCACGTGGGGTTGATACTCTTTGGCCAGCCGGATGCCCTCTTCGCCGTCGGTGGCGGCAGCCACCACCTCGATGTCCGTCTCAAAGTAGAGGAGCTTGCGTAGGTTCTCCCTCGTCTCGGGAATATCGTCCACTATCAACACGCGGATCTTTTCTTCAGCCATGAACTTGTGTCACCTCCTGCCGGGGAGGATATCGCACAGTTTGTTGCCGGAACACATACCACTCACTGATCCACCTGCGCCGGCGCTGTCGAGATCACGCTACGTTCTTCCATCGCTTCCAGGCGGTAGGGCAATTTGGTGGGCGGCGAAATACGAAAGCGGGTCATGACGTACTCTAGCGTGACCTGTTCGGTCTCGTGGAGGCCGGTATCCTTGCCGGAGCGCAGAGCCAGGTCGATGACAAAGCCGTTTTCACGCAGGAACTTGAGCGCAGCCGCGTCTTGCGGCGTCACGATCAGAATGAGCGAATCGTAGGCCGTGGGCAGCGGCCCCTGCTGGGTAGTGGCTGTTTCACCTTCCACCGTCTCTTGCTCTGTCTCGCCCTCGGCCGGCTCTGGCGTTGGTTGCCCCCAGGTGCCGATGCCCAGCACCTGGGCGTCGTCGATGGTCAACTGGGTAAAGGTGCGTTGCACCTGCTCCCCCACCGGCTGGCAGCCAGCCTGGCACGACTCGTCGCCTTCGTAGATGATGGGCGCTTTGATCTGGGTCTCGACATCGACGTCGATAAAAGCGCCCGACACCAACACGTCCACCCGATCGCCGGGCTGGATGGCATAGTTGACCGACGATAGCTGGCTCACCGGAAAGGCCACGGCCACCCGGCCATCCGGGATGATGAAGGTGGCCCGCCATCCCAGGAGCTGCACGTCATCCACGGCGATGACCATCTCGTCTACCAGCACGTCACCCTGATAGATATCCTGACGGGCCAGCTTGCCGCGCACATCCTCGATAGACTTGAAGGCGCCTTCGGGCACGGCGTCCGCCTCAACCTGGCGGATATCCACCGCGTCGGGCCGGATCTCTTCGCCCACCCCCAGGTTCTGCACTGCCTGCACCACCTCTCTCATTTCAGGGGCTTCCTCGGTGGCCTGCGCCTGCGGGGCTTCCGCCGTCTGTTTGGCGGGTGTCGAAATGCCGCCACGGCCCTGCAGCACCACGATCAACAATCCACCCACAATGGCCAACGCCAACAATACTACGCCCAGGATTACAAAGAATCTCCCTCGGCCCTGCATCGGTTTTCCTCCTCGTGAGCGCGTGTGCCAGGTGACATCCGTCTACCTAATGATACTCTAGCTTATGGCAATTGTCAAGAGAGCCAGGCGCACTATCGTCAGAAAAGCGCCACCCGCCCGCCCCCGGCCCGCTGACAGGCATAGCAGAAGAGCGGGGCAAGACCCCCGCTCTTTCAAAAGATGCGGCCTGAACGTGTTATTCGATGAGACGCAGGAAAATGTGATCCGCGATCGCCTGGAAAATGGCGCTCAGATCCTCGGCGCGGGGGGCGTTATAGTGCTGGCCGCCCGTCTCTGCGGCCACGAATTCCAACAATTCAATATCGGCCTGGGCGCCCAGGCTGATGGAATAGACCACGTAGCCCAACTCTTTGGCCTGATTGGTGAAATAGACCACGCAGTCGCGGGAGCGATCCTGGTCGTTGCTGCTGCTCGGCGGTTCCCACAGGTCGTCGGCGTAACAGGCCGCGTCCAGGCCCTGGATCTGATTGGTCTGGCCATCGGTCATCAGGATCATGATGTGGGCCGCCGCGCCGCGGGCATAGGTGTGGCTAAACACCTCGATGGCGCGGCGCATGCCATCGGGGATGTTGGTGCCGCCATCGGCGTTCAGGCTCTCGATGTAATCCAACACCCGCACGTCACTCGCCGTCTGGTTAAAATCGGTGCAGGCATCACCCAGCCGCACCACGCATTGCAGATATTTGCCGATGCCGGCAGTGGTGGAATAACGCACCACGCCGATCTGGTCTACCGCCGGGTCGAGGCGGGCGACGAAATCTTTGGACGCTTCTTTCAGAAAACGGATGGGCTGGTCGTCGTCGTACAGGTCATCGCGGCGGTTGTCGCAGCCGTCGGGCGGTGTGCCGTCGCCCACCAGCAGGCCGTAATTGGGGTTGCACTCGCTGCAGGCGTAACCGTTGGGGTCGCGGCCGTGGGTCTCGTCTGGCCCGTCACCCGATGGGCTGTAGAGGCCGTTGGTGGTGAGGATGATCTTGTCCAACCGGAAGCCGATGCCCCCGGCCCAGATGTTGAGCGTGTGCGTGCCCTGGCTCAGAACCACATCGTTGCTCATGCGACCCCACGTCCAGCTTCCCGCCCCAATCACAGGCTCGGCGTAACCGCCGGCGGAAAAGTTGCCCGTGCTGGTCTGGCCGATGGGTGAACCATCCATGCCCCAGTACATCAGGCGTGAACTGACCGGCTGCTCACCCCACTGGTTTCCGCCCTGGCCGCGCACATAGACGTAAAAACGGTCGTTGTGATAGGCTGCCGGTATTTGCACCTGGTAATCCATGCGCGGCGCATCGGTCGCCGCCTGGGCAAAGGTGTACACGTTGGCCACGCTGCTGTGGGGCATGTGCATCATGTACGCGCCACGGTTGTCCAGGCTGGAGGAGCCGCAGGTCTGGTTGCCGCCGCAGTTGCCGGTATCGCCACCTGGCCGCTGCAAGGCCCAGTAACTATCGCCCAGATCGTTGTACTCGCGGTGATAATCGGCGCTGGTGGCATCGTAATACTCGGCCTCCATCACCAGATAGAGGTCGCCGCCGCTCTCGATGGGGTCCGACTCGGAGCAGGGGTCGTTGACGCCTTCGGGATAAGCCAGCGGGTAACGCTCGCCGGACGGGTAGACGCTGCCCGCCGGATCGTAACAACCGAAACAGATGGTGTCCTCTTGCATGGAGCCGGAGCGGTCCAGCACCAGGGTGATGTCCAGGTTGTTGACGTTTTCCGCCACCGCCCGCCAGTTGACCGGCGCCTCCCGGATGCCGACGAGCTGCATGATGTTCATGCGCACCAGCGAACGGCCTTCCACCCGGATGCGGTCGGCGGTGTCGGGCTGTTGATCGACCGGCAGGCTTTTGTTCTGATAATCCACGGTGTTGATATCGATCGTCACCCGCGCGTCGGCCGGACCGCCCCAATATGCGTCGTTGATGCGGACGAGGGCAATGGTCACGTCGTAATCGTTGTGGGCCAGCGCCTCGATGGCCCGCGAGTGGGCCTCGGCCTCAAAGGGCAGCTCGGAGGCCGCCGCCAGGGCCGCCGCGTCGCAGGCGCGCGAAAGCCGGATGCGCTCGATGTAAACCATGCCCAGATCGATGGCCAGGCCCACGATGAGCAACAGCGCCACGAAAGCAAAAGCCATGATGATCAGGCTCTGGCCGCGCTCGCGATCCGGTTTGTTCTGGGCCAGTCTCACATTATCCTCCACCATCAGACACCTCCAGAGCGCGTCTCGCCTACCCTCCCGCAGGCTGGTAAATCGGTCGAAATCGTTCGCTTCATCCTTTTTTTCAGCCGATTTCTACCTGAATCTGCCGTCCAGCCTGCGGGAGGGTGAGCAGTTACGAACGAGCTAAAAATAGACTACTTTGCCGCTGGTCGCGTCGATGCGCAACATACGAAAGCGGTTGGTTTCGAACACCAGGCCGGTGACCGTCCACACAAGCTGGGGCGATTCGTGCTGCCGGTCGGAGTACAGGCGCAGTTGCAGGCGCACCTGGGCGCCCACCGGGTTTTCGGCCAGGAAATCGGCGCCGCCGTTGTCCAGCCAGACCTCCAGCGCCTGGGTGCTATCGATGGCCCAGGCGTCCGGCTGGATGGCCGGCAACGGGTAGGGCGCTAACGACGTGCGCACCGTCTGCGCCTGGCCCTGAAGCACCGTCGTAATCAGGGTTTCGCGCCGCCCGGCCGAATAAAACTGGAACGACCAGGCGGGCGGCTGGCGCAGCGTTTCCGGGCTGACGTCGTGCCAACTGGCGGTGATGCCGACCAGCACGGCGTCGGGTTGCCAGCCGCTGGCCAGCGATTCGGTGGCCGGCAACACTTTTCTGGCCGTCTCGGCCACCGTTCCCAACTCGTGCCGCGCCGGCGCGCCCAGGTCATCGGAGCCGAACAATACAAAGGCCAGCGCCAGCAAACCCAACACCACCAGCCAGCCGATCAGCACCCACACAATCAGCTTTTTATTGCTCATGGCTGCCGCATGCCTCACCGCACCAGTCTGGCCTGGTGTGCTGCCAACCACGATGGGATGGCTGAGCGCCGGCCCCATGTTCAGGCCGAGTCCCCCACTCGTTGGGGAACCTGCGCCGCCAACCCCAACAAGTTGGGGAATCCTGACTTGGCCGACTCGCTGGTTTATCCATCACATGGGCCTTGACAGAGCACTAGTCATGGTTACGCATGACGATGGGCAGGCGCACCTGGTAATAGATCACGTCGCTGGTATAAAACACGTCCCAGCGGTTCTGACCACTCACCTGCCCCACCACCGCCTGATACACATAATGGGGGTGAAATTCTCCATCGTAGGCGCCGATGACCAAACGAGCCGCGCCGCGCTCGTTGCTGGAGGCGGTGCTGCCCAGCGGCATGATCTGCGAGCTCCACGAAGCGCCGTCGTAGGCATAGTGATAGGTGCTCATGCCGCCGCTGAAATTGCTGCTGCTGCTCCTGGCCAGGGCGATGTGCGGCATCATGTCGTCCGGATCGGGTGAATAGAACAGCGACGGCCGCACCGACTGCACGTACTCGTCGCCGCCGGCGGCGTGGGGGTAAAAGGTGCTGCCCAGAGACTGGCGCGTCTCCCAGGTGCTGCCGCCGTCCACAGAGCGGCGATAGTAGAGCCACCAGCGGTCGCCGCTGTCCACGTCGCCGTTGTCGTTGACATCCTCCCACACGTCCCAGGCCACACCCACCCACAGGACTTCCTTGCCGGCTTCGTAGATCATGGCGATGGCCGGGTTCCGGGCTTTGTACCGGTGGTCGTTGAGGCCATCGTAGACCGATTTCACGCTGCCAGACCAGTTGCTGCTGTTGGCAAAATAGACCCGCCCGGTGTCGTCGCCGGTGCCATCGTCTTGCAGGGCCACCCAGACCACGTAGGCGGTCGTGCCCCAGACAGCGATGGCCGGGGCGCGGTTATCGTCGCCGGTGAGTAAAGAGACCTGCTGGCTCGCCTGCCAGGCCGTGCCGTTGTGGCGGCTGTAATAGACCTGCCGCTCGCCGGAGGCGGCCTCTTGTTGCCAGACGACGTGCGGCCGGCCGTTTTCATCCAGGGCCACATCCGGGGTGGAAAGTTCGGTATTGGCCACGCTGGCCACGATCTGGACGACGCCGGAGGGCCATTTGAGGCTGCTGTCGGCTTCGATGGTGGCGTATTGGTAATAGATATAGTTGTACTCACCGTTATACCCACCCGACCAGACGACATGCAGGGCGTTGCCGTCGAGCGCCACGGCCGGCGTCTGGCCGCGGAGCTGGGTCTGTTTGTTGTAACTGCCTGGCACGGCCGTCTTGACGCCCCAGCCCTGGCTGCTGCCCTCCTGGGCACAGCGCACATAGATGTAACCGGCCTTTTCACCGTCGCCGGAGGCCTGCTCCTGCCAGGCGACGGCGATGTACTGGCCGTTGGCGCTGACGGCCACATCGGGGTAGGCCGAGAGCAGGCTGGCGCTGTCGGAGAGGTTGGTGGTGAGGCGCAAAAAGGTATCCCCTGCAGCCGCCACGGTGCGAGGGGCCGCCCCTCGCGCCAACAAGGCCAGCGCGCCCACCACCAGCGCCAGGGACAATGACCGCGCCAGGCCGTTCGTTTTTTGATGCTTCACGCCACACGTGCCCACGCTCCCCTCCCGTGTCAATCGTTGCAATAATCGTCAAAACCCAAAAAGGTCGCCGTGATGCGGTTTTGCCCTGGCAGGTGGTAAGAGTCGATGCGAATCTTGGCATAACGGGCCAGGTGGTATTCAGCATTGATGCCGGTGCCGGTGGCGGTATCCCACACTGCCACCCGAATCTCTTCGCCGACCAGGGCATCCAGAGCGGCCCTGGCGTCACCGCTGTCGCTCAGGCCCGAGTTGCCCCAGATGTCATCGTCGACGTTCAAGCGGTGATCGGTGGCCTCATCGGGGTTGTCATAGTCACGCAGGCTGAGGTAGGGGTTATACAGAGCCGCCACCAAATAGTTGGCGTTGCCACAGCTTGCTTCGCTGCACCAGCGCAGCCAGCCAAAGTTGCCCTCGCCCGTGCCGTTGTAAATATCTCCCAGGCTGTCACCCGTCTGTTTGCCTGCCACGGTGCTCCAGTGTATGGCAACCGGGTAGATAGGGCAGCCCTGCTGGCGGGCGGAGGCGATGACGCGCATGATGGTCAGCGAGCGGACGGCCACCGGGTCTGGGATGATATCGCCGATGTGAAAGAGGCCGATGACCTGGCCGTGATCGTAGATCGTTTCGACGGCGATGAACTGGGCGTCTTGTTGGAAGGTGATGCCGCTGAGGGCATCACGCACCTCGTCGGCGATGGTATCGAGGCGCTCGGTGGTGATCTGGCTTCTATGCAGCGGCGGCACCTGATCTTCTTCCGCCAGGGCAGCTTTACCAAAGGCCTGCTGCGACTGGATAAAGTAGGTATAGTCCTCACCCGAATCCGGAATGGGGGCATTGAGCCGGGTGATGATGACGCTGGCGCGTTCCGGATTGATAGCGCCACTGCCTTCCAACACAAAATCGGGCAGATATTTGGCGGCCAGCACTGTCACGGCAGACACATCGTCGTCGGTGTAATCGGGCATTTTGGCCCCGTAACGCGACCCCTCGCGGGCCGCGTTGACGACCACCAGGTAATTGTAAAAGGCAAAACCCAGCTCGATCAGCCCGGCGAACAGCAGGAAGAGCGCCGGCAGCAGCAGCGTCATCTCGACCAGCGCCTGACCGCGACCTGCTTTTCCGTCGTCGGTGTGTTTTGCGCTGTGTATATTTTCGGCTTTCATCTTGACCTCCCGCGCGCCTGCCGGCGACGCGTTTTACTGGAGCAGCAGGTCCAGGTCTTCTTGCACCTGACCCACGTTCAGGGTGATCGTCTCCAGAGCGGTATAGGACAGGCTGCCCACCCACACCTCGGCAAAGATCACGTACGGACCGGGTTCGAGGTTGTAAAAGTGATAGGTAGAATCGTGAATGCTGGAGGTGACGCACAGCGGCTGGCCGTCGCGGCACACGCCGCCATCGGTGCGATAAGCCCACAGTGTCACCCCTTCCATCTCGGTGGGCCGGCCCTCCAGCAGCACACGCACGTCGCCGCCCACTGTTGCCTTGCTCGGATCGATCTCTGGGATGGGTTGGGTGGTGCACACGTCCAGACGCACGTCGTCGATGTAGAACTCGGTGTCGCCGTTGTCGTCGTTGGGTGCGCCAAAGTAGAGTTGCAACTCTTGGCCGGCGTAATCGCCGAGGCTGGACAGGCCGGATGCCAGATCGACGGTGTATTGCTGCCATACCGAGGCTGTAGAAGTGCCCCTGGCGATCTCCAGGTTGCTGGTCACATCTACCTCACCGCTTTCGTCGCGCAGCCGGACGCTGAGCACGTCTGCCCCGCGCGGTGCGCCCTGCGGCTCGACGTAATAGTAAAGCGTGAGCAGCATCTCGGTGCCGGTGACCACGTCGGTCGGCACGGTTATTGCCTGGTAGGCCCAGGGGTGAAAGATATCGAAAGGAAACACGCGCCGTGAATCGCAGCGCAACAGCAACGAAAAGTTGCCGTTGTGGCTCTCGGCGCTCGATTTTTGGCTGGCATCGTCTTCCTCACCCAAGACCCACGAGCCGCCCTGTGAAACTTCGATATAAGTGGCCTCAAAGTTGCCCTGGCTGAGCAACTGGGAACAGTCCTGGTGGCCCGGCGGTAGACCTTCGGTGGGCGGCGCCGGCGGCGGCTCGCAGCAGAAACTCTCGGCGATAGCATCGGCCGGCGGAGTACCGCTGTTGCTGGTGGTCAACACCACCTTGTCCACCCGGAAACCGTCTTCGCGCATGAACAGGTTGAAGCGGTGCAGGCCGATCTCGTCGACGTCGATGTAGGCGTTGGTGCCGTCCATCGTGGCCCGCAGCCAGTTCCAACTGTTACCAAAGTTGCCCAGTCGATCCGAGTTGGCGGTCACGACCCCATCCAGACCGGCGTGGATCGAGTCATCGGAGCCGGATGGCCCCCAGCCTCGCACCCACACGTAATACCGTCCGGTGGTGGAGAAAAAGATGGGGTAGTCCAGATAAGGGCTGTTGCCCGTATCGGTATAAGAGGCATAGTTCACGCCGGTGTTGGTGGTCGATTCCATATAGCCCCACGTGGAATAACCACCCACCGCCGTAGACATGCGCCAGGCGGGCCCCTCCTGTTCGACGTTGCTGAGGTAATGCTCGGCCTCCACCACCACCTGACCGCCCACTTCAAAAAAGGTGCACGGTTCGGCGGGGGTGGGCGTGGGGGTGGCTGTGGCCGTAGGGGTGGGCGTGGGTGGGATCAGACCGCCACAAAACTTGATGTTGGCAAAGCGGCTGTCGGCGGCAGACGCGGTATCGTCGTCGTTGGCAAAGACGAGATAGGTCATCAGGCCGGTGTAATAGTCGCCCACGGGGATGGCGTAATGCCGCCATTCGGGCGCATGAGCCGCATAGTCCTTAAAACCGGTCAGGCTCGACCAGCTCTGCGTGCCGTACAGCTCGAACACACGGTCAGCGTTGTCGTGCAAGTTGTCTTCGTCAAAACCGATGCCGTGGATCTCACCCTCATGGGTGCTGCGAAAGTCGAATTCCAGGATGGTCTCGGCGGTCACCTCATAACCACCATCGGGCAACGTGACCTTTTTCCAGGAATTGCCCTCCAGGTGCAGGGTGGCGCCATCGTCCTCGATGGTCATGATCGGCGCGCTGTCCTGGTTAGAGTAGGCCGTGATGTCCAGCGCACGCAAGTCCAGCGGCGTGGTGGTGCAGGCCGGGGTGGGGGTGGGGGTATGGGTGGGGGTGGGAATGGGTGTAGGCGTGGGCGGCGGATCGAACTGGCACACGGCAAAGTTGTCGAACTCGGCAGCCTGTTCGTTGTTATCGACATAAGAGGCCACCGCCAGGCCCAGGTAAGGGCTATCACCCAGGGTATCCACGACGATGGAAGCCGCCGTCGTCCAGTTGAGGCCATCCAGAGAGTAGGCGGCGGTATAGGTATTGCCCTGGCGTTCCAGGCCCACCCACACCGGCAGAGCGCCGGGCACGTTGGTATCCGGGTAAAAACGGTCGGCGGTGCCGCCGAGGCGATAGCCGAACTGCAGGCCGTGATCGCGCGTCCACATCACCATCACCCGGTCGGCAGCCGGGTCGAGGCTGGCGCGCACCATCAGGCCAGACTTGGACCATTCGGCGGCGTTGGGTGAGCTGATGATCTGCACCGCGGCGTCGAAATCGCCGGGGACGCGCTGGTAGACAAAACGAAAGTCGTCGTTGTTAAAGAGGGTGCTGCCATCGCTGGAAACCACCAGCTGGCCGCCCGTCTCTGACGTCTGGCCCAGTGGTGTGCCGCCCGTCGAGTTGACATCGACGCTCGTCCAGCGAGCGTGAAGGTTATTGTCGTTGAAATTGTCGCTGTAAAGGCCACATTCGGGCACCGGTGTGGCGGTGGGGGTGGCGGTGGGGGTGGCAGTAGACGTCGCGGTGGGCGTGGGGCCCATCGAATCGCCCAACAGCTCCACGTCGTCGATGTTCCAGCCAGAGTATGTCCAGCCGCTGTCGGAAGACCCCATAACCCAACGAATGTAGACCGTGGCGCTGTCATCGGCAACAGCCGAGATGTCATAACTCACCTGCATCCAGCCAAAATCGGCCACAGACGCGCCGTCGTAGAGCACGGTGTTGCTGTTCTGCCACACCGTAGTCCAGTTGCTGTTGTCGTTGGACACCTGGACGTAGGCGTGATCGTAGGCCGATCGCTCTACGTTGAGCCAGCGCCAAAAGACGAGCTGGACGTTTTCGAAATTGCCACAATCGATGGCGGTGGTGGTCAGGTTGTATTGAGGCATGTTGTCGGTGTAGCCGCCGCTGAGGTTGTAGCCGTAGACGTTGTTGCCGGTATAACCGCTGCTGGGATCGGCGCGACCATGATCGCCGTTGCCGCCGGTGGGCTGGCCCCAGGCCCATTGGCCGTTCTCGTCCCAGCCGGGGTTGCTGTTCATCAAAAAGGAGGCAATGGTCGCCTGGCTCACAATCTCGATATCGTCGATGTAGAACTGATCGCCGGTGCCGCTCATGTGAGCTTCGAAGCGGATCTGCAAGTTGTTGACCATGCTGTAGGTGGAGAGGTTGATGTCGGCATAGTGGTAAACGTTGTCGTCGGACTCGTCGTTCACCTGCAACACCACGTGGCTGGAGCCATCGTTGACGATGACACGCGCGTACTCGCCACCTTCAAAGCTATTGGCCTTCCACCAGAAGCGCAGGCGGGCGTTGGTCACACCCTGGAGGTTCAGGCTGCGGTAAGCCACGCCATTGTTACTACGCAGGCGCAGATAAGCCACCCCGCTGTGGTCGTTAGCGCCGTCGGTGAGCACACTGCTGTCGCCGCTGGAGGTCCAGGCTGCCAACCAGCCCGAGCCGCAGTTCCAGCCACCGCACTCGAAATCGTCGGTGGCGATGGCTGTGCCCTGCGCAGCAACCCGGCGAGAGCTATCTGGAGCAACCAACAACAACGACAGGCCCAGAATCAGAGTCAGGGCCAGTTGTAACCACAGCCATCCCCGAAAGGGCAAAGACGACCCTTTTTTTGAGAGGCGCGATTCTGGCTTCATAACCTACTCCTCGTGGTAGCGTCAGCATCCATCAGAGACCATCCCTCACGGCGCGCCAATTAGGGATAGCCTCCACATCCGGCAAAAGTCGAGACAGGCCCGTAAGCATTGTTGTCTTCGTTCTGCTCATCCACAAAATCTGTGGCATCTACGTAGGCCCACAGTTCGTGGTCGCCAAGGCCGATCAACGTGACCACAAAGGTCACGTCCCTCGATTCAAAGGCCCCAATGCCATCCACCCATTGCAGACTGTCGCCGGGCCGTCCCTGGGTGGGTTCGTGCGCCGGGTCGACGTAAACGTTGACGTCGAAATAACCCTCCACCGTCGAAAAAGTGGTGTTACGAATGCGAACGGTGACCGTCATGGGCACGTTGGCCTGGGGACTATCGGGCAGGATGATGTCTGTCACGATCAGATCGGGCAACTGCACAGGCACCAAGACAGGGATCTGTTGCAGGGCAATCACCCCCCCCGATTGGTTCCGAGACTGCACCGTGCAGGTATAGACCTGACCGGGCACGCCACCGGGGATGAGCTCAAAACCCGGCGGGTCGACCAGCGACCAGGGATACGCCACGTAACCGTCATCGTCTGTGGTCACGTCATCGGCAAAGCGGTTGGCCACGTTATTGGGGTCCACCCACCACAGATCATAGTCGGTATCGGCATCGTGAAGATGGAGAGAGACGGTCACGTCCTCACCCAACACAAAGGTCTCGTCTGGGTCGTGCGTGCCGGCGACCACCAGATAGGCCGTGGTGGGGGTGGCCGTGGGCGTGGGCGTCTGGGTGGGGGTAGCGGTGGTGGTGGGCGTGGCCGTCGGCGTGGCCGTGGCTGTGGCGGTGCCGGGCGTCTCGGGAGGTGTGCCAGAGGGCAAAGGCACCGATGGCAGCGGCTCGAATGTGGGAGGCAATCGGTTGCTGTAACCCACCTGGAGCCCTTCGTTGATCATGTCGGCATTGCCTCGAAGCAGCACCGAGGGCACAATCGCCCGGAAGAGCGGATCCAGCACCTCCGCCCGATGATAGACGATGATCCGCACGGGCAAGCCCGGCAGGCTGGGATGATCCGCAATCTCGGCCTCATCGACATCACGGAATCCGAACACCTGCACGCCAAATGAGCGGGGCAAGGCCATGTTGAAGGCAAAGTCATCCTCGTCGTAGGGCTGGGTATAAGCCCGGCTATCATCCACCCGTATGCCCACCGTGGCCTCCAAAGCGCGCTCTTTGATCATACGCACGCGCCTGGCCTGCCATCTTTGTGTCCGCAGGTCTACGTCGGAGGTGCCCTCATCTGGCCCGGCGCAAAAGATGCCCCATCTGTCGGTGTCGCCGCCACTGGGGCACTCGACGATGTCGCCATCGCTGTTGTACATGTGACCGACGGGCGGTTGCATAGACACAGCAAAACGTGCGGCTTCGCGCGCGCCATGCTGGATGGCCAGATAGGACTGGAAAAGCAGAGCCGTTTCGATGAGGCCCAGCACGACCAGCAAAAGTATGGGCAGGATCAAAGCAAACTCGACCAGGCCCTGTGCTTTTTGTCGCTTTGGAATCAACATGATTGCTCCCTAACCGCGCCTTGAGGCCCTAAACTGACGATGGCTACCAATAACAACGTGTGATGAGAAAAAGGCATGAAAGCAGAGCCTTATCGTGGATAAGGCTCTGTCTGATCAGCTTGGATGAAAGCATCAACCTCATATGCAAATTGATCGTATTTTAGCGTATCTTTACACAATAACGGTCAATTACATTATACACTGAGCGGCAAACACGGAGCAATAGGACAATGGTACTAAACCCAAAAAAGACCAACCCTGCCGTGGGGCAGGGTTGGCTGGTTGCAAGTTCTGGCTAAAACCTGGCCGCTGCCTGAAACAACTACATCGACAGATTGGCCACAATATTGCTGAAGGCATTGCCGATAACCGGCCCCAGCAGCAAGAGGATGGCAATAACAACAATGGCCACCAAAACAAGAATCAACGCATACTCGACCAGACCTTGCCCTTTTTCGTTCCACAATTCCAGCACGCCTATCACCTCCTTCCTGATCCAGACTGGTGCAAAGTTATCTTTTCGAGCACAAGGTGTATAAATAACTAAATTAATGATACACTATCCTCATCGTATTGGCAATAGGAAAGAAGTACCTATATCAATTGGCCGGCAGCCTAAGGGTCACCTTGGTGCCACGTCCACTGACGCTGTCGAAATCGAGCGTACCGCCCAGCATCTCTACCCGCTCTTTCATGGCAGCGATGCCCAGCCCGCGCTGTTGACTGGCCGCAGCCATCACTTCGGCCACGTCAAAACCGGTGCCATCATCCTCCACCGAGGCAGTCACGGTGGCGCCTTCCACATCCAGCATCACCTGAATGCGCGTGGGGTGGGCGTGCTGTCGGGCGTTATCCATGAGCGCCTGCACCACCCGGAAAACGGTCACCTCGGTGTGAGAGGGCAGACGGCGCTCTTTGCCCATGACGCTCAGATCGGTCTGCAGGTTGTTCTTTTCCTGGAAGCCATTGACATAGCGCTTCAATGTCGGCACCAGGCCCAGATCATCCAGCATCATGGGGCGCAGGTCAAAGATGAAATTGTACGTTTTTTGAAAGGTGCTGTTGACGGCTTCTTTGAGGCGCGCCAGTTCGGCGCGCGCCTGCTGCGGGTCAGAATCGAACAAACGTTCACAGATCTCGGCCTGGAGGATCAGGTTGGTGAGTGATTGGGCCGGGCCATCGTGCATTTTGCGCGCCAGATGCATGCGTTCGTTTTCCTGGGCCTCAATGATGCGCACGATGGTTGCCTGGCTGGTGGCCGGCAAGGTCTCTGGTGGCCCTTCGACCTCGTCTTGACGAAAGGCGCTGGTCACCTCCATGATCCGCCGCAGCCAATTGCCGTGCTTTTCCAGGTTTTTCTGATCGCTCTGGAGTTTTTCCAACTGGCCTTTCATCATAAAGAGACGCTTCTGAGCATCCTGTGAAGCGGCATAGACTTCTTGAATATCGGAGCGCGGCACGGTGTCGATGTTGACTTCTACCTGGCGAAGCCGATTGGCGATCTGGACGTTGCGCTGCGCCAGCCGGTCTACCTCGCCGCTGATCTGTTTGGTCGAGACATCCAGCTCTTTGAGGGCTTTTTGCGTTAGCTCGTATTCTTCTCTGGCCTCGACGGCCAACTGAGCCAGGGGAGACTCTTCCACGCCATCTCTTTGCTCACTCATTGATCCTCCCTGCCGGTATCTTGCAGCCGCACCCAGCCACGTCGGAGGGCGTAAACGGCGGCCTGCGTACGATCGTTCACCGAGAGCTTGCGCAAGATCGAGGTCATGTGGTTTTTGACCGTCTGGTGACTGATGCCCAGTTGATAGGCGATTTCTTTATTGCTCATGCCTTTGGTGATCAGGCTCAATATCTCCATCTCTCGCGGCGAAAGCGGCATGAACAGCTCATCGGGGCCGCCCCAACTGGTATCCATCCGTTCGAACTCTCGGGCCAGCCACTCGGCAAACCTGGGTTTGTCGAGCACGTTATCGTCGATGACATAGTTACCCTGGCTGACCTGGCGCACGGTGTCGACCAGTTTGCGCGGCGTCACGTCTTTGGGGTAATAGGCCGCCGCACCGGCCCGAATGGCGTGAAACAACTGCTCGTCGTCGTGATAGGCGGTGAGCATCACCACGGCCACGTGGGGCAGTTCATCTTTGAGCTGCCGCGTAACCTGTAGACCGTTCATGGACGGCAGATTGATGTCCATGAGAACTACATTGGGCGACATCTCTCTGGTCAGACGAAGAGCCTCGGCGCCATCGGCTACTTCCAGGATGACTTCCATATCCTCCTGAGCCTCGATGATGCGACGCAAACCCTGGCGGAAGACGGGATGATCGTCCACAATCATAACACTGATGGTCCTCATGGGGTCTTACCTCCAAGCGCATCGCTTTGCTGTGTTGCGGGTGCAAAGGGATATGGCACCGAAAGGATCACTTCGCTGCCCCGGTGCTCCCGATTTCTGATCTGAAGACGCCCCCCCATCAAATCCGCACGATCTCGCATCAAAATGAGGCCCAGATGCTGCGCCGGCTCTTTATCTCGCGAGTTGATCTGGAATCCCAGACCATCGTCCGCAATACTCACCCTCAATTCCCCACGGTCGTAATACGTTCGCACCTGTATGCTGGAAGCCTGGGCGTGTTTGCGCACGTTCAACAACGCCTCCTGAACCACACGAAAAATGGCGATCTCCATCGTCGGCGGCAGATCGACGGGCAAGGCTCGCAGGTCTACCTCGGCCTCCAGGCCCAACTCTTCTCGAAAGTTCTCGATATACCGCCGCAGGCTGGCTGGCAATCCCAATTCCGCCAACAGCGGCGGCGGCCCCAGGTCTTCGATGATGCGCTGCAAATCTCGAAAACCGGCCCGAATTTCCTGCTTCAGGTTCAGCAAGCCCTTTCTGGCAACACCGGCATCGGTTTCGCTGAGATGATCCAGGTATTCGAGCTCTAAAACGGCGTTGGCCATGATCTGTCCCACGCCGTTGCGCAGCTCACGCGCCAGGCGAAGGTAACCCTCTTCCTGGCTCTGAATGAGCCGGATGCGCGGTAGATCGGCTTTCAGATCGGCGGGTTCGGGCGCGCTGTTTTTGCCCTCCAGATCACCCACCAGATCACGATGCAGCCGCGCCAGCAGGTTGAGCTGCCAGGCCACCCGCCGACTCTCTATCAACTGTTGTTCCAGCTTTTCGGCCGCGCTGCTGCCCTGAACGGCCGCGCTGTGCCGCTCTTGCCATTGGGCCAGCAGATCGTGATAACGCTCGTCGGCCTGCGAGGCGAGGTCGGTCACCTCTGCCTCGACCTGCCGCAGCAGCATCACCGCCCGATGGGCCAGATCGTCTTGCGCCGTTTGTGCCTGCATGGTCTTTCCGTCCCTTGTCAGGTTATAGTATACCACACAAGGGGGGGCGCTTGCAAATGATTTTCACTCACGCAGGAGGATCGATCTCGCGGCCCTCGTACATCTGGCGGTAATAGGCCATGTACTCGCCGCTTTTTATCTTGCGCCACCACCACTCGTTCTCCACGTACCAGCGCACCGTCTTTTCCAACGACTGCTCAAAAGTGTGCGTCGATCGCCAGCCCAGGCTCTCGAGTTTGGCGCAGTTGAGCGAGTAACGCCGATCGTGCCCTGGCCGGTCGGTGACATGTTGGATCAGGCTGTGGGGTTTGCCCAGCAGGTTCAGTATCGTTTGGGCCATGACGATGTTTTCCGTCTCCACGCCAGAGCCGACGTTATACACCTCGCCCACCTGCCCCCGATGCAGCACCACGTCGATGCCCTCGCAATGGTCGAGCACATATTGGTAATCGCGCATCTGGCGACCATCGCCATACAGCGGCAGTGGGATATCGTCGATGGCGTTGGTGACGAACAGTGGCACCACCTTTTCCGGGTATTGGTACGGCCCGATGTTGTTCGAGCCGCGGGTGATGGTGATGGGTAAACCAAAACTCGAGTGGTAAGCCAGGCACATCAGATCGCCGCCGGCCTTGCTGGCCGAATAGGGGCTGCGCGTGTGCAGCGCATCGGTCTCGACAGAAGCATAACCCGCCGGTATATCACCATAGACCTCGTCGGTGCTCACCTGGTGATAGCGTTCGACGCCACAGGTTTTAGCCGCCTCTAGCAGC
Source organism: Chloroflexota bacterium (assembly GCA_049324835.1). GTDB lineage: Bacteria > Chloroflexota > Anaerolineae > CAYNKW01 > CAYNKW01 > JBMOMT01. The sequence continues at coordinate 14,917 of JBMOMT010000040.1, read as the reverse complement.
GTATACGTGCCGGCGACGTCGGTCTGGATAAAACTACCGGCCTCCATCAACGAACGGTCCACGTGCGTCTCGGCGGCAAAATTGACGATGGTATCGATCTCGTGCTGGCGCATGACGCGCTCCACGGCATCGGCGTCGCAGATGTCAGCCCTGACAAAAGCATAACGTCCGCCAAAATCGGCCTGGATGTCTCGTAGATTGTCCAGATTGCCGGCATAGGTCAGCTTGTCAAAAACCACCAGCCGGTAGCCCGGATAACGGCGCAGCAGATAACGCGCAAAGTTGGAACCGATGAAACCGGCCCCGCCGGTGACGAGCAAGTTTTTCATACGATCCGTCCTCCGTATCGGCGTCAGAAATCCAGGTTCACGGTGTCGCGCTCCAGCTCTCTGAAGCGGGTGAGCTCTTTTTCGAAAAACAGCTCCACGGTGCCGGTTGGGCCGTGCCGATGTTTGGCCACCACCACCTCGGCGATGTTTTTCAGCGGCGTTTCGGGGTCGTAAACCTCTTCGCGATAGATAAACATGACGATATCGGCATCCTGCTCAATCGAGCCACTCTCACGCAGGTCCGAGAGCACGGGGTGTTTGTCGCCGCGCTGTTCCACGGCGCGGGAAAGCTGAGAGGCAGCCAGCAGCGGCACGTTCAGCTCGCGCGCCAACCCCTTGAGCATGCGCGAGATGTAGCTGATCTCTTGCACCCGGTTCTCAGAGCGATGGTCGCCCTGCATCAATTGGAGATAATCGACGATGATCAGATCCAGGCCGTGTTCGGCGTGCAGCCGGCGACACTTGGTGCGCATCTGCATGGCCGAGATCGAAGGGGTATCGTCGATAAAGATGTGCTGATCGGAGAGGATGCTGGTGGCCTGGGCAAACTTGTCCCACTCGTTTTCCATGAGCTTGCCGGTGCGAAGCCGGTGAGAGCTGATGCCCGTCTCGGAGGCGATGAGCCGCTGCACCAACTGCTCGTTAGACATCTCCAGGCTGAAAATGGCGATGCGCTGGTTCTTGAGGGCGGCATTGTGGGCGATGTTGAGCGCCAGACTGGTCTTACCCATCGCCGGACGGGCAGCCACGATGACCAGATCCGATTTTTGCAGCCCACCCAGCAGTCGGTCGATGCGCAAAAAGCCGGTGGGCACACCGATCATCTCGTCGCCGTGGCGGTAGAGATAGTCGATGCGGTCGTAATACTCGCTGATGACCTGCCGGATGGGCACCAGATCGCGGGCCAGACGGCGCTGTGAGACGCCGAACAGAATCTGCTCGGCGCGATCCACCACCTGCTCGATGTCTTCGGCCTCTTCGTAACCCAGGGCAGCGATCTCGGTGGCGGCGCGGATGAGTCGGCGGCGAACGGCGGCCCGCTCCACGATGTGGCCGTAATGTTCGGCGTGAATGGAGGTGGGCACGGCGTTGATGAGTTGGGTGATATAGGCCGCTCCACCCACCTCTTCCAGACGGTTGTTACGCTCCAGCTCGTCGCACAGCGTGACAAAGTCCACCGCCTCACGACGATCGTGCAGGCTCAGGATGGCCTCGTACACCCAGCCGTTGCGCTCGATGAAAAAATCTTCGGGGTTGAGGAACGGCGCCACCCGAAAAATGGCGTCCGGATCGATGAGCAACGCGCCCAACACGGCTTCCTCGGCCTCGGTGTTGTGCGGCATCAACCGATCCACCGGCCTGGCGCGGCGAGGAGGGGGTTGGTTTCCGGTTTGCCCGGCCATCTGCCGCAGGTCGGCCGGGCTCACAGCAGGCTCGACCGCATCTGACTCGTCGGGTGCAGGGGGCGCATCCAGATCTTCGTCTGGAACCTCTGGCTCCGGCGGCGGGCCGATCGGACCTGGGCTGGTTTCTTGGGGCAGATCGGTTTGCTCTGTCATACCGGGCCTCTAGTTCAAAAGGCCAGCACCTCTCATTGCACGATGCTGGCCTTTGAGTTTGGCGCGTTGCCAACTATTCGGGGGAAAAATCGTCCAGGTCGAGGCTCTCCACGAAATCACGAAAAGCGGAGAGGTCTTCGTCTGAAACGGCAGTCTGTTCATCCGACAGCTCAGAGATGCCTTCCTCTGGCTCGATGCCCGCAGTATCCATGACCTGATCGGCCACAAAGATGGGGGCCTTGACCCGCACGGCCAGCGCGATGGCATCGCTGGGCCGAGAGTCCACCTCGATCTTGCGACCGTTCTGATCCACCACCACCCTGGCGAAAAAGGTATCTTCTCGCAGGTCGTTCACCAGCACGTGAGAGACGTGCCCCCCCATGGCAGTGACGACCGACTTGAGTAGATCGTGTGTCAGCGGGCGGGGCGCTGCACGGCCCAACAATTCGATGGTGATGGCCTCGGCCTCAAAAGCGCCGATCCAGATGGGTAAATAACGATCCTGATCCATCTCGCGCAGGATCACCATACGATGGCTGGTCATGAGGCTGGCCCGCACGCTGTCTACGACGACCTCTATCATGGTTTTGCTCCTCTCCAGGGGCCGGTATCCCTGCCACCCTCGATGATCGGATTATACCACAAGAGCCAACCCCACACAAATACTCACCGGCGTGGCCCTACGCGCCAGGCCACTCTACGGCCCACCGGATCAGGGCCCGCAGGCCCTGCTGGCTCACCTGCACGGCCTGAACGATGCCCTCGATACGGGTCAGTTCCTGGGCCGACAGTAACTGTTCCCAACCCGTCCGGCTCTTTTCGTCGCCGGTGATCTCTTCTACCAGCCACCACTGGCCCACCGAAGAGAGCACCAGCGGCGGGCTATCGGCGGTCAAAAAGCCGCGTTCGGTCAGCGTGCGCAGGGGTCGGTTGAAACGGGCAAGCAGGGCGTCGATAAAGCGCACCTCATAATCCAGGCCCCCCACCACCTGGTGAAAAGAGCGCAACGCCGCCAGAGATAACAGCAGTCGATCTTGGGGCGGCATGTCGTCCCAGATATCGCGGTAATGCTGGCGGGCGCGTCGCTCAAAGCTCCGGCCCACGGCGGCCAGGTTGAGCGCACGGCCTGGCCGCAGGCGCGAACGGGCGCGATACATTTCGTCGGCCGCCAACTGCAACAACAGTGGGTGCCGCCCGCCGATGCGCACGATGTAGGCCGCCTCTGTTTCAGAAAAGGACGGGGCAGCGCGGGCCAGCAGATCCTCGATCTCGCCGTCGCCAAAAGGCGGCAGCCATACCGAGAGCAGATTGTTGTAAAACGGCGAGCCACGAAAGACGATATCGTGGCAGAGCACCTCTACCGGCTCGCGGCTGGCGGTGATGAGGGCCATACCCCGTTGTTGGCGGTTGAGGAGCTGGCGAAGCTGGTACAGCAACGTGGGGTTGTGACGATCCACCTGCTCCGTGACGGCCTCGAACTCGTCCAGCAACAATATCACCAGCCGGTCTTCACGGGCCACCCGGTCGAAAAAATGGCCCAACGCCCACTCTTCGACCTCGTCGCTGTGGGCCAGCGCGCGGGCATCGCCGGCCAGCTCGCCTGGCACGGCAGCGGCGATCGCGTCGAAAACCTGCTGCCAGAACCTGATCTCGGAGCAGGACATATCGGTCTGCTGGCAATCCAGCAAGATGAAATGCCAGCGATCCAGCGGCACGTCCCAGTCTTGCGCCGCCTGAGGCGATACCAGATAGTGCAGCAGAGACGTTTTGCCCACTCGCCGCTCGCCGCTGATGGCGCTGCCGCCGTGGGCCGGGCCGGTGAGCTGGCCCATGATGGCGTCCACCTGCTCCTCCCGCCCGACAAAGTGGCCGGGCGGAACCGGCCCGCCGCAAATGAAAGGACTCTTGGTTCTCGCCATAACTTTACTCGCCCCGTTGGACGTTACTGTGGCGGCCCCCACCACGCCGGGTGATAATGATCCCCTGGGCCGGAGGTGAGCTGCACCCATCTGGCGCTGAGCGCGCCTTGCACGGTCACCTCGTTGACGGTGACGGCAAAAATGTGCAGATTACCTTCGCGGTTGGATACAAAAGCGATCTTGCCCGCTCCCGGCGACCAGGCCGGAAAGGTTTCGTCAAAGGTAGAATCGGTGATGCGGCGGTAGGGGCCTTTGTCGTTGATTTGAGACGCCTGCTCCTTGATATAGATCTCGGGGTTGCCGTCCTGATCCGACCAAAAAGCCAGCATGCCACCCACCGGCGACCAGACCGGACGGCGGTTGTTGTTCTGATTCAGCGTCAGCCGCTCCGGTTTTCCACCTCTGTCGACGAGCAGGTTGCCCGCCTCGTCGAAAACCTGGAAGGCCCAAAGCTGATACACCCCGCTGGCGTTGGAATGATACACCACCCACCGCCCATCTGCCGACCACGATGGCATCTCGTCAGAGTCGCTGTTGTCGGTGAGGGGGTATTTCTGGCTCAGATCGGCGCTCACCAGCCAGATCTCGTTGTCGCCAGACCAGTTGGCCTGAAATACGATCCATTTACCATCGGGCGACCAGGCCGGCCACATTTCGTCGTCGTCGCGGAAAGAAATGTCGGACGGCTCGAGCCTCAGGTGAGTTTCCTCGCCGCTCTGTACGTCGATGGTCGCCAGACTCTTGTTGCCCCCGACCTCGCGCATAAAGACGATCTGGCGACCATCCGGCGCCCAGTTGGGGCTTTCGTCGGTGAGCTGGTTAAAGGTCAACTGCCGAGGCTCGGAGCCATCGGCGTTCATGACCCAGATCTCCGGATCGCCGTCCTCGGTCGAAACGTAGGCTATCTGTGGCGGCGGCGTGGGCGTGGCGGTGGGTGTAAAAGTGGGCGTGGCGGTGGCGGTGTCGGTGGGCTGGGGCACCGGCTCCGGCGTGGCCGTGGCGGTGGCCGTGGGCGTGGGAGTATGGCTGGGCGATGGGGTGGCTGTGGGGGTGGGGGTGGGGGTGGGCCATTCGGGCGCCGCGCCCAGCATCGACCAATCCGGCGAAAGGTTCTCCTTTTCCTGCGATAGACAACGCGGCTCGCCTGTCGCCTCTGATGGGATGACACAGATCTGCCGCACGCCCTCCACCTGGGCCACAAAAGCCATCCAGCCGCCGCCCGGATACCAGTTGGGCTGCGTGGCTTTTTGTGAGATGTGCGTCAGCCGCCGCGCCCCATTTGCCCGCAACTCGCCGTTGATACTGAAAGGCACGACATAGATATCCGCCTGCTCTTCCTGCGTCAGGGCGTAGGCCAGGTGCTGGCCATCGGGCGACCAGGCGGGGTACTCGTGATGGCCCGGATCGGTGGTGATCTGGAGCGTCTGGCCTTTGGTCAGCTCTCGAATGTTCAGGATTTCCTGCGCCCATACCTGATAAATGCCCGTGCGTTGAGAATGAAAAGCGATCCACGAGTGACCGTCGGCATCGAGAGGCGACCACGCCGGCGCGCCGCCATCTTCGATGAGCAGTTGCGGCGGCGATTGGCCATCGGGCGAAACGACGTAAACGTGCCATTTGCCACCTGCATCCTGCGACTCGAACGCGATCCAGGCTCCATCGGGCGACCAGGCAGGATAACGATCCGGCTGGGCGTCCTGGGTCAGTCTTTGGGGCGCGCCGCCGCTCACGTCGACCAGATAGAGGTCATCCACGCCATCGCGGTTAGAGACAAAAACGATACGCAAGCCATCGGGCGAGCGGCGCGGCGACTGATCCGTCGCTTCGTTAAAAGTCAGCCGCCGCTGATCGCTGCCGTCGGCGTTCATGGCATACAGTTCGGCATTACCATCACGCAGCGAGGTGAACACAAAACTGCCTGCCTGTGCCAGATCCGGCGGCGGAGGCGGCTCCGGCGTGGGTGTGTTCGAGGGCTGAACGGTCTCGGTGGGTGTGCCATCGACCACAGCCCCAGGGGTATCGGTGGCCGTCGTGACGGTGGTCAGAGTCTCGCTGACCGGGGTGGCCGTGTCGCGGCCCAAGACCTGTTTCAGCACCGGCCCCACGCTGCCCACCGTCAGGACCACCAGGATAAACATCACGCCAAAGGCCGTGGTGGCAAAAAGCGACCAGCGCCGGATATTGGCATATTGCTCTTCGCGCCGGTCTTGGGCCTCTTTTAAACGCAGCTCGGCGTCCTGGTAATCGGGCGCCTGCTCCACCACCTCGCGGAACATCTCGACAGCCTTGTTCCACTGACGGCGGCGCAAGTGGCGTATGCCTGCCTGGTACGATTCGTGCAGGTCACGCATTCGCCTGGCGTCCAAAAGCCGATGCGTCACGTCGCGGTAAGCGGGTGATAGCTCTTGAATCTGGCGCAGGTAATTCACCACCCCCGACCATTCACCCGCCTCGGTGCGCGCCAGCGCCTCCTGGTACAGGTATTGTAACTTGGCCTCTCCGCGCGCCCGCTCTAACCGCGCCGGCACGTCGCGGAAACGCCGATCCTGCGACATGATGTCGCCGTAGAGTTTGGCGGCTTCGGTCCACTCACCCTTTCGTTCGACCTCCCGCGCCGAGCAATAGATGAGCAACCGGGCGGCGTCACGGTAGGCATCATCCAGCTCGACGATCTGGCCCAGCGCCTGGCGAGCTCCGGCAAAATCCTCACCCTCGAGTTTTTGTTCGGCCTCTTGGTACAGGCCGGCCAGCCTGACCTGGCGGCGCGCCTGTGCCAGCAGATCGCTGGCGTCACGAAAATCGGGCTGGCGCGCCACGATCTTGGCCAGGGCGTCCACTGTTTTTTGCCACAACGCGGCCTCGATGCCGGCTCTGGCCTCTTTGTAGAGCGCCTCCAGTTGCTCCTGCTCCTCTGCGTCCCGCAGCCAGGCGCGGGCCTCGGCATCTTCGGGGCTGAGCTCCAGCGCCTTGGCAAAACGCTCTTGCGCCTCACGCCAGCGACTCTCTTTGAAGGCCAGTTTGCCCAGTTCGACGAGTGTCTTGACCCAGCCATCGCGGGCGGAATCGGGGTCTAACTTGTAGGCCAGTTCAAATTCGACCAGCGCCTCTCTGAGTTGGCCTTTCTCAAACAGGGCAAAAGCCAGCGCCAGGCGCGCCCGAAGGTGGGCCGGGTTGGCTTTGAGAGCGTCGCTAAAGTGACGGATGGCCGAATCGAGGTCGGCTTCATCCTGGGCGCTGCGCCCGGCCTCGAACAGATAGGTGGCGCGCGGCACGGCGTGCTCCAATTCACGTTTGGCCTCTTCGACGGGGTGCTTTTCGGCCACCCAACGCCGCACCATCTCGACCACAAAGCTGTAGCGGCCCGGCTCGATCTCTTTGAGCATCTCCCATTCCACCAGCCGGTCAGGAGCGTTGACCAGCTCGATGCCCAGGAATTCGACGCCGTGCTGCCGTAACACCTGGCGGATCTCGTCGCGCGCTGCCGAACCCTTGTCCTCGGTGACGTGGGCGATGGCCGAAAAGATGAATCGTTCGGCCTGAGGCAAACCGTTCCAGAACCAGACCATGCCTGTCTCGCCGCGCCGGATGGCCTGAGCGATCACGGCATCCACATCGGCGGACGTCACCTCGGAACGGCCCTGACGTTGCATGTGAGCGAACAGCTCGAAACAGACCACCTGGGTGAGGTAAGGATGGCCGGCAGTGAGTGAGAGGATCTTTTGGATGTCGCCTTCGTCGAATTGCAGCACGCCGGCCACCGGCTCGACGATCAGGTTTTCTGCGTCGGCGCGCTCCAAAAGGGAAACGCGATGGAAATGGGCCGTCTTGAAAATGGAGCCATAATAGGAGGGCAGGTCTTCTAGCCTGCGGCCAACGACAAACATAAAGGCCAGCTTGGGGGCTTTTTCCGTCAGCTCCTGGAGGTATGGAAAAAGGGTCGAAACGGCCGCCCGCGTGGGAGCTTCGTCGCCCAGCACGTCGAACTCGTCGAACAAGAGCAGTAATTGCCCGGCGCCCAGGGCATCGTAGACCGCCGGCAAAAAGAGGCGGTCAAAGTCGTTGGCGTCCTGGGTGATGCCGAATTTATCGGCGGTGGGGAAAAAATCGAACGAGTTGGCGATCTCTTTGGCCAGCTCGTCCAGCACCTGAGCCAGCGGCAGGCTGGCCTTGCCCTGGAGGTCAAAATAAACGGGGTGAAAGCCAGCCGGCGTGTGGGCCGGACGCTGGAGCTGGTGCAGCAGCGAGGTCTTGCCAATGCGCCGCTGACCAAAAAGCACGAGCACCTTTTGCCCGGCGCTGAGAGTATCTCGCACGAACTGGAATATATCTTCGCGCCCGAAAAAACCCGCCTCACCCGTGAGCGGCGGCCCGGCGATGTAAGGATTGGGGGTCTTTTTTTCCCGGCCCATAATCCCTTCCCTGCTCAATGGCCTGGAGAAACCCGGCTCATTCTTCACGTCCCCGGCTGCGAAACACCAGCTTGAGCGGCGTACCGGTAAAACCATATTGCTCGCGCAGCCGGTTTTCCAGGTAGCGCTGGTAACTAAAGTGCGCCAGCCGGGTATCGTTGACGAAAAATACAAAGGTGGGTGGATCTACCGACGACTGGGTGGCAAACAAGAGCTTGAGCTGTCGGCCCGCTTTGGATGGCGGCGCGTGTCTGGCGGCGGCCTCCTGGACGATGTGATTCAGCTCGCTGGTGGGAATTCGGATCAGGCGCGCTTCTTGCACGGCCAGGGCGGTGGGAATCACTTGCTGCACGCGCTGGCCCGTGAGCGCCGAGATAAACAGCACCGGCACATAGTCCAAAAACTTGAGCTCCGACCGTATACGCTTGGTCCACTCGACCATGGTATAAGTGTCTTTTTCGATGGCGTCCCACTTGTTGACCACCACCACCACACTCTTGTGCTCGTCCAGAATGTAGCCGGCGATGTGGGCATCCTGATCGGTGACGCCCTCGGTAGCGTCGATGAGCAGCAGGGCCACGTCGCAGCGGCCGATGGCCCGCATGGCGCGTAGCACGCTATAACGTTCCAGGCCCGGCTCCACTTTGCCTCGCCGCCGGATACCGGCGGTATCGATGAGTGTGATGGGCACTCCCTCCCAGACCAGGTGTGTGTCGATGGCATCGCGTGTGGTGCCCGGCACCGGGCTGACGATAGACCGTTCCTGGCGCAACAGCTTGTTCAACAACGACGATTTGCCCACGTTGGGCCGCCCCAGAATGGCCATACGCACCGATTCGTCTTCAGGCTGTTCTTCCATCACCCGGTGCGGCAAGGCCTCCACTACCCGATCCAGCAGATCGGCCACGCCTTTGCCGTTGATGGCCGAGATGGGCAGCACTTCACTCAGCCCCAGGCTGTAAAAGTCCCAGGCCTGGTCGTCCATCTGAACGTTGTCTGCCTTGTTGGCGGCGATCAAGACGGGCTTTTTCGAAGCGCGCAACACATCGGCCACGGCCTGATCGGCGGCAGTGATACCATCACGCACGTCGGCCACCATCACCACCACGTCGGCCTCGGCGATGGCCATCTCGGCCTGAGCCCGGATCTCGCGCAGGTAATGGGGCGACGCAGACAGCAGGAAATCTTCCGGCTCGCCGGCCTGGCGCCGACGCTCGGTCAGGATCTCTATGCCGCCGGTATCCACCACGTTGAACCAGACGCCGTTCCAGAGGCAATCGCCGTACAACCGGTCGCGGGTGGTGCCGGGAACCTCAGAGACGATGGCCTGTGGCTCGCCCACCAGGCGGTTGAACAGCGTCGATTTTCCGGTGTTGGGTCGCCCCACCAGAGCGACCAGGGGTTTGCTCATAGCACCTCGTGAGATAGGGGATAGGCTTCTGATTGTATCATGGTAGGGGAGGCGTGTCAACTGGCCTGTCTACCATCGACTCTGGGTGGTTTTCAGGGAACAAATGACCACCGGCATACAAGGATAATTATGCGTTGCACGTAACTGCTCAGCCTACCCTCCCGCAGGTTCGATGGATACGCATCCCCTGAACTTTGGCCCATGAAAACCCTCTCTGGAGGCATGATTCTTGCTCAACCTGCGGGAGGGTGAGCAGTTACCGTTGCACTTGATATTCTATCCAAAATGGGCTAGAATAGGGGTCAAAATGACTTGCCCAAGAGCCCTTTTCGACACAGATAATGTGGCGCGAGCCCTCAGGAGACCCCTGTGACCCCAAAAGCAGACGGCCTGGCCGGCTGGCTGCGCCGCCGCGGCGCAGCCAGCCTCGTGCGTTCCCTCTCCGGCCTGCGGCAGTTCGTCGATTGGTTCCAGTGTAATAGAGAGATGAGCGAGCCGCGATGAATGCGCCGGCCGGTCTGCCCTCAGCCACACGAGGAAGTAGAAGAATCCTGCTGCGCTGCTACTCCTATCTCAAACCCTACTGGCGACTCACGGCTGGCGCTTACCTTCTTCTCGTGACCATCACCGGCCTGGCGCTGGCCATCCCCCAGATCGTGCGCGGCATCGTAGACCGCGGCATCCGGGGCGGCGAGACGTCTGCGCTGGGCGGGTGGGTCGCCGCGCTGCTGGGCCTGACGGCTGTCAAAGGGGTGTTCACTTTTTTTCAGGGCCGCTGGACCGAGATCGCCTCTCAGAGCGTGGCCTGCGACGTGCGCAACGCCATCCACCAAAAGCTCGCCAGCCTGTCCTTCTCCTACCACGACCGCGCCCAAACTGGCCAGCTCCTCTCGCGGGCCATCCAGGATGTGGAGTATATCCGCTTCCTGACCGGCCGGGCCACGCTGCGGCTGGTGGAGGCCACGACGCTGGTCATCGGCACGGCCATAGCCTTACTGCTCATGAATCCCCGCCTGACCCTGCTGGCCCTGGGCACGGTGCCCCTCTCGGCCTACGTCGCCTATCGCTTTGGCGCCATCCTGCGCCCGCTGTCTTTGGACATCCAGCAGCAGCTCGCCGTGTTGACCACCCAGGTGGAGCAGAATCTACGCGGCGCCCGCGTCGTCAAGGCCTTTGCCCAGGAAGAGACCGAGATTGCCCACTTTGACCGCGAGAATACCCGCTGGTTCGAGCTATCTGCCCGCTCGGTGCGGCTGCGCGCCCTGGCTACGCCGCTGCTCGACCTGATCGCCAGCGCCGGCACGGTGTTTATCGTCTGGTACGGCGGCGCGCTGGTCATCCACCGCCAGTTGACCCTGGGTGAGCTGGTGGCCTTTTCCACCTACCTGGGCCAGTTGATCCAGCCGGTGCGGCGTTTGGGCATGATCGTGCCCGCCCTGGCCATGGCCGCCGCCTCTGGCGAGCGCATCTTTGAGATCCTGGACGCCGTCTCGGACGTGCAGGACGCGCCCGACGCCGAACCGCTGCCGCCGGTGCGCGGCCACGTCCGCTTCGAGGACGTCTCCTTTGCCTATTTCCGCCGCCACCGCGTGCTCGACCGGGTCAGCTTTGAAGCGTTGCCCGGCCAGGTGATCGCCCTGCTGGGCGCCACCGGCTCGGGCAAATCGACCATCATCAACCTCATCCCCCGCTTCTACGACCCCACCGAGGGCCGCATCACCGTGGACGGCCACGACACCCGCCGGGTGACCCTCAACTCTTTGCGCGACCAGATCGGCATCGTGCTGCAAGAAACGACCCTGTTCGCCGCCACGGTCCGCGAGAACATCGCCTTCGGCTGCCCCGGCGCCAACGAGGCCGAGATCGTCGCCGCCGCCCAGGCGGCCCAGGCCCACGAATTCATCGCCGAAATGCCCCACGGCTACGCCACCGAGGTCGGCGAGCGGGGCGTGACTCTGTCCGGCGGGCAGAAGCAGCGGATCGCCATCGCCCGCGCCCTGCTCAAGGATCCACGCATCCTCATCCTGGACGACGCCACGTCGAGCGTCGACACCGAGACCGAGCGGCTGATCCAGCTCGCCCTGGAGCGGCTGATGTTGAGCCGCACCTCGTTCGTCATCGCCCAGCGGCTGAGCACCGTGCGCGCCGCCGATCTGATCCTGGTGCTGGACAAGGGACGCATCGCCGCCCAGGGCAGCCACGAAGAACTGCTGCGCAGCTCCGGTCTCTATGCCGAAATCTATCACCGCCAGTTGCGCCCGCAAGCTGACGGCTCACTTACCACGAAGGCACCAAGGCACCAAGAGGGAAGAGAATGATGTACGCTCCGACGACGACTGAAGAGGAGCGGATCGGCAAACTGGTTGTGGACGCGGCGTATGCTGTGCATCGCACCCTTGGCCCTGGTTTGCTGGAGAGAATCTACGAGGTCTGCTTCTGTCACGAACTGATGAAACGAGGACTGACCTTTGGCCGCCAGGTTGTCGTTCCGATTGTCTACGATGGCCTCACATTCGACGAAGGGTTGCGGCTGGATGTGCTGGTGGAAGAACTCGTCATCTGCGAACTCAAAGCCGTAGAAACACTTCTACCCGTCCACGACACCAAGGCACAAAGACCCAAAGGTTCGACAGATTTTTTTTCGGAAGCCAATTCTTTACCCACTTTTTTGGTGTCTTGGTGTCTTGGTGGTAAAGCAACGGAGATCATCCCATGAGTTTTTCCATCGGCGCCGGCAGCCCACGCATGGGGCCGCGCGGCGTTCTGGAGCAGTTTGGCGAAAAGGTCGAGGGCCGCGCCTTTGATGTGCGCATCATCCTGCGCCTGCTGGCCTACGTGCGGCCCTACTGGCGGCGCATGGCCGTCGCCTTTGGGTTGATGCTGATCGCCTCGGCGCTGACCCTGGCCGCGCCCTACCTGGTCAAAGTCGCCATCGACCAACCCATCGCCCAGGGCGACCTGCCCGGCCTGACCCGCATCTCGCTGCTGACCGCCGCCGCGTTTTTTGGCCTTTACCTGGCCTCGTCGGGGCAGCAATATCTACTTTCCTGGGTGGGCCAGCAGGTGCTCGCCACGCTGCGCGCCCACCTCTTTCGCCACTTGCAAGCCCTGCCCCTGGGCTACCACGACACCCACATCGTTGGCGTGACCCTCTCGCGGGTCATCAACGACGTGTCGGTCATCAACGAGCTGTTGTCGCAAGGCCTGATCACCCTCCTCGGCGATACATTGATGCTGGCCGGCATCGTCGTCGTCATGGTCACCATGAGCCCCCGGCTGGCCCTGTGGACCTTTAGCGTGCTGCCGCTCATGCTGCTGGTGACACTGATTTTCGCCCGCAAGGCCCAGGCGGCCTTTCGCCAGACCCGGGCGCGCATCGCCGCCGTCGTCGGCGACCTGGCCGAGAACCTGTCGGGCATGCGCGTCATCCAGGCTTTTGCCCAGGAGGATACCTCCCACGAGCGTTTCGACGAGGTCAACCGCGCCAACCGCGACGCCTACGTGGCGGCCATGTCGCTGTCCTTCGTCTTTTTGCCCGGCGTCGAATTCCTGGGCATGCTGGCCACCGGCATCGTGCTGTGGGCCGGCGGCCTGACCGTCGCCCGGGGTGATCTGACCCTGGGTGTGGTCGTCGCCTTTCTGGCCTACGTCAACCGCTTTTTCCAACCGATCCAGGAGCTGAGCCAGCTCTACACCACCATGCAGGCGGCCATGGCCGGCGGCGAGCGGGTGTTGGAGCTGCTGGATACCCGGCCCGAGATCGAGGACCGGCCCGCCGCCGCCGAGATGCCGCCCATCCGCGGCCAGGTGGAGCTGCGCGACGTGAGTTTTGCCTACCGGGGCGATACCCGCGTGCTGCACGATGTGAATCTGCTCGTTGATCCGGGGCAGACGGTGGCGTTGGTGGGGCCAACGGGCGCAGGCAAGACGTCTATCGCCAACCTGGTGGCCCGGCTCTACGAGGTGAGCGAGGGGGCGGTGCTCATCGACGGCCTCGACGTGCGCGACGTGACGCAGCGCTCGCTGCGGCGGCAGATGGGCCTGGTGCCCCAGGACCCCTTTCTCTTTTCGGGAACCGTCGCCGACAACGTGCGTTTCGCCCGGCCCGAGGCCGGCGACGACGCCGTAGAACAGGCTGCCCGCCTGGCCAACGCCCACGACTTCATCGCTGCCCTGCCGGACGGCTACGCGACCGAGATTCTGGAGGGCGGCGTCAACCTGTCGGTCGGCCAGCGACAACTCATCTGCATCGCCCGCGCCGTGCTGGCCGACCCGCGCCTGCTCATCCTGGACGAGGCGACGGCCAGCGTGGACACCGTCACCGAGATGTTGATCCAGGAGGCGCTGCAGCGGCTGCTGGCCGGCCGGACGGCCATCGTCATCGCCCACCGGCTGAGCACCATCGTCAACGCCGACCGCATCTGCGTCGTCGAGGCGGGACGCATCGTGCAGAGGGGGACGCACGGCGACCTGTTGGCCCAGAGAGGCCGGTATCGCGACCTGTACGAGCGGCAATTTGTCGATCTGTGAGGTTGGTGGAGAACCATAGACCGTCCTGCTGGATGAAGCCTGATTGGATTCTATGGCTAGAAGACAACGGCTACAACGTAGGTCTGCTGCGCAAAGACGTGTACGAAACGTACACTCGAAAAGGACAGGCCAAGGCCTGGCTGCACATGGTCAGAACCCAGGAAGGCGTGGAACAGTGGGCAAAGGAGGTCTATGCCAGAAAAGGCCTGACCCCTCGCTCCAAGCCCCACAAATCGAATCGGAACTGATGCAGCAGCGCCGCCCAATTGCGTGGGCGGCGCTGTGCTTTTCTTCAGACCTGTCAGGTTTCAGAAACCCGACAGGTCTTGCCTGCCTGCGGCGGTATCATCATCAACACCATTCCCTCACCCTCACGGACCGCCTGTACGAAGGCCGCCCGTTTGACGCCGCCACCGAGCTGGTGTATCATGGGGCGGGCAAGTATTATCCTTCGGCAGCCCTTCGACTCCGCTCAGGGCGTGGCTCAGGACAGGTGACCCGCAACTCGGTCTACGCTTGCAGCCGGACCCGGTCGGCGGCGGGCCGCTGCTGCCGCAGAGTCTCAATCGGTATGCTGCCCCGCCGGGGCCTGCCCTGAGCCCTGCCCTGAGCCTGTCGAAGGGTCGAAGGGTCGGTGGTGGGGCGGTCGGCAGATGGCGGCTCCAGCTTCTGGGCCGATGTGGCCCTGGCAGCTGCTGGCGAAGTGCCGGGTGCTGTTGTGGGCGATCTCGGTAGGGTGACCATACAGCATATCATTAGG
>JBMOMT010000039.1:9278-13775 GCA_049324835.1 Chloroflexota bacterium | reverse complement strand
CACCCACACCCCGACCCCGACGCCGACGGCCACATCGACACCTACCCACACGCCCACGGCCACGGCCACATCGACACCTACCCACACGCCGACGGCCACGCCCACTCACACCTCGACGCCGACGTCCACTTTTGAACCGACGAGCACGCCCACCCTCACACCAACGCCGACGCCGACAGCGACAACCACATCGACACCTACCCACACACCCACGAATACCGCCACCGTCACCCCGACAGCGACCGCCACACCGACGGCCACCGCCACGGCGACAGCCACACCCACCGCCACGCCAACCCACACCCCCACGAGCACGCCCACACCCGTGCCGGTGGAAATCATCGTCGATAACGCCGATCCGGGCTTTGCCATCACCGGCTTTTGGCTCACCTATTCCGGCCCGCCCTACCCGGCCTATAACGGCAGTTTCCGCTACCATGCCGCCGGGTCGGGCAGCAATACCGCCACCTTTCGACCCGCAGTTCCCGCAGCCGGTGATTACGAGGTGTTCATCTGGTTCGGCACCTCACCCTACGGCGCTACCAACGCCCCCTGGACGGTCAATTACGATGGCGGCGCGCACACTGTCACCGTCAACCTGCTGGGGCCGGCCGGCGAGGGCGGCTACTGGCTCAGCCTGGGTGTGTATCCCTTGGCCGCCGGAACAGCCGGCACGGTTGTCACCACCGATAATGCCAACGGTTACGTCATCGCCGATGCTATTCGCCTTTTGCAGGTAGGAGGTCCATAGAGACACATGCCCACAGCGCTCTTTTTTCCCAGCTATCTGGGCAGCGGTTTCGGCCACGTGAGCCGCTGCCTGGCGCTGGCCGATGAACTGAAAAGGCGGGGGTGGCGCACCCCCTTTGCCCTGGCCGGCGCACACGCCGAAAAGGCCCGCCGCGCCGGGCATCGAGTTTTCGAGCCGCGCCACCCCTTCCGACCCACACTGGCAGCCGATGCCGGCCCGGCCTATACCGTCTTCTCGGACATGAACTATCAGCTCGTGCGCGATCGTTTTCATTCGCCGCGCATCGTGCGGGCCAGCGTACGGGAGGCCACGCGCCTGATCCAACGCCTCAAGCCCGATGTGCTCGTCGGCGATACCTGGCCGCTGACGAGCATCGCCGGGCGGCTGGCCAGGCTGCCCGTGGTGCAAATCATCAAATCGGTGGTCCACCCCGCCGAGCCACGGCTCATCTGGTGGCAAGATACCCCGGCCGGGCTGATCTCCCCAGACCCGCGCCCTGTCTTTAACCCGGTGCTACAACGCCTGGGCCTGCCCGAGATCCGCCGCGCCGAAGACCTGCTGGATGGCGACCTGTTTCTGGTGCCCAGCATCCCAGAACTGGACCCCCTGCCCCAGGAAGAACTGGATAACCGCACCCACTACGTTGGCGCTCTCACCCAAACCAACCCTGAAGCCACCGAGCCGCCGGTCTGGCTCTACACCCTCGATCCGGCCCGCCCGGTCGTTTACGTCACCATCGGCGGCGGGGCGGGGCCGGTGGGCGGGCGGCAGTTCTTTGCCGCCGTCGATGACGCCCTGGACGGCGCCGGCTGGCAGGGCATCGTCTCCACCAGCGCCAGGTTTTCCCCTGCCGAGCTGCCGCCGCCGCCGCCCAACGTGCGTATCGAATCCTGGGTGCCCGGCCCGGCCGTGATCGCCCGCGCCGATGCGGTGTTGTTTCACGGCGGTTACGGCACCACCATGGAAACCGTGCGTTATGGCAAACCCAGCGTGGTATTGCCCTTTCACAGCGAGCAAGAAGCCAACGCCCGCCGTCTGGAGGCCAGCGGCGCGGCGCGGGTGCTGCTGCCCAGTCACGAGCCTTTCCAGGCGATACCCGGTCGTTGGAAAGGGGGACATTTCGTCACCCTCATCCAGCGCCACAGCGATCTGGCCGCTTCCGACCTGCGCCAGGCCATCGCCGCCGTGCTGGAGGATGGGCGCTACACCCGGAACGCGCAGCGCTTGAGCCGCGATCTGGCCGGCTATGGCGGCCCCGCCCAGGCGGCGGATCTGATCCAGGCATTGACCCATTGACCATCACCGAGGGAGATCCGCCACATGCATCGCCGCTATTCACTTGCCATCCTGTTGATGCTGAGCGCCATCATCATCGCCCCCCTGGGTTTGAGCCCTGTCGGCTCGCGCGCCGACCAACACACCTTCACCGGGCGGCGCGGCGGCAGTTACACCGCCACCTGGGACAACACCACCTACCAGTTCACCCTCACCACCGCCGATGGCACCTTTCCGTGGGATTGGATGTCGTTCGTCGGCCGGCGAGGCGCGCTGGCCCTGGCCGGGCACGATCAGGTGGCCCAGACCTTTGCCTTCTCTGACCCCACCAGCCTGAGTGGTTTGCAAGCCGGCGACATCATGCGTATCAAGGCCTGGGATGCTCTCAGCCTGGCCCATCTCACCAAGATCGGCCTGGTCATCGGCAGCGGGCCGTCGGCGCAGCGGGCCTGGCTGGGTGATGGCGACATCACCGACTATCACCTGGCTCCAGATTACGTCGGTTATCGTGTCCAGGTGTTGGGGCGCGTGGTCACAGTGCGGCTTTCACACCTGCAGATCGATACCATGGCCGTCGCGGGCGTGATCAGCGTGCAGCTCGACGATCCCACCGCCGCCCGACTCTATTTCGTCTCCGATCTGGAGCCCGCTCAGAGCTACCAGCAGGCCATCGAGTATCGCAGCTCCAGCAGCACTGCTCTGGGCTTTGACGAAACGGCCCAGGCCATCTGGGGTGATGGCCCCGGCAACGTGCGCGCCTATTTTTACGCCGGCTCGCCCCTGGCAAGCTGGAGCGCCAACAACCTGAGCTTCAACGAGTACCTCAACACCGACGTGCTCGATGGCCAGATTCGGGCCGGCACCAGCGATGGCCGCGTCGCCCTGATCGTGGCTGCATCCGCCGAGCAGCACTTTTACATCGGCAATACCGTGCTGGCCGAACCCGACCGCAGCACTCCCACCGCCCTGCGGGCTGCCCTGGGCGACGCCCGGCTGGCAACCCTGGCCCAACTGCCCCACATCACCGCCCCCGATGCGCCCGGCTTGGATTTTGTCGTCGCCCTCTCGAACCTCTTTCTCACCTACCTGGTCAACCCCCAGGGCAACGTCCACTATAGCGACAAGGTCTTTCCCTACACCGCCGACAACCTGATGGCCATGCTGGAAATACCAGCACTCCTGCCGACGTCGATTTTGGACGCTTTCCGCGACTATCTGGACGCCCTGTCTGTCTGGCAGTACACCTCGCCCTCCCAGGGCATCTACTGGTGGCGCGCCGACCTGTCTTACCGACCGCCGCTGCCCGACTGGTACACCGGCAACATTCCAGACATCGTCCATCGTAATCTGAACGACGTCGTCAGCGAACGTTTTCAATACTCCGATCTGTACGCCACCGCCGAGTATCTCACCGCCTACGCCAACTATTATCGTATCACCGGCGACGAAACCCCCATTCAGGCCCACGAAACGGCCATCCGGGCCGCCCTAAACGCCCTGAAAACCTACAACAGCGCCTACGACGACCAGTTCGGCCCGGACGGCCACCTCTACCCCCACCTGCTGGTGCCCATGGGTGATCTGGCCCGTATCCAGGGCCTCTATCCCGGCGAGACGGCCTCGACCATCTATGCCTACCAGGACGCCGCCCTGCTGCTCGACCTGCTGGGCGACAGCGCCGCCGCCGCCGACCTGCGCGACCATTACGTTACTCCCATGGCCGATGGGTTCGACGCCTTTTTCTGGGACGCCGACGCCGATTTTTACCTGCCCCGCCGCGACGCCCGCAGCGAAACCGGCTCCGGCGATACCTATCACGACCTGTGGGCCAACACCATGCACGGCCCCCTGCGCGGGAGCATCGGCGACACTCGCCTCTCGGCTCTGCTGGCCACCTACACCGGCCCCGTCTTTTACGACGCCGATCACAACTATCGCTGGCTCAGCACCGACAGCGAGAATTACCATCCCGACTACGAGTTCCGGCACGGCTATGGCATGGAGGGTGGTTTTTTCAACGGCGCGCCCAACGTCGCCCCGGCCATCGGCTACTACCAGCTCGGCCAGAACGCCCAGGGTGATCAGGCCCTGCAAGATTTTTACCTGGACGTCTGGACACGTATGGGGCCCTACGAGACCATGCGCCAGTGGTCAGAGACCCCGCCAGGGCTGTACATCGAAAGCTCTATCTACATGGAACCGATCGTCTCGACGCTGTGGCTGATCCAGGAGGCGCTGCAATTGCGCGTCGATGGCGCCACCGTCACCATCGCGCCGGCCCTGGGCGGCGAATTCATCGCCCGTAACCTGCACGTCACGGCGCAAGGGCTGACCGCCGTGCTGGACTATGGCCGCGACGCCGCCGGCTGTGAATACATGGACGTGTTGCACAACGATGGCCTGACCCTCGTCACGCCCCAGGTAGGCCAGTGCGAGCCCCCCCCCCCCCCCCCCGATACCGCCACCCCGCC
>JBMOMT010000039.1:0-9268 GCA_049324835.1 Chloroflexota bacterium | reverse complement strand
CCAACTCACACCCCCACCGCCACGCCCACAGCCACCTCCACCGCCACGCCCACAGCGACAGCCACCGCCACGCCCACCGCCACGCCCACCGCCAGCTATACACCCGTTAGCGCGCCGGATGAATTCCGTGTATACTTGCCCCTGATCCACACTTCAGGGTAGCCAGTCCGACATCTCGTGCAATTCGACCGACCAGGAGCTCCAACATGCGCATCCTATTTCTCTCACCCTATCCGCCGTCGCTGATCCGCGTGCGCCCCTTTAACTGGATCAAACACCTGGTCGCCCGCGGGCATCAGATCACGCTGCTGACCCTGGTCGGCTCGGCCCAGGAAACCCGCGACCTCCAGGAAGTGGCGCGCTACTGCCAGCGCGTCGAGAGCGTGCCTTTTCCGCGCTGGCGGCCCCCTCTCAACCTGCTGCTGGCCCTGCCCCGGTTCTCGTTGCCCCTGCAGGCCGCCTTTACCCACAGCCCGGCCATGCAACGCCGCATCCGCCAGATTCTGGAGCAAGAGTCTTTCGACGTGGTGCACATCGAGCATCTACGCGGCTCCACCTACGCCGGGGCCATCAGCGGCACACCCACCGTCTGGGACTCGGTGGACTGCATCAGCCTGCTGTTCGAACGCACCCTCAAGAGCGGCCCCACGCTCAGCAGCCGCCTGATGGCCCGCGCCGACCTGGCCCGCACCCGACGCTACGAAGGCCGCCAGGTGGGCCGCCACGCCGCCACTTTGGTCACCTCCCCGGAGGATCGCGACACGCTGGAAAACCTCGTGCAACACTGGGGCGATCCGGCCAGCGGCCAGATCGTGGTGTTGCCCAACGGCGTGGATCTGGCCTACTTTGCGCCGTTGGAACTGCCTCGCCAGCCCGACCGGGTCATCTTTTCCGGCAAGATGAGCTACCACGCCAACGTGGCCGCCGCGCTGTACCTGGGCCAGGAGATCATGCCCCGCGTCTGGCGCAAACGGCCCGACGTGCGCCTGCAGATCGTGGGCAAAGACCCGGCCCCGGCCGTGCGCGCCCTGGCCGCCGATCCACGCATCATGGTCACCGGCTATGTGCCCGACATGCGCCCTTTTCTGGCCAGCGCCGCCGTCGCTGCTGTGCCCCTGCGTTACGCCGTGGGCATCCAGAACAAGGTGCTGGAGGCCATGGCCATGGGCACGCCGGTGGTCACCACGCCCCAGACACGCACCGCCCTGCTGGCCCATGAAGAGGAGCATTTTCTGATCGGCAAGGACAGCGACGATTTTGCCCGCCAGGTGATCCGCCTGCTCAACGACCGCGAGCTGGCGGTCCGCATCGGCCAGGCAGGGCGACATTACGTCGAGGCGCACCATGACTGGCATCACCTGGCCGCCCAACTGGAGCAGGTTTACCGGCGGGCAGCGGCCATGCGCGACTGACCCGCAGAGATCGACGGTGGCGCCGAGGGTGTATTTCACTTTTGGGGCAGTCTATCCTCCCGCAGGTTCAGTCGGGGCGAGTTGCACCCAAGTAGAGTCGCGGAACGGGAGGAAACGATTTTTGTGCACCAAAAACCTGCGGGAGGATGAAAACTCGCCCCCAGACTGAAATGCACCCGGCGCCGAGCGCCATTTGCCCTCGTCCCGTTCATCGGTTATAATCCCTCCACCATGTCGACGAATCTGTTGCTCACCGGGCAGCCAGGCGTGGGCAAAACCACCCTCGTGCGCCAGATTTTGAGCGGTGCGGGCGGTAAGGAGCAAACCCTTGACGCCCCGGGCTGAGATGACGCGCCTCGGCGTGCTGGCCGATACCCACATGCCCCACCGGCTGGCCCAGGTGCCACCGACGGTCATCGAACTCCTGGCCGGCGCCGAGGTCGATCTGATCTTACACGCCGGCGACGTGGACGACCCGCGTTTTCTGGAGCCGTTGGGCCGCATAGCTCCCGTGATCGCCGTGCGGGGCAACATCCATCCCCAAGACCTGTCCGGCGGCGGCGCAGAGCTGCCTTTCCACGTGGCCTTGAGCCTGTGTGGTCGTCGGCTGGTGTTGACCCATGGCCACCGGCGCGGCCCGCTGGGGTTCTGGGTCAAGTTTGCCCTTTACGGCGCTTATCGACTGCGACTGATCGACCGCGATGGGGTAAACCGGCACATCGCACACCATCTCTGCCGCCGCTTTGGCTGGGCCGACGTGGTGGTGTTTGGTCACTCGCACAGACCTTTTCAGCGCTGGATAGATGGCACGTTCTTTTTCAACCCTGGCGCGGTACTGCAGGACGACGAGCAACCGCCATCGGTGGGCCTGCTCTGCCTCTCGCCAGACACAGTGGAAGCCAGCATTGTGCCGCTATCGCAAGGAGACGAGTATGCCGGCCAGAGTCATTAGCCTGCCCCTCTTTCCGTTGAGCGTGGTGCTATTTCCAACGATGACGTTGCGCCTGCGCATCTTTGAGCCGCGTTACCATCAGATGCTGGCCGACTGTCTGGCTGGCGAACAGCGCTTCGGGGTGGTGCTCATCAAAGAAGGACAAGAGGTGGGTGAACCGGCGATGCCTCACGAGGTGGGCACGGTGGCCCGTATCCTGGGTGTGGAGAAAAAATCGCCGGATCTGAGTTATATCACCACGGTGGGTGCCGAGCGGTTCCGGCTGCGCCGCCTGGTACAACAACGGCCTTACCTGATGGCCGAGGTGGAAATCGTTTCTCTGGAGCCGGGCGATTCGCTCCAGGTGGCATCCCTGATCGAGCAGGTCACACCACACCTGTCGACCTATCTGCGGCTGCTTTCGCGGGCTACCGGCGGGCAGATCAAATTGCAGCGCCTCCCCACCGACGCCACCACCCTGGCCTATCTCATTGCCATGATCTTGCAGATCCCTGCCCAGGAAAAGCAGCACCTGTTGACCATTCCGGATCTACCCGCGTTGCTGGGCCGCGAACAAGAGCTGTTGCGTCACGAGGTCAAACTGCTGGCGGTCATGATCCGCGCTCAAGAGCGCCGGCCGGCGCCCGATCTGCCTCACCAGACGGGTGAGCCGCCCCCATTTTCCACCAACTGAACGGCAGACAAAACCGATCAGCCGGACAACTCTTTCCACAAAGCCACCGCGTCGCGACCCATCCATCGAAAGCCGAATTTGCGGTACAGCCGTTGGGAGCGCTCGTTCTCCTCTTGCGTGTTGAGGGTGACAATCTGCACGCCGGCGCCGGCGAAAAAGGCCATCGCCTCGGCCATGAGCCGCGCCCCAATCCCCTGGCCCTGCCAGGCCGGATGCACGGCGATACGGATCAGATGGCCGTGATGGCCCTCGACAGTGACAAAACAATAACCCACCGGCGTTTCATCCTGAGCCAGGGCTACCACAAAAAAAGGCAATCTACGCTGCCAGCCAAAAAGTGTCGCCGCCGAGTTGTGCCAGGTGGGGTGAAAAACCAGCCTGTCGATGGCCGCCAGGATAGGGAAATCGGTCGGGCGAACGGGACGCACCCCCACCTGTTGATTGCCAGAGATCGGGCTGGCGCAGCCCGTTTTTTCATAGGCCACGATCTCACTCACCCGGCTGAAACCCCGCGCCTGCAACGGGTCGATCAGCCAATCGGCTGCACCGGTGTAGGAAATCGACGTTGCGCCCAGGGCGCGCAATCGGGCCTCGCAAGGCGGCAACAAAACGTCCAGCCAGGATTCGATAGTCCAATCGTCGGCCAGGCCGGCAGCGGCCAACAGCGCACGCGGTGGGCGGAGCAGCGGGCAGGCCAGGAAACCTCGCAGACGGCCGCCCTGCTGCGCCAGCAGAAAAGGCTGTCGCTCCACGTGGGTGGTCAGTTCCTGGTTACGAAAGCGCAGCATCACCCGCCCGGCGCGATCGAGCAACTCGCGGATCGCGGGCACGTCATCGATTGTGGCCTGGCGCAACGTCAGCATCACGACCTTCCTCGTATAATATGTTCGTGGTCAGGCACGTAACGGCGTAGAGTGCCATAAGAGGCCACTCCGCTCCGCTGCGTGGCTCGCTACGAACCTCCTTTCACGTGGCCTATTCATACACCCGTTTGTCCATTTTGTAAAGTGAACAGCCTGCGCCGGCAGGGCTTTCCCAAAGAGGCAGAATCCACCGCCGAGTCGTGGCTGTTTTTTGCTCTTCTCAGCGCACCCGGCGGTAGAAAAGAGGCCCTGGCCAGCTTTTGGAAAGCCCTAACCCTGACAAGCCGGAACCGTTCGGCTGAGCTCACGTCGAAGCCAAAAAGATAACCACCAAGGCGCCAAGAAAAAAGGCACTGTGACTTGGGCTTGGTGGTGCATTTTCTTGCTCAATGTGCAAGGATTTCATTCTCCAGGTGTAACTGCTCACTCTCCCGCAGGCTCTTGTAGGGACCGTGACCCTACACTGCCGCAATTTGTCGATTCGCCAGCGTCCAGTCGGCCAGATTGTGGGACAGGATGAACGGTTCTAGCCTGCGGGAGGATAAAAACTCGCCCCAGACTGAAATGCACCCCGAACGGTATCTCTGTTGACATTCCGCCAATAATAGTCTAAAATTAGCAAGACATACACAAACGGAATTGTTGAATCAGCGGAAACGCCAGTTTCCGCTGATGGTGGGAGGAGTAATGAAATCGTTCAAGACCGAAGAACTACGCAACATCAGCCTGCTGGGACACGGCGGCTCTGGAAAGACGTCACTGGCCGAGGCGATGTTGTTTGCCAGCGGTGCCACCAATCGTATGGGCCGTGTAGAAGATGGCACCACTGTCGCCGATTTTGACGAAGAAGAGATCGAACGCCGCATATCACTCTCGGCGGCGATGGTGCCCTGCGAGTGGCGCAGCGCCAAGATCAACGTCATCGATACCCCAGGTTACGCCGATTTCATCGGTGAGGTGCGCCAGGCTGTTCGTGTTTCCGATACTGTCGCCATACTCGTCGACGCGGTAGCCGGGGCCGAAGTGGGCACTGCAGTGGTCTGGAACCTGGCCGATGAGGCCGGAGTGCCCCGTATCGTCATCATCAACAAGATGGACCGGGACAATGCCAATTTTGAGCGGGCCTTGGAGAGCCTGCAAGAGCATTTCGATGCCATGTTTGTGCCCTTTCAATTACCGCTGGGCAGTCAGAGCGATTTCCGCGGTGTGGTAGACCTGATCGCGATGAAAGCCTACGAAGGCCAAAAAGGCAACGCCGTGGCTGTGCCTGCTGACATGCACGAGCAGGCAGATGAGTATCGGGTCAAGCTGATCGAAGCCGCCGCCGAAGCCAACGACGAGCTGATCATGAAATATCTGGAGGGTGAGGAACTCTCTGACCAGGAAATCAGAGACGGGCTCAAAACTGGTGTGCAAGCCAGGAGCGTGGTGCCGGTGTTTTGCACGGCGTCCACCGCCGGACTGGGCATCCAGCCACTGATGGACGCCATCGTCGATTACGTGCCCTCGCCCCAAGAGCTCGGCGCGGCCGTGGCCCAGAACCCGGTCACCGAAGCCGAGGAAACGGTGTTGCCGAATGCCTCACAGCCTCTGACAGCCCTGGTCTTCAAGACCATGGCCGACCCGTTTGTGGGCAAGTTGAGCTTTTTTCGCGTCTATTCCGGCTCGCTCAATTCGGACTCGCGCGTGCTCAATGCCCGCAGTAACGAAGAGGAACGCATCGGTCAGATATTGATGATGCGCGGCAAAGAGCAGTTGCCGGTGGATAAACTCTTGCCGGGCGACATTGGCGCGGTGGCCAAACTCTCCGGAACACTCACCGGCGATACGTTGTGCGATCGCGGCCGCCCGCTGCAACTCGCGGCCATCGAGTTCGATAACCCTCTGTTTGCGGTGGCTATCTCACCCAAGACCCAGGCCGACTCGGCCAAGATGAACGCCGTGCTCAGCCGCATGGTGGAAGAAGATCCCTCTATGCGCTGGTACAACGAGCCTACTACCCGCCAGACGATCCTGGCCGGCATGGGTGATGCCCACGTCGACATTGCCGTGCGCCGCATGGCGCGTAAATTTGGCCTGGAGGTGTTCACCTCCGAGCCCAAAGTGCCTTACCTGGAAACGATCACCCGCGTCAACGCGTCGCGCTATCGCCACAAAAAACAAACCGGCGGCGCAGGCCAGTTTGCCGAGGTCGAGATGCGCCTGGAGCCCCTGCCACGCGATGGGGGATTCGAATACGAGTGGGAAGTGTTCGGCGGGGCCGTGTCACGCTCTTTCCAGCCTTCCATCGAAAAAGGCATCAAGAGCGTCTTGCAGCAGGGTGTGCTCGCCGGTTATCCGGTGGTAGACGTCAAGGTGGCAGTGATAGATGGCAAAGAGCACCCCGTCGATAGCAAAGACATCGCTTTCCAGATCGCCGGTCGCGAGGCGTTCAAACAGGGCGTGTTGAGCTGCGGCGCGGTTTTGCTGGAGCCCATCTATAACGTGCGCGTCGTCGTGCCGGAGCAATTCATGGGCGACGTGTTGGGCGATCTGAACACCCGCCGGGCGCAGGTGCAGGGCATGAGCAGCGAGCGGGGCAACAGCATCGTCACGGCGGTTGCGCCGCTGGCCGAGATCCAGCGTTACTCCACCGACCTGCGCTCGTTGACTCAGGGACGGGGGTATTACTCGATCGAGTTTTCTCATTACCAGGAAGTGCCGGCGCACATCGCCCAGCAGATCATCGAGGCCGCCAAAAAGGAAAAAAGCCAGCCATAGGATCGATGCGTCGCCAGCCGCATCGCGCCGGCAAACCGATCAGGGCAGCTCGGATCGTTCCGGCTGTGAAAGTAGTTGAGGGTTCACAGGCAGCCCAAGAGGAGTGAGCTATGGGATCCGGAGAAAAGATTCTGATCGTGGACGACGAAGAGGGCATGCGGGAATTTCTCACCTACATGCTCGAAGGGGAATCCTATCAGGTATCCACTGCGACCAATGGCCTGGATGCCCTGGAAAAGCTGCGCCAGGAAGAGTTTGCCCTGGTGCTGGCCGACATCAAAATGCCCGGCATCGACGGCCTGGAAATGCTGCGCCGCATCAAAGAGATCGACGAGCAAACGGTGGTCATCGTCATGACCGCCTATGCCTCGCTCGATACGGCCATCAAGGCCATCAAGTTTGATGCCTACGACTATCTGGTCAAACCCTTTGCCGACACCGATAAGGTATTGACGATCATCGAAAAGGGTCTGACCCGTCACTACGAACTGAGAGGCGAAAAAGCCGATTGAGCCTGACCCCTCAGGCTCGAGCGTGTTGCCCCAGTTCTTGGCCACCCCAAAAAGAGATACGCTCCCACCGAGAAACCCAACAGGCTTGTCGGTGAGCGGCGTATCTCTTTTTTCATCGCACAGAGCGTGGAGACTGCCAAGAGCGTTAACCCACCTGGCCGGGCTTTTCTTTCGATTTCCCGGCGCTCTCGGCGGTAGAATCGACCTTTATCCGGACAGTGGCTCTTTTTATGGTTACAGGCGCACTAGCTCTACTTTGCCGCCGCACCGGGTGCAGACGTAAACGGCCTCCTTGACACTGTACTCGGTGCCGCAAGATTCACAACGGCGCACCACCTTGGCCGCCTTGAGCCCCGGAAAGACATACACCTCACCCCGCTCCTCGCGGTACTCGGGGTAAGCCTGGCCCCGATCTACCAACAAAGCCAGCGCCTTTTCCACGGCTTCATCGGGGGCATGCAGCGCGCCCACCACCTGAGTCAGCGTCACCTCGCCGCCGCTCTGCCGGGCAAAACGGGTGATGCGGTCGTCCAGGGTATCGGGGGCCAAATTCACGGCCCGCCGCAGCGAGGCGCCGCCCCAAAAAGCCAGCCCCCCGCCGATCCCCAGCAAAATGAGCGCCAGAGGCAGCCGCCCGGCATTGCTCGTGGCCGCGCACATCAAGATCAAGCCCACCACGAAAAGCACCACCGCCACACCGATCACCAGAAACGATAACGTCCGATTCATCCTCGCCTCCTGATTTACGATAAACGATACGCCAATCACTTCCACTGCTCGTCGGCCGCCCGCGAGAGCGCACCGCCCAACGCATCGAACATGCGCCCGATGGCCGCATCACTCAACTGCTCCGACAGCACCGGCTCGATGGCCGCCATGAAATCGGCCGGGTGCTCGCAGATGGCCTTTTCGTCCAGCACCAGTTGAGAGAGACGATCCCATTGCTCGTGAAAGGCCCTGACCTCGCCGGGAATCTGCACCTGGAGCTTGGGCAGATAGGCCGAGTGCATACGCTGCTCTCGCACCAACGCGCCCACGCTCTCTTGCATACTCTTTAACCCCTGGACGATGGCCTCGAGCATGGCGATCAGCCCCGCCGCCTTGCCCAGGCTCTCGTGATAGTCGTCGGTGGTGATGTTGAGCTGCACCATCTTGTCCAGCTCTTCCTGGAAACCGGCGTCGGGGCAATCGACGTGCTCCTTGAGCTCGTCGATGACGCGGCGGGCGGCCCGCTGCACGATCAGCCGCTCGCGGGCGGCGTCGTCATCCAAAAGCTCCAGCTCACCCTGGAGCCGGGCCAGCTCCAGGCTGGCCTCCTGCCAGCGCGACTTGGCCTCCTCCTGCTGGGCGGTGAACTCGGTGCGCTTGGCCTCCCATTTTTTGCGAACCTCTTGCAGCTCCCGCTCGGCGTACTGGAGCTGGCCGATGATCCGCTGCCGCTCCCGATCCAGCTTGCCCACCTTAAAAAAGTTGGTCAGGAAACCCAGCCCGCGCCCCAGCTTTTCGATGCGCTGGTTGAGCCCGTCCAGTTGCGACTGCAGCTCGACCCGCCGGGCCTTGACCTCCTCTTCGCTCTGATCGAACTGCGGGTTGACGCGGCGATAGCCCTCCACCTCGGCCTGGGCGGCCGCCAGCAGATCGTCGTTCTGCTTTTGCGCCGCCGGCACCAGCTCCGCTCGCAGCTCGCGGCGGCGATCCACCGCCCTCGTCCGCTCCTCGTCGATGAAGGCCTGGATCATGGGCCACAGCTTTGGACCGGTGATCTGGGGATCGTCGACCACCTGCCGGATCAGGCCGGTGAGGGTGGCATCGTGCCGCGCCTTGAACTCGACGTACTTGCTGTTGAACCCGACCTGCAATTCCTCGGCCTCTTTTTTGACGGCCTGGATGCGATCGATGTTCTGGGTGAGAAAGCCACCCAATTGAGCCAGGGACACACCTTTGGCCATGCTACTCCTCCTCGTATAATATTAGGACTTACGCAGTTGGATGAAGTGTGATAGAATCAAGGGTATGAACCCAGCAAAATGTGACGAAATGGACTACATTCAGTTCTTGGTTGCGGCGCAGAAGGCCTTCAGCGCAGTGGAAGCCGC
>JBMOMT010000038.1:0-13875 GCA_049324835.1 Chloroflexota bacterium | reverse complement strand
TTTTTTGCCCCCGCTGGATTCGACATTACCGGGCGGATCAACACCATGATCGCGGAGATGGACGAGCAGTTGGCGCAAGCCGAGTTTGAGGCCCTGGTAGGCGGGTCGGCTTAATGGCAACCTATTTTGTCGCGGCAGGCTCAGGAACGCCCAATAGTGGCACGTTCCGGGGCATTTTTGCCGCGTCAACGACCTACGCCATTGGGGACAAGGTGGCGCCATCCCAGGCATACGCCACGGCAGCGGCCCGTGGCTACGTCTACGAGTGCACGACAGCGGGCACCACTGCGGCCACTGAACCGACGTGGGTATATGCAACGCCGGACACGAGCACGACCACCAGCGGTACGGCGGTGTTCACCTGCCGCAATCCAGACACCTGGGCCAAGGCGGGTGTATATCTGGACCAGGCGCTCCAGCGCGCCACGGCCAACGGGGATGTGGTGGTCATCCAATATAATGCCGTGCCGTCCGTGGACGCGGAACTCGCGGCAGACACCACATGGACCGTCAACGCGAATATCTCTCTGGTGTCCGCCAGCAATGACGGTGCGTCGGCCTACACGCTCACGCCGATGGGCGCGACGGCCTGGATAGGCAACAGCACGACGAATAGGTCGATTACGTTTTCGGGAACAGACAACACTCTGCGCACAAAAGGGCTGACACTGCGCGTAAGTGGAGCGACTGCGGACGACATAACGTTATGTAACTCGCTCGGGCAGCACGCCATCCATGAGGAC
Organism: Chloroflexota bacterium; assembly: GCA_049324835.1. Taxonomy (GTDB): domain Bacteria; phylum Chloroflexota; class Anaerolineae; order CAYNKW01; family CAYNKW01; genus JBMOMT01. Next base: position 13,132 of record JBMOMT010000038.1, on the reverse strand, counting down.
GTCTACCTCTGGCAGGGGAGCACGGCGACTGCTGGTGCGGACATCATTCTGACGGTCAGTTCAGGCGGATACTGTGAGTTGATCAATCCAACATTCAGATTCGCCAACGCCAACCCCAGAGTCAAAATCACAGCTGGCAGTGCGCGCATCATCGGCGGCTCAATCTCATCGGCCGGAGTGGTGCCGGCAATATTCGCAATAGACGTGGCCGGAGAACTTCGGGTGGAGGGCATGGACTTGTCCAACGTGACCGGCACCCTAGTGGGCAATTCAATCACATCAGGGCTCGTCACGTTCGCCAATTGCAAACTGGCCAATGGCGTAATACCCCTGGCGGCGCAGACCAGCAACCCGACTGCGGGCGGGGCAAAGACCCTGTTGCTCGATTGCGCTTTCGGCAACACGCAGGGATTTTTTGGCTATTACGACGCCTATGGACAGGTGACGACAGACACGGGCATCTACAAAACCGCGAACAACTCAGGCAACAGGTCCTGGAAGATCGCAACAACGGGCTATGCATCATTTAACACGCCATTTACAACCCCGACAATTGACGTCTACCACTCAGGCACCGTGAGCGTCACGCCCTACCTGGAAATCCTCCGGGACGGGAGTGCTACGGCGTACAAGAACAACGAGGTGTGGGGGCGATTCATGGCCAAGACCACCTCTGGGTTTACCCTATCCAGCCGCTACGAAGACGCGCAGGCGTTCTCCGCCTATTTGGCTGGGACTGCCGGCGTGCCACAGGACGCAGGCGCAGGCGTGGCCGGGTGGACGGGCGTGGCCGTTCCGGCTAATGCCTGGAGCGGCAAAATAGATACGGGTGCAGCGATTCTCCCAGCTGAAGCGGGTTCGTTGACCGCGCAAATCTGCGTCGGTCTGCCCTCCGCCACGGTATACGTGGACCCCGAAATACGCGGGCTGTAAATGGCTCTGAACCGGGTCACCTCTACTGGCTGGGTCCAGGAGACCGGTACCAGAAATAGGGTCACCTCATCTGGGTGGGCGCAGGAGACGCAGACCGGAGGTGGCGGGGCCGCTGCCCTGGCTGGAGACGCGCTCACGGTCGCCACTGCCACGGGGTCACTCACCACACAGATACCCCTGACCGGCGCGGCCGCCGCCATCGCCACCGCATCGGGCGCACTCTCCACGGGCATTCCGCTCGCTGGCAACGCGGCCAGCGTCACTGTCGCGGACGGTGTACTCACCACGCAAATCACCCTGGCAGGCAACGCGCTGGCCGAGGCCCTGGCTACGGCGGGCCTCACCACGGGCATCCCGCTCGCTGGCAGCGCTGCTGGGCAGGCCGGGGCGTCTGGCGACCTGAGCGTAGGCGGCGGTGCTGCGGCCCTGGCGGGTAATGCGGCCGGGCAGGCGTCAGCATCTGCCAGCCTCACAACACAAATCACGCTATCAGGCACGGCCATTGCCGAGGCGCTGGCGAGTGCGGGCCTCACCACCACGCCATCCGGTCTAGCGGGCAACGCCACGGCACAGGCGTCGGGGTCGGGCAGCCTGATTACCGCCATCCCGCTGGCGGGCGCTGCCACGGCCTACGCCACCGGCAGCGGCAACCTCACCACCCTGATTCCACTCGCGGGCACGGCGGCCAGTGTCTCGGCCCTCACAGGAGACCTGACCGTCTCGACCACGCTGTCAGGCCAGGCGATGGCGGACGCGGCGGCATCGGGCAGCCTGACCACGGCAATCAAGCTGGATGCCGCCGCGTTGGCCCAGGCGGCGGCGAGCGGTAGCCTCAGTGGCACACCCACGGCTCAACCCGTAGTGCGGGCCATTCGCGCACGCGCCAGGGCCTGGACCGTGGCAGCCCAACAACGTCAATGGAGCATTGCTGCATGAACCTGTTTGACGCCAAAGACCCCCTGGAGGTCGTGGTCCTGGCCTTCGATTTTGCCGCAGAGCTAGGCGCGGAGACCATTTCAGCCGTCACCAGCGTCACCGCCAGCGTGCTCGCCGGCGCAGACCCCAGCCCGGCCAGCATGCTATCAGGCGCGCCGGCCATCGGCGGCGCGACCGTCACCCAGACCATCCAGGGCGGCGTGGCGGGCGTGGACTACAAGCTCAAGGCCCAAATCAGCACCAGCGGCGGGCGCGTGCTGGTGCTCTCTGGCCTGTTGCCGATGCGTGTGTTGTAGCCCAGTAGGGCGAATAAGCGCAGCGCATCAGCCATCAGCCCGGCCCATGTGCTGCTGAACCCCGTCAGTCTGTCCTGCCCACGCGCGCGCGGGCAGCATGCCGTCCATGCTGCTCGCCCCCATCGTCACCCGTCTCCAAGATCAGTGCCCGGCCCTGCGCCAGGTCATCAACGCCCTGACGGCGGCGACGCCCGCGTCTTACCCGTCGGCCTACGTTTTTCCTCTGGCCGAGCGGGTGACTGAGAGCGACATCGCCCATGTCCACCCGGTATTTGAGGCGCGTTTCGCCGTGGAGATCATGACCCGCAACGCCACGGACGCAGCCCAGGGCGGCAGTGCATCCGTTGACCTGGAATCGTTGAGGGAAACGATCCTTGCCGCCCTGGTCGGGTTTGACCAGGGTGACGGATTCGCGCCCATCGCATTTGTGGCGGGCAGATTGATTTCGTTCGAGGCCGGCCTGTGCGTCTGGCGCGACGAATTTACCGTGCAATTCATACGATAGGAGCATCCCCATGGCCATCACCATTTCCACCGGCACCGGCATCGACATTGCCAAAACCTACGGCAGCGCGATCAGCATGACCGCGCTCACCAACGCATCCGAAGCCGTCGCCACGTTGGCCGCAGGGCACGCCCTGGTCGTTGGCGACATTATCGAGGTCACCTCAGGATGGGGGCGTCTAAACAAACGCATCGTCCGCATCAAGACCGTGGCCGTCAACGACGTGACAATGGAAGGCATCAACACAACCAGTACCACGCTCTACCCGGCGGGCAGTGGCACCGGCACCGTGCGCAAGATCACGGCCTGGGACGAGGTGACGCAAATCAAGGAGGTGAGCGTGAGCGGCGGCGACCAGCAATATGTTGACATCACTACCATCGCTGACGTGACCGCCAAGCAGGCCCCCACCATCCGCAACGCAGTGGCCCTGACCCTGACGGTAATGGATGACCCCGCGCTGGCCTGGTACGCAACCGTCAACACCGCTGCCGATACCGACGCCGTGGCGGCCGTGCGTATGCGTTTCCCCAATGGCTCAAAGCTGCTTGGCAACGGCTACTGGTCGTTGCAAAAGACCCCAAACATCGCAAAAAACGACGCGATTACCGCCAGGGTGGATGTGAGCTACATCGCCGAAGCCACGCGTTATTCGACCTGATAGGGGCCCAGCAACATGTTCAAGTTAATTCCCAACCCTACCTTCTACTCGTCTGTCGTTGGCATCGTTCCCGGCTCAACATCGGCCTTGGAGTTGGAATTCCGCCACAAGGACAAGGATGAGCTGGCGGCTTACCTAAATAGCGCACAGGGCCGCTCAGACTACGATCTGATCGACGAGATCGTGGTCGGTTGGCGTGGTGTAGACGTGGGCTTTGACGCGACCAGTCTGCATGCCCTGCTCAACAACTACCCTGCCTCCGCAGCAAGAATTGTGAGCGCTTACTGCGACGCATTGGCAGGGGCGCGGCTGGGAAACTGACTGAGGCCGCTCGGTCGCTATGCCAGCGCGGCCCCTCGCCAGAGACCATGGCCGCCATGGGATTGACCGAGGCGGACATGGAAGATGTGGCCGTCCTGGTATGGCCCGAGAACTGGACTGCGGTGTCCCTGTTCTCGGCCATGATCACCCAATGGCGGACGGGTGGCATGGGCGGACTGGTCGGCCTCGATTACGGCGTGATACCCACTGTGGCGATGATGGCTGGTGTGAACCCGACGCCCGATGAGTGGCCAGCCCTGTTCCACGACTTGCGCGTGATGGAGGCCGCAGCGCTGGATGCGCTGCTGTCAGGCGACAAATAGTTAAGGAGACGCGATGAGCGACATGACCATTGCCGTCCTGATCCGCCTGAGGGATGAGCTATCCAATGGCCTGACCGCAGCCGCCGGTAGGTTGGATGCGTTAGGGCAACGCGCAGAACGGATTGGGGAGCGTCTGGAGAAAATAGGCCTACGTATCGGCGCTTTAGGCACCGCCGCGAACGTCGGTCTAGGTATGGCCGGGCTTGGTGTGGGCGACGTAATAAAATCCGCTATCGATGTTGAGGGGCAGTTATTGGCCATCGCCAATACGGCTGGCATTGCCGGCGCGGCAGCAGAGCAGATGGCCGACAAGTACAAGACCCGCCTCAACGAGACCGCCCGCGCCACCAACCAGACCACGGCCGAGTTGTTGGTGGCCATGCAGGACCTGGTCAGCCGGGGCATGGATCCCGACGAGGCGGTGCGCGCGTTGACTGCCATCGGCCGCACGGCCACCGCCACCGGCTCCCAGATCAGCGACATCGCCAAGTCCAGCTTTGCTGCCATGGACAACCTCAAAATCCCCGTCGATCAGCTTGGCGCCAGCCTGGGCAAGATGGCACAGGCTGGCAACGAGGGGGCATTCGAGCTGCGCGACATGGCGCAATATTTCCCAGCTCTGACCGCCGTGGCCGGCACATTGGGGCTGGAGGGCACCAATGCACTCGGGCAACTGGCCGCCGCAGCACAGATTGCCCGCCTGGGCGCGGGCGACGCGGCCAGCGCAGCCACAAACCTCCAGAACTTCCTGCTCAAACTCAACGCGCCAGACGCGGTGAAGAACTTCCAAAAATACGGCATCAACATGGCCGACGAGGTCAAGCGCGGCCTGGCCAGCGGCGATTTAATCGGCTACCTGTCAGAGCTGATTCTGAAAATCACCGGCGGCGATTCTGCCAAGATCGCCACCCTGTTCCAGGATCAGCAGGTGCGCCAGTTCCTGGCCCCGATGCTCCAGAACATCGAACGATACAAACAGATCCGTGACGCCACACTGTCGGCTGGCGCCGGCGTGGTCGATACTCAGTTCGATACGGTGTTGCGCGGCACCGGCGAGAAGCTCAAGGCTGTGCAGATCGGCGCACAGTCCACCGTCAGCAACAGCAGCGCACTCGATAGCATATTGGAGAAACTTCAGAAGGTGGCCGATTGGGCCAATGAGCACCCCGATTTGGCAGGATGGTTGGCCATGGGCGCTGTTGGCGCGGCTGCGAGCGGCATTGTGATCGGTGGTGCGGCCCTCGCAATCGGCAGCACAGTTACCGCCATAGGCGGCCTGGCCACAGCCATGGGCGGTCTTGCCACATTCCTAGCAGCCAACCCTACTGTGGCCGCATTGCTCGGGGTTGCCGCCGTAGGCGCGGCAAGCTTTGCATTCGGATCATGGCTAAACGACCAAATTAATCTGTCCATTCAGGCGGTTACTGGCGAGAAAGGCGCGACGCTAGGCACTAAAATTTACGACATGGTTCAGGCCATAGATAAGGCGCTATCTGATTTGCCGCGCCTCGTCGGCAAAAAGATCAAGGACACCGTGGCCGCTTTTGGCGGTCTTTGGCGCGATATGCTCAAGGTGGGCGGGCAGGTGGTGGACGGTCTGATCGAGGGCATGAAGTCCAAGCTGAAAAGCATGGCCAAGGCGGCATCCGCCGCCGGGCGCGTGGTGCTTGACGCACTGGTCGAAACATTCGACATCCATTCTCCAGCAAGGGAAACATGGGCCATCGGCGAACACGTGGCAGACGGCCTGGTGGGTGGCCTGCTAGAGCGCATGGGGGCACGTGAGGGCGAAATTGCCGACCTTGCCAAAAAGACCGCAGAACTTTTGACGCCTGGTGCGCAGCCAGTTGAAGTCATCTTAGCCGATGACACCCGCTACCGCCGGCCGGATGGGAAATTTGGCACATCGGCTATCGGGCGCGCAGTAGAGGACGCGCAAAAGAATCGCGGCCCGTTCGCTGCGGCCATGCTGGAATACACAGAAACTGCCGGGAAGGCTGGCGACAGCATGCGCCAGGCATTCGGACGCGCATTCAAGGGCATGGAAGACGCCCTGGTCAACTTCACCAAAACCGGCAAGCTCAACTTCAAGGACATGGCCAGTTCGATCATCGACGACTTGATCCGAATTCAGGTGCAGGAGTCCATCACCAAGCGCCTGTCCAATGCGTTGTCATCGTTAGACTTCGGCAGTCTGTTCCGCTTCGCAAACGGTGGCGCACCCGGCGGCGTCTCGGCATGGAAGAACCAGATCGTCGATAAGCCCACATTCTTCGCCTTCGCCAAAGGCGGCCTGATGGGCGAGGCCGGGCCGGAGGCCATCATTCCTCTCAAACGCGGGCCGGACGGCACGCTGGGCGTGCGCGGCGGAGCCGGCGCAAATGTCACCGTCAATGTAATCAACAACGCCAGCGGGACCAGGGCCACTGCGCGTGAGACCCAGGACGCTGGCGGCAACCGCATGATCGAGGTGTTCATCGAGCAGGTGAAGGGGGCCATCGCCGGGGATATCTCCCGTGGCGCTGGCAGCGTACCGGACGCCCTCGCGAGCACGTACGGCCTGAACCGCGTCGCGGGGGCCTACTGATATGTTCTCCGGTCAATTTCCCGCCTCCCTGCCCCGCGCCTCGGTTGCGGGTTACCGCCTGGCGCTGGGGGCGCAGACTGTACGCACGAACATGGAGACCGGCACGGCCCGGGTGCGACGGCGCACCACGGCGCGGGATGATCGGCTGTCCGTCTCCTGGCGCTTCACCGATGCCGAGATGCGCCTGTTCCGCGCGTGGTACGAGAGCCAGATTGGCTGGTCGCTGGCCTACCCCAGCGATGCGACGGGTGTTTCGGGCTGGGCCAACACGCGATCCGGCGATGTGGCCAACGCCCTGACCGCGCCGGACGGGACCGCCACTGCCACCTACCTGCGCAGTGATGCGACGGCCGGCGATACCCACTATGTTCAGCGGGCCAACATCGGCATTGTGGGCGGGACCACCTACTGCCTGTCCGTATATGCCCGCGCGGGTGAGCGCACAGTCCTGCGACTGAACATGGTTGGGGACGACGGCACCACCAACGGCCGGTCGTTCAACCTGGCCACCGGGGCCCTGGGCCTCGGAGACCGCGAGGGCCTCATCGAGGACGCGGGGGGCGGGTGGTATCGCTGCTCGATTCTGGCTGACCCGTATAAGACCGGCGGGGCCACCTCTCCGGCGATGCGCCTCGTCATCGGCGAGACCGACCAAAACGACAACACATTCGACGGCCAATATCGCACCGGCACGGCCCAGGCCGGGGGCACCACCAGCAGCATCAAGTTGGACACTGGGGCGTCGGCCACCACGGACTTTTACAACGGCGCCACCGTCACCATTACCGGTGGCACGGGCAGCGGACAGAGCGGCACGATAACGGCCTACAACGGCGTAACAAAAGTGGCGACTGTGGGCACCACCTGGGCCGCCGCGCCGAACGCAACATCCACATTCAGTATCACGGACGGAATCTACGTATGGGGCGCCAACGTCGTGGCGTCAGACAAATTCGTGGAGTTCATGCCCACCCGTTCCACTGGCGAGGTGGACGGCCACGACGGTGGCGCGGCCTGGTCGCTGATCCCCGTGGCCACGGGGGACGGCGGAATCAATGATGTTGAGTGCCGGATGAACAACGTCCAGGCGGAGATTTTGCCCGGTTTGCTCTGGACCGTCTCCGCCGAGCTGGAGGTGCGCTGATGCCGGATTCCACCCTATCACAGGCCATCGCCGAGGCCTACGCCAGCGCCCAGTCGGACCTGGTGATCTACCACACCCTGGAAATCTGGCACCCCAATTTCACCGTGCCAATTCGCGTTGTGCGTGACCGGCGCGACATTACCGCCACCCTGGAGGCCACCGCCCCCCGCGACGCCAGCACGGCCGTGACGTTCACCGGATTCGCGTTCGACGTCGTGCCGCCGGAGGTGACCCATACCGCCGTGCCCCAGTGCGTGATCGAGATCGATAACGTGAGTCGCGATATCCTGGCCCAGATCGAGGCCAGCATGGGCAGCGACCAGCTCATCACGGTGATATATCGGGCGTTCCTGTCCGACGCCCTGCTGGATGGCCCGGAAAACGACCCGCCACTGACCCTAACGGTGCTGGCCATCTCCGCCAACGTGTTCAGAATCCGCGCCACATGCGGATTCCCTGACCTGGCAAACAAACGATTTCCGTCCGTGGACTACACGGCGGAGGTGTTCCCAGGGTTGATCCCGCAATGATCTGGCAAACCAATTGGGCAAAAAGGTACGTCGGAATTCCGTGGGTTCCGGGCGAGTCTGACTGCTGGGCAATTGCCCGGCGTATCTGGCGCGAGGTGTTCGGCTGGCAGGTTCCGGCGGTGGACGTGGACGCGCTGCACCCCCTGTCCACCATGCGCGCATTCAAGGGCCACCCGGAGCACGCCAACTGGCGAGCCTCAGCCGGACCCTCTGAGGGCTGCGCGGTGCTCATGGGGCAATCCAGCCGAGCTGGGCACGTGGGGGTGTGGACCGACGCGGACGGGGGCGGCGTGGTGCACGGCGTGCGCGGCGCTGGGGTGGTGTTCACCCGGCTGCCCGCCCTGGCGGCCATGGGCTACCGTGTGCTGGGCTACTACACGAGGATTGTCTGATGTTGGCCCACTGCGTCACGGTCACCGACCCGTTCAACCCCCAGGCCAGCCGACAGGTGTGTGAGCTGCGGGCGCCGGGGCCGTTGTCTGCCCTGGCCCTGAGTGGCGGCCGGCCGTTCGTCCTACTGCGCAACGGCGCGCCGGTACTGCGGGCGGATTGGGGGCAGCCCGTGGCGGACGGCGACCTGATCGCCGTGGTGGTGTTGCCCCAGGGGGGTGGCGGCGGCTCCAACCCGCTGCGCATGCTGCTGTTGTTGGCAGTGAGCGTGTTCGCTCCCTATGCTGGCCAGTGGGTCGCCGGCCAGATGGGGCCCAACTTGGCGACAAACAGCCTGGGTGCGGCGCTGGTCAATGCGGGGTCCACGCTCATCGGCACCGCTCTCGTCAACGCCCTGATACCCCCGCCAAGGCCGCCAAGCACCCATCAGGCCCAGGCCCTGGCCGCGCCCAGCCCAACGTATAACCTGCAAGCGCAAGGCAACATGGCGCGCCTGGACCAGGCCATCCCCGTGCAGTACGGGCGCATGCTGGCCTACCCGGATTTCGCGGCCCAGCCCTACGCCGAATACGCGGGTAATGAGCAGTATCTCTACCAGCTGCTCTGTCTGGGACAGGGCGAATACGACATCGAGGCCATCCGCATCGAGGACACGGCCATCGAGAATTTCGCGGAAATCTCCTATGAGGTCGTGAACCCAGGCGCGTCGGTGAGCCTGTTCCCCACCAACGTCACAACCTCGTCAGAGGTGAGCGGCCAGGAAATGGCGGGCACGGTGACGGGGACCTATACCCGGTCCGGTACCACAATTACGGTAACCCGGGCGGCCCACGGCTACAGCACCGGGCGGGTGCTGTACCTGGATTTCACCAGCGGCGGCGCCACGGACGGGGCCTACACCGTCACAGTAACGGGGGCAGACACGTTCACCGTCACCGACACGGCCTCCGGCACCATCGCCACCAGCAACGTGACGATCCAGCATTACCTGGGCGGTTTCGTGGCCAACGCCAGCGGCACCCTGGCCAACGCAATCGGCCTGGATTTCGTCATGCCCCGCGGACTGTATCACCTGGAGTCCAATGGCGACCTCTCCGAGGTCAGCGTAAATTTCACGGCGGAGGCCCGGACGATCAACGACGCGGGGACGCCAATCGGCGCATGGACGGTGTTGGGCAGCCAGACATACACCACCAACACCACCACGCCACAGCGGTACTCCGAGCGCTACAACGTCACCGCCGGGCGCTACGAGGTGCGAGTGCGGCGCACGAACGTAAAAGAATCTGACAGCGCATACGGCCACGAAATCCTGTGGGGCGGACTGCGGGCCTATTTGCCGGAGACGCGCACGTTCCCCAACGTCACGCTCATTGCACTGCGCATGCGGGCCAGCAACAACCTATCCGCGCAGGCCAGCCGCAAAATCAACGTCGTCAGCACGCGCAAATTGCCCATCTGGAACGGGACAAGTTGGAGCGCCAACACTGCCACCCAGAGGATTGCCTGGGCCCTGGCGGACGCCTGCCGAAACACGGTGTACGGGGCCCGGTTGCCGGACAGCCGTGTGGACCTGGCCGCCCTGCTGGCCCTGGACGCGGTGTGGGGCAGCCGGGGAGACCAGTTCTGCGCGCGATTCGACTCGGCCATGGCGTTCTGGGAGGCGCTGACAAAAATTGCGGCGACGGGCCGGGCCAAACCCTACATGCAAGGTGGGATCGTGCGATTTGCCCGGGACGCTGCGGCCTCCGTGCCCGTAGCCCTGTACTCCCTGCGCAATATTGTGCGCGGCAGCTTCTCCATCGATTACATCCTGCCCAGCGACGACAATGCAGACAGCGTGGAGGTGAGCTACTTTGACCGGGACGTGTGGATGCCCCGGCGCGTCACCGCCAGCCTGGACGGCAGTGATGAGGCCAAGCCGGCCAAAATCGATCTATTCGGCTGCACCAAACGGCAGCAGGCCTACCGCGAGGGCCTGTACCAGGCCGCCAGCAACCGCTACCGTCGCCGCCTGATCAAATTCTCCACAGAGATGGAGGGCTTCATCCCGGCATTTGGCGACCTCATCGCCATTCAGCACGATATGCCGGCGTGGGGCCAGTTTGGCGAGGCCGTGGCCTGGGACGCCGCCACAAGGATACTGACCCTGGACAACCCAATGGACTGGAGCGGCGGGACGCACTACGCAGCCCTGCGCACCCGCGCCGGTGGGGTGGACGGGCCCTACCAGGTGACCCAGGGCGCGACGCCGGACAAGATGGTGTTTGGCACCACGCCTGACACCACTCCCTATACCGGCCGCGACGAAGAACGCACCCATGTTGTGTTCGGCTGGGCCAGCACATGGAGCCAATTGGCCAAGGTGGTCGCCGTGCGCCCCAGGGGGCTCTACGAGGTAGAGATCGAGGCCATCAACGAGGACCCCAGCGTACACACGGCCGAGACCGGCAAGACCGCCCCGGCTGTGCAGACCAGCCAGCTCACCACGCGCTACACCAAGCCCCTGATTGCGGACCTGACACTGCGTGCCTCCACCAGCGACAGCGCCAAGGCATTGTTGACCTGGACCCCGGCGCCGGGGGCGGAGACCTACCAGATCGAAATGGCCGCGGGCACCGACCCCTACGCAGCCAACGCCAAATGGACGCGGGTTGGCGAGACCAGCGCCAACAGCTTTGCCGTGACGGCGATCTACGGCGCCAAGACTCTGATTCGTGTGCGCGGCGTGGGCCTGGCGGTGGGGCCGTGGGTGAGTATGTTCTACGGCGACAGCGCCGATTATATGTGGACGGTCGGCACCAGCCTGATGTGGAGCGCCACAAGCACCAACCCGATGTGGAGATATTGAAATGACCGCACTCCCTGCCGCCTCGTCGTTCACCGGGTCAACGGTGACCGAGGCCCAATTCAAAACCGCAATCACCGATCAACGCGAATTCCTCGCTGCCCTGCTCGGCACGGACGGCACGGTCTCGGCCGCCCAGCAGGCCCTCGGCGCGGCATTCTCCAAACAGTTCAGCAAGACCGTCAATTACACAATTTTGGAGGCTGATCGCGGAAAATTACTCACCACCACCACGTCAGGAATAACGTTCACACTGCCCGACGCGGCCGCTTACAGCAGTTTTTTTGTGGCAATCCGCAACAACCGCATCGCGCCTGGGGATATTACCGTAGACCTGGCAGACGCCTCGGACGCACTGGACAACGTGGTGGGCGGCAGCGTCACCCTGGGAATGGGGGAGGCGGCGATATTTATCTCCGGCGACACCAACTGGTTCACCGTCGGCCACACTAAAACAGGCGCAGCAAACGTGCAGACGTTCACGTCCACCGGCACATGGACCAAGCCCAGCTCGGGGTCGCTCGCCATCATCGAATGCTGGGGCGGCGGCGGATCGGGCGGGCGCGGGACTACCTACGTAGGCGGCGGCGGCGGCGGCGGTAACTACGTGCGCCGCGTCGTAGCGCTGACCAGCCTGGGGGCCACGGAGTCGGTTAACGTAGGTTCCGGCGGCGGAGCCAAGACGGCCGATGGCGCTGGCAACAGCGGCAGCAACACAACATTCGGCGCCTGGGTCACTGCCCACGGCGGCCAGGGTGGTGGCTATAACGCCAACCTGCAAAAATCCAACGCAGGCGGCGGCGGCGGCGGAGCTGTTGATACAGTAGCCTATTCTCCAGGCGAAGGCGGCTATGGTGGGGGTTCTGGCGGGTCCGGTTCGTCAGGCTCTACTGGCGGCACGGGAGACGACTCCGCGCTGGGCGCTGGCGGGGGTGGCGCGAGTTGGAGTTCGGCAGGCGGAGCAGGCGGAAATTCTATGTATGGGGGTGCTGGTGGCGGCGGCGGTAGCGGTGCTGCCGGAGGGGCCGGAGGCACGTCGCTCCATGGCGGCAACGGCGGCGCAGGCAGCTACAACACGGCGGCCACGGCGGGCGCGCAACCCGGCGGCGGCGGCGGCGGCAGCTTCAGCGGTAACTCCGGTGCCGGCGGCGCTGGGAAATGCGTCGTGACAGTAATCTGAGGGGGCAATATGCGAATCGCAATCATCGACCAGGAACGAGTTGTCAGCATCATCGAGGCCGAGACCTACCCGGGCTACGGCGTGAACCTGGGCGACCAGGACGTAGACCTGGGCGACCTGTACGTGGCCGGGGTGTTCAACAAGCCTCCCATCAGCCAGGAGGAGCAATCTCGGCGCGACGCCCAGGAATCGCTGGCGCAGGCCCGGGCCAGCGTCAAGACGGATTCGTTCGTGCGGGCGTTCGTTGCCATGTCCCCGGAGCAGGTGACAAATTACGTTACCAATAACGTAACAGACCTGGCCAGCGCCAAAGGGGTTATCAACAAGCTGGCGCTCATGCTGCTGTTGCTGGCGAAGCGGGAGTATGGAGGCGGTTAAAAATATGGAGTTGTCACACTGATTTCGACGCGAAAAAATCATGTAAACCAGTAGTGCCAAATATCGCGCGAAAGCGTGCCAAATATCGCGCGTCCTTACA
>JBMOMT010000037.1:0-14028 GCA_049324835.1 Chloroflexota bacterium | reverse complement strand
GTTCCTTCTAGCCCGGCCACTCAAAGTGGCTGGGACGGGAGCGTGCGTCTCGCTCCCAAAACTGAGCCTTGAATATCTGTTATTGTTAACGTCCTTTGCCCTCACGGGCTACTGCAAAAGTCGAGTACTGAGTCTTGTTATTTTATCACGTCCGCCACAGAAGTGCAACTTGCTTTCAATGGCTAAATGGCATAAAATGGTCTCATACCATCAGCCACTATCACAGGAGAAACAGATCATGCCGCGTACCCGGATCGTATGCACCATCGGACCGGCCAGTCGTGAGCCAGAAACGTTACGCCAGTTGATCCAGGCCGGCATGGATGTGGCCCGGCTCAACTTTTCCCACGGCGATCAGGCCATCCACGCCGAAAACATCCGCCGCATCCGGGCTGCCGCCGCCGAGGTGGGCAAGCCGGTGGGCATTCTGGCCGATCTACAAGGCCCCAAACTGCGCGTCGGCGCCATGGATGGCGCCGGCGTGTGGCTGCCGGAGGGCAACCAGGCGACTTTGACCACCGACGACATCGTCGGGCGCACGCCGGCGGCCCTGCCGGTGCAATACGAGGGTTTTCCGGGGCTGGTCTCAACCGGCAGCCGGGTGCTCCTGGACGATGGCCTGCTGGAACTCGAGGTGTTGGCCACCGGCCCAACCCAGGTGCACTGCCGGGTGATCGCCGGCGGCCTGCTCAAGAGCAACAAAGGCATCAACCTGCCCCGCGCCGCCCTGGATCTGCCCTCCATCACTGCCAAAGACCGCGACGACCTGGCCTTTGCCCTGGCTCACGGCGTCGACTGGCTCGCGCTCTCGTTCGTGCGCGCCGCCGCCGATGTGCTCGCGCTCAAAAAGCTGATGCACGAACTGGCGCCACGAGGCCCAAGCCTGCCCGTGATCGCCAAGATCGAGAAACCAGAGGCGCTGGACAACATCGACGCCATCGTCGAGGCCGCCGATGGGCTGATGGTGGCCCGCGGCGATCTGGGCATCGAGCTTTCGCCGGAAGAGGTGCCCATCGCGCAGAAACAGATCGTCGCGAGCTGCAACCGCGCCGGCCTGCCGGTCATCACCGCCACCCAGATGCTCGAATCGATGGTGCACAACCCGCGCCCCACCCGCGCCGAGGCTTCCGACGTGGCCAACGCCGTGCTGGACGGCAGCGACGCGCTCATGCTCTCTGCCGAAACCTCCATCGGCGACCACCCCGTGCTGGCAGTGCGCACCATGGCGCGCATCGCCCGCGAGATCGAGACGCATCGGCCAAACGTCGCCGGCTGTCCATTTTTCGGCGCCGCCGGCCACGCCGTGCGCACCATAGCCGACGCCGTGGCTCACGCCGCCCGCGAGACGGCCCACGATCTGAACGCGGCAGCCATCATCACCCCCACCGCCTCCGGTTACACCGCCCGCCTGATGTCGCATTACCGGCCACGATCGCCCATCATCGCCGTCACGCCAGATACAACCGTGCAGCAACAGCTCATGCTCTTCTGGGGCGTGATGCCGCTGCTGGCGCCCAGAACCGATAACACCGACGAGATGATCGCTCACGCCGTACAGGCCGCCCGGCAGCGCGGCCTGATCGCTTCGGGCGATACGGTGGTCATCACCGCCGGCGCCGCCGGCACCACCGCCGGCACCACCAACCTGATGAAGGTGCACATCGTCGGGTAAAAGATGCGGAGGCTGGCATGTCGGACAATTATTACCTGGCTATCGAAGGCGCTATCGGCGTGGGCAAGACCACACTGGCCCGCCTGTTGGGGCGTGAACTGGGCGCCGAGCTGCTGCTGGAGGTCTTTGAAGAAAATCCGTTCCTGAGCGATTTTTACGCCGACCGCGCCCGCTATGCTTTTCAGACGCAGATATTCTTTTTGCTCAGCCGCTATCGCCAGCAGCATCGTGTCATCCAGCAGACACTGGCCGAATCGGCGCTGATCAGCGACTATACCTTTGCCAAAGACCGCCTCTTTGCCGAGCTCAACCTGGCCAACGACGAATTGGAAATGTACCGCCGCGTGCATACCATCCTGGCCGAAAAGATCGTCCGGCCCGATCTGACCATTTACCTGCGGGCCAGCACCGAGACCCTCATGGAGCGCATCGCCTTGCGTGATCGCTCTTACGAGCGGGACATGTCGCGTGATTACATCCAGAGTCTACGCGCTGCCTACGAACGTTTTTTTGCCGCCTATACCGACGCCCCCCTGCTGGTCATCGACACCGACGACCTGAATTACGTGCGCCACCCCACCGACCTGGCCTGTGTGGTTGGTCGTGTCCGCTCGGCCCTGGCCCAGGGCGATTATCAGCACCCGCTGCCACAACTGGAAGCCCTATCCGACGTGGCCGAGACGGCGCGCGCCGCCGAGGCCCGCCGCCGCCTGCCAGACTTTCAGCGCTGGCACCGCGTCCTGAATGCCGGTTCCGACCCGCTGACCGACCTCTACTTGGACTATATCACCCTCACCCAAGAGATGGGCGAGCTGGGCCGGGTGCTCAGAGATGCCTGGCAAACGCAGAATACGCTCGCCGCCCAGTTGGGCAACCGGCGGGAGGCTCAAGACAGCGCCCTGCAAGAGCGATTGCCCGCCATCCGTCGAGAACTGGCCGATCTGCTGGCCGGCGTGCTCCAACTGGCCAACCAGACCGGCATCGACCTGGAAGCTGCTTACCTGGACAAGATGCATCACCTGCAGAGCGCCACCAAAGCCTGAAACACCGGTGTTTGCCCTGTTGGCCGATCTGTGTTATGATCCAGCCTCCAGAGGAACGAAACGAGAGGTAACAAGCCATGGACTGCCCCAATTGTGGCACCTGGAACCCCGATGACAAGGTCAAATGCTGGCGTTGCAGCTTTGAACTGCCCAGACTACCGGAAAAGAAACCCCGCCGTCGCATGAGCCCCAACACCTGGCTGTGGATCGGTCTGATCCTCTTTGCCCTGTTTCTGGTGCTCCAGCAATGTTTTCTCATGGGCGGCAACCCCGATGCCAGCTCCATGCTGCCCTTCAGCCTGCTGCTCGCCTGAATTCCGGAGGAAACCAGAATGAAACGTAAAAGAAATACCAGCCAGATCGCCATCAGCGTCTTGGGCATTCTGGTTGTGATCAGCATGGTGCTCAGCCTGGCCATCGCTTTTATCCCCACGCCAGAGCCTACGCCTACACCCTTGCCCACACCCACCCCAGAGCCCAGCCCCAGCCCCACCGTCACAGCCACACCTGTGGCTGCACCGGCGCGCACCCCCGCCCTGTCCATCGTCAGAGCAGCGCCATGATCCGAACCGAAAACCTGTGTAAACACTTTGGTGACTTTGTCGCCGTAGACCATCTGAGCCTGCACGTGCGTCCGGGTGAGGTCTATGGTTTTCTCGGCCCCAACGGCGCCGGCAAAACCACCACCATCCTGATGCTGTTGGGCCTCTCGAGGCCCACGGCGGGCAGCATCCACCTTTTCGATCTACCCCTCACAGCGGACAACTATTTCGCCGTCAAGCGACGCATCGGCGTGGTGGGTGAGACGCAGTATTTTTACGACGACATGACCGCCCGCGAGTACCTGCGTTTTTTTGCCGAACTCTACGATGTGCCAGACGCCGGGGCTCGCCTTCAGAGCCTGATGGAGGCCCTGGACCTGACCGCCTTCCTCGACACCTGCGCCCGCGATTATTCCCGCGGCATGAAACAAAAACTGGCTTTTGCACGCGCCCTGCTGCCCGACCCCGACCTGCTCATCCTCGATGAACCGGTTTCAGGGCTAGACCCCTACGGCATCCGCGAGGTGCGCCAGCTCATCCAGGCCCAGAATCAGGCCGGCAAGACGGTGTTCATCTCGTCGCACATCCTCTCCGAGGTCGAGCGCACCGCCCATCGTGTGGGCATCATTCACCACGGCCAGCTTTTGGCCGAGGACACCATCGACGGGCTGCGGGCGCGCCTCAGCGGCGAGTTGCAGATCGAGCTGGAACTGGCCGAGCCCGCGCCAGAGTTGCCGGCAGCCCTGGAAAAGCTCGCCTTTGTGCGCACCATAACAGACACCGACAGCCACGGCCGGCGTTTCACCGCCCACCTGGACAGCAGCGGCGACCGGCGCGCCGAACTTTCGCGCGCCATCGTGGCCCACGGAGGGATCATCGTGGCCATGCAACAAAAAGAGATCAGCCTGGAAGAGGCCTTTGTCACCATCACCGAGCGCGACATCCCCCGCCTGGTGGGGCAAGGACTGGAGGGAACAGCCCCATGAACCGCGTGCAAAACTGGCGTTTTCGCTGGCACCTGGCCCGCGCGGTGCAACGCCGCGAGCTGCACGCCACGCTGTACAGCCTGGGCCTGTACGTCATCCTGGCGGTATCCATCGCCGCGGCGGCCACCGTGCTGCGCAACCAGATCGTCGCCGTCCAGGATAACGGCCTGAGCGTGCTCTCCAACCCTTTTGCCGGGTCATTCCTGGGTGCGGTGGTGCTCTCGTCGCTCTACCTGGCGCTCACCTCCACGGTGACGATTGCCCGCGAGCGGGATCAGGGCACACTGGAGGTGCTTTTTTATGCCCCCATGGATCCTCTGGCCTATCTGTTGGGCAAATATCTGGCCCAACTGGCTGCTTATGCCCTGATGGTGATCGTCTATCTGGCCGCGTTGGCAGTTTACGCCCTTGTCACCAACCTGGCATTCACTCCCCGATTGCTGGGGGCCGTGTTGCTCTCTGTGATCACAGCTTCGACGGTGGTGGCGGTGGGGTTTTTGCTCTCCACGCTCAATCGCTCCGCCCGCGGCGCACTGGTGGCGCTGCTGGGTATCATCGCCGTCTTTTTGACCGTGCAATTGGGCCACGACTATGTCGCCGGCCTCACGGCCGGCCTGCCCGTCAACCGGGCCAACCCGTTATTGTTTCTGCAGACGGTGCTGGCCTGGCTCGACGAGATCCTGAGCTGGCTTTCACCCTTTGCCCACCTGGAGCGCGGCATCGACGCCCTGTTGCGCGGCAGTCTGGGCGAGTACGGCCTGATGCTGGCCCTGTCGTTGGTATACTCGGTGTTTGTTTTTGGTCTGGCCGTGCGCGCTCTGCAGCGCAGGGGAGGGCGGGCATGAAACCACGCATCGTCCTCATGCTGGCCCTGCTGGCCCTGACGGCTATCCCCGTCCGGGCACAGGAGCCGGAAAAGAGCCAGGCCCTGGTGTACGGCGGCCAGGTGTTCGACGGTATCGGTTACCTCAGCACCTTTTACCCGCCCACAGTCGATACGATCTATTTGCTGGCCGATCAACTGAACATCCTCTCGCCCCGGCAGACGCTGGTCTATTTCTGGCCGCTGTCCAACGCCTACCGCGCCGATTGGGAAACCATGAATACCATCGTGGACGGCGCGCTGGAAATCGTCCAAGACGGTGAGGTGATCACCAGCAGCCCTCAGGAGAATTACGTCATCCAGTGGCCACAAGGCATCGACGGGCCGCAGGTGATCTATACCGGCGACGAAGCCGGGGCTCGCTACCAGACCTTCGACGCCGCCCGCGCTGCCTACCGCGATGCCCTTTGGGCTCACAACGACGCCATGAACCGCTACTACGACGAACTCCGACGCGCACAGGAGGCCCGCGAGCAGGGCCAACAGGTCGAGTTGCCACAAGAGCCCCAAGAGCCGGAGGTACCCGTCCTGTACAGCACGCCGGTGAGCCAGGGCAGCCCGATCAGCCTGCCGGAGGGTCGTTACAGCCTGCGCCTGCGCGACAGCGAGGGCCGCGTGGTGCCCGAAAGCGAAAAGGAAGTGGTGGTTTTTGCCGCCCGCCGCCAGGGTTTGGGTTACCAAATAGTGCCCCAGGAGAAATGGACCCGTCCGGAGCACACCGATGACCCTCAGGACGTCATCTATGCCCGCGAAGGAACGGTGCTCTATCTGCAACCCTACGTCGAGCTGGAATACAACGATCTGTATTACACCCGCCTGACCGATCCTCAGAGCTCCCAGGGCCGCCGGGATGGCTGGACCTGGGTGTACGTGCAGACCTTCGAACAGGCCGGTTATCTGACCCTGGACTATGGCAGCCAGCAGGTCACCACACAGGCCAGACCTTACCGGGTGCAACAACTGCCCGGCACGGCCCTGGGCTACGAGGTCATCGACTACGACCCGGCCACCGAGACCCGTCCGCCCGATTTTGTGGCCTACCAGCTCTTCGTGGATGCCAATCACGCCAGTTACCGCCTGGAGTTACTGGATACCGATGGCAAGCCTGTTTTCGGCGGCCAGCGTCAGGTGCGGCGGGTGCACAATATCAACGGTTGGGCGCTCTATTTTTTGGCCGGGCTGCCGCTCGTGGCCGGCGGCGCGATGCTGCTCAGCCGCCACGAGCGGTTCGCCGCCGGTCGTAAGGCCCTGCCCCCAGGAGAAAGGTCGCCATGAGTCAGGCTCTCCAGATCGTCCACGACATCGAAGAGATGAAGGTCCGCGGCGCGGCCCTCATCACCCAACAAGCGTTGCGAGCACTGGACATGCGCGCTCGCGAGCTGGCTCCTCAGGGAGCCCAGGCCTGCCGCGATGGTCTGTTGGCCGCGGCGCAGCGGCTCATCGCCGCGCAGCCTTCTATGGCCAGCGTGGAAAACGGCTGCAATTTTGTCGTTGCGCCCCTGAAAGAAGAACAGAGCAGCGCCTGGGCAGTGGCGCAGATTACAGAGACCATCGCCGCCCGCGCCGCCGTTTTCCTGAAACATTCACAACGCGCCCAGGAGGCAGTGGTGCAAACTGGCGCCACACTGCTGCGCGATGGCAGCACGGTTTTCGTACACAGCTACAGCGGCACGCTGTTGGGCATCCTGCGATCCGCCTGGGAGAGCGGCAAGCGATTCGCCGTGATCGGCACCGAATCGCGACCCTACGGCGAAGGCCGCGTCCTGGCGGCCGCATTGGTGGCCTTGGGTGTGCCCTACACACTCGTCACCGATGCGGCCATGGCCCACAGCCTGCCCCGCGCCGATGTGGCCCTGGTGGGGGTGGATACCTGGCTCGCCAGCGGGGCAGTGGTCAACAAGATGGGCACGCTGCCCCTGGCGCTGGCCTGCCGTTATCATGGCAAGCCGCTCTACGCCGCCGGCACGAGTTTTAAATTCAGCGCCGCCTCCCAACGCGGCCAGGTGGTGGGCCTCAAGGCCCGGCCCGATGACGCCGGCATCGCCCCCGCAGAGCTGAGCGGCGATCCACGCCTGACGGTGGAAAACCTCTTTTTCGAGATCATCCCGGCCCACTTGTTCGAGGGCACCGTCACCGAGTACGGCATCCAGCCGCCGTTTGCTCTGCCGGCCCTGTGGGCCAGGACAGAAACCAGCCTGACAGAGGAGGCGGCATGAAACCGGTCGTCGTCACCATCGCCGACGTCATCGTCGATCTGAACGTGGCCATTCCCAGCCTGCCCATCGAGGCCGATACCATCCAATACGCCAGTCAGGTATTTGCCGTGCCGGGCGGCACCAACGGCAATTTCATCATCGCCGGCCAGCGCCTGGGCCTGCAGATGCGACCCATCGGCCCGGTGGGTGACGATTTTTTCGGCAAAGAGTTGATCCGCGGCCTCAAACTGGAAGGGGTAGACCTGAGCCTGCTCCAGATCGATCCAGGCACAGCCACGACCATCTCTCTGGTGCTGGTGGACGACGCCGGCGCGCACGCTTTTCTGGGGCACGTGGGCGCCAAGGGGCCGCGCGAGCTGCCCGCCGAGTGGCGACAGGCCGTGATCGAAGCCGACGCCGTTTTCACTGCCGGTTACGCCTTTAGCGAGATGCACCCGCCCGTCATTCTGGAGGCCATCGCTGCAACAGCGGCGGCCGGCGCGCCTTTTTTCTTCGACGCCGGCCCCCAGGCGCTGGTCATGCCGGTCGACGATCTGCGGCAGGTGATGGGCCGAACGCGCGTCCTTTTGGCCACCGAGGGTGAGATCGTCACCCTGGCCGGTGTCGACGATTACGCCGCCGCTGCCCGGCTGTTCCTGTCGCAAGGGCCAGAGATGGTGGTGGTAAAACTCGGCCCGGCAGGCTGCCACGTCTTTGCTCAGGGCGGCGACGTGCGCTGTCCGGGTTTTCCAGTGGCGGTGCGTGATACCACCGGCGCCGGCGACAGCTTTGCCGCCGCCTTTGTCTATGCCTACCTGATGGGTTACGACGTGCGCCAGATGGGCACACTGGCCAACGCGATGGGGGCCGCCAAAGTGCAGAAATTGGGCTCCGGCACCAGTCTGCCCACGCCCGACGAGATCCGGGCGGTGCTGAATCGCTTCAACGTCGACCTGGAATTCTGAGCTGCTGCGGAACAGGAGACTCTTATGCTCAAAACCATCACCTTCAAGACAGACCCAGGCTCCAGCCTGATCAACCTCACCGATCAGATCCGCGCTTTTGTCCGGCAGAGCGGTGTGCAGGAGGGGGTGTGCCACGTGATTGCGCCACACACCACCGGGGCAGTCACGGTCAACTCGTATCTCGATCCCAAAACCGCCGCCGATCTGGCCTTCGAGGTCAGTCGTCTGGTGCCCACCCGGATCGATTTCATCCATCAAGTCGACGGGCCCACCGACGCCGCCGGCCACATCAAGACCACCCTGGTCGGCCCCAGCCAGACGGTGATCATCCACAACGGCGATCTGTTGCTGGGCCGCTCGCAGGGCATCATGTTCTTCGAATTCGACGGCCCGCGCGAGCGTATGGTGCACGTGAAAGTGATGGCCGGCTAAAGTGACGCCCCAGCCCAACCTTTACCGGGCCAGCCAAAAGAACAGCGCCTGGGAAAGCTCCCAGGCGCTTTGTGTTCGCAAGTCCATTCAGCCGTGCACCAGCTATCCCAGCAGATGCACGTACTGTTGGATATCCCTGGGCGAGATGGGCTGACAATCGTCGCGGTCTATTTGGGCCATCTCTTGTTCACTGAGGCGATAACTCTGAATCTCCAGGGCATCCTGCGGCGTCTGGCCGTAGACCAGCTTTTTTTTGCCGTTTTTCATGCCAAACAGATACATACGATGAGGATGTGTAAAACTGCTCATGGCTCAGGCCTTTACCAGCGCGTCTGCCAAGACGCCGCTCTTTTTGCGGGCCCAGCTATCCAGGCCACGGTTGATCTCGGCGTCGTACCTGCCGGCCAACAGATCGCGGTAAAACGGATAATCGATGCCCACCACTTTTTCATCGTCCGGAAAGCGGTGATAATTGTCTTTGGTCATCAGGCTTTTGCCCTCGGCGATGAGCTGATAACCCAACGCCGAGCCGGGATAGGGGGCGTAGAAAGAAATGGATGGCAACGCGCGGCGCATGGTTTTGAGCATACGCATCGTCTCGAAGGCGTCTTTGTGCGTTTCACCGGGAATGCCCAACATGATGTTGGTCCAAAAACGAGGCGCTTCGCGGCCTTCGGCCTCCATCTCGTCGCCGATGCGATTCAGCAGGTCGATGGCGAAATAGTTGTCCTCGGCGGTGCACTCTTTGTTCAATATCCGCAGCACCCGGTCGCTGCCCGATTCAAAACCGATAGAGATCAGGTTCCAGTTGGTCTCGCGCACCAGCGCCTCGAACAGTTCCGGCCACTCGCGCACCGTATCGGAGCGGGCCGCGGCCCAATAGGGCCAGGTCTTGTGGGCCAGGCGCGGGTATTTTTCCAGCCACTCGCGTAACCATTTGGGTTGTTGGAAAAACATCGAATCGTGGATGACCAGCGACCCGATGGGGCCATAGGTGTCGTCCAGAGCATTGAGTTCCTCGATGACCGCTTCTACCGGGCGGCGGCCCATGTTGGGAATGTAGGACGATTCGTTACAAAAGACGCAGCGCCAGGGGCACACCCGGCTGGTGAGCAACGTGACCACCGGGCCAGGCCCCCAGCCACACTCTGGCTCCAGCGGCCAGGGGAAACTTTTCAGCCGTCGATGGGGTCGAGGCCACAGGGTGCGGTCGATCGTGGGCCAGTCGGCCATCGACTTGGCCCCCAGCCCCTGCACCACCCGCGGCAACGAGAGCGGGTCTCGCACCATATCCACGATGACGTTTTCGCCCGGCCCCTGGCAGATACGATCAAACGCTGCCGCGTCGATCATCTCGTCCAGCGCCACGGTGGCGTGCATGCCACCGGCGATGACGATGCCCCCCGGGTTTTCCTCTTTGAAGATTTGGGCCGAGCGAAGAGCCACCGGAAAGGTATAACTGCGCACGTTCACGAGCAGCATCTTGTAACCCTGAAGCGCCTTTCGCACCTGCCGCCAGGAAGTGGCCAGGCGAGTGGAATAGATGTCGGTCTCGATGCCGTTTTGGTGCAAAATGGTGCGCAACAGCCCCAGGCCATGATCTTGCCACTGCTCGTGAGGGCCGCGGGGATTAACCAGGTCTCCCAGGTCTCCCAGGTCCAGCCACAAGATGTCATTTTTATGGGTTTGGGCCGATCTCGGCCAAAAACCTGGCATATGTCTCACCTCTCGGACACAGACTCAATCGTAAGGCGCGCTGCCCAGACGGTCGAACGCCTTTGTCCACAAGGGTGCAAATCGCCCCTGCTCAGCCTGATAACGATGGCACGTCACCCGGATGCTGGCCTCATCCACCTCGATGACGTTGAAACTGTTCTCTCCTCTCTCCGGACCTTTGCCCCGGCGCGAGGTGGCCGTGCCGGCCTGGACGACCAGCGGGCCGGCCTCGGCCCGCTCTGCCCTGGCCCAGTGCCGATGCCCCCCCAGCACCATCTCGACGCCCATATCGGCAAAGCGGCGCAACAGATACCCGGCCTGCCGGATAGTCGATTGGTGGCCGCTGTCGGGCAAAAAATGGTGGTGTACGGCCACAACACGGCAGCTCTTCTCAGAGCCCTGGGCAAACTGCGCCCCGGCCCAGGCCAACTGCCGCCGACGCAACCGGCCGCCGTCGATGGTAAACGAACGCGTCGAGTTGAGGCCCACCAGGCTGAGACCCGCTATCCGGTCGATCAGCGCCACATCGACGCCAGGATGGATGCAGGCCCGATACCGGCCCAACGGCTGGAAAAAGCGCAGGAAAACGTTGTACAGGGGGACATCGTGATTGCCTGGGATGACGATCCATGGCCGGGGAAGTTGCTGCAAAAAGTGATGCGCCTGAACAAACTGGCACTGGCGCGCCCGCTGGGTCAGATCACCCGATACCACCACCCCGTCCGGCGATAGTCGGTGAGCCTCACGGACGACCGTATCAACCAGTTGCGGGCGCAGCGGCGGACCGAAATGTAGATCCGAGAGATGGAGCAGTGTGACTGCCAAAACGACGGGTCGCTCAGACCGGCTGGACGCCGACGATCTCGGGGATTTTGTTCCGGAGATACCGCTCGATGCCAAAAGAGAGGGTCATCTGCGACATCGGACAACCGCGGCAAGCGCCCTGTAACTGCACCTGAACCAGACCATCCACCACATCTACCAGGGCCACGTCGCCCCCATCGCGCTGCAAAGCTGGCCGTATCTCGTCCAACAGGACAGCCACACGCTCTTTTAGATCATGATTTTCTTGCTCGTCTACCATGTTTCTCTCCAAAACGAATATTTATGGCAGCAGGCCGTCCTGTGTCCAGGCCTGCCGCACCTCTTCCAGAGTTTTCTGGATGGCCTCTTCGAGTGGACCATCCACCTGCGCCCCGGCGGCAAAAGGATGCCCACCGCCGCCAAATCGCTGGGCGATGTCGTTCACCGCCAGCCGGCCTTTGGAACGCAGATTCAGACGCACTTTGCCGTTGTGCGTCTCGGAAAAAAGCAGCGATATCTCGACGCCGGCCACGCTCAACCCCAGGTCTACCAGATGGGTGATGTCGCGCCGGTCGACGCCATAACGCAGCAACGTCTCGTGACTCACCTTGCTCCACGCCAGACGCCCGCCCATGGCCAGGGTGAGGTTGGCCAAAAGCTGGCTTTGCAGGTGAAGGTGTCCTAACGAACGCTGCTCGTAAAGCTGGCTGAAAACCTGATGTGGGATCACACCAGCCTCCAGCAGCCGGGCAGCGATGCGATGGGTGCGCGGCGAAGTTTTGCCAAAACGGAACGACCCCGTATCGGTGACGATGGCCACGTAGAGCGGCAGGGCCATATCAAAAGTGAGCCGACCGCCCATAAACTCGATCAGTTCGTAGACCAGTTCGGCGCTGGCGCCGGCGGATGTGTCCAGAATGGCGAGATCGGCAAAGGCGCCGTCGTCGGGGTGATGATCCAGACAAATCACCCTGGCTTCCAAGTCCTGAGCCACCTCACCCAACCGTCCCAGACGTGCCCAGCCCTCGGCTGTGTCCAGGACAAAGATCACCTCGGCGCTGGACAACGTGGCACGATCTCGATCCGGGTGAAAAACCCGGACGCAGCCCTGAGGGTCGAGAAACTCGAGCGCCTCCGGCGTCGGATCGTTGTTGATGATGGCCACTTCTTTGCCAAGCTGCTTCAAAAAGCTGGCCAGAGCCAGTTCGCTGCCCAGCCCATCACCATCTGGATGCACATGGCTGGTGAGCACAAAACGCTCGTGCTGCTGAATCAGTGCTGCTACCTCATGCCACATCGACGAACTCGATTCTCCCCACCTCGATCCTGACAATGGATAGGCTCGGCCCTGCCGACCGAGCCCCACGAGAATTTTACTCGTTTTTCAACCGGCGTCAAATCAATGCGCCTCGATGGGAATGAAATAGGTGCAATGCTCGCCCCTGGAGGCTGCACCGTGGATACGCTCTGTTTGTACACCCAACAACCTGGAGATCAACACCCGGTCCAACTCGCACACCTCACCATGTTCCTGCGCCACGTGGCGGTAGGGACAGTTGAACTGGTGCAGAGCAAACCCATCATCGATCTCTTCCCAGCGCGAGATGTAACCCCTGTCTGTGAGAAACTGAGCCACCCTGGACACCCGCTCAGAAAGGGGCAGGCCGGTCACGTCGGGGGCTTCGGCGGCCAGTTTTTCCCCGATGCGCCGGAAAATCTCACGCACCTCTTTGGGGCTCATCGTGGCCTTGATCTCGTCCAGCAAGCGCTCTGCCAATTGATGATAATTGGCCGGAAACAACTCGTTGCCCATCTGGGTCAATGTGAAAACCTGGCGCGGCCGCCCCACCGAGCGGCTGTGACGCAGGCGGGTGGCCATCACCGAGTTTTGTGCCTTTAACACGTTCAGATGATGGCGCACCGTCATCGGTGTGAGATCCAGTTGCGCTGCCAATTCATCCACTGTGGCCTGTCCCTGTTCTTTTAAAATGTCGAGGATTGCTTTGCGCGTTGTCTGCATGATGTGCCTCTCCTTGCGTCGTTGCTTCCCCTCCACAACCAATGGGATGCCTCAGTCTGTGCTCGATTATACCATGCCGCGATCCAATTGTCAAATATTTATAATTTAAATCACTAGAATGGCAATGTTGACAACACCCCTAATTGGTGCTATCATTGACCTCTGTTAGTAACCGTTCAGATACCGTGCCGGAAGAGTCATTCTGAGTGAGCAGAGCGAGCGAAGAATCCCGTTCCGGCAAAGCGAGAATGAGATTCTTCGCACCCTTCGAGGCTCTGCGAGCCTCTTCGGGTGCTCAGAATGACACTGACTGAACGGTTACCTCTGTTAGACGATCGCACCATACACCGCATCAGGAGCTCCCACGATGCAGGATTGGCTGGCAAGCCTCTCCGACAAACGCAGAATGACCTATGGCATCTTGTTGGCCGCCATCCTGCTGGCCCTGGCGGGTTATCTGCTGGCAGGTCTGGCCCTGCTCCTGGCGCCGCCCCTGCCAGCCGCACCCACGCCGCTGCCCACGGCCACCATCGCCATCCTGCCGACAGCAACCCCTTCACCGACGGTTACTGCCAGCCATACGCCGACGCCGCGCCCCACGGCCACACCCACCGGCCCCCTGGAGCCCACGCCTACCCAGTGGTATCCCACCGATACCCCCACCCCCACCCACACCCCCACACCCACGCCCAGTCCAACGGCCACCCTCACGCCGACCGCCACCCCGACCGCGACCGCCACGGCCAGCGCCACGCCCTCGCCGACGGCCA
>JBMOMT010000036.1:0-99984 GCA_049324835.1 Chloroflexota bacterium | reverse complement strand
CCCCGGGGCGTCCCGCGCTTTTGCACATCACCGTTTACGCGCTGGCTGTTTCCTGCTCCAACGGCGGCAATTCACCCAGATTCGCCAGGCCAAACTGCTGCAAAAACTCGAACGTCGTGCCATAGAGAATGGGGCGACCCACCTGTTCCAGACGGCCCACCTCCTCGACGAGACCCCGGTTGACCAGCGTGCGCAGCACGGCGTCCGAGTTGACCCCCCGGATGGCTTCCACCTGAGCGCGGGTCACTGGCTGTCGATAGGCCACGATAGCCAGGGCTTCCAGCGCTGCCTGCGAAAGCGGCCCGCTCAACTCCAGGCCCAGGAAGCGCTGGATATATGGCCCGGCCTCCGGGTGGCTCACCAGTTGCACGCGCTCACCCTTGCGTTGCAGACGCAGCCCGCGCCCCTGAGACACACACGCCTCGTCCATCGCCACCAGCGCCTGTTCCACGGTCTCGCGCTCGATCTCGAGCGCCTGCGCCAGTTGAGCCGCCGTCACCGGCTGATCGGCCACAAAGAGCAAACTTTCCAGCAAGGCCTGTAATTCCATGACACCCCCGCCTCAAAATCGTTCAAAGACCAGGCGGCCCCATTATAGCACCGATGAGCACGCCCGGCAATCGGGTGACCGTTTCGCTGTTTTTGACAATCGTTCGCACCTGTGTTACCATGCCAGGACATTTTTCGGGAGGCGAAAATGACCAATGCCATCCTGCTGGGCGCTGCCCAGGACGGCGGCCTGCCACAGGCCGGCTGCGATTGCGCCAACTGCCGCCGGGCCTGGAACGATTCGAGCCAACGCCGATGGGTAACCTGTTTGGGACTGGTGGACCACAGCAGCCACCAGAGCTGGCTCATCGACGCCACGCCCCACTTTCCGGAGCAATTACACACCCTGCAGGCCTACGCGCCCGATTGCCCGCTGGCCGGTATCCTGCTCACCCACGCCCATGTCGGCCATTACGCCGGCCTGATCCATCTGGGGCGTGAGATGATGGCCGCCCAGGCCATGCCGCTGTACGTCACGCCTGCCCTGGCCGGCTTCCTGCGCCAGAACGCACCCTGGTCGCAACTGGTGGCCTTGGGCCATGTCACCCTGCGCCTGCTGGCTCCCCAGATCGATACACCACTCAGCCCTCACCTGAGCGCCACCCCCATCGCGGTGCCGCACCGCGACGAGTACGCCGACACGGTCGCTTTTGTCATACGCGGCCCTCAGAAACGGCTGCTCTACTGCCCTGACATCGACGACTGGGATCACTGGCAGCACGACCTGCGGTCGCTGGTCGAATCGATGGACGTGGCCCTGCTGGACGCCACCTTTTTCAGCGCCGAGGAATTGCCGGGGCGCGACATGCGCCAGGTGCCCCATCCACTTGCCACCGATACCGCCCGGCGGCTTTTGGGCGTCAACTGCGACGTGCGCCTGATCCACTTGAACCACACCAACCCCTTGCATACAGCCGGCCCGGAGCGCACCTGGCTGGCGGCGCAGGGTCTGCGGGTGGGTGCCACAAACGATCGCTGGCGCCTGGGCTGAGCGCAACCCACGAACCGTGCCGAAAAACGTCATGATTCTGTGGTATAATGGATCAAACCACACCATACCGGAGTGATGAATGAGCAACGTCGCTACGCGCCTGATCTCGCTGATCCTGCTGCTGCAATCGAGATCCAACTGGAAAGCCGCCGACCTGGCCGAAGAATTGAACGTCTCGCAGCGCACCGTGCACCGTTACATGGGCATGCTGGAAGAGATGGGCATTCCCATCTATTCAGAGCGCGGGCCGCACGGGGGGTTTTCGCTGGTACGGGGCTATCGGTTGCCGCCGCTGCTTTTCACCGCCGAAGAGGCGACGGTGCTCTACATGGGCGCCAATCTGGTGCGTGAGGTGTGGGGCCAGACCTACGACCATGCCGTCACCGCCGTCACCGCCAAGCTAGACAACGTCCTGCCCGACGACCTGCGCCAGGAGGTGGCCCGCGCCCGCCAGAGCCTGGTGGTGGGTGGCTTGACGCGTATGGACTACCGTCACTGGGAGACAGCCATCCACGCCCTGCGCCAGAGCATCGGCGAGCGCTGCTCGGTGCGGCTGCTCTACCGGGGTTTTGTGCGCCAGCAGGAAACCGAGCGTATCGTCGATCCTTACGCCCTCACGCTACAGTGGGGGTTGTGGTATCTGGTTGGCTTTTGCCACCTGCGACAAGAATTGCGCACTTTTCGCGTGGACCGCATCCAGCAGATCAAACCGACCAACCAGAGCTTTACCATCCCGCGAGACTTTTCGGTGCGGGACTATTTGGCTCACAGCATGAGTTTTGAGCCAGCCTATACGGTGGCGGTGCACATGGAGGCGAGCGTTGCGCCGGAGGTGCGCGAGCGCTACGGCCACTGGATGGACATCGTCGATCACGACGACGGCGCGATCACTGTTCGTTTTAGCACCGCCAGCCTCGATTGGGCCACCGGCTGGGCGCTGATGTACGGCCCGGCGGCCAGGGCCCTGGAACCGGCAGAGCTGGCGCAGCGAGTGCGTGCTGCCGCAGCAGCCGTGCTGAGTCGTTATGAGGGTTGACCTGGCCCTCCAGCCGCTGCGCGGGAATCAGCTTCTCAAAGTGGATGCTGTCGGGAGCTTCTCACCCTAAAAATGGTGCGTGCGTTGGTTCCAGGCCGGCGTGTCCAATGTCTTTTGCACCCGCAGCACCAAAAAGGTGAGCCAGGGCGACGGCTTTTTTTTGTCGGCGAACGACCAGCCCTTCCAGGCCTGGTACATCGAGCCGGCGGTGTAGCGGCCCTCGGCGTCGGCCTGGGCGCTGAGGGTTTCGACCATCTCCCGGAAACGGGGATCATCGTGGACAAAGGGGAAGCGGCTCAGCACGTCGGTCACGTGCAGCAGGTCGTACCATACGAACGGGTACTTGAGTTTACAAAAGTCGGTGCCGATGCCAAAGAGGTAGATTTTACGCTCGGTCCGGCGCTCCCAGTGGCTCAACAGCATCTCCGCGCCGGCGTGGGCGGCGGGGCTATCCATCAACTCCGGCACAAGAGCCAACGCCTTCAGG
The DNA here is from genome assembly GCA_049324835.1 of Chloroflexota bacterium. GTDB lineage: Bacteria > Chloroflexota > Anaerolineae > CAYNKW01 > CAYNKW01 > JBMOMT01. The sequence continues at coordinate 96,921 of JBMOMT010000036.1, read as the reverse complement.
GCGCAGACGTTGGCGATGGGACAGGGATCGTCCTTGCGGCCCGGCCCCCTGAACCGACCCAGCTCTGGCGCGGCCTGGCAGCGGTAGCCGTTCTCGTGGGCCAGGTTTGCCAGATGCCCCACCGCCCGCTTTACGCGCGGCTCATCGCCCAGACCACAAGCCAGCAGGGCATAGAGCGGCGTCGGCGCATCGCAGGCGATCCAGCTCCAGGCGTCCTGGCCGCTGCCGCCAAAGTGGGTGGGGATGTTGACCACCGTCTGGAAGGCGCCCTCCGGCGATTGGTGAGCCAGCACCGCGTCGAGTCCGACTGCCATGCCGGGGTCGCCGGCCCGCAGGCCAAAATCGGCCAGGGTGCTCAAGGCGTAAATCGGATGCGCGGCGTCGTTGTGGCGTTTGAGGGGCGTTTCGCCCCAGGTGGCGGCCCGGGCGACGAGACCTTGCACCTGGCGATGGGCCAGCAGCGCGGCGCGGGCAGCCAACACCTCGGCATCCTCCTCGGGCCGGTCGAGCAGGTCCAACAGCGCCCGGTAGCGGGTCCACGGTTCGTCGGCGGCCAACAGCCAGGCGATAGGGCCATCGTGCAGTGAAAAGGTTGGGATCATTTTGTCTCATCCACCTCGTAACGGATGTCGGCATAGACCACGCCCCGCCGCGCCCGTTCCTCCTGCTCGCTCAGCCAGCGCGCCAGGCCCACGGCCAGCAGCCGCCGGTTGTCGGCCAGCAGCGTGGGGTAACGCGCAGCCAGGGGATCGATGTGCCGGCACGGAAAGTCGGGGCAGTGGACACAGACATCAAAGCCTCGCTCGCGGGCGCAGGCGCGGATCGGGCATTGCGGGTAGCCGCCGTCGGCCCGGCAACCGGGACAGCCGCCCTCGGTCAGGTTTTGAAGAAAACGCCAGAATTCGACAAAATCGGGCATGGTCGGCCCCCAGTAGGGCCAGCCCTCCTCGGCCATGGCGGCCTGGAGCGCCGCTGCGTGTTTCGGGATGCGTGTGCGCTCGGCGCACAGGCCGCAGTACAGGCCGCAGCAGGCCACAAATTCGAGTTGCTCGTCCATCTTTAACTCCATTCGGCAGCTATTCAGACCTGACAGGCCACAGGAACAGGTTTGTCGACAAAGCTGTTCGGTGTGGATAGGACTCGATGGCGTCTGGATTCCCCCGGGCCTGTCAGGTCTCTGCTGAACTATGCTGCCAGCCCGGCGCGGATGCCGTCCAGCGTGGCCCGGGCTCCGGGCACAAAGCCCAAAAAGCCCTCGATGATCGGGCAGCCATAGTCGTCGCAGTGGGCGCAGTTGACCACGCCACGCTCCATGGCGCAGGCGCGGACATCACACTCGGACCAGTGGCCGCACTTGCGCCCACCGTCGGTCACGCAGCCGTCGCAGATCACCGACTCGACGGTGATGTCCGGCGCGTTGAACTCTTGGCGCCACATGGCTGCCACGCGCTCCAGCCCGGCGCGGTCGTTCGCCTGGGTGGCCAGGTAGGCCGGGCAATCGGTGCAGATCAGGCCGCAGTAGGCAATCATCTTGTCCATTTTTTTCTCCTTTTCACCTGAAATTTTGAATACCACTTGCTTTACGCCGATCATTCCCCTGCCGGGATCACTTTCGGGGAGGGAGGTGGATGACGAACCGGCAGCGCGAGTCGCCTCTGAGCACCCGTTCGAGCACCTCAACGCCCACAGGACGCCCCAGGGCTTTTTGTAAAAGCCCGCGCTACAATGACAAAAACTGGTCAGCCGGTTAAAACGGGTAGCCCCTGGCGCCCTGGCAGCCCTTCAGCGCCGAGATCTCGCCGCAGTGGGCGTTGATGTGCCAGACCACAAACAGATCGAGCATCTGCGCCAGGGTGTACTCGCCGATGGGGGTGGTGATGTTACGCTCCAGGTCTGCGGGTGTCAGCGAGCCGAGCCAGCCCTGGAGCGCCTCGGCGATTGCCCTGGCGTACTCGTGCAGCGCCGGCAGGTCCACGCGGAGGGCGCGCATGTAGGCCAGATAGTCGCCGCCCGGCTCCGGCTCCGGCGACGAGACGGTCAACACCCGCTCGTCCCAGCCCTCCCGCTGGCGGAGGGGCTCCTGGCCCAGAGCCCAGCGGTAAGCGACGTCGTCGGCGCCCGAGATGGTGTGCCAGTACATCGCGCCGATGGGATTGGCGATGCCCGGCGGCTGCCAGTCGGCCTGCTCCTGGGTCAGGTCGGCAGTCACGTCCGCCAGGATGCCAAAGGCGCTGCCCAACGAATATTGTAACAATTCAACGGTATTCATCTTTTTTCCTCCTCCAACAGAATTTTGACACGGCCACACAACTGGCCGTTGATTTTCGGCTCGATGGCCTGTTCGCCGGGATAGTACCGGCGCGTCGTCACCGGCGCCAGGCTGTGTTTCTTGACGATGTGCAGCATCTCGCCGGGTTGGATCGTCTTCCGGGTCAGTTTAAACACCTTGGGCGAGAGCGCGCCGTTGGCCCGCAGGTGATAAACGACATAGTCAATCACCAGACTTTGCGGCTCGTCGGCCAGCGATTCGACGTCGAACGACAGGGTCACGCTGTCGCCGATGCGGATGCTGTGCGGCTCGACGGCCAGATTGTGCACGGCGACCGCCACGTCGGCGCTGTGGCCCAGCAACTCTAGCGCGCCGGGATGGCCCTTTTTGACCAGCGTGCGCAGCGCGTGGTTGGTGATCCAGCGGATTTCGCTCGTTTCGTGTTCTCTCCAGCGCGCCAGCACCTCCAACACCACGTCGGGGTGGTCTTTCGAGATGTCGTTGAGGTTGTTGGCCACACTCTTGCGCACCGATTCCGACTCGTCGTCTTTGAGCCGCTCCAGGATGGGCAGGATGGGCGACGGATCGGCGACCAGGGCTTGCAGGCGGATGCCCCACGGCAGGCGCGGGCGGCAGCCCTCGCTGGCCAGGCGGCGCACCTCGGCGCTCTCGTGCCCGGCCCAGGTCAGCATCTGGGCCATCGTCCGCTCCGGGTAACGCACGATGAACGGCCGGATGGCAAACTCGGCCGACATGCGCTGGGTGAACGCCTTCAGCGCCGAGATCGACGCTTCCCAGTCGTCCAGGCCATAAACCTCGACGTAATCGGTGAATACCCACAGGACGATGCCCTCCACGCCGGGCATGGCCTGCCGCAACACGTCGAGCGCGGCCCGATAGTCGGCGGGCAGTTGGTCTTGCAGCACGCCGCTGAGGTGGCGGATGCGCTGTTTGAGCTCGCGACCCGGCCAGTCGGCGTCGAAAGCGCGCTCCAGAAAGATCTGCCGGTCAAAGGTGGGGGATGACCGCTGAATCGTATCGCCCAGGGCAGCGACCGACTCGCTGTTGAGCAGGTCTTTGATGTCCATGGATTCTCCGCTCCGCTCGGAATGACAGAAACCCGTGAGGATTTGCGCCGTTTTGGACTAGCTCGCCTGCCGAGCCAACAGCCCGACGAGCCTCTCTTTCTCTCTCGGCCCCAGGTAATGATACGAGACCAGCTCGCCGTCGTATACGATCTGGAACACGCCGTAGGCCGTCGGCGCGGCGGTTTGCACCTGCTGCGCGCTGGTCAGCCGCACCACCCGCGCCTCGATGCCGTACTGGCGGCCCAGCTCGACCACCTCGCGCGTCGCGTCCTCGATGTAGGGGCATTGGTCGGAACGGAAAACCGTCAGTCCAGGGCCGCAGCGCGCGGCCCGTTCCTGCCAATCCTGGGGAAACGTGGGCAGCGGCGCGTCGTCGAAACGCTGCACCAGCAGCTCGAACGACGGCGGGGCCTGATCCACGACCTCAAAGCCGGCCTTGAGGAACAGCTTGTCGTGGGCCAGCCATACCCGGCTGGTGGTGACGGCGGCCACACCGTGGGCGCCGCTCTGCCGGGCGTCTGCCAGGCATTCGTCCAGCAGCCGTTGACCATAGCCCTGGCCCTTGGCCTTGCCGACGATCCAGATGCAGTGCACCAGTTGGTAACCCGGCGCGTGGACCGCCCGCCAGGCGAACTCGCCGGGCAGGTACTCGATGAACCCCACCGAGCGTTTGCCTTCGTACACGATCTTGAGGCGCATGCCTTCGGCCAGGCGATCTTTTAGCCAGGCCAGCTTTTGCCCGTAACCCGCTGATTTGGGTTTGCTCTTGTAACAGAAAAAGCCCTGTTCGTCTATGTTGCCGGCATCGACCGTGACGATTTTTACGTTTTCGCTCATTTTCCACCTCTAAAATGGCCCGAACAAGTTCGGGATTCCCGAGTCTTCAACCTGTTGGGGTCGTTTCATCTTTCGTGGTGTCCCATGGGCACGGCAACTATTTTGAAAACAGCTTCCCCGTTCAGAAACTCACCGACCGGTACTCGGCCTGGCAGGGATAACCGGCGGCGATCTCTAACTGCCGCTCGCCGGGCCGGCCCACCACCGACCAGAGGGTGCCGAACTTGCGGTTGGGAAAGTGGGCGCCGTGGGAGCAGACCAGCCCCTCGTGATCGCGCAGGGCCTGTCGTACGTCCTCGATCGTTACCGGCTTGTTGCCGCCGAGCAACTGGCGCAGGCGGTCGTAGCGGGGGTGCGAATCGGGCGGCACAAAAGCCTCTTTCCCGGCCCAGCGCGGGCAGACGGCGTGGTTGGTCAAAACCAGCAGGCCGTCCTCGGGGTAACGCACCTCGATGCCCTCGACGGTCGGCTCGACGACGGCAGCCGCGCCAAAACGGTCGGCCAGCAGGTAGGTCCAACTGGCGGCGTGGGGCAGCTCGTGGAGCAGCTCCAGCCCTTCGCCCACTGTCGCGCAGCGGTCTAGCAGCAGGCGGAGCAGGAACCAGAAGGTAAAGCCGGGCTGTAAGCCTTTCATAAAGAACGCCGCCTGGCCCACGAACAGCCCGGCCTCGTTCAGCCCATCCTCGCGGCCCACCCAGATGTCACAGTTGCCGACGCTGGCGTGCCGTCCCTGGGGGTAGGTGCGGTAGGTGGTCGCTCCCTCTTCCGATGTGTCGTGGAAAAAGTCATAGTTGCGGCCAACGATGGGCCGGCCGTCCACGGTGCGCTCTGGCAGCACAGCCAGCACCGTGCAGTTGGACGCCGGGACCTCGTCCGGGTCAAAGGGCGCCGTCAGGGTGAGGGTTAACAGGGCGTCATAGTCCAGCCCGGCGGCTTTGGCGATGCCATGGATCTCGTCTAGCAGCTCCGGTGCATAGTGCTCCACCACTGCCTCGCACTGCCGGGCAAAGCGGAGCATCTTGGGGTCCGGCGGGGGCAAGGGAATGCCCTTGAGAGCCTCGCCTTGCTGTCGCCCCAGTTCGGTGTAACTGCCACGCAATTCCAACTGATGCATGGGGATTTGCCTCCTCGTTACGACTCATGCGCTCACTTTTTCACCGAGCACCCGTTCCAAAAACTGCCCGGTGAAACTCTGCGATACTCCGACCACCGATTCCGGCATGCCCTGAGCCACGATGTAGCCCCCGGCATCGCCGCCCTCCGGCCCCAGATCGATGATCCAATCGGCCGTCTTGATCACGTCCAGGTTGTGTTCGATGACGATGACCGTGTTGCCGGCGTCCGTCAGACGGTGGAGCACGTCCAACAGCTTTTGGATGTCAGCAAAGTGAAGACCTGTGGTTGGCTCATCCAGGATGTAGACCGTATCGCCGGTGGCCACGCGGGCCAGCTCTTTGGCCAGCTTGACACGTTGCGCCTCGCCGCCAGAGAGGGTGGTGGCGCTTTGGCCCAGCTTGATGTAACCCAACCCCACATCGGAAAGCGTAGCCAGCATGCGCTTGATCTGGGGCACGTTTTCAAAGAACGCCAATGCCTCTGCCACATCCATGTCGAGCACGTCGGCGATGGTCTTGCCTTTGTAGCGAATCTGCAGCGTCTCGCGGTTAAAACGCGAACCCTTGCACACGTTGCACGTGACCCACACATCGGGCAAAAAATGCATCTCGACCTTTTTCTGCCCATGCCCCTGGCACCCCTCACAGCGCCCGCCCTTGACGTTAAAGCTGAATCGCCCGGCCTTGTAGCCCCGCGCCCTGGCCTCCGGCGTCAGGGCAAACAGATCACGGATGTGACCCATCACCTGGACGTAGGTGGCCGGGTTGGAGCGCGGCGTGCGGCCGATGGGGTCCTGGGTGATGTTGATGACCTTATCCACCCGCTCCAGTCCCTCGATGCGGTCGTGCTCGCCGGGCTTTTGCGTGGCGCCGTGCAGCGTCCGGGCCAGCGCCGGATAGAGCGTCTGAGCCACCAAAGACGACTTGCCGCTGCCAGAGACGCCGGTGACACAGGTGAACAGTCCCAGCGGCAAACGCACCGTCAGATTCTTGAGGTTGTTCTGCCGCGCGCCGACGATCACCAGCCAATCGCCGTTGACCGGGCGCCGCTGGCCATTGGGCGAGGTCACCTGCAACTCGCCGCGCAGGTAACGCCCGGTGAGGGAATCGGGGTGTGCGGCGATGGTCTCCGGCGGCCCGGCAGCCACCACCCAGCCGCCGTTGATCCCGGCCCCCGGTCCCAGGTCCAGGAGCCAGTCGGCGGTGCGCATCGTCTCCTCGTCGTGCTCGACGACGACCACCGAGTTGCCCATGTCCCGCAGATGCACCAGCGTGTCTAACAAGCGGCGGTTGTCTCGCTGGTGCAGCCCGATGCTCGGTTCATCGAGCACATACAACACACCCACCAGCCCGCAACCGATCTGACTGGCCAGCCGGATGCGCTGCCCCTCACCGCCGGAGAGTGTTGGCGCCGGCCGGTCGAGGGTCAGATAATGCAGCCCGACGTTCATCAGGAATCGGAGCCGCTCCTGGATCTCTTTGAGCACTTCTTCGGCGATCTCGAGCGCCTCTGCTGTCATGCTCGACCCCAGCCCCTGCACCCACGTCAGCGCTTCTCCGATGCTCAGGCCGGTGACGTCGCTGATGGTCTTTCCGCCCAGGGTGACGGCTGCGCTTTCGGGCCGCAGGCGACGCCCGCCGCAGGCAGGACAGATCTGCTGGCTCATGAAACTGGTGTACCAGCGCCGCATGCTCTCGGATTTGGTCTGGTGATAACGCCGCCGGGTAGAGTTGATGGTGCCTTCGTATTGCCAGGTGCCCTGCCACGAGGCTCTGTCGCTGGAAGACCGCCACGTCACCTGAACGCCGCCGTAGAGGATGGCCTGCTGGCATTCTGGCCCAAGCTCGCGCCAGGGAGTATCCAGGCTCTGGCCAAAAAACTCTACGATCTGCCGCGCCACCTGATAGGTGCCGCTGGAAATCTTTTTGCGCAGTTCACCCCAGGTTTTCAGGCCGCCATCGTGCAGGCTCTTGTCTGGCTCTACGAAACATGCCGGGTCGAATTCGATCCTGGTGCCCAGACCGTTGCAGTCGGGGCACATGCCCAGCGGCGAGTTAAAACTAAACATGGCGGGCGTCAGCTCTGGAAAGCTGAGGTCGCAGACCGGACAGGCGTGCCGCTCGGAAAGCAGCCACGCGTCGCCGTTGTCCCGATCCACGATCACCATGCCTTCAGCCAGGGCCAGCGCCGTTTCAATCGAGTCGGCGAGACGAGCGCCGAATTCAACACGTCCGGCGTCCTCTTTCGGCACCACCAGTCGATCCACCAACAATTCGATGTTGTGCTTTTTTTTCTTGTCCAGCCGGATGTTTTCAGCCAGATCGCGCACCTCACCATCCACCCGCACGCGCGAAAAACCATCGGCGCGAGCCTGGGCCAACGCGTCCTGAAACGTGCCCTTGCGATTGCGGGCCAGCGGAGCCAGCACCTGAAAGCGCTCCCCTGGCGGCAACGCCGCCACCTGCTCCACGATCTCTTGGGCCGATTGCGCCCGCACCTCACGGCCACACTGGGGGCAATGTGGCGTACCGACGCGGGCATAGAGCACCCGCAAATAATCGTAAATCTCGGTCACCGTGGCCACCGTCGAACGGGGATTCTTGCTCACCGCCTTTTGTTCGATGGCAATCGCCGGGCTGAGGCCGCCGATGAAATCTACCCTGGGCTTTTCCATCTGGGCGATGAACTGCCGGGCATAAGCCGAGAGCGACTCGACGTAGCGCCGCTGGCCCTCGGCGTAGAGCGTGTCGAAAGCCAGCGACGATTTGCCGCTGCCCGAAACACCGGTAATGACCACCAGCTTGAAACGGGGCAGCGTCACGTCGATGTTTTTGAGGTTGTGCTCCTTGGCTCCACGGATGAGTATCACATCCTGGTCCATCACGCCTCCACAAGCCACCTGTCAGATGGGCACAAGCGATCATCGCTCCGAGTATACCACCCTTACATGCCAGAGCACGTCATATTTCTCGACGAAAATGGCGAAAATTAGAAAATTTGTTCGCCTCGCTTCGAACCTGGTAGCCGAGCGGCGGCCAACCAGCACTGGCACAACTGGCCGGATTGTGCTATAATCTCAGCCGTTTTCGCACCACCGTAAACACAACCGGGCTCAATCAGAACCAGATTTCACGCAACGAGGTCCTGACAGGCCCGCAATGAGGCGATCCGATGAAAAACCGTTCGATGATTCTCGCTTGCGCCCTCGGCCTCGTCCTGGCGATGCTGCTCCTTTCGCTGCCCGCCATGGACACGGCGACAGCGCAAAGCGCCACCGTACACTTTTTCTTTTTCACCAATGACAGCGCCGATTGCCAGATCGTCCAAGATGAACTGCTGGCCTCACTGACTGCCCGCTATGGCGATCAGATAGCCATCAGTTACTTGAATGTCGCCAACGAGCAGGTTCTGCAACAACGTCTGATCCTGGAACAGTGGCACGGCGTGTTATCCCCCTCTCCGGATACGCCCGAAGTGTACATCGCCGATCAACTCCTGGTCGGCGTGGACGAGATCCGCAGCCAACTGCCCGACCTGATAGCACACTATCTTTCCCAGGGCGGCGTCGACCTGCCGCCGCTGCCCACGCCTCCTGGCGTCGACCTCGGTAAGCCGGTGGTCCGCTTTCTCCTCTTTTACGGCGATACCTGTCCTCACTGCCATCAACTGATCAGCCAGGACCTGCCGCCTCTCTTTCGGCAGTACGGCCAGCAGCTTCAGGCCCAATACCTGGAGATCTATCACAACGCCGCCAACAGCCGCATCATGCAGGGGTTGCTGCTGCAACGGGATGTGCCGCCGGAACAGTTTGGCTACGTGCCAACGCTGATCATCGGCGAAAACGTGCTGATCGGCGGCAACACCGCGGAAACCCTCAAAACGCTCATCGAACATTACCTGGCTGAGGGCGGCGTGGATTACCCGCCGTTGGAAAACCTGCCTCAACCGGTGAGTGTGCTGGTCTTTTTCGATCCCTCCGACGAGGATATGACTGCCAGCCTGCAAAATTTCTTCACCCCTCTGATCCAGCAGTTCGGCAACTGGCTGCGCATCTATGGCAGCGATCTGGTTCAAGATGCCGCCACTCTGGCCCAATACAACGCTGTGCTGGGCATTCCGCAGCCGCCCGCCGGCACACCCCAGGCCCTGATCGGTCGGCAGATGCTGGTGGGGCTGCCAGAGATCGAAAAAGAACTGCCCGACCTGATCGCCCACTACCGGCAGCAGATGGGGGTTGGCATCCTCTCGCCGGAAGAGCTGGCCGGTCAGGCTGCCACCGCCACCCCGTCGTCGGAACCGGCCCCATCACCAACCACCGAGGCGCCCACGCCCCAGGCGCCACCCATCTATGTCGCTTATTTCGATCAGGCTGGCTGCCAGGAATGTGCCCGCACCACCAACGATCTGCAGCAGGTACAGCAACAATACCCGCAACTGGTGGTGGAAAACTTTGCCATCGAGGATCACAAGGCCCTCAACGAATGGCTTTGCCAGAGGCTCGGTGTGCCGGAGGCAAAGCGGCTCTCCACGCCAATGGTCATCATCGGCACCGACGTGCTCATCGGCAGCGAGGCCAACCTGAGCAATCTCATGTTCACCGTGGCCCAGTACACTGCCAGCGGCGCCGGGCGCACCTGGACCGATTTCGACCAAGAGCAGGCCCAAACAAGCCTGCTGAACCGTTTCGAATCTTTTGGCCTGCTCACCGTGCTGGGCGCCGGCCTGATAGACGGCCTGAACCCTTGCGCTTTTGCCACCCTGGTCTTTTTCATCTCTTACCTCACCTTTACCGGACGGCGCGGTCGCGATGTGTTGCTGGTGGGCGGCGCTTTTGCCCTGGGCGTTTTCCTCACCTATCTTACGGTGGGCGTGGGACTGCTGAAAGCAGTCCAGGCGTTACCCTTTTTCACCGCGCTGGGTAAATGGGTTTACCTGGTCACGGCGTTGCTGTGCGTCCTTTTGGCCACCCTCACCTTCCGAGACTTTTTTAAGGCCCGCCAGGGCCAGACGAGTGAGATGACCCTCCGCCTGCCCATGAGCCTGAGGCGACGCATCCACCGGGTGATCCGCGAAGGCGCCCAACTGCGGGCCTACGTGGCCGTCGCCCTCGTCACCGGTTTTATCGTGTCGCTGTTAGAGCTGGCCTGCACCGGCCAGGTTTACCTGCCCACCATTCTGTTCGTATTGAGCGTACCTGAAATGGCCGCCCAGGCATTCCTATACCTGCTGCTCTATTGCCTGATGTTCACCGCACCGCTGATCGTCGTCTTTGTGCTCAGTTACCTGGGCACAACCTCCGAACAACTGGGACAATTTGTGAACCGCCACACCGCCACTGTCAAACTGCTCACCGGCCTGCTCTTTGTGGCACTGGCCCTTTGGATGACCTGGACGCTGACCCCTCTTTTCAGCGTGCAGACCCCGTGGAACTGGGTCGCCACAGGCGCCGCCGGGGCTGTCGTTGCCGTTGGCGCGACGGCTCTCGTACTCACAGACCGCGCCGCGATCAATCGCCCGAAACAGCCAAAACGGCGGCGAGCAGCCCGCTAGGGCACTTGCGATTTGCCCCTGGCCGTGCTATAATCCTGCCGCGAACCAGACCAGACAGCACGACACGAAAAAGGAGACACGGCTCAACGAGAGGTGAACACCATGAAGTACTACAAGACCTCGGCTCGCTGCACCGCCTGTGGTGCCAAATTCCTCTACGCCGTCAGCGAAGAAGAATTTGAAGAGAACGACACCCTGGAGGCCATGTGCCCCGAATGCGGCGAGATGGTCGAGTTGGAAAACCTCACCCCTTGCAGTGAATCGGCCTACGAGAGCATCGTCGAAGCCTACGAGGATTCACTGGATGAAGAACTCGATTTCGACCTCGAAGACCTGGACGACCTCGAAGAAGATGAAGACGACGAGGACTGGTAACTCCTGAACCAAACCCTTTGAGCCGTTTTTCAAGCCCACCCGCGAGGAAGCCCGTGAGCCATTGTCCGAGCTGCGGACAGTTTGTCGGCCCGCGTGATACGTGTCCCCACTGCGGCGCACGCCTCGGCGAGCGGCTGGCGCTGCGCGCCATCCAGATCGTCGCCGTAACCGTGACCGTAGCGGGGCTTTTGTTACTCTGGCTGCTGGCCAGACACACCCAGCCACCGACGATCCCCATCGGCCAGGTGGGCGCGACGATGAACCTGGCCTACGTGCGCCTCCAGGGCCAGGTCACACGCGGCCCTTCCTTCGACCCTGAAACCCGCTCACTTGGCTTTTGGCTGGCCGATGAAAGCGGCGAGATCTATGTCGCCGCCTACCGGCAGCAGGTCGATGAGTTGCTGACCTCCGGTCAGGTGCCCGCCCTGGGCGACGGCGTCAGCGTGGCCGGAACCCTACGCCTGCGACAGGATTTCGTCTCGTTGACCATCAACGCCGCCGATCAGCTCCACGTCACCTCACCCAGCCCCATAGACCGAACGGTCGCCGAGATCGATCCCTACAGCGCGTTGGAGCGCGTGCGTTTGCGCGGCCAGGTGCGCCAGGTGCGAGAGCCCTACCAAGGGCTGACCCTCATCGGCCTGCGCGATGCCAGCGGCGCCATCGAGATCGCGGTGCCCCAGGAGACGCTGCTCCTCAGCGGCGATCTGCCGCCCCTGTCGCCCGGCCAGGCGGTGGCGGTCGAGGGCGCGGTGACCTTTTACCAAGAGACAGCCCAGCTCACCCTCACCGACGCCGCCGACCTCACCCCTCTACCCGAAACCGCCGACGTCGCGCCGGTGCGATCCATTTCAGCCCTCGGCCCGGAGGACGCGGGCGGCTGGATCGGCCTGGAAGGATTCATCCTCGACGTGGCGCCCTTTTCCGCCGGCGTCAAACTCACCCTGGACGACGGCAGCGGCGAGATCACCGTGCTGCTGTGGCAGGACCTCTACGACAGTCTGGTGGCGACCACGCCGCTGGAAACAGGCGCGGCGGTGCGGGTCTGCGGCGAACTGGCCGAGTACCGGGGTGAACTGGAGCTGATCCCAGAGCTGCCGGTGGATGTGCGGCTGGCCGCCGCCCCGCTGCCGCCGGAAGCCGCCGCCGTGAGCGCTCTCTCGGCGGCAGACGTGGGCCGCCGGGTGGAAATCTCGGGCACGCTGCACGGGGTCGATCCTTTCTCTGCGGGCGTCAAATTCGCGCTGGACGACGGCACGGGGCAGATCACGCTGCTGCTGTGGCAAAGCGTTTACGACGAGATCGCAGCCGCCGAGACGCTGGCCGCCGGCACGCGGGTGATCGTGGTGGGAGAGGTCTCGGAATACCGCGGCGAGCTGGAGCTCATCCCCCGCCGCGCCGCCGACCTGACCGTCACCGGCTACGCGCCGCTGCCCGCACCCACGCCCGTGCCCATCGCCCGCCTGGGCGCCCGCGATCTGGATCAGACCGTCAGCCTCGCCGGCGCTGTCGGCGAGCCGCAACCCTTTTCGGCAGGCGTGAAATACACCCTGGACGACGGCAGCGGCCAGATCACCCTGCTGCTCTGGCAGGACGTGGCCGATGCTCTGGGCGAGGCCCTGCCCGCCGGGGCGCGGGTTCAGGTCACCGGCCAGATCGGCGAATACCTGGGCGAATTGGAAATCATCCCCCGCACGGCCGGCGATATTTCTGTGCTGGCCCGCCCCACCGCCACGCCCACACCCACTGCCACCCCTGTGGAGCCGCCAACGGCCACCCCTCAGCCCGTTTGCACACTCCCGCCCTGCCGGGAGGGTGAGGTCTATTATTGTCCCGGCGAATGTCCTGGCGGCTGCGGCACCGAATGCGTCACGCCCACACCGGCGCCGAGTCCCACCCCAACGCCGACGCCCACCCCCAGCCACACACCCAGCCCCACCCCCGATCTCACCACGCCGATCGGCCAGGTCGACGCCGGGCGCACAGGCGAAACCCTCACCCTGCGCGGCCAGGTGATCGCGGCGGCCAATTTTGCGAGCGGCTTTAAATTTACCCTCGACGACGGCACGGGGCAGATCGTCTTGCTGCTGTGGGGCGACGTCTACGACGCTGTGGCCGGTGTCGCCGGGCTCAACACAGGCGCGACGGTGCGCGTCAGCGGCCAGATCGGGACCTACGATGGCGAGGTGCAGATCGCGCCTGCCGCCGCCGGCGACATCGCCATCGAGAGCGCGGGCGCCGGGCCAGACGCCCCGCAGCGCCAGATCGGCAGCCTGAGCGCCGCCGACGCCGGCGCGCTGGTCGAAATCGAAGGCGCTGTCAGCCGCGTGGAGCCGTTCAGCAGCGGCCTGCGCATCTACCTGAGCGACGGCAGCGGCGAGGTGATGCTGCTGTTGTGGCAGATCGTGGCCGACCGCGCGCCGGAACGGGACCGCCTGCTCCAGGGAGCACAGGTGCGGGCCGTGGGGCAGGTGGGTGAATACAAAGGCACACTCCAGATAATACCGCGGCTGCCGTTCGACGTGCACGTGCTCGAGGCAGGAGAAAACCCGTGAAGACGTTGGCCACCCTCCGTCGAGCCATCCTTTTGATCTCGCTGCCGTTTGGCATCCTTCACTTTGCCTTGCCCATCTATGGCCAGGAGATCGGCGCCAATGCCGTGGAGATCGGTCTTTTCTTCTCGGCCTTTTCGCTGATGACCGTCCTGCTGCGCCCGGTGGTCGGCGCGGCCCTGGATCGTTACGGGCGGCGGCCGTTTTTCCTCGCCGGGCTGATCGGTTATGCAGCGACCATGTTTGCCTTTGCGCTGATCGAGCAGGTGTGGGGCATCGTCGTGGCCAGGCTCTTTCAGGGGGCGGCCTCTTCTTTTCTGTGGCTCTCGGCCAGGGCCATCACCGCCGACGTGGCCGGAGAGGACGCCCGGGGGCGCGCCTTTGGCGGCGTGGATCAGGCTTCCAACCAGGGGGCCATCCTGGGCACCTTTATCGGCTTTGCAATCCTGTTGGGCGGCTTTGAGATTCATCTGTCGGGCCAGGAGATCAGCGCGAGCCCATCCTCGACTATCGGCGCGAGATGGATGCTCCTGTTTTCCGTGTACGGCATCGTCTGCCTGTTGGCAGCGCTGCTGGCCTGGCGTAGCCTGCCAGAGACCAACCCGGGGACGGCGGGCGATCCGCACAGCCCCAGTCCCATCGTCTGGTCGCGGCCCTGGGTGCTGCTGCTGACAGTGACCGCCGTCACCGGCGCCTCGTGGGCCATGCTCTCGCCGATCCTGATGATCTTTTTGCAGCAAAAACTGGCTGTTGGGATCGATGCTCTGGCCTGGGCCTACCTGCCCGCCGCCACCGTCTGGGCCGTTTTGCCCACCCGGTTGGGCGCGTTGGCCGATCGTTTTGGCCGCAAGCCCTCGATGGTGCTCGGCATGGCAGTGGCGGCAGCCAGCTCGTTTTTCATTCCGGGTCTGGCCAGCCTGGCCGGGCTGGCGGCGCTGTGGGCGCTACAGGCGCTGTGTTACGCCGCCGGCGATCCCGCCGAACAGGCGTTGGTGGCCGATCTGACCGGCGGCGATCAACGCGGCCGGGCGTATGGGCTGTATACGCTGGCCGCCGGCCTGGGGACGACGGTGGGGCCGCTGATGGGGGGCTGGCTCTACGAGGCCATCGGCCCGCATGCACCTTTTGTGGCCAATGGCGTGGTATTGGCCGTGTGTGCCGGGGTGTTGTGGGCCTTGTTGGAGGCGCCCGCCCGGAAAGCCGCCCCGCTATGAACGATTCGATCCTGCTGCTCTATGCCCTGGCTGGCGCTGTGCTGGCCTCGCTGCTGGCCTGCGTCCCGGCGCTGCACATCTATAACGTGGCCGGGCTGCTGATCCTGCTCGGCGCGGGCGCAACCGATTTTCTATCGCCAGAGGCAACCGCCTTTCTCTTTTTGGGCCTGGTCACCGGCTACGCTGTGGTCAACACCGTGCCGGGCGTCTTTTTCGCCGCCCCCGACGACAGCACCCTCTTTGTGATATTACCGGCGCAAAAATACCTGATGCAACGTCGAGGCTACGAAGCAGTGGTATTGACCGGACTGGGCAGTCTGGGTGGGATAGTGGTGCTGGCGCTGCTGGCCCCGTTCGCCTCGCGGCTGTTGCCGCCGCTGCAGGCCATCCTGCAACCTCACGTGCCCTGGATCCTGGCGGCCGTCATCGCCTACATGCTCATGTCCGAGTGGCCCAAAGGCACCGACCGCGCCCCCACTGCCTGGGGCAAACTGGCCGAGGCGTGGGTCTCGTTGGCGGCGGGCCTGATCACGTTCCTGCTCGCCGGCCTGTTGGGTTTGATCTTGATGTACCGCAGCCCGGTGCCGGTCGATATGGCCTATCAGGGGTTGCTGCCGGCCTTTGTGGGGCTGTTTGCC
The DNA here is from genome assembly GCA_049324835.1 of Chloroflexota bacterium. Taxonomy (GTDB): domain Bacteria; phylum Chloroflexota; class Anaerolineae; order CAYNKW01; family CAYNKW01; genus JBMOMT01. The sequence continues at coordinate 81,282 of JBMOMT010000036.1, read as the reverse complement.
GTGCCGTGGATCGTACAGAACCTGCTGGCTCGCATCGAGATACCGCCCCAGCACCTGAGCGCGTCGGTGGATGTGACGCCAGGACAGGTGGCGCGGGGGGTGGCAGCCGGCGCGATGGGGGGGCTGTTCGCCGCCTTTTTTCCGGTGGTCACAGGCGGCATCGGCGGCTTTTTGGCCGGACACGCCACGGCGCAGCGAGACGATCGGCTGTTTCTGATCTCACAAGGCGCGAGCAAGGTCGTCTATTACGTGGGTGGTCTGTTGCTGTTTTTTGTGCCAGGGCTACACCTGACACGCGGCGGCATGGCCTGGACGCTGAGCACGCTTTTCAGCGCCCACGGCCCCACCTGGCATCTACTGGCAACCGCCGCCGTGATGCTGGCCGGGGGCGCGGCCTTTTTTCTGCTGCTGGGGCTGTCGAGAGGGATTATCGTTTTGATGAAACGATGGCGCTATCGCTCGGTGAGCCTGGCGACATTGGGCCTGCTGCTGACCGTCGTGCTCGGCCTCACCGGGCCAGGCGGGCTGCTGGTCTGCGTGGCAGCCAGCGGCATCGGTCTCATCCCGGTGCTGTGGGGCTCGCGGCGCATGAACTGCATGGGCGTGTTGCTGTTGCCCATCACGCTGAACATGTTTGGCGCGAGCAACACCGTGGCCGGCTGGCTGGGATTGTTGTGATTTATGGAGGAATTTGAAAAGGTGAAACTGCTCATCTGGGGAACTGGAGCCATCGGCGGCACCATCGGCGCTTACCTGGCGCGCGCCGGTCACGACATCACACTCGTCGATCTGGCCGCAGCACACGTGGAGGCCATCAATACAAGGGGATTGACCATCAGCGGCCCCATCGACGAATTCACCGTCCGCGCGCCAGCCCTGACGCCGGATGCGGTGCAGGGCCAGTACCGGACGATTCTGCTGTGCGTCAAGGCGCAGGACACTCAGGCCGCCGCCCGATCGCTGCTGCCGCACCTGCAACCGGACGGTTACGTGGTCTCGGCGCAAAACGGGCTGAACGAATCGGTCATTGCCGGAATCGTCGGGCGCGAGCGCACGGTGGGTTGTTTTGTCAACTTGGGCGCCGATTATCTGGAGCCAGGGCGCATCCTCTTTGGCGGTCGCGGCGCGGTGGTGTTGGGCGAGCTGGATGGAGCCATCACCCCGCGCCTGAAAGAGCTGCACCGCGCCTTTTTGGATTTCGAGCCGGAGGCCATCGTCACGCCCAACATCTGGGGCTTTTTGTGGGGCAAACTGGCCTACGGCGCCATGCTGTTTGCCACGGCCCTCACCAACGAATCTATTGCCGACGCGCTGGCCGCGCCCGAACATCGCGAGTTGTTCATCGCGCTGGGCCAGGAGGTGCTGAGTGTCGCCCAGAGCCAGGGCGTCAGGCCGGAGGCGTTCAACGGCTTTGACCCTCTGGCCTTTATGCCCGGCACCGATCGGGCCGTATCGCTGCGCTCGCTGGATGACATGGTGGCTTTTAACCGCTGCTCGGCCAAAACTCACAGCGGCATCTGGCGCGATCTGGCCGTGCGCAAGCGGCGCACCGAGGTCGATCCGCTGCTGGGGCCGGTGGTGGAAATCGGCGCTCAGGCAGGCGCGCCGGCGCCGCTCACCGGCCGCCTGATCACGCTCATCCACGATATCGAACAGGGCAAACGCCAGCAAGAGCTATCGAACCTGGAGCTGTTGAAAGGTTGAGCCGGTGAAAGGGATCGCCCATTTCATCTCTGGCGTGGCGGCTGCCAGTTTTTTCCCGGCAGCGGTGACGGCGGCAAAAGGTGGATCGCTGGCGCTGGCGCTGGCGGGGGCGTTTGCCCTGCTGCCGGATACGCTCGATTTTAAATTTGCCCGCTACCTGGAGAAACTGGACGACGAGATCGCACCGACAGAGGCCGGTTTCGACGCCCAGGCGATCGCCGGGCGGGTGGCGGCGGCCATGAAAACCGCCTTCGAAACCGGTCGGCCCCAAACGGTGCAGCTTCACAGCCTGCAACTGGGCAGCGATCGCTGGCGACAGTACACCGTGCGCCTGGAGCCGGAAATGGGCGAGGTGATCGTGAGGCCGGGGCCGGTCGTTTCCACGGCACAGGTGGCCTACCCCGAAAGCGATCACCCCACCGCGCGCCTGGGCCGGGCGGTTGTCGGTGTGCCGTTGGTGCAGACCTACGACGCCGAAACGAGGATCGATATCTTGAGCGGCCCCTGCTTACGCTTCGAGCGGCAGGGCAGCGCGCTGCACGTCACCTTTTTGCCGTGGCATCGCCGTTGGAGCCACTCGTTGACGCTGGCAGCCATGCTAGGATCGATTGCATGGCTGTTGCTGGGGCCGGTGTTCGGGGTTGCCATCGGCCTGGGGATGGCCGTTCATGTGTTGCAGGATCAACTGGGCCACATGGGCAGCAACCTGTGGTGGCCTTTTAGCCGGCGACGCACCTCTGGCCTGCGCCTCATCCACTCCGGCGATCCACTACCCAACTTTGCCACCGTCTGGCTGGCCCTCACAGTCTGCCTGTTCAACCTGGATCGTTTTTCGGCCTCGCCGCGTCTGCCTGCCGGGCCGTACCTGGCTCTGGCAGTAGCCCTGCCCGTGCTGGCGATGCTGGCGGCCTATGCCCGCGAGCGGCGCAAAAAAGCGCCGCCCCTCTCGGTGGAAGGGCTGCGCCAGGCCGATATCCTCGCCGAAGCCGAGGAAGTCGAGCTGTAAGAGTTCTCGGTGCGGAATCCTGAACGTGTTCGGGATTCCGCTGAGGCAGGTGCTAGGTTTCCTCCAGGATCGTGTAGCGGGTGTGAATCTCGGCTGTCTTGCCCAACATGATCGACGCCGAGCAATAACGGTTCTCGGACAGCTCGATGGCCCGCTTGACCGCCTTTTCCGACAGATTCTTGCCACGCACGGTATAACTGACGTTGATGCAGGTAAACACCATGGGCGCTTCTGGCGCGCGCTCGGCCTCGACCGCCACCTCGACGCCGCTGACATGGTGACGCCCCCTTTCCAGAATCGAGACCACGTCGATGCCGGTGCAGCCGGCCATGCCCAACAACAGCATCTCCATGGGCGATGGCCCCGTGTTGCGCCCGTCTGCCCTGCTCGAGGCATCCATCACCAGCGCGTGGCCCGATCCACTCTCGCCGACGAATTGTCGCCCACTCACCCAAACGGCTTTTACCTGCATGGTCATCGTTTTGCTCCCTGGCCGCCAGTTTCAGGCTGGCGCACGTTTTTTGTTGCAGCCAACTCGGTGACAGTGAAAAGGCCCTCCGGCAGATCTCGTGGCAGCCAGATGGTAAAGCGACTGCCTTTGCCTGGTTGCGAATCAACCTCCACCCGCCCGCCATGAGCCTCAACCAGCACTTTGACCAGAAACAAGCCGCAGCCAAGCCCACTGTGAGCCCGGGTAGAGGACATGTCGGCCTGGTAAAAACGACGGAAAATGTGCGGCAGATGTGCGGGCGCAATGCCCTCGCCGCGGTCGGCGACGGTGACAAAGACACCCTCGTCGCGCGCGCCGGCCATGACTTCGATCGTCCCTTCGGCGGGTGAGAATCGATCGGCGTTGTCCAACAGTTGACCCAACACCATCTCCAGAAATCGCCGGTCGGCGCACACGGTCAGATCGGGCGGCTCCGGTCGATGAAGGATCACCCGACGCTCCGGGTTGACGTGCGAGAGTTTGATCCGGCTCTGTTGTAACAACGCCTGCACCGAAAACGAAGAGAGGAACAACTCGAGCTCTTTGTCGTCCAGCGAGGCGATCAACAACAGGTTATCGATCAGTCTTTGCAGGCTGCGTGTGCTCTCCAGCGCCCGCGCCAGGAACGTGTGCTCCTGGACCACATCCGAGCCGAATGCCCCTTCCAGCATCAGCTCCAACGTGCTGCGCACCACCGCCATGGGCGTGCGTAGCTCGTGCGTCACGTTAGCCAGGATATTGTCTTTCAGATCCTCCACACTCTGCGCGGCGGCATCACGATGGCGCGCCACACGGCGCAGCAACGCTTCAATCCGCGCCTCCAATTCGGCCGGCTCAAAAGGTTTGACGACATAGTCGTCGGCGCCGACGTGCAGCCCTTCCAGACGATCGCGGAGCTGGCCTTTGGCGGTCAAAAAGATGAACGGTGTGTTTTTTAGATCGGGGTCCTGATCGAGCTGCTGGCGCAAATCCAGACCGTTCATGCCAGGCATCATGATATCGCAAATGATCAGGTCTGGGCTGACATGCTGCAACAGTTGTATGGCCTCCTCACCACAAGAGGCGGTCACCACCTCATAACCAGCCCGACCAAGATATTTGCTCAGAGCTACCTGGAGCTGTGGCTCATCATCTATCAACAGGATCTGCACACTCATCCTGCGCACCCTCGAACGTCTCACGCATCGCCGCCACAAAAGTTCTGGCCCGGGGCAAACGCACCGTGAAACAACTCCCCTCTCCCACCTGGCTCTGCACCTCAATGGTGCCATGCATGGCCCTGACGACCTGCCAGGCGATGGTCAGGCCCAGCCCCACGCCCTGATGATTGCCCCTCGTCTGGCGCGCCCGGTAAAATTTCTCAAAGATGTGGGGCAGATCGGTTTCGGCGATGCCCGGCCCTGTATCGCGCACCGCCAACCACACCACCTGATCGTCGCAGCCCGCCGTCACCGAGACCAGCCCACCGGCCGGGGTGTACTTGACGGCATTGACCAACAGATTGGTGAGCGCCTCTTGCAACCGCCGCGGCGTGCCCATCACGCGGGGCAAGATCGGCAGTGGCGATCCAACCAGCGAGACACCCTTTTCCGAGGCCAGCGGCAGGCAGGCCCGGATCGCCTTTTCGGCCACCTCGGTGGGTACTATTTCGACCACCGTCCAGCTCACCTCACCCGACTCCAAACGACCCACCTCCAACAGATCGTTGACCAACTGGGTCTGGCGATCCACCTCCGACTCGATGATAGCCAGAAACTCGCGGGCTGCCTCTTGTGGCACCCTCTCTTTTTTTAACAGGCCAACCAGGGTCTTGATGGTGGCCAGCGGAGTGCGTAATTCATGGGATACCTGGCTGATAAAATCGGTCTTGAGCTCGTCCAGTTCCACCCAACGAGTGATATCGCGCACGACGTACACCGTCGCCAAGTCGCTGGCCTGCCCTCCAGGCAGCCTCATGATGCTCACGTTCATCAGGCGATCTTTCTTTTCCAGGATCAGCCAGGGGCCAGGAGTTGCCAGCAGCGCCTCGGCCCGCCTGGCCCGCTCGCTGATGCTGGGCTGGAATTCCCACCGCTGGCCCACCTCGATGCCCAGCATCTGGCGCGCCGCCTGGTTGACCATCACCACCTGCCCTTGAAGATCGGCGACGACCAGGCCCTCGCTCATGCCACCGGCGACGACGTGAACCAAATCACGCTCGTGGAGCAGCCCGGCGCGCAGGCGGGCATTGGAAATCGTCACCGCCGCCTGATCGGCCAGGATGCGCCACAAAGTCCGATCAAAATCGGTCCAGAGGTGCGGCTCGGAGAAAAAAGCCACCAGGCAACCCATCGCCTGCTGCGGCACCACCAGAGGCAGACTCACCACCGCCCTGCAGCCCGCCGGCAGGACGGCTTCGAGCCAGGAAGGCACATCCGCCTCGGCCTCAAGATCGCCAATGGCGATGCTCCAGCCCTGGGTCAGGGCCTGTCGCCGATGAGGCTCCAGGGTCAGATGTTGCGCCCGGCGGAGACGATCTGGATCCAGACCATACGCCAGCCGCAAGGTGAGCGCCTCGCCGGTGGCATCCAGATCAAAGAGGGCCGCCTGCTGGCAGTCTGTCACCTGTCTGACAGCCGAGAGGGCGGCTTCCAGCGTCGTTTCCGGATCGAGCGTGGCATTGAGGGCCAGCGCAGCGGTGGTGAGCGTGACCCAAGCCTGCAACCGCCGCTGCAACTCGAGCTCGATCAGGGCGGCTGTCGCTCCTTCATTTTGCAGCTTGGAACGTGATTTACCCATCGTCCTGGCCAAATCGTTGATCGTGCGAATGAGATTATTGTACCACACTTGGCAGTCCACTGCAAAGGCGCTGGCACTCCCAACGCCTGTGTTCATTGGCGAAACAGACAACTTGTGCTATAATGGAACCAGCGTCTTGCGTGATCTGGGGGGTGGAAGGGAGAAAAACCTCATGCTGCAGAACCTTCGTCGCATTCCCTTCTTCAGTGAATTGCCAGACACAGAGCTCCGGGCCATTTCGGAGCAACTGCGCCGCGAAAGATACCTCAAGGGTCAGGTCATCTTTTCCAAAGGTGAAGAGGGTGACGCGCTGTACCTCATCGAATCAGGGCAGGTGCAGGTGGTCGCCGGCACGCCAGAGGCCGAAAAGATTCTGGCCTATCTGGGGCCAGGCAACTTTTTCGGCGAACTGGCCCTGCTGTTGGACGAGCCACGCTCGGCCACGGTGCGGGTGGTGATCGACGCCGAGGTATGGGTGCTGCGCAAGCCAGACCTGGAGACCTTGCTGGAGGATCATCCCATCATTGCCCTCCAGATGAGCCGCGAGTTGAGTCGCCGCCTGGTTCAGACCAGCCAGATGCCCACACGCCAGGATGAATACAACCTGATCGCCGCTGTGGGCGCCAGCGTGAGCAGCCTGGCTCTGAGCCTGGGCCGGCAGACCGGTCAGCGGGTGGTGCTGTACGACATGGGCGGGCTGGCGCTCAGCCGCGTGGAGGAAAAGGCCCTGCACGCCGGCGGCATCACCGTGCTGGATAGCCAGTCGACCACTTATCTGCGTCGCGGCGGGCTGGCCGAGACGTTGGGCTTTTTGGCAGAGAAATTCTCCTGGGTGCTGATGTGCGGCTCACTACAAAAGCCCCAGATCACGGCCAAGGCCATGGAGCTGGCGGACGTCACCGTGCTGCTGGATTGCCAGCCCGAACCCTGGATGGTGCAAGCGTCGCGGGGCAGGGTGTGGCAGAGCGCCACCGATCCGGTCAGCATCGACCGTCTGGCGCGGCGTATCACCCGCCGCGTGGTGGGGCTGGCGCTTTCCAGCGGCGGCGCACGCGGCATCGCCCACATCGGGGTGCTGCGGGTGCTAAAAGAGGCCGGCATCCCCATCGACATGCTCGCCGGCACCAGCGCCGGCGCGTTGTTCGGCGCGCTGTATACCACCACGCTGGACCTGAATATGGTCACCGAGTTCGCCAAGAGCCTGCCGAACAAGGTGTTGTTGCGCGGCGGGCTGTGGGACCCTCAGGTGCCGCCGAAATCGGGCTTTTTCCAGGGGCGCAAAACCACCCGCTTTTTAGACCAGGCCCTGGGGGGGCGCACGTTTGCCGAGCTGAAAATTCCCACGTATATCGTCGCCGCCGACATTCTTTCAGGCCAGGAGGTGGTTTTCGACGCCGGCCCGGTTGCGCCGGCGGTGCGGGCCAGCATTTCGATGATCGGCATCTTTGCGCCGGCGCAACTGGAAGAGCGTTTCCTGATCGATGGTGGGGCGGTCAACCCACTGCCGGCCAGCGTACTGGCCGACCACGGGGCCAACATCATCATCGGCAGCAGCGTCATCGCCGGTTTTGAGGAAAATACCGGCCGCCGGGCAGCGATCAGCTTCAAGGAACTGAACATTTACGACGTCGTCGCCCGCCAGATGGCCATCATGGAGCGTGAGATCATCAAGACGCGTATGGGGCCCATCAACGTGTTGATCCGCCCCCACGTCGAGGGTTTTTCCACCAAAGATTTCGACAGGACAGACGAGATCGTTCGCGCCGGCGAGGCAGCCGCGCGCGAGACTCTGCCCAAAATTCAGTCGTTGCTGGCCCCCCTGTCCTCTCCAGACTGATCGCCGAATCGGCGCATGGTGACAGTGTCGGTGCGACCAGGGGGAAATGGGAGAAAAAGCTTGAGCAGACAAGGCTCTGAAAAGAAACTGGAGACGCTGCAAAAAGCCTACGACCGGCTTCAGGAAGAATACCTGCATCTCAGCGAGCGCACGGTGGCGCTCCACGTCCTCCAGGAAATGACACTCAAGCTCACCTCGGATCTCAACCTGCAAACCCTGCTCAAAAACATCCTCGATTCGGCCATCAAGGTGGTGGGGGCGGTGGCCGGTTCGTTGCTACTGCTGGACAAGCGGACCGATGAACTGGTCTTTGCTGTGGTTGTCGGCGGCGGGGGTGAAAATTTACGAGGCCGGAGCATGCCGCGGAACAAGGGCATCGCCGGTTGGGTGATGAACTCGCGCCAGCCACTCATCGTGGATGATGTCAGCCAGGACCCGCGCTTTTACGAAGGTTTCGAGAGCAGCCGCTTCCACACGGCCAACATCATCTGCATCCCACTCATCGCTCGCGGCGACATCATTGGTGTGTTGCAGGTGCTGAACAAATCCAGCGGTGAACGGTTCAACCAGGACGATTTGAACCTGCTGATGACGTTTGCCGCTCAGTCGGCCACGGCCATCGAGAACGCCCAGTTGGTGCAGGCGTTGCGCGAAGAGCGAGATCGTATCGTGGCCCTGGAAGAGGACGTGCGTAAGCGCCTGGCCCGCGATCTACACGACGGCCCCACGCAATTGCTGGCTGCTATCCGCATGGGACTCGAGTTTTCGCGCAAGATGTTGGCCCACGACGCCACCAAGGTGGATAAAGAGCTGTCTGAGCTGCTGCCCATCGCCGACCGGGCGTTGAAACAGGTGCGCACACTGCTTTTCGATCTGCGTCCGGCGGTGTTGGAAACGCAGGGCCTGGTGCCGGCGCTGGAATACTATACCAGGCAGATCCAGGATACAGAGGGCTTGTGGGTGCATCTGGAAACAGGTGGATTCGATGGCCGGCTGGCGGGCCGCGTCGAAAAGGAGATCTTTTCCGTCATACAGGAGGCCCTGGGCAACGCCAAAAAACACGCCAGGGCCCAGAACGTCTGGGTTGGACTGGCGCTGCAAGACGACTGCCTGGTGGCTTTTGTACGAGACGACGGAGAGGGGTTCGACACCCGTCAGCTCAACCCCAACCGGGGGCGAGAGGGCAGCCTGGGTATGATCAACATGCACGAGCGGGCCCAGATGGTGGGCGGAGAGCTGACCATCGATTCGGTGCCCGGCCAGGGCACCACCATCACACTGGCCGTACCACTGGCAGGCCACAGACTGGAAACGAACTGAGTCACAGCCAACAGAGGGCGCAACGGTCATTCAGCCGTTGCGCTTTTTTTTTGCGCCGCACCACAACTCAAACAGACATCGCCGGCGCAAAAATCAGACCATCCCATTCGGCCACTGTCACCTCGACAGGCTCTGCCGCGACCTCGACCGTTGCGCCGGAAAGGGCCTCGCGCCAGCGCCCGGCCTGCGGAAAGACCAGCGACACCTGCCGCGGTCGATGATCGAAATTGAGAACCACCAGCACCACATCGCCGGAATCGTGCCAACGCCGAAAGCAGATCAGTTTCTCGGTGGCAAAATCGCCGGGAGAAAAGGCCAGGCTGGCCGAGCGCAGTGCAGGGTGCGCATGCCGCAACCTCACCAGTTGCCGCACGAAATCCAGATGGCGCTGATTTTTGGCGCGTTCCAGCATGCGCCAATCGACCGGGTTAAAGTAGACCGTACAGCCGCTATCTTCGACAAATTCCTCACCGGCCAGCAGCATGGGTGTGCCCACCGCAGTGAACAGCGTCAGCAAACCCAGACGCGCCTTACGCATGGCGATGTCGTCCGAAGAGACATAGTTTCCAGCCACCGAAGGATGGGGCTGCACCTGATAAAAGGCGTGGAACTTGATGGTGTGTACCGGTCGGGTGGTGCGATGGTTGGCCAGGAACTTGACCAGTTGATGCCCGGCGCTGAAACCCATCTCCAGACAACCTGCAATGGCCTGATGCACCGGCTCGCGCTCCCATTGCCAGCCTTCGGCCAGGACATTGGCCATGACGCTGGGAAAGATTTCGCACCAAACCGCGTCGATGGCCGTCTCCGTGACCAGACGCACCGCCGATTTGGCCGGGTTGGTGCCAGACACGACGGTGTAATCGGCGATGAGAATGGCCTGCGGGTTGGCCGCCCGCGCCTCACCGGCCAATGCGGCAATGCCCCGCTCTGGCTCGAAATTGGGCCGCCGTGGGTTTTCCGGGTCAAAATCTAACGCGGCCACACCGTCGAAACGCAAGCCATCGACGTGATATTCTTCCAGCCAAAAGCGCACCACATCGCGCAGGTAGGTCAGAGCCAGATCGGCAAAACAATCCAAGCGCACCGAGGATTCATCGCCGTGCCAGGAATGGCGGAAAAAAGGATTCCAGTCGGTCAGAGGACGGCCATCGGGCGAGAGCATGGGCGGGTACATGAGGTAATAGGGATGATCCTGCCAGCCCTTGTTGAGCACCAGATCCAGGATGACCGCGATGCCGTGGCGGTGGGCCGCGTCTACCAGAGCCTTGAGATCGTGGGGCGCGCCATAGGTGCGCTCCGGCGCCATAAAAAACACAGGATTGTTTCCCCAGGCGCTGTTCATGGGAAACTGGGCCACCGGCAGCAACTCGATGGCGTTGATACCGATATCACGCAGGTAGGGCAGCCGATCGGCCACATCGGCAAAAGTGCCGTACAGATCGGCGTGGGCCTGACGTTGCCCGCCAAAATCGCGCACGTTGATTTCGTAAATCACCAGGTCATCGACAGAAGGTGGTTGCCAGCCGGCATCCTGCCAGACGTACGGTCTGGCAAAGCTCAGGTAAGCGTTGGGGCCGTTGTTGTCCCACTGCACCTCACGGGCATAGGGATCGCCCACCCGCACCCGGTTGACCACGTCGTCGATCTCGACGTAGAACTGGTAACGTGTGGGCTGGCTCAGCGGCACCGTCACCCACCACAGGCGGTCTCCATCAAAAAACATCGGCTGCGCCCGAATGTCCCAGCCGTTGAACTCACCGACGACGCTCACATACGGCTTGTATGGCGCGGTGAGGATAAATGTGACCGTCCCCGGTTCCACCAGGTCCACGTGTGCCCCGCCGTGATAACGACCGGCGTCGAACGGCGGCGCTGCAACTTTTGCCCTTCGTCCCATGGTTCCCCCTCAACCACACGAGTTTCCGTTGCCTGTTGGATGGCTGCATTATACCACCGCGGTTGAGACGGGTCAACCATCGTAAGGGTCCGTAAAAATACAAATTCCCGCGTCACCCTGAGCAAAGCGAAGGGTCTCGTTCTACTCAAACGGGATTCTTCGCGCCCTTACAGGCGCTCAGAATGACAGTGACGGAAGTTATTCTTTTACAGGCCCTAAGATGAAATAGCGCTTGACTTCACCATCAAATGTGATACACTTGGCCCGTTAAAGTCAGGTCGACTTTTCGGACTTTCCGCTCATCACCGGAGTTGTCGCAAACGAGGAGAGGTTCATGGCGCTTTACTGCGTGCGCTTGCACGAGACTCTGGCCAAAGACATGGCCCTGGTGGGACAAAAAGGCGGCAATCTGAGCCAGATGTGGTCGGCCGGACTGCCCGTGCCGCTGGGCTTTTGCGTGACCGTAGACGCCTATCAGGCGCACATCGACCAGGCCGATCTGTGGCCAGCCATCCAGGCACACCTGAACCAGGTGCAGTCCGAAGACCTCGCCCAGATCGAGGTCGCATCGCGGGCGATCGCCGCGCTCGTTCTGCAAGCCGCCATGCCCGATGCCATCCGTGAGAGCATCACAGCCGTCACGCAGGAGCTTGTGGAAGAGTTGGGCGACCCACAGACGCCGCTGTCGGTGCGGTCGTCATCGGTGCTAAAGGGGCATCCGCCGGCCAGTTTTGGCGGTCAACACGAGGCTTTTCTCAACGTCATCGGGCTGACGTCGTTGCTGGAGAGCATCCAGCAGTGCTGGGCCTCTCTCTGGACGCCACGCGCCATCCTGTACAGGTTTCAGAATGGTCTGAATCAGGCCGACGCCCGCATGGCAGTGGTGGTTCACGAGTTGGTGTCGGCCAACGTCTCTGGCACAGTTTTCACCGCCAACCCCATCACCGGTGAAGCCGACGAAGTGATCATCGACGCCGTCTGGGGCCTGAGCGAGGCCATCGTTTCCGAGATGGTTGCACCCGACAATTTCGTGGTGCGCAAATCGGACCTGGCAGTGGTGGATCGTTGGGTGTCGACCAAACGCGCGCGGCTGATGCCCCTGGCCGACGGCGGCACAGAGATCCAAAAAGTACCCCGCGAACAGCAGAGCCAGCCCAGCCTCACCGATGACGAGATCCAAACGCTGGTGCGGCTCTGTCTGCGGGTAGAAGATCTGTTCGAAGAACCGGTCGACATCGAGTTTGCCTGGTACCACCATCACCTGTACCTGCTGCAAAGTCGACCGATCGCCGCGCTTTTTGGTGTGCCGACACCCTCGCTGGAAGAAGAACTGGCCCACCGTCTGGGCCGCATTCCACTGCTGAGCGGTTTGGACCGGGAACAACTGCTGCAAATCGCCCGCTGGGCACGCCTGCAATACATCCCGGCCGATACACCCATCATCCAACAAGGACAACCCGGCACCGACTTTTACATCCTGGCTTCGGGCCGGGTCACGGTGCGGGTCGAGATTGCGGCCGGCATTCGACGCTTCCTGGGCTATAGAGGGTCAGGCTACTTTTTCGGCGAAACGGCTCTGCTGACCGGTGAGCGACGCAATGCCACCATCACCGCCGTGGGCCCCGTGGAGGTATTTGTCTTTGACCGGGCGGCCTTTGAAAAGCTGCGCCAGTTGCATCCACGCATCGAGGAGGAGATCCGGCTGCGCATGGAAGCCCGACTGCGCCTCACCCGCATCTTGACATCGGGCAGGTAGTACATCGGCAGTGGAAAAACACCACCGCTTTGCAACGCGGGGTTGCACCTGTGAGGCGTGAATAATACCGTCACCGGGCGCAAGAAGCACAAGAACAAACGCAAGGGCCAGTCAAACGCCAGGACCGGCCCTTTTCTATGCAGGCGCGCCCGGCGCGATTCGAACGCGCAACCTGCTGATTCGAAGTCAGACGCTCTATCCATTGAGCTACGGGCGCACACGAGCAATTATTATACTTCATCGGCTTTATGTGTCAAATGCCACATCGCCCGATCGCTCCTCTCTCAAACCCTACAAGAATCACTGTCAGATTAGTTGACAGTTTTTTTGTCGTGCTGTATAATCATTCTACCAAAAGCGTCTGATCGTCGGTATCCATTCGGATCAGCACCACTGCAACGATGCCGTTGGTCTAAAGCAAGAGTGTCCAGGGGAGCAGGAAATGGACGACAACCGCCCGCTGTATATCATCAGCACCGCTGCCGACCTGCTGGGCCTCCACCCACGCACGCTTCATCTCTACGAAGAAAAAGGGCTGATCGCTCCCACACGCAAAGGGAATCGTCGCTTTTACTCGGCCAACGATCTACAATGGGTCCAGGCCATCCGTTACCTGATCCACGAGCGAGGCCTCAATCTGGAGGGCCTCCGGCGATTGCTGGCGTTGACGGCCTTACAAGCCTATCAAAACACACCACAGGATTTACAGGCGCCATGTGCGCACCTGGTAGAACGCACGACGCCCTGCTGGCAAAAAGGTGCGGGCCATGACGATTGTCCCACCTGTCCCATCTACCTGGCTGCCAGGCAACAGCTTTGTGAGGATGAAAAGGTCCCCCGGTTCGCGGCCTAGCGCCCGATACCAAACGCCTTGCCAATTCATCCATTCGATTGTATAATGCGGGCGTTGCCAACAACGCCGTTGAGCAATTTTTCGTTGCGGCCTCAGAGCAGGTTCAAAGGAGAATCAGCGTGGTTCAAAGAGAAAAAATCGGCGCTGTCCTGGTCGTTGGTGCAGGGGTGGGCGGCATGAGGGCCGCCACCGACCTGGCCGACGCGGGCATGAAAGTTTATCTGGTGGAAAAATCACCCAGCATCGGCGGCGTGGTGGCCCAACTGGGTTTCATGTTCCCCACCCACGACTGTGTGCTCTGCCGTGGCACCTCCGATCACGGCTATGGTTGCACCCGTCCATCTATTACCCCCTGGTTATTGGACTTTAGCCTCCACCGCTCCATCGAGCTGATGACCCTCACCGAGGTCGTCTCGGTCAGCGGCCAGCCTGGTCATTTTGTGGTCAGTGTGCGCCACAAGCCTCGCTACGTGGACATTCATCACTGCATCAACTGCAACAAATGCACCGAGGTGTGCCCTGTCGAAAACCTGCCCGATCCTTTCCAGTTGGGCCTGTCGACGCGCAAAGCGGCCTACAAGGTGGCCGCCCGCGCGGCGCCCAACGCCTATGCCATCGAGCGCGGCGCTTATTGCGACGACTGCCGCCAATGCGCCGCCGTCTGCCCTACCGGCGCCATCAACCTCGAAGAACAGGAATGGTTTGAAGACCTGCACGTGGGCGCCATCATCCTGACGGTGGGTTATAAAATGTTCGACCCTTCAGGTGTGGCCGAATATGGCTACGGGCGTTATCCTAACGTCGTTACCAGTCTACAATACGAGCGTATGGCCAGCCGTTCTGGCCCCACCGAAGGGCTCATCCACCGCCCGTCCGATGGTAAACTGCCACGGCGAATGGCCTGGATCCAATGCGTCGGCTCGCGAGATACGCAGCATCCTTATTGCTCCTCCATCTGCTGCATGTACGCCACCAAAGAGGCCATGCTGGCCAAGCAGCGTTTACCCGGTGTAGACACGCAGATCTTTATCATGGACGAGCGGGCCTTTTCCAAAGAGTACAGCGCCTACACCCGCCGCGCCGAAGACGTGTTCGACGTGGGCTTTGTGCGCAGCCGTATCTCGATCATCCACGAAGACCCGGAAACTCGCGATCTATTCATCCGCTATCAGACTGACGATGGCCTGCTGACCGAACAGCGTTTCGACATGGTGGTGCTTTCGGTGGGCAGCGAGCCGCCGGCCCAATCCAAAGAACTGGCCGAGATGCTCGACATCGAATTGAACGAGTACGGCTTTTGCCGCACAGAAAAGTTCGAGCCGGTGGATACCACCCGCCCCGGCGTTTACGTGGCCGGCGCATTCGGCATGCCCAAAGAGATCACCGAATCGATCATCGACGCCAGCGGCGCAGTCGCCGAGGCCATCCAACTGCTCTCCGGCACGCAGCACTCGCTGACGGAAAAAGTCGTCTATCCCATCGAGCGTGACGTATCGGCCGAGCCGCCGAGGGTGGGCGTGTTTGCCTGTCGCTGCGGCGGCGAGATTTCGAACGTCGTCGATCTGCCCGCCGTGATCGCCTATGCCCGCACGCTGCCAGACGTGGTCTATGCCGGTGAGATCGCCTTCGGCTGTCAGGAAGATGGCCTGACCGAGATCAAACGTCTCGTCCGCGAAAAAGGCATCAACCGACTGGTGGTGGGCGCCTGCACGCCCCGCACCCACGAAGCGCTGTTTCAAGACCTCATGCGCCGCGTCCGGTTGAACCCTCACCTGCTGGAATTTGTCAGCCTGCGTGAAAGCTGCACCTGGGTGCATTACGATAACCCCATCGGCGCCACCCGCAAGGCCAAAGAACTGCTCCGCTTTGGTGTGGCCCGGGCGCGGCAACTGAAACCCATCTACAAAATGGAGATGGCCCACGACCGGCGCGCCCTGGTATTGGGCGGCGGTGTGGCCGGCCTGACGGCTGCGCTGACGATTGCCGAACAGGGTTACGACGTGTTCCTGGTGGAAAAGGAAAAACGGTTGGGCGGCAACGTACGCCATTTGCACTTTACCGCCGAAGGCGACAACCCCCACCAGATGTTACGCAACCTCGTCAAACGTGTCGAAGAGCACGAGCGCATCGCCGTCCTTAAACAGACCGAAATGACCAAGTTCCGCGGCACCAAGGGCAACTTTGTGGCCACCCTGCGCGGCGTGCGCAACGGCAACGGCCAGCAGGAAGAGTGGGATGTAACCCACGGCGTGACTATCCTGGCCACCGGCGCCAACGAGTTCAGAGGCCACGTCTATTTGCTGGGCGATGACCAGCGCGTCGTGACCCAGTTGGAACTGGAAAAAACCATCGCCGAACGGGCCGAGGTGATCAATCAGCTCAAAAGCGTGACCATGATCCAGTGTGTCGGCCCCTGGAACCTGGAAAACAGCGCCCAAGAATTCTATTGCAGCCGCACCTGCTGCACCAACACGCTCAAAAACGCCATTCGCATCAAGATCATCAACCCCGCCTGCCAGGTGGTGGTGCTCTATAAAGAGCTGATGACCTACGGTTTTCGTGAGAAATTCTACACCGAGGCCCGCGAGCGCGGCGTGCTCTTTGTGCGTTACGACGACGACGCTCGCCCGCGGGTTTACCACGAAAATGGCCACATCAAAGTCCGGGTGCGCGATCACGTGCTGCAGCAGGACCTCATCCTGACGCCGGATCTGCTGGCGCTGAGCATGGCCACCGTGGCCAACGACAACAACCCCAGCCTGGCCAACCTGCTCGGCGTGCCGCTTTCCACCGAGGGCTTTTTTATGGAAGATAACCTCAAACTGCGGCCCATGGATTTCACCCGCGAGGGCATTTTCCTGTGCGGCGCGGCCCACTATCCCAAGTTCTCGGAGGAATCGATCGCCCACGCGCTGGCGACCTCGGCGCGGGCCATGACCATCCTGGGCCAGGAAAAGCTGGAGGCCACGGTCAAGTATGCCGTGGTGGCGCAGGAAAAGTGTGTCGGCTGCCTCACCTGCGTGCGCACCTGCCCGTTCCAGATTCCCAAGATCGATCCGGGCGCGGTGGGTGTGGGCGGCATCATCGGCGCGGCCTACATCGAGCCGACGCTGTGCACCGGCTGCGGCACCTGCACCAGCGAGTGCCCGGCCGACGCCATCCAACTGCTGCACTATGACGATGAGCAGATCATGATCCCCGACACAGCCGTGCTCGGCCAGTGGCTTGCAAGTTAAAAGCTGCAAGTTGCAGGGGGCGAGTAAATGTCCAGACTTGTCACTTGCCACCTGTAACTTGATGCGGAGATACATCCATGACAGATTCGAACAACAACGGCTTTGAACCCGAAATCACCGCCTTTACCTGCATCTATTGCGGCGCCATGGCCGGCGACTCGGCCGGCTTTGAGCGCGTCACCTACCCGGCCAACGTCAAGGTCATCCGCCTGCCGTGCACCGGCAAAGTGGATGTGGAATACATCTTGAGGGCCTTTGAACAAGGCGCCGACGGCGTCTATATCATGGCCTGCCCCATCGGCAACTGCCATCACGAACGGGGCAACGTGCGCGCCACCAAACGCGTGGAATATGTCAAAAAACTGCTGGACGACATCGGCCTGGGCCGCGAGCGCATCGGCATCTATTACGTCTCTGGCGGACAGGGCCAGACCTTTGCCAACGCCGCCCGCGAGATGACCGCCCGCGTCCGCAGAATGGGACCCAACCCGATGAAAGAAAGCAGCTAACGAGAAAGGGGGATCTATGGCGAACGACTCCAGGCCCATCGGTGCGGCGATGGTCGTCGGCGGCGGCATTGCCGGCGTGCAGGCGGCCCTGGACATGGCCAACTCGGGCGTCAAGGTCTATCTGGTCGAACAGTCACCGGCCATCGGCGGCAAAATGGCCCAGCTGGACAAGACCTTTCCCACCAACGACTGCGCCATGTGTATCAGCTCGCCCAAACTCGTCGAAGCCGGTCGCCACCCCAATATCGAACTGCTCACCAACAGCGATCTCGTCCGTCTGGAGGGTGAGGCGGGGCGATTCCGCGCCACCGTGCAGCGTCGCCCGCGCTACGTAGACCTGGACAAATGCACCGCCTGCAACGACTGCGCCGAGGTGTGCCCAATCTCGCTGCCCAACGAATTCAACCAGGCGCTCGATACACGCACGGCCATCTATCGGCCCTATGCCCAGGCGGTGCCCAACAAATACGTCGTCACCAAACGCGGCACGTCGCCCTGCAAGGCCACCTGCCCCGCCGAAACCAGCGCTCAGGGTTACGTCAACCTCATCCGGCGCGGACGCTACGCCGAGGCGCTCAAGGTGGTCATGGAATACAACCCCTTCCCCGCCACCGTGGGCCGCGTGTGCCACCACCCCTGCGAGACCGAATGCACCCGCGGACGGCTCGATAGCCCGGTGGCCATCTGCGCCCTCAAGCGTTTCGTGGCCGATTGGGTCTACGCGCACGACGACGTCCGCCAGGTGATGCCGGTCGCGCCGCCCAACGGCCGCCGGATCGCCGTGGTGGGCGCCGGCCCCACCGGCCTGACCGCCGCCCACTTTTTGGCCCACTGGGGCTACAGCGTGACCATTTTCGAGGCGCTGCCGGTGGCGGGTGGCATGATGCGCGTCGGCATCCCACCCTACCGCCTGCCGCGCGACGTGCTGCAACGCGAGATCGACGCCATCGTCAACCTGCCCGGCGTCGACCTGCGCCTGAACGATCCCATCCGCAACATCAACAGCCTGTTCGGCAAAGGCTACCAGGCCGTCATCATGGCCATCGGCGCCCACGCGCCGCAGAAACTGGGTATCCCCGGCGAAGACACGGGCAATGTCTTCCAGGGCGTGCCCTTTTTGCGGGCGGTGAGCCTGGGCAAAGAGGTGGCCATCCACGGCCGGGTGGTGGTCGTCGGCGGCGGCAACACGGCCATCGATGCCGCCCGCACGGCGTTACGCGTCGGCGCCGACGAGGTGTGGATGGTCTACCGCCGCACCCGCGCCGAGATGCCGGCCCACGAAGAAGAGATCCAGCAAGGCGTGGCCGAGGGCATTCACCTGGAACTGCTGTCCCAGCCGGTCGAGGTGTGCTCGGAAAACGGCCACATCGCGGCGCTCAAGTGCGTGCGCATGGAGCTGGGCGAGCCGGATGCCAGCGGCCGCCGCCGCCCGGTGCCCATCGACGGCTCGGAATACCTCATCGAGTGCGACATGATGATCGCTGCCGTGGCCCAGGCCCCGGAGACCTCTTTCCTCGACCCGGACCACGGCCTGGAGATCGACCCCCGCCGCCAGACGTTTATCGTCGACGAGCGTACACTGATCACCAACCGGCCTGGCATCTTTGCCGGCGGCGACGCCGTGCGCGGCCCGGCGGCGCTCATCGAGGCCATCGCTCACGGGCGGCGGGCGGCGCTCTCGGTGGATCGTTACCTGCACGACAAACCGCTGCTCAGCCCACGCGAAGAAACGCCGCTGCCCACCGTCGATCTGACCCCGGCGGAAATTGAACAGTCGGTGATTGCGCGAGGTGTCTCCCTGGCGCCGCGGGCCGAGCTGCCCACCACCCCCGCCGAGGAGCGTCGGCTGGACTTTCGCGAGGTGGCAGTGGCCTTTAGCGAAGAGCAGGCCCTGGCCGAAGCCAGCCGCTGCCTGGAGTGCGGCATCTGCTGCGAGTGCCACCTGTGCGTGGACGCCTGCAAACCCGGCGCGGTAGATCACTATCAGGCCGCACAGACAGAGACGATCGAGGTGGGCGCGGTGGTGTTGGCCCCCGGCTACCGGCTGTACGACGCGACCCGCTCGCCGGAGTGGGGTTATGGCCGTTACGCCAACGTCGTCACGGCCATGGAGTTCGAGCGGCTGCTCAGCGCCTCCGGCCCCACCCGCGGCCACATCGGGCGGCCCTCCGACGACGCCGAGCCGAAACGCATCGCCTTTTTACAGTGCGTCGGCTCGCGCGATCAGAACCACAAATACTGCTCCTCGGTGTGCTGCATGTATGCCACCAAAGAGGCCATGCTGGCCATGGAGCACGTGCCCGGCGTCGAGATTCACATTTTCCAGATGGACATGCGCGCCTTTGGCAAGAATTTCGATGCCTATTACCGCCGCGGCCAGGAGCTGGGCATCACCTATCACGACTGCCGCCTGTCTGTGGTGCGCGAAAAGCCAGAGACCCACGAGATCATCGCCCGCTACCAGACCGACGATGGCGCGCTGGTCGAAGAGCCGTTCGACATCCTGGTGCTCTCGGTGGGGCTAGAGCCGCCGGAAAACGTGGCCGCGCTGGCCAAAGCGACCGGCATCGGCCTCAACGAACACCGTTTTGCCCTGCGACAGCCGTTCAGGCCGGTCGAGACCTCCCGTGAAGGCATTTATGTCTGCGGCGCGTTCGCCGAGCCGAAGGACATCCCCGATAGCGTCGTCGAAGCCGGCGGCGCGGCGGCCTCGGCGCTGGCCGTCATCGGCCAGGCGCGCGGCACGATGGTGCAGCCGCCGAGCTACCCGCCCGAAATCGAGGTCGATCTGGATGACGCGCCACGCATCGGCTGTTTCGTGTGCAGTTGCGGCAGCAACATCGCCGGCGTGGTGGACGTGGCCCAGGTAACCGAGTACGCCGCTCACCTGCCGGGTGTGGCGCACGCCGAAAATACCATCTACACCTGCGCCGCCGACTCACTCAAGCTGATTCAGGAACGCATTGAAAAGCACAAGCTAAACCGGGTGATCGTCGCCTCCTGCACGCCGCGCACCCACGAGCCGATCTTTCGTGATACCATTCGCAGCGCGGGGTTGAATCCGTATCTGTTCGAGATGGCCAACATCCGCGATCAGGGCAGTTGGGTGCACAGCCGGCAGCCGGATCGAGCCACCGACAAGGCCAAAGACCTGGTGCGTATGGCCGCCGCCCGCTCGCGGCTGCTTTTCCCGCTGCACACCGAGCCGCAGGCCTTTAACCATGACGCGCTGATCGTCGGCGGCGGCGTGGCCGGTTTGACCGCCGCCCTCAACCTGGCCGATCAGGGCTACCGGGTCTACCTGATCGAGCGGCAGGCCGAACTGGGCGGGCGGACGCGGCAGATTTTTAACAACGCCCAGGGCGGCGATCCGCAGGCCTTTCTGGCTGACCTGATCACCCGCGTGACGGCCCACGAGCGTATCGAGGTGCTCACCGGCCACCAGGTGGTCAGGCACAAGGGCTACGTGGGCAATTTCCAGACCACCGTGCAAGAGACGGGCAGCCCTGCCCTGAGCGAAACGAAGGGCCGCCGCCAGCGGCTCATCGAACACGGGGTGACGGTCATGGCCACCGGCGCCGAGGAATACGCCGGCCCGGCTTATGGCCTGGGCAGCGGTCCGCAGACCCTGACCCAGGGCGACCTGGAGGCCCGCATCGCCGATGGCTCGCTCGACGTGAGCGCGCTGAAACAGGTGGTCATGATCCAGTGCGTCGGCCCGTGGGATGAGAGTTCGACCAACGGCGACGCGCCCGATTTCTATTGCAGCCGCGTGTGTTGCACCAGCGCCATGAAAAACGCGCTCAAGCTCAAAGAGCTCAACGCCGATGTGCAGATCAGCGTGCTGTACAAGGACATCCGCACCTACGGCTTCCGCGAAGAGCTGTACCGACAGGCGCGGGAAAAGGGCGTGACGTTCATCCGCTTCGACGAGGCTCACAAGCCGCAGGTCGAACAGCAAGACGGCCACCTGCGGGTGACCATCACCGAGCCGAGCCTGAAGGCGCCCATCGAGTTCCGGCCAGACGTGCTGGCGCTCTCGGCGGCGATGGTGCCGCCAGCCGGCACGCGTCACCTGGCCGAGATGATGAAGTTCGCCTGCACGCTGGATGGCTTTATGCTAGAGGCGCACCTCAAGCTCCAGCCGGTGGATTTCCCCACCGAAGGGGCCTATCTGTGCGGCGCCATCCAGTATCCCAAGTTTCTGGACGAGGCCATCGCTCAGGCCAAGGCGGCAGCGGCGCGGGCGTCGGCCATCCTTTCGCAGGACGAGTTGCAGGTGGGCGGCGTGGTGGCGGTGGTGGAGCCGGACAAGTGCACCGCCTGCCTCACCTGCGTGCGCATCTGCCCTTACGACGTGCCGGTGATCAATCCGACGCTGGTCGGGGCGGGTGGGATTTTGGGCGCGGCCGAGATCGCAGCGGCGGCCTGCCGGGGCTGCGGCATCTGCGCCGGCGAGTGTCCGGCCAAGGCCATCCAGTTGCAACACTATCGCGATGAACAAATCCTGGCCAAAGCAGAAGCCCTGTTCACCGAGGCGGTCGTTGCCTGAGCTTCAGGTGACCGTCACCTGACAACCTCTGGTTTTTCTTGGTGACCTTGGCGTCTTTGTGGTAAAGAGAGGAGAATCATGAGCGCTGAAAACGGATTCGAGCCTCAAATTCTGGCCTTTGCCTGCCATTATTGCGCTTACGCCGCCGCCGACCTGGCCGGCTCGATGCGGCTGAACTACCCAACCAACGTCAAGATCGTGCAGTTGCCCTGCACGGGCAAGGTGGATGCGCTCTATTTGCTCAAGGCCTTCGAGCGCGGCGCCGACGGCGTGCTGGTGGCCGGTTGACTCAAGGGCACCTGTCATTACCTGGAAGGTAATGTGGCGGCAGAACGGCGAATCGCCTACATCAAGGGCCTGCTGGATGAGATCGGCCTGGGCGGCGAACGGCTGGAGATGTTTTTCCTCTCCTCGGCCGAGGGCGCGCGTTGGGCCGAGATCGCCACCGAGATGACGGAACGCATCTTGAGGCTCGGCCCCAACCCCTTGAGGAATGGACAATAAAAGGGACACGGACGAACACAGATTCCATGTATCTTCTCAATAACTTGGGACAGGATGTAGGGCAATTTGTCAAATTGCGCTACTCGCCCCTACTTTTTGAAAAGATACGATTCCACGATAGGAAAAGAGAAACAGCGTTTATCTGTGTTCATCTGCGTCCAGATATAAAGGATACATAAGCACTTTCTCATTGTAATCTTGGTAAGGAGTCGACGATGATCATAGCCGAACAAAAACCCCTGCAAGAGATCCAACAGATGGTCTCCCATTTCAACAAGGTGCTGGTGCTGGGCTGCGGCACCTGCGTCACCGTCTGTCTGGCCGGCGGCGAAAAAGAGGTGGGCATTCTGGCCTCATCGCTGCGCATGGCCACCCGGCTCGACGGCAAATCGGTGGAATTCCTGGAGGCCACCGTGCAGCGCCAGTGTGAGTACGAGTACAACGAGATGATCGCCGATGTGTTGCCCCAGGTGGATGCCGTGCTCTCGCTGGCCTGCGGCATCGGCGTGCAGACGATGAACGAGCAATTCCCGCAAGTCCTGACGTTGCCCGGCCTCAACACCACCTTCCTGGGTCAGCCGATGGAGCAAGGTGTTTGGGAAGAGCGCTGCCAGGCGTGTGGCAACTGCGTGCTGGGCACCACCGGCGGCATCTGCCCCATCGCCCGCTGCGCCAAGAGCTTACTCAACGGGCCGTGCGGCGGTTCACAAAAAGGTGTCTGCGAGGTCAACCCCGATACCCCGTGCGCCTGGCAGCTCATCTACGACCGCATGACCGCCCTGGGCAAACTCGATTTGCTGCTGGAACCCACACCGATGAAGGACTGGCGCACCAGCCGCGACGGCGGCGCACGCAAGATCGTGCGCGAAGACCTGCGGCTGTAATTGGGGCCCACTCAAAGAGGAGAAGAACTATGACACAAACCAATGGATCGAACGGCATGATCGCAGGCAGCAACCTGGAAAAAGTTCTGCGCGCCGGCCACTTTGCCGCCACCGGTGAGTTGGGGCCACCCACCAGCGCCAACCGCGAGGTCATCGAAAAAAAGGCCCAGTACCTCAAAGGTAACGTGGATTCGGTCAACATCACCGATAACCAGACCGCGGTGGTGCGGATGTCGTCCATCTCGGTGGCTACCATGCTCCTGCAACTGGGCATCGAGCCCAACATCCAGATGACCGCCCGCGACCGCAACCGCATCGCCATCCAGTCGGACCTGTTGGGCGCGTGGGCGCTGGGCATCAAAAACCTGCTGTGCCTCACCGGCGATCATCAGACCTTCGGCAACCACCCCATGGCCAAAAACGTGTTCGACATGGATTCGATCGGCATGTTGATGATGCTACGCGACATGCGCGACAAAGGGGTGATACAATCGGGCGCCCAGATGGATGTGCCGCCCCGGTTCTTTTTGGGCGCGGCGGCCAACCCCTTTGCCGATCCCTTCGAGTTCCGGCCCTACCGGCTGGCCAAGAAGGTCAAGGCCGGCGTAGACTTTATCCAGACGCAGATCGTCTTTAACGTGCCAAAGTTCGCCGACTATATGAAACGCGCCGGCGACCTGGGCCTGCTGGACAAGGTCTACATCCTGGCCGGCGTCAGCCCCATCAAGACATTGGGCGGCGCCCGTTACATGGCCACCAAAGTGCCCGGCATGGACGTGCCCGACGAGTACGTGCAGCGTATGGCCGACGCCGTCAAGGGCATCCCTACGGAAGATAAAAAGGCTCGCCGCGAAGCCTGGGAAGAGGCCGGGATCAACATCTGCGTCGAGGTCATCCAACAGGTACGCCAGATCCCCGGCGTGGCCGGTGTGCACATCATGGCCATCGAGTGGGAAGAAGCCGTGCCCGAGATCGTCAAACGGGCCGGTTTGCTGCCCCGTCCCGTCGTTTAAAATTGGAAAGGATCGTCCTATGGCGATTACACCGACGACCGATTTAGCCCTCAAGATACGGGAACTGAGCGGCGAGAACACCTATCTGTGTTACCAGTGCCAAAAGTGCTCCGTGGGCTGCCCCACCGCCCACGCCATGACCTACCGCCCGGCCCAGATCATGCGCGCCGTACAGTTTGGCCTGACCGACATGCTGCTGAACGACGCCAGCATCTGGCGTTGCCTCACCTGCGAGACCTGTGGCACCTTTTGCCCCAACGACCTTCACCCGCGTGAGGTGATCGAGGCGCTGCGCTGTATGACCATGGACAACGGCCGCGATCTGGGTCACGATGCTGACCTGGAGCGGGGCGTGCGGGCGCTCAAGATGCTCGGCGCCCGCATCGGCGATGCGCACAATATCTCTGGCGACGAAAACGACAACCGTCTCATCTGGGCCAGCAACCTGCCCCAGCAGCCGCCCAACCTGGATCGAAAAAAGGGCGCAGAGACGGTCTATTTCGTGGGCTGTGTGGCCTCACTCTACCCCATGAGCTACGCCGTGCCCCAGTCCTTCCTGGCGGTGTTGGAAAAATCCGGCGAGGATTACACCACCATGGGGCCAGAGGAATGGTGCTGCGGCTACCCTATGCTCATCGGCGGCCAGGTGAAACAGGCCGAGCAGATCATGCGCCACAACACCGAGGTGGTGCGCGCGTTGGGCGCCAGGCGAGTGGTGATGACCTGCCCCTCCTGTTACCACGCCTGGCACCACGTCTACCCACACATCGTCGGCGAGCTGGGTTTCGAGGTCGTCACTGCTGTGCAAATGCTGGCCGAGATGCTGGAACAAGGTCGCCTGCAGATGAAAGCAGGCCGCGAGATGGTGGTCACTTACCACGACCCCTGCGACCTGGGGCGCAAAGGCGGCATCTACGATGAGCCACGCCAGGTGTTGGCGGCCATCCCCGGTGTGACGTTCGTCGAGATGGACTCGCGCCGTGAGACGTCGCTGTGCTGCGGCGGCGGCGGCAACCTGGAGACGTTCGACGCCGACCTGGGCGCCGAAGTGGCCGCCAGGCGCGTGGCCGAAGCCGTAGCCGTGAACGCCCAGGTGCTCGCCTCGGCCTGCCCGCAATGTGAACGCACCCTGACCAAATCCACCCGCGCCACCAAGACGCGCATCCGCGTCATGGATGTGGCCCAGTTGGTGGAACAGGCCCTGGAATAACCCTGCCCCCTGGCTGACAGGGACGCCCCGACAGGTTGGGTGACCTATCGGGGCGTCCTGCTTTTGGAGAAAACCAATTGTCATGAACGATTCCCAACAGCCGTCCTCCGCACAAGAACCCTTTTTTCCCTCAAACACATTTCGCACCGGCCAGGTCCTCGTGATCGCCGGGGGGCACCTGATGCACGATATCTTTGGCGGCTTTTTGGCGCCACTGTTGCCGCTGCTCATCGAAAAGTTGGGCCTCTCGTTGGCTCTGGCTGGTTCGTTGGCAGTCTTTCAACGCCTGCCCTCGCTGGCCAACCCCTTCATCGGCTTGCTGGCAGATCGTATCAACCTCAAGTGGTTTGTCATCCTGGCGCCCACCGCCACCGCAGTGGGCATGAGCCTGATCGGCCTGGCGCCGACTTTTACCACACTCGCCATTTTGCTGCTCGTGGCCGGCGTCAGCAGTTCGGCCTGGCACGTGCCATCGCCGGTGATGGTCTCTCAGGCATCAGGCGGGCGCATCGGCCAGGGGATGAGCCTGTTCATGCTGGGCGGTGAGTTGGCGCGCACGCTGGGCCCACTGCTGGCCGTGGGTGCAGTCTCACTGTGGGGGTTGGAAGGCATCTGGCGGGTGATCCCTCTGGGGGTGGCAGCCTCGCTGGTGCTGTTCTGGCGGCTCCAGAACCTGACAGTCCACCGGCGTACGACTGGCAACGGTTCCCTGGCAGAGGCCTGGCGGGGACTGCGGCGCGCGTTACTGCCCATCGCCGGCATCATCTTTTGCCGCTCCTTCATGACCGCAGCACTGACTACTTTTCTGCCCACCCTGCTCACGTCAGAAGGGGCCAATCTGTGGTTCGCCGGCGCCTCGCTGTCTATCCTGGAGTTTTCGGGAGCCCTGGGAGCCCTGACCACCGGCACACTCAGCGACCGGTTGGGCCGCCGGCAGGTGCTGGCCCTGGTCATGCTCACCTCGCCACTGACCATGTTGCTTTTCCTGTCTGTGGAGGGTTGGCTTTCGGTGGTGGTGCTGGCCATATTGGGCTTTCTGGCCCTGTCCACCACGCCGGTGATGATGGCCATCGTGCAGGAGCACGGCCGCGATCACCCGGCCACGGCCAACGGACTCTACATGGCCACCAGTTTCTTGATCAATTCGTTGATCCTGATGGCCGTGGGCGCTGCCGCCGACCGTTGGGGGCTGCGAGATGTATTCCACTGGTGCGCTCTGGCGGGTTTCCTGGGTCTGCCGCTGACGTGGCTGCTACCCAGACAACTGCCACCAGATGTCGAATAAATCGAGCCGATGGATCATTTGCTCCTGCTGGCAGTTCGTGGTATAATCTGGCCCGCATATCTGAGGGAGGTTTTTGCGTGAGCACCTATTTGTACATCATTCAGGTTATCCTGTCCGTCGCTCTGATCGCGCTGGTCGTTTTGCAGAGCAAGGGCGCGGGCGGCCTGGGGGGCCTCTTTGGCGGCGGCGATAGCGGTGTCTACAAAACACGGCGCGGCGTCGAACGAACGCTCTTTCAGGTAACTGTCGGTCTGAGCGTTGTCTTTGTGGTCTTTTCGGTCATCAATGTCCTGTTTGCCTGAGCGAGCGTTCCTCGCCTGGGCCCAACTTTTAGCCTCAGCACAGGAATAAGGGGGGTTTCGCCACGCCGGTGAAACGCCCTTACTTCATGTCTGGCGGCAATGAACCAATCTGGCGGGCGACATTGGTAAGAAACATCCGCTGGCAGGCCGGCATGGCCATTCTGGGCAGTCTGTTGATCGTCGCCCTGATGGGTCAGCTCGCGGCGGGCCGCACCACCATGCTGGTGCCCGCCGTGGGCGGGCGCTATACCGAGGCACTGGTGGGTTACCCACAACACATCAACCCGCTGCTGGCGCGCTACGGTTCCCCAGAGCGCGCGCTGTGCGCGCTCGTCTTTTCTGGCCTCACCCGCGCACAGGCCAACGGCGATATCCTGCCCGACCTGGCCTCGAGCTGGGCCATCTCGCCGGATGGTCAGACCTACACCTTTTTCCTGCGCCCAGACATCCGCTGGCACGATGGTCAGCCATTTACCGCTCGAGACGTAGTTTTTACCGTCCAACTGATGCAATCACCCGGCTTTAGCGCCTCACCCGAGCTGGCAGTTGCCTGGCAGCAGGTGGAGGTGCATCAGATCGACGCTTACAGCGTGGCCTTTTGGCTGCCCCAACCCTACGCCCCTTTCCTGGAACAGACCACCATCGGGCTGCTGCCGGCGCATCTGCTGAACGATGTCTCGGCTGCGACACTGGCCGGGCACACTTTCAACCGCGCGCCGGTGGGCACCGGTCCCTTTCGACTGGAGCAGTTTACCGCCGAACGGGCGCGGCTGGCGCCCCATGCTCAGTATCACGGCGGACGTACCTTTATCGGTTCTATCGAGCTGTTATTCTATCCCGACGTCGAGAGCGCTCTCGACGCTTACAGCCGCGGCGAGGTGCTGGCACTGGGCGGCATTCCGGCCTCCTTGCTGGCCCAGGCAGCGTCGTTACCCGATCTGGAGCTTTTTTCCCTGCCCTTGAACAGCTACACGCTGATCGTGCTCAACAATCGACATCCCATCCTGGCCGATGTTCAGGTGAGGCGCGCCCTGGCCCATGCGCTGGACCGCCAGGCGCTGGTGGACGGCCTGCTGTACGGTCAGGGCATCGTGATCGACAGCCCTATCCCTGCCGGACACTGGGCGCACGAGCCCGATGTCCAACACTACGATTATGACGTCGGGAGCGCGGGGGAATTGCTCCAAGCAGCGGGTTGGGGCATCGCGCCGCCGCCAGCCGTCGAAGAGCCTGGTGAGCAGCGAGAACTTGGGCCACAGGTCTGGCGCGAAAAAAGTGGCCAGCCACTGACTTTTACCCTGTTGACCGACAACGACCCGGTGCGCCGTCAGTTGGCCACGGCGCTGGCCGATCGATGGGCCCGTGTGGGCGCACAAGTGACGGTTCAGTCTCTTGCGGCAGCAGAACGGGATGCACTGCTGTTCGATTACCAGTTCGATGCCGCGCTGTTGCAGATGGTTTTGCCTGCGGATCCGGATCTCTATCCCTGGTGGCACTCTACTCAGGCCAATGGCGGCCAGAACTTGGCCGGGCTCAACAACCTGGCCATCGACCAGGCGTTACAACAGGCCCGCCTGGTGACCGACCGCGCCAAACGGTGGGCTTTGTATAGCGCCTTCCAGCGCACCTTTGCCCAGCAAGAGCCAGCCATCCTGCTGTTTCGTGAGGTCTATACCTTTGGCATCGACCGCAAGGTCAAAAACGTTCAGGCAGGGCCGTTGCTGGAGCCCAGCCATCGTTTTCGAGACATCCATCACTGGTATCTCGTCACTCAGCGAGTGCTCGTCCAGAAAGAGCTGGCAGACATTCGTTGATCGGAACCTGAGCGTAAATATTTGTCAAGTAGAACAAAAATTGGTATAATACTTGGGCTTTCATTGTTTGCCTCTGCACTTTTAGGCAGCAAAACGATCTTGAGAAAGCCGCTGCGGGAGGAAAGCTTTGCTGCGCAAGACCCAGTCTTCAGAATATTGGCACGAATTCACTTTTGAAAAATCAGATCAGACCTTCCTGGACGATCTACTCCTGGAGGCAGAAACACCACTGTCTTCCAACGAATTGGCCCAGGCGCTCATCCGTCACCGCTGTGAAGCCGAGGAAACCGCCCTGCGCAAAGAATTGGGAAAGGGGGTGCTGTACCAGCCCAAAGCAGCCTACCAGGTTGGCCAGCGTGTGGTTTTTCCGGCCCTGGAGTTCGACCTGGGCACGGTGGTAGGCACGCGACCAGGACACAACCCCGAATACGGTGATTTCAGCGTCATCCAGGTCGAGTTGGAATCAGAAGAGGGCATCCAGGAATTTGCCTCGCAATTGAGTCAGCCCCATGCTCTGAACATCGAGGGAGGCATCGAGGCGCTGCTCTGGGCCGAGGACATGCTCAGGCCGGAGGAGCTTTTTGAGCTCTACGGCCCGGGCGTCAGACAAAAGCTGACAGCCCATCTCGTTGCCAGCGATGACATGATCTTTTTCGGCGATTTGTGGTTCAGCAAGGCCATGATGGCCCAGATCCACGTCGGCCATCGTAACATCGCCGAGGCCATGATCGACATCCACGGCCAACCGCTCTCCCCGGAGGCTCTGTTAAAAGAGATCGACCTGCCCCAAGAGATCCCACCAGCGGTGAGGGTCTTTTCCCTCAATCACACCCTCTTTCAGGACGAGCGGTTCGTGGACGTGGGAGCAGCCGGCCACATCCGCTGGCATCTGGTGAGGCTGCTGCCACCGGAGGTCATCTACCCACCGCGCCGGTTGCACTATTCACCCGTCGCCTACCAGCGATCGCTGTTGAGCGAAGAGTTTCTGCAACTGGAACGGGAAATCGACGATGAAGCTTCGGATCTGATCGCGCCACCCGGCGCAGACAGGGTGAGAAACCTGGTTTTCGCCCTGACGTTTCCACACCGTCGCGTGGGCACGTTGCCCCTCACCGCCAAAACGCGCGGCTTTTTCCCCGAAGGTAATACCCAACGCACACAGATCACCCTGATCGACGCCCACAACAGCAGAGAAATGCCCGGCTGGGTCAATCACCAGCACTATTATGTGTATGGACTGGAACAGTGGTACAAAGACAATCAAATCCCGGTGGGCGCTTTTATCCAGCTCCAAAAAACGGGCGATCCATCGCGGGTGCGTATCGGTTTCCAGCCCCGACGCATGCGGCGCGAGTGGGTGCGCGTCGCCCAGATCGTAGACAATGCCCTTCGTTTTGCCGTCCGCAAGATGCCCATCGCCTGCGATTACGACGAGAACATGTTGGTGTGGGCAGAAGATGACTCCGAAGTGGATGCCCTGTGGATCAAGGTGGAAGAAACGGGTCAACCCTTGAGCGAAACGGTCAACAACGTTTTCCTGGAACTGGCCAAGCTCAACCCCCAGGGAACGGTGCATGCCAAAACCCTGTACAGTGCGGTCAACATTGCCCGGCGTTGCCCGCCAGCGCCCATCTTTGCCGAGCTGGTGCGCAACCCGGCCTTTGTCCCCATGGGCGACGCCAACTGGAGATTCATCGGATGAGCGCCGCCGGTTTCCGTTTCTCCTTTTACCGGTAGATTCTCCAATGCAACGAGGTGATGGATGACCAAGTGGATTAAACCCACCATCGATACCAAATTTCACATCGACTTTGACTGGTGGGAACAGAATAACGAAAACTTTCGGGTGTATCTTTGGAGCCACCTTTGCACCGACTGTCAAAAGATATTTCAATCGCACCAGGATACCGAAGAGATCGACTGGATCGATCCCGATACGGCCCGGGTGACGCGCGTCGATGCCCTGTGGCACTCGCTGCAAACCTGCTGCAGCCACAAACCAGATTACATCACCGAGCAGACGCCTACCATCGACGCCATCTTGCGTGTGTTCCTGGCCAACGGCAACATACCACTCTCACCCATGGAGCTTTACGAAGCCATCGGCAAACGCAGCCCCAGCACGTTGCTGCGTATGTTGACCCACAGCGCCAACCACAGAGGCATCAAACCGTACCAACCACGCCAGAAGAAAAAAAGGTGACGAGCTCTCATGCCATTTCAAGCGCCAGACTGTTGGCTTTGGAACCACAGACCGGCGCTTTTTTCGTCGCGGCCCCAATAGGACGATCCTCCTCTTGACACCTGGAGACTTGTCTACTATAATGATGACATAATTGATCCAAGCCTCCAACGCCGGAGGGCCAACCAGCGATATGCGCAGAAAGGAAGGGGGACATGCTGCCTGAAACGGTGGTCTGGATTCTGGTCATCATGGTTTCGTTAGTCGTCGGATTTTTGATCGGCTGGTTGTTAGAGTATTATCTGGATCTGAAGTATTGGGAAATACGGGCCAAAAGACGCGGCCTGGTGCTGATGGCGGAAGAAAGATCCGACATCCCGGCTTCGCCGGCCGCCCACGAGATCGACACCACCGGCGAACAACTGGCCGTCACGCTGCGTGATCTACTCCAGGAACGCGAACACGAGATCAAAGCTCTGCGTCAGGAGCAGGAGAAAACCAAAGACAACTA
Organism: Chloroflexota bacterium; assembly: GCA_049324835.1. Classification (GTDB taxonomy): domain Bacteria; phylum Chloroflexota; class Anaerolineae; order CAYNKW01; family CAYNKW01; genus JBMOMT01. The sequence goes on along the minus strand of JBMOMT010000036.1, from coordinate 49,636 downwards.
CGAAGGTCTCAACCGCCAGTTCCAGCAGTACATGACCACCCACCCCGACGATCTGACCGCCATCAGAGGCGTGGGGCGCATCTACCAGTGGAAACTGCGCGACGCCGGTATCGCCAGTTTTGAGCAACTGGCCAGTTCCACCCCTGAACGGCTGCGCGAGATCCTCGAAGTGCCCGCCTGGCGAAAATTCGAGCCAGAAGTCTGGATCGAACAGGCGCGCGTCCTGGCCCAACGAGGCGGGTGATGACCGAGGACCTGCTCGCCTTCGACGAGGCGTATCAAAAGAAAAAGAAAACGATCATCGTCATTGCCACCATCCTGATCGCATTGCTGGGCGTGACGCTGCTCGTCAGTCAGGCTGGGCGTGAAGAAACACCAACGCCCACCGCCATCGCCGCCGTGACCACCGCTTCCGCAGCCACAGACACGCCCCTGGTCAGGCCGTCGCTCAGCCCCACGGTTGCGCCGCAGATGGCAACATCCACCCCGACGATGCCGCCAACCACCCAGGCCTTCACGGCCACGCCGACCGTCACGCCCACGCAGAGCCCTTGGCCCCTGGTCATCACCGTGACCGCCCAGCCTCCAACCGACACCCCGTCGCCCACACTCACCTCTTCGCCCACGCCGACTCCCTCCCCCACCGCCGCGCCGCCGACACTCACCCCGACGGCCACACCACCGCCGGTCATCGTCCCGGTCATCGAGAGCCCTCTCGACGGCAGCGAACTGCCCGGCGAGGCGCTGAGCGTGAGCGGCAGCAGCGGGCCGGTAGCCACCATCCAGCTTTTCGAGGGTGATAGTTACCTGGGCCAGGCAGTGGCCGATCCCAACGGGCGCTGGGTCATCTTGCCGGTGATCGAGCTGGCCGCAGGAGAACACACCATCGTGGCCGTGGATGTGGCCACAGGGGCAACGTCGACCCCGGTGAGCTTTTCCCTGGTAAAAGCCATCCTACCTATCACCGGCGACGGCGGCTGACCATGCCTGCCTCACAGTCCCAGTCACAGCCTCCCAAACAGGGCGAACGGCTGCAAAAAGTGATGGCCCGGGCCGGCATAGGCTCACGCCGCGCCTGCGAGGAGTTGATCCGGCAGGGGCGCGTGGCGGTCAACGGCCGGCTCATCACCGAGTTGGGCACGCGCATCGACCCCCACCACGATGCCGTTGCCGTCGATGGTGAGCCGATCCAGACACCCTCCGAACCGATCTACCTGCTGCTGCACAAGCCGCCGGGTTACCTCTCGACCACCACCGATCCTCACGGGCGGCCCACGGTGTTACAATTTGTGCCCGGCAACGTCCGGGTGTACCCGGTGGGTCGTCTGGACCAAGAGAGCGAGGGCCTGCTGCTGCTGACCAACGATGGCCCGCTCACCGAGCGCCTCACCCATCCGCGCCACCAGCACGAGCGCGAGTACCGGGTGCTGGTGCGGGGGCGGCCGGGGCGCCAAGCCCTGCAAGCCCTGCGCCAGGGCATCACCCTGGAAGACGGACCCACCGCTCCGGCGCGGGTCTGGCTCGTCCTGGACGAGCCGGCCCCTCATGGCAACACCTGGCTGGGCATGGTGCTACGCGAAGGTCGCAAGCGTCAGATCCGGCGCATGTGCGCCGCGGTGGGCCATCCGGTGCAACGCCTGATCCGGCTGCGCATCGGACCGCTCCACCTGGGTGATCTCAAACCCGGCGCTACCCGCAGGCTCACCCGCCAGGAGATCAAAACATTAAAGAGCAGCGTGACCCGCCAGGCCGATGCCCGGCGTCGCTCTGGCCGCCGAAAATAAAACGCGCCGAGAGGTCTTCTCGGCGCGTTTTATATCTTGAGAGCTACAGAGGCTTTGTCAGCCAACCCTGCTTCACCATAAAATCGGTGAGATAGGCGATCTCGAAATAGTCGCCCTGGTAGGCCAGGTAGGCGTAATAGAACAGCGCCAAAACGGGCAGAAAGCCACAACACGCACCCAGGCCCCCGATGAAAAAGGTGACGAGTCCCAGGACACAGGCCACGATCATGACGATCACCCATATCGCCACACCCAGACCCGCTGCCTGAATGGCGTGATACTTGACGTAGGGCCGCGCCTTTTTGTCTTCCATCACCGCCACCAGAATCGAGCCCAACGGCCAGAGAAGATACGAGAGCAAAGCCCACAACTTGTCGTCGTCGGTGATGCCCATACCCCCAGACGCTACTGGCTCTTCAAAGGTTTCCATCTCTTCCGCCATGTCTGTTACCTCCTATTTATTGGTCAGGCCTGGCTACACGGATTCGCACACTGAGGCCATTTTACCACCGTGTAGCACGATTGTCAACCACCTATACGCCTCCCTGCGCCACAAGTTGCACGCGGTTGACTACAGGCTGCTCTTGTGTTATGATCCACCGCACCATACCCTTCAGGGAGGAGTAACCCTTGTCCGCAGTCATGCCCAAACGCTGGCTCGATCCGCCCCTCATGCCGGACGCCTATTGCCAGCGCTTTCCCCACCTGCACCCGATCGTTTTGCAGATACTGTACAATCGCCAGCTGCGCGAGCCTGAAACCGTACAGGCCTTTTTGGCTGCGGATGCGCCACTGCACGATCCTTTTCTGATGAGCGGCATGGCAGTAGCCGTCGAGCGGATCGAAAGGGCCATCCGGCGCGGCGAGCGCATCGCCGTCTATGGCGACTTTGACGCCGACGGCATCACCGCCACGGCCTTGCTCACCCAGACCCTGACGGCCCTGGGCGCAACAGCCGCCCCCTACATCCCGGATCGCATCGACGAGGGTTATGGCCTCAACACCGACGCCCTGGAAAATCTGGCCGCGCGCGAGGTAAAACTGGTCGTCACCACAGACTGCGGCATCCGTTCGGCGCAAGAGGTGGCCCACGGCAATCAACTGGGGCTGGATCTGATCCTCACCGACCATCACTCGGTGGGGCCAGAGCTGCCGCCCGCCCTGGCGGTGATCAACCCCAAACAGCCGGGCTGCGACTACCCCTTCAAGGGGCTGGCCGGGGTGGGCATCGCCTTCAAACTGGCTCAGGCCCTCATGGCAACGGTAAAAAAGCCGGGGCGGCTTACACCGCTGCGCCAGGAACATCTCCTCGATCTGGTGGCGCTGGGAACCGTGGCCGACATCGTGCCTCTCACAGACGAAAACCGCACCCTGGTGCGGCGTGGCCTGGTCGAGCTCAACGCGCCACGGCGCAAGGGCATCCAGGCGCTCACGGCGCTGGCCGGCGTCAAAGCCGGCCAGATCACCTCGACGACCATCGGCTTTGTGCTGGGGCCGCGCCTCAACGCCGCCGGGCGGCTGCAAGATGCCATGCAGGCCTATTACCTGCTGCTGACCAAAGACCCAGATAGGGCCAAAGAATACGCCGGGGCGCTGGATCACCTGAATCAGAAACGGCAGCACCTCACCCAAACGGCCAGCGAGCTCGCCCGGACGCAGGTGCTGGACGATTCCGGCCAGGCGCCCTACCTCCTCTTTGCCGGCTCTCCCGACTTTCATCCGGGCATCGTTGGCCTGGTGGCCAGCCGCCTGACCGACGAATTCTACCGCCCGTCCATCGTCCTGGAGTACGGCGAGAGTGAGAGCCGCGGCTCTTGCCGCAGCATCGCCGAGTTTCACATCACCCGGGCCCTGGACGAGTGCGCCGATCTGCTGGAACGCCACGGCGGACACGCCATGGCCGCCGGCTTTACCGTGCGCAACGAGAATCTGCCGGCCCTCCAGGAGCGCCTGTTGGCGATTGCCAGCCAACAGCTTGCCGGAGAGGAACTGACACCACGGTTACAGATCGATGCCGAACTGACCCTGGGCCCCGATCTGTATCAACTCTACGAGCAGTTGGAGCAGCTCCAACCCTTCGGCGAAGCCAACCCGATGCCGTTACTGGTCAGCCGCGGGCTCAGGGTCAGACAGGCCCAGGCGATCGGAGCCGAGGGCCAGCACCTCAAACTCAGGGTGAGCGATGGTCGCGCGCTGTGGGATGGGGTCGCCTTCCGGCGGGGGCAGGAAGTGGATAACCTGCCCACGCAGATCGACCTGGCCTATCACCTGGACATGAACGAGTGGAACGGGGAGAAACGGCCGCAACTGATCGTCCAGGACTGGCAACCGTCCTCGTGACCCGGCAGAGGAACGCAGCCCGGCCCTCAGATGCCCAGCCAGACGCCAAAACGCAGGACGAGCCACAGACCGATAGCCGCCACCGCGCCGTACTCGATGGCCACGCGGCGGGTGAGCAAAGCCTGCAGGTGCTGCTGCGCCATGCCCAGGCCAACGTAGAAAAACAATAGCAGCAACACGCCGCCGGTCAGCGCGTGGATGCGCCAGTAATTGAGCGCCCAGGTGCACTGGCCCATCACCAGACCCACCAGAGCGGCATAGAGCAAAATGCGGCGCAACGATGCATCCAGGCCCTGAAGCATGCGCCAGGCCATCAAAGCGCTCACCAGGCTGGTGGCCGTCGCCGTGACCAGGCTCCGGCTGCGACTCTGGTAGATCAACACAAAGGCCGCCAGGGCCACGGCATAGGTCAGCACACTCTGCGCCAGACGAGCCAGATCGTATTCCGGCGCGTTGGGGTCGGTGGTATAATACTCTAGCAGGATCACACCGCCCAACACCACCGCCGCCAGAGCCAGTCCACCGAGCCAGTAGCGCAAGTCTGGCGCCAATGGCAGCAGAAACGGGACAAGCAAGCCGATCAGGCCGGGCGCGATCCAGGCGGTGAGACCAGGGTGCTGCGCGCCACTCCGGGCCAGAGGGTGGGCGCTGACGGTGGAATGAGCACCCGCGACGGCCAGGCTGGCAGTCAGCAAGGCCCGCAGCCATTGTTTGGAAAGCTGAACGGTCAGCAGCGAGCCCAGCGGGGCAAAAGCGAACGTCCGGCTGGGCAGATCGACCAACAGAAACAGCACCAGACCCAACAAGACAAAACCAACGGTTACACTGACCCGATCATACGTTTCCAAGTTGCCTCTCCAATCCTGATGCGAGTGGGCAGCGCCTGAACGCCGGCCCTATCGCCCGCCATTCTACATGGGAGGACAGGATTTGTCAAACATTTTGCCGTGCCTGCTGTTCGCTCTCCTGGGGCTGATCGTCGGCGGCCTGTTGAACGTCCTGGCCGATGACCTGCCGCGACGCGAGAGGCCGGGCGCGCCGGTTTGTGATCGCTGCCGCCGGCCCCGGCCCTGGTATGGCTGGCTGGCCCTCTCTGGCCTGCTGCTGGCGCGCGGCCGTTGCACCCACTGCGGAGCGCGACTGCCGCTGCGCCATCTGCTGGTCGAGATCGCCACAGCCCTGCTGTTTGCCTTTCTGTGGCAGCGATACGGCCCCTCCACACGGCTCTTTTTCGAAACGCTCTACACCGCCATCCTGGTGCTGCTTTTTGTCACCGACATGGAGCACCGCCTCGTGCTGCACGTGACGACCCTGCCGGCCATCGTGCTGGCCGCTGCCGGCAGCCTGTTTCTGAGCCGCGAAAACTATAACTGGCGATTGGCCCTGTTGGGAGGCGGGATCGGCTTTTTGATCGTCTGGGCCATGTATCTCGCGGGCCATCTATTCGTGCGCCTGATGGAAAAGCTGAGAGGCCATCGCATCTCCGAAGTGGCTCTGGGGTTTGGTGATGTCACCCTCAGCACCTTCATCGGGCTGATGGTGGGCTTTCCGGGCATCGTCTTTGCCCTGCTGCTGGGTGTGCTGCTGGGTGGCATCGGCGGCGGCCTCTATTGGCTGGTCAGAGCCGTGGCGCGACGATCCTACTCGGCCTTCAGCGCCATTCCCTACGGCCCCTTTCTGATCGCTGCCGGCTGGGTGGTGATGATCTGGGGCGATGAGATTTTCCTGTGGTACACAGTCGGTTGAAACGGCGGTAAACAAATTGACGAAAAAACCCAAGCGATGTATAATACCGTTGCCAGCAATTCACCGGCGTGCCGATCCCGGCCCAAGAGCGTTTGAGAAGAACGATGTACCGAGATTCCAGACCGCAACCACATTCACTCTTCAACAGCCCCTCCCCTAGCCCAGGCCCCTGGCCTGGATAGGTCGGTTTTAGCTGTCTGTTTCTCACGCTCACGTCAGACTGAACCAGCTTTCCAGGCCAGTTTCCCGGAAAGCTGGTTTTCTTTTTGCGCCGCTGGCTCACCAGAGGCAAGGATTCACTACCGGACACTTTTGCATAGCGCGTCATTCTGAGGAGCAGAGCGACGAAGAATCTCACTTAACTTCAGAGATCGCCTGGGCAGAAGCGAGATTCTTCGCTCCCTTTGGTCGCTCAGAATGACAGAATTCGGCAGAGTTGAAAAAAGTGTCCGGTAGCAAAGGCAAGGAGGCTGTCATGCGAATGTCTCAACTGTTTGGTAATACGCTGCGCCAGAACCCCGCCGATGCGGAAATGCCCAGCCATCAATTGCTGGTGCGCGCCGGCATGATCCGCCCTCTGGCGGCAGGCATCTACAGCTACCTGCCTCTGGGTTGGCGCGTCCTGCGTAACATCGAAACCATCATGCGCCAGGAAATGGAGGCCATCGGCGCGCAAGAGATGATGATGCCGTTCGTCCAGCCGGCGGAGCTGTGGCAGGCCACCGGCCGCTGGCAGAGCATCGGCGCCGACATGGCTCGTTTTCAGGACCGCGCCCACCGCGACCTGGTGCTGGCCATGACCCACGAAGAGGCAGTGGCCCAACTCGCTCGCACAGAAATCCGCTCCTACCGCCACCTGCCACGCCTCATCTACCACATCCAGGCCAAATTCCGCGACGAACCACGCCCACGCGGGGGGCTGATCCGGGTGCGCGAGTTCACCATGAAGGACGCCTACTCGCTCGACGCCGACGCCGATGGCCTGGACGTCGCCTACCGGAACATGCACCGGGCCTACGAGCGCATATTTCAACGCTGCGGCATCCAAGCCCTGGCCGTCCAGGCCGATGTGGGGCAGATGGGTGGCTCGGCTTCTGAAGAATTCATGGCCCTCAACGAGCACGGCGAAGACACCCTGATCCTCTGCCCGGCGTGTGGTTACGCCGCCAACGTCGAGTGGGCCAGCTTTGCCAGGCCGGAACCACCCTGCCCGCCAGAGGCCGAGATCCAAGAGATCGCCACACCCCACTGCAAAACCATCGCCGACCTGGCGGCGTTCGTGGGCCTGCCCAGGCACCAGACCCTCAAAGCGGTGTTTTACGTCACCCAGGACGGAGAGTTTATCTTTGCCGTCATCCGCGGCGACCTGGACGTCAACGAGATCAAACTGCGCAACCTGCTGGGCGGCGTGGCGTTTGGCCCGGCCACCGAAGCCGAGATCCGCGGCGCCGGGGCGGAACCGGGCTACGGCTCGCCGGTTGGCCTGCGCGGCGTGCGGGTGATCGCCGATGACTCGGTGCGCCTGGGAAGGAATTTCGTGGCCGGGGCCAACAAAGAGGGCTATCATCTGCTCAACGTCAACTATCCACGCGACTTTGAGGCCGCCGTGGTGGGTGATTTCGCCCTGGCCCGCGCCGGCGACGCCTGCCCGAACTGCGGTCAGCCGCTCACCGAACGGCGGGGCATCGAGCTGGGCCATCTGTTCAAACTGGGCAGCCGCTACAGCCAGGCGCTGGGCGCCACCTACCTGGACGCCGACGGCCAGGCCCGGCCCATCGTCATGGGTTCCTATGGCATTGGCACCGGGCGACTGATGGCCGCCATCGTCGAGCAGCACCACGACCAACACGGCATCGTCTGGCCGGTCGAGATCGCACCCTATCAGGTGCATCTGATCAACCTGGGCCACGAACCGGAAGAAGAGACCAGTCGGGCTGCCGACAGGCTCTATGCCGAACTGCAACAACAGGGCTTCCAGGTGCTCTATGACGAGCGCAACGAGCGGCCGGGCGTCAAATTCAACGACGCCGATCTCATCGGCGCGCCGCTGCGTGTGACGGTGGGCCAGCGTAATCTGGCCCAGAACGGCGTGGAGGTCAAACGCCGCGACGCCGACGAAGGCAGCGTCGTGAGCCTGAGCGAACTGCCCGCCAGTCTGCGCTGCCAACTGAATGGTTGACACACCCAGCAGCTCGGTGTATACTCGGTGATGCGTCAAACGTCAGGTGTGATACGCGACTCACGTTTCGTATTCTGGGAGACCCACGTAGGGGTTACACATGAGATCGGGGACGGGGTGAAAATTCTAGCTGTGAGTGATGTCATTGAACCGGCGCTTTACCAGCCCCTGATCCGTGAGCGTTTTGGCAGTGTGGAGATGGTCTTGGCCTGCGGCGATCTGCCCAACGCCTACCTGGAATACATCGTCACCATGCTCAACAAACCACTGTACTATGTTTTTGGCAATCACGATGCCAACCCAATCTACACCTCCACAGGCCCCAGGCCGGTGGAACCAGAAGGCTGCATCAACCTGGACGGGCGCATCGTCAACCATAAAGGGCTGCTTCTGGCAGGTTTGCAGGGTTCCATGCGTTACAAGCTCGATGGTGGCCCCCAGTATACCGATGGGGAAATGTGGCGCCACGCGCTCAAACTGATACCCGGCTTGCTGTGGAACCGGCTGCAACATGGTCGCTACCTGGATGTGCTGATCACCCATGCGCCGCCTTATGGCGTCCACGATGCCAGCGACCTGTGTCACACCGGCTTTAAGGCGTTTTTGTGGCTCATGAAACGCTTCCGACCCGGCTACCTGATCCACGGGCACATCCACCTGTACGGCAACCACTCGATACGCCGCACGGTTTACGGCTCGACACTGGTGGTGAACGCCTGTGGACATCAAGTTATCGAATGGCGACGTTCATGAAAGCACTGGATCATACGGTGCGCGCCGATTTTGAGCGAGTGCGCCGCAAAGCCTTTTGGCGCGATGTCCTGGCCAACCTGCGCGGCCAGCCCAACCAACTGATCGCCTACGACGATCTCAAAGAGCACCTGCGGCTGTCCGGTCAGGCTTACCGTGGCGTCAAGGCCGTGGCGATGGATCGTATCGTGGGCAGCGTGGGCCGATTCCGCGACTTTGATCGCGTCTTTCTGCCCAAACAAACCCACACCCGCGAGCGCTGGCAAAGCGTGGATATGGCCCACCACCAGGGCATCGAATTGCCGCCGATCAAAGTCTACCAGGTGGGTGAGGTCTTTTTCGTGCGCGATGGCAACCATCGCGTTTCGGTGGCCCGCGAACAGGGCTGCCAATTCATCGACGCCGAAGTGGTCGAGTTGACCAGTCGGGTGCCGGTGACGGCCGATCTCACCCCCGGCAGTCTGATCATCCTGGGTGAGCAGGCCGATTTTATGGAAGCCACCGGACTCAACGAGCTGCGGCCCGAGGCCAGACTGAGTTTTTCGGAGGCGGGCCATTATCGCACCCTGGTGGAACACATCACCGTCCACCGCCACTTTTTGGGCCAGGAGCAACAGCGTGAGGTGCCCTGGCCGGAGGCGGTGACTCACTGGCACGACGAGGTCTACCAGCCGGTGGTTCAGATCATCCGGCAGCGGGCTATCCTGCACGAGTTCCCACGCCGCACCGAAACCGACCTGTACCTGTGGATCATGGATCACCTTTACTTTTTGCGGCAGCAATATGGCCAGGTCGATGTGCCGGCGGCCATCGAAGCGTTCGCCGAAACACACAGTCAGCGCCCACTCAAACGGCTGGTGCGTGGGTTGAAACAGGCGGTAGAAGAGATCATCGAGGACACAACCGCCAACGGCAACGATCCCGAACAGCCAGCCGATAACCCGGAGAAAGGCAGGTCATGAACCCAGCAAACTCGGATCATCTCACCATCACTGTTTTTGGTGGCTCTGCGCCGCAGGAAGGCAGTCCGGGTTACGAGGAAGCCAGGCAGGTGGGCCGGTTGTTGGCCCAGGCGGGCTTTGTGGTGATGAACGGCGGTTACATGGGCACGATGGAAGCCGTCAGCCGCGGCGCCAGAGAGGCCGGGGGGCACACCATCGGCATCACCAGCAATGGCTTTGACTGGCGTGGCATCCAGGCCAACCGATGGATCGCACACGAGGAAAAAGCCCCCGACCTGCTGAGCCGCTTGCGCCTTCTCACCCAGGCCGATGGTTTCCTGGCGCTCAAGGGCAGCCTGGGCACACTCACCGAGATCTCGCTCACCTGGAGCCTGATCCAGATCCGCGCCATCCCGGCGGCGCCGTTCGTTTTGCTCGGCCCGCACTGGCAGCGCATCTTGCAGGCCTTTGCAGCCGATAGTTACGTCTGCCCTGAAGACCTGGCCTTGCTCCAGGTGGCCGACACGCCTGAACAGGCCGTTTCACTTCTCCAACAGGGGGTGAGGAGGAGGTAAACATGCCGCCACAATTGGCCGCGGTCTATTCGCCGGCGTTGATGGGGTTGCTGGCTCAGGAGCCAGAACTGGTGGATCGGATCGTCATCTGTTCCTGGCACACCCAGACCGAGTTGAAGGAGGCCCGCGCCCATCGTCCGTTGGTGTTGCACGGCATGCCGGCCCCCTTTGCCCTCAACCAGCCCGATCCTTTTGCGCTGATGGGCGTCGAGATCGAACAACGGCTCGCTCTGGCCCAGGCCGCCTGGTTCTCGATGAGCCTGGTGGGGCAAGAAGAAAACGAGGCCGAACCACCCGAGTTGCAGCCGCAGAGCCAGCTCTTTTTACACACCTGCCGCAACGCCCTGCGGCTCAAGCAGCGACTGCCCGCGCCGCTGCTGCTGGAAAACGTGGGCTGTGAGGCCGCCAGCCGCCTGGCCTATGCCTGCGAGCCGCTTTTCATCACCGCCGTGCTCGACGCCGTGGACTGTGGTTTCGTGTTGAACGTGGCCCACGCCAGGCTGAGCGCGCACAACCTGAGCTTCGATGAGGAGCGTTACTTTCGCTCGCTGCCGCTGTTTCGCGTGCGTGAGATTCGGGTCAGCGGCCCACAATTGGAAAACGGCGCCCTGATCGATGCCCACGGGCCATTGCAGGAGCAAGACTGGCGCGCCCTGGCATTCGTCCTGGCCCGCACGCAGCCACAAATTCTGACCCTGGAATACGTTCAGGATCAGACCCTGTTGCGGCAGCAACTGGATCGGTTGCGCGCGTTGCTTCAAGTTTGATACTGCCATCCGAGGAGAAGAACATGTCCGAACGTGTAACGCCCCAGAGCCAGGACTTTGCCGCCTGGTACAACGACATCGTCCAGAAAGCCGAACTGGCCGATTATTCGCCTGTGCGTGGCTGCATGGTGATCATGCCTTACGGTTACACCCTGTGGGAAAACATCCAGGCCGGGTTGGATCGGCGCTTCAAAGAGACCGGTCACGTCAACGCCTACTTTCCCCTGTTTATTCCAGAGAGTTTTATCAGGCGCGAAGCCGAACACGTGGAGGGCTTTTCCCCCGAGCTGGCGGTGGTCACCCACGGCGGCGGCAAAAAACTGGAAGAGCCGCTCATCGTGCGGCCCACCTCAGAGACGATCATCGGTCACATGTACGCCAAATGGATCCGCAGCTACCGCGATCTGCCGCTGCTCATCAATCAATGGGCCAACGTGGTGCGTTGGGAAATGCGCACCCGCCTTTTCCTGCGCACCACCGAGTTTTTGTGGCAGGAGGGCCACACCGCTCACGCCACCGCACAGGAAGCGCAGGAAGAAACCCTGCGCATGCTGGATGTCTATGCCGATTTCGCCATCAACGACGCCGCCATCCCGGTGGTCAAAGGGCGAAAATCAGACAGCGAAAAATTCGCCGGGGCGGTCACCAGCTACACCATCGAGGCCATGATGGGCAACAAGTGGGCCTTGCAGTCTGGCACGTCGCACTTTTTGGGGCAGAACTTTGCCCGCGCCTTTGACATCAGGTATCTGGACGAGAACAACGATCTGCAGCACGTCTGGACCACGAGCTGGGGGCTGAGCACCCGCATGGTGGGCGGCATCGTCATGACCCACGGCGACGATCAGGGCCTCATCTTGCCGCCGGTATTGGCCCCTCACCAGGTGGTCATCGTGCCCATCTGGCGCAACGATGAACAAAAGAGCGCCGTCCTGCCAGCCGTGGAACAGATCACAGCCGCCCTCACCGGGGTGGGAATTCGCCATCACGTGGACGACCGCGAGGGCCAGACGCCCGGCTGGAAGTTCAACCACTGGGAGATGAAAGGCGTGCCGTTGCGCATCGAGCTCGGCCCACGAGACGTGGCGCAGGGCCAGGCCCTTTTGGCGCGGCGCGATCGGCGCGGCGAGGGCGGCAAATCGGCAGCGCCGCTGAGCGGGCTGGCCCAGGCCACCAGCGACATACTGCGCGCCATCCAGGCCAACCTGCTGGCCCGGGCCAGCCTCTTTCGTGAGCAAAACACCCATTTCGCCGCCGATATGGAGGCGCTCGAGGCCATCACCGCCGATGGCTGGGCCCAGGCCTGGTGGTGCGGCGATCGGGCCTGCGAAGACGCTATCAAAACGCGCGTCCGCGAGGAGGCCGGCAACCCGATCACCAACCGCTGCATCCCGCTGGAGCAGCCGGGCGGCACAGGCCGCTGCGTGGGCTGCGGCGAAAAAGCCACAGAGCAGGCCATTTTCGGCCGGGCCTATTGATGCCCTGGCCATCTAACGGTATGGCCGGTCGAGACGCCAAATCGCTCGACCGGCCTTTGCTGTGCGCCGCACCAACCCGGTATGTCAGGAGAGCCACCGCACGATGAACGAAAAAGAGCAACCTCGGTTTGGCCCCATCGACCTGGCCCTGTTGGCCATGGTGATCATCTGGGCCGCCAATTTCAGCATCATCAAAGCAGCCATGGGCACACTGGCGCCACTGCCCTTCAACGCCATTCGCTTCAGCGCCGCCACCGCCATCGTTCTGTTCATCGCCGCCGCGGCAGGTGAAAACTGGCGCGTCAACCGCGCCGACGCCGGGCGACTGGTGTTGTTGGGTCTGGTGGGCACCACCGCCTATCAGCTTTTGTTCATCAACGGCATCGCCCGCACCACGGCGGGCAACTCGTCGCTCATGTTGGGCAGCATTCCGGTGTACGTCTCGCTCACCGGCACGTTGACCGGCCTGGAGCGATTGGGCTGGCAGGGCTGGCTCGGCTGTCTGCTGGCTTTTGGTGGCATCGCGCTGGTAGTGGTGGGCTCGGGGCAAAACGTCGACGTGAGCGGCGAATCTGTGCTGGGCACGCTGCTGGTGCTGGGTGGTGCGGTGGCCTGGGCGGTCTACACCGTGCTCTCGCGCCCGCTGCTGAGCCGCCACTCGTCGCTCAAAGTGACCAGCCTGTCGATGCTGGCCGGCACGCCGGTCCTGGTGCTGGTCGCACTGCCCCAATGGCATACGCAACAGTGGACCACCGTGCCGTGGCAGGAATGGGCCGGCATGGCCTACTCGGCGGTGATGGCTCTGGGGGTGGCATACGTCATCTGGAACACGGGGGTCAAGATCGTGGGCAGCACCCGCACGGCCATTTACAGCAACCTGCAACCGGTGGTCGCCATGCTGATCGGCTGGCTGTGGCTGGATGAGCACCTGGGCTGGATGCAGGTGATCGGGGCAGCGATCATTGTGACCGGTGTGTTGCTGACCCGGAGCAGCAACCGATCCATCGCCAGACGCGCGGCCTGATCGGCCCCGAACAAAAAAAGCGGCAGGGAATTCACCCGCCGCTTTTTTTGGCTCAAAACGAGACCTCAACACCGGAAGTAACTGCTCAGCCTACCCTCCCGCAGGTTATCAGTTGCATTCACCAGGATGGTGGCTAAACCTGCGGGAGGGTGGATAGTTACCGCCGGAGGTGATAGAACGCTCCCATGCCGGCGTACACCGCCGCGTCGCCCAACTCTTCCTCGATGCGCAACAACTGGTTATACTTGGCCACCCGGTCGGAGCGGCAGGGCGCGCCGGTTTTGATCTGGCCGGTGTTGAGCGCCACCGCCAGATCGGCGATGGTGGCATCTTCTGTCTCGCCGGAGCGGTGGGAGACGACGCTCGTCCAGCCGGCGCGTTTGGCCATCTCTACCGCGGCGATGGCCTCGGTCAGCGTGCCGATCTGGTTGACTTTGCACAGCAGGCTGTTGCAGGCCTTTTCCCGGATGGCCCGTCCCACCCGTTTGACGTTGGTCACCAGCAGGTCATCACCCACGATCTGCACCCGCTCGCCGACGCGCGCGGTGAGCCTGACCCAGCTCGGCCAGTCGTCTTCGGCCAGGCCATCCTCGACGGAAATGATGGGGTATTTTTCCACCCAATCGATCAAAAAATCGACCATCTGCTCGCCGGTGAGGCGACGGCCCTCTTTTTTGAGGTAATACGTCACGCCGTCCTCAAAGATCTCGCTGGCGGCTGGGTCGAGGGCGATGAAGATGTCCTTGCCCGGCTCGTAGCCGGCCCGTTCGATGGCCTGCAAAATCACCTCGATGGCTTCCTGATTAGAGCCCAGGCTGGGCGCAAAGCCACCCTCATCGCCCACGTTGGTGCTATAGCCCTTGTCCTTGAGCACCCCTCTGAGGGCGTGGTAGGTCTCGGCCCCCCAACGTAACGCCTCGGCAAAGCTGGCGGCGCCCACCGGCATGACCATAAATTCCTGAAGGTCGGTGCTATTGAGGGCGTGTTTGCCGCCATTGAGGATGTTCATCATCGGCACCGGCAGCGTGCGGGCGCTGGCTCCGCCGATGTAGCGGTAGAGTGGCAGATCGACGTATTGGGCCGCCGCTTTGGCCACTGCCAGGCTCACCCCCAGAATGGCGTTGGCCCCCAGCTTGCCCTTGTTGGCCGTGCCATCCAGCTCGATGAGCATCTGATCGATGCCCACCTGATCCGTGGCATCCCAGCCCACCAGTTCGTCGGCGATGACCGTGTTGACGTTTTCAACAGCCTGAAGCACGCCCTTGCCGCCGTAGCGTTTTTTGTCGCCATCACGCAACTCGACCGCCTCGTGCATGCCGGTCGATGCGCCGGACGGCGCCACTGCCCGGCCCAACTCCCCCCCCACCACCCACACCTCCACCTCGACGGTGGGGTTGCCACGCGAATCCAGAACCTCGCGGGCGGTAATCTGCTCAATAATAGACATGGTGCACTCCTTTGTTGGATAAAGCCCGATCAAAAAGCGGCTTACGACGTTGCCGTTGGTCGTAGACCCAGAGCGATGTAGAGGCCTTCGAACTCGAACCGTTCACGCATCATCTCTTGAAAACGTTCGATCTTTTGTTCCTGGTGAAAGCGCGTCTTGCCAAAAGATTGCTCGATGATCTCGACGGCGGTCAGCGTGTCCTGCTTGACCAGAATCATCGGCACCCCAACCTCTTCGGCACGGGCCATGATGATGGGGCTGGGACGCAGGTTGCCGGTGAGGATGAGGCACTTGGTCGAGGTCTCCAGCGCCGCCAGTTGAATATCGGGCCGGTCGCCGCCGGTGATGACCGCCTTGTTGGGTTTACGACGGAAATAGGTGAGCGCACTATCGACACTCATGGCGCCCACCATGAGATACTCTACCAATTCGTCGCCCCGGTCAGATCGACACAGGATCTCACCCATGAGACAATCGGCCAATTCGTCGACGCTGATAGAGAGTAACAGCCGTTCCTGAGGCAGCACCCCAAAGACAGAAATGCCCCGTTTTTCCAGATAAGGCTTGATCACCTCCTGGACGAAACGCATACGTTGCCGGGGCACGGCATTGATGACCGCGCCGATCATGGCATCGCCGTGCAGGGCTTTGGCCCCCAGGATGTCGTCCACCACCAGATCACTTTCGTATTTGGTCACAACCAGAGCCGAGGCCCGCAACTGCTGGATGACATTGGCCGCCGAAAGGCCCACCAGGGCGCCTTCGGTCACGCTGGCGCCGCCTTCCAGGATCATCACCTGCCGCTTTGCGGCTGCCTCGTCGAAGGCCTTTTTCAGTTGAGCCACGTAATCGACCTGATCCTCGCCGGCAAGAATACGGATGACCTGATTAGGCGCCAGCGTCACCGGTGAGACGATCTCCCCAGGCTCTGGCAGGCCCAATGCCTCCACCATAAACTGGGCATCCTCATCTACGATGCGCCCTTCGACGCGCCGGGCAGTGGTGCTGACCGGCTTCATGTAACCCACCGCAAAACCTTCCTGCTGCATGTGTTTTCCCAGGCCCACACATAGCGCCGTCTTGCCGGAAAAAGTCCCCGTCGAAGTCACATACAATACTCTCATCGGCTCCTCCCCTACCACCTGACCCGGCCAAGCCGGAACCCATCAGGGAAATCTCACCACCAGGACACCAGGTTTATCAATCAAAACAAAAGAACTTGGCGCCTTTGTGGTAAATTTCTTACCCAGCGTGCAAGAATTTCACGCCAAGGTACTAACTCAGCACCAGCCGCATATCTACCCCCAAAGCCCCGCGCCCTTGCTCGAATACCATCAGAGGATTGATATCCATCTCGACGATCTCGGCAAAGTCGGTGACCAGTTGCGAAAGTCGAAGCAACACATCCTCCACCGCCGCCAGATCGGCTGCCGGCTCGCCGCGCACACCGCGCAGCAGGTCGACCGCTCGGATCTCGGTCAACATCGAACGCGCCTCCTCACGGGAGAACGGCGCGATACGAAAAGACACATCCTTGAGCACCTCGACATAGATGCCACCCAGGCCAAACATCATCAGCGGCCCAAACTGCGGATCACGATTCATCCCCAGGATCACCTCGCGCCCGCCGCCCGCCATTTCCTGCACCTGGCAACCCCATATTTCGGCTGCCGGCATGTAACGCGTGGCGCGATAGGTGAGCAGGTCAAAGGCGTCGCGCACATCGGCCGGCGTGCGCACATCGAGCCTGATGCCACCTATATCGGTTTTGTGCAGAATATCCGGCGAGGCGATCTTGAGCACCACCGGAAATCCCAACTGCTCTGCGCAGCGCACCGCCTCCTCCGAAGTAGCGGCCAGACAAGATTTAGGCACCGCGATACCATAGGCCTCCATCACCAGACGCGCCTCGGTATCGCCGATGGAAAGGCGACCCTCGCCCCGAACACGCTCGAACAGCCGCCGCACCCGCTCCCGATCCACGTCAAAAACGGGCACCTCGATGGGCGGCGTCTGACGCCAGCGATGATATTCGGCCATGGCACGCAAAACGTTGGCCGCCCGCTCCGGAAAGGCGTAATTCGGCACCCGATGGCGGTTCAACACCCGGATGCCCACACCCACCTTGGCCTCACCCATGAAACAGCCCAACACCGGCTTGTCGTGGCGCGCCGCGATCTGCCCCACCACCTCTGCCGTCTCTTTGATCTCGGTCATCACCTGCGGCGTCAGAATGACCATCACCCCGTTGACACCATCGTCCTGTAGCACCGCTTCCAATGCCAGACCGTAACGATCCGCCAGAGCATCACCCAGCACGTCGATGGGGTTGTAGATGTTGGAGGCCGAAGGCAAGCCCGCCTGTAACCTGGCCATCGTCTCGTCAGAGAGTGAGGCCATCTGCAAACCAACCCGCTCCACGGCATCGGTGGCCATGATGCCCGGCCCGCCGGCGTTGGTCACGATGGCCACCCGGTTGCCTTTCAATGGCGGCTGATAACTGAACGCCGTCGAGAAATCAAACATCTCTTCGATAGACTCGGCCCGCACCACCCCTGCCTGCCGAAAGGCCGCCCGATACGCCTGCTCCGATCCGGCCAGCGAGCCGGTATGCGAAGACACCGCCCGCGAACCGGCGCTGGTGGTGCCCGATTTCACCGCCACCACCGGCCTTTTTTTGGTCACCCGCCGGGCCACCTCCACGAAACGCTGACCGTTGGTCAACCCCTCGGTGTAGACCAGGATCACGCGGGTGTGTGGATCGTCCTCCCAGGCCTGCAACAGATCGATCTCGTCGATGTCGGCCTTGTTGCCCAGACTGACAAAACGAGAGAAACCGATCCCCTTGGCCAGCGCCCAATCGAGAATGGACGTACAGAGCGCGCCCGACTGCGACATGAACGCGATGTGACCCGCCGGCGGCATGCCGGCGGCAAAAGAGGCATTCAGCGGGCAGTGGGTATCGATCACCCCCAGACAGTTCGGCCCGATGAGCCGCATGCCGTGTTTTTTGACGATCTCGATCAACTCCCGCTCGCGACGCACCCCCTCCAGCCCGGCCTCACGAAAGCCAGCGCTGATGACGATGACCCCCCTGACACCCTTTTGGCCGCACGCCTCCAACGTCGCCAGCACGAACTGCTGCGGCACCACTACCACCGCCAGATCGATTGCCCCCGGCACGTCTAAAACGTTGGGGTAACAGGGCAGCCCCAGAATCTCGTCGGAGGTAGGGTTGATGGGATACACCTCGCCAGCGAAACCATACTGGATGATATTAGAGAGGATGCCGTAACCGAGTTTGCCAGGGTCGCGGGAAGCCCCAATGACTGCCACGGCACGCGGGCTGGAGAAAACGTCAAGCATGGGCCGATCCGTATCTCTACAGGCCATTACAACGTAACTGCTCAGCCTACCCTCCCGCAGGCTAAAATCGTTCATCCTGTCCCACACTCTAGCCGACTGGACGCTGGCGAATCGACAAATTGCAGCAGTGTAGGGGCACGGCAATGCCGTGCCCACAAGAGCCTGCGGGAGGGTGAACAGTTACATTACAACAACACACTCGATTGGTGAAACCCGTCAGGTCTGGTATGTCGAGGTTGGTAGAACGCTGCTAATGATACACTAGAACCCCTGAAAGCGCAAATAATCGCCTCATTGTGAATTTCTCGACAATTTTAATGTGACAGTTGTCACTTGCCGGTTCAATTTGACACCCGCCTCATCCTGTGATAGAATAATTCCTAGTAATTACTCGGAATTGAAACGGGCAACCGTTACGAGGGTACGGCGGTGAGATTCACAGCCAGAGAACAATACGGCCTGCGGGCCATGGTGGAACTGGCCCGCCGCTACGGCGATGGTCCGGTGCCGCTGAGTGAGGTCTCTGAAATTCAGGGCCTCTCTCAGAGCTACCTGGAGCAGGTCATCGCGCCGCTGCGTCAGTCTGGGCTGCTCAAGAGCTGGCGGGGAGCGTCGGGGGGGTATGCGCTGGCCCACCGCCCGGAGGCCATCACCGTGGGCGACGTCATCCGCGTGCTCGACGGTGATATCGTCCCCATGACTTGCGTCACCGATGACGACTCGTGCACGCCTCCCTGCGCCCGCGAAGGTCAGTGCGCCACCCGAGACATCTGGCTGACGGTGCGCGCCCAACTGGCGCGCACCCTGGACAGCACCACGCTGGCCGACCTGGCGAAGGAATAAAGGAACGGGAGAACGTGGAGCGTGACCCTCACACTTTACGTTTCACATGGCCTCATTACTTTGTGGGTAAAGTAGTTCAGAAAGGGACATCTCTATGGCGAGCCAAGCCAATCGCATCGTTTATCTGGATCACGCCGCCACCACCGCCGTCGACCCGCGTGTGGTGGAGGCCATGCTGCCCTATTGGACACAACATTACGGCAACGCCTCCAGCATCTATAGCCTGGGCCGGGAAGCCCGCAAGGCGATGGAGGAATCACGCCGCCAGGTGGCTCAGGTATTGGGCTGCCAACCCAAAGAGATCGTCTTTACCAGTTGCGGCACCGAATCCGATAACCTGGCGCTGCGCGGCGTGGCGCTGGCCCGGCGGGCGCAGAACAGAGGCAATCACATCATCACCAGTGCGGTGGAGCACCACGCCATCCTCCACACTTGCGAGCAACTGGAAAAGCACTTTGGTTTCCAGGTGACCTATCTGCCGGTGGATGAGTACGGCCGCGTGAACCCCGACGATGTGGGGCGCGCCATCCGCCCCGATACGGCGCTCATCAGTGTCATGTACGCCAACAACGAGGTGGGCACCATCCAACCGATCGCCGAGATCGGCGCCATCGCGCGGCAGCATCGTATCCCTTTCCACAGCGATGCGGTCCAGGCCGGCGGCAGTCTGAGCCTGAAGGTGGACGATCTGAACGTGGATTTGCTCTCGCTTTCGGCGCACAAGTTCTACGGCCCCAAAGGCATCGGCCTGCTGTACGTCCGCAAAGGCACGCCTCTGCTGCCCACCCAGACCGGCGGCGGCCACGAGAACAATCGCCGCGCCGGCACCGAGAACGTGGCCTACATCGTTGGCCTGGCCCAGGCGCTGACGCTGGCCCACGAACATCAGGCCAGCGAAAATACCCGCCAGATCCACCTGCGCGACCGGTTGATCGACGAGATTACCTCCGAGATACCAGAGGTGCGGCTTTCGGGCCATCCCACCGAGCGGCTGCCCAACAGCGCCAGCTTTCTCATCCGCTACATCGAAGGGGAATCGATCCTGCTCAACCTGGACCTGGCGGGCATCTGCGCTTCCAGCGGCTCGGCCTGCACCAGCGGCGCGTTGGAGCCTTCTCACGTGCTGCTAGCCATGGGCGTGCCGCACGAGATCGCCCACGGCAGCCTGCGCCTCACCCTGGGCCGCGAGAACACCGACGAGGATGTGGATTATGTCTTGCACGTGTTGCCCGGCATCGTCGAAAAGCTGCGGCTGATGAGCCCGCTGTACCAGTCGGGCAGCTAACGGAGACGCCATGGCCTTCAACGAACTCGACCTCAGCCACAAGCGCGTCGTTATGTTCGGCGGCAAGGGCGGCGTGGGCAAAACCACCTGCTCGGCCACGACGGCGCTGCACTTTGCGCAGGCCGGACGCAAGACACTCATCATCTCCAGCGATCTCACCCCCTCGCTTTCCGACATTTTCGAGACCGATATTGGCCCTGCAGAGCGGCCCATTCCCGGCGCGCCCAACCTCTACGGCCTGGAGATCGATCCCGACGAGGTGATGGCTCGCTGGAAGGAGAAATTCGGGCCGGAGGTGTATGCTGCCGCCTCGGCGATGGTGGATATGCCCTACGATCAGCTCATCAACTATGTGGCCATCGCGCCCGGCATCCAGGAAGAGTTTATGCTCGATTACATCCTGGAGCGAGTCAAAGACGGCCGCTACGACCTGATCGTGTGGGATACCGCCCCGGCGGGTGATACCCTGCGCCTGCTGGGCCTGCCGCAGCAATTTTTGCAACACCTGCGCATGGCGCCCAAAGTGTACCTGGAGGTGCGGGATCGCTTCAACCTTAAAAGGGTGCCCTTTTTGGAACTGATCCAGAGCTGGAGCGCACTTTCGGAAGAGGTGATTGGCTTTTTTCGCGATCCAACCCACACCGAGTTCGTGCTGGTCACCATTCCGGAGGCGCTGGGCGTCTACCAGGCGCGGCGGCTGGTGGCCGAATTCGCCCGCTTTGGGCTGCACATCCACTACCTGATCGTCAACCACGTCATTCGCGCGCCCGATTGCCCCTTCCACGAGCAGCGGGCGGCCATGCAGCAACCTTATATCGACCTGTTGAGACAAGAATACGACGGCCATCTGGAGTTGATCCAACTGCCGGCCTTTGCCCGCGAGATGAAGGGCATCGAACGGCTGAAAATACTGGAAAAAGAGCTGTTCAAGGAGTGAACCGATGGACTATTCCGACCTGGTCATGGAGCATTTCATAAACCCGCGCAACGTAGGCATCATCGAGGATGCCGACGGGGTGGGCCGCGAGGGCAACCCGGTGTGCGGCGACCTGATGGAGATATACATCAAGGTGGATAACGGCAACATTGCCGACGTCAAGTTTCGCACCTTTGGCTGTGGGGCGGCCATCGCCACCAGCTCCATCGCCACCGAAATGGTCAAGGGCAAACCGCTGAGCGAGGCTGAAAGCCTGAGCAACCAGGCCATCGTCGAAGCGCTGGGCGGGCTGCCGGCGATCAAAGTGCACTGCTCGGTGCTGGCCGTTGACGCCCTCAAACGGGCCATCGAGGATTATCACGCCAGGCATCTGGAAAGGCAGGGTCAAGGCGTGGAGCGTGAGGCGTGAGGTGAGCGACGAGCGGGTGGCAGTGGCCATGAGCGGCGGCGTGGATAGCTCTGTGGCGGCCGCTCTACTGGTGGAGCAGGGTTACGAGGTCATCGGCCTGATGCTGCGGTTGTGGTCAGAACCGGGCAGAAAAGACGGCAACCGCTGCTGCACCCCGGACGCCGTGGACAGCGCGCGCCAGGTGGCCGATAGCCTGGGCATCCCGTTCTACCTGCTCGACGCCGAAGCGCCGTTCCGGGCCGCCGTGGTGGATTATTTCGTGGACGAATATGCCGCCGGACGCACCCCCAACCCGTGCCTGATGTGCAATCGGCACATCCGTTTCGACCTGCTGCTGCGCCGCGCGTTGGCCCTCGACGCCCGTTACCTGGTCACCGGTCACTATGCCCGCGTGTGCCATACCAACGGCAGCTATCACCTGCTCAAGGGCGTAGACAGCGCCAAAGATCAATCCTACGTGCTCTATATGCTGAATCAGCACACCTTGCGCCACGTGCTCTTTCCACTGGGCGACTATACCAAACCGCAGGTGCGCCACATGGCCCGCCAGCATGGCCTGCCGGTTGCCGAACGGCCCGAAAGCCAGGACCTGTGCTTTCTGGCCGACGGCGACTATCGCCATTTTTTGCAGGCCGAAAGGCCCGACGCCGTGCGCCCCGGCCCCATCTTCGACCGCGCCGGGCGCGTGTTGGGTCAACACAAAGGCCTGCCCTTTTACACCATCGGTCAACGGCAGGGAATGGGCATTGCCGCGCCGGAGGCCCTCTACGTGTTGCAGATGGACGTCGCCCGCAACGCGCTCATCGTCGGCGCTGCCGCCGAGTTGGGTCGCAGGGAGCTGACCGCCAGCGATGTGTCCTACATCGCCGGGCAGGCCCCAGCCGAGCCTGCTCGCGTGACGGCCAAGATCCGCTACCAGGCCAACGAAACCGCTGCCCTGCTCACCCCCCTGGCCGGCGGGCGCGCCGACCTATACTTTGATCAGTCACTGCGCGACATCACCCCCGGTCAGGGTGTCGTCTTTTACCGGGGAGAAGAACTCGTCGGCGGTGGTATCATTGAATAGCCCATTCGCTGATTGGCCATGTTCCTTTTGCCGCCTTTTGTTCTTTCGATTCTGATATCCACCGCGCTGGCTGCGCTGTTCAACCTGTGGCAGGGTGGCAGCGCCCGCGATCTGGCCCTCTACCTGATCGCCGGCTGGCTCGGTTTTGCCCTGGGCCAGTTGGCGGGAGACTGGCTGGGGCTGAACCTGCTCATGATCGGTCAGGTTCACGTGGCAGAGGCCAGCCTGACCTGCGGCCTGCTGCTGTTCCTGGCCCGCTGGCTCAAGACATAGTATCTTAACAGTGAAATTCTTGCACGCTTGGCGAGAAAACTAACCACGTAACCGTTCAGATGGGGTCAATTTTACCGCCGAGAACGCCGAGAGCGCAGAGAAACGGAAAGAAAAACCCTGTCAGGCTGGCCAAAACTCTGACAGTTCGCCCCTCTCGGCGGTCTCCGCGCCCTCTGCGGTGAAAAAGGCATGACCCCCTGAACGGTTACCTAACCACAAAGCCTCAAAGAAACAAAGAGGAAAAAGATCAAAGACTTGGTGTCTTGGTGGTGAAGTGAGATGACTTGATTGGTTCCGGCTGGGCCAAGTTAGGACCTGTCACATGAAACTGTTGACCTACAACATCCACCACTGGGAAGGCGCCGATGGCCAGGTGGACGTGGCCCGCGTGACGGAGGTGATCCGCGCCAGCGGAGCCGACATCGTTGCCCTCAACGAGGTCTTTCACCCCGTCGCTCCAGAATCCGATGGGCCACCGCTCCTCGAAAGGATGGCTCACGACCTGGGCATGCGTTATGTTTTTGGTGAAACGGTCTCTTTTTACCCTCAGGCCGGCTTCCCGGCTCCTTACGGCAATGCCCTCCTGACACGCCTGCCCCTCCTCTCTGCAGAAGCTCATCTGACCATCGACCTGCCCGGCCGCGAGCGACGCGGCTTTCTCCGCGCCGTGCTCGATACCAACTCGACCCCGCCCCTGACTGTCTACGTCACCCACCTGGATCACCGTCACGAAAGCGCGCGCCTGGCCCAGGTCGATAGCCTGCTCGACATGGCCGCCCGTTTCGACGAGCCGCTCCACCTCATTCTGGGCGACCTCAACGCCCTGGCTCCCTCCGACGCCAGCCGGCTCCCCGACGCGCTCAAGTCTGGGCGCGAGGTGGTGTGGGGCGGCCAGGTTATCCCCCGCCTGCTCCAGGCCGGCTATGTCGATGCCTTTGCCGCCGCCGGGCACGGACCTGGCGAAACCTGGCCCACCGACACCCCTCAGGCCCGCATCGACTACGGCTTTCTCTCGCCTGCCCTGGCGGCACGATTACACCGTTGCCAGCGCTGGCAGTTACCACCCGCCGAGGCAGCATCGGATCACTTTGCTGTTCTGATCGAATTGACCCCCTGACGGCCCTCCAGAATTTGACGCTCTCACCACTGCTGTGGTATAATATGTCTGATGTCAGACATATCCCTACGATAGATCGACACTCCCAGGTAGGATCATGACCGATCTGGCCATCAAACTGGATAACCGTCCTCTGTATATCCGGGCCGAAGAGGCCCTGGCCCACCTTTTGGCCAGCGATCTCTACAACCCTGGCGATCAACTGCCACCGGAACCCGATCTGGCTCAGATGCTGGGCATCTCGCGGGCCACGCTGCGTGAGACCTTGCGCTCTTTTGAAGAGCGTGGGCTCATTCACCGGCAGCGGGGTGTGGGCACCTTTGTGCGCGCCACCAGGCCGCTCATCGAGAGTGGCCTGGAAACGCTGGAAAGCCTCGACTCGCTGGCGCGGCGCATGGGCCTGACCTGTGAAAGCCACGATCTGGACATCGAACAGCATCCGGCCAATGTCGAACAAGCCGCGAAACTGGGCATCGCCCCCGGCGAGCCTGTGATCGCCGTCTCGCGCACCAAAACCACCAATGGCCTGCCTGTGGCCTACATGATCGACCTGATCCCCACGGCCGTGGCCAGCCTGGAACAGGTGCAGGCCGGTTTCACCGGCTCGGTGCTGGATTTTCTCCTGAGCCAGGATGGGCTGAACCTGGCTTATGCCTGGACCGACATCGTGGCCACGCAGGCCGGGCAAGCGCTGGCAGCCCGTCTGGACATGGCCCCCACCGATACTCTGTTGCTGCTGGAAGAAACGATCTATTCGGTGGAGAACGAGACCGTCAATTATTCTCAAAACTACTTTGGGGCCCAGTATTTTCACTTTCACGTGATCCGACGCATATTGCCCGGACGTTAACCCTAGACAAATCCGACAGATACAAGGAGAAGACCATGAAAACAGAAACTTTTAAGGGCAAAGATTTTCTCACCCTGCTCGAGTGGACCAAAGAAGAGATCGAAACGATCCTGGACGTGTCGCTGGATCTAAAGCGACGCTACGCCACCGGCGAGCTGCATAATCATTTTCTGACCGCCAAAACGCTGTTCATGATTTTCTACAACCAGAGTCTACGCACGCGCAACAGCTTTGAGGCCGGCATGACCCAGCTCGGCGGGCACGCCCATTTTTTGGACCCTGGCAAGATTTACACCCCCGCCCTGCCCGGCAAAGAGGTGGCTTATTCCACCGAGCGCGTCTCTGACGTGGCCCGCGTCCTGGCCCGTATGGGCGACGGCATCGCCATCCGCTGTTACGGCGACCCGGTGGACTGGGCCTACGGCGCGGCGCACGAGCTGATCCGCAACTTTGCCTACTGGTCGGACATCCCGGTGCTCAACATGGAAGACGACAAATACCACCCCTTCCAGGCCCTGGCCGATATTCTCACCGTCAAGGAAAAATTCGGCGCGTTCAGGGGCGTCAAGTTTGTCATGAGCTGGGCCTACTCACCCAGCGTCCACAAGCCCCGCGCCGTGCCGCAGAGCGCCATCATCGCCGCCGCCATGATGGGCTGCGACGTGGTGCTGGCCCATCCCAAAGGCATGGAGCTGGACGACGAGGTGCTGGGAGCATGCCGGGGTTACGCTCAAATGAACGGCAGCGCCTTTGAGATCAGCCACGACATGAAGGAAGCCTTCGACGGCGCCCACGTGGTTTACCCCAAAGCCTGGTGCGCCACGCCCATCTTTCAGCCGCCGGTGGGCGAGAACGATCCGCGCAAAACGCAGGCCATCTTTGACGCCAACAAAGACTGGATCTGCGACGCCGACATGATGCGCCTCACCGATCCCAACAGCATCTACCTGCACTGCCTGCCCTGCGACCGGGGCTTTGAAGTCACCGACGAGGTCATCGACAACACCGAGCGCTCCAAAGAGCGTCCCTGGCTCTCGGCGGCGTTCGACGAAGCCGAGAACCGCCTGCACGTGGAAAAGGCCGTCATGGCCCTGACCATGCGTTAAGCCAATAAACGAGCGAGGCTCCGCTGACTGCCGGAGCCTCGCTTTTTTACGCCCCACGGACGAGAGCGCTACGCCCCCCTGTCTCAGCTCGTTATGGGTTTGCTGAGCCGACGATCCTGCTCAGCTCGTCAAAGGCCGCTGCTTCCCTCTCTGCGATGCGCCCAAAGCCGGCCGCGGCTTGCGCCAGATCGCCCCGACCGATGGCCCCGGCGATCTCGGGGATGATCGCCAGCGATTCGCCCAGCCAACGGATGGCCGCAGAAAAATCCAGGCCGGCCATGACGCCGGCCTGTTGCAGAAAGGCGACATACAAGTCTCGCCCGGCGGTGAGGTGATGGCCCTCCACGTCGGGCGGCGAGTTCAGGTACTCGCGCACCTGACGCAGACACCTGGCCGCCTTGTCCTCTCCCAGCTCTTCCGGCCAGCCGGCCATCTCACGCGCCACCTTTTTCATCGCCGGAATGCCCACCATGCTGACCGGGGGATGGAGCATCGTCTGGCACTCGTCGGCAATGGACTTGCGGATCAGCGCGCCGGTCGGCGGCAGGTTCTGCGGAACATCCAAAACCACCCACCGGTTTCGTTTGCCCAGGCCCGGCACGTTCACATCCCAGGCCTGGCGCAGCTCGTCCAGCGGGAGCGCCTGGACCTCCTCCTGGCCGGTGTCGTGCACGTAGGCGTGTTCATCGTCGTAACCGACCAACAGCAGGTAATGGATCGGGATGTGCCGTTTGTGATAAAGATCCTGGTAGAAAGGCAGGTGGAACATGTCCAACGGCCCCAGCACGGGTGGCGTGCCGGCATCGACGGCCTCGCGCGCCTTGAGCCAGGAAGACTTGAACGCGCGGTTCTCACTCTCGGTGAAACCGGCGCCGAAAAGCTCCGCCAGGTAACGGTGCTGGCGAGGCGTCGCCGTGCCCCAATACACCTGGCGCGGCGGGTCGGCCGGGTTGATCCGCAAATAGGCAAAGCCGCCGCCCTGCCCCAGCCCCCACAGGAACTCGTTGGCCCAGTCTCGACCGGCGCGCCAGTGAACCAGATCGCGGATGCCGTTGACGGGGCACAGCCCGTCTTTCAAACGATGGGGAATGGTCAATATCTGTCCCATGCTGAAGCTCCTTCGCGTAATTCCTGGAAAGTGGCAAACTTGGCTTCACTCCACGGTCTGGCTGCGATAGCCATTCGCCTGCGCATTGTAGCACAACAAAATCGCCTCGTCAAAGTTGGGGCCTGAAGGATGCGGCCGCACCAAAGGGTCGTTCAGCCGCTGGTGATCCCTTTGCAGCACACATACCTCTCGGTTGGTCTTCTCCGGCTCAACGTCTTTGTACGCCTATGGGCCGATCAGCTCGTCGTTAGCTCGCAGTAGGTGTTGTCGAAGCGGCAAGCCTGCAAATCCTGCTCGTGGATCAGGAATTGGAGCAGGCCCATATCACCCCAGTTCATGCCCATCTCCTCGTCTGAAGCCAGGATGAACAGCAACCGCCATTCGGCCACCCCGCGCCGGTGCCGCTCGAGATCGGGGCGGTACCGTCGCAGGGCCGCCAGGGATTCGTCCAGGCGTTGGCTGCTCTGCCCGGCGGCCTGCGTTTGCTCCAGCCCGCGCCGCAATCGCTCTTCGGTGCGATCGAGCCAGGCCGGCGATTCGGTCGCCAGGCCGACGAGAGGGCCAAAGCCATTCCTGGACAGGTAGGCGTTGTCTGCCGGGTCGCCGGCCCAGGTGACCGCATGCCCGCCCAACTGGGTGGCGCCTTCGGTGACCAGGTACCAGGGAGGATTCTCGACGCCAAGCTCCTCCCAGACCGGCGATTCGGGCGACAGAGTGAATATGGGGTAGAGCTCGACCTTGTAGGCCACAAACTGGCGCCTGGGGTCGATGGGTATTGCCCTCTTGGGCGGCCGCGTGCGGACGAGCTGCGCTGCCGACCCGTCGTAGTACAGCACCCGGTGGGACAGATCGTATTCGGCTCGTTCCGAGCCGAGAAAAAAATAGAGCCAGCCCTGGCCGGGCAGCTCCGGCACGTGCGCGGGCTGCAACTGGGCCAGGTTGATCTGGGCCAGGAAGGTCATGGGCCCATCACCGGTCACGGGCCAGTCGAAGCCACGCGGCAGATCTGGATCGCCGCCGAGGCGCGAATGGCCCACCTTCCGGTACCGATCCCGGACCGGCCCGTCGAGCCAGAAACAGGGCCGCGCCTCGGCGCGCAGTAGCTCCGAGTGCTCGGTCAGGCCGGCAGCTTCCACCGCCCGCCGCCACAGTTCGTCGCCAAAAAGTGTAGCCATCAGAACCCCTCCTCCGGTTTCACGCTTCCCGGAACTATGGCGCCCAACCCAGCCACAGCAGCGGGCCGTTCCCCCATGCGGATGCACAAAGCACCCTGGTTCTGTCCGAATCCTGGAGGGTAATCGCCTCCAGGAGGTCCTCGCCGCTTTCGGAGGTGTATTGTTTCCAGTAGACGATGTGTTGCCCGTCGGCCGACCAGGTTGGCAGGACACAGTCATTCACCGTGGGGGAGACGCAACCCGGCAGCGCCTTTTTGTCAGAGCCATCGGCCTTGACCAGATAGATCGAACTGTGGTTGCCTTCGAAGGCCAGGTATTGCCCGTCGGGAGACCAGCGGGGCGCGCTGCCATAGACATTGTCCACAAAGAGCGTGCTGTTTGAGCCGTTGAGGTCGATGGCGAACAACCCGATTCTTCCAGTTTCGGAGAAAAGGATGCGCCTGCCGTCTGGCGTCCAGAGAAGCGGCCCGCCGATCCCGGGTTCGACGGCGACCAGGGCGCGATCCTCTGAACCGTCGGCGTTCACCACGTGCACCTCGGACCAGATCCCACCATCTTTGACACTGCCATCCTGGCGCAGACGATCGTCGCCGCGGCGCTCGCCAACGTAGGCGATCTGTGAGCCGTCGGGCGACCAGGCCGGGCGTGTATCCCCTCCAAAGAGCGTCTGCAGGCAATTGGGCACGATGTGGGACGTACACATCTGGCTCCACCCCGGCTCGAAGGATACCCGCCGCAGATTCGAACCGTCGGCATTCATGACCAAGATGGCGCTGGCGCTGTCCTGGCTGCGCTTCGAGGCGAAGGCGATCCGTGACCCGTCGGGCGACCAGGCGGGGTCTGCGTCGGCTATCGGAGTCTGGAGTCCCTCGGCCGGCGGGCTGATGCGGCGCAGCGCCGATCCGTCGCCCTGCGTCGCCGCCTGGATATCGAGCAGATAGATCCAGGTACCGGCGCCGTCATACATAGCCAGCGCCAATCGCGTTCGATCCGGCGACCAGGCTATCGACTCTATTCGGTTGTCTGTTTCCCACACGGTCCTGGGTTGCCGGTTTCCACCGTCGATCGCGCCAAGGCTCCAGGTGACGCCATCCCGCCGGGAATGGCTCGTCACGAAATAGATCGTGCCGCTTTCCGGGTCCAGCCCGTCAGCGCCAAAGGGGTTCAGCAGGTACACCAGCCCCGCCGGCACCAGCAGCACGAGGGCCGCCAGCAGCAGAATACAACCACAGGATCGAGCCGATAGGCTTGTTTTGGCCTTCATGGCGTATGCTCCTTTGCGCCGTTCATCGTCATCGTGGTAAATCGTAGCAGTAAAGCGGGTTACCGACAATTTCGGCAAGACACCACAGGCTGTCTGCCCCAACGGCCAGTGCGCCGCAGAGGTGGCGGAGGGACGACTTCCAGGAAGAGACGACGACCTGGCCTGTTGTTCGGCTGGTAAACGGATCCAGCCGCAGGATGTCTTCCTGGCGATTGACCCACAAGACCGCCTCATCCACGACGACTCCGATCGGAACGGGTTCCTGGTCGAGTATCGAGCCGACGATCTGGTTCGTTCCGGGATCGATGCGTAACAGTTGTTGGCCTCGAGCCCACTTGTCTTCCGCGACCTGCGCCCAGACGGCGTTCTCGGTGACAGCCAGGCAGTCAGGAGAGTAACAGGCAAGAAACCAGCCGGCCTGTTCCAGGTCCAACTGGGCCACAACCTGGTTGGTCGCAGGATCGATGCGTATGATCGTATTGAGATGCGGATAAGCCGCCCAGACAACCCCATTCTCGACCGCGAGCGCAAGATGCCTGGCAGAGGCCGCCCCCCGGCTCATGCTGATATACTCGTGCAGCACAGCGATCGCAGCCGTGATGTCGTTCGTCGCTGGATCGAGGCGTATTACCCATCCCTCGTGGCAACCAACCCAGACGGCTCCCTCACCAACAGTGATGGTTTGGTAGTCCCAGCATACATCACGCTTTAGCTCCTCGCCTTGCGGTGGAATGATCCTGTGCGTCGTCTCACCTGTGGCAGGGTCGAGCCGGATTATTTCGTTGGTCGCAGCGAGCCAGACAGCGCCCTCACCCACTGTCAGAGCGCCTATCTCTGCCACCGCCGGATTCGGTCCGGTGAGTTGGATGGGGATGGTGGCAACAATTTGATGCGTGGCCGGGTCTATGCGGCTGATCTGGTTGCCCTTGAGCAGAACCCAGATCGCGTCTTCTGCCACTGCGAGATCGATGCCCTCGCCGGGCAGGGTGATCTCGGCCACTGGCACGGCGACATCACTATCACCCGCCGGCTGGACCGCTGCGGGAGCGGCCATGGAAACCGTGGCGGTTGGGGGCGACTGGATCACCCTGGTGGGGGATGTTGCCGGGGGTGTCGGCTGCGACGTCGAGCCGCAGGCCGTCACCACACACACCAGCAGCACACACAAGGCGGCTCCCCGAAACATCTGCAACGTCTTCATCCCATGACTCCTTTCTTTGTCTGTGGATCTTGGCCTGCGGAAACCGGGTTGTTCAGGCTGAGAATAATGAAATCGGTCAGATCACCGAGAGAGGTAAAGTACAGCCGCTGCGCCGAGGGCACGTGTTCCACCGAGCCGCGCCAGCGATCCGGCGCAACCTGGCTCCGCTCCTGCCAGATGCGCACGATAAAGAGATGTTGCGGTCGCTCGGATTGTTCGTTCATGGTCATCGGCCTCCAGCTTTACTGTAACTCCACCGGACAGGGCCACAGCGTACTGAAGACCAGTGTACACAACAGGCGTCGCAAAAACGTCGCAAGGGGGATAAACCGCGCGGACAGGCCGCCGGGGGCAGGGGTTTGGCGGCCTGCCGGCAGTGCGTGGCGAGATGTCAGGGCCAGAGTCCGTGGTCGTGAGCTTGCAGGATCTCGCGGTTGAAGGGCAGCCCGTATTGGGCCTGGCGTGATTCGGAGTCAAAGCTGGACTCGGCCTGAGCTTGGAGCAGGGCGTATGCCTGGGCCAGCAGCTCTGCCGCGCGGGCAAGGTCACCGGCGGCGCGATGGGTCTGGGCAGCCGCCCACAGGATGCGCTGCGGCTCCCGCACCCGCTCGGCATACTCGGCATACAGGGCCAGCATTTCGGCCATCGTCTGCCGGGCAGCCCCGAGCTGCCCGGCCCGCAGTTGGGCGATGGTCAGATCGGACAGATCGAGGCACAGGTCGGTAGCCAGGCCGCCGGTGGTCCGGTAGAGTGCTACGGCCGCCCGCAAATGGGTGATCGCCTGGTCGAACTGGCCCAGGCCGCAGGCGGCCGAGCCGAGCTGGCCCAGGGCATAGGCCTCGAACATCTGGCTCTTGAGCGCGCGGGCCAGATCAAGCGCGCGTTGGGCGGCGGCCTGCCCGGCGGCAAAATCGCCCTGCAAGTTGGCCAGCCCGCCCAGGTTGATGGCGGCGATCACTTGACCGCGCGCGTCGTGGAGCTCCCGGGCCAGCGCCTCGGCGCGTCCGATATAGTCGGTGGCCAGCGAGAAACGCCCCAACAGCATCCACATGGCGCCGGTGTTCATAGCCACGCGGGCCAGGTTCTCGCGCAAGCCCAACGCCTGGGACAGGCTCTCGGCCTGGGAAAAATGCAGGCGGGCGTCTTTATAGCGCGAAAAGCGCATGGCCACCACCCCCAGGTTCAGGTGGGCATCCGCCTCGCCGGCGCGGTCTTGGATCGCCAGACAAAGCGCCAGCCGCTGCTCCTGGAGCGCCTGGCTGGCGGCAAAATCGTTCCTGCGAAAGGCCGCCTGCGCCGCAGCGTGCAGCGCCTGGATGGCCGGCTCGCCGAGCGTCGAGTAGTCGCCCCCCGCCGTTGCAAGCGCCTGCGCCTGTTCCACCAGGGCCGGCACCCGGTCAAGTTGGCCCCGCTCGGTGGCGATCGTGGCCAGCAGGCTGTAGCAGCGCACCTGCCCGCCCGTGTCCGCCTGGGAGCGATAGAGGGCCAACGCCTGTTCCAGGGCGGTCACTGCGGCGTCGTATTGGCCGCTGGGGATCAGGTGTTGTGCGCCGGCCAACAGCGCCTCGGCCTGCCAGGCAGGCTGTCCACTCGCGGCGGCACACTCGACCAGGCGGGCAACCAGCGCCGCTTCGGCCTCGCGTTCCCCCAAGGCGTGGTGCAGCGCAACCTGGCGGCGCAGCACCTCGCAGGTGCAACCGTCGTCCCGCAGGTCGGCGGCCAGCCGCTCCATCTCGGCCAGGTCGGCCTGCTGGGTGTGCCGCTCGCCGCGGCGGCCGGCGATGCCCTCGCGCAGGGCCAGCAGATCAAAACGGGCCTGCGCCTCGGCGCCCAATTCCAGCGCCCGGGCGACGGCGGCCAGCGCTTCGTCGTCGGCGCTCACCGCTGCGGCCCGCCGGGCTGTGGTCAGGTAACAGGGAATGGCGGCGGCGGCATCGCGCCCGCGGTCCAGGTGGGCAGCCAGCGCTGCTGCCCACTCGGCCTGCCGCTGGGGATACAGCTCTTGCATGATCTGGGCCACTCGCCGGTGTTTGCGGGCACGAGCCGCATCCGGGAGCCGGGCGTACAGAGCAGTCTGGATCAGGTGATGGGTAAAGGCATAGTTCGACAGGGTGCGCCCGCCGGCCTCGCGCACCAACTGACGGTCGAGCAGTTCGTGCAGCGCGTCGAGGGTCTGCGCCTCGTCCCAGCCGCTCACCTCACGCAACAGCTCGACATCGAACGCCGGCCCGATCACGGCAGCGGTCTGGGCCAGAGCTTGCGCCGGCTCGGAGAGCCGGGCCACACGGCCGGCAATCGTGGCCTGCAGGCTCGCGGGCACTGCGCCGGCTGGCGGGGCGGCGCGCCAGAGACCGTCCTCCGCCTCGACCTGACCACTCTCCAACCAGTCGCGGATCAGCTCACTCAAAAAGAGTGGATTGCCCTCACTCTCTTCATAAAAGTGCCTGCCGAGGGCCTCAGCCTGGTCTGGCCCCAACACCTGGTGCACGATCATCGCCACTGCGCTGGCGGGCAGCCGGCTGAGGGCCAGATGCGAGACCGACCGTGCTTGCAGACGGCGGCGCAGAGAGCGCAGGGGGTGCGAACGGGGCACCTCTTCCTCGCGGTAGGTGCCCAGGATAAGCAGGGCATGCTGGCCCACACGTCCAGCCAGATCGGTGAGCAACGCGATCGTCGCCGCGCCGGCCCAGTGCAGGTCTTCCAGGATGAGCAGCATCGGCCGCGGCTGGGCCAGCCCTACCAGGCAGCGCGCCAGCGCCTCGAACAGGCGAACCTGTTCGCGCGCCGCGTCCAGCCGGGGCAGGGGGGGCAGGTCGGGCAGCCGCGCCTTCAACTCGGGCAGCAAGGGGGCCACTGCCGACAGGTGGCCGCGGGGCAGGCTGGGTGTGGCCAGCAGGGGCAGCACCGAGTGCAGCGCTTCGATGACTGCCTGGTAGGGCATGGGCTCGGCAAAAGTGGTGCCGCCGACCAGCACCCGCGCGCCCTGGCTTTCGGCGGCGGCGGCCAGCTCGGCAGCGAGGCGCGTTTTGCCTACCCCTGCCTCGCCCCCCACCAACACCAGGCTGCCATGCCCGCGGGCTGCGCGGCTCCAGGCGACGCGCAGTTGTTCCATTTCGGGCCCGCGCCCGGCAAAGGGCAGTACCCGGCGTGATCGGTCCTCACCTCTGCCCGGTTGGGTTTCCGCTTCCCCTCCGGGCAGCGACGGGGGAATGACGACCGCGCCGGGCAGGCGGGCGCTGCGTACGATCGCCTCATAGAGCGCGGCTGTCTCCGGCATGGGGTCGACGCCCAGTTCCTGGCGCAAGAGCTGGACAAAGCGGTGGTACTCGGCCACGGCGCCGGCGCGATCTCCTGACTCGTAGCGCAAGGCCAGCAACTGCCGCATGGCGTCCTCGTGCAGCGGGTCGTGGCGCAGCAATTGCTGCGCCCAGGCGATCGCCCGGGCATAGTCGCCGCAGGAGCGACCGATGCGTATCAGTTGGGCCAGGTCGGCCTGGTAAAGAGCGCGCAGGCGCTCCCGCTCGTAAAAGAGCCAGTCCTCATAAACATCTTGCAGCAGGTCGCCGGCATAGAGTGCCACGGCACCGGCCAGCGAGCCATCCTCGCCGCTCAGACGCTCGAACTCGGCCACATCGAGCCAGAAATCGGCAGCCGGATTCCACTGCACCTCTGCCGCGTCGACGAGCAGCCATGGCTGGTTTGGAGAGGCGGGGGGTAATTTGCGCTGCAATTCGTGCAGGTGGCGGCGCAAATTGGCACGCGCCGCAGTTTCGGTTTCGTCGGGCCACAGGGTAAAGG
This sequence comes from Chloroflexota bacterium, assembly GCA_049324835.1. GTDB lineage: Bacteria > Chloroflexota > Anaerolineae > CAYNKW01 > CAYNKW01 > JBMOMT01. Next base: position 14,807 of record JBMOMT010000036.1, on the reverse strand, counting down.
TCACTGCCTCGCGGCTGACCGGCCCTGCACGGTGCAAGAGCAGATAAGCCCACAGGGGCAGCGTCTTGGGCCGCGCCGTGAGCTTCCACTGGGAGCCATCGGCCAGGATCTGAAGATGGCCCAGCAGGTGTATGCGCAGCATCGTTTTGACTCCCTGGTTTCAAGGTTGGTTCGAAACCGTATAATAGGCCGCCGACTGGTCTGCCAATCGCTGCTGGCAAATGAAAAGAGTGTGGCTAAAATCTGTGGGAAACCCTGCCGCAGGTTCGATGGATACGCTTCCTCTGAGCTGTTGACCACGGGCAGCCTGATTCTGGGCAAGGGACTATGGGTCAAGGTGGGGTTGGCCGCAGCCATCCTCTTTTTCCTGCTCCTGGTGCCCTTGTGGTGGCAGGGTGGTGCGCTCATCAACGTCGTGTTTGCCGCGTGCGTCATGGGGCTTGCCTGGTGGCCCTGTAGGTTCCAAAGAAGAACTGCCCCAAACCGCCGGCGACGACTTTTACCCCAGCAAAACCGGCGGCTTGCAGGGCTTGCTCCAAAGCCGGCGCCGCAACCGGCCGGGCAGCGATCGTCAGTCCGGCGAGCTTCAACACAGGCTTCAGCCAGGGGGGTCCTGGCTCGAAGAAGGTGCTGCCCAAAAAGATGCCGCCTGGTTCCAGGCAGCGATGGGTCTCCGCGAGGGCCGGTTCGACGGCGGGGAACAGGTGGTGCAGGCAGCCGTTAAAGATGCGGGCCAGGCAGCCGTCCCGAAACGGCAGGTTTTCGGCGCTGGCCAGCAGGGCAACCACGTTGCGTTGCTCCGCCTCTGCCGCGTGCCGCTGGAACCGCTCCAGCATGGCCTGGGAAACATCGACCCCGATGGCCATTCCCTCGTGGACCTTTTTGGCGAATTCGAGGGTATAGTTGCCCGTCCCGCAGCCCACGTCGATGACCACGTCGGCCGGGCGGAGATCGAGAGGGCGGGTGTATTGCTCCACCTCGTCGGCAAAGCGCCGCCGGTACAGGCGGCGAAAGCCGCTTCGGGCAGCGGAAAGGTCGTAGGCTGCCGCCGCCCAGCGGCCAAAGGCCTGGTTGGCCAGGGTCCGCTCCCGCCCGGCCAGCAGATCGAGGACCCCGTCGCGCTGGGGATAGGCGCGGCCGCAGGCGGGGCAGTGGAGGGCAAAAGAGGCATCCCCTGACTCGCTGGTCAGGGGATGATGATGGCACTCTGGGCAGCGCAAGAGGGGAAGGATGCGCTCGATGCTGTACCTGTCTGTTGCGTTTGCCATGACCCTATCACCTCTTCGTGGCAGCTTGCTGCCGTCTACACGGCCCTCTGCCAAAACCCTGCACAGGAACGAGGGCCGCTGCTTGCCAGGGCAGCAGCCCCCGTCGACCTTCGGGTTGTCGGTGTCAAGTGAGTTCCTGACGCCTGCCCAGCGCCGCAAGGCATAACCGATGGCCAACAACCCGGCTCCAGCTACGAGCAACGAAAACCTCATTCCCAGCGGCTCAGGATGGCTCGGCCCCAGATGCCTTCCACTTTCGCCTGACTCCCGAGTATACGGAATCCGCTTCTTCCTCGACGCCCTCAATATACGCCATGCACGTTAACGACTCGTTAACAGATGGTTAGTGTTTTGTAAAAGATTGATCAAGACGTGCGGTCAGGGGCTTCAGCCCGGCAAACGACTGGAGTCGAGCATGATCCCCAGCGTGTGAGCCAGTCATCACGGCCCACGTGTACCGCAACCCCCTCATCCCCACCGGCAAGACCGGCGGCATGTGGTCCGACGAGGCCAGAGCCGCCTGCACGTGGAAAAGGCCGTCATGGCCCTGACCATGCGTTAAACCAATAAAAAAGCGAGGCTCCGCTGACTGCCGGAGCCTCGCTCGTTTCGCCCCACGGACGAGGCGCTACGCCCCCTGCCTCAGCTCTTGCAGAAAACTCTGCGCCCGAAGACAAATGAGAGACGCCTGGAGGGAACAACTCAAAGCCCAACATTCCTCCGCCAGTTGCGCCGCCAACGCCTCATGCCCCCAATCGCGATGCAGAAAGGCCTGCGCCAGCAGTACCTGGCTCAACTCCAGGGGATTATTTTGCGCCTCGAACATCTGCCGGCTTTTCGACAGTGACTCCTGAGCCTCATCCAGCCGCCCTCTCGCCCACCCCACCATGCCAGACAAACGCCACGCCCTGGCCTGCCGTTCCTCCCGACCGCTCTCGCTGCGATGGGCGGCTTCCAAAGCCTGTCCGGCCAACGATTCGGCCTCATCGAGATCGCCGCTTTGTACGGCCACCTCACCCAGCAACTCCAGGCTATCGGCCACCAGATTGGCGTCGCCCAACTCTTGGGCGAGAGCCAGCGCCCGGCCCAGGTGATTCTTTGCCCAGGGCCACTCTTCGGCGAACAGCAGCGACCGACCCAGATTCATGTGTGCGATGGCCGCGTTCAGGTTATCGGCGGTGACGAGAGCCCCTTGCAAGCTCTGCGACAGATAACGCTGCGCCAGATCCAACTGCCCCAGGTTGGTGTACACCACGCCCAGATTACAACTGGCAATTGTCTGGCCTTGCACCCAACCGGTGCGCTCGTGAGCCTCCAGACTGTGCATAAAGTGCCCCGCAGCTTCAGCCAGATGCCCCTGTCTCTCAGCCAGGACGCCCAGATTGGCATACCCACGGGCCATGCCCTGCAGATCACCCATCGACTCGTAAAGCGTGACCGCAGCCGTCACCTCCTGCGCCGCGCGGGCCAGATCGCCGCGGCGGAACCACAACCCACCCATGCGGTTGTGAATGGAGGCAATCTCGCCCCGATGATCCGTGTCTTTGACGAGTTGCAGAGCGTCGCCCAACCACATTTCGGCCTCGTCCAGCTCGTTGCGCAGCCAGTGCAGCCAACCCACGTCGCTGTAGAGCAGAGCCACCTCCAGCCTGTGATCCTGCGCCAGAGATTGGCTCGATCTGACCTCGGCCAGGGCAAGCTGATACCAGAGCATGGCCTGGGGGTATTCTCCCTGACGTTCGAAACACACCCCCATCTTGCGTTTCATAGCCAGCGACTGTGCCGGGTCAAATACCTCTGCGCGACCACTGTGCAACACGCCCAGACCACGCCAATACTCGCGGCGCGCCTCGAGATAACGACCCACTAACAAATAGATGTCGCCGCGTCCCAGCGCGATCTTGAGCGCCAGCGAGGGCTGACTATCGGCCGGCAGGGAGGGCAACAACGCCAGCGCCTCGTCAAAGTGTTGCAGGGCCTCGTCGTTGGCGTAACGACGTGCATCTCGGCTGGCCGCCTGAGTCAGATACGGCACCGCCTTGACGGCCACATCGCTGCGGCTGTAGTGATAGGCCAATGGCTCCACGTGCTCATCCAACTGGCCGCTGAACAGCTTTTCCAGGCCCTGAGCGGCACGTCGATGGTAGAGCTGCCGCCGCTCCAAAAGAAGTGAATCGTAGACCGCCTCCTGGGTCACCACGTGCCGAAACACATAGGCGTCGGCCGTCTCGAAATGGGAAAAGATGAAACCAGAAGCGACAAGATACGCCAGATGAGATGCCAGACCGGGTCGATGCTCCGGTTCGACGACCTCCGCCAGCAAGTCCTGACTCAAGCTCTGCCCCAGCACCGAGGCGCAGGCCAGCACCTGCTGTGGGCCCATCGGCAATCGATCCATGCGGGTGATGATCAGTTCTTGCAGCGTCTGAGGCACACGTAGCGCCATCCAGTCCACGTCGTGCGCCGCCACCCAACGGCCCTTTTGCACATCCAGCACAATGTATTCACCGTCGATGAGCATGCGAATAAACTCTTCAAGGAAAAAGGGATTGCCCCCCGCCCGCTCCAGGATCGTCTGGTGTAATGTTTCGGAAAAGGCCGGAACGGCCAACAGGTCGGCCAGCAAAAGACGGGTATCGTTCTGCGAAAGTGGGGTCAACTCAATGGCCGTAAACCGGTCGACCAGGCGAGTCGTCCCCATCTCCTTCAGTCTGGGCACGGCCAGGCCCTCCAGCGGGCGCGAGATGGTGAAAAAAAAGAGGGGTACCTGCTCCATCAGAGGCAGAAGAAAGGCCAACAAATCGAGCGATGTGTTATCGATCCAGTGAAGGTCTTCCAGGATCACCACCGCCGGCTGCTGTTCCGCGATGCACCGCAGCAAATCGCGCACCGCCACAAAAACCTGTTGCTGGAGCTGCGATGGCTCCAGGTATTGCAGCGCGGCAGCATCTTCCTCGGTCAGTGACAGATCCAGCAGGTGGGCCAGAAACAAAGCCATCGTGGAAGCCCTGCCCGGCAGATGGATCAACAGCCAGGCATCGACAGCCTGACGGCGCTCTTCTGAGCCTGTAGCCGGCAACTGCAGAGCGCTCTCTAAAAGGCTACGAAACAGGCTGTAAGCCGTGGCGATAGTGTGGGCCTGACAGGCTCCCTTCAGAACAGTCACCCGCTCGTTGGGCAGCAAGGCAAGAAATTCGGCCGTGAGTCGAGATTTGCCGATGCCGGCTTCGCCGGTGACCAACACCAGCCGGCCACAGCCATCCTCCAGCAGCGAGTCGGCAGCCGCCTGAAGCTGCCTCAATTCGTCGTCACGCCCGATCATCCGGGCCGACAGGCCCTCCAGGCCGCGCACCGAGGTGGGGTGTTCCTTCGGTCCCCAAGCCAGCCAGTTCGCCACCGGCTCGGCAATACCCTTCAGCCTGAGCGGTGGTCGAGCCGAAAACTCGAACAGGCGGCAGGTGCGCTGGTAAACCGACTCGCTCACCAGCACCGATCCTGGCTCGGCGGCGGTTTCCAGGCGCGCCGCCAGATTCACCGCACTGCCCACGATGGTGAAATCTTTACGATCCTGAGAGCCGATGCTGCCGGCAATGACCTCGCCGTGATTGATGCCGATGCGCATCTTGACCGTCACACCCAGCCGAGACTCGATCTCGCGGTTCAGATCGCGCAGGGCGCTCTGCATGTTGAGGGCAGCCCACACCGCACGCTCTGGATCGTTTTCGTGAGCCAGCGGAATGCCAAAGGTGGCCATGAGACCATCGCCCCTAAACTGGTTGACCACACCCTCGAAGCGGTGAATCTCTTTGACCAGCACGTCGAGGATGGCATTCAGCATACCGTAGACCAGCTCCGGGTCGAAAGAACCGGAAAGGGCCGTATAGTCGCACAGATCGGCAAACAGCACCGCCACGTCGCGGCGCTCACCCCACGCATTGGCGGCACTGTGGGTCAGCTTTTCGATGACCCCCAGGGGCAGGTAGCGTCTGGCCACTTCCAGGAGGGCCTCTTCATTGCCGTCTGTCCAGAGTTCAACCTCTGGCAGGGGTGCAGCGCAGTGTTCGCACGCCGACTCACCCAGCACGTTGTTGTGACCGCATCGTGGGCACCGCACGCCAAGAAAGGCCCCACAACGACCACAAAAATTCATGTCGCCTGGGCTGGCAAATCCGCACCGCTCACAGACCCGATTCATCGGCTGGATCACCTTAAAACCGCCCCTGACAGGCAAGCCGCATCTGACGTTGATCGGTCACAACCACCCTGGGATGGAGACATTATAACACGCCAACCCACACAGAGCAAACGCATCTGTGCCAAGAACGTAACTGCTCACCCTCCCGCAGGCTCTGGTAGGGGCACGGCATGCCGTGCCTCCTTGTGCCGCTACATCTTGCAGATTTACCGGGCCCAGTCGGCTAAATTGTGGCACAGGATAACCGATTTCAGCCTGCGGGAGGGTAGGCTGAGCAGTTACCCAAGAACTCTCTAATTCCGGCGACAGAACGAGAATTTACGTTATATTTACACACGTTTATATAAATTTGTGATATTATATAGTCACTAGGGGCATGTGAAGCAAAGCAACGCAAAGGAAAAAGGGCTCGTTTCCAAGCCGGGTTAACCTGATACCGAAAGCACAGGTTAACGAAACGTCGTGCCAGAGGGTGCACACCCACACGACTCTCGCCCAACCGCCAACCGGATCGACATGCCAGGCTGCTCCTAGTAGACCGTACACCTGCTACACCTACAGCCTGCCAGACGTTACAGATGCGCGCGGTGGGCTGTTTGTATCTCGAGGGGAGGACACACCGTGAACAAAACAACAGACAATCCAGACAAAAGAATAACGTCACTTTTGTTAGGCCTGGCACTGGCACTGCTGCTGGTCCTGGCCGGCTCGGCGCCCATCTTTTGGGTCGAACCCGCCGCACTCACCACAGATCGGGTCGATCCGGCCGTCATCGCAGCCATTGAGGCTGGCGACAACACCCTGTCGATCATTGTCCAGGCCAGCGGTGGCACGGCTAATCTCAAACAGGCCGTCCTCAAAGCCGGCGGGCAGGTGGAGGCCGACTTTTGGATCATCGACAGCGTGCTGACCACCCTCTCGGTTACGGCTATTCAAAGGCTGGCAGCAGACCCGGCGGTGCAGTATATCGCCCTCAACCGGGACACCCGGGCCAGCGACCTGCCTCCAGCCATCCTCCCCACCGTCGACAACTCGCCAGCCGACGAAGCGACCGTCCACGACATCGACCTGAAAAAGGGGCTGGTCTCGGTGCGTTATCCGCATCCCCTGGACCTGGGCATCGATCAGGTGCATGCTCAAAACGTGCTCGGACGGGGTGTGACCATCGCCTTCCTGGACACGGGCCTTTCCACTCAGGGCATACTGGGCCTCTTTATCAAGGCCGGTTTCCCGAATCGTTTCGTTGGTCAGGTGGACTTGATGGCCAAAAAGCCACGTCTAAAAGCCAATGGCAGCGACCCCAACGGTCACGGCACCCATGTGACCGGATTGGTTTGGAATATCTTTCGCGACCGTGACAGTGGCACGTTTATGGGCAGCGCGCCTGGCGCACGCATCCTCATGCTGCGGGTCCTCGACAAGGAAGGTCAGGGCAACTATGAGGACGCCATCGAAGCTATCCAGTGGGCCATCGAACACAAAAACCAACACAACATCCGGGTGATGAACCTCTCGCTCTACGCCGAGGCGACCTGCCCCTACTGGGCGGATCCTCTGGATCGGGCGGTCGAGGCCGCTTGGCAGGCCGGCATCGTGGTGGTGGTGGCAGCAGGCAACAGCGGGCCGAACCCCTTTAGTATGTCCGTGCCGGGCAACGATCCCTACGTCATCACCGTGGGCGCGCTGGACGGCAAAGAGACCGCCGGCAACCTGGCCGACGACACACTGACCGAGTATTCGTCCGCCGGGCCCACCCTGGATCTTTTCGTCAAGCCAGACGTGGTCGCGCCGGGGCACAAGCTGGTCTCTTTCCTGGCCCCTGGCTCAAAATTCGCCCGCGAGCGGGCAGATCGTAAACGCAGCGAGCATTGGTTCGTGATGAACGGCACCTCCACGGCCACACCGCTCGTCTCTGGCATCGCGGCGCTGATACTGGAGCAGCACCCCGGCCTCTCGCCGGACGAGGTCAAATATCGCCTGACCGCCTCTGCCGCAGCCGCCCTGGATCCGGCAACCGGCGAACCCGTCTATAGCATCTGGCAGCAGGGCGCCGGGCGCGCCTGGGCGCCGGAGGCTGTGTTCGGCGACCACGCAGGTGCGGCCAATGCCGGGCTGAATATCGACAAAGACCTGGCCGGTGAGGAGCACTATCAGGGCTGGACCACGTGGGATGAAGAGAATCAGCATTTTACCATCGAAGAGGGCGGTTACACCACCTGGACGGGCGGCTATACCGTCTGGACGGGCGGTTACACCGTCTGGACGGGCGGCTATACCGTCTGGACCGGCGGTTACACCACCTGGACCGGCGGTTACACCACCTGGACCGGCGGCTACACCACCTGGACCGGCGGCTACACCACCTGGACCGGCGGTTACACCACCTGGACCGGCGGCTATACCACCTGGACGGGGGGCATGCTCGGCGTCGATACGGCCATGAGCGTCGGGCAATGGGTTCCAGATTAAACCGCGCAGAAAATACACAAAGAGGTTCCGGCTTTGACCGGAACCTCTTTTGTTTCCCAGCTCTTGTTTCTTGACCTGACCCGCATTTGATGTTATGATACCCCTGGCTGGCTGCGACGTATCTCTGCCCGCGAAGCGACGAAAATGCCCGTCAGGATCAAAACGCCGCCCATGGCAGTCGACCAGGACACAGCCTCGCCGAGAATGATGTAGGCCAGCACACCGGAGCCTAGCGGTTCGGCCAGGGTGACAATCGAAACGAACGTGGCCGAGAGGTGACGCAGCGCCCAGTTCAACGTCGAGTGGCCCACGAGCTGTGGCAGCAAACCCAGGGCCAGCATCCAGCCGTAGGCCGGCAGGTCAAAACCCAGCATGGGCAGGCGGCCCAGCGCCACCACGATCAACAGCGTGATCATGGCCACGCCATACACCAGGGCGATGTAGGTGGTGAGAGAACGGCGCGCTCGCACCTTGCGGCCAATCATCAGATAACCTGCCATCATGACCGCACCCAGGAGGGCCAAAAGATCGCCGATGAGTTGATCCTGATCCTGGCCAAAATCGCCCCAACTGATGATCACGCTGCCCGCGGCGGCCATCAGAATGCCGGCGGCCAGCGGCAGGGTGGGGCGCTCGCGCAGAAAAGCCCAGGAACCCAGGCCAACAAAAAGGGGCCCCATAGACACCAAAACCACCGAACTGGCCACCGAGGTATAACCCAAAGAAGCGATCCAGGTCGCAAAGTGCAGCCCCAGGAACAGACCAGAGACAACCAGCCACAGCAGTTCCCGGCGCTCAAGATGGCGAATCTCGTCGCGACGTGTAGCCCAGGCAAAGGGCAACAGCATCAACGAGGCAAAGAGCAGCCGCCAGGCAGCAATAGACAGAGTTGGCACACCCTCGGCCTGGGCAAAACGGATGAAAATAGAGGCAAAGGAAATAGCCACGATGCCCAGGCCCAGGCTGAGCACCAGTCGCGCGCGCGAGATCTGCACGGCCAACGTCCTCCTTTCGCAGAATTGGGCGCCGTCATAACAGGCTTTTTACCTTTGGCAAAAAACGCAACCGTTCGTGGCAACGCGCTCGAGGAGCTTTGGGGCGCGTCGCACCGCACTCTGGAGCCATTCCGGATATGGGAAATAAAAGGAGGATGCCATGATCGCCGTCACCTGTTTCAATTGCCATCGCCAGTTCAACGTGGATCAAGTCGCTATCGCCGATGAGCTGGCCCGACTGCAAGCCGAGGGAGCCAAATACTATACCATCGAGTGTCCTCACTGCCGCAAAGTGAACAAGGTGGCTCTCAGCCGGCTCATCGGCCGCCAGCGACGAAGCCACCGCTGACAGGCCGCCATCGCTCCTGCATGGCGCTCGCGCGGCGCGCCTTTATGGCGCCCAGGAGAGGCGATCGTTGACCCAGTCTGGATGCTCCAACGCCACGTCCAGCACCTTGCTGAGCGTCTTGCCATCTCGACTCATCACGTAAACTGCCCACGGCCCCTCACGGTTGGACAGGAAGGCAATGTATTGTCCATCCGGCGACCAGGTGGGCAGGCCATCATCGGCGCTGTGTTGGGTCATGCGCATCACCTTGCCCCAGGGAAAATCCAGCAAATAGATCTCCCAGTTGCCATCGTGATCCGACATGTACGCCACCTGGGTGCCATCGGGCGCCCAGGCCAGGCCGATATCGTTCTCGTCGGCGGTGAGTTTGACGACGTCGCTGCCGCCCACATCGCGGAAATGGATGCCGCACAGCCGGTCGCCGTCGCCGTTGGCATCGGTGGAATCATCGCAGGTATTATAGGCCAGCCAATTGGTAGGCCCCCACGCCGGCGATTGGCCCACCGTCAACTCTTGCGGCGGGCCGTCGGCGGCGGCGACAGCGTAAATCCTCCACAGGCCGGCTTCGTCTCTGGCAGTAAATGCGATGCGGGTGCCATCCATCGACCAGGAAGGCAACCGGGCATCGGCGGGCACGTCGAGCATCAAGGCATTCGAGCCATCGGCATTGACCACACCCAGGCCCGGCTGGTCGCCGAGCGAACGAAAGGCCAGCCGCGAGCCATCGCGCCGAAAGTCCGGCTGGGCAGCACTGTCCCGAATCTTGGTCCAGTGCGTCAGGCCGGCGTGGGCGATGTAGAGATCGGTGGTGTCTCTGGCGGCGTCGTAAACGCTCAGCGCCAGTTTGCCAACGGGCAACCCAACGGCTGGCAGGGTATGGGTGGGCACACGTGTGGGGCGTTTGGTGGGCGTGGGCAGCGGCGTGGGCGTGGCGGTGACACAACGGGTATAAGCGCTGACGCGTTTTTGTTCGGTGCTCTGTTGTGCGATGACCGCCACAGCCTCGGTGTATTGCTCCCTGGCCAGACACCACTGACCGTCGTCGGCCAGAACATCGCCATAACGCACGTAAGCATCGTGCAGGCGCTGGCGGACATCTTTGTAGCTCGGGGCGAGGGCATAGAGATCGATAAACGCATCGATGGCACGCTGCCAGTCGACCTCCCAATAGGTCAGGCCGGTCTGATAGAGCGCGGCCAGGCCACGCTGCCCCTGGAGATCGACGTCGTCCGGGCAAAGCTCCAGCGCCCGATCAAAGTAACGCAAGGCGTTCTCGAGTGAATCCTCGTCGACCAGTTGTTTGGCGCGGTTGCCCAGAGCCTGAAACATCATGTCCTGCACCGCATCGGCCTGGTAGGTGGCATCCAGCTCGATCAACAACTCTAACTCGGCAACGACCTCATCCCAACGCCCCTGAGTGAACAGAGCCACGGCCTGCTCATAGTGCACCTCTTTGGCCGATTTCTGCGCCTCGGAGGTGGGGGTGGGCAGGGTCTGGCACTGGGCTTCGGCCTTGTAGAGCTTGTCGTAGGCCTGAGCGTGATCCGGTGACAGGCGGATGGTCAATTCGAACTCGGCGATGGCCAGCTCACATTCCCCGGCCTGGAGGTATTGCAAACCCTTTTGAAAATGGGCCTCGGCTTCCTGCCGGGAGCGCTGTTCCCGATCTTGGAGGCCATGGTAAACGGCCACAAAGCCCACACCCAGAACACCCAGCAGCAGAAACAGCAGCACAAAGCCGGTGCCGATGAGCCGGGTGGTCAGTCGGCGCAGCCCTCCCCGGCGTTGAGGCGACGGCGGCGGCGGCGGTAATGCGCTTTCGTCCAGACGGAAGCCGCAATAGGCGCAGAATGGCATACCGGCATCGACTTTGGAGCCGCAATGTTCGCAAAAGATCGTTTTCTTTCTCAACATCGTCCCTGTCGTTCAGTGCACACCGTCTGTCACAGTGGGCACTATTTTTTCACCGTGTGGCTCAACAGCAGCGTCCCGGCCCGATCCAACAGGCGGAGGGTCAACGTCTCTTCAACGGCCAGGCTCTCAGCCAGCGTCACCTGCTGACGAAAAACGTCGCCGGGCGCCAGACTGATGTCCTGTTGCCAGAGCAGCCGCTCGCCATCCCCCTCGCCCGCGAACAGTTGAAGCTGGGCGTCTGTCGATTCGGCCACGCCGATGCTCAGATCGAGCTGGTTGCCTTGCCTTTCCAGGTAGAGCACGGCCCGTTCGGTGGCCTGAGTCAGGCCGCCGAGGCCAGAGAAAGGATACCAGGTCTCGATCCAGGTCAGCTCACCGCCCGCCGGCACGACGACATCGTCTGCCGACCAAAAGGTGCCGTTAGCGCCGCCCCAGAGCTCAAAATACTGCGATCCACCATCGGTATAGTGATCCCGATCGGCAAAACCTGAGCCAAAAGCGAAAAGCTTGACACCCGCTGCGTCTTCCGGCGGGAAAATCCGCGCCACGCCCAGCCCTGTGGCCAGGTTGTACGCACCCACAAAGTTCTGTTCTGCCGGCTGCACAAACACACCCAGCCATTGATCCCAGTTCTCGTAACGCGCCAGATCGCGGCCATCGAAAATGGGCCAGGACATCGTCTCACCAGCAACGGCCAGGCGCGCATCCCCGGTCGAATGAACCACCACCGGCCCGGATGGCAGGGTGAACACCGTCTGGGGCGAGATAGTGGCGCTGCCCAGAGTGAGCATGGCGTTGATCCAGAGTTGCACGTTCGTATCGCCGGGCAGCGGGTTCAGCAACCGCGGCCGAACGGTAAAAACTGCCTGTCGCGAGGGCAACGTGACCTGTACTTCGAAACGTAATCGGTCGTTGGCCGTGGAATCCCACAAAGTCACTGTGGTGCCCTGGGAGGTGGCCTCCACAGCAAAATCCCAGGCGTTGCCAAAGGCGTAACCGTGCTCGGCAACCGGCATCGCCCATTCCATGCCCCCTGCCGCCAGCCACCAGTTGTGCTCGCCGGGCAAGAGTGGCCCCCAATGGGAAGGTTTGATGACCGGGTTTTGGTAAAAGATGTTCTGATCGGTGGGTTTGTAGACGCAGCGATACAACCGCCCCCCCAGCTCGGGCAAGAAGGTGAGCTGCAAATACTCGTTCTCGATCACCAGCGCCCGGTAGGCCTGAGGCACAGGCACAGGCCGAGAGGCCTCGTAGGCCGTCCGGTCCAGCCGCCAAAACGGCACACCGTAGCGCACGTCGGTCTCTTGCCACAGAAAAGCGGGGTACGGATAGGTGGGTATGGCGAGCGTCGTTTCATAATAGATGCTGACCGGCGACTCTGCAACCTGCCCGACGTCGGGAGTCGGCGATACCACCGTAGCCGTAGCGGTCGGCAGCGGGATTGGGGTTGGCGTTGGTGAAGGCCAGGCTGTGGCTGTGGGTCGGAGGGTAGACGTTGGGACCAGGACAGGCGCTGCGACGCTCAGTTCCCTTTCCACAGTGGTCACGTTGCCCACCACGTCGTAGGCCAGAGCGGTGATGGTGTGCCGGCCCAGGCTGGCAGCCGACGTGGCCCAGTGATAGACCGCCGTGGTGCCAACTTCTTCCAGCACGCGCACGGCATCGAGCCACAACTCGATGCGCGCCACGGCAACATTGTCGTGGGCCACCAGGTAGATGACCAGGTTCTCACCGGCGCGGGGCTGCTGTGGAATGAGCTGCAACGAGAGGGAGGGCGGTGCAACGTCCAACAGCGACCCGGAAAGTCTGGCCTGCTCACCCGCGGAAAGACTCAACGTGCGTTCCAGCGGCTGGTAGCCCCTGTTTTCGATACGCACCTCGTACTGGGCCGGGTCAAGCGAGAGGGTCAGAGGAGTCGCGCCGCGGGGTTCGCCATTCACCAGCACGGTGGAGCCATCGGGCCTGACAGTGATCTGGAGAAGCGCGGCCTCTGCACGAACCACCGTCTCTGCCGCGACGGTCGACGGCGGGGGGGCAACCGCACGCGGCGTGCAACCTGTTGTGATCAGTGGTGCGTTTGCCAGAGCAAAAGCCAGGATCACCCACCAGACGCTTCGGACAATTGCCGTCCCAAGCCAGCCTATTCGACTCCCCCCTGTGCGCCGCCACACCAACATGGCCTGATTATAGCCATTTTCCTGTGCTTGTCCAACGGCGTTACTGGCCACTGCCCTCACAAACATCGATGCCCTGCCAGCAAGGAAGGCAATAGGGATCGCGTTCGAGAGCCTTGTCCAGCCAGGGCACGCCCAGCTCGCACCCCTGGGCAAGACCTTCGGGGGTGTAGCCTTGCAGGGCATTGGTGTAGGAGTAGATATAAGAGAGACCCAGCTCGTAATAGTATTCCAAAGAGGTGCTGCCGGCGGCAATGGCCTTCTCAAAGCTGGGAACGGCGTCCTCGTAGCGCTGCCGGACGTAATCGATGACTCCGAGATGGCCGTAAGCCGGTGAATAGTCCGAGTCTACCTCCAGGGCGCGCCGGATCTCGACCACGGCGCGGCTGCTGTCGCCCATCTGGTAATAGGTCCAGCCGAGCTCGTCGTAAGCCTGGGGATTGTCCGGATCGACCTCAATGGCCTGTTGGAAGCTTTGGATAGATTGTTCGTTCTCGCCCAACACCCGATAGTTCAACGCCAAACGGATATGGAGATGGCCGAGACGCGGGTGTAACTCGATGGCGCGCAGATAGCCCTCGGCCGCTCCCTCGTAATCCCCTCGGACCTCCAGAGCATAGGCCAGCGCGCGTTGGGCATCCACGTTGCGATTGTTCAGTTCCAGGGCCTGAGTGGCTTCGTCGTAGGCGGCGTCCCAGTTGGCCAGGTTGGCATAGGTTTCCGAAAGATAAGCGTGAGCCTCGGCATAATCGGGGTTTTCACTCACGGCGCGAACGCAGCTATCCAGCGCTTCCTCGTACTGATCGTTCCAGTTGTAGGCCAGGCACAGAGCCGCAAGAGACTCGGCATTACCAAACTCTTTGAGGCTGGCGCCATATTGCTCAATGGCCTGGACGGCATGGTTCTGAAAGGCCATCACACGCACCAGCTTGGTGAGTGCGATCCAACTATCAGGCGCCATGTCGTAGGCCTTGCGATAGGCTGCAATCGCGTCGCTCAGTTTGCCCTCGCGGTAGAGCACCTCTGCTTCGTCAAAGTAGGAATCGGCGGTACGAGTTGGCAGCGGAGTCGCCGCAAAAGGATTCATCCAGTTCTGCTGCCAGTATAGCTGGCTGACCACGTACAACGCGGCCAAGATCAACACCGTCAGGATCAAGACCCTGCCCAAAGAGTCACGACTCTTGGGTTTGCCCGTGCCGAGATAAGATTCACGCCGCGGACCGAGGTCCATCTTGTCCCCTCTCGTTCGTAATCTCTTGCTGGAGCGGCGATATTCTATACCCAACACCGGTCAATGTCAAGGTTCTGGGAACACTTGACTCGACTTTTGCAGTGACATAACCTGACCCTGCAACACGTTAACAACGAGATACTCGAGGCAAGGGCTTTACTCGAATTGCCAATAGTGGTAACATGAGTCTAAAACTGGATAGGAGGCAGAGC
>JBMOMT010000035.1:0-100059 GCA_049324835.1 Chloroflexota bacterium | reverse complement strand
GGCTTCATAAGGAGTTGAACCCGATGGGTACGACCACATACCAGGCTCGAGGATGGGTGGTTGGGCTGCGGCTGTTGATGGCCGTTTGCCTTTTTCTCTCTTCAGGTCTGATGGGTTGGACCGGTTCGGCCTGGGCCGACAGCCTGGATGCGCCCGGTTTCACCGGCGCATCCAAAGAGGCTCTCATCCCCGGCTGGTTTCTGGCCGATGCCCCTCTATCGACCAGTGTCACACCACCAACGGCCCCAGAGATCGGCTTTCCGCTGGCTTTCGACGACGGCCCTGTGGATCAGATCGAGGTGCGTGACCGGCTGGGCGACGCCGGCACCAAAGTGATCACCTACACCCTCACTGCCGATGAATCGCTGGTGCTCTGGGCGGCAGGTTATTATAGTAGTGTTTTTGTAGAAAACCAGACCGTCACCTGGACCGTCACTGGCGGCATTGGTGAGGTTTCACCCACAGTGGGGGTCTCGACCACTTTTTACGCCAACACCGTCGGCAGCGGCGCCGTGATCGCCACGCACGCCGTCACACCCACCCTTACCGATGCCACCGGTACCATCACCGTCACCGCTGGCGCGCTGGCGGCGCTGGTCGTTCAGACCGTCGGCGGCGATGGCGGCGCAGCGGCGGGTGATCGGACCATGACGGCCGACGAAACCTGGACACTCTACGCCGAGGGTTACGACGCCGACGGCAACTATGTCGGTCCGCAGTCGGCCACCTGGTCGGTGGCGCCTGCGTTGGGTGCTTTTTCTGCCAATCCGGCCTCCTCCACCAGCTTTGAGGCCAATCTCGTTGGTTCCGGAGCCATCACCGCCACCGCCGGCGTGTTCAGCGACGCCACCGGCGCGCTGACAGTCGATCCGGGCGCCTTGCATCACTTCTTGGTCGACGCCCCGGCCAGCGGCACGGCGGGTGTCGGTTTTGGCGTTGCCATCACCGCGCAGGATGCCGATAACAACACCGTGACCTCTTTTTCCAACAGCGTCGATCTCACTGCCAACGGCAGCGATATCCAACCCACCAGCGCTTCGCTCGGCAGCGGCGTGTGGAGCGGCGCAGTGACGTTGACCGTGGCCGGCAACCGCGTCGTGACGGCCACCTATGGCAGCGCCGCCGGCAGCGATACACTGACGGTCAACCCCGACGATCTGGATCATCTCACCGTCACGCCAGACGCCGCGGCGCTGGACCCCGGCGGCGCGCAGCCATTCTCTGCCCAGGGCTACGACGCCTACGACAACCCAATCTCGGGCCTCAGTTACACCTGGGCGGTGATCAACGGCGGCGGCACCATCTCGGCGATTGGACTTTTCACCGCCGGAAATCCCGATGGGCTCTACCCCGATACGGTGCGGGCCACGGCCAACGATGGCGGCGGGCCGGTGAGCAGCACGGCCACGGTGACGGTCAACAACGTTGCCCCCACCGCCAACGCGGGCGGCCCCTACAGCGGCAATGAGGGCAGCGTCGTGACGTTTTCCGGCGCCGGCAGCGATGGCAACGGCGACCCTTTGACCTACGAATGGGATCTGGACTACGATGGCAGCAACTTTACCGTCGATTACGTCGGCGCGACCACGGCCACCCTGTTTGTCGACGATGTGTCGCGCCAGGTGGCTTTTCGTGTGACCGACGACGATGACGCGGCGACGGTGGATGTGACCGATCTGACCGTCCACAACGTGTTACCCGCAGTGAACGCCGGCAACGACAAAGACACCGCTGAAGGCACTACAGTTTTCTTTAACGGCTCGTTCACCGACCCTGGTTCGTTAGACCCGCACACCGTCGAGTGGGATTTTGGCGATGGCAGCGCCGGTACCGGTTCGCTTTCTACTTCTCACGTCTATACCGATAACGGCACGTTTATCGTCACCCTCACCGTCACCGACGACGACGGTCAGAGCAGCGATACTCTTACCGCCAACGTAGATAACGTGGCGCCCACAGTGCTGGCCGGCAACGATCAATCGGCCGATGAGGGCGACACGGTGTTTTTTAACGGGGCCTTCACCGACCCTGGCGCAGGCGATACCCACACCATCGAGTGGGATTTTGGCGATGGTGATACCGCTGCTGGCTCGGTTTCCACTTCTCACGTTTTCACTGCCGCCGATAGTTTCACCGTCAGGCTGACCGTGCGCGACGACGACGGCGGCGAGAGCAGTGATACGCTCATCGTGACCGTGACCAACGTGCCCCCCACGGCAAACATCGGCGCGCCGCCCACACAGACGGCAGGTGTGGACGTGCTCCTGGACGCCTCTGGCTCCACCGAACCCGGACAGAACATCGTCAGTTACGATTGGGACCTGGACAACGACGGCCAGTACGACGACGCCTCTGGCGTGACGGCGGTGGCCAACTGGACCGCAGCGGACGATTATACCGTGGGCCTGCGCGTGACCGACGCCGAGGGCTCCACCGACACCGACTCGGCGGTCATCACCGTCGAACCGGCGGCTCTGGATCGTTTCGTTGTCTCGGTGCCCGGCAGCAGCACAGCCGGCGTGGCCTTTGGCACCGTCATCACCGCTGAGGATGTCTACGGCAACGTCATCACCGATTGGGATCAGGACGTGACATTGTCCACGACCAACGGCGGCGTCATCGATCCTGCCGTGGCGTTGGGTAGCGCTTTTGTCGATGGCGTCTGGAGTGGCCCGGTGAGCCTGACCGCCGCCGGCAGCAACCGCGACGTGACGGCCAGCCACGATGGCCGCACCGGCCAGGATACGCTGCACATCGAGCCGGCAGCCGCTACCAACCTGACCTTCTCGGCCATCGGGGATCAGACGGCCGGCGCAGATAGCGAGTTGTTCACGCTGACGGCTTTCGATCCGTATGGCAATCAGGATACCAATTACGATGGCACGCACAACTTGTTGTGGAGCGGCCTTTCGGTCAGCCCCGATGGCACGCCGCCGGCTTATCCGCGAGATCGGGCTTCTTTTAACAATGGCGTGGCTATCGACTTTTTCTTCACCCCCTACGCCGCCGAGACGGCTGTAACCTTGCAGGTTTCAGAGATCGGCGGGCCCACGGGCGCATCGAGCGTCTTTGCCGTGAGCCACGCTGCGGCCAGCACCTTTGAATTCTCGACCGTCAGCGATCAGGTGGCCGGTTCGCCGGGCACGATCGGCGCGCTCACTGCCGAGGATGATTACGGCAACACGGCCACCGCCTATGCCGGCAACAAAACGCTGAACTGGAGCGGTCTGGGCAATGGCCCCAATGGCGACCCGCCCGATTATCCGGCCAATCCGGTGAACTTTGTCAACGGCGTGGCTTCGTCGCTGATCTTTACGCCTTACCTGGCCGAGACAGGCGTCGCACTGGCTGCCAGCGAGGGCGGCGTGTCTGGCGTTTCCAACGACTTGGACGTAGCCGTCGGCTCGACGGTGGGCGCGGTGGTCGTCGAATCGGCGGCCGGCGGCGCGGGCTCCGAAGTGACCACTCACGACATGGTGATCTATGACACACTCACAGTCTATGCCGCCGGTTACGACGCCTGGGGCAACTATATCGCCGACCTGACTGTGGACTGGAGCGGCGCCGGCGTGGCTGTTGGGCAGTTGTCGCCGCTCGACGGCGCCAGCACCACACTGACGCCCATCGTCGGCGGCACGGCTACCATCGTCGCCGAGTATTCGGCGGTCATCACCGATGCCACCGGCCTCATCACCGTCCGCGCGCCGCTGCTGCACGTCTCCCTGGCCGATGATCCGGATCCGGTGGATGCCGGCGGCGCACTGACTTTTACCGTCTTTTACAGCAACACCGGCAACGCGGCTGCCGATAACACCCTGCTCACGCTCACCCCCGATGTGAATGTGAACCTGGGCAGCGGGTATGGTCAGGCGCGGGTGTGGGACCTGGGCGTGCTGGCTGCGAGCGCTTCGGATCAGGTGGTGGTGGCGGGCAGTGTACGCTCGCCCATGGACAACGGTACGATCCTGATTTCCACGGCTGAAATCGACTCGCAGCAGACGGCTGTTGTCTCGGCCACCGCCGAGACGACTGTACAGAGCCAGCCACAGCTCGGCATCACCAAGTCGGATCTTCAGGACCCGGTGCCGGCCGGTGGTTCCATCGTCTACAACCTGGAATTTGCCAACACGGGCAACATGAACGCCACCGGCGTGGTCATCACCGATGTCATCCCGGCCAACACTCAGTTCCAATCGGCCTCGCACGGCGGGGTCTACCATGCCGCTCAGGGCGTGGTGGTGTGGAACGTGGGCACGCTGATCGTGGGGGCGACGCCCTATCGCACGCTGGAAGTGCGCGTCGACTCGCCTCTGCCCAGCGGCACCGTCATCACCAACACCGGCTACCAGATCGACAGCCAACAAACCTCGCCGGTGAGTGGGCCAGACGTGACGACGGCCATTCTTTCGCCCACGCTCACCCTCGACCAGAGCGGAAACCCGGATCCGGTGGCTGCCGGTGAGTTGGTCACGTTCACTATTTATTACTCGAACGCCGGCAGCGGCGCGGCCACGCAGGTGGTCATCAGCGATACCATACCACAATACGCTGTTTTTTATTCGGCCTCTGCCGGTTATACGCTCGTCAACGACCAGATCGTCTGGAACATTGGCGCGGTGGCCGGGCACACGGGCGGTTCTGTCTGGGCGGTTTTCCGGATCACCTCGCCTCTGGACGACGGCAGCGCCATCTTGAACTATGTCTCCATCGACAGTTTTGAGCTAGAGCCAACGACGTATCTGGACCTGGTCTATGTGAGCTCCTCGCCGGAATTACACATCACCACGGTGGGCGCGCCCGATCCGGTGCCGGCCGGGGCGCAACTGCTCTACACACTGGCCTACACCAACAGCGGTAACGCCAACGCCACGAGCGTGGTCATCACGGATCGTATACCGGCCAATACGGGTTTCGTCTCTGCCTCCGATGGGGGCGTCTATGCGGCTGGCGTGGTCACCTGGGATCTGGGCGCGCTGAGCGGCAGGAACCTGGCAGGCCAGATGGGTACAGGCTCGGTGACGCTGCTCGTGGCCGTGACTTCGCCCCTGACCAACGGCACGTGGCTGCGCAACACGGCCGCCATCACCTCAGCGGAGGGCAGTCACGACGCGGTCGAGGTGGAAACGCGGGTGTCGTCGCTGCCGGTGTTGACCCTGGACGTGAGCGACAGCCCGGATCCCATCAAGGGCGGCCAGACGCTGGTCTACACGGTGGATTATGCCAACACGGGCAACGCCAACGCCACCGGCGTGCAGCTGACGGTGGATTACGACTCGCAGTTGATATTCCACAGCGCGCATCCCATGCCGACCAGCGGCAATGCTACCTGGCATCTGCCGCTTTTGCCGGGTGAGGGCGGCGCTGGACAGGTGGTCATCACGCTTACCGCTGGCGCGCTGGCGCCGGATGCGGTGTTGCGCAGTCGCTTTTACCTGGATTCAGACCAGACGGCAGCCGTCAGTCAGGCCGAGTCGACGGCGGCTCAGGCGGTGGCTTTGCAGCTTGGCGCAGCTTTCGACGCCAGCACACCCTACCCCGGCAAACAGATCACCTACACGTTGCATTACACCAACGCTGGCGACGTCTCGGCCACCGGGGTAGAACTAACTGCCGGGTTGCCCGATGGCGTCACCTACGTGACCAGCGGCTGGACGCACGCTGGTGGTGGGCTGTACCGGCGCACGTTGCCCGGTTCGCTGGCGGCAGGAGCCAGCGGCAGCGTCGAGTTCATCGTCCAGGTAAACAGCACCGCCGATCATCGGCTGCCGCTGGGCCTCACCAGCATCAAGGGTGAGTTTACCATCGCTGACGATGGAGCCAGCGGCCCAGAGCTGGTCACCAGCGACAATCAGGTGAACACGTTGATCGGCATCCCCGATCTGGTGATCGACCAGATTCAGGTCTCACCGTCGCTTCCCACACCGGATCGTCCGGTGACGTTTACCGTTTGGCTGCGTAACCAGGGCACCGGTCTGGCGGGCAACCCCAACGTGCCGGGCGGCGGTGGTTTCTGGGTGGACTTGTACATCGATCCGGACCCGGCGCCGCAGTCGTTCCCGTGGAATGTCGATGGTGATGTCTTTATCTTTACCCAGTCTCTGGCCGCAGGCGCCTCGCGTCAGATCGTCTTTGTGCTCAGTGATGGCTTGAGCGGCCAGTTTCACGAGGTGTATGCCAAGGTGGATAACTATCCACCCAACCCGACCTTGCCGCTGTGGCAGCAGAGCTCACTCATCCCCGAGTCGGACGAGGGAAACAATGTGTTTTCACGCGAGGTGCTCATGGGTGAGGCAGATACCTTTTTCATCTATCTCCCATCGGTGCTCAGAAATCCGTGAGCGGCGCGCTCGCATACAAAAAGACCCTGGGGCCTCGTGGCCTTCAGGGTCTTTTTGTGAACAAAACCGATGGGCTGTCCGACGCGTTTTGCTCTGGTGCGTCAGGGCATCATCAACACACGCTCGATGCGCTCCAACGCCCAGTCCAGGTCATCGCGGGTGATAACCAGCGGCGGGGCGAAACGGATGATGTTTTGATGGGTCTCTTTGCAGAGCAGGCCCTCGTTTTTCAGGCGCTCGGCAAAACGGCGTGCGCCGCCGGCTTGTGGCTTGAGCTCCACGCCCACCAGCAGACCGCGCCCTCGCACCTCGGTTATGTGCTCGCTCTCGATCCGTTTCAGGCGGCCCATGAGGTAATCTCCCTGACGTAGCGCGTTTTCGATGAGCCCTTCGTCCTGGAGCACCGCCAGCGCCTCGCGGGCGATGGCCGACCCCAACGGGTTGCCGCCGAACGTGGAGCCATGATCGCCGGGGCCAAAGACACCCAAAAGTTCCCGATCGGCCAGCACCGCCGAAACAGGGTAGAAACCGCCGGAGAGGGCCTTGCCGATGGTCACTGCATCTGGTCGGATGTCTTCCCAGTCGCAGGCAAAGAGTTTGCCGGTGCGGCCCAGGCCGGTTTGGATCTCGTCGGCGATGAACAACACGTGGTGCTGGTTGCACAACTGGCGCACCCGCTCGAGATAACCCTCCGGCGGCAGGATCACTCCGCCTTCGCCCTGGATAGGCTCCACCAAAAAGGCCACCGTATTGGGCGTGATGGCAGCTTGCAGGGCGTCGGCGTCGCCGTAAGGCACACTGAGAAAGCCCGGCGTGAACGGTCCAAAGCCATCGCGGTATGGCTCTTCTGTGGAAAAGCCCACGATAGTCACGGTGCGGCCGTGAAAATTACCGGCGCAGGTGATGATTTCCGCCTGGTTTGGGGGCACCCCTTTGACTTTGTATCCCCATTTGCGGGCGGCCTTGATGGCCGTTTCGATGGCTTCCGCGCCGGTGTTCATGGGCAGCATCATCTCGTAGCCGGTCAGTTCGCACAGCTCTTGGGCCAGCAGAGGAAGTTGATCGTTACGAAAGGCGCGTGAGGTGAGCGGCAGCCGCGCCGCCTGCTCGACCATCGCCTTGAGGATGCGCGGGTGGGCGTGGCCCTGGTTGACCGCCGAGTAGGCGCTGAGAAAATCCAGGTAGCGCCTGCCCTCCACGTCCCAGACCCAGATGCCCTCACCGCGCGCCAGCACCACGTCCAGCGGCTTGTAGTTGTGAGCGTTGTATCGATCTTCGAGAGCGATGTAATCCTGGGTGTTCATGGTTGCTCCGTTGCTGTGGGTTACAGCCTCTCCACGGTTTCGTTAAAGCCGATCCCCAGCTCTTTCAGCTCGGCCATGACCGGGTTGTAGACCTCTGGCATCACCGGCCGGTGAACGCCGGTGAGCTGAATCTTGCCCTGGAGGATCATACGCACGCCGATGGCCGCCGGCAGGCCCACCGTGCGCGCCATCGACGTATCGCCGTGGGGGATGCCATAATCGATCATGGTGGAGGTGATCCTGGCGCGATGATCGGGGTAGTGGGCGATAAACTCGTGCTGCATGACGATCATGTCACGCTCGCCGGCGGTGTATTGCATCTTGGAGAGCATACGTTCGACCAACACATCCAGAGGTGATCCTTGCCCCATGGTCAGAGGCTCGTTGGACAAGAGTCCCAGCCAGTTCATGTTGTAGAGGGCAAAGGTGTTTTCCGCAATGCCCAGATAGTCCATGGCTTCCTGGGTCACGTTTTCACCCGCCGTGCCCATCAGTCTGGCCGTGAGCTGGCCACAAGTCAGCCCAGAGAGAGCGCGCCTTTCGTCGCTCAACCAACCGGTCTGCACGATTTTGCGCAGTGTCTGGCACCAGCCCAGGTAGCGCAGGGTGCCGCGGAACATGGTCTGAGCGTTGGGGATGCCATAGATGTCCAGGTAAGGCAGGCTATTGCGGTTGGGGTAACATTCCAGCCAGCCCAGCCCATCCACGTACATGGGCCAATAGTTGTCGAAAAGCTCCTCACCGGGGATGTTGACCTCCTGGCCGTTCTCACGCCAGCGGGCGGCGTTTCTGCCGGCCAGCAACACGCCGCGTGGGCTCCAGGAGAATTTGTAACCCAGGGGATTGGTGTTGGCCTCGGGTGCCGGCAGGCCGCCGGTGTTGGATTTAAAACTGACGATCTGGCCGCCCTGGTTTTGTACGCCGTGGATGACCTGCATGGCCGACATGTGGTCGATGCCCGGATCGACGCCGATCTCGTTGAGAATGAGCACGTCGGCTTCTCTGGCGGCTGCGTCCAGGGCTTGCATGGCATCACTCACGTAGGATGTGGTCACCATGTGTTTCTGGTGTTCGATGCACAATCTGGCAACCTCAGGGTGATGGACATAGGGCAACATGCTGACGGCCAGATCCGATGCGGCGATCAGCTCTTCCAGAGCTTTTTTGTCGCTCACGTCCACAGCCACTGCCCGGCCGTTTTTATGATCGCCGATGAGCGCCCTGGCTTTGCTCACGGTGCGGCTGGCCACGGTGACCTGGAAATCGGGCACGTCCAGCAAGTAGCGGACGTGTGGGCGGGTGACGAGACCCGCACCCAGAACGAGTACTTTTTTCATGGTTACCTCCATTGGTCGGAAAAATCAAAACCCTCAGAGCGCGGTGCGCTCCAAGGGTCTCCATACATTAGCTCAGGTGTTGTTCCAGGTATCGATAATCGGGTGTGAGCTGGCCCTGGTGCAAGATCACGGCTCGTTTGATCTCTGGTGGTAAATTGAGTTGCTCAAAGGGCAACGAAAAATCGGCCCGGGCCACGGCCGGCAGAAAATCTTTGAGCACGCGGCTGAAATCCACCGATGCCTCACGTGGCAGCTCGCTGGGTAGAATGTCTACCGCCATGATGACTGGCCCGTGGCCCCGATAACCGTCTAGGGCCTGGTCTGTCTGGGGATCGTAGACGTAAATGGGATCGCCCGGCTCGGTCGATTTGACGGTCACTTCGATAGCGCCTTCGACGTCGCAACTGATATCGCCGATGACCTGGAGTTTGGGCCGGCGCTGGTGGTTAAAGGCTCGCCGGACGTAATCCTTGGTGACCAGCCGCGGATAGCGGGCATCCCAGTAGACCGCGTTGACCAGAACGGTGAGGTGAGGCAGGTAGGTTTCGAATTTGGAGCGATACTTTTCCGGGTGTTGATAATAATCCTGGAGCTCAAAGACGGCATCCGCAGAGATGGGTTCGACGATGTGTTCTTCTTTGAACACGGTTTTGTAAATGGCGTGGCGGGCGGCATCGGCGTTGTGGGCCATGGCGGCCAACTGTTCTGGGGCGATTTCGATGACCGGCAGGTGCTCCAGGATCTCTTGCGCGCCGCGCGAAACGTTGCCATAACCGGCGATGCCCAACAGCAGGGGGGCAACGGTTTGCGGCAGCCCTTCGGCTTTGATCTGCTGCCCGATCCGTTCCAGGTCGGCGATGGCGTCGCTCAGGCTTTTGTAGTGGCGCGCCTGTTGCAGTTGGCTGAAAGGGTTGGGTGTGCCCTCCCCGGCCAGCCTCAGGCCGTAGGCCCACAGGGTGTTGATCATGCCTGCCAGCCCGGCGTGACGGCCAAAAAAGATGAGCCGCCGACCCCGATCGTCGGTGACTTTTTCGTAATCGATCAGGTTACAGCCCAGTTCCATCATCTTTTTGAGCATGGGCATGTTATAGGGCTGGCCCTTGATGACGTGAGCGAAAAACACATAGCTTTTGCCCGCTTCGAAGGCGTCGAGTGGGATCTCTTTTACACCCAGGATGGTCGAGGCTGAGGTCAGGGAGTCCTGGACGGCAATGCCTGACCGGGTGTACTCGTCGTCCTCGAAAATACGCAAACCTGAATTTTGCGCAATGACCTCCAGACCATGATGGGCCTGGAGGTCGTGGGCATCGCTGGGGGTGAGAGGGACGCGTCGCTCCCAGGGGCTTTTGTCCTCTCGTCGCAGGCCGATTGTTGCTTTCATGATGTCATCTCCTTGCCGTAAAGTCAACCAGAACAAAAAGGGCCGCGGCTGCGGCCCCTCCTCTGAGCAGGAACAAACGAAAAGGTGGGGACGTCGCTGTCGCCCGCGCAGGCATTATACCTCAGGTGTGGCCAAAGTGCAACCCGTGCCGCAGGGGCATCGCTCGAGTGTCATTCCAGGCGAGTTATGGCTCGGCTGCCGCAAAGAAAAGGCGAATGAACTCTTGTTGAAGCGTGATGGCCTCATCGAATGTGCCCTGACGCTGAGTGACGGTCACCTTGAACATCACCATGCCATCTTCCAGGACGCGATCGGCATTGGGCCACAGGAAACAATAGATTACGATGTGCTCCTGGTCTCCCTGGCGGGCCACCACGCGCAGCGTGTGCAGGCGACCCTCGGCCAGTTCGATCTCCTGGCCCTGCACGTCGGTTTGCCAGCCGTTGTAACAAACCTGGGGGGGATGAAAGCTCTTGGCCTGCTGGCTGCCGATGAGGCTCAGCCACAGCGCGCGCCCGTCTGGCAGGGCATAGTAACGCGAGATGAAATAATCGGGTTCCAGGTAGATCAGCACGTCCTGGCGCGAGCGCGAGACATCGCTGCCCAGCCAGTTGCCCAGTTGCAGGGGGATATCGGCCAGTTGTGGGCCAGAGCTCAGATCATAGTGCGCCGTGACCCACTGCTGGCGCGGCGTGCGGTGCCAGTGATCGATGTCGGCCAGGAAACGATGGCCATCGCCGTCGCTGCCGTCTGTTAGCCGGTCGATGTGCAGCCACCACGCGCCAAAAGCCGTGGCCGATAGGATGAGCGCGGCGATCAAATATCGGAGCATAGATCGCGACATTTTAACCCCCAACTCAGAGCCAGTAACCCGGCCAGTGCGAGCGCGAAAAAGAGCGGACCAGAAACATCGTGATAGTAGCTCAGAGCGGTCTCTACACCCCAACGCTCGGCCACCCACAACAACGATGTGATTCGCAGCAGGTTACTCAACGCTGCCAGCGGGATGGCCGCCAGCAGCAGGCCGATGCGGGTCAGTCTGGGGCCACGCACGGTAAAAGCCCACACTGCCGCCAGCGCCAGCAGCGCCACCAGAGATCGCACGCCGCTGCAGGGCGCACCGACCACCAACGAACAGGAGGGCAGTGTCACCTGGCCGCCCTCGTTGACGGCGGCCACGCCCAATAGCTGCACCGCCCGTGTGGCCCAGGCTGCGGTCAACGAGCCCATCTGCACGGCGAGTTGATCGATAAAGGGGAATGGCACACCAAAGACCAGGTAGGCCAGCGGCAGGGCCAGCCGTTGCAGAGTTGTCCGGCCCTGGAGAAAGCCAATCACACCGCCGATCAGGCCGATCAGCGCCAGGGCAGCCACATAATCCGCCGCCATCACCTCGGCCAGGAGATACAGGCCAGCGCTGACGACGAGCAGAATCGGCGTGGGGTTGCCCGTTATTGGCGCTGTGGAGCGTTGGCGCAATACACGCCAGCCCAGATAGGCGCTCACCAATGGCACCAGGGGACCGTGAGAGTAGTACTCGTTGGTCAGCCACTGGCTCACCAGCCAGCGCACGGTGGGGTAGGCCAGCAGGCCCAGTGGAATCAGGGTGATAACCC
This sequence comes from Chloroflexota bacterium, assembly GCA_049324835.1. Lineage (GTDB taxonomy): Bacteria > Chloroflexota > Anaerolineae > CAYNKW01 > CAYNKW01 > JBMOMT01. Next base: position 88,083 of record JBMOMT010000035.1, on the reverse strand, counting down.
AGCCGATGGTATCTTGCCAGCGTGTGTCTCTTGGTTTCACAAAGGGCCTTTCATGGTGTGGTTTGTAGGGGCCAGAAACTGGATCGATGTTGTTTCAAGACGATGGGCAGGTGGGATTTGAAGAAAGGCACGGCGGTGGTGACTGTCTTTTCCCACGTTTCTCCGTAGCCGTCGCTCAGCCAGGCAAGGCCCACGATGTCGAAACCGGCATGATGCGTGATGACAGTCTGGTAGGTCAACGTCACAGGCTGACCCACGGCCAGCGAACCTTGCCAGGTGATCAGGCCATCGTCTTCGCTGGCGGTACCGTTGCCCTGGAGGCGCAGAGAATCGATCACATAGCTGGTGTTGGCCGGCACCGGATTGGTCAGCGCCCAGGTGATTGGGGTATCGATCAGGCCATCGTTGTACAGCACCAGGGTGTAGGTGAGGGTTTCACCGGGCCGGGCGGTGTCTCGATCGACCGTGTAACGCGAGTCGCCCAGGTCTGGCGCGTTGGCCCGCAGGCGCGCCGTGCGGGTGAACGCCAGATAGTGGTCGGCCAGGTGAATCTGGGCCGGATTCAAGATCGTCTCGGCCGGCGGCAACGATGGCGCCAGCGCAGCCCGATACCGGATGGTCACCGAGGCGCCGGGGGCCATATCACCGTGCCAGCGGATGCTGTTGTCGAAAAAGCTGGCCTCGGCGGGTGTGAGGCTGCCCGGCACGAAGGTCAGGCTGAGCGGCAGGCTGTTGGTCACGGCCACCTGGGTGATGCCGTCCGGGCCGTCGTTGTGTACTGTCAGGCTGTAGGTCACAACCTGGCCCTCGGCAGCCAGGTCGGTGCTGGCCACAAAGGTGGATTCACCCAGCCAGCTCAGCCAGCCGACGACCCGTTCCATGACGGTGTCTCGCGCCGATTCGTCCAACGCCTCGAAAGGAAAGGCGAAAAAGATGGCCTTGTGGCTTTCGGTGGTATGGGCCACTCCGATGGGCTGACGATGCTGGCCGATCAGGGCTGCATCCAATGGCTGGGTGGGCTGCAGGACGTCGGACCAGTTGCGGAAGGGATAGGTGAGTGGTAATGCCCCCAGTCTGTCACCCACCGGGTGGCCATTGATACCACTGGCGAGGGTGGCCGTCAGGTCGTTGGTGAAACCGGCCAGTCCGAAATAATCCTGCCCCAGCGATGTCAAATCGCTGACGTACAGGTAGTCCTGGCTGGAGAAAAAGAGTCGACCGCCGCCATCCAGGTAATGCCTCAGGCGCGCCTCTTCGTCGGCGGTGAGGGGTGAGTACCAGTCGTAGGCGGTGTACCAGAGCACCAGGGGGTACAGAGCCAGCGTTTCGCTGGTGGGTCCGCTCCAGGTTGGGCTGCAGAGTCGCACGTCCCAAAGATCGTGGCGGTAGCCGTTGGTATCCAGGGCGGCGACGTAGCGGTCTTGTTGATCGAACCAGCGATCGTCATCGACCAGCAGGATCGGCGCCGGGCTTTTGGCGGTGACGACGACCGTGGCAACGACCGAGGCGTCGCTGCGCGAGCGGGCGGTGAGGGTGAGGGTATCCGCCTCGTCCCAGGCAACGCCCGGCGGGATGTGCACCGTCAGGGTGAGGAGGGCGTCCTGGCAGGAGGGCAACGAAAAGAGTGACGCCGACAGGGTATAGGGCCAGCCTCTGGCCGACTGCGCCGTCACGTCGAACTGGTCGGTGGGAGCCGTCTCGCCGGTGTTGCGCAACCGCAGGCTGTGGGTCACCGTGTGGCCTGGGGAAGTGATCTGGACCGGGTGTGTCTGAGCGGTAAACTCGATCCCTCGCGCCTGCCGTGGGCTGGTGAGCCACTCCAGGCTGCGCCGGATCGTTTCCTGGCGGTCGGCGGCATTGTCGATGCCTTCCAGGCCGAAGGCCAGGTAAATCGCTCGATAGGGTTCACACAGCCCGATTTGTAGACCTGCCAGGCCATCGTTCTGGTAGTCGAGGGCGGCCGCGGCGTGGTCTGGATGCAGGACGCGGGCTACATCGGGAGAGTTTTGGTTTTCGGCGCCATCGCCGCCCTCGATGGTCAGGTTCAGGCCATCGAACCACTCGCCGCTGCGGCCCAGCACGTTGCGCGTGGCTGCCTCGTCGGCCACATAGGCCGCGTGCAGGTAATCCGGGAAATAGTCGGCAAAGTAAAAGACCGAACCGCCGCCGTCCCAATAGGCCACGTCCTGGCCGCTGAGCAGCAATCGGCCGCCGTCTTCCAGGTACATGGATAGAGCGGTGCTCGCGCCGATGTAACCCGGCGCGTCGGCGGGCGCCGACCAGACGACGACATCGTAGGGCCGCAGGTCGTCGACGGTGGGCAGGTCATCGGGCAGGTGTTTGATGGTCCGGGTGTCGTAGAGATAATCCAGGCTCTCCAGGGCCGATTGGTAATAGCCGATCTGGCTGTCGTAATACCAGGCCCCGCTATCGACCAACAGGATGGTGGGGGCGGTCACGAGGGCAAAGTGGCGCACGGTGGTCTGACCTGCGGTGATGGGCACATCGACCGACCAGTCTACGCGATGGCCGGGACTGCGCGCGCTGAGGGTATAGGCGCCTGTGGGCAGGCTCAGGCTGAACGCGCCGCTGGCCGGATCGGTGCTTGTGTGAGTTGGAGCGCCGTCAACGAGTACGGTGGCCGAGAGCGGCACACCGCTGCCGGCCTGGCGGACTGTCCCGGAGAGTTGGCCGGTGGGCAGGGCGGTCAGACTGAAATCCTGTACCACTGCGGTGCCGGTGACGAGCTCGATGCGGTTTACCGTCTGCGGCGTATGGCCAAAGGCCGTGGCTGTGACATCCCATTGGCCGGGGTACAATCCGACGACATACCGGCCCTGGGCGTCGGCGGCGGCCTGGATGGTGGCTCCACCCTGGGTTGGTGTGGCCCAAAGGGTGGCCTGGGGGATCGGCGCGCCGTCGCCGCTGCGGCTGACCGTGCCCGAAAGCACGCCTCTGGCTGCCACGGCCAGGGCTGCGGCGTAGGCATCCACGCGGCCCCAGCCGTAGTCATTGTTGGGCGCGGCATCGACGGTGGGCAGTGGCAGGGCGGTGTCGATGAGAATCTGCCCGGTGTTGGTAACGGTCAGTGTGGGATCGGCCTGGAGCAGGAGGGCCAGCACGCCGGCCACGTGGGGCGCGGCCATCGAAGTGCCCTGTTTGGCGCCATAACTGCCACCGGGTAATGTGGAGCGAACGTCCACGCCGGGTGCAGAAACTTGCGGTTTGATCTCTCCCCACGGCGACGGGCCACGCCCGGAAAAGTAGGCCACCTCATCATCCCTGTCGGTCGCACCGACAGCCAGGGCTTCCGGGTAGCTGGCAGGGGAGTTGACGGTGCTGGCCTCGGGGCCGTTGTTGCCCGCCGAAAAGACCATGTGGATGCCGGCCTGGCGCAGGGTCTGAACGTCGTAACGAAAGGCCTCGTAGCTGCTGTTGGTATTGCCCCAGGAATTGTTGACCACCTGGGGGGCCAGGGCCGGGTCGCCGCCGGGCGCCAGCAGCCATTCGTAGGCTGCGTGTAGCCAGCTATCGTAGCCCACGCCGAAACTGTTAAAGGCGCGAACGGCGATCCACTGAGCGCCGGGGGCGACGCCGATGCCCTCGCCGGCTACGATGGTGCCCATGGTGTGTGTGCCGTGGCCGTTGCCATCCACCGGATAGAGCGCGCCCTCGCCGATGGCGTCGAACCAGTTGCCGTTGTGCTGATGGGCCGCGCCGTGCGGGTCGTAACCGCGATAGCGGCTCTGGAGGGCAGGGTGCAGCCAGTCCACGCCCGAATCGACGTTGGCTACCACGATACCCGTGCCATCCAGGCCCAGGGCATTCCAGGCCAGCGGCGCGCGCACGCGTTCGATGTTCCACTCGACATCGGCGAGCTGGGCTGAGCTTGCTGCGGGTCGGCCGGTGGGGCTTGCAGAGGCGGGAAGCTGGTGTTGGTTATCCAGACTGAGCAGCGAGACGTCCGGGCGGGCGGCCAGGGCGAAGGCTGTGTCGCGCGTGCCGGTCAGGGCCAGGCCATTAAAGATCCAGAACGGGCGCACCTCCTGGGCGCGACCGGCGGCCTGCTCCTGCGCCAGAAACGCCTGCACGTCTGCCTGGGTGCGCTGTGCGGTGGCCTGCAAGGCAGCGACGATACCCTGCCGGCGCGCCAGTGTATCCACTGAGGCCGCGGCGGCGCCGAGATCGGCTTGCGGGGTCATGTGCACGATAAAACGAACGTGCGGCTCTTTGTCCTGGAGGAGTCGTCTCAACAGGGCCGGTTCGATTTTTTGCTGCGCCTCTGGGAGCAGTGTTGAGCCGGCCGGCTGTGAGAACCACGCCGGCCAGAGGGCGGTGGGTTGGGCGGCGGCGAGGGTCATCGTTGCGGAGGGCCATCCGGCCGGTGCGATGAGTAACAAGAGCAGTATCAGGTTGAGAAGGCGTCGATGATGGCTCACTTGATCTCCTCAGGGCTTGCGCAGTTTGCTCCCACAGGTGACAGGCACTTCAAGTGCCTGTCACCTCACAGGCCGCAACGGGTGGATGGTTCTGGCCCACAGGGATTATAGCAGACTTGTGTCGGCGGGGCAAAAACACGCCCCCTGCCATCTCGTTGCAGGGGGCGTGACTGGGAGGCGAACCCACTCGCCTGAGGGGCTATTCTTCCACCGTAAACCTGCCGCCATCGGAGCGGCCAAACACCTCCGGAAAATACATCTCGTAGGCCAGGGCGGGCATGGTGTGGAAAGCGCCGGGCACGCTGGCTCGCATCAGATAAGTGTATTCGTAGGTGCCCTTGGGCAGATAGGTGGCAAAGAGCGCCACTTTTTCATCGCGTATTTCGGTGTGGCTGAACCACCACCAGCCCCAGTTCCAGGTATCCCACTCGTCCACACGCTCGATTTCTGGCGACTGACCGACCACACTGGTGGTTTTGAGGCTCTGATCCACGGCTTCGCAGCCGGCAGGCAGCGGGTCTTCCACGACCACATAATGTAGATCGTTGGGGGCGACGATGGTCAGTCTGACCTGGATCACGTCGCCGACCTGGGCCTGGCTCACCGTTTTTTCCGGTTCGTCCACCAGCGTGTACTGTCGTCCGACGATGATGCCACGGCTGAGAGCCTGTACGTCTTTGACCGGCAAAAAGTAACGCAGGTAGGCCGAGTAGTAGAGTTGCCCCTGGCCGCTCTGTTGGCCGCTGGGGGCCAGGCGTGTGATCTCGACGCGGTTGGTCTCATCGAGCAGCAGGTCGGCGATGGCAGCCTGGAGCTTGCGGGTCTGATCCACATCATCGGGGGTCACATCGCCCTCGCCCAACGTTTCGCCATTGAGCGTGACGAGCCAGCTATAGTCGCCCTGCAACTCGCCGCTGGAGACCATGACATCGGTCAGGGCGATGAGCGCCCACACGGTTTCCTGGGTCGTTTCCCAGTGGCCGTCCTGGCGGGAGACCATCAGCCAGCGCACGACGTTGGGGATGAGGTCGTTCTCCGGGTCGAGACGCACCAGTGTATCCAGCACGATGGACGTGGAGCGGTTGTTGGTGTTCATCGTCCAGTAATCGACGCTGTCTTCTTCCCAGTGGGCGCCGGTGGCGCTGAGAATCGCGCCGCCGATCAGATCGGAAAGCAGGGCATCGGTGCGGCGCGTCACGTCTGGCTCCAGGATGTGTAACGCCAGGGCCAGGTAGGCTTTGCCATAGTTGCCCAACACGTCGCGTCGCTCAAAGAGACGCACCGTGCGTCCCTGATCGCCCTGACCGGCCTCGGCCAGCACGTAGAGGATGAAGGCCTGCTGATTACCCTGCCAGGGGTACTTGACGTCTTGGGGTTGAACGAGGCTGTCGCGCAGGAACCAGCCGGCCCGTTCCACGACATCCGCATCGACGGTGAAACCGGCGCGGTCGGCCTGCACCAGACCCAAGAGCACGTAGGCGGTGAGGAAGGGATTGCTATCGTCGTTCACCCACCAGCCCCAGCCGCCGTCGTACTTTTGACGGGCATAGATGCGCTGCAAACCGATACCCACCTGCTGCGGCAGTTTGGTCTCCAGTTCGGCGTTCTCGATGCCCAGTTGTTTCAGGGCGCGGTAGGTTATGACGTTGGGCAGGAAGCGGCTCACTGCCTGTTCGATGCACTCGTAAGGATAGTGTTCCAGGTAGTCCAGGCCATCGCGCATGCCGGCCGCGAGTGATGGATCCAGGTGGAGGGTCAGCTCGCCCTGGGTGGGATCGAAACGATCCGGCAGCACCACCGTCTCGGTGCGGCTATCGGCGGTTTCCAGTTGACCGGCGGTGGCCACCAACTCGGGTGTGGAGTAGCGATAGATCGGCAGGCTGATTTCGACGGCGTCCGAGAGGTTACCATCGGTCTGTTGGGCCTGGAAGAGTAACACCGATTGGCCGGTGGCTCCCACCCAACCCGCCTGTTGTACGGTCACGTGCCAATCCACTTTGATTTTGTCCTGGGCCGGCACCTGGACGTTTTGCACGGCAGCCTCAAAAGTGAGGCCCTCGGCGGCCAGTGAGACCTGGGCCGTGATTGGGGTGTCGGTGTTGTTGTGCAGCACGGCCGAGAGGGTGGCCTCGTCGCCGGCCACGAAAAAGCGGGGCGTTACAGGGCGCACCAGCAGCGGCAGTGTGGAGACAATGTCCACCGTGCTCTCACCCACCAGGGTATCGGCAGTGACGCCCTTGGCGCCCATTTGCCAGGTGGTGAGGTTGTCGGGCAGTTCGACGGTGACACTGGCCTGGCCGTCGGCGTCGGTGACGATCGCCGGATTCCAGTAGGCGGTATCTGGGAAGCGGCTGCGCACGGTAGCGCCCTCGGCGGCAAACTCGCCGCCGCCGCCGCCCTTGGCCTCTTGCGGCACGTTGGCCTCGATCAGCCGGTCGACCGAGAGCACCAGGCCGCTGGCCGTCATCACGCTCACGCCCCGCTCGCGGTAGAAACGATCCAACAACGTCTCGCCGCTGTTGCCGGCCAGGGCCAGCACGGCCTTATCGACCAGGTTCAGCGAAAGCTCGGCCTGCACCGGCCGGCCGCTATGGTCGGTGGTTTCGATCTGGTACGTGACCGCCTCGCGCGGCTGGTAGGTATCTTTTTCCGGCGTGAGTTGGACGTTGATCTCTTTTTCGGCTGTCGAGATGCTCAGCTTGGTGTAGCCGATCTTGAACGAGCTGAGGGGGTTGGTTTCGTCCATGCCCTTGACGATGACCAGCGAGACGAAAACGTCGGGGGCATAGTCGGGTAGGATGGGCAGTTTGATGACGTCCGAGTTGGTTTCGAGGGTGATCAGACGATGCTCGATGATACGTCCACGTTCGACGGTCATCAGCGCCTGCACGCGGCCCTGGTACGGCGACGGCACCAGTATCTCGGCGACGTCACCCACGGCGTAGCTCTTTTTATCGGCGATCAGGTCGATGCGGTCGTTATTGTCCATGCGCCAGGTGACGTAATCCCGTCCGCTGACCCACATAAAGGTGGAGGATCGGACGGGGTTCTCGAACTCGTCGCGGCCCCAGGCCGCGATCTTGTAGATGCCGCCTTTTTGTGGCGTAAAGGCGGCTATGGCCTGACCATCGGCAGCGGTGGTGACGGTGGTGGTAAAGACGGGCGTATCCTGGGCCTCCCACGTCCAGTAAAAGAGGCCGTCCTCGCCCTGTTGCTGGACGTTGTACCACTGGCGTTCATAAAATACCACCGTCAGGGGAATTTCTGGCGCGGGATTGCTGTCCCAATCGACGGTGACGAGATCGACTTTTTGTTCCTCGTTGACGCGGCCCACGTACCGTTGCGGGGCCAGCCCGATGTAGAACGCGCCCATGTGCACCACGGCGTCGATACGATTGCTCACTTGCTGGTTGTTGACATCTGTGACGGTCACTTCCAGGGTAAAGACCTGCGATTGTGTCTTTTCGGCGATATCGGCCGGGACGCTAAAGGTGAAACGGCCCTCGGCGTTGGTCTGGCCCTGGCCCTCGGCCAGCAGTTCGCCGTAGCCGCTGTAGGGCTGGTATCGCCAGGTCGTCCAGTCATAGTCGGTAAAGTCGTAACGACCGCGGCCAGTATAGTTGAACCAGTAGTCGTTGGTCAGCACGGCCCAGCTCACATCGGCCTGGGCCACGGGGCCGCCAAAGTAGTAGGTGGCCAGGGCGCTGGCGTTGATCTCGTCGCCTTGAACGTAGGCCGGCTGGTCGGTGTCGACGGCCACCTGGAACTCGGGTTTGCGGTATTCGGCTACCTGGAAGGAGCCGCCAAAGCCTTCGTCGTTGATCTGGGCCCAGATGTAATAATAGCCCAGGGCGGCTTCCTCGCCCAGCTCCAGCTCGCCGTAAAAGGTGCCCATCTCGGAGACAGGCAGTTTTTCTTCGTAGAGTTTTTTGCCTTGGGGGTCTTCGATGCGCACCGTCACCTGGGCCACGTCGTCTGGCAGGCGGTAACGGGCGTCTTGGTCCTGGCGAAAGATGCCTTTAAAGTAGACCTTTTGACTGGGGCGGTAGATGGGCCGGTCGGTGTAGAGATGGCCGACGTATTCCGCCGCATAGAACTCGGTTTCCAGGTTAAAGTCCCAGGGCAAGATGCCCTCGTTCCAGGTGCTCACGGCGGCAGTCAGATCACCCCGGAGTTTGCCCACGGCGACGAACGGCTGCCACATGTCTTTTTCGGGATGGGTGATACGAAGGACGCCATCGCCGTCGGTGGCGCCTGAGGCCATCTGGTTGCCGCGCTCGTCGAACAGGACGATCTCGGCGCCGGGGACGGGCAGGCCGGTGAGCAGGTCGGTGGCCCAGATCAGTGTTTCGTTGAGGGTGCGTTTGAGGGTGAGGTTGGTGTGCGAGACGATCAGGATTTTGTTGTGCCAGTTGTCTTCAAGGACGTCCGGCGATGACATCTTGAGGAAATACAGGCCCGGCTCGAGGTCTCCATCTTCCAGGGTGGTGATGGGGGTGCTGGCGATGCCGGTCTGGTTGAGGGGCGCATCCAGGGCAATTGTCCATTCGCGCACCAGATTGGTGAGATCGGGCTCAAAGCCATCCCATACCTGCCAGCTATCCCAACCGTTGAGGCGCAGGAAATCTCGCTGGCCGAGGGTGTAAAGACTGAAGGTGATCTCGGACACGTTGCGGTGGGCCACGTAGGCCAGGGTGGTGGTGTAGGCGTTGTAGGTGCCCACGTTGCCCGGCGCCAGCGAATAGATCAGGGCATCCAGTTCACGTGTGGTGAAGCCAAAGGTGTAAGGGTTGTTCAGCTTGTGGCCGTAACGGCCTGTCAGATCGGCGCCCAGGGTGATGGTGTAGGCCCTCGATGGCCCGCGCCCGATGGACAGGTTCAACACGGTATCTGAGCTGTACCAGTAAGAGTAGACGTTGGTGGCAGTGATGGCGCCGCTGTCGCCGGTGAGCAGGTCTCGGTAACTCACGCTGAGGTTTTCGGCCAGGGTGGTAGGGCTCATGGGGCTGGAGAAGGTGATGCGCACCGAGCCGTAAGGATCGGCGCTGGTGCTACCATCGTAGGGCGTGGTTTTGACCACGCGTGGGTACTCGATGGTGCGAAAGCGCCAGGCATAGTCGAATTCTGTGCCCTGCGCGCCACCTGCGGCCAACGCGCCCTGGCGCACGATGGCCTGGTATTGTTCGTTCATCGCCAGGGGTGTGTCGGGTTCGAAAACCAGAACGGTATTGTTCTCCATCCAGGTGAACGTGCCGGGCAAAGGGTCTTGACTGCCGTCGGGCGTCAGTTGAAAATGCTCCTCGGTCGAGTCTCGATCCATGGGCTGGTTAAAGGTCACCGTCACGGTGGTGGTGGGGCTGGCATAGATGGCCTGGTTGGCGGGTTTGGTGCGGACGACTGCCGGCAGTTTGGTGGCAAAGTTCCAGATGTAATCCTCGGCCAAGACGCCGCCGGTGGTGTCGGTGAGGCCGGCGGCCACACGGGCGGTGTAGGTTGTGGCCGGCGCCAGGCCGTCGTCTGGGGTAAAGAGGTAAATGGAGGTGTTGAGCCACTCACCCTTGCCGCTTACCGGTGGGTCGATGGCGAGCGGTTGTGGCAGATCGGCCTGCTGGCCGATGCTGGTCAGCGGCACCACCGGTCGGTTGAACATGACCGTGATGCGGGTGGCCATATCGACCTGAGTGGTGGTGTCGGCGGGCTGGACGGCGGTCACTTCCAGGTAGCCCACGGTGGCAAAATGCAGGTCCACCGCCTCACGCAGGGGCAGTCCGGCGTCGCTGGCAGCGGTTTCATCGACCCTCACCCGGTAGGGCGTGGCGCGGTCGAAGGCGGCCTTGGGCGCAAAGATCATCGTCCGGGCGTCAGGCCAGGTGAACGCGCCTTCGACCGGTGGATCGATGCTGAAAGCGGCCTCCACGGCGGCAGCGTTCATCGGCTGGTCGAAAACCAGCACGACGTTACCATCCAGCGATTGTTCCTCGCCGCGGGCCGGGGAAAAGTAGGCCAGCCGGGGCGCTACCGGCGGCAGGGGGGTGGGCGTGTGGGTGGGCGTGTGGGTGGGTGCGGGGGTGGGTGTGGGCGCAGGCGTGCTGGTGGGAAGAGCAGTGTGGGTGGGCAATGCCTGGACGGCGGCGGTGGGTGAGGCTGGGATCGCCGTGGGCTCTTTGAGCACCGAACAGGCGAAACTGGTGAGAACGGTCAGGGTGACGATCAGGGCGATAGTGTGGTGTTTTTTGGTCATGGTGAACCTCCGAACGAGTTAAACGATGAGGGCCGAACCCCTCTGAAATCACGAAAAACGATTCATTCCATACTCTGGCGCCATTCACTCTTTTACCGTGACGACGACGACGGTGGAGGCCACCGTTTCCCCCACAGCGTTCTGGCTCACCGCCTGAAAAGTGTGCTCGCCCGGCGCGAGCGTCCAAAGCGCACGGTAGGGCGGCCGGTTGAGCGTTGCCAATGGCTGGCCATCGACCAGTAATGTGATTGGGTTTGAGAGGGCACTGCCGCCGGGCTGGGCCTCGACGACGATGCGCTGCTCGCTGGCCGGCAGGCGCGGGCTGATGCGATACACTGTCCACGCATTGGGGCTGACCAGCACCAGTGGCGCATCGGAGGCCGCCTCAAACTGCCAGACCGCTTTTCCCGCAGGCGGTTCACCCTCTGCAGGTTGGGCCAACCCACCTTCGGGTGGGGTCTCGATGCCCTTTTCGCGGCCCCATTCGGCCAGTTCCGGGGGCAGAACGGTGAAAACCCGCTCCACGACTCGTTCGATGGGGGTTTCGGCGGTGGCCGGTAGGCCGGTGGCCCGGTCGATGCGCACGACCTGATGCCAGTCGCACGTCTGATCTGGCTCGGTGCCGGCGATGAACAGCTCGATCTGGCGGTGAGGGCAGTGCGGCCCGGCCAGCATGCCGGAGAGGGGGCAGATTTCCACTTGCACCAGACCGTCGGGTTGAGGAAACGGGCGGGCTGGCGCGCCTTTGCTGGCCGCCAGCATAAAATCGTGCCATATGGGGGCCGCGCCGCTGATGCCCGAAACGCCGCGCATGGGTGAGTTATCGGCGTTGCCGACCCACACGCCCGCGACCAGAGCCGGCGTATAACCCACCGTCCAGTTGTCGCGCCAGTCGGAGGTGGTGCCGGTTTTGACGGCTGCCGGGCGATCCAGTTGCAGCGTGCTACCTTCGCCGAAGGCCAGCGCGCGCGCCCAATCGTCGGACAGGATATCGGTAACGAGGTAGGCCACCCGCTCGTCCAGGGCGCGTTCGTGTGGCCCGCCCTGTTGTTGCCAGAGGATTTCACCGCTGGCGTCCTGGACGCTCAGGATGGCCAGCGGTTCGATCCGCAGCCCACCGTTGGCAAAGGCGGCGTAGGCGGCGGTCAGCTCCATCAGGTGTACTTCGCCGCCGCCCAGTGTGAGGGCCAGCCCGAAACGGTCGATGGCGTCAAAGGTGGTGATGCCCAGTTTACGGGCCTGGGCAGTCATGGCCGCCAGACCAATACGATCCAGCACTTTGACCGCCGGGATGTTGAGCGAAGAGGCCAGGGCCTGCCGGGCCAGCACCGGGCCGTGATAGAGGCCATCGTAATTACGAGGCGAATAGGGTCGATTTTCCCGGGTGAGAAAAGTGCTGTCCACGTCGGCGATCATGCTGGCTGCGGTGAGCGGTTCGTCGCCGCGGGCCGCCGCGCTGGCCGGATCGAAGGCTGTGGCGTAGGTGATGGGCTTGATCGACGAGCCAGGCTGCCGCAGGGCCAGGGTGGCGTTGACTGCGCCGTCGATGGCGGCATCGAAATAGTCGGGACTACCAACCATGGCCAGTATCTGACCGGTTTGTGGATCGAGGGCCAGCAAGGCGGCGTTGTGCACGTTGCGGTCTTGGGCAGAAAAGCGTGTGTCGGCCAGCCGGGCCAGGTGCCGCTGGATGATGCTCTCGGCGGTGTTTTGAAGGGCCAGGTCTAGTGTGGTATAGATGTGCAGGCCGCCCTGCTCCAGCCGTTCACGGCCCAGGGTGGTTTCCAACAACCCCTGGATGTACATCACGAAATGGGGGGCCTGGATGGGAAACGGCGTCGAGGCGAAATGCAGAGGCTCGGCGGCGGCCAGTTTGGCTTCCTCCTGGTCGATAAAACCTTGTTTGACCATGAGGCCCAGCACCACCTGTTGCCGCTGGCGGGCCGCCTGGTAGTCTTGAAGCGGGTTGTAGACCGAGGGCGCCTGGGGTAGTCCGGCCAGCAGGGCACATTCCGCCAGATCCATCTCGCTGGCGTGTTTGCCAAAATAGGCCTGGGCTGCTGCTTCCACGCCGTAGGCATAGTTGCCATAATAGGTCTCGTTGAGATACATCGCCAGGATCTCGTCGCGGCTGTAGGCCCGCGCCAGTCGCCAGGCCAGGATGCTTTCCCGGAGTTTACGCTCCAGGCTGCGCTCCATACGTTCCTGGGGCGAAAAGAAGCGATTACGCGCCAGTTGTTGGGTGATGGTGCTGCCACCTGACAGGACTTCGCCGCCCTGCAGGTTGATCCAGACGGCGCGGACGATGGCTCGGGCGTCGACGCCGGGGTGATGGTAAAAGTTGGCGTCTTCGGTGGCGACGGTGGCCTGGAGAAGGTAGGGCGGCAGATCGGCCAGGGGAACAGGCACGTGGCGGCCCCAGGCCGGATCGACGATCTCGTAGAGCAAGCGCCCGTGGCGGTCCAGGATCTGGGAGCTGGGTGCGGTGGCGTAGCGGGGCGGGTCTTGGGGTTGGGGCAACCCGTCCATCAGCCAGAGCCAGCCGGTGGCGGCCACCAAACTCAACAAGATGGTCAGGCCGAAAGCCCAGCGGCGCCAGGGTCGATGGTTTGGTTTGAGTGCGCTTTTGGGCCTGTTCATGGGGTTGGCGGTTCCGGGGTGTCGTCATCTGGGTGGCGGCGGGCGCGGTGAAAGAGTTCGTAGCGGCGCAGCAGTCGCTCCACGCGGTCTCGCAGGTCCTGGGGCGATATTGGCTTGGCGGCGTAATCGTCGGCCCCGGCCTGGTGGGCTTTGTAGCGCGCCAGTGGATCGCCCAATGCCGTCAAGACCATGATGGGGATCTGGGTGAGGGAAGGGTGGGTCTTGAATTGGCGACACGTTTCGTAACCATCGAGGCCGGGCATCAGAATATCGAGCAGGATCAGATGCGGCCGATTCTGTCGCGCCAGTTGCAGGGCCTGTCGACTGCTGCCGGCTTCGAGGACCTCGTGACCGGCTTCTTGAAGCGATAGGCGAACGATCTCGCGGAAATCGCTATTGTCATCCACCACCAGAATTATCAACCCTCGTCTCTCCCATCCGGTGGATTACGCGAAAAAAAAAGCCCGACGAATATCTGACTGTATTATACTCTGTTCCAGAGGCAGGGGCAAGATTTCCAGGATGTCTTTTTCCGTCTAATGACCGGCGATTGGCCTACGGCGCTGGCTTGTCTTTTGCACGGGGCTGTTGTATACTCTATAAAAAAGTTCTTCAGAAAAAAAAGTCGCAAGAGTTTGTCTCCATGCGATTTCAACCGATTCTCGCCAAGATTCAGGTGCCACCCAGACCTGCCGAGATCCTCAGCCGGCCTCGGCTGTTGGATTTCCTGCACCAGTCTGCCGACATGCGGCTGGTAGCCATCTCGGCGCCTGCCGGTTATGGCAAAACCACGTTACTGGTCGATTTTGCGCATCGTTCCGAGATTTCTATCTGCTGGTACACGCTGGATCGTTTTGATCGCGAACCGGGCACGTTTTTTGCCTATCTGCTGAGTGCGATCCAGCGGCAATGCCCCGAATTCGGCAGCAAGAGCCAGGCGGTGCTGGCCGCGCTGCCAAACCCCGCCCGCGATTGGGCTTCTCTGGCTGCGATGGTGGTGAACGAATTATACGAGGCGGTTCCCGACTATTTTTCCATCGTGCTCGACGATTACCATCACGTAGAAGACGTCCGAGCCATCAATGATTTTTTGGCCTATCTGCTGCAATACTCGGACGAGCATTGCCACCTGATCATCGCCAGCCGACGGTTTCCCCATCTCCCCAACCAGGCCCTGCTGTTCGGTCGCGGTCAGATGACGGGGCTGGATGCGTACTCGCTGCGTTTTTCCACAGACGAGGCGCAATCGCTTGTGGCGCAGAGTTTTGGTTCTGTTCTTTCCGCCGAGCGCGTGGCAGAGTTGACCGATCAGTGTGAAGGTTGGGTCACAGCGATCCTGATGGCGGCGCGCTCTGAAAAGGGAGCGCCGCTGGGTGAGTCGACTTGGGGTTCGGCCTCAGAGTACATGTATGGTTATCTGGCAGAGCAGGTGTTCGACGATCAGCCGCCCGAGCTGCGCTCGTTTCTCCTGGAAAGCGCGGTGCTGGAGCGTATGAGCGCCGAGGCGCTGGACGCGCTGCGCGAATCCGCCGATTCGGCCAGGATGCTGGCGCAGGTTGGCGCCCGCAGTCTTTTTCTGGCGCCTTTGGACGAGGAACAGGGCTGGCATCGCTACCATCAGCTTTTCCGCGAGTATTTGTTGGATCGTCTCTACCGCGAAGATCGGGCCAGATTGAGGGCCTTGCACTGCCGCGCGGGGGCTTTTTGGGAGTCGAAGCAAAAGTGGGCGGAAGCCTTTGAGCACTATACCCTGGCTTTTGAAACGCAGGCCATGCTGCGGCTTTTTGAAGCCCAGGCCAGAGACCTTTTCACTTCCGGGCAGTGGGATACGTTACGTTGCTGGCTGAATGCGCTGCCTGCCGAGTTGGCTCAGACGAATCCACACGTCATCTATTTCCAGGCGTTGTTACTCATGGAGGAGCAGGGCGATCCTGGCTCGGCGTTGAGCGCTGCCGGCCAGGCACACCAGGGTTTCGTGGAGGCGGGAGATGTTTCGGGCGGTGCCTGGGCGCTCATGCTGCAGGCCACGGCGCTACGTTTTTTGGGGCGCTACACGGAGGCTCTGGAAACGTGCCAGCGAGCTCTCTCGGAGGCGTCCCGGCTGGACGATGCCGAGTTGCTCGCCGAGGTCAGGCGGACGTTGGGGATCACCTATTACTACGAGGGCCGGATCGAAAGGGCTACCGAGAGTCTTGAGGAGGCTCTACAACAGTGCCTGAGTCTGGGGCGACCCTTTCGTGCTGCCAGGGTTCACCACGAGCTGGGCATTGCCTATCGTGCTTTGGGCCAGTGGCGCCAAGCTGTAAGCCACTATCGCCGGGCCAATCGTATTTGGGAACGGCTCAATAGTTTGGGTTCGTGGTCGGCCACTTTGAACAGTCTGGGGGTGGTTCACCATCTGCGCGGCGATTATGCCCAGGCTTACCAGTTGTTCCACCAGGCGTTGGAAAAAGCACAGAGAGTGGGCTATCGCCGCATGGAAGCGGTGATACTGTCCAGTCTGGGTGATCTTTATCGGGATACGGGGCAGTATCGTGAGGCCCTGGAGGCTTTTCGTCGCAGCATGGACCTGGCCGACGAGGTGTCCGAGGGCGCGATCAGCGTTTATGCGCGCCAGGGCCTGGGCGAAATCTGTCGGCTCGCCGGCGATTGGAGCCAGGCCATCGTCTGGCTCGCGGAAGCGATGGAAAAGGCCAAGGTACACGGTTCAACTTTCGAGATCGGCCTGTGCGAGTTGTCCAGGGGGGTGTTGTGGAAAAGCCAGGGCCGGCAGGCGCAATCGTGGTTGAGTCTCGGCCAGGCCAAAGAGTTTTTTGAACAGAGTGGCCATCTGCACGAATTGGCGCGGGCCCACTTTCATCTGGCACACCTGGCCTATTTTCAGGGGCGTCGGCACGATGTGGTGCGCCATCTGGGCTTGGTGGCCGATCTGTGCTGGCAACTGGGCTACGATGATTTTCTGGTAGCAGAGGGTCGTCAGCTTGGGCCTTTCCTGACCTATGCGGCTTCTGTGGACGATCGCTCTGGTTGGTGGGCCCGTATTCTGGAGCGTTCCGAAGAACAGCCCAGCCCGCCGGGTCATGCAAAGCGACAGGAGAAACCCAGGCGGCCTCCACTACGCATTTTCGCTTTGGGGCAGGATCGGGTTTTGTTGGGTGGTGAGGAGGCCAGGACCGGCAGGCCCAAAGTGCGCGAACTGTTCTATTATCTGTTGTTGCATTGCGAGCGAGGTGTGCACAGGGAGCAGATCATGGCCGATTTTTGGCCCGATGCTACCCCTGCCAACGCAGTTCTTTCGTTAAAGAGCGCGCTTTACCGTTTGCGCAGACTATACACGGACGTTCGTCAGGAGGAGGGGTATTATGTCGCCGACTTGCCGGCAGGGTCTTGGTACGACGTGAGGGTTTTCGAGCAGTTGATCGATGAGGCTCAGGCTGCCAGAGATAGCCGGGCGAAAATCGAGGCGTATCAGAAGGCTCTGGAATTGTACAAAGGGGATTTCCTGGCCGAGTACGACGCGCCGTGGTGTGCAACCGAGCGTCATCACCTTCAGGAGCGTTATCGCAGGGCTGTCCATGCCCTGGCAGAGCTGCGCCTGTCACAGGGTGAGTACGGTGAGAGTCAGGACCTGTATCGACGGGCATTGGAGGTAGACGAGTTCGACGAGGCGGCCTGTCGGGGTCTTTTGTATAGTTATGCCGGCACCAGCCAGAGATCGCAGGCTCTGGCCTTTTACCATCAGTTTGCCCAGCATCTTTACGATGAGATGGGTATTACCCCTACACAAGAGACGGAGGCAGTATACCTGGAGCTACTCAGTCAGGACGAGAGTTGAAACAGGCGAGTTACAAGTGCGCGCATCGGGCGGCCCTCAGATTCTGAGGGCCGCTCTTTTTTAATTTGGTATCCTGTTTGGTATCCTGTTATTTGGTAGAATCATACTGTGGGCTTTTACGATTTCGCAAGGGAGGCAAGGAAATGGAACAACTGCGGTACTATGTGAGTCGGTTTCTTTCGGCACAGAATGTGCGGCTCTCGCTCATCTTGGGGAGTGTCTTGCTGATGGCTTTGGCTGGCGGCGCTCCCGATGCTGGTCTCGGCGGCGGCTAGATCAGCGGACAGGCAATCTTAAATCCACGTCGATTCAACTCGCCAGATTGCTCTGTGGCCTGGGGGTCTGTAAAAGAATCGCTTGAGCCATTTGGCCGGAGTGATGGTTGACAGACCCTTCGTGGGGAGGGGAATAGACGAGGGCGGCCGGTGATCCTATTTGCGGTCCTGCTCGTAGTAGTCTTGGCGGCAGGGGTCTTTCGAGGTCGAGAGCATCTGCAGGTGTTAGCCAACCTGCCGATGCATCGGCTGTGGCTGGTGCCGCTGGCGTTCGTTTTGCAGTTGCCGCTGATGGGCGCACCGTCCGCCCCTGCGTCTGAATTACTGTGGCCGCGCATCGCCTTTGTGGTGTCCTACACACTGTTGATCTGGGTGCTCTGGGTCAATCGTCGAATTGCGGGCATTCCTTGGTTGGGAATGGGGGTTTTGCTCAACGGGCTAGCCGTTTTGATCAACGGTGGAGCAATGCCTATCTCACCTCAGGCAGTTTCTGCATTGGGGGATGGCGTGTGGCTCACGGCGGTTCATCATGGCCTTTCCAAGGATGTGGTGTTGGAGTTGTCTGACACCCGACTTTGGTTTTTGTCCGATATATTTGTGGTTCCAAAACCCTTTCCCTGGCCTACGGCTTTTAGTATAGGGGATGTTTTCATAGTGATCGGTGTTGCTCGCTTTGCCTGGCACACCCCTTTCTCTGCGATGGGGGGCCGCAGCGGCAAACGCAATGCGTGGAAAGGGCAGACCCATGTATGACAAATATCATCGATATCCTGAACTGATCCGCCTGATCGGCGCTGTTGCGGTGAGCCCGATCTTTCGTGAGGCTTTGGTACAAGATCCTCTCGTGGCCTGTGAGCAGGGTCTGTTTGGGTTTCGATTCGACCTCACACCTGAACAAGCCAGGCTGGTGAGCAGCGCCAAGGGGGCAGATGCCCAGCAGTTTTCTTTGCAGGTGTGGGAATGGATGGATCACGATGGCCAGGAAGATGGCCACAACGGTACAGAAGAAGCTGGCTACAACGGTGCTCTGAATTTGCTCGAGGATGACCTGATCCGCTTGGAGGCCCCAAGGATCCCAAGATACGTCAATGGGGAGAAAAAGGCAGAACGACATGTGCTTGCATCAGAACCCAGATCTCTGCCATGGAATGGGAGGATAGCTATGGAGCCTCTGATCCTTGTTGTCGACGATAATCGGGAGATGGCCAAGGGCTTGCGGTTTGCTCTCGAGATGGAAGGCTTTCAGGTCATATTGGCCTCGGATGGCCGCGAGGCTCTGACATTACTGGAGCACGAAAGTCCTGACCTCATTTTGGCCGATGTGAAAATGCCTCGTGTGGATGGTTTTGCGCTGCTGGAGGCGGTCAAAGCACATCCGGCCTGGCGGGATATTCCCTTTGTATTCGTGACCGCTGCAGCAGATTGGCGAGATGCCGTTGTTGCCAAATCTATGGGCGCTTATGAATACATTGTCAAGCCGTTTGAGCTGGACGATCTCATGAGTGTGGTCAGGCGGCTGGTTCACGTGCCAGAAGGCGCCCCTGTGCAGCCCTGCGACGACGACATTGAGCAGGAGTCTTAGCCACCAACTCGTCTAGCTTGTTCATTGCAACATCAAACAGGCGCCGCTAGGTTCTGCTGGCGGGGCCTGTTTCTTTTCCTCCTGTGGCAGGGAGGGCATCATGTAGAACCCTCGCCCGGCAGACTGACCGGCCTGCCATGGCGGAACGATTCTGTCACCGCCAGGGCTGTCTGGAGGGCCAGACGGCCTTCCTCGCCGGTGGCTTGGGCTGCTTTTTGTCCCCGGACGTGTGCCACAAAATGCTCCATCTCCAGTCGGTAGGCGGCTGCAAAGCGCTCCTGATACCAGGGATAAACCTGAAAGTGTACCCCCTCACCATCGAGCACATCCAGAGCCACCTGACGCAGTTGGCCGATGTGCAACGCGCCCCGGGAGCCGAGCACCTCTGTGCGCACGTCGTATCCATAACGTGCGTTGCGGCTGAGATTGATGCTTCCGATTGCGCCGTCGGCAAAACGGAGCATCACCTGAGCGTTGTCCAGGTCTGAAAACTCGTGCAACTGGGGATAGACCAGCGCCCCGCCGGTGGCATACACCTCTACGATTCGACTGCCCATCAGCCAGCCGGCCAGGTCGTAATCGTGGATGCCCAGATCCAGAAACAGGTTACCTCTGGCCAGTGCACTCTTGTCCTCCGGCGCAGGCAGGCAAGGGTCGCGGCTGATGCTCAGAAAAGCCACCGGTCGACCGATGCCGCCGTCCTCCATCTGGCGTTTGGCGGCCACGTAGGGTGGATCGAAGCGTCGCATAAAGCCGATCTGGAATGGCACCCCCGCCGCACTCACCGCCTCGAGCGCCCGATCCATCTCGTCTAGTGTGAGCGCTGCCGGCTTTTCGCCAAAGATCGCCTTACGCGCCTGTGCCGCAGCGACGATCAACTCGGCGTGCTCCGAGGTGTTGGCGGCGATGATCACGGCTTCCAGATCCCCATCGGCGAGCAGGGCCTGGTAATCGGTGTACACCCGCGGAACATCCAGTGCAGAGGCTACCGTCTGGCCGGTTTCGTGGCGTCGACTGGCCACAGCCAGCAGCCTCGCCGTGGGCAGTGCGGCCAGGTTACGGGCATGGATGCGCCCCATTTCCCCCAGACCGATGACACCCACTGTCAGCCGGGTCATTTCCAATGGCCTCCAATGATCAGGGCGGTGGCCCGTTTGTGCATCCGAGTCACCGCCCTGAGATGTCTGGTTCGACTGGTTTAGTCGGCGTAGTCGGCGGCGTTTTCAGCCGTCACCAGCGTCGTGCCGGTGTCGATGAGCTCGGGAATGGTGTTGCCCTGAGCGGCGATCAGGCCATAGACCACACCAAAGCCGCCCATGTTGTAGGGGCTCTGGGCGATGGTGGCGGTCATTTCGCTTGCCAGGATAGAAGCGGCAGCATCGGGGTTGGCGTCAAAGCCGACGACGATGACCCCCGCCAGTTTGTCCGCGGCCTTGAGCGCTTCGACCGCGCCCAGGGCCATGTTGTCGTTGGCGCAAAAGACGGCCTTGACATCGGGGTTGGCGGTGATGATGTCTTCCATCACAGACTGACCACCCTCGCGGGTGTGTTCACCGTTCAGCTCGGCCACTACTTCCACGCCGCAGGCCGCAAAGGCTTCTTTGGAGCCGTTGACGCGGTCGGCGATGCTCTGGGCCGTCATGTGGCCGGTGATGATGGCCACCTCGTCGCCGGCAGCCAGTTCGCCGCAGATGAATTCGCCGGCCAGTTTGCCACCGGCTTTGTTATCGGTGCCGATGAAGGCCAGCTTGTCGGGCCAGGTGGTGTTGCTGTCGATGACGAGCACCGGGATGCCGGCTTCTTTGGCTTTGTCGAAGGCCGGGTTGAGTGCCGAGGCGTCGGTGGGGGCCACAACCAGCGCATCCACGCCCTTGGTGATGGCGTCCTCGACCTGGGCAATCTGCACGTCTACGTCGGCCTCGGAAGTGGGCGCATTGAGCACCAGTTCTGTCCACCAGCGCTCGGCCGTTTCCTCAGCACCTTTCCATACGGTGGCCCAGAAGGGGTTGTTGGCGGCGATGTCTTTGGTTTCTACCTGGACGGTGTAGGGGTCGTCGAGCATGGCCTGCATTTCTTCGGCGCTGGGGATCCAGAGCTTGTCGCCCACTTCGATGAGGTCCATGTTCCAGATCAGGGCAAAGGTGTCGTCTTCGGCGTGTTTGGCGTTGGTCGCCAGGGCGATGGCCGGATAGGCATAGGGGTCGCCGAGGTATTTTTCGGCCAGTTTCCACAGCCAGTCGTCCTTTTGAACGGTGTAGGCCTGACCTTCCTGCTTGACCGGGGCGGCGGTGGCCGCCGGCACCAACGTGATCAAGAGAGCGAGAGCCATCAACACATACAGTGCCTTGCGCATTTCGTTCCTCCTTTGTTGATACGGGTGAGATAACTTTCAGAGAGTTTGACATTGGCAACTCGGCAATAGGCATTCCTCCTTTTTAGGCGATTGCGGTGGTTTGTTGAGCGCCTGTCAGCGGGCGCAGCGAAACCCCAGATCGTCGTTAGCAGCGGTGGGGCTGGTGCTGTTGCGGTTGGAGGTGCGCACGGTGTCGGCCTCCTCGAACCAACCGCCGCCGCGGGTGACGCGGAATCTTTGCCCATAGTAAGGGTCCTGGTAGGCGCTGCCGGGGTAGGGCTGGTACCAATCGCTGGTCCATTCCCAAACGTTGCCGGCCATGTCGAAAAGACCGTAAGGCCCAACGCCGCTGCCGAGGCTACCGACCGGGATGGTGCCGCGGTAGCCGGTGGCTCGTACGTTGGCCTTTTCGGGGTCCCAGTCGTTACCCCAGGGGTAAACCCGACCGTCGGTGCCCCGGGCGGCTTTTTCCCATTCGGCTTCACTGGGCAGCCGTTTGCCGGCCCAGGTGCAATAGGCCACGGCGTCGTTCCAGCTTACTTTGACGACGGGATGATTCTCTTTGCCGTCGCTGAAAAAGCTGCGCCAGCCGGCCCCGCCGCCTTTTTCCTCGTCGGTCAGATAGTTGGTGGCGCTGACAAAGGCAACAAACTGGGCGTTGGTCACTTCGAACAGATCGATCTCGAAGGCGGGCAGGTCTACCTGGCGTTGGGGGGTCTCGTCGGGATCGTCGGCATCGCTGCCCATGATGAACGGCCCTGCCGGGATCAAGATCATCTCGGTGGTGCTCGTCTGCGCCGGCGGTGTGGGGGTGGGGGCAGGTGTGGGCGTGTCAACCTGGGGTGTGGGGGTATCGGTTGCGCCAGGCTGCTCGATGGTGGCCGTCTGTTGGGTTGGCGGTGGGGGGGTGTGAGTGGGCGGCAGGGGGGTAGGAGTGGCCGGCGGCGGCGTGGGGCTGGGTCGTGGCGTGGGCGTGGGGGGCAGCGGCCGCGGTGTGTGGGTGGCGTTGATCGTCGGTCGGCCGAGGATCACCGGCGTGGGGGTGTCACCACGCATCACCGGCGTGGGGGTGACAAAATCACCACCGGGAACCTCGATTTCGCAGCCTGTCAGGGTGAGCAGGGTCAGTAAAACTAACAGCGTCCAAAAGGATCGTTTCATGGAAGTGATTCTCTCCATCGTGGTCTCATTCGATGCGCGCCGCCCGGCGGCGGAGCACGTCGATAAAGGCCGCCGTGACAATGATCGCGCCGATGGCGATTTCTTGCCAGAACACCGATACATTCAACAGGTTGAGTCCGTTGCGGATGAAACCCATGATGAGCACACCAATGAGTGTGCCCACTACTGTGCCCCGTCCACCAAAGAAACTCGCTCCGCCGATGATCACGGCGGCGATGGCGTCCAGCTCGTAACCGGCCAGCGCTGCTTTGGGTGTGCCAGAGTTGATGCGCCCGGCATAGAGGACGGCTCCCACAGCCGCCAGCATGCCGGCCAGGATGTAGACGCGGTTGAGCACCTTGTTCACGCTGACGCCGGCGTAACGAGCGGCCTGCGGGTTGCCGCCGATGGCATAGATGTGCCGCCCGGTCTGGGTTTGGGTCAGAAACAGCCAAAAACCAAGGTAGACGAGCAGGACGACGATAAAGGCCACCGGGACGCGAAAACTGGCGCTGGAGTCTGGAAAGAAGCGTATCTGACCGGCGCCGAAGACGCGCAATGCCTTGGGCAGGCCGGTGATGGGTGAGCCGCCGCTGATCAGGTTGGCTGCGCCGCGGGCAATGTTCATCATACCCAGGGTCATGATGAAAGGGTGTGGCAGGCGCAAGCGGGTAAAACCCCAGCCGTTGAGCAGACCACACAACCAGCCGGTGATCAGAGCCACCAGGATGGCCAGAAGGCTGATGCCCGCCAGGACGATGGGGCTATCGGGGGCCGGCAAGCC
This sequence comes from Chloroflexota bacterium, assembly GCA_049324835.1. Taxonomy (GTDB): domain Bacteria; phylum Chloroflexota; class Anaerolineae; order CAYNKW01; family CAYNKW01; genus JBMOMT01. The sequence continues at coordinate 64,773 of JBMOMT010000035.1, read as the reverse complement.
TGTGGCGCCGGACTGGGCGTACCATGTGGAGTAACCTTCGAAGGCCATGTGAGTGGTTTTGGCCAGCATGATGAGAGCCAGGCCCATCACCGAGCCCACCGACAGATCGATGCCGGCGGTCAGGATGACCAGAAACTCGCCCAGGGCGAGCATGGCGATAAAAGCCACCCGGTTGGCGACGTTGGTCAGGTTATCCGGCTTGAGGAAATAATCGGGTGACAGGAGAGTCAGCACGATCATCAACACGACCAGCGCCAGCGAGATGCCGAACCGTTCCAGAATTGCGGTCAGTGAGAAGCGACGTTCGGGTTTGGTGATTGCCTGAGCCAGGTTGGACATCAGGCCACCTCCTGCTGGCGCAGCGCTGCTTCCTGTGCGCCGGTGATGAGCGCCACTATTTCGTCCATATGGGTTTGAGAATGCGGCAAATCACCCACCTTTTGGCCCTGCCGCAGCACCATGATCCGGTCGCACACCTCAAAAATGTCTTGCATACGGTGGCTGATGAGGATCACCCCCACGTCGTGCTCTTTGAGGCCGCGTATGAGATCCAGAACTTTGCCCACCTCTTTTACAGCCAGCGCTGCTGTCGGCTCGTCCATGATGACGACGCGGGCGTTGAAACCCATGCAGCGCGCGATGGCCACTGCCTGCCGTTGCCCACCGGAGAGATTCTCGACGTGGAATTTCACCGAGCGAATGTCGATGCGCAACCGTTCCAGCAGATGTGTGGCGTCGTGGGCCATCTGGCGGTGATCCAGAAAACGCAAGAGGCCGCCAAAGCGTTTCCGGGTGGTTTCCTGGCCCAGAAAAATGTTGGCCGCCACATCCAGGTTGCCTGCCAGGGCCAGGTCCTGATAGACCATTTCGATGCCGGCGGCGCGAGAGTCGCGCGGGCTGAAAAAATGGGCGGGCGATCCTTCGAGGTAGATCTGGCCTTGATCGGGTTGATAGACACCACTCAGCACTTTCATCAGCGTCGATTTGCCGGCGCCATTGTCTCCCACCAGGCCAAGCACCTCGTGACGTTGCAGGTGCAGGGTCACACCCTGCAAGGCTCGAACCGGCCCGAAGTACTTGTGGATGTTTTCCATGCGCACGATTGGCTCTGGTACGGTCATGATCCCTCTCTGAAAAGATGGTAGAGAAGATGTCCTTTGATGTTTACATGGTGCTCAACTGGGGGTACACTGGGTATCTGGGCCACACGTCGAATGGATGGTTAATCCGGGTGTGCAAGGTCAGGTATCAGAGGTGCCATTCTCATCGAATACTGCATGAACCTTTCTCCGGATTTGTCATAGCCGTCTTGTCTCTGCCGGGATGAGCGAGTCGAACGCTCGAAAGGGCAGGGTGCTTGTGCCAGGGGAGAGAGACGGTTGCATTATATCACAGCACCTTAAAAGCTGCAACCACTATGTCAGATAGTAATTGCTCAGCCTGCCCTCCCGCAGGCTGAAAAACCGACTGAAATCGTTTGCCGGCTTTGATACTTGGCCGATTTCTACTCGAAACCACTTCCAAGCCTGCGGGAGGGTGAGCAGTTACGTCAGATATTGCTTTGTTGCTCGTTTAGCTGCAGGCTTTGCAGGCGAGCAATAGCCTCTCTCGCCGAGGTGTCGGCGTCTGGTAAGGGCATGAATTCACCGGAAACGTAGCCCTGATAGCCGGTGGCGTACAGCGTTTCCAGGATACTGTGGAAATCCAGATGGCCGGCGCCGGGATACCAGCGGTTGGAATCGGCGACGTGAAAGTGAAAGGCCCGTTCGCCGCAGGCGCGGATGCTGCTCTCGATGGACGGCTCTTCGATGTTCATGTGAAAGGTATCGAGCAGCAGGCCCAGGTTGTCTGCGCCAACATGCTCGATCAGGTCTAACCCCTGGACCACGTTGTTGACCAGCGTCGTCTCGTAGCGGTTGATCGGTTCCAACGCCAACCGAACGCCATGGGGCCGCGCTTCGGCGCAACATTCCCGCAGCGCCCCCACCAGCCAGTCCATGGCCTGTGTCTGACCCACGCCTGGCTTGACGATGCCCCGCAGCAGGCCGATGATGATCACGGTTCGGCCAGGCTCACCGCAGGCCGCCCCGGTCCGCGCCGCAAAGGGAATGTGGGCGATGGTGCGCTCGATGGCCGCCCGGCGCACCGCCGGGTCGGGATCGGTGTAGGACAACCCCTCCTCGCCCCAGGCCTGGCCCGTGCCGATGGCCGGCACCGCCAACTCGTGTGCCGATATGATACGCAACAGCTCGTCGGCGTCCACCAGCCGGGGGTCGCGGATGGCCAGTTCGACGCCATCGTAACCCCAGCCGGCGATCTTGCGCACGTTGGCTTCAAAATCGCCCTTGAAGGCCACCGCCTCGAATCTGGCTGCCTGTGTGGAAAGAACGATGCTCAGTTTCATAGACTGCCTCAGAGGAGATAGAGAGCATACGACAATCTCTCTCTATCTCTCGTCTCTATCTACCAATCCGAACCCTGGCCGATGCGCGGTAGGGCGTAGACCGGCTTCCAGCCTTCGCTCAGCGGCTCACGCAGGTAAGGCTCCATCTCGGCCTGGCTGCGCAGTGTGACTTCTTCCACCGGCGGCACGACGCCGGCCGGGAACACTTGCAGGATCTGGTCGTTGAGCAGGGTCAGGTATTTGAGGATGGCCGCCACCGGGCGCTTGGCCTTGTCCGCCGAGCCGTGGGTGGCCTGGCCGACGACGCCCTCTGGCGTGGCCGCGATCTCGATGGCAAAGTGGCCTTCACCCTCCGACCAGCGGCTGGGCCGGCTGAAGGGATCGACCGACTTGTCAAAGTGGCCGTCGGGCAGGTAGGCTTTGCCCTCGGTGTCCACGGCATAGTCCATGTCTACCATCTCGGGGTGCAGCAGCAGGCCCAGCGACGTTTCCGACTCGTCGGCATGGACAAAGTTGGTGTCCCACTTGCCGCCCTTTTCGGTGGTGCGAAAGAATTCACGCACGGCGCGGTGCCAGTCGATGACGCGGAAAATGCCGGGCAGTTGGTAGCGCTTTTGGAACTGCTGGATGGCCGATTCGAGCACCCACAGGTGGCCGTGGTTGTTGATGATGATCTGTTTACGAAAGCCATCGTTCCACAGGCCGAGCATCACGTCCATCATGAATTCGCGCACCACGTTCTCGCGCACGATGACCGTGCCGGGCATGCCCACGTGGTGATAGGGGTGCGCGCCATAGTTGAGCGGCGGCAGGGCCAGGTTGACCGCCGCGCCGCGCCTGGCGGTGTAGCGCCGCACACCCTCGACGATCTGGCTGACGTACAGCGTATCCGATGCGCTGGGCAGGTGGGCGCCGTGCAGCTCGGTGCAGCCCACCGGGATGAAGACGATGTCGTTCTTGCGGCGGTTTTCCTCCACCTGCCAGCGGGTCGTGGTCTGGATGTAGGCGCCGGGTTTGCCCCACTCCACCGGCGAGGGGATGCCGTACTCGGCCAGGATGGCATCGATCTCGGCGTCGCTGGCCTCCCACACCTCTTTTTTTAGTCGCCCGACGGTATTGTCCTCGAAGAACAGATCGGGCTGGTCGCTCGGCAACAGGCCGGGCGGTAGTTTTTTATCTGACATGGGAATTCCTTTCCAAAAGTCGATAGGGTTTTATCTACGATTGGATCTCGCTCAGTTTGACCGGGCGTTTCTGCTCGTAGGATTTCTTGGCTGCGAGGCCCATCACCACCGGGATGCGGCCGTCCAGGCCGGTGACGGGCGGCGGCGTGTCGTTGACGATACAATCGACAAAAGCTTTCATCTCGGCCACAAAGGCCTCGGTGTAGCGTTCGAGAAAGAAAAACAGCGGCAGAGCGCCGTGCGCGCCCGTGGCGTCGCTGACGACGGTTGAATGAGGCGTTTCGTTGGCGCAGGCTGCCATGCCTTTGGAGCCAAAAACCTCCACCCGCTGGTCGTAGCCGTACACGGCCCGGCGGCTGTTGTCGATGGCGCCCAGGGCGCCGTTTTCAAAGTGGAGGGTGATGAGGATGGTGTCCACATCGCCGGCCTGGCCGATGGCCGGATCGACCATCACCCCGGCGGCGGCATAGATCGTTTCGACCTCGCTGCCGATGAGGTAACGAGCCATGTCGAAATCGTGGATGGTCATATCCACAAAGATGCCGCCAGAGCGTGTGATGTACTCGATGGGCGGCGGCGCCGGATCGCGGCTGGTGATGCGCAGGATGTGCGGCTGGCCGATCTCACCATCGGCCACGATCTGCCGGATGCGCCGAAAGTTGGGGTCGAAGCGGCGGTTGAACCCGATTTGCAGCTTGACGCCGGCCCGGTCTACGGCGGCCAAAGCGCGGTCGATTTTGGCCAGGTCCAGAGCGATGGGCTTTTCGCAAAAGATGTGTTTGCCCGCCCCGGCGGCCTCTTCGATGAAACGGGCGTGGGTATCGGTGCTGGAGCAGATCAACACGGCGTCTATGTTTCTGTCGTCCAGAATGGGTTGGTGATTCTGATACGCGGCCGGCAGGCTCAATTCTGCGGCCAGCTTTTCCGCCGCCTCGACGAATACATCCGAAACGGCGACCAGTTCTGCCTCCGGGATACGATAGACCAGGTTCTCGGCGTGCAGTCGCCCAATCCGTCCCGCGCCGATGAGACCGACGTTGATTTTTTCCCTCATATTCTCCCTCTATGTGGTAGATCGGCAAGCTGGTAAATTAATAGTCGGAGCGTACCAACCTACCGATCCTTACCCCGGCCAAGCCGGAACCGTTCGGCTGAGCTCACGCCGAAGCCAAAAAGATAACCACCAAGACACCAAGGCGCCAAGAAAAAAGGCTTTGTGTCTTGGTGCCTGGGTGGTGTATTTTCTTGCCAAACGGGCAAGGAATTTATCAAGATACTAATTCGGCTTGACCATGATCTTGCCGTCGGTGCGCTGGGTGGACTTGGCGATAGCCTCGACGGTCTGTGCCAGGTCGTAGCGGGCGGTGATGATGGGGCTCAGGTCCAACCGACCGGCAGCGACCAGGCGGATGACGTTAGGGAAGGTTTCGTGACCCGAGTGGCCCTGCGCGCCAAAGACTTGCGAACGGCGCACCTGAAAGGCCTCCAGGTACATGGGCACTTTTTGGGCCGCCCGCCCGATCTGAACGATCTTGCCATTGATGGCCAACGCCTTTTCCATCTCGGGGATGGTCAGGTGCGGCGCGCCGGCCGCCTCGACGTGAAAGTTGAAACCCTCGCCCTTGCTCAACTGCATCAGCGCCTCGCCGGCGCTCACCTCGCGCGGGTCGTAGACGAAATCGGCGCCCACCTTTTTGGCCAGCTCGCGCCGCGCTGGCGAGACCTCGAACGCGGCGATGATGCCCGCGCCGCCGGCCTTGGCCAGGCCGATGGCCGCCAGGCCGATGGGCCCGGCGCCAAAGACACTCACGTAATGCCCTGGCCGGAAGCCGCCTGCCCGCTCGATCATGCCGTTGTAGGCCACCGTCGTTGGCTCGGTCATGGCCCCTACCTCGTAGGCCTTGGTCTCGTCGCCAAAACGTTCGGCGATGGCGCTGATGGGCCAGCAGAACTTTTCGTCCACGGCGATGTAATTGGCGAACGCGCCGGGGATGGTAAACCCGATCTCTTCCAGATTGGTGCAGTGGTTGGGATAACCGTTGCGGCAGGGGATGCATCGCCCGCACCAGATCATCTCTTCCACCGTGACCATGTCGCCGATCTTGAGCGTCTCCACCTCCGGCCCCACCTCGACCACCTTGCCGGAGAACTCGTGGCCCAGGATGGTGGGGAATTTGGTCAGACCGGGGTAGAGGATGTAGCTGTCCTTGTCGGTCTCGTAAAAGTGCATATCCGAGCCGCACACACCACAGGCCTGCACGGCCAGCACCACGTCTTTCGGCCCCGGCTGAGGGTCGGGCCAGTGGCGCACCTCCAGTTTGGGGTGCCGCCAAATACTGCTGCCAGTGACGGCCTTGCCAGTCTTTTTCTCCCAATCGGAAACGGTGTAACCTGGTCTGGGTTCCCAGACCGCGTCGAGAACTAGACCTTGCATGATAAAACCTCCTCTTGTCACTCTGATTTTGGATAGATGTACTTGCTCATGTGGCTGCCGACGATTCGCGCACGACCAGCCGTCCTTGAATCGAGATGTTTGAGAAGGGGGGTGTGGAATCGTCGGCGGCCAACAGGGCGAGGATCATGTCCATCGCCTGCCGGCCCATGCTGTGCTGAGGTTGGGCAATGGTCGTCAAGGAAGGATGGACGTAGGCCGCGAAGGGGATATCGTCAAAGCCAACCACGGCCAGATGTGCCGGTATGGTGATGCCAGACCGGCGGGCCGCAGAGAGCAACCCGATGGCCGTCATGTCATTGTAACAAAAAACGGCGCTGGGCGGGGCAGCCAGACGTTGTAAGGCGTGCAGCGCCACCGCGCCGCCATCGAGGCGGCCATTGCCGGACAGGAGCAACTCTGGGGCGTAAGGGATGTTATTTTCCTCCAGAGCTTGTCGATAGCCGGCCAGCCGGTCGGCGTCATCGCTGTGGTTGGCCGGGCCGGTGACATAGGCGATGCGGCGATGGCCTCGTTCGATGAGATGCCGGGTGGCCAAACGGCCGCCGTGCTGGTTGTCTACACTGACCGAAAAGGTATAGCGGCCACTCTGCTCGTTGTGATTGTTAATCAACACCACCGGCACGCCGAGGCGTTCCAGATGCGCCAGATAGAGCGCCCCCACGCGCGACGAAGTGACGATGAGGCCATCTACGCGCTTGGTGCGCAACATTTCCACGGCTGCCAGCTCTCGCGAGGGTTCTGAGGCCGAACTGGCCAGGATGACCGAATAATCGCGCTGGTGAGCGGCATCTTCGATGCCCTGAACGACTTCGGCAACAAATGGATCGGCTATGGTGGTCACCACAATCCCCACCGTTCGGGTTTGTTGTGTGACCAGACTTCGGGCGATGGCATCTGGGGTGTAACCCATTTGCTGCGCCAGGCGTTGGATGCGAGCCTTGGTCTCGACTTTGACGAGAGGGCTGTTGCTGAGGGCTCGCGAAACGGTGGAATGGGAAACACCGGCTGCCTGGGCGACGTCTTTGATAGAAATACGCATGGCCGACACCCTGACTGCACACGTTTGCAAATTTAGTCATTAAAAAGGCGATCCAAAAAACGCAACCGCCAACTCGTGCAAACGTGTGCATATTGTAGCACGTTTCTCCTCGATTGTCAAAAGTGGTGGCACGGCAAAAGAACCGTATCGTGGGAGAGGGGGCAGAGCCTTGAAGGTCTTGTATCGGATTGTACAAAATACCGATCGGTGGTATAATCTCTGGCTGAGGGACACTGGCTATGACGTTTCGTCTTTTTTCTCTGCAATCCCGAGTGGGCTTGATGTCTCAAGACCCTTTTGACCCGTAACCAGGGGCATCGACGGCTACCTGGGCGGGTGAAAAGGGTCTATTGTTTTTTTGTGCACAGGAGGCCTGAATGAAGTTACACGAGTATCAATCGAAGCGGCTTTTTGCCCGGCATGGAGTGCCGATCCCTAACGGCGACGTGGCCGGTTCTCCTGAGGAAGCGCGGCAGATCGCTGCGCGCCTGGGTGGCAAAGTGGTTATCAAGGCTCAAGTGTTGGTGGGTGGGCGAGGCAAGGCCGGCGGCATCCGTGTGGCCAGGGATGCCGACGAAGCCGAGCGACTGGCAGAGCAGATCCTGGGCATGGAGATCAAGGGGCTGCCGGTGGAAAAGGTGCTGGTGGATCAGGCTGCCGACATCCGACAGGAGATCTATTTGGGCATCGTGTTAGACCGCGCGGCGCGTCGCTCGGTCATGATGGCTTCTTCTGAGGGCGGCGTCGAGATCGAGCAGGTGGCTCGCGATACGCCAGACAAGATCGTCAGGGTGAGCATCGATCCGTTCCTGGGTCTTCAAGACTATCAGGCGCGTAATCTGGCCATGACCATGGGGTTGAGTCGTCAGTTCATGCACGGCTTTTCCCAGATCGCTCGTGGGCTGTATCAGGCTTATCTGAGTTGTGATGCCTCGTTGGCCGAGATCAACCCGCTGGTGGTTACCGGCGAGGGCGAGTTGCTGGCCGTCGATGGCAAGATGCTGCTCGACGATAATGCCTTGTTCCGTCATCCGGACCTGGCCGAGATGCGCGATCTGACCGAGGAGGAGCCTGCCGAGCGGGAAGCCCGCAAGTATGGCATCAGCTACGTCAAACTTGATGGTGAGATAGGCTGCATGGTCAATGGCGCCGGACTGGCCATGGCCACCATGGATATCATCAAGCTGGCAGGCGGCTCTCCGGCCAACTTTTTGGATATTGGCGGTGGGGCCAAGGCCGATACGGTAGCGGCCGCGTTGCGCATCATTCTTTCGGACGCCAACGTCAAGGCGGTGCTGTTCAACATCTTTGGGGGCATCACCCGTTGTGACGAAGTGGCCAAGGGTATTCTGGGAGCGCTCAAAGAAGTTGCCACCGACGTACCGATGGTAGCACGACTGGTGGGAACCAACGAGGAAGAGGGGCGGGCATTGCTGGCTGGCGCCGATATGCAGACCGCATCCTCCTTGTTTGAGGCGGCAGACCTGGTGGTCCGGGCAGCGGCAGTTTAACATTCAAACACGCGAGCTGGGGGAATCTCATGAGCATTCTGGTCGGCAAAAACACTCGTCTGGTGGTGCAAGGTATCACCGGGCGTGAGGGTATGTTTCACACCATGCAAATGGTACAGTATGGAACCCAGGTGGTGGCCGGCGTGACGCCCGGCAAGGGTGGGGGCTGGGTAGAGGGTGTACCGGTTTTTGATACCGTGCAGGAGGCGGTGGAGGCCAGAGGGGCCAACACCTCTATCATTTACGTGCCATCGCGCTTTGCCGCCGACGCCATTCTAGAGGCCGCCGATGCCGGTATTGAGCTGGTGGTGTGTATCACCGAGGGTATTCCTGTTTCGGATATGGTTCGAGTGCGAGCTTTTTTGGATCACAAAGGTTGCCGTCTGCTCGGCCCCAACTGTCCTGGCGTCATCACCCCAGACGAGGCCAAAGTGGGCATCATGCCGGGCCACATCCACCGACCAGGCCCCGTTGGCGTGGTCTCTCGTAGTGGCACACTGACCTACGAGGTGGTCTATGCGCTCAGCGAACGGGGCATCGGCCAATCGACGGCCGTGGGCATCGGCGGCGATCCGATCATCGGCACGACGTTCGTCGATGTGTTGGAGATGTTCGAAGAGGACGCTGATACCGATCAGGTGGTGCTCATCGGTGAGATCGGTGGTTCTGACGAAGAGCGCGCGGCGCAGTTTATCGCCGATCAGATGACCAAACCGGTGACGGCCTTTATCGCCGGGCGCACTGCGCCGCCGGGCAAACGTATGGGGCACGCCGGCGCCATCATCGAGGGCGGCGCCGGCACCGCGGCTGACAAGATCGCTGCCTTTGCGGCTGTGGGAGTGCGTGTGGCCAATCACCCGGCTGAAATACCGGATCTGGTGGCAGCGTTTGCGTAAAGGCACCCGGCCCGTCGTTGTGGGTGACGGTATGAACCATCGTTTTAGAAGAAACCTGTCAAACTACCTTGACAGGTAGTCTGAAAATTGGTATACTCGTGATAAGGCTCAATACAATAGCTTGCTTTCGACGGAGATGGGCTGCGGCGGGTGGTGATGGAGGAAGGCCATCTCTACCCGCTGCTGTTTTGAGGAGGCAGGGCATGAAATACTGGCGAGAGCCGCTGGACTTGAAGGACATTCGTGTTCCGCACGGTGAGATCCATGTGTTGGTGGAGCGTTGCAAGGGCTGTGGCTGGTGTGTGGAGTATTGCCCACGCGACGTGCTGGAAGTTTCGGACGAGATCAACTCCAAAGGATACCATCCTCCCAAAGCAGCCAGGAGCACCTTTTGTGTGAGTTGTGGCCTGTGCGAGTTGTTGTGTCCCGAGTTTGCCATTTACGTCGTAGAGATGGAAGGGGGGGTGGTGCTGTTATGAGTGAAACCGAGCACAACGGCGTGTTGAGCGGTGAGTTCTTTATGCAGGGGGATATCGCCTCTGCCGAAGGGGCCATCTGCGCCGGCTGTCGATTCTTTGCCGGCTATCCCATCACTCCGGCAACCGAAGTCGCTCAGCGTATGAGCGAGCGCCTGCCTCTCGTGGGTGGTATCTATATCCAGATGGAGGACGAGCTGGCCTCGATGAACGCTGTGTTGGGCGCTGCCTGGGCCGGGGCCAAGGCGATGACGGCCACCAGCGGGCCGGGCTTTTCGTTGATGATGGAGAACCTGGGTCTGGGCATCATGATGGAGACGCCCTGTGTGCTGGTCAATGTGCAACGCGGCGGCCCGTCCACCGGCCTGCCGACGCTCGTGGGCCAGGGCGACATGATGCAGGCGCGTTGGGGCTCCCACGGCGATTATTCCATCGTTGCTCTGGCTCCTTCGTCGCCTCAGGAACTGTTCGATCTGACCATCCATGCCTTCAACCTGGCAGAGGTCTATCGTGTGCCGGTGCTGGTCATGACCGACGCCGAGGTGGGCCATATGACGGAAAAGGTGATCATCCCGCCGCCGGAAGAGATCGAAATTGTGCCCCGCCGCAAACCTATCGCTCCTCCTGGGGAATACCAGCCCTATCGGGTGGCGCCGGGTGAATGGGTTCCGCCCATGGCTATCGCTGGAGAGGGTTATCGTATTCACACCACCGGGCTGACGCACGACGAGCGGGGTTATCCGGCCACGGCAGATGACAGCGCCCAGTGGTCGTTGGTGCAGCGGCTCGTCGACAAGATCGAGAAAAACAAACAACAGATCATCAGGTTGGAACAAGATCGCCTGGACGACGCCGAGGTGGCGGTGATCTCTTTTGGTATCGCCGCCCGCACGGCGGTTTGGCCTATCCAGATGGCCCGTGAGGAGGGTATCCGCGTGGGTGTGTTGCGCCTGATCACCGTGTGGCCCTTCCCTGAGGAGCAGATCCACGATCTGGCGGGCCGGGTGAGGGGCATCGTCGTGCCGGAAATCAACATGGGTCAGATCGTGCGCGAGGTGGAGCGTTGCGTCAGAGGGCGGGCAGAGGTGCTGTCGGTGCCGCATCCGGGCGGCGGCATTCACGATCCACAAAAGGTATTGAAGGCCATTCGCAAGGCCGCAGGGCGTGAGGTGGAGGAGTAACGAGCATGCTCAAGATGAAGGACGGCTATCGGCTCGACAAAACGTTGGAGACGCATGTCGAAGCGGAAGGTTTGAGAGAGGAGGTGCATGGTCGTCACCCGATGGACGACCTGTTGCGCACCGATCGCCTGCCGCATATCTGGTGCCCCGGCTGTGGTCTGGGTACGGCGCTGACCTGTTTTCTCAGCGCGCTGCGCAGGTCGGGGTTGGACCTGGACAAGGTGTGCGTCGTTTCGGGCATCGGCTGTACCGGGCGTGTGGCGGGCTATGTAAATCTGGATTCCTTCCACACTACCCACGGGCGGGCCATTCCTTTTGCCACCGGCCTCAAGCTGGCCAATCCGGAGCTGTCGGTGGTGGTCATCTCGGGCGATGGCGACCTGGTGACTATTGGTGGTAACCATTTCATCCACGCCGCCCGACGCAACATGGATATCACCATCATCTGTGTCAACAATTTTAACTATGGTATGACCGGCGGTCAGGCCGGGGCGACGACACCCATCGGGGGGCTGACGACCACGTCGCCCTATGGCAACTACGAGTATCCCTTTAACGTTTCGGCGCTGGCGGCGGCCAGCGGGGCGGTGTACGTGGCCCGCTGGACGGTGCTCCACGCGAGGCGTCTGGAACGTTCCATCGTCGAGGCATTACTCAAGCCGGGCTTTAGCCTGGTGGAGATCATCTCGCCTTGCCCCACCGGCTTTGGGCGCCGCCACAAACAACGCGAGGGGCTGGATACACTGCACTATTACCACGAACACGGCGTCATTCGTCACGGCGCCGACCCACGCGAGACAGACATCGGCCTGGGGGGAGCGATCGTCGAGGGCAAGTTTGTAGACATCGACAAGCCGACCTTTTTGGAGCAACGCAGCCGCAGGTTGGAGCAGACGCTGGGCCGGTAAGGGCCGGACTGTGCAGGAGGGTAAGGATGAACCGGTTAGAGATACGACTGTCGGGTTTTGGCGGTCAGGGCATCGTGCGCAGCGGCGAGATCATCGGCAAGGCGGCGGCCATTTACGACAGGCGGTACGCCACGTTCACCCAGAGTTACGGGCCAGAATCGCGGGGGGGATCGGCGGCGGCCCAGGTGGCCATCGCCGACGATCCGGTGGAGTTGAGCTACCCGCACGTCATCGACCCATCGATTCTGGTGGTCATGTCGCAAGGGGCTTATCACCGTTATGTGCCCGAATTCCGGCGCGATGGGTTGCTCATCGTGGACGAAAGCCTGGTAGACCTGGATGAGCAGGCGGAGGGTTTGCGTGTGCTCAAGATCCCGGCGACTCGCCTGGCCGAAGAGTTGGGCCGGCGCATCGTGGCCAACGTGGTGATGTTGGGTTTCGTGGCTGCGGTGACAGACATTGCCTCGGCGGAGTCGATCAAAAAGGCGGTGCTCGACTCGGTGCCCCAGGGGACTGAGGCGTTGAACGAGCGCGCCTTTGAGGCGGGGTTTCAGTACGCGCAGGCGATGGGGTAGAGGGGCGGAGGAGCAGAGGGCAGAGGGCGGAGGGGGATGATTTCTCCTCTGCACTTTTGCACCCCTGCTCCTCTGCCTGGAATGCGCAGATCGTTGGGAGGAAGAGAACTCGTGAAAGACGTATTGGTCATCGGTGGGGGGATCGCTGGCATCCAGGCCGCTCTAGACCTGGCCGAGGTCGGCGTGCGGGTGCATCTGGTGGAAAAAGGCCCCAGCATCGGCGGGCACATGGCTCAATTGGACAAGACCTTTCCCACCAACGATTGCTCCACCTGCATCCTTTCGCCCAAAATGGTGGATTGTGCCCGACATCCCAACATCACCATTCATACGCTTTCGGAGGTGCAGGCTGTCGGTGGCGAGGCGGGCGATTTTGCCGTGCAGATTCTCAAAAGGCCGCGCTACGTGGATGAATCGGCCTGCACGGCCTGCGGCGATTGTGCCAAGGTCTGTCCGGTCGTCAAGCCCGACGAATTCCAGATGGGGCTGTCCACACGGCGGGCAATCTATATTCCCTACGCCCAGGCCATCCCTCAGGCTTATTTGAGCAATCCCAACGATTGTCTGGGCAAAGACCCCATCGTCTGCGGGCGCTGCATCGAAGCCTGCCAGAAACACTGCATCGACTTTGACATGAAAGAAGAGGTGATCACGCTGCCGGTGGGGGCCGTTGTCGTGGCGGTGGGCATGGAGACTTTTGACCCGGTGGCGCTCTCTGAATATGGCTACACCCGCTACGAGAACGTCATCACCGGCCTGGAGTTCGAGCGGCTGATCTGCGCCAGTGGGCCGTCTGGCGGTCATCTCATTCGCCTCACCGACCGCCGGGAGCCCAAGACCATTGGGTTCATCCAATGCGTAGGCTCGCGTAATCTCAAGTATCAACGCTTTTGCTCCTCGGTGTGTTGTATGCACGCCACCAAGGAGGCCATCCTGGCCCGCGAGCACATCCCCGATGCCAAGTCGTACATTTTTTACACCGACCTGCGCGCCTCGGGCAAGGGCTTTCGTGAGTACATCAACCGCGCCGAGCGAGAGTACGACGTGGAGTACATTCGCAGCCGCGTGGCCCAGATCGAGGAGGACGAGGACGGGCGACTGGTTTTTCATTACGAGGATGCGGCCACCTCTCGCCCGCAGCAGATGGCGGTCGATCTGGCCGTGTTGGCCACCAGCCTGGTTCCTGGCCCTGGCGTGGCCGCTCTGGCCAGGGTTCTGGATCTGGAATTGGACGAATACGGCTTTTTCCGCACCAATCCCTTCTCGCCGACCGATACCACACGCGAGGGGGTGTTCACCTGTGGCGGTTGCCGCGGCCCGTCCGATATTCCTCAGTCGGTGGCTCAGGCCAGTGGCGCTGCCGCGCGCGCGGCGCAGTATGTGGATGTGATGCGTGAAGTGTAAAGTGTCAAACGTCAGGCGTCAGGTGTGAGGTGTGAGGAGGTGGGGCTATGGGAGAGGCGCTGGTGATTGGTGGGGGGATTGCGGGCATCCAGACAGCGTTGGACCTGGCCGATATGGGCGTGCAGGTGCATCTGGTCGAGCGGCTGCCCAGCATCGGTGGGCGGATGGCACAACTGGATAAAACCTTTCCCACCAACGATTGCTCCACCTGCATTCTTGCGCCCAAGATGAACGAATGCGCCCGGCATCCGGACATTTCGTTGCACACCTATGCCCAGGTTACGGGGCTGGATGGGTCGGTGGGTGATTTTACCGTCACGGTGGTCAAACATCCACGTTACGTCGATGCATCCAGGTGCACCGGCTGCGGGGAATGTGTGCTCAAGTGTCCGGCCCAGGTGCCTGACGAATTCGACATGGGGCTACGCCAGCGAAAGGCCATCTATTTGCCCTTCCCCCAGGCTATTCCCCAGGTCATGACCATCGACGCGGCGCATTGTATCTATTTCAACCGGGGCAAGTGTGGGGCGTGCCTCAAGGTATGCCAGGCCGGCGCGGTGGATTTTGAGCAGAAGGAACAGGTGGAAACGCTGCACGTGGGGGCGGTGGTGCTCGCCACCGGATTCGACTTTTTCGACCCGACGAGACTGACGCAGTTTGGTTACGATCAACTGCCCAACGTCATCACCGCCCTGGAATACGAACGGCTCATCAGCGCTTCCGGGCCCACAGGCGGGCATCTGTTGCGCCCGTCCGATGGTGAGCCAACCAGGCGGATCGGTTTTATCCAGTGCGTTGGCTCGCGCGATGTGCGCCATCAGCTCTTTTGTTCGGCGGTGTGTTGTATGCACTCCAGCAAACAGGCCGTGCTGGCCGCCGAACACGACCCGGAGGTGACATCGTTCGTTTTTTACACCGACTTTCGCGCCTCTGGCAAGGGCTTTCGTGAGTACGTGGCGCGGGCAGAACGTGATTACGGCGTGCGTTACGTTCGCAGCCGCGTGGCGCGCATCGAACAGGATGAAGCTCAGAACCCGATCATCCGTTACGAGGATGCAGAGACCTCTCGCCCTGCCCAAATCACGGTCGACCTGGCCGTGCTGGCCACCAGCCTCATCCCCCGGCCCGATACCGCGGAACTGGCCGCCATGCTCGGTGTGGAGGTAGATCGGTACGGCTTTGTGAAAACGGAGCCTTTTGCGCCGGTCGATACCAGCCGGCCCGGGATTTTTGCTGCCGGTTGTTGTCGGGGGCCGTTCGATATTCCGGAATCGGTGATGCAGGCCAGTGCGGCGGCGGCGCGGGCCGCGCGGGTAGTGGTGGGGGTCAACGGTCAGTGAGGGTGTTATGAGTGAAGAACCGCGAATTGGGGTGTTTGTTTGCCATTGCGGCAGCAATATTGCGGGCCACGTCGATGTGGCAGCCGTGGCAGGCTATGCGCGCACCTTGCCCGGCGTGGTGTTTGTCAAAGAAAACATGTACACCTGCTCCGACGCCGGCCTCACCGAGATCAAGGCGGCCATCGCAGGCCAGAGGTTAGATAGGGTGGTGGTGGCGGCCTGCACGCCCCGCACGCACGAACCGCTGTTTCAGGCCACATGCCGCGAGGCAGGGCTGAACCCCTACCTGTTCGAGTTTGTCAACGTGCGCGATCAGTGTTCCTGGGTGCACATGCAAGAGCGGCAGGCCGCCACCTGCAAGGCGCAAGACCTGGTGCGCATGGGGGTGGCCAAAGCCCGCCTGTTGCAACCGCTGGAAGAGCAAGAGGTGCCGGTCGAGCCGGCGGTGGTGATCATCGGCGGCGGCATGATCGGTATGACGGCGGCGCTCAACCTGGCCCGCCGCGGCTTCGAGGTCAAACTGGTGGAGCGGGAGCCGGAACTCGGCGGTTTGCTCTTGCATCTGGACAGGCTCTATCCCACGCAAGACGAGGCCCGGCCGTTGGTGGAGGCCCAGGTGGCCCAGGTGCGGCGCACCCCGCGTATCCAGGTTTTTACCTCTGCCATGCTGGACGAGGTGAAGGGTTTCGTCGGTAATTACGAGGTGGTGGTCAAAGACCGGCAGGGGCGGCGATCCAGTTTCAAGGTGGGGACGATCATCGTGGCCACTGGCGCGGCGATTTTCAGGCCGGAGGGTCTGTACGGCTACGATGGTAAGCGGGTGATCACCCAGCTCGAATTGGAGGGTCGCCTCAAGGCTGGCCAATGCGATGTGAAGCGCGTAGTGATGATCCAGTGCGTCGGGTCGCGGGTGCCGGAAAGGCCGTACTGCTCGCGCATCTGTTGCACCACGGCCATCAAGAACGCGCTAGAGATCAAGGCCCGCCGGCCCGAAGCCGAGGTCTATATTCTCTATCGTGATACTGAAACGCAGGGTACACGCTACGAGGCCTATTACACCCGCGCCCGCGAGGCGGGCATCCAGTTCATCCGTTACAGTTTGCGCAACCCTCCTGAGGTCTCTCGTAAACAGGTGGTGGTGTACGACGAGCTTCTCGGAGCCAGGCTGGGCATTCCTTACGATCTGGTCGTGCTCTCGACGCCGCTGGTGGCTCACGAGGGGGCGCGGGAGCTGGCGCAACTGCTCAAGGTGCCTGTAGACGAGTATGGCTTTTTCCTGGAAGCGCACGTCAAACTGCGCCCGCTGGATTTTGCCACCGACGGTGTTTACGTGGCGGGTACAGCCCGCTGGCCGGCTCACCTGGAAGAGACGATCACCCAGGCCTATGGAGCGGCGGCGCGGGCGGCGACGATCCTCTCCAAGGACAAGGTCAAGTCGTCGGGTGTGGTGGCTCGGGTGAACGAGTATCTGTGCCGGGGGTGTGGCCGCTGCGTCGAGATATGCGATTTCGGCGCGCCGTCTTTGGTCGAGGTGTCGCCGGGGCCTGCCCTGAGTGGGGCCGAAGGGGTGCGGGTGGCCCACGTCAACCCGGTGATGTGCAAAGGCTGTGGGGCCTGCGCCTCGGTGTGTCCCACCGGGGCCATGACGGCCATGCACTTTACCGATGAGCAGATCTCGGCGATGGTGCGGGCCGCGCTGGCGGTGGAGCATCGTGGGCCGTAAGAGGCGAGTTGTGTGGTGTGGAGCGTGGAGCGTGAAACGTCAAGCGTCAAGCGTGAAGCGTGAAACGTGAGCAAGAAAGGCCCGTTTGATGAGTGACAGCTTTCAACCCCGGATCGTCGTTTTCGCCTGCAATTGGTGTTCTTATGCCGGCGCCGATCTGGCCGGCGTCAGCCGGATACAGTATCCACCCACGACGCGCGTCATCCGCGTGATGTGCTCGGGCCGGGTGACGCCGGGTTTCATCCTGGAGGCGTTTCGTCTGGGAGCCGATGGTGTGCTCGTCACCGGCTGCCATCCCGGCGATTGCCACTATATCTCTGGCAACCAGAACGCGGTCGTGACGGTCGACAGGGTGATGCAATTGCTCACCCTGCTGGGCCTCGAAACGCAGCGGCTTCGCCTGGAATGGATCTCGGCTGCCGAGGGCGCGCGTTTCGCCCGCATCATGACCGAGTTCACGGCGCAGATTCGTGAGCTTGGCCCAAGCCCCGCGAGTTCTCCCGTGGTTGAGGAAGGCGTCGAACACGAAGCGTGAGGCGGAAATCACGTTTCAGAGGATAGGTTAATGGCTTTCCAAGAGATTCTCCAGCGCACCAAAAGTTATTATTGCCTCGATTGCGGCAAGTGCACCGGCAGTTGCCCCGTTTCACGGGTGGATGTGACCTATTCGCCGCGCGGCACCATCGAGAGTGTTCTGTCGGGCCACCCGGAAGAGTGGATCAACCACCACCACCTCTGGTCGTGCCTCACCTGTGGCCTGTGCACCACCCGCTGCCCGACAGGCGTGGACTATCCGGCGTTTGTCATCGCTGCTCGCATCGCCGCCCGTGAGGCCGGTGTGGAGGGCATTTATGCCCACAACGCGATCATGCAGCAACTCATGGGCATCATGGCCGGCTCGGTGCGGCAGAATCGCACCGCCTGGCTGTCGGCTGACCTGGAAACCTCGGCCCAGGGCGACGTTTTTTACTTTGTCGGCTGCCTGCCCTATTTCGACGTGATTTTCGCCGACCTCGGACTCGTTTCGACCGATGCCGCGCAGAACACGGTGCGCCTGTTGAACGCCATCGGCATTGCGCCGGTGGTCAGCAACGACGAGCGCTGCTGTGGCGCCGATCTGTTGCTCAACGGCGACGAGCAGGGTTTTCGTAGACTGGCCGAGATCAACTTGCAGGTCATCGCCAAAAGCGGCGCCAAACGGGTGGTTTTCTCTTGCCCAGAGTGTTACAATGCCTTCCGCAACGACTATCCGCGTTACGTGGGCCGGCTGCCGTTCGAGCCGGTGCATCTCACCGAGCTGCTGGCCGGGCGGCTGGGTGATCTGAAGCTGGATGAGGTGATCGAGACTGTCACCTATCACGATCCGTGTCGCCTGGGGCGCTACCAGGGTGTGTATGATCCGCCGCGAGCGGTCATCGAGAGTATACCGGGCGTCGAGCTGGTCGAGATGCGCCAGAACCGGGCCAACGCGCTGTGTTGTGGCTCCGCCGGCTGGGTGAGTTGCGGTCGCTGCGCCAAGGATATCCAGATGGAGCGGCTGCGCCAGGCGCAGGCCACCGGCGCGCGGCAGATGATCACCGCCTGCCCCAAATGTCGCATCCACCTCACCTGCGCCCTCAAGGATGCCGCTAAAGAGATTTCCGTGAGGCTGGACGATCTGACCGGTCTGTTGGCGCGCGCCCTGGCCCGATAACGGCTTGAGGACAAAGTCATGAGCAAGAAAAAAGAGGCCATCATAGACGTCAGCACTTTTGACCCGCACTTTCGCGACGAGATCGCCGCCGAGCCGGGCGGTGAGTACATCCGGCGTTGTTATTCGTGCGGCACCTGCGCTGCCGGTTGCCCGGTGGGCGGCGTGACAGAGAAATACAATCCGCGCCGCATCATCCACATGGCGTTGCTGGGCATGCGCGAGCAGGTGCTCAGCAGCGGTTTTGTCTGGCTGTGTTCGGTGTGTTACACCTGCTACGAACGCTGTCCACAGGACGTGCGTATTCCAGAGCTGATGAATGCCATTCGCAACATCGCCGTGCGTGAAGGGCACATCCCCCAGACGTTCGAGCTGCAACGGGAAAAACTGCGCCAGCACGGGCGGTTGTACGAGATCGAGACTTTTGAAAACGAGCGCCGCGCCGAATATGGCCTGCCGCCCATCCGCGAGGAGGCAGACGAGATACGCCGGATTCTGGAGATGATGGACGCGGGAGGGGCAGAGTGATGGCCAGGTATGCGTTGTACCTCGGGTGCACGGTGCCGGTGCGAGGCATGAACTACGAGATGGCCGCCCGCAAAGTGGCTGAACGTTTGGGCATCGAGCTGGTGGACGTGGACGGTTTTGGCTGCTGCGGTTTTCCGGCCAAACCGCTCGATTGGCGGGCCGGGCTGTTGATGGCAGCGCGTAATTTGGCTCTGGCCGAGGCGCAGGGCCTGGACGTGCTGACGCTGTGCAGCGCCTGTACCGGCACGCTCACCGAAGCCAATCACCGGCTGAAAAAAGATGCCGGGCTTGGGGCGTGGGTCAATCAGCAGTTGGGAGAAGTGGGCCGGACGTACAAAGGCAAGGTCCGGGTGCGCCATTTTGCCCGCATGCTCTACGAGCAGGTCGGCGTCGAGGTTTTACAGGCGGCGGTGACGGTCAGTCTGGCCGATTTTGGCTTTGCGCCGCATTACGGCTGTCACTATCTCAAACCATCGCACCTGTACGATGGCTTTGACGACCCGGAGAATCCACAAAGCCTGGGCCGGCTCATCGAGGCCACCGGCGCGCGCGTGGTGCACTATGAGGACGAAGGTCAGTGCTGCGGCGGCGGTATCCTGGGTTTCGATGAGGAGACTGCGCTGGTGGTGACCAAACAAAAGCTGGATCACGTGGCCGCCGCCGCAGCCGACGCCCTGGTGCTCATCTGTCCTTTCTGCGCCATCATGTACGAAGCCAACCAGCGGCGCGTCGAGAGCCTCTACGGAACGGGTTACAGGCTGCCGGTGCTCTATTACCCTCAGATTCTGGGGCTGGCGATGGGCTTTTCGTTGGACGAGATGGGCATCAAGCTGAACCGAGTCAAACCCATACGTTTGATGCAGACGCTGCGAGGTTAGCCGGGCATGTTGGACTCGCGGAATTGGTTGGCGCGACTCGACGCCGTCGTTTTTGATCTCGATGGCACACTGGTGCAGTTGACCATCGATTTCCGGCAGATGCGCAGCGAGGTGTATGGCCTGGCGGAGCGATATGGCGTGGTGGTCGACGAACGGCGGCGGCAGGCGCTGGCGCTCGAGTTCGTCGCCGAGACGACGGCAGAATTGCGCCGGCAGTCGTTGCAACTGGCCGAGCGTTTTCACACCCAGGCCCACGCCGCCATCGAAGCCATCGAGCTGGCGGCGGCCCGGCAGGCCGGGCTCTTTGCCGGCGTGCCCGAGTTGTTGAATTGGTTGCATCAACGCGGGCTCAGGCTGGGCGTCATCACCCGCAATTGCCGGCTGGCGGCGGGCGCGGCGCTGGCGTCGCTGGAGCCGTTGATGGGTGTGATCCTCACCCGCGACGATGTGCCGGCCGTCAAACCGCACCCGGTCCATCTTGGCCGCGCGCTGGAGGTGTTGGGCGTGAGCGGCGGGCGAACGCTCGTGGTGGGCGATCATCCGCTGGATGTGGTCACCGGCAAGGCGGCGGGCGCGTACACGGCGGGCGTATTGCAACCCGGCGAAACGCCGGAGCGTTTTGCCGCGGTAGCGCCAGATCTGGTGCTGAACGGCGTGATCGAGTTGCGGGCGCATCTGAGCGCCTGAATCCAATACTTTCCAGGAAGCGTGTGGCCTGGATCACTCGTATCGAATTCACCACAGAGACGCAGAGAGCGCCGAGAAAACCTTGATGTCTGCGTCCTCGGTATCTCTGCGGTGAGACCAGACTTTATTTGAATAGAATTGAGTGTGGCCAAAAATCGTGAGAGGTGTCTGACCCTCCCGCAGGTTGAGGAAGCATCATGCCTCCAGAGAGGGTTTTCATGGGCCAAAGCTCAAGGGAAGCGTACCCATCGAACCTGCGGGAGGGTTTCCCACAGATTTTAACCACACTCAATAGAATTGCACCTGGACCGGTTGTGGAGGAGGTTCGAGGGTATCTATGACGCAAACATCGCCGCCCGACGCCGCCAACAAACGAACGGTGCTGTTGGTAGCAACATTGAGTTCGTTTTTGGCGCCGTTCATGAGTTCGGCGGTCAACATCGCGCTGCCTTCGATTGGCGCAGAGCTGGCCATTGATGCGTTGTCATTGAGTTGGGTGGCAACGGTATATCTTTTGGCGGCGGCGATGTTCATGGTGCCGTTTGGCAGAATTTCAGATATCTATGGCCGAAAACGCGTCTTTTTGTACGGCCTGTTGGTCTTTACGCTGTCGTCGTTCCTGATCGGTGTGGCGCGCTCGACGGTGTGGCTGATCCTGTTCCGCGCGGTGCAGGGTGTCGGTGCGGCGATGATTTTCGGCACAGGCGTGGCGATTTTGACCTCGGTCTTTCCGCCGGGCGAGCGGGGGCAGGTATTGGGCCTCAACGTAGCGGCGGTGTACGTCGGCCTGTCGCTTGGGCCGTTTCTGGGTGGTTTGTTGACAGAACATCTGGGCTGGCGCAGCACGTTTCTGATCAACGTGCCGCTGGGGATGATCATCATCGGCCTGGTGGCCTGGCAGCTCGAGGGCGAGTGGGCCGGCGCCCGCGGCGAGCGATTTGACGTTGCCGGTTCTGTGATCTATGGCCTGGCGTTGGTGCTGGTGATGTACGGTCTGTCCCGGCTGCCAGAGCCACTTGGGTTTGGGCTCATCCTGGCCGGAGCGGTAGCGGCTATCGCTTTTGTCGCCTGGGAGCGGCGCATCGACGAGCCAGTGCTGGAGTTGAGTCTTTTTGGCCACAATCTGGTGTTTGCCTTTTCGAACGTGGCGGCGTTGATCAATTACAGCGCCACTGCCGCCGTGGGTTTTTTGTTGAGCCTGTACCTGCAATACATTCAGGGCCTGAGCCCAAAGTGGGCGGGTCTGGCGCTGGTGGCGCAACCGGCCATGCAGGCGGTATTCTCGCCCTTTGCCGGCCGGCTTTCGGATCGAGTGGAGCCACGGATCGTCGCCTCGTTGGGTATGTTGTTCACCTTTGTAGGGCTGATCCCGTTTGCTTTTCTGTCCAAAGGCACGCCGTTGCCGCTCCTGATCGCCGATCTGATGTTGCTGGGCCTGGGTTTTGCACTTTTCTCGTCGCCCAACACCAATGCCATCATGAGTTCCGTCGAACGGCAGTTTTACGGCGTGGCTTCGGCCACCCTGGCGACGATGCGGCTGATCGGCCAGATGCTCAGCATGGGTATTGCCATGCTCATTTTTGCGCTGTATATTGGTCAGGTGCAGATCACAGCGGCGTACCATTTGCAGTTTCTCAAGAGCGTCCGGATGGCCTTTGCCGTGTTTGCCCTGTTCTGTTTTGTCGGCATATTTTTTTCTCTGTCTAGAGGGCGTCTGAGACCGCAGGGATGATCCTGGCTGCTGGCAGTTTGTGGTTGGTGGAGGTGGCTTGAAGCGAATCACAGTTTGGCGCCGTCTCGATCCAGGCTGGATCGTCGCGCTGGCGCTGTGCCTGGTGGTTGCGTGGCCGTTTCTCAGCCGGCCCGGCCTGCCTCGAGAGACCGACGCCGAGTTGCACGTTTTTCGTGTCGCCGAGTTGATTCACCTCGTGCGGCAGGGGGAGCTTTATCCCCGTTGGGCGTCGGATTTTTTTTACGGCTATGGCTACCCGCTGTTCAACTTTTACGGCCCGCTGACCTACTATCTCGGCGCGGCGTTTGCTGCGTTGCCCGGCGTGGATGTCGTGGGCGGCGCAAAGGCCGTCTTTGTGCTGGCTATCGCACTCTCGGCGCTGGGTATGTATGTCTTTGCCCGAGATCGCTGGGGTGCATTGGGCGGCGCGCTCTCGGCAGTGGCCTATGTTTTTGCGCCTTATCTGTTGCTGTTCGATCCCTACCTGCGGGGCAACCTGGCCGAGTGTTTTGCTCTTGGCATCATCCCGTGGCTGCTGTGGACCCTGGGTCGATTGGTTGCCGGTGGGGGGCGGCGATATTTCGTCGGCGTGGCCGTCGGTTGGGCGGCGCTGTTGACGACGCACAACGTCATGGCGGCCTTGCTCTCGGCGCTGCTGCTGCTCTACGCCGCTTTTGAATGGCTGGTGCGGCGGCAGCGACGGGTACTGGCCGTGGGTGCGCTGGCTCTGGCGTTGGGTCTGGGGCTTTCGGCCTTTTATTGGCTGCCCGTTCTCGCCGAGAGGCCCTACATCCAGAACGAAAACATCGTTCGGGGTTATTTCGACTTTCACGGACACTTGGTCTCGCCTGCTGAGCTGTTCGGCCCGGCGGCGATTCAAGACCTGGGGGCGACGTTTCCCGACTTTGGCTTCAACATCGGCCTGGGCCAGGTGATTCTGGTGGGCCTGGCCATGCTCCTGCTCTTTTACAAGTTCATAAGGGACACGGGAAAACACAGACCAGCACAGGTAGGTCAGAGACAATTGCTCTTTTGGCTGGCTGTGGCGCTGGGACTGGTCTTTCTCATGTTACCGGTCTCGGTGACTTGGTGGGAGGCCATCCCGCCGCTGGCCTTCGTGCAGTTTCCGTGGAAGTTGCTGGGGCCGCTGGCTGTCGTCGTGGCGGTGCTGGTCGGCGCGCTGCCGGGGCTGGTTCAACAGCGCTGGGGCGAGCGGGCCGCGCTGGCCGTGACCATCGGTGGGCTGCTGGTGGTGTGGCTCACCGCGCTGCCCAACACCTTTCCCCCCACCTGGGAGGCCGATTTTGGCGGCGCGACGCTGTTGGATCACCAACGCTTCGAGCGGCAGGGCCGGGCGGTGGGCACCACCTCGGCGGCAGAGTACCTGCCGGTGTGGGTTGAGGACACACCGGGACCATCGGCCTGGTTGACCGATGCCTACGAGCAGGGCCGCCCGCTCAATAAACTCGACCCCGCCAGCCTGCCGGAAGGCGCACACGTGCTCGAGTTCGCCCACACACCGACGAGTGACCGTTTCGTGATCGAGTCGCCGCGGCCCTTCACGGCTCAGGTGCTCACCTTTTATTTCCCCGGTTGGCGCGCCTGGTTAGACGGCGAGGCGGCCAGGATCGCCCCCGGCGAACGGCACGGTTTCATCACCGTCGAGCTGCCCGCCGGAACGCACACACTGGAGGTGCGCTTTGGCAGCACGCCGCCTCGCACGGTGGGAGCGATTCTTTCACTCTTGTCGCTGTTGGTTTTGGTGGGGGCGCGGCATGTCGCGCCCCTGCAGGGGTGTGTCGCGCCGGAAACACAACATGCCGCGCCCCTGTTGGTGTTGGCGTTGATCTTGTTCGCCGTCAAGGTCGGCGTGATCGATCGCCAGCCGGGCTGGTTCCGTATCACCTCGACCGGCCTGGAGGCCCAGCCGGCGCAGCACAAACTCCAGGCGAACTTCTCCGATCAGGTGATGCTGCTCGGCTACGACCTGCCACAGACAGAGGTTCTCGCCGATGGTGAGATACCGCTGACGCTCTATTGGAAGGCGATTCAGCCCGTGCCCACCAACTACTCGGTCTTTGTGCATCTGGTGCGCCCGCCGGAGCATCTGTGGGGCCAGGACGACCGGCTCAACCCAGCCGATTTTCCCATGACCCGCTGGCCGCTGGACAAATATGTCCGCGACCGGCACACGCTGCCGGTGCTGCCCGGCACCCCGCCCGGTGAGTACGAGATCCTGGTGGGTTTTTACCGGCAGGACACCGGCGAGCGGCTGGTTGTCCTCGGCGCCGATGGTATCGCTGGCGAGGTGCGTTTGCCCACAACGGTGCGCCTGCTGCCGCCCCGAACGCCGCCGGACGTGGCCTCGCTGGGCATCGGCCAGCGAACCGATGAACCGCTGGCCGATGGCCTCATCCTGCTGGGCTGGTCGCTCAACAGGCCAGGCTTTACGCCGCCCGATTTTGCCCATCTGACGCTTTTTTGGCAGGCCGGGCAGGAAATCGCCGGGGATCTCACCTTCACCGTGGCGCTGCTCAATGGGGCAGGGGAAAGGGTCAACGTGTTGCGCGGCCCGGTGGACGGTCTTTACCTGACCAGCGAGTGGCGAGAGGGTGAGATCGTGCGTGATCAGTATGCCTTTTGGCTGGACGAGAGCCTGCCTGCGGGGCGATACCGTCTGCAACTGACGGTTGGCCAGCGGACGCTGTGGCTGGCCGAGTTCGATGTTCTGGGGGAGAAGGGCTGATGCGCCGGTTGACCCGTCTGGACTGGGGAGCCGTGACCGTCGCCGTGTTGTGCCTGATCGCCGTCTGGCCGTGGCTCACCCGGCCCGGCCTGCCGGCCGGCGCCGACGCCGAGATCCACGTGCCGCGTGTGGCCGAGTTTGCCCGCGTCCTGGCCGAGGGTGTGCTCTATCCACGCTGGGCGCCCGATTTTTATCTGGGCTATGGCTATCCGCTGTTCAACTTTTACGCGCCGCTGGTTTACTATCTGGCCCAGCCGATCTATTTGTTTGCCAGTGCAGCGGCGGCAGTCCAGGTGCTGTTTATCGTTGCCACCTTTGTGGCGGGGCTGGGGATGTATGCCTGGGTGCGGCGCGACCTGGGACCGGCGGCGGCTGTGGTATCGGCGGCGGCCGTGGTCTTTTCGCCGTATGGGGTGCTGATCGAGCCGTTCGTGCGCGTCGACCTGGCCGAGTTTTTCGCCCTGGCTCTGATGCCCTGGGTTCTGTGGGGCTTTGACCGGCTGCTGGCGAGTGGTCGCCGCGGCGATGTGGCTCTGGCTGCGCTGCCGCTGGCGGCCCTGGCGCTGACGCACAACCTGACGCTGCTGCTCTTTGCGCCATTTCTGGCTGCCTACCTGCTCGTGCGGCTGTTTCCGGCGCGGGAGCGGCGGGCGTGGCTCAACGTCGTGGGCGCTGGCGCGCTGGCCGTGGGGTTGGCGGCGGTCTTTTGGCTGCCGGCGCTGGCCGAAAAACAATACGTCATTCTCGATCAGGTCATCGGTCACGGCGATTTCGACTTTCACCGCCATTTTCTGACGCTGCGCGAGTTGTTGCGCCCGTCGCCGCGGATCGATCAGGCCGCGCTCAACCCGCCGCTGGCCTATAACCTGGGGCTGGTGCAGTGGGCTTGGGCGGTGGTTGGGTTGGTGTTTTGTTTTTTACCGCCGGCTGCGCTGAGAAAAGGGGCGAAAACGCCAGGCTCTGCATTCTCTGCGCCCCCGGCGGTGAGGCTATCGGTGTTCATGGGCCTGGCGGCGCTGGCGCTGGGCTTTCTGACTCTGGACGCATCGGTCGGTGTGTGGGAGGCCATCCCACTCTTGCGTTACGTCCAGTTCCCGTGGCGGCTGCTGGGGTTGGCGGCGCTGCCGCTGGCCTGGCTGGCCGGGGCAGGCGTGGCGGTGATCGGTGAGCGATGGCAGGCATGGGTCGCAGGCGGGGCTTTGACGCTGCTGTTGATCGGCGCGCTGCCGACGCTCTATCCGCCGCCGTGGACGCCGCTCCAGGACGATTTTACGCCGCTCGAGATGATCCAACTGGAGTTGAGCGGTGTGGCGCTGGGCACCACGGCCAACCGCGAGTACACGCCGGTGTGGGTGCAGGTGCCGCCCCACGAATCGGGCGACGTGCTGACAAGTTACCGTTCGGCCGGGCCGGTGGATCGGTTCGACCGCGACAGTCTGCCCGCAGGAGCGCAGCTTTGTATAGTCGGTGTTTCTACCCGGTCGGATACTTTTGACATCGTCTCACCACAACCGTTCACAGCCATCATCCGGCGGTTCTATTTCCCTGGCTGGCGCGCCAAAATAGACGGCCAGCCGGTCGAGATCGCGCCCGCTGAGCCGCACGGTTTTGTCACCGTGGCTGTGCCTGCCGGGGCGCACATGTTGGAACTGCGCTTCGGCAGCACCTGGTCACGGACGCTGGGGACGGCCATCTCGCTCGTCTCGTTGCTGGTGTGGTTGGTTTCGGGCTGGGGATTCACCGCCGGGGTGCGGCGGGCGCAGACGTTTCAAAAAGAGCCTGCGCCTTGCCGTGGGGCATTGTTGGGGGGCGTTCTGGCCTTTCTCGTGGCCAAAATCGCCGTGATCGACCGCCAGCCGGACTGGTTCCGTCTGACCTCGACCGGTGACCGGGTGGTCGTGGCCCAGCATACGCTGAGGGCCCAATTCGAGGGGCAGATCACGCTGCTGGGTTACGACCTGCCGCAGACGGATGTGGCCCAGGATGGCGCCTTGCCGCTGACGCTCTATTGGCAGGCCGCCGGCCCGGTGGCGAAACATTACAGCGTCTTTGTGCACCTCGTCCGCCCGGCAGTGCACACCTGGGGCCAGGATGACCGCCTCAATCCCGGTGATATTCCCACCCCTCGCTGGCCGGTGGATCGTTACGTGCGGGACACGCACACACTGACCGTGCTGCCCGGCACGCCGCCAGGGGAATATCAGGTAGAGGTGGGACTGTACGAGCCGGACACAGGTCGTCGTCTGTTTGTCCTGAGTCCAGATGGCGCGCCTGTGACGCAGGGGGTTTTGCTGCCGCAGTCGGTGACGGTGACCCGAACCCGCACACCGTCCGATCCGGAGGCAGTGGCTCTGCGGGAACGCCTGGATGTGCCTTTTGGACAGATTCGTCTGTTGGGTTACGATCTAAAGCCGGTGGCCGAGGTGTGGCCGCCTGACTTTTTGCACGTCACGTTGCTCTGGCAGGCTCGCCAGAATGCCCCGCCGGACGTAGAGGTGGCTGTCAGGCTGCGGGATGAAACAGGTTGGGTGTTGGCCCAGGTGGATGGTTGGCCTGTGGATGGCTATTATCCCTCGCTGGACTGGTCGGTGGACGAGTTGGTGCGAGACCAGCACAGCATCTGGTTGGAAGAGGGTTCCGAGCCAGGCCGTTATGCTGTGGAAATCGCGCTCTGGGATGCCGGGAGCGGCGAGAGGTTCTTGCCTCAAGGAGCGATAACCAACGATGGCTGGCTGGTGCTGGCCTGGATCGATGTTCAGCGTCGGTGACGCGTTGTTGAAAGGAGGCCGGTATGGAGGTGCGTGAGAGGGTTGGCGATGAACGGTTGTTGGATTACGCTTTGGCCAACGGCTATATGCGCTGGGCGCTGCAGGCCGTGGCGGATGTGGCCGGAAAGAATGGTCTGGACATCATCCTGCGTGACGCCGGTTTGGAGCGTCTGCAAGATCGACTACCCCCCAACGACATGACCTTTTCGGAGGGGCTCACCTTTCGAGATTACGCCGCGCTCAATAAAGCCATCGTCAACTTTTACGGGCGAGCGGCAAAGGGTTTTGCTCTGCGCATTGGCCGCGTTTCGGCAGAGCGGTCGGTATCGGATCAATCGGCGGTGTTTGGTCTGACCGGGCTGGCGCTCAAGCTGCTGCCGACCAATCTGCAAATCAAAATGGTGCTCAACAACATGGTGGGCGCCTTTAAACGGCTGGCTGCCAGAGCGGGTGATCGTCTGCAGGCCGAGATAGAGGAGCGTGAGGATCGATGGGTTTATCGCAGCGCCGATTGCTCCACCTGCGCCGGCAAAGAGGCCGACCGGGCCATCTGTTGGGTGTTTGTGGGGGCCATCCAGCAGGCGCTGGCCTGGGCCACCGGCAAAGAGTTCGACGTGGTGGAAACAGCTTGCCGGGTCACCGGCGCGCCAGAGTGCGTTTTTGAGGTGAACAAGACCCCGAAGGAGAAGTGAGGTAATCATGGCTCCAAGAAAAGGTCTACACGCTTTTGGCCTGGCCGGACGGCCCCGCCCCCTGGTGATGGCCCATCGTGGGGCGAGTGGTTACGCGCCAGAGAATACGCTGGCGGCTTTTCGGCTGGCGCTCCAACAGGGAACCGATCTGCTAGAGACCGATCTACGTTTCACCCGCGATGGCCATTTGGTCTGTATCCACGATGCCACTGTGGACCGCACCACCGATGGCCACGGCCCGGTGAGTGACATGACGCTGGCCGAGATTCGAACGCTGGATGCCGGGAGTTGGTTCGGTGACGGGTTTGCCGGAGAGTGGATCCCAACGCTGCAAGAGCTGTTGGCCATCATTCCAGAGGGCGTGGGCCTGGGCCTGGAGTTAAAGGACCCGCTGTTCGAGCGAGCCGAGTACGCACAAAAACTGGTCGACGCGCTGCCGTGGGGGGAATTCCAGGGGCGGGTGGCGATCCTTTCTTTTGTCCAGGCGCGCATGGATGCGGTGAAACGGGTTGCGCCGCAGATACCGGCGGGTCTGATCACGCTGCGACGGCTGCTGCCGTTCTGCCGCACGGAGCTTATCGGCCCGGTCTGGCCGCTGGTGGTGCTCAACCCACTCTTCGCCTGGATGGCCCATCGCCTGAACAAGTTCGTCTGCCCGCTCGATGACCGGCCCGACTCGCGGGTGCGGTGGTACATCTGGATCGGCTGCGACGCGGTACTGACCAACACACCCGATTCGACCATCAAAGCCATCAAAAAAGCCACCGGCGGCCGCTGGTTGCCCAGGTCACAGGGCGAAAAATAGTGGTTCTTGTTTTGGACTGTTGCTCGATCTTGACCACAAAGGCGCCGAGACTCAAAGGAAACAGGCCAAAGAGTATGCTTCCAGGGCGTATAGTTATAAAGACTTTATGCCTTTGTGTCTTGGTGGTTTGATCAGGAGGTACAATGATGCCCGATGTTTTGGATGAAATGAAACAACCGCTGCGTATCGGCGTGTTTGTGTGCGACTGCGGGCTGAACATCGCCGGCAGCGTGGACACCGACGCCGTGCGCGAGTACGCTGCTTCGTTGCCCGACGTAGCCGTCGCCGTGCGCAACAAATATACCTGCGCCGATCCGGGTCAGCAGGAGATCAGGCGCCACATCCTGGAGCACAATCTCAACCGGGTGGTGGTGGCCTCTTGCTCGCCGCGCCTGCACGAGCCCACCTTCCGCCATTGCATCAGTGAGGCCGGGCTGAACCCCTATCTGCTAGAGATGGCCAACATCCGCGAGCACTGTTCCTGGGTGCACCTGTACGACCGCCAGTCGGCTACCGAAAAGGCCAAGGGCATCGTCGGTGTGGCGGTGGCCCGCGCGCGCTGGCTTTACCCGCAGGACGAAGAAAAGCTGCCCGTCACCGACGCCGCGCTGGTCATCGGCGGCGGCGTGGCCGGTATCCAGGCCGCGCTCGATCTGGCCGACGCCGGGCATCCGGTTTACCTGGTTGAAAAAGAACCGTCCATCGGGGGCATCATGGCCCAACTGGACAAAACCTACCCCACTATGGACTGTAGCATATGAATTCTCGGCCCCAAGATGATGGATGTCGGTCGACATCCCAACATCACGCTGCTCACCTACAGCCAGGTCGAGGGAGTAACCGGTTACGTGGGCAATTTTAAGGTGCGGGTGCGCAAAAAGGCGCGTTTCGTGGATGAAGCCGCATGCACCGCCTGCGGTGACTGTGCCAAGGTCTGTCCTGTCGTTGCGCCAGACGAGTTCCAGATGGGCCTTTCCACCCGCCGGGCGATCTATATTCCCTTCCCCCAGGCGGTGCCATCGGCCTTTCTGATCGACCTCGAACGCTGCCTGGGCGATAACCCCATCGCCTGCGGCAAATGCGTGGAAGCCTGTGAGAAAAAGTGCATCAACTTTGACATGCAGGATCAGATCGTCGAGTTTCAGGTGGGGGCGGTGGTCGTGGCGACCGGCATGGACGTGTACGATCCCACGGCCATGGACGAGTATGGCTACACCCGCTTTGCCAACGTCATCACCAGCCTGGAGTTCGAGCGGCTCATCTCAGCGGGCGGCCCTTCCGAGGGGCACTTTATCCGGCTGACGGATCATCAGACACCCAGGCGGGTAGGTTTTGTGCAGTGTGTCGGCTCACGCTCGCAGGATGGGCGGGGCAACGCTTATTGCTCCAACATCTGCTGCATGAACACCGTCAAAGACAGTCTGCTGCTCAAAGATCATTATCCCGATGTCGAGGTGACGGTCTATTACATGGACATGCGCGCTTTTGGCAAGGGCTTCGAAGACCTCTATATGCGCAGCAAGGCCGCCGGGGTGCGTTACGTGCGCGGCCTGCCCGGCGAGGTGATCGAAGACCCGCAGACGCGCAGCCTGCGGGTGTTCGTGGAAAACACCACTGCCGGGCGGCTGGAGGAGCACGTGCAGGACATGCTGGTGCTCTCGGTGGGCGCCGAGCCTCGCCGTGACGGCGACTGGATCAAACAATTGTTCACTCTTTCCAACACTGCCGATGGTTTCTACATGGAGGCCCACCCCAAGCTGCGGCCGGTGGATACGCCGACCAAAGGGGTGTTTCTGGCCGGTTGCGCCGAAGCGCCCAAAGACGTCAAAGATAGCGTTACTCAGGCCAGCGCGGCGGCAGCGCGAGCCGGGGTGTTGCTCAGCAAGAGCAAAATCACGGTCGAGGCCATCACCGCCGTGGTGAACGAAGACCTGTGCAAAAAGTGTGGCCAGTGCGCCGATGTCTGCCCCTACAGCGCCATCGTGTGGCAAAAGGGTCAGGTGGCGCGGGTGATTTCGGCTGCCTGCGCCGGTTGTGGCACCTGCGCCGCCGAGTGTCGTTTCGAGGCCATCACCATGCGCCACTTTTCGGATCAGGCTGTCTATGCCCAGATCGACGCCATGTTGAGCAACGGCCACAAACCGGCGGTGACGTTCGCCTGCAACTGGTGCTCCTACGCCGGGGCCGACACCGCCGGCACGGGGCGCATGCAGTACCCACCCAACGCGCTGCTCATCCGCACCATGTGTTCGGGCCGCGTCGCGCCAGATTTTGTGTGGTACGCTTTTCAAAAGGGTGCGCCCGCCGTGCTGGTGAGCGGCTGTCACCTGGCCGATTGTCACTATATCAATGCCAACCGGCAAACGGTGCGTCGCCTGGATGCGTTATGGGATGGGCTGGAGGAGCGCGGCGTGCGCCCGGAACGGCTGCAATTGGAGTGGTGCTCCGCCGCCGAGGGCCAGCGCTGGGCCAAAACCATGGCCGCGCTGGAGGAAAAACGCGCCCAGGTGAGCGACGACGAGATCGCGGCCACACGCCAGGCGCTCAAAGGGGCCAAGTCGCCGGTGCGCAGCAAGCTCGGCCGCGTCAAAAACATCACCGTCGCTCAGATGCACTGTATGCGCTGCGGCCACACCTGGGACGGCGGCTACGACCCGCAGGCCGATGTGGAACGGATGTGTCCGGCCTGTCGCAGCAGCAGCGTGCGTATCCTGGTGAAATGATGACCTGGCAGGGGCGACTCGATGAGTCGCCCCTGGCGTTATCGGTTTGGGATGAAGAGGCTTTTTCCGGCGGGCAGCAGGTAGGGGAAACGCAAATCGTTGGCCAGGGCGATGTGCCAGACCGTGGTGTTATAGATCAAGGCCACGGATAGAGGTGTCTCGCCTGGGTGGATGGTGTGAACCGCTCGCTCCAGTTGCAGCTTGTCGATGGGGGGCAGGTTCAAACGCAGACCGTCGGGCAGGGGGTGATCGGCGCGCAGGATGCCGTTGACCTGGGCGACGATATCGACCGTGGTGTGGTAGCGGTAGGCCAGGGTGACCGGCGATTCGTTGGCCTGGGTGAGGTAGACACCCGTTTCCAACGGCGGTATGCCATCCTGTCCGATAGGGATGAGCAATCGTTGATCGACAAAAATCAGGTCGAGGTCGGTGATGCCGTTGGCCTGGGCGATGTCGTCGACGGAGCTGCCGTGCTCGGCAGCCAGGGCCAGCAATGTCTCGCCGGGGCGGACGATGTGTACCGTGATCGCCGGCGGCAGTGGGGTCGGTGCCGGTGAGGGGGTGGCAGTCGGCGTGGCAGGGGCGGTGGGTGTGGCCGTGGCAGAGGGGGGCGGTGTGGGCAGGGGTGTAGGGGTGGGCACAGGGGTGGCGGTTGGGATCGGCGTGGGTGTGGGCGGCGGCTGGCTCACCACCAGCGTGGCGTCGTCCCAATAGGCGTCGTTGTGCACCACCCGCCACTCGACGACGCTGCGCGTCCAGACGGTGACGCCATTGGATTGGACCGGCCCACTGACGCACAGGTGCAGCCAGGTGTCGTACTGGGTCACCGGCTCGGCCCAGATAACCTCCGGGTAGTAGGGGTCCGAACGGCCCAGCGGGTCGATGCCCACCGAGACACTCAACTTGCCCGGTTCTTCGGAGATATTGGGATCGTCCTTGCTGCTGCTCCACACCTGCACCCAGATACAAAACGTGACCTGGCTGCCCGGGGGCGCATCGGCGCGCTGGAAAAAGCCAGCGTGATGGGTGGAATAGCTGGTGAAGAATTTTTGGGCATAACGCTCGCTGCGCACGCGCCGGTCGCCGAAAAGGTTACGGTCTTCGGCCTTGTATTCGGGTCGATGCAAGTAACCCTGGCTCGTTTCCTCTGGCCTGCCCTGGATCCACCAGGGCTTCCAACCGTTGGCCACCTGCATTTCGGGCGCGTTATCGGCAAAGTAAAAGCCCTCCTCGAAGCCCGGATTAACCAGCAGATTCTGCGGCTCCTGGGCCTGCGGCATGGGGCGCGGAGCCGGTGCGATCCAGGCTGTGACCACCAGGAGGGCAACAACGAACGACCGCGTATGCCAGTGATGGCTCATGGTTACTCTTTTTCCTCCCGTCGCTGCCGCAGCAGGCTAAATAGTTGTCTGGCGATGGGAAAGGTGAAAAAATCCTCGTCTGTCTTTTCCCAAAACTCTCCCAGCAGGCGATTGCCGGTGCTGCGCTCATAGACGTAGGCCTGGATCAAAAGCTCCAGCCGGTCGGCGTCGCGCACCAGGCGGCCTTCGGGTGTGCGGCTGTCCTCGAAATCGCGCCACAGGTCGTGATAGGCTTGAGCAAACGGCAGGTCGGTCAGCATCTCGGTGAGGGCCTGTTCTTCGCCGTTTCGTTTGGTCTCCGGGCCGAAATAGCGTATGGCGGGGTGAGGGATGTCGGTGATCCGGCTCTCTGGCAGATCGTGCAACAGGGCAATGGTGAGCAGCCTGCTACGATCCAGCGGCTCTTGCACAAACTCAGCCAGCAGCAGGCACAAAAAAGCCACGCCGAAACTGTGGGCGGCCACACTCTCTGCCTGAGCAATGCCCCGCAGCAGCCAGCCAGCGCGAGGCATCACCTTGAGTCGATTGGCGTCCAACAGCAAGTCTAAAACCCCCGCTGGCGTCACGATCGTTTCTCTCCCATCGGCAGGCTGTTTCACACCGCCAACGATTCCAATTGTTGGATCATCTCAGCGATGACGTCGAAACCGCCCTGCCAGAACGCCGCCGAGGTGATGTCGATGCCGGCTTCGCTCAGGATATGGGTCGGGTTGGCCGAACCGCCGTAGGCCAGGATGTTGAGATACCTGGGAATGAAGGACGCTCCTTCCTGCTTGAACTGACGGTAGAGCGACAGCACCAGCAGTTGCCCAAAGCTATAGGCGTAGCAGTAGAACGGCACCAGGAAAATGTGGGGGATAGAAACCCACTCCCAACGAAATTCGTCGCTCAGCTCGACAGCGTCGCCGAATTGCTCTCGGAGGTTGTCCAGGTATCGCTCGGCCAGCTCGTCGTGGGTGCAGCCCTGTTCGATCAGGGTATGGGCCTGGCGTTCAAAGAGCACAAAATAAGCCTGACGCATCACTGTGGCGTAGGCGTCGTCCACAGAGCGGGCCAGGATGTCGCGCCGCAAGGCCGGGTCGTCCTCCGCCTGCAGCAGCCGTTCGAGCAGCAGCATCTCGGCAAAAGTGGAGGCCGTCTCGGCCAGCGGCAGCGCTGAATGAAAAGTGAGCGCCGAATGGTCGGCAGCCATCAGGGCGTGGATGGCATGGCCCAGTTCGTGGGCCAGGGTGGCCACGTCGTCGGGCTTGCCGTTATAGTTGATCAGCACCCAGGGCGTGAGGCCGGGCAGAGCGCTATAACAAAAGGCGCCGCTGTTTTTGCCCGGTCGTGTCTCTGAATCGAGGTGGTTGTCCTGAAAGATACGCCAGGCGTGATCGGCCAGTGTGGGCGAAAAGGCGCGTAGACTGTCGAGCGCCATGCGGGCGGCCTGGTCAAAGGTATAGGTTTTTTCGGAGGCGCTGAGGGGGGCATAGATGTCGTAACGACGCAGCCTATCCATGCCCAGCCAGCGTGCTTTGAGCCGAAAGTAGCGCTGAAAGAGAGCAGCATTTTGCCGGCAGACTTGCAGCAGTGTGTCCACCACCGTGTCGGGGATGTCGTTGCCCAGGTTGCGCACGCTGATGGCTGAGGCAAAACGGCGCAGGGCCAGATTTTCGCTGGCCCAATCGCGCACGACGTGCTGATAGATCTGGCCCAACACGTTGGCCTGCTCGCCGAAAACACGGTATAACTCCTGGTAGGCGGCGGCGCGCAGTTGTGATGAGGGGTGGCGGGCGTAGACCATGAGTTGGGAACGGTTGAGTTCTTCCATCTGGCCGTCGATCTCTAGCCGGAAGGTGAACCCGTTGGTGAGCATCTCGTAAACGGTCACCAGCGCCTCGATGCCGTTGATGTCTTTGAGGTTGATGACTTTTTCTTCCGGCTCGGACAGGGTGTGGGGCTTGAAATGACGCAACGATTCCAGGTAATAACGATTGTCGCCGCTGGCGGCCAGCAGCCGCTCTGCCGCGTCGTCGTCCAGTCCTTTCCACCACAGGCTGAAAAAGAGAATACGATTCTCCAGATCGGTGAGCCGTTTGTCCATGCGGCCTCGAAAGGCCAGGGCGTCCTGGTTTTGTGTGTCCGCGGCAAACCAGAGATGGCCGTAGGCATTCAGCCGACTGGATAGAGCGGTGATCTCTTGCAGCAGGCCCATGAGGCGGGCGAACTCGGTCTGAGCCACGTCTGGCGATAGCCTTTCGCGGCTGGACTCCAGGTTGGATACCGCCTGTTCCAGTTCGGTCAACAACCGATCCATTTCAGGACCTTCTGTGGCCGTGAGCAGGTCTTGGAGCGACCAGCGGCCTGGTTCTAGTGTGGTTGTGTCCATGGTGATCCTTTCGTGTTTATGGCTGTGTCTGGGTGCAGGCAGCGCCGCCCGGTTGGGATCGAATGTGACGCAGGCGCTCCTGGGCGCGCTCCAGTTCGAGCCGACTGCCGAGGGTTTTCAGGCGGGCAATCGCCGACGTCAGGTGGGCCTCGGCGGCCTGCTGCTGCCCGATCTGGGCCAACACCTGGGCCAACACCTGCTCGGCAGTGGCTATTTCGTAAGGATAACTGTGGGCGGTGGCCGTTTCCAATGCGCGGCGGGCGTGATACAGGGCCTGTTCCGCTGCTCCCACTCCCAGGTGGGCCAGCGCCAGGGCGCGATCAAAATCGGCTTTGAGCCACGGTGCAGAAGCCTCCGCGTCGGTGGTATCGGAGAGGGCCTGCAAGGCGCTCTCCCATGCTTGCTGGCCGTTGAATAACTCGGCCTGGATCAACCGTGTGAGCGCCGCGAGACCGGAACTGCCCAATTCGCGGGCCAGCGATTCACTTTGGCGCAGATGTTCCTGGGCCGTGGACAGGTTCTGGGGATCGGCTTCGAACAGGATGGTGGCCAGATAGGCGTGCAACTGGGCCATCTGATTACGGTCCTGGATCTTGATGGCAATTTGTAACCCCTGGCCAATATGTTGGATGGCCCGATCCAGTTGCCCCTTACGCCACAAAGTAGTGCCCAGCCCAAAGTGGGCAAAACTTGCGCCGCGATAGTTGCCCACACGTTCGGCCAGGCTCAATCCCTCTTGCCCAAAAGAGAGAGCCTGTTCCCAGTTGCCGGCGTGACGTGAGGCGATGGAAAGGTTGGCCAGCGCGGCCACGGTGCCTTCGATGTCTTGAGCCTGGCGGGCCAACGCCAGGCTCTGAGCGTGATGTTTCAGCGCTTCTGGGGTTTTGCCCTCTCTCAGGGCGATGCTGCCCAACGTCCGGTGCAGGAAGGCCAGTTGGGCGTAGTGTTGGCTATCCTGGAGTTTGAATAGCCCCGCCAGACATGCCTCGCGGGCGCGCGCCAGCTGGCCCAGTCGAAAATAGATATCGGCCTGACTGGCCCAGATCAGCGCTCGCTCCTGGCTGCCATGTTCACTCTCTGACCCCAAAAGGGCCACCTGGGCGCGCTCCAGGTGGTACAGCGCCCTGGTATAGTCACCCAGTCGAGCGTGAACCAGGCCCGTTTTGCGTTCCAGAACGGCCTGGGAAAGGGCGCTGCCGGCGAATTCTATGGCCTTGCGATACGCAGCCAGCGAGGCCTCAAAGCGGCTGATAAGATAACTGATATCGCCGATGCTTTCCCAAATCTGTCCCTGGCGTGTGTCTTGGGGCTGCTCTTCCAATAGATCCAGAGCCACCCGGTAATAACGGATGGCTTCCTCGTGGGCGTATACCTGGCGCGCCCGGTCGCCGGCCAGAATGTTGTAAGTGATGGCCCTGGCAGCGTTTTCCTGACCGTGGGCCTGGGCAAAGTGATAGGCCAGCTCTTCCAGCCAGTTGTGTCTCTGCTCGGCGTAAATACGCTCGATGGCCTGGCCCACCCGGGCATGCAGGCGGGCGCGGCGCCGAACGTTGAGCTCCTTACGCAGCGTCTGGGCGATCAGGGGGTGCTGGAAGACGAAAATCTGGCCGACATCCGGTTGGAAGGGGCGCACGAGTTGGGCGGCGATGGCCTCGTCCAGCGCGTCCAGGGCAGCCTCTTCGTCGAGATCGGTGACGGCCAGCAGCAGGTCTAGCGGAAAACGGCGACCAATGACCGCTGCCAGGGTCAGCAGGTGCGTACTTTCCGGGCTGACGCGATCCAGGCGACGGCTGATCGAGTCGTTGATGCTCTGCGGGATGCGGTGGGCTATCCAGTCCTGGATCGACATGGCCGGTTTCTCTGTCTGGAGCACGTCTTCTTCGACCATGGCTTTGACGACTTCTTCAACGAAAAAGGGATTGCCCTCGGTCTCGCGGTAGATGGCCTGGACGTCGTCTGGCGTGATGGCGACATCGTACATGGCCTGGAT
This sequence comes from Chloroflexota bacterium, assembly GCA_049324835.1. GTDB lineage: Bacteria > Chloroflexota > Anaerolineae > CAYNKW01 > CAYNKW01 > JBMOMT01. The sequence continues at coordinate 26,706 of JBMOMT010000035.1, read as the reverse complement.
CAGTTCGCCCACCGCGTGTTGATCCAGGCGGCGCAGAGCCAGCCGACTGACCAGCCTCTCCTGATTGAGCTCGACGAGCAGGCGTGGCAGGGGGTGCTGGCGCGAGAGCTCGGTCTCGCGGTAGGCGCCCAGGATGAGCAGTGGCACATCGTAGATGTGTCGCACCAGATGCTGCAGGAGCAGCAGGCTGGCCTCGTCGGCCAGGTGCAGGTCGTCCAGAAAAAGCAAGGCCGATCGTTCGGCGGCGAGGGTGCGCAAAAAGGTTGCCACGCCGTCGAACAGGCGTAGCCGTTCCTCGTGAGGCGGCAGGGGCGGGTTGGGCGTGATCGGCCCCAGGCGGTCACTCAGACCAGGCACCAGGCGGACCAGTTCTGCTGCGCTGGGGTCGATCTGGCGGTGTAGGGTTTCCAACGGCTGACCGGCCATGTAATCCTTGAACGCATCGATGAAAGGCCGATAAGGCACGGCCACCTCTTGTTCGTAGCAGCGCCCCCACAATGTGATCGCGCCCTTGAGGCGGGCATAGACGATCAGTTCCCGAGCCAGGCGCGTTTTGCCGATGCCCGGCTCGCCGGAAAGTAATACAAAGTGAGATTGTCTCTCTTCGGTGCGCTGCCAGTGGGCTAACAGCTCGTCCAGCTCTCGCTCACGACCAATGAGCCGACCTCGAGCGATGCGATCGAGCAGCGAGGCGGTAGGGGCTTTGCCAGCCGGTGTGACGGCCTGTTCGATGATGGCCTGCCCTTCCAGTTGGTGGCGGATGCGGGCCAGCGCATGGCTTACACTCAGGGCATTGTCGGGGCGGTCTTGGGGCCGCTTGGACAGCAGGCGCAGAGTGATGGCTTCTAATTCCGGGGGCAGGTCGGGGTGTCGGCTCCGTGGTGGCACCGGGGCCACGTCGATGTGTTGCGATATGATGGCCAGTGGTGTTTGGCCGGGAAAGGGCAATTGGCCGGTGGTCAGTTCATACAGGCTGACGCCCAGGCTGTAAAGATCGGCGCGGTGATCTGGCGACTGGCCCTGGGCCAGTTCTGGCGGCAGATAGGCGGCGTCTTTCAGACTGATATCCGGGCTGACCTGGATGGGAACCAGGGTAAAACCGACGAGTTGCACCATGCCGTCGTCGCTCACAAAAATGTTGGCCGGACGCACATCGCCGTGCAGAATGTCGTGTCGGTGGGCGTGATCCAGAGCATTGGCCACCTGTTCCACGATCTCCAGCAGGGTGGGCAGAGGCGGCCGGGGGTGTCTGGAGAGCGGCGCACCGATAGCCGGCTGAAGGGCCACGTAGGGCATCTCACCCAGGTAACCGGCGTCGTGAATGGAGGCAATGTTGGGATGGGCCAGTCTTGCCAGGCGCGAGGCAGCGTCCAGCAGTTTTCGGGCCGCTATCGGATCGTCGGCCACACTGGTGAGCAGTTTGAGTGTCACCGGACGGTCGAGCAGCAGATCGTGAGCGGTGCGCACGATACCGCTGCTGCCCTGGCCCAGGATGTCTCCCAGGCGGTAGCGGCTCTTGGCATCCATGGGCAGAGCGCGATCATCGACGGCGTCTGATTCCAGTATGCGTTGGTAGAGTGCGCTGGTCTCTGGCTCTGGCTCGGCGCCCAGCTCGCGCCACAACGTTTGCTGGCAGGTCTGGTACTGTTGCAGGGCCGCGGCGCGGTTGCCGTTCTGGTGATAGAGCCGCATGAGCTGTCGTTGCGCCTGTTCTTGAAGTGGATTCAGGCTGACCAGGCGCTGGGCGTGTTCGATGGCCCGGTCGAGGTCGCCGGTGGCGGCCAGGGCGTCGCCGAGCTGGCTGAGGGCCGCCAGATACAGACGCTCCAGGCGGGCGCGCTCGAAAAAGAGCCACTCTTCGAACGCCAGACTGTCACGCACAACCAGATCGGCCAGGAATTCGCCGCGATAGAGCGCGGCGGCCTGGCTCAGATGTTCGATGGTGGGTTCGGCGCAAAGCGAGGCAAATACCTCGGCGTCCAGCCAGTAATCGCTGGCGCTGTTGAAAGCCAGACGATCCGGCTCGACGAGGAAATAATCGGCCAGGGCCTGGCGCAAGGTGTGTATGGCCTGGCGCAGGCTGTGTCGGGCGCGCTCGTCGGGTGAGTCGCCCCAGAGTAGGGTTGCGATCTGCTCGCGGGGCAGCATCTGGCCGGGATGCATGACCAGATAAGCCAGCAGGGCCCTGGCTTTTTGCGTGCCCAGCCGGATGAGAGTTTGGCCGTCGAGCGTCAAATTCATCCCGCCCAAGAGGCGAATCTGCAAACGTTTCATGGCCTTGTTTTGACGTTTCAATGACGCCCCAGAGGTATAATAGGGTCAAAAGTCGATGATAACCTGCCGCCAGGCAGATTTGGAAAGGACGATTCACATGAAACCGAAAGAGAAAATCGAATTCTTTTGGGCGACCGGGGTGCTGCCAGGCACCATTTTCGAGGACTTGAACGATCGTTTCTTGCACGAGCCAAAAATGCCCCGTCGTCGACGCGCCAACTGGCTGCGCCTGATTTCACTGGGAATATTGGGATGATTCTCTCCTCCTGAACTGCCAAAAAAAAAGAGTGTGCTGGCTCTTTTTCGGCAGGAAAAACGGAACATCAATGGCGCTGTTCCGATAGACAGCCTCACCTTTGGGTGAGGCTGTCACTTTTTCCGCACAGGATGGTCAGGATGCCATCGGCCACGTCGGTGATGGAGGTGGCATTTTTCAGGATCGTAGTCCCTGGGCCTGTCACCAACAACGGCACCGGATTGTGCGTGTGGGCTTTGGACAGGCTGTTCTCCATGTTGCCATGATCCGAGCACACGATCACGGACGTTGCCGGCGCCACGGCCTGGAACAGTCCACCAAAGAACGGATCGAGCAGGGTGTCCAGAAAAGTGACGCCGTCGAACGGCGTGCGGCGGTGGCCCACCAGGTCTGGCAGAAAGGTTTCGTACATCACCAGATCGTGGCTGGCTGCCAGGCTGGCCAGGCGCCAGCCGGCTTTTTCCGGGCTGATGAGCGGCACGTCGAAACCGTTGTATTCGCGCGCTGCCTGGTGGGTGATGTCCCAGTAAACGGCCTGGCCTTGTCGCAGGTCATCGAGTGTGCGGAAAGGCAGGTTGGCGGCCAGGTTGTTCAACGTGCTGGCCGAGTGACGCAATTTACCCTCTTGCACCAGTTGCCAGTAGCGCTCGGAATAGGCGTTGGCAAACGTGACACGATGCCCGGCCTCGACGGCGCGTTTGAAAAAACTGCGACGGGCGATGATGGCGCGCAGTTTTTCGGTGGGCCAGGCCGGAATGTGCATGCCCTCGGCGGCGGCAGCGTTGACGCCGGTGAAAAGCGTGGTCTGCCCGGTGGCGCTCTGTGGTAGGCCCTCCACCCCCAGGCAGGCATCGACGCCCTTGAGCAACAGGCCGGGCTGTTCGATGCTCAGGCCGTTGGTCAGCGGCGCGCCGAGCAGCCGCCGCAGAGCGGGCGTCTGGGCCAGCCAGAATGGATTGGATACATCGGCGGGGCCCAGGCCCACACCGTCGAGGAAAACGAACAAGACAGGTGACATGGCGGTGTTATTATATCACGAGTGCATCAAACGAACAAAGCCGCATCCGTAGGATGCGGCTCGTGTTTTGTTGTGCACCGCCCGCCTCGCAATTTGGGTGTTTCTTGCCGCGTTGCGCTCAGATGGCCTGGTGTTCGGTCCGGGCGATGATCTCGTCCTGGAGGGCCTGGCCGAGATCGCAGAAATAGTCGCTGTAACCGGCAACTCGCACGATCAGGTCGCGGTATTGTTCTGGGTTGGCCCTGGCGGCGCGCAGTATCTCGGCGTCTACCACGTTGAACTGGATGTGGTGGCCATCCAGTTTAAAAAAGGTGCGCACCAGTTGTACCAGTTTGTTCAGCCCCTGGTCGTCTTGAAGGAGTTGGGGGGTGAATTTCTGGTTGAGCAAAGTGCCGCCGGTGCGGATATGATCCATCTTGGCCACCGATCTGGCGACCGCCGTCGGGCCGTGGCGGTCGGCGCCCTGCACGGGTGAGATGCCCTCGGACAGGGGCGTGCCGGCGCGGCGTCCATCGGCGGTGGCGCCGGTGACGGAGCCAAAGTAGACGTGACAGGTGGTTGGCAGCAGGTTGATGTGATAACGACCGCCTTTGGTGTTGGGCCGGCCGTCGATGGCCTCAAAGTAGGCTTCAAAGAGCGTCACCATCACGGCGTCGGCGTCATCGTCGTCGTTGCCGTATTTAGGGGTTCTGTGGAGCAGCATTTGCCGCAGCCGTTCGTGGCCGGTGAAATCGGCCTCCAGGGCGGCCAGAAGCTGGCTCATGGGAAGGGTTTTCTGATCAAAGATGTGATGTTTGATGGCTGTCATGGCATCGCTGATGGTGCCCAGACCCACACCCTGGATGTAGCTGGTGTTGTAACGCGCGCCGCCATCGTGATAGTCTCTGCCCTGGGCCATACAGTCGTCGATGAGCAGCGAGAGAAAGGGCGCCGGCATGTATTGGGCGTAGAGCCTTTCGATGACGTTGTTGCCGCGCACCTTGATGCGGATAAAATGGTCGAGCTGTTTTCTGTACGCCGCAAACAGATCCTCAAAGCTCTCGAAGCGGCTGGCGTCGCCCGTTTCCGGCCCGATTCTGCAACCCGTGCGCGGGTCGATGCCGTTGTGCAGGGCGATCTCGAGCACTTTGGGCATGTTGAAGTAGCCGGTGAGGTTATAGTTCTCTTTGCCAAAAGCGCCGACTTCGACACAGCCGCTGGAGCCGCCCTGACGCGCATCGAGCACCGATTTGCCCTGGCGCACCAGCTCTTGCACGATGAGATCGGCGTTGAACACCGAAGGCTGGCCGAAGCCGGTGCGGATGATTTGGGCCGCTCTCTTGATGAAACGGTCCGGGTTCTTTTTGCTCACCTGGATGGAGGTGCTGGGCTGTAATAAACGCATCTCCTCGACGACATCCAGGATCAGGTAGGTGAGCTCGTTGACGCCGTCGGAGCCATCTGGTCTGAGGCCGCCGAGGTTGATCTGGGCAAAGTCGGTGTAGGTGCCGCTCTCTGCCGCCGTGACGCCCACCTTGGGTGGGGCGGGCTGGTTGTTGAACTTGATCCAGAAACATTGCAGCAATTCCTGGGCCTGCTCGCGGCTGAGGGCGCCATCCTGGAGGCCCTGACGGTAAAATGGATAGAGGTGCTGGTCGAGCCTGCCGGGATCGAAGGCGTCCCAGGTGTTCAACTCGGTGGTCACGCCCAGGTGAACGAACCAGTAGTATTGTAACGCCTCCCAAAAGTCGCGCGGTGGCTGGGCCGGCACGTGGCGGCATATCCGGGCGATGCGTTCCAATTCTTGCCTGCGTCGTGGATCGGGTTCCTGACAGGCGAGCTGATTCGCCGTTGCGGCGTGGCGCGCGGCCAGGTGGATCAGCGCGTCGGCGCAGATGTCCATGGCTTTGAGCTGTTCTTGCCTGGCATAGGCCTGCGGGTCGTTGAGATAGTCGAGCTTTTGTAGGTGGTGGGCGATGTCTCGTTTAAAATCCAGAAAGCCTTTGTGGTAGATTTTGTCGTCGAGCACGGTATGGCCCGGTGCGCGCTGCTCCATGAACTCGGTGAATATGCCGGCCTCGTAGGCGGCCTGCCATTCGGCGGTCATCTCTTTGAAGAGTAGATCGCGCATGGACTTGCCCCGCCAGAAGGGGAGGATCGTTTCTTCGTAGACCCGTCGCGCCTCGGCGCTGACGGCAAAGGGGATCTTGGCGCGCGAGTTCAGGATATCCAGATCGGCCAGGCTGTGGCAGCACAGTTCCGGGTAGGTGGGTGTGGCTTTGGGCGCGGGACCTTTTTCACCGACGATCAGCTCACCTTCGTTGATGCAGATGGTTTTGTTTTGCATCAGGTGCCGGAAGGCCAGGGCGCGGCGCTGCGGCGGCGAAACCAACCCCAGATGCTGCTGGTAGAATTGGGTCATCAGTTCGGCCCGCTCGGTGGAGATTCTGGGCACGGCCTCCAGGCTCTGTTGCCGCAGGCGGGCCACACGCTCGCTCGTAGACATGGATCAGCCTCCTGTTCTGATTTGAAGCCCCAGCGCACCGAGCTGGCGCGCGATCTCGGCCACCCGCTCTGGGGTGGGAGGGTCGATTTTCAGCAGGGCGTAGTTTTGCTCCAGTCGCCGGTACTTGTCGATGGCGGTGGGGTGGTAGGGCAAGAGATCGATGCGCTCCACGCCGGGCAGGGCGGCCACAAAGGCGCCGATCTGCGCCAGATTGAGGTCATCGTCGTTGATGCCCGGCACGACAGGCACTCGGACGACGATCTCGTGCCCGAGCTGCGCCAGTGTTTCCAGATTCCTCAGGATGATCTCGTTGGGCGCGCCGGTGAATTTTTGATGGGCAGAGCTATCCATGAGTTTGAGGTCGTAGAGAAAGAGATCGGCATAGGGCCGGATGCGCTCAAAAGATTCCCAGGCGGCAAAACCGCAGGTGTCGATGGTGGTGTGGAGGTCTTGATCTTGGCAGGCGTGCAACAGGGCCAGCAGAAAATCGGTTTGTAACAGAGGCTCTCCGCCAGAAAAGGTCACGCCGCCATTCGATTCGTCGAAAAAAGGAATGTCGCGGACGATCTCGGCCATCACCTGGGCTGCCGTCATCTCCTGACCCACCATCTGGCGCGCCTGGCTGAAACAGGCCTCCACACAGTCGCCGCAGCGTGTGCAAACGTCCCAATCGGTGATCAGGCATTGACCGTGCCGGGTGATAGCGCCCATCGGGCAGGCGTCGATGCAAGCGTCGCAGTGGATGCAGCGCTGTTCGTAGTGCATCAACTGGCGCTCGAGGCGCTGGCTTTCCGGATTGTGGCACCACAGGCATCGCAACGGGCAACCTTTGAGGAAAACAGTGGTGCGAATGCCTGGGCCATCGTGGATGGAGAACTTTTTGATGTCGAACACGACGCCGGTTGTCAAACAGTGAGCCTCCTGTGGAAACGATGGCACCGGGCCGTAATTATAAACCGCTTGCGGTATAAGGTCAAAGCAAGCGCCCGGGCCAGGACTCAAAAGCCCTTACGAAGGTCTGCGGGTGAACTTTAGGGCGTTGCCAGAAACGGCGAGGCGTGATAAGATCAGGTTGTGGGTTCGATGGTGAATCGGCTCTGCCGAGTTTGTTCACAAGAAAGGGTGGTGAAAATCGATGGGCTGTACCGTTGGTGTGGTGCATATCCCCGGTGGGATGCTGTTTTTCAAGAACCGCGATCTGTCGCCGCATTACCTGGTGAACCGGATCACCGTTTTTCAATCGACGCCCGAATTCCATGCGCTCCGGGGAGTGAATCTCAAGACGGGTGATCTGGAGGGTGTATCGATCGGCGTAAACCGGCGTGGTATCTGCGTGGCCAACACACACATCGTCTCGACGCCGGACGTGACGTACGATCTGTTGTGTGAGAGGTTGGTCAGGGAGGTTCAGCAGCGGCAAGACGTTCCCCGGATCGTCGAGGGCTTTGTGGCGCACAATGCGGTGCAGGGAGGGCGCATCCTGGTCTGCTCGCCTGCGTGGACCTTGTTGATCGAGGTGCTGAAAGAGCAATTTGTGATAGAAGAGATTCCGGGCAACGTGGCCATCACCAACGACTTTGCGCTCATTCGTTATGGCGATCCGGCGAGAGCCGAGATGCACGCCCAGAGCTCGGCCAGCCGCCTGGAAGTGGCGAACCGAATGGTGGGCAGCCTCGCCAGTGCCAGGGGACTCAAGGCCATGCTCCGCTCACACGTCCCGGAAAAAAGCCACCTGTCCATTTGCAGCCACTGGCCAGATGGCGGAGGCACCGAGAGCAGCCATATCATTCAGGTTCAGGAGCATTTCGTCGCCTGGTCATGGCTGACAGGCCATCCGTGTGAAGACGATTATCACACCGTTCAGCTTTTCGATTGAATGCGCGCCGTTTTTCGGCCAGGGTTGACGCCGGCTGTTTCAGGCCATCTTGATGACGATGTCGGTGATCACGTTGGCTGCTTCGTCGCCTCTGTCGGCGCAGTTGCTCAGGTGGCGATAGATCTCGCGCAGCTTGAGCATCTCCATCACGTGTTGGATATCGTCTGGGCCGCTGAAAAGATTGGCGATGGCCTCGCGGTAGATGTGCTCCACCCGGTTTTCCAACGCCTTGGCCCGGATGGCGTGGTCGCTGGCGACGTTGGGGTGCTCTTCGAGGCGCAGCATGGCCTGGTGAATCTCGTAGGCCGCCTCTTTTAACAGCGAAACGATGCGCTGCAAGAAAGAATTGGGCTCCACGTTGAGCATCACCATCTCTTCGACAGTGGTGTTGGCATAGTCCATCACGTCGTCGATGGCACGCGAAAGGGCAAAGATGTCCTCGCGGTCCATGGGTGTGACAAACGTGCGGTTCAGCTCGTCGATGAGGATGCGTCGCACCTCATCGGCCTCTTTTTCCAATCGCCGGACCTGGCGGGCCAGCTCGTCGTTGGGGTTCTGCACAAACGCCTCCAACGCCTCCAGCCCTTCCAGAGTTTTGGCGGCGTGCTGGCTCAACAATCTGATAAAGTTGTTCTGTCTGGGTTTAAAAAAATCCTTGATACCCATTATACGCCTCTTTTACTCCTTACTCACAGCCTGGTGGCCCATGCGATGGGGTGGTAGAACAGGGCTGCCATGACTGCACTGGCGGGGATGGTCACCAGCCAGGTGATGGCAATGCTGCCTGCCACTCCCCAGCGCACCTTGCTCAAACGTTCGGCCGAGCCCACACCCATGATGGCCGAACTCACCACCTGGGTGGTGCTCACCGGCCCTCCCAGAAGAGCCGCGCCGATGATGATGATCGCCGAAGACAATTGTGACGTAAAGCCGTGGATCGGCCTGATCTTGTAAAACCTGCCGCCCAGCGTGCGGATGAGTCGCCAGCCGCCAGAAGCTGTGCCCAGAGCGATGGCCGCGGCGCTCAAGACAATTACCCACCACGGCACAACGAAACGGCTCAAATAGTTGGTGGCGACCAGGCCCATGGTGATGATGCCCATGGTTTTCTGGGCATCGTTTGTGCCGTGGCTGAGGGCCAGGCTCAGGGAGGTGAGCCATTGAAGTTTCCTGAACAGGTGGCTCACCCTGGGTGAAGCGCCTCGTGCCGCAAAAAGAGTCAGTTTCATGATCAGGTGGCCTGTCACCAGCCCCAGCACAGGCGAGATAAGAAGGGCCATCAGAATTTTTGCCAGACCACCTACCAGGATGTTCTGCAATCCAAAGCCGATTCCAACCGCGCCGATCAGCCCGCCGATGAGGGCGTGCGAGGAGCTGGATGGTATGCCCATCCACCAGGTGACGAGATTCCACACGATGGCGCTAAACAACGCAGCCAGGAGGACGGGTAGGGTGATCGCGACGGCAGCCACCACGTCGTGGCCGATGGTTTTGGCCACCGCCACGCCGAACAGAAAAGGTCCAACGAAATCGGCTGTAGCGCTCAACGCCAGCGCCATCCGAGGCGTTATTGCCTGTGACGAGATCATGGTGGCCACGATGTTGCTGGCGTCGTGAAAGCCGTTCAAAAAATCAAAAACCAGCGCCGTGGCGATGAGGATGCCCATCAAGATCGATTCAGTGACCATTCTTTGCCTGCCTGCCGAAGGATATACCCAAAGAGGGGGAACATTATAACACAATTGGCCGTGGGGATCAAAACCTGCGTTTGTGCCGATTGGGCAGGCTTTCCTGTTGCGCCATTTTCTGGGCCCATGCCAGGTCGTCCGGTGAATTGACGTTAAAGAGCGAGAGGTGTTGTGGATCGAGCAAGTCTATCTCGTCTGTATCGACGTAACGCACCCGAACCTGCGGGTAAAAAGCGTTCACCCGCAGCATGTTTTGCCGCAGCGATTGCTCCATAGCCGGCAGGCAGTTCTGGCCATAGACAGCGTGGAGCGTTTCGCTGCCCTGCTCGGTGCGCGGTACGATCACATCGTAGCCCGGCGCGATCAGGATCAGGTAACGCAGCAGCGCCACGTTCAGGAAAGGCATGTCGCACGCCACGGTCAGAGCATAAGGGTGGCTGGCAGCTTTCAGGCCGGAATAGACGCCTCCCAGCGAGCCTTTGCCGGGCAAAATATCGGGCACGCTGGGGTAGTGCAGATGGACAAATTCGTCAGGGGTATTGGTCACCAGGATCACCTCCTGGCATACCGCCGAGATGCGTTCCAGGACGCGCTCGATGATCGACTGCCCCCCTATCTCGACAAATGCTTTGTTCCTGCCCATACGACGGCTCTGCCCGCCGGCCAGGACAACGCCGCTGACTGGAAAATTCTGCTCGGTCATATGCCGTGAAGAGGCGCTCGCTTTCCGCTGGGACAGAGCGGGTTAGAAGGTGATTTCGTCGAGCCTATTATACCACCGTTTGCTGCTTTTTGCCTCTCGCGGGCTTCCGGTGTATAATGGGCGTCGAACTTGCGTTCTATGATTTGAGTGTGGCCAAGAGTCGTGGGAGGTGTCTGACCCTCCCGCAGGTTGAGGAAGCATCATGCCTCCAGAGAGGGTTTTCATGGGCCAAAGCTCAGGGGAAGCGTATCCGTCGAATCTGCGGGAGGGTTTCCCATAGATTTTAGCCACACTCCTATGATTTCAGCCATTGGGAGGGCGTATGCCATCGTTTCAGCTCATTGCCGATTTCCAACCCACCGGCGATCAGCCACAGGCCATCGACAAACTGGTGGCCGGTATGCAGGCCGGTCACACGCACCAGACCTTGTTGGGCGCTACAGGCACGGGCAAAACCTTTGTCATGGCCCACATCATCCAACAGACCCAGACACCCACCCTGGTGCTGGCTCACAACAAAACCCTGGCGGCTCAGCTCTATGCCGAATTCAAAGAGTTCTTTCCCCACAACGCCGTAGAGTATTTTGTCTCTTACTACGATTACTACCAGCCGGAGGCCTACGTACCGCAACACGACCTCTACATCGAAAAGGACGCCGACATCAACGAAGAGATCGAACGCTTACGGCTGGCCGCCACCTCCAGTCTGCTGAGCCGCCGGGACGTGATCATTGTGGCTTCTGTTTCGTGTATTTATGGCCTCGGCAGCCCGGAGGAATACGGGCGCGGCGTGCTCAAACTGCGCCGGGGTGAGGTCGCCAGGCGCGACCGGATATTACGCCACCTGGTGCAGATTCACTACGACCGCAACGATCTGGACCTGGCGCGCGGTCGCTTTCGCGTGCGGGGTGATACGCTCGATGTGCGCCCGGCCTACCGCGATTTTGCCTATCGGATCGCTTTCTGGGGCGACGAGATCGAGCGCCTCACCGAGATCGATCCCCTCACCGGCGAGGTGCTGGCCGAACACGATGCCATCGACATCTTTCCCGCCAAACATTTTATCACCCCGCAAGACAAACTGGAACAGGCCATCAAGGATATCGAAGCCGAAATGCTCACGCGCGTGGCTCAACTCAAGGCCGGGGAGCATCTGTTGGAAGCGCAGCGCCTGGAACAGCGCACCCGCTACGACCTGGAGATGCTGCGTGAAGTGGGTTACGTCTCTGGCATCGAGAACTATTCACGCCACCTGGATCAGCGCCCCTCAGGCACGCCGCCCTGGGTGCTGCTGGATTACTTTCCCGACGATTTCCTGCTGATCGTGGACGAGTCGCACATGACAGTGCCCCAGGTGCGGGGCATGTATCACGGCGATCGCAGTCGTAAACAGGTGTTGGTGGATTATGGCTTCCGCCTGCCCAGCGCGCTGGACAATCGCCCCCTCAGCTTTGAAGAGTTCGAAGCCCGGATCAACCAGGTGATCTATACCTCGGCCACGCCCGGCCCCTACGAGTTGGAGAAATCGCAACAAATAGTGGAGCAGTTCATCCGCCCCACCGGCCTGGTCGATCCCGCCATCGTCGTTCGGCCCGTCGAAGGCCAGATCGACGATCTGCTGGCCCGCATCAACGAACGGGTGGGCCGCGGCGAGCGGGTGCTGGTGACCACCCTCACCAAACGTATGGCCGAAGACCTGTCCGATTATCTGCTGGAGATGGGCGTCAAGGTGCATTACCTGCACTCTGAAATCGACACCCTGGAGCGGATCGAGATCCTGCGCGACCTGCGCCTGGGTCATTACGACGTGGTGGTGGGCATCAACCTGCTGCGCGAAGGGCTAGACCTGCCAGAGGTGTCGCTGGTGGCCATCCTGGACGCCGACAAGGAAGGCTTTTTGCGCTCCGATACGGCCCTCATCCAGACCGTGGGCCGCGCCGCACGCCACATCAACGGTCAGGCCATCATGTACGCCGACACAGTCACCGATTCGATGAAGCGCGCCATCGACGAGACGAACCGTCGCCGCGAGAAACAACTGGCCCACAACCAGGAGAAGGGCATCGTGCCGGCCAGCATCGTCAAGCAGGTGCGTGATCTCACCGACCGCCTCAAAGTGGCTGCTGAGAGTCGGGCCGAGTACGTGACAGCGCAACGTATGCCCAGGGACGAGGTGGCGCGGCTCATCAAAGAGCTGGAAAAGCAGATGAAAGAAGCCGCCGCCCAGCTCGAGTTCGAAAAGGCGGCTCTGCTGCGCGATCAGATTTTTGAGCTGCGGCGCGAGATGCAAGACCTGGAACCAGAAAAGCCCGAATGGGAGATTCGTGCCTGACCGGCGCGTCGCAGTAAAGTGAGGAAGTAACGACTCACCGCAGAGACGCAGAGGCCGCAGAGAACGGCCCCTGGTTGGCGACAACGATCAAGAACTCGGCGGCTCAGCGGTGAAGAAACGCCGTGCCGAGTTGTTTTGTGAGGAGAAAGCCATGTCGAGCCACACGAACCTGCAATTGCGCGCCTTGCCTCTGGGCGAGTGGGGCACCAATTGTTACATCCTGACGGCCCAGCGAGAGAGCATCGTCGTCGATCCGGCCGCCGAGGCGGAGCGCATTCTGGCGGCGGTAGCCGATACGACCGTCAGGGCGATTCTGCTCACCCACGGCCACGCGGATCACATTCAGGCCCTGGCGGATCTGCGCCGCGTCACCGGCGCGCCGCTGGGCCTGCACCCAGCCGACGCCGTCGAGTTTGGCATTCCGGGCGATTTCGACCTGCGCGACGGCGTGGTGTTGGCTCTGGGGAGGAGCGAGCTGCGTGTGTTTCACACGCCAGGCCACACGCCGGGCAGTGTTTGCCTGCGCTTCGATAACCGCGCCCTCGTCGGCGATACACTCTTTCCCGGCGGGCCAGGTCGCTCGGAAACGCCGCGCGCGCTGGCCCAGATCCTCCACAGCTTGCAGGAAAAGGTCTTTGCCTGGCCCGACGACACCGCCTTTTTCCCCGGTCACGGGCAGGGCAGCACCATTGGCGCGGTGCGTCCGGCTTTTGAAGCGTTCATGGCCCGTCTGCGCTCGCCGGAACTGTGCGGCGACGTCGAGTGGGTTTAGACAACAAGGGAGGGTATACGATGGATTTTTCAGAGCTCGTCAAGAGCCGCTACAGCGTGCGGGCTTACCGGCCCGATGCCGTGGAGGACGACACGTTACAGCAGGTGCTGGAGGCCGCGCGGCTGGCTCCCACCGCGGCCAACCGGCAGCCCTTCCGGCTGATCGTCATCCGCACGGCGGGCCGCCAGGCCGAGCTGCGCCGTATCTACGACCGCGAGTGGTTCGTGCAGGCGCCGCTGGTCATCTGCGCCTGCGGCGTGCCCGCTGAGAACTGGGTGCGTATGGATGGCAAGAACTATAACGATGTCGATGTGGCCATCGCCATGGATCACCTGATCCTGGCGGCGGCCGATCTGGGACTGGGCACTTGCTGGATCGCTGCGTTCGATCCGGCAGCGGCCCGCCAGGTGTTGGGCCTGCCCGATGGGATCGAGCCGGTGGCTTTGACGCCGCTGGGTTATCCCGCCGACCAGCCCCGACCCAAGGCGCGCCGCCCACTCGCCGAGCTGGTGCGTTACGAAAAATGGTGAGGCAAAAGTTTGACGTATCGCTTGAGCACCGGGCTTTGTTGCGCCAGATCCAGGAGATGGCCGATGCGGAACATCGTCAGGGTATGAGCATGGCCGTGCCCACCCGGCTCCAGATGTATGGTGTGCGCGTGCCGCAACTGCGCCATCTGGCTCATCGCTGGCAAACGGCACACCCCGATGCCAATCGCCAGGAGGTGTGGGCGCTGGTGGAGGCGCTGTGGCAGGCCGATTCACGCGAGGAGCACATGCTGGCCTGTTACCTGTTGGAGCAGCACAAACGCTGGATCCCGCACCTGACCTGGGCCGATTTCGAGCGCTGGCGGCGAGGCGTGGACAACTGGGAAGTGTCGGATGGATTGAGCCAGTGGGTGATGGGGCGCTGGATTCTGGCCGAGCCTGCATCGCGACTGGAACACCTGCGGACGCTGATGGCCGCTGAGGACGTGTGGAGCCGTCGTATGGCGCTGGTGACCACGGCCTGGTTGAATCGCGGCTACAAGGGCTTTAGCTGTCCCGATCTGACGTTGGAGCTGGTGGGGCAGGCCAGGGACGAGCGGCATCCCATGATCACCAAGGCCGTCTCCTGGGCGCTGCGCGGTTTGATAAAACTGCACTCTGAGCGGGTGGCGGCCTATCTGGAGGCTAATCGCGGGGCTCTGGCGCCGCACGTCGTGCGTGAAGTGGAGAACAAGTTGCGCACCGGCCTCAAGAGCGGCCGGCAGGCGGACTGATGCCGGCGGCGGGCTTTTGCAGACCTGATGCTACGGCGCGGTAGGCGCATCGACTTGTTTACGACCGACGACCACCAGATAACCGTTTTCGATCTGGACATCGCTAAAGGCGATGTAATCGTAGGCCTGGACCAGGTAATCCTGTAACTGATCGAACACCCAGTTCAGCGCCGGGTTGAGCATGGCTGCGGGCAGTGGCAGACTGACCCCGGCGGCCACGGCCTTTACCTGAGGGCGAATTTCACCCTTCACCACCCTGGCGCCGACGGCGGCGCTCAAATCGAAGCGGGCCGGTTCGACCACGGTGGTCGCCACGCGCACCTCGCCTCTTACGAACCAGATCTGGGTATCACGCAGAAAAAAGTCGGGCTGTTGTTGGCTCAGGTAAGCCAGATACTGGTTGACCTCGTTCTCGCTCAGTTCCAGCCGGAATTCATCACCGGCTGCGTTCCAGGCGGCGTCCACTTTGTCGAACATGGCCTGGCCGTCGGGATCGAAAATCTTTTCCCGCTTGTAGAGGCCATCGGGGCTGAGGGTGATGCGTTCGCCCATGGCCAGGGTGATGGTTTCGCCGGCCACCTGAACCTCGGCGACGCCCTCTTCCAGATCGATCTGGGTGGCGCCATCCTCTTGAACATCGACGGTGAAACGCGCGCCGCGCACCACCGTCGAGGCTGTGGGGGTGTCGACGCGGAAAGCGGAGGAGGGGTCAACAAAACGCACGGCCCTCACGGCTGTTTTGCCAAACCAGACCTTGATGGCCACCTGTACGCCTGCGCCCCCCCTTCGTTTGCCGATCTGGGCGATGCTGACCTCTGTTTCTGGCTCCAGATCGACCGTCGAGACGTCAAAGAAGAGCAGTTGGGCGCCCGAGTTTTCCCCGGTGCGTAACCAATGGTTTTTCCAGAGCAGTTGTTTGAGCGCGGCTGGCTGCCAGCGGCTCTCTTGTTCGCGGCGCGTCTGCACCACTCCTTTGAGTTCGGTCAGCGTGGCAGTATCGGCAAAAACGATAAAACCAAAGAGCCAATAGCCCAGACAAAGCAGTAGCGGCAGGCCCAACAACAAGGTGACGGCAGCGCGCCACCTGGTGCGAAAAAAGCGCGATTGCCGCAGTCGTGAGCCTGGACTGCGGGCAGGGCTTACGGACGCTGACGGTTGGGCTGACGAGGCTTCATGGGTCAATGGGGTTTGGGGTGGATCGATCTCCGAGTTGGCCCGATCGGGTAGAGGGTCTTGAACGTCTTGCTGTGTCATGGTACACCTTCCCTGTGACTGGCATGGAGGCAGCGATCAGGATCGTGCTTTCATTATAACGTCCGTTGATCCGCCTGTCAAGGGGCAAAAACAAAACGCTTCCGTAACGCAAAACCGCCTGCGACCGTCTTTTCCGCGGCGCAGGTTTTCGTATTGCCGTCAAGTCGAGGATGTGATACAATGAGGCACTATGAGGTGGAGGGCTGGGGAGGTAGCCATGAAGCTCCGAGGTTTCAATCCAAAACGTTGGGTGTTTTCGCGGCGGGAGCGCCGCCTCGGACAGGCAGCGATTGTTGGATTGGCTGTGGCCGGTTTGGTTCTGCTGGCTCAATGGGCCGGCCTGTTCACCTCGACGCAGTTGCGCACAGCCGACTATCTCTACGCCACCACCGGCGATCCTGGTGACGACGTTGTCATCGTGGCTATCGACGAAAAGAGCCTGCAGGCATTGGGGGAGTGGCCCTGGTTTCTCGAGCCGCACGTGCAGTTGTTTCGACGGCTCAAAGGGGCCAGGGTGGTGGGTTTTGATACCCTCATTACCAGCCCGGGGCCGGAGGGTAACCCGGATACGATGGCATTGTTGGAAGCTGTCCGCAAGGCGGGCAACGTCGTCATGCCGCTGACGGCCTTGCAGCTTTTTCCACCTGAATCGCCCGGCGAGCTTTATCGCGCCGGGCAGACCGTGCGGCCTTTTGTTGGGCTGCTGGAGGCTGCGGCCAGCGCCGGCGCGGTGGGGGTGTCGCTGGACAACGACGGCACGCTGCGCCGGGTGCCGTTGCTGCTGGATGCCGGTGGCGAGACGTGGGAGTCTTTTGGTCTGCGCATTCTGCGGCTGTATCTGGCTCTGGGTGATGACCCGGCCTGGTTGGACGGAGAGCGCGTGGTCATCGGCGACCGGGATGAGATCGGATACGAGGTGCGCACCGACGCCCACGGTGCTATGCTGGTCAACTTTGTCGGTCGGCCCAATACTTTTCCGTCCTATTCTTTCGTCGACGTGATCCAGGATCGTGTGCCGCCATCTGTTTTTGAAGCCAAGATCGTGCTGGTGGGCATGATGAATATCGTCGGCGAGATGGACGTGCACCGCACGCCGGTTTCGGCGGCCCGCATGGCCGGCGTCGAGTTTCAGGCCAATGCCATTCACACGCTCATCAGCCACCGCGAGTTGGCGCAGCAGAACCGGAGCAGCACCACGGCGGTGGTGATTGTGCTGGCATTGTTTTCGGCAGTGGCTCTTTCTCAATTAGGCGCACTGACCGGCGCCCTCTTTACGCTGTTGCTGGCGGCGGGTTATTTCGTGCTGACCAGCATCCAGTTCAACGCCGGCACGTTGCCCGACGTGCTGTTTCCTTTTGCCACCATCCCCATCACCTATGCCGCTGTGACAACCACCCGCTTTGCCAGCGCCTGGGGTGAGCGCCGCCGGGTGACGGACACTTTTGGCCGTTTTGTGTCGCCTGACGTGCGCGACGCCATCGTCGAGATGGCTCTGGAAGACCCGGACTTGATCCGGCCCGGCGGGCGGCAGATGGAGATCAGTGTGCTGTTTGCCGACATCCGAGGCTTTACCACTCTGTCGGAGAACCTGTCGCCGCCAGAAGTGGTCGAGATTTTGAACCATTATCTCGACAGTATGGAAGAACAGGTCTTTGAGCATGGCGGCACGCTGGACAAATACACCGGCGACGGCATGATGGTGCTCTTTGGTGCGCCTCTGGAGCAGCCGGATCATGCCCTGCGGGCGGTCAAGGCGGCGCTGGCGATGCAAAAAACGGCGGCCGAGGTGAGCCGGCGGCGCGGCGGCGAGCAGTGGCAGGTGGCTTATGGCATCGGCATCACCACCGGTCCGGCGGTGGTGGGGCACATCGGGTCGCAACGGCGGCTGGATTTCACCGCCATCGGTGACACGGTGAATCTGGCGGCTCGCCTGGAGGGAGTGGCGCCGCCGGGCGCGATCTATATCAACCAGGGCACTTACCAGGCGGTCAAAGACGCGGTGGTGGTCGAGGCGCTGGAGCCGGTCAAAGTGAAAGGCAAGGCGCAGCCGGTTGCTGTATTCCGTGTTTTGGGCTTGCGAGGGGAAGGGCCGGCCGATCGGGGCTGAATCACTCGCAGTACTTTTGCAGATTTTACAAGCGGGTCAAATTCACCGCCGAGACGCAGAGGGCACAGAGAATTTTTCGGTTTTTCTCGGCGCCTCTGCGGTTATTTTCAGAGAACCTGTGAAAGTGCAAAACTGCTGACCTTTAGGAGGAGGAGCATGGAAAAGAAATTGCAGGCGCTCAAGGAACGACTGGCCGAGGTGCACGATCTTCAGACGGCGTCCGGGGTATTGTTCTGGGACCAATCGACCTACATGCCGCCGGGCGGCGCTCCGGCCCGCGGGCGGCAACTGGCCACGCTGAGCAAAATGGCTCACGAGAAATTCATCGATCCGGACATAGGCAGGTTGTTAGATGCCCTGGAGCCTTACGCTGAGGGCCTGCCCCCAGACTCGGATGATGCCTGCCTCATCCGTGTGACACGGCGCGACTATGAAAAGGCGGTCAGGGTGCCGCCCGAGTTCACCGGCCAACTCAACAGCCATCAGGTCGAGGCCTACCAGGTCTGGGCTGAGGCCCGGCCGGCGAACGATTTCGCTGCCATCCGGCCCTACCTGGAAAAGACGATCCATTTGAGCCGTCAGTGGGCCAACTTTTTTCCGGGCTACGAACACATTGCCGATCCACTGATCGATGTTCAGGATTACGGCATGACAGCCTCGACAGTCGCCGCGCTGTTTGCCGAGCTGCGCCAGCAACTCGTGCCGATTGTGGAGATCATCACGGCGCAGCCGCCGGCGGGCGATGCCTTTTTGCGCCGGCACTATCCTGAAGCCCAGCAATGGGCCTTTGGTCTGGAGGTCATTGAACGGTTTGGCTACGATTTCGAGCGAGGGCGGCAGGACAAAACCCACCACCCCTTTACCACTGCCTTTTCCATCGGCGACGTGCGCATCACCACCCGCGTCAAAGAGAATGACCTGACAGAGGCGCTCTTTGGCACCTTGCACGAATCGGGCCACGCCATGTACGAGCAGGGCATCCACGCCGAATTAGAGGGTACGCCCCTGGCCGAGGGCACGTCGGCGGGCGTGCACGAGAGCCAGTCGCGTCTGTGGGAGAATCAGGTCGGGCGCAGTCGTAGTTTCTGGACGTTTTTTTATCCGCGGTTGCAGGCGGTGTTTCCAGAACAACTGGGGCACGTCTCGGCGGATGCATTCTACCGCGCAGTGAACAAGGTGCAGCGATCGCTCATCCGCACCGAGGCCGACGAGGTGACCTACAACTTGCACGTGATGCTGCGTTTTGACTTTGAGCTGGCATTGTTGGAAGGCCGTCTGGCGGTGCGTGATCTGCCAGAAGCCTGGCGTGAGCGCTTCCGGGCAGACCTGGGCATCGTCCCACCGGACGACCGCGACGGTGTGATGCAAGATGTGCACTGGTTCGCCGGTGTGGTCGGTGGGGTGTTTCAAGGCTACACACTGGGCAATGTACTGAGCGCCCAGTTCTTTGAGGCGGCTTTGAAGGCCCATCCCGAGATTCCTGCCCAGATGGCACAGGGCGAGTTTGGCGCGCTGCACGGCTGGCTCAAGGCGCACATCTATCAGCATGGGCGCAAGTTCACCACGGCCGATCTGGTGGAGCGTGTTTGTGGTGGGCCGATGAGCGTCGAACCGTACCTGCGTTATCTGCGGGCCAAATACGGTGAGCTGTACGCCCTGTGATCGGTTGGACAACTTTTCCCAGGTGACAGGCACTTGCAGTTGATGACAGTTTTGTATTGTCAAACAACACTCGAAGCGCCTGTCACCTCGACCGCACAAGCCTCGTAATGTGAGTGTAGGGAATAGGCGCCAGGTGGTGTATAGACGGGAGGAAAACCATGGACGGCGGGTTGAGAAATCGGTTGCTGTGGCTGGCGACGGGAGCCCTGGTGTTTGTCTTGCTGCTCTGGCACCCCGTCACACGCCAGGCCGTGATACTGCTTCTGCCATTGGGCAGCGGCTACGACGATCTGTTGGGTCTGGTGGCGCTGGTAGTAGGAGCCATCCTGTTGTTTAGCTGGGTCTGGACAGGTGTGCCTACCTGGTTTTTTTCCAGGCGCAAAGATCGTTGAGGCAGGGAGAGTATGATGGAGCGATACCGTGTGGCGCCGGGCCGCCAGGTCGATCTGGGTCAGTGGGACCCTGAGGACAAGAGCGCTTTCGATGGCGGCAAAAAGGCAGCGCAACCGATCTTGACCGCGCTCAATGAACGATTGGAGGCGCTGCAAGAATTATTGTACGCCGAAGGCAAACGCAGGGTGCTCATTGTGCTGCAGGCATTGGACACCGGCGGCAAAGACGGCGTCATCCGTCACGTTTTTGAGGGCGTCAATCCCCAGGGTGTCCGGGTAGCCGCTTTTGGTGTGCCCACGCCAGAAGAGCTGGCTCACGATTACCTGTGGCGGGTGCACAAACACACGCCGGGCAAGGGGCAAATAGTCATCTTTAACCGCAGTCACTACGAGGACGTTCTGGTGGTGCGCGTGCACAACCTGGTGACGCCGGAGGTGTGGCGCAGACGTTACGGCCACATCAATGATTTTGAGCGCATGCTTGCCGACGAGGGCACCACTATTCTCAAATTCTACCTGCACATCAGCAAGGACGAGCAAAAAGAGCGCCTCCAGGCGCGGCTCGACGAACCGGAAAAACGCTGGAAGTTCAAACCGGGCGATTTGAAGGAACGCGAGCTGTGGCCAGCCTACGTGCAAGCCTACGAGGAGATGCTCAGCCGCACCAGCACCGATTGGGCGCCCTGGTACATCGTGCCGGCCAACAGCAAGTGGTATCGTAATCTGGTGGTGGCGCGTATCATCGTCGACACGCTGGCAGGACTGGGCATGAGTTATCCGCAGCCCAAAGAAAACCTGGAAGGTGTGGTGATCCCATGAGCCTGTCGGTGCACGTATTGCGTGAAATGCCCGCCGAAGCGCTGGTATTACTCGCCGAACGTCTGGAGCCGGCCGTTCATCTCACCCACGGCCTGGAATTGCCCGAACCGGCGGCCTGTCATATCCTCGTGACCGGGCGGCTCACGCGCGAGCATCTGCGCGCCAGCCCCAATCTGCGGGCGATCGTCGTTCCCTGGGCCGGCCTGCCGGATACGGTGCGCGCCCTGGCGCCCGAGTTTCCCCACATCGCGGTGCACAATCTGCACCACAACGCCGCGCCGGTGGCCGAACTGGCCGTGACACTGATGCTGGCGGCGGCCAAGTTCATTCTGCCGTTGGATCGCGCCTTGCGCCAAAGCGACTGGCGACCACGCTATCGGGGCAATCCCTCGGTGTTGCTGGTGGGCAAAACGGCCCTGATTCTGGGCTACGGGGCCATCGGCCAGCGCGTGGCCTGCGTCTGCCGGGGCCTGGGCATGACGGTCATCGCCACGCGGCGTAATCCGGAAGCCTCGCGCGACGGCGATGTCGAAATCCACCCGCCGCAGGCGTTACATCGATTGCTGCCGCGGGCTAACGTGTTGCTCATCTGCCTGCCCCTGACCGACGAAACGACCGGTCTCGTTGGCGAGCGAGAGCTGGCGTTGTTGCCGCCTGGGGCGGTGTTGGTGAACATCGGGCGCGGCCCCATCGTCGACGAGGCGGCGCTGTACCACGCTCTGTGTGAGGGTCGGCTGCACGCTGCCGGATTGGACGTGTGGTACAACTATCCTGCCGATGAGGCAGCGCGGGCGCAGACGCCTCCCTCGGCTTTTCCGTTCCACGAACTGGAGAACGTGGTCATGAGCCCTCACCGTGGCGGTCAATCGCACGATACCGAGCTGCTGCGAGCGATAGAACTGGCCCGGCTGCTCAACGCTGCGGCGCGCGGCGAGCCGATGCCCAATCGTGTGGATTTGCAGGCAGGCTATTGAAGCCCATGCGCGCGCAATTTCTGCTCGATCCGGCGGTCATCTATCTCAACCACGGTTCCTTTGGAGCCTGTCCGCGGCCAGTGTTTGAGGTGTATCAGCGCTGGCAGCTCGAGCTGGAGCGCCAGCCGGTGGCCTTTTTGGGCCGGCGGGCCAACGAGCTTTTGGCCGGGGCCCGGGCCGCGCTGGCGATCTATCTCGGCATCCAGGCCGACGACGTGGTCTATTTCCCCAACCCCACCACCGCCCTCAACGTGGTCATCCGCAGCCTGGACCTGCGCCCCGGCGACGAGATCTTGACCACGGATCACGAATACGGCGCGCTGGACCGTACCTGGCGTTTTGTGTGCCGCAAGACCGGCGCGCGCTACGTGCAGCGGGCGGTTCCACTGCCGGTTACCGATCACGCCGATTTCGTGGAGCATTTTTGGGCCGGCGTCACCGGCCGGACACGGCTGATCTTTATCAGCCACATCACCAGCCCCACGGCGCTCATTTTCCCGGTGCAAGAGCTCTGCCGCCGGGCGCGGCAGGCAGGGCTGCTCTCCATCGTCGATGGGGCGCATGCGCCGGGTCACGTGCCACTGAACCTGAGTCAACTGGGGGCCGATATTTATGCCGGCGCGTGCCACAAGTGGCTGTGCGCCCCCAAAGGGGCGGCTTTTCTTTACGTGCGGCGGGAAGTGCAGTCCTTGTTGGAGCCGTTGGTGGTGAGTTGGGGCTGGGAGAGCGAGCGGCCAGGCGCGTCGCAGTTTATCGATCACCACGAGTGGCAGGGCACGCGTGATCTGGCAGCTTTTTTGACGGCGCCGGCGGCCATCGACTTTCAGGCGCAGCACGATTGGCCAGCCGTGCGCCGTCGTTGTCAGGCCCTCGTTTTGGAGACGCGCCGTCGCCTGAACGCCCTGACCGGCCTGGAACCCATTTGCCCCGACTCTGAATGGTTGGGGCAGATGTTCGCCGCGCGCCTGCCCGACGTGGATCTGGAGCAGCTCAAGGCGCGGCTGTACGACGCGTTTCACATCGAGGCGCCGCTGCTGCGCTGGCAAGGTCAACCGCTGATTCGTGTTTCCTTTCAGGCCTACAACAGCCAGGCCGACGCCGACGCCCTGCTGGCTGCTTTGGGCCGGTTGCTGCCCGAATTCCAACGATGAAAGCGCACTATTTGTCTCTGCGGCCCCTGATCCTGTGGTGGCAGGCCGAACGGCCCATCGACTGGGCGCAGCGCTTTGGTCGAGACGCGCCGCTGGAGGTCGAGATCGGCTTTGGCAATGGCGATTTTCTGGTGCGGCGGGCGGCTGAGCATCCAGAGTGCGATTTCGTGGGCATCGAGATCGAGTGGCCGGCGGTGCGCCGGGCGCTGCGGCGCATCGCCCAGTCGGAGGTGAACAACGTGCGCCTGCTGCAAGTGGATGCGCGAGTGGCGCTGGAGCGGCTGTTCGAGCCGCGCTCACTGCGGCGGGTGTACAGTCTCTTTCCCTGCCCCTGGCCCAAGGAGCGTCACGTCGGGCGTCGTCTCTTTGGCCGCGATTTCCTCAGACTGGTCAACAGTCGTCTGGTGGAGGGCGGAGAAGCCCAGGTGGTGACCGATCTCTGGCCCTATGTGGATTGGGTGCTAGATCAGGTGATGGGCACTGGCCTGGCGGCGCGCTGGCAGCCGATACCGCCCCGCTTTGGCACCAAATACGAGGCCAAGTGGCGGGGGCAGGGCCAGGAACAATTCTACGACCTGCGGCTGTTCCAGGTGCAGCCCGTCGATGTCCCCCTCGTGCACGATATTCCCCTTCAACCCCGCAAGTTGCCTCTCTTTGAGCCGGGTGCGTTTCGACCGGCGGATCAGGCTGGGGAGGTCACCGTAGCCTTTAAAGAGCTGTTGGTCGATCCGCAGCGGCAGAAAGCGATGCTGCGCACGGTGGTGGTGGAGGGGCATCTGACCCAGCACCTGTGGATCGTGATCGAGCGGCAGCAAGATGGCTGGTGGGTTTGGCCATCCCCTGGTTGCGCCTGGCTGCCCACGGCTGGCCTGCAGCAGGCTTTGGACGCTGTGGCCAAGTCCTCGGAATTCCAAAGAAATTTTTAACCAAGATGGATTGACAGCAAGAGGGAACAAATGCTACAATGTACGTAGCGTTTCATAGCGCGCTTGATCTGGGTGTCGTAACCGAAAAGCCTGACCAAGTAGGGCGCAGATAACCACTGGTTGGTGCAGGTTCTACTGTTTTCATCGCCTGCATGTTGTCTCAACGAGCTGCCTTCATCTCATTTCTGTTGAGAGTGGCAGTTTTTTATGGCTACCGTTGGTAGTAGGATGGCTCGAAAGGAGGTTTTCAGGGCCAGAAACAACCTTTCCGGGGAACGACCCGCCCTGTGTGTTGAAAGACGAGAGCCGATCCTTGACGGACCGGCTCTGCCACAAACACAACCCCTTTGCCTTGCGTGTCTCGCCCTCCCCGTGGCCAACGATGGATGCGAGATGCCCGCCGGAAGCAAACGCAAATTTCGTGTTTAGCCTGGGTTTGTGTTGTGTGAGCGAGTGTACCACACGAGGGGGGGAAAGTCAAGATGGGGAAAAGTCTGTCCATCTACTTCAAGGAGGCACACCGATGAAAACAATTCGAGCATTGACGATCATGACGCTGATAGGGTTCCTGTTGGCGCTGAATGCAGTGCCGACGGGCGCAGCCAGCGCGACGCTGGTCATCAACGAGGTCATGTACAATCCCACTGGTGATGAACCCAGTGGAGAATGGGTGGAGATATACGTCAACTCTTCGCCAGGAAACGTGTCTGGCTGGACGCTTACGGATCAGGACGTGACCACCCCGTACACCTTTCCCAGTTTTATTCCTGCTGCTGGCGAATACATCGTCGTCCACACCGGTTCAGGCACCGATGACTCGACCGGACCGGTTTACCACCTTTACTGGGGCCGGGATTCCAGCGTGTGGAACAACGGCGGCGACGATGTTCTACTGACCGATGGCACCAACTCTGTAGATTATATTGCCTACGGCGGTGATGATGGCATTGACCTCCCGCCAAGCGGTTTGTCGTGGGGGGGGGCCAACCCCTCCAGCAGCGAGGGCGCCAGCATCTCGCTCAAAGCCAACGGCGTGGACGGCGATTCGGGCGACGGTTGGGAAGCCGCCGGCACTTTGGTGACTACAGACCCCTCCTCGATGGGCGTGAACAACAACCCGCCCGGCACCGTCTGGGTGGACGACGATTACTGCGACGGCTGCCCCAACGATGGTCACACCTGGGGCTATGACGCTTTCGACACTATCCAGGCCGGCATCAATGCCGTGACCTCTGGTGGGACGGTTAACGTAGGTTCAGGCACTTATACGCCTGCCGCAACGATCCAGGTCAATAAAACGGTGACCATCCTCGGCCCGCAGGCTAACGTTGACCCGCGACCCGGTGGTGGCACCACACGCACTGCTGGAAGCGCGGGTGAGGCGATCATTGACGGCAGCACCTACAGCCTTGGTGAGATTCTCAAGATTGATGCCGACAATGTCGTCATGAATGGACTAGAGGTTAAATCTGGCACAAAGGATATGATCCGGCAAAGCAACGCCCACTCGGGTACCGCGACCCGCTACAACATCATCCACGATGGTCGCGGTGACGAGGGCGCGCAGTTGGCCAAGTGCACCTCCTGCGTGATGGAATACAATTACGTCTATGACATCGCCTCGCCAGGCGATGCCCTCAACTTTGCCGACTCTTCAGATTGTGCCATCCGCTACAATGAAGTGCGCAACATCGGCAGCGAGAACGCTGCGATTTTCGTGTACGGTTCCACCAACACGACCATTGAGGGCAACCTGGTTTACGACATCACTCAAAACGATGGCATCAAGTTGGGGGATAAGAACGGGGCCGACGCCGGGCGCACTGGCGGCAGCATCCTCGACAACGTGGTGCACGACACAAAGCAGGATGGCATCGCCGTCTACACCAGCCACACCCTGGTGGAGGGCAATGAGGTCTATAACAGCGCCAGCGAGAACGGGGCCATCTACGTAGCGTTTGGTGTGAGCAGTGTCACTGTTACCAGAAACCATGTACACGACAACACACTGGCCACAGGCAAATGGGGCGATCCGGGCGGGATCATGCTGGGCACGGCTGTGAACGCTGCGAGTGTGGCCGTGCATAACAACTGTATCACTGACAACTCGCCCAATGGGGTGACCAACAAGGCTACCGGTCTGCTGGACGCCGAGAACAACTGGTGGGGCGCATCCGATGGCCCCAGCGGCTCCGGCTCCGGCAGCGGCGATGCCGTATCGACCAACGTGGACTATGACCCCTGGCTGACTATGCCGCCCAGTGATGTGTGTCCGCCGCCCGCGCCCAATGCCACCATCACCTTTCACGTGCACACGGGCGCCGCGCCAGGCACCGGCCGACCTGGTTATCGAGTCCACGTTTACAACCCCGGCGGCGGTGAGGTGGCCTGGAAGGACACCGACGGCAACGGCGATGCCGCCTTCCTGCTCAATAACGGGAACTATGAATACGCCGTCGAGAAAAACGGCGCGTACAGCACCAGGCGAGCCTTCTTCGTTGCCGGCGTGAATCAGACCATCAACCATCAACTCTCGGTCGTCACCGTCACGGTGAAGGATCACCAGGGCGGCGTGCATCAAGGCTACCGGGTGCACGTCTACCGCAGTGCTGGCGGCGCTGGGGATGAGTGGGCCTGGCAGGACAGCGACGTCAACGGCCTGACCACCTTTTACATGGTCGAAGGCTCTTACTCGTACCAGGTGGAGAAGAACGGCATCTGGAGCAACGCCTACGACTTCACTGTCATCTACTCTA
>JBMOMT010000034.1:0-100188 GCA_049324835.1 Chloroflexota bacterium | reverse complement strand
ACCGTTCAGTCAGTGTCATTCTGAGCACCCGAAGAGGCTCGCAGAGCCTCGAAGGGTGCGAAGAATCTCATTCTCGCCTTGCCGGAACGGGATTCTTTGCTCGCTCTGCTCGCTCAGAATGACACTTACGGCACGGTATCTGAACGGTTACGTTTTACCTTTGATGGCGAGTATAATCGGGCAACAGGATCGGCGATTTGAAGCTTTTTTCGGCGCCGGCTTCTGAAACCTCCTGGTTCCAGCCGTCCACGTGGCTCAACGAGAGTTTCCCCAGGGTTACCTCTTTGGCCCGCTCGGCGGCGGCCACACCGGCACGCCGACCAAAGACGCAGATCTCTAACAGCGAGTTGCCCATCAGCCGGTTGCGACCGTGCACCCCACCCGAAATTTCGCCCGCGCCATAGAGGTTGGGCACGCTCGTTTCGCCGTTGGGGCCGAGGGCCACGCCGCCGTTCTGGTAATGCAGCGTGGGGTAGATGAGCATCGGGTCTTGAGTGATGTCGATATCAAAGCGGCCAAACTGGCGCACCATGGCCGGCAGAGCTTTTTGAATGGTGCCCGGCCCGTGGATCAGGTCGATCATGGGCGAATCCAGCCACACGCCCAACATGCCGGAGGGCGTCTCTACGCCCATGCCGCGCTCGACACATTCGCGGATGATGGCGCTGGCCTCCACGTCGCGCGTCTCGCGCGGAAAGACGAATTGGTTGCCGTCGATGTTGCACACCTGCGCGCCCAGGCCGCGCACTTTTTCCGTCACCAGCAGGCCGACGATCTGCTCCGGGAAGGCGGCGCCGGTGGGGTGGTATTGCATCGTGTCCAGAAAATCCAGCCTGGCCCCCACACGGTAGGCCAGCACCACGCCGTCGGCGGTGGCGCCGTAATGGTTGGTGGTGGCAAAGCCCTGGTAATGCAGCCGTCCGCTGCCGCCGGTGGCCAGGATGGTGCACCTGGCTCTGACCACACAGTGGGCCTCGGTTTCCAGATTCAGCAGCACCGCACCGGCGGCCTGACCCTTGTCGTCCAGGAGCAACTCAATCGCCGGGGCGAATTCGATGACGGTGATGTCCTGGGGGTAGCTGCGCACCTCGTCGCGCAGGGTGCGCATGATCTCGGCGCCAGAGTAGTCGCGGGCGGAGTGCATCCGTTTGCGGCTGGTGCCGCCGCCGTGCTCTTGCACCAGCGTGCCGTCGGGCAGTTTATCGAACATGCAGCCCAGGTCTTCCAGCCATTTGATGACCAGCGGCGCGTCTTTGACCAGCACCTCGACCAGATCGGGATAGTTGGCGTAATGGCCGCCGCCGATCACGTCCAGATAGTGGATGATCGGCGAGTCTTCGGGCCGGTCGGCGGCCTGGATGCCGCCCTGGGCCATCATGGTGTTGGCGTCGCCGTGGCGCAGTTTGGTGGCCAGCACCACTCGCGCGCCGTGCTGCCGCGCCAGCAGCGCCGCCGCCGAGCCGGCCCCGCCGCCGCCGATGATCAACACGTCGGTCTCGAAATCCGGCTCGGAGAGGTCGAGGGCGTCGGCGGTGAGGTGGCTGTAGCCCTCCATGACGTCGGCCAGCTCCAGCGGCATGCGGATGCCCTTCTGCGGCCCGACGCGCAGCTCGCGCATGCCATCGGGCTTGTAGTCGGGGTGGAATTTTCGCAGCACCTCTTGTTTTTCCGCCGGACTCAACATGGGCCAGGTTTCGCTCAAACGTTGGGGCCGGCTGGCAGCCACGCGCTCGATAGATTCTCGCATGTATGAGGGGTAGCTCATCCTATCCTCCTAGTCAGGCTCGATGTCTCGCGCATTGTAGCGCTTGCGTAGCTCATCAATCGGCATGGCCTTGAGTTCGGCCAGTTCTGCGTCGAACTTGCCGGCCTCGACTTCGGCCACCCGTTCGGCCAGGTGGTGCGCCTGGGGGGCCAGGTATTTGCTGTACAGCCGCCGCGCCAGGATGGCGATGTTGTATTGCGCCTCCTCGGCCGGGCAACGGGCGGCGCACAGGCCGCACATGATGCAGTCGAAGGAGCGATCGGCCACGGCGGCGATGTCGCCCCGCATGGCGTCGGCCATGTATTGTTTGACGTCGATGTCTTGCGGGCAGGCTTTGGTGCAGGTGCCACAGGCCAGACAGCGCATCAGCTCGGGGTACAGGCTGACCAGCGTGCCGAAGGTTGGCTTGAGCTCCTCCAGCCTGTACTGCGCCCGGCCCGCCGGGAAGGCCGGAATCTGGGAAAGGTACATGCCCGGCTCGACCATCGTCGTGCAGGCCAGGCCCACTTGCAGCCGATAACTGCCCGGCAGGCGGTAGACGGTGGCACACGCGCCGCAAAAGGCCGCCCGGCAGCCGACGCCTCGCACCAGCTTGTAGCCGGCGTATTCGAGCGCCTTCATGATCGTCAGGCTGGACGGCACCTGGTATCGTTTGCCCATGATATAGATCGGGATCAGTTCTTCGGACATCAAGACCTCCTGAGTGGTGAGGATCCCTCAACTTGTTGGGGCGATTCCGACTCGTCAAACGAAACAAGCCCGAACAAGCTTGGGACTCTAACGCGCCCTGGTAGGACAGCGTTCGAGTTTTCCAAAGTCACAAAAAGCGCGGCTATCCTGGCCTTTCTCCCAACGCTGTCAACTCGTCCTCGCGGAAGGTGGCCAGCGGCACTTCTTCTTCCAGGCTGCGACCGGCGATATAATCGTAGAGCGCCTGCGTCTTTTCGGCCACGGCGCGGAAAGCGGTGGCGACCGGAATGTCGTTGGGGCAGGCGCTGGTGCACATGCCGCAGCCCACACACGAGGTGCTCATGTGATTCATACGCGTGATGTGAAAGATGAGCGTGTCGCTGGGCAGACGGATCGCACCCTTGCGCTCGGCCCACTTGAAATATTGCGCCGAGGTGTGATCGAACGTCGGCGTGCGAAAGATGCACTCCGGGCAATA
This sequence comes from Chloroflexota bacterium, assembly GCA_049324835.1. Lineage (GTDB taxonomy): Bacteria > Chloroflexota > Anaerolineae > CAYNKW01 > CAYNKW01 > JBMOMT01. The sequence goes on along the minus strand of JBMOMT010000034.1, from coordinate 97,255 downwards.
GCAGATGGGGCAGGCGATCATGCAGTTGTGACAGCGGATGCAGGTGGAAAAATAGTCCAACAGTCCATCGAGGCCGTTCACCTGCGCCCGGAAGCCGGCAAAGCGGCGGTCGCGCTCGGCGGTTCGGGCGGCCACCAGTTTTTGTAGTGCGGCGGCGCGGCCGGCGGGAACGTCGGCGGGCGTCAGGCCCAACGTTTCGGCCAGGTCGTCGCGCGCCTCCACCAGCAGCCCGTCGCCGACGCCGATGAGGCCGATGGCGATGTCGGGCCGGTAGCCGCCCTCAAAGCCCGGTGTGGGATGCTCGCACATCTGGCAGGCGGTGCGGAACTGGTAGCCCTCGTGCGGCGCCACGCGCCCCTCGGCGGCGGCGGCCACGGCCTCGGCGGTGGGGTCGGCGCCCCCGGCGAGCAGGCGGGTATAGTCGGTCATCTCGTAGCTGCCCAGGCAGTCCAGGCCGATGGTGGTCACGTTTTCCATGCTGGCCTGTTGCAGTTTGACCAGTTCCACGAAACCGCGCAGCTCGCACGAGCGCAGCACCAGGCCCACTCGTCCCGCCGCGCCCAGTTTGGTCACCTGTCCTGCCAGTTTGGAGGCCGTGACCGGCATCACCGGGGCAAAAGGGTCTGCGCCCTCCAGCCTGGCGGGATTACGCACCAGGGTATGCGCCACGTTGTTGCCGCTGGGCAGGCGCAGCGGCAACAGCAGCGCATCGAGCGTGTCTGTTTCCATCAGCTTGCGCAGCAAAGCGGCCACCGTCTCTGAGGCCGAGTTTCGGATCTCCAATCGTGAGGTTACAGTCATGTACTGCTCCATCTCTAACTCGTGGTAAATCGGTAGATTGACAGGTTGGTGAATTGGTAGGTTGGCTGGCAACCAATCTACCAGCTCCCAATTTACCAATCACCAACTAGACTGCCCACAGTTCTCTGGCGCGATTCGGCCCCATCTCTTTGATGGCGGCCACCATCTCTGTGACCGTATCGGCAAAATACTGGCCTTCGCTGGCCGAGATCCAGCGCAGCCAGACACGTTCTTTTTCCAGGCCCATTTGTCCCAGGATCTCGTTCAGGATGGCAATACGCCGCCGGGCCTTATAGTTGCCGCTCTGGTAGTGACAGTCGCCGGGGTGGCAGCCGCCGATGAGTACACCGTCGGCGCCTTCCAGCAGCGCTTTGGCCACGTAGACCGGATCCAGCGCGCCGCTGCACATGAGCCGGATAACCCGCACGTTGGGCGGGTATTGCAGCCGCGACGTGCCGGCCAGGTCGGCGCCGGTGTAGGTACACCAGTTGCACAAAAAGGCGATGATGCGTGGTTCAAAATCTGCCATTTTTTTCTCTCTGTTCGCGTTGATACTTGGCCGATGTCCTCAATGGGCCTGGCAAAAGAACTCACCAAAGACACCAAGCCAATTTGTGAACTTTTCGAGTCCTGGCGTCTTGTGGTAAAACTAGCTGTTACGCACGTCGACGAGGTCCATGCCGATGGCTTCCATCGTTGCGACCAGTTTTTCTTGCTCTATGTCTTCCACCTTGAGGGTTACCAGTCGGTTGGTGGGGTCTTCACCCAGGAAGGTGCCCAGAGCGACGATGTTGCCACCCATGCCGGCGATCTCGCCGGTGATCTGAGCCAGCACGCCCGGTTGCTCTGGCACCAGCATGGTCATGCGTACGCCGTGTTCCCGAGCGCCGAACAGTTCCAGGAAGGCCTTGAACATGTCGGTCTCGGTGATGATGCCCACCAGCTTGTCGTCGCGCATCACCGGCAGGCCGCCGATCTTGTTATCGACCATGATACGCGCCGCCTCTTCCAGCGGCGTGTACTCGGTGACAGTGATCACCTTTTTGGTCATGACCTCGGCCACTTTCATCTGCGACAGCAGGTAATGCATCTCGTGGATGCTCAGACTGGTGGCCGGGGAGGGGGAAGCCTGCAGCAGATCTTTTTCCGAGACGATACCCACCAGCACGCCACGGCGGTTGAGCACTGGCAGGCGGCGCACCTTTTCGTCGCGCATGGTTTTTAGCGCTTCATCGATACCCACATCCTGGTTGACAGTGATGGGGTTGCGGGTCATTCTTTCTCCGACCAACATTTCGTTTCTCCTCGTATAATATGTTCGTGGTCAGGCACGTAACGGTGTGGAGTGCCGTAAGATGCCACTCCGCTCCGCTGCGTGGCCACTACGAACCTTCTTCCGGCGAATCGCTGACTCGCCCCTGCTCATCCCAGCGCAGCGTCAATCGTGGCCAGCATCTGCTTGTGATGAAAGCTGTGCTGCTGGGTGGCCTTGTTGGGGCAGACCATGGCGCACACGCCGCAGCCCTGGCACAGGTCGGTGAGCACCTGGGCCACGCGCTCGTCGTAATCCAGGACGCGCGCGTTGTAGGGGCAGGCCTCCACGCACAGCCCACAAAAACTGCACAGGCGTGGGTTCACCGCCACCCGCGTGCTCCTGGCGGCAACGTTCTGTTTGCTCAGCAGCGCCGCCGCCCGCACCGCCGCCCCTTGGGCCTGGGCGATGCTCTCGTAAATGTGGCGTGGACTGTGGGCCAGTCCGGCCATAAAGATACCCGCCTTGGTGAAATCCATGGGCCGCATCTTGGGATGATCTTCCTGGAAAAAGCCGTCCTCGTCCAGAGGCAGGTTGAGCGCCCCGGCCAGCGCGGCGTTATCGCCCGGCTCGATGCCGGTGCTGAGCACCAGCAGATCCGCCTGCAGCGCCACCCACCCGCCGACGATGGGCTCGCTGGCGACGATCTGCAAGCCGTCGCCGCTCCGGGTGACCTCTGGCTTGTGAGGCAGTTCGTAGCGCAAAAAAGCCACACCCGCGTCCCGCGCCTGCTGGTAAGCTGCCTCCATGAAACCGTAGGTGCGCACCTCGCGGTAGAGCACATAGACGTTGGTCTCGGGCGCCAGCTCTTTGAGTTTGAGGGCGTTCTTGATGGCGTGCGAGCAGCAGACGCGGCTGCACCAGGGGTGGGTCTCGTCGCGCGAGCCCACGCACTGGATCATGACCACGTTCTTCCAGGCCGGATCGACAGCGCCGGCGGCGAGGGCCTTTTCCAGTTCCTTTTGGGTCACCACCCGATCGTTCTGCCCGTAGAGGTATTCCGTCGTGGGGGCCGGCTGGCCGCCGCTGGCGACGATCACCGCGCCATAGCCTTTGGTCAGCGGCTCGCCCCCGGCGGGGGTCAGTTGGGCCAGGTAGCGGCCCACCGCCCCCGAGAATTCGGTCACCTGGGTGTGGGTGTAAACGGTCACGTTGCCGGCAGCCTCGATCTGGCCGCTCAGGTTGGCCAGCAGGGCCTGAGAATCGCCGCCGTCGACCGTGAAATAGGACGTGCGTAGATTGCCGCCCAGATCGGCCTCTTTTTCGACCAGGTCTACCGGAAAGCCCATATCGCTCAGGGCCAGGGCGGCGGTCATGCCGGCCGCGCCGCCGCCGATGACCAGCGCGCGCGGTTGCAAGGGGTGATTCTCGGTTTTGATGGCCTGGTGGTAGAGGGCTTTGGTCGCGGCCATCTCCACCAGCGATCGGGCGACGCTGGTGGCGGTGCCCTTAGTCCTGGGGCCTAAGGACCCAGGGCCGTTGCCAGAGAATGCCCAGGCCGCGCCTTCGCGGATGTTGGCCCGCTCCAGCAGGGTGGGGTTGAGTCCGGCGGCGCGCATCACGCCGGCGAACTCGTCTTCGTAGAGGCGATGAGTGCAGCCGGCGATGACCACACGGTTCAGCCCCTCGCGCTGGATGGTCTGGCGCAGGGCATCGAGATTCTCCGGCCGGCAGGCGTCGTCCACCACCCCGGCAAAGGCCACGTTGGGCAGGCTCGCGGCGTGGGCCCGGATCGTTTCCACGTCCACCGCGCCGGCGATCTGCGCCCCGCAGCCGCAGACGAACACGCCCAGTTTGGGCTGCTCGTCCGAGATGTCGCGCTCCTCAACCGGGGCGGGGGCGGGCGGGCGCTCCGGCAGGCCCAGCAGGCGGGCCACCTCGGCCGCTGCCGCCGCCGAAGCGGCTGTCGTCTCGGGGATGTCCATCGGTTCCTGGAAGGCGCCGCCGATGAACACGCCGGGCCGCGAAGCGGTCTGTGGCGCAAAGGGGGCTGTTTTGGCAAACTGCCATTGGTTGAGCGCGACGCCGGTCGCTGCGCCCAATTCCTGCGCCCCGGCAGGATGGTCTAACCCCACGGCCAACACGATCAGGTCGAAATCCTGTTCCTGGAATTCGCCGCTTTCGTTTACATATTTCACATAAACGTCTTTGGTCTGTTCGTATTGGTAGACCGCCGAAATCATGCAACGGCGGTAGGTCACGCCGGGGAGGGCCATCACGCGGTCCATGTAGGGCTCAAAGCCCTTGCCAAAGGCGCGCACGTCCATGGTAAAGACGGTCACCTCCAGATCGGGCTGGATCTCTTTGGCCATGGTGATCTGCTTGGCGGTGTACATGCAGCACGCCGACGAGCAAAAGTCGTTGCCCAAGGCTTTGTCGCGCGAGCCGACGCAGTGGATGAAGGCGATCTTGCCGGGCGTTTTGCCGTCGGAGGGGCGTTTGAGCCGGGCCTGGGTGCTGCCGGCCAGGCTGGCCAAACGCTCGAACTGGATGCTGGTGAGCACGTTGGGGTAGTGGCCCCAGCCGAATTCACCCTTGCGCCGGGCGTCGAACGGTTCAAAACCGGGCGAGAGCACGACCGCGCCGACGGGAATCTCGGCGTGGGCGGGCGGCATGTCCAGATCGATGGCGCCCTGGGGGCAGGCCTCGATGCAGGCTCCGCAGCGGGTGCAGGCGTCCATGTCGATGACGTAGGCGTTGGGCACGGCGCGGAGCGGCGGGCGGTAGATGGCTTTTTGCGGGGCCAGATCACCTTCGTATTTGTGGGCGCGGAACTCGGGGCAGACCTCGGCGCACAGGCCGCAGGCGTCGCATTTCTCCACGACGACGTAACGCGGCTTGTGGTGTATCCGGGCGGTGAAATCGCCGGCCTCGCCATCCAGCGCCTCTAATTCGGCGTAGGGCAGAATGTGGATGTTGGGGTTCATGTCTGCTTCGAGGGTCGGGCAGTAGGAGGGTTGTTCCGGCAGCATGATGCAGATGCCACAATAGTTGGTGGGAAAGGTGCGGTCCAGCAGGTGAAACGAGCCGCCGATGCCCGGCGCGTTATCCAGCAGGTGCACCTGGTAGCCCATCTGGGCCAGCAGGTGAGCCGTGCCCATGCCGCTGATGCCGCCGCCGATGACCAGAACGTCTTTGTTTTTCATCCTCTGCTACTCCCTGAAAAACCTACCGCAAAGACACCAAGGATAACGTAACAGCTTGGGCTTCCATAGTTTTTTCTGCCAAACAGGCGTTAAACGTAAAACGTAATGTGTAACCTGACGTTTTACGTCGGTGTCCTACAACAATCCTAGCGATTTAAGCAGCGGCCGGCCATCGACGACGTGTTTTTTCATCCATTTTTCCACGTCTTTGGCCGGCGAGCCAAAGGCCAGGCCCATCAGCTCGGTCAGGTAAAAGACGGGCAGGTCCTGGCCGCGCTGCCGGGTATCCAGGTTGATGTGACACATGCCGCAGACGGTGACCAAACAGTTGGCGCCGGCTTCGATGGCCTGATCGACCAGTTGGTTGGACAGGACCTTGACCACGTCGGAGCGGTTGAGAGCCAGGCTGGCGCCGCAGCAATCCACCTTGTGCGACCAGTGCGTCACCTCGGCGCCCAGGGCTTCCAGCACGCCGTCCATCAGGATGGGATGTTCCGGATCGTCCCAGCCGGTGAGGGCCGGCGGCCGCACCAGCACGCAGCCGTAATAGGGCGCTGCCTTTAAACCGGCCAGCGGCCTGACGGTTTTGGCGCGCACCGTGTCCAGGCTGACGTCGTTGGTCAGAATGTCCAGCAGGTGGCGGATCCGTCCCTCGCCGTTGTATTGGAATCCCAGCACCTGCTCCATTTCCTGGCGGAAGGTCTCGTCGGTGCGCAGGCGATGATCCGAGTTGAGCACACGCTGGTAACAGCCGGGGCAGGCCACGGCCATGTCCAGGCGTGTTTCCTGGCCCAGGCCCACCGTCCGCGCCGAGAGTTCATAGTTGAGCTGCAGGCTCATGCTGTGGGCCGAGGTGGCGCCGCAGCAGTTCCAGTCTTCCAGTTCGATCAGCTCGATGTCCAACGCCTCGCAGGCTGCCTCGGTGGAGCGGCCAAACTCGTAGGCCGTGGTCTCGGATGTGCATCCGGGGTAATAGCTGTATCGCATGGGCCTTCTCCTCTACATTCCCGCGCGGCGGAAAATCTCGCGCACCTGGTTTCGCTTTTTGATGGCGCTCCACAGGTGTAGCACTTTGCCCTTGAGGATGAGCGTGATGCCCAGGCCGATCTCTTGGGGCAGTTTTTGCGGCACGCGCAGCATGTACTCGGCCAGCATGGAAAGTTCGTGGAGGCGACCAAAGCGCTTGACGCTGTTGAGGAAGGAGCGGTGCAGGGCGTACACGGTCTTTTCAGATGGGGCCACGCCCGCTTCCAGGGCCATCTCTTTGAGCACGTCCATGACGTTGTTGATGCGAATGTCGTTGGGGCAGCGGGTGCCGCAGGTCTCGCAGCCGATACACAGCCAGGGGGCGTGGCTCTTGAGCAGCGCTTCTCTCTGGCCCAACTGCACCATCTTGAGCACCTGAGCCGGTTTATAGTCCATGGCAAACGAAGTGGGGCAGCCCACCGAGCACTTTTGGCAGTAGTAACAGGTCAGGATCGGCTCGTGACTGCGCGCCTGCACCGTCCGGGCAAACGTGGGGTCTATCACGGCTAGTGGAGCTGTCGCTGCCATTGTTGCTGTCGTCGCTTCCATATCGCATCACTCCGTGAAAATCACCGAATCACAAATAGGCGTCCATCATCGTCAGAATCTGATGCGGCGTGAAATTGCGCACCTTGGAGGCCTTGTTGGGGCAGACCATGGCGCACGCGCCGCAGCCCTGGCACAAGGCCGCGTTGACCGTCGCCAGCGGTTTCCAGGCGTGCATTTCCCGCGCACTGTAGGGGCAGGCGGGCACACACAGCCCGCAGGCGGAGCAAAGCTCCGGGTCCACGTAGGCCACGGTGGGCTCTTGCACCATCTCGCGCTGGGCAAAGAGGCCCAGCACTTTGGAGGCCGCGCCGCTGGCCTGGGCCACCGTCTCTGGGATATCTTTGGCGAACTGGGCCGCGCCGGCCAGGAAAATGCCGGCGGTGATGCTCTCCACCGGGCGCAGCTTGGGATGGGCCTCGTTGAAAAAGCCGTGCTCGTCCACCGCCGAGCGAATGGTCTGCCCGAGCTCGACCGAGCCGCCCGCGGGCACCACCGCCGACGCCAGCACCACCAGATCGGCCTGCACCTCCACGTTCTGCCCGCTGAGCGTATCGACGCTCCAGACCGTCACCGGCCCGCTGCCGTTCTGGAAAATCTTGGAGGCCTTGCCGCGCAGGTAGAGCACGTCGTGCTCTTTCATGGCCGTCTGCACAAACTCTTCGTAGCCCCGGCCCTGCGAGCGGATGTCGATGTACATCACGTAGGCCTGGCCGTCGGGCACCCGCTGTTTGTAGGCGATGGTCTGTTTGGCCACGTACATGCAGCAGATTTTGGAGCAGTAGGATTTGTGCAGCTCTGGATCGCGCGAGCCGGCGCACTGCACCCAGACCACTTCCTTTGGCTCGCGCCCGTCGGAGGGCCGGCGCAGGCCGTCTTTTGAGGCCAGCATCCCTTCGAATTGCAGGCCGTCGATGACGTCCGGGTAGCGACCGCCGCCGTATTCGCCGAAATTGCGCCGGTCGTACAGCTCGTAGCCGGTGGCCACGACGATGGCCCCGATGTCAAAGGTGAAAGGCTCCTTCGCGCCGTTGGCGCGGGCGTTGACATCGACGATGAAATTGCCCACATAACCGCCCACCTCGGACACCTCGGCGTTGGTGAGCAGCTGGATGTTGGGGTGATGGCTCACCCGCTCGATGGTGTCGCTCAGCAGGTCGTTGGCGTCGTCGAAATTGACATAGGCGCGCGAGAGGCGGGCCATGTTGCCGCCCAGGCGGTCGCTGCGCTCCACCAGCACCACCGGATAACCGGCGTCGGCGATGTCCAGCGCGGCGGTCATGCCGGCGATGCCGCCGCCGATGATCAGCGCCCGCTTGACCAGCGGCAGGTAAAAGGGCACCAGCGATTCGTTGTAGCGCACCTTTTCCACCAGCGTGCGGATGGTCTCGATGGCCTTTTGCGTGGCGGCTTGCTGATCTTTTTGGTGCACCCAGCTTATCTGCTCGCGGATGTTGGCGATCTCGCACTGGTAGGGGTTCACGCCAGCCGATTCGGTGGTCTTGCGAAAGGTGACCTCGTGCATGGCCGGCGAGCAGGCCGAAACCACCACACCATCCAGCCGGTGCTCGGCGATAGATTCTTTGATCAGGTTTTGGCCCGGGTCGGAGCACATGTATTTGTAATCGGTGGCAAAAACCACCTCTGGATATTTCCGGATTTCCTCCGCCACCCGCTCCACGTCCACCGCGCCGGCGATGTTGGTGCCGCAGTGACAGACAAAAACACCGATTCTACGCATAAAAGACCTCTCAAGAAATCTGCTGCTGACTCACGTACGCATCCAGCCAGCCCACATATTGTTTGTAATAGTGCAACAATGGCTCAAGGGAGCGATGAACTGTCTCATGGCTCACTTCTTCGTACCCATGCACCAGCCGATTTCGCAGCCCCGTCGTTCCTCCCAATCGTCTGGCCGCATCTTGAGGCATAACGCCCAGCCTGCCCATTTCTTCAAAGGTGCTGTAATAAGTCTGAGGCGGAGCAAGGCCTGCAGCCTCGATGACGTGACGGTTGATGTCTGCTGCACCTTCGACGATCAATTCGATGAGCCGTTCGATAGCATAGCGCTTGATATGATTCGTTCTATACTCGTCCAGTGTGCAATCCAGCAGTGGCTCCAATTCGTCCAGGCGGGCGATCAAAAGGTTCAATTTCTGCCGCACAAAGCGCTCATCCAGCACGGCGCATCTCCTCGGCTCGTCGCGACACATAGCGGGCCATATCGGCAAAGAACTTGGCCGAGTCCCAGTAGCGACGGTAGGCGTAGGATTTGAAATTTTCCCAGGCCAAATCTTGGGCTTTGTAGAGCAGTCGTCCTGTGCTTGCAATTTGGAAAAGCAATAATGGCTCGGCCCGGTTCATCTCTGTCAGGTCGGTCTCAGTTTCAAAAAGACGAGTCAGCGCCCCCCACAATTCCAACCGTTCTTCGACCGACAAAGGCCGTTCTGTCCAGATAGCTACATCCGCGTCACTGCGGGAGTGCATTTGCCCCGTGGCCTGCGAACCAAACAAAACGACGAGTCGCAGGTCGTATTGCTCTGCAATGGATTGGAACTGAACAGGTGACGGCATTCTCACCCGACTACCTCTTTTAAAACCGTTTCAACCGCTTCTGCTTTGCCCACGCCATTCCAGCGGGCGAACAGGCTCAACACTTTACCCGCCGCGCCGCTGGCCTGGGCCACGGTTTCCGGGATGTCTTTGGGGCCGCTGGCCGTGCCGGCCAAAAAGACGCCGGGCCGCAGCGTCTCCACCGGGTGGATGTTGTCCTCCAGCGGCAGGGTCCAGCCGTGCTCGTCGGTGGGCAGGCCCAACAATTGGGCCATCAGCTTGCCCTCCACGCGGGGGATCATGGCCGTGGCCAGCACCACCAGGTCGGCGGCGATCTCGATATTCTGCCCGGTGAGGGTATCGGTGCCCCAGACGATGGTTTTATCCCCTTCGCGAAAGATTTTGCTCACCTTGCCCCGCAGATAGAGCGTGTCGTCCTCTTCCATGGCCCGCTGCACGAATTCCTCGTAACGTTTGCCCGCCGAGCGAATGTCGATGTAAAAGACGTAGGCCTGGCCGTCGTGCACTTTGTGTTTGTAGAGCATGGCGTGTTTGGCGGTGTACATGCAGCAGATTTTGGAGCAGTAGGGCATGTGCAGCTCTGGATCGCGCGAGCCGGCGCACTGGACGAACACCACCTCTTGGGGCTCCTTGCCATCGGAGGGGCGGCGCGGCTTGCCGGCCGTCGGGCCGGACGAGCTGAGCAGCCGCTCGAAAGCCAGCCCGTCGATGACGTCCGGCACCTGGCCGCCGCCGTACTCGCCCATATCGACCACGGGGTAGAGGTCGTAGCCGGTGGCGACGACGATGGCCCCCACCCGCTCCTCGACGGTGTAGGCCTCCTGGTCATAACGAATGGCGCCGGTGGGGCAGAATTTCTCACACACCTTGCAACGGCCCATCTGGAACCAGAGACAGTTCTCGCGGTCGATGACCGGCTTGTTGGGCACGGCCTGGGGCGAGAGGGTATAGATGGCCTTGCGGCGGCCCATGCCCACCTCGAACTGGGTCGACACGACGCGCTTGGGGCATTTTTCGGTGCAGACGCCGCAGCCGGTGCAGATGTCCCAATCGACGTAGGCCGGGTTGCGGCGCACCGTCACGCGGAAATTGCCCAGCTCACCTTCGATGGCCTCGATCTCGGAGTAGGTCATCAATTGGATGTTGTCGTGGTGGCCCACCTCCACTGTGCGCGGCGTCATGATGCACTGGGCGCAGTCGAGGGTGGGAAAGGTCTCGGAGAGTTGGGCCATGTGCCCGCCGATGGAGGGTAGTTTATCCACCAGCAGCACCGGGTAGCCGGCGTTGGCGATATCGAGCGTGGCCTGCATGCCGGCGATGCCCGCGCCGACGATGAGCACCTTTGAGACTGGGCTATTGTCTTCAGAACGAATCGCCATCTGGTCTGCCATAGGGAAATCTTTCCGACCACCAGGACACAAAGTCACGAAGGAAAAAAGAAAAATCTTTGAGCCTTTGTGCCTCGGTGGTTATACCAACCCCACCCGTTCCAGCAGAGGGCGGGCGGGAATGTAGGTTTTATCCAGGTCGTAATTCGAGCCATCCAGCCCCAAAGCCAGGCCCAAGAGCTGCGCCCAATAGAGCACCGGCAGTGGCCTGAAGCCGGCGTAGCGTTGGGCCATGGTTTGCTGCTGTTTATCCAGGTTGAACTGGCACAACGGGCAGTTGGTCACGACGATCTCTGCTCCGTTGTGGGCCGCCGCGCTGAGCACGGTGTAGCTCATTTCCTGCGTGACCTGCGGCGATTTGACCGCCAGATACGCGCCGCAGCACTCGGTCTTGTGCGGCCAGGCCACCGGTTGACCACCCAACGCTGTGATCATATCGTCGAGCGCGGTGGGGTTATCGGGATCGTCGTAGGCCACTTCGGCGGGCGGGCGCACCACCATGCAGCCATAGTAGGCCGCCACCCGCAGCCCGTTCAGCGGTTTTTTCACCGCCTGGCGCACCGCCTCCCAACCCACATCGTCGCGCAGGATCTGCACCACGTCGAGCGCTTCGACGGTGGCCTGGTAGTCGCTGTCGTGCTCCAGGAAATAGTTGATCTTTTCCAGCATGTCGCCGTCGTTTTTGAGGGCGTGGTTGGCCCGCCGGACGACGTTGTAGCAGGTAGTGCAGGCAATCGCCAGCCGGTTGCCTTGCAGGCTGGCCTTGTAGAGGATGTCCGTCGGGGCGAGCAGGTCCATGGCATTGTCCACCAGCAAGGGGAAGGTTGCGCCACAGCAGTTCCATTCTAGCAGTTCGATCAGTTCCACGCCCAGCGCCGCCGCCGAGGCCCGCACGGCGTTATCGAAGCCTTTGGCGGTGGTGTTCAGCGTGCATCCGGGAAAATAAGGAACCTTCATGCCGTCTCTCCGTCAGGACGTGTACTTGCGGAACCCGCCGATGAACAACTGCTGCGGGTATTCGGCCAGTTCTAGCGGTGAAATGTCGTTGATGGTGATGTGATCGCCCTTTTCCTGCAAAATGATCTCACGCACCGCTTCCATGATGCGCGCCAGGTCGATGCCCTTGGGGCAGCGGGCGTAGCAGGTCTGGCAGGCCGCGCAGAACCAGGGCGTCTGTGATGCCAGCACCTTTTCCACCAGGCCCAACTGGGCATAGCGGATCACCTGGCTGGGCAGCATGTCCATGGCGAACGCCGCCGGGCAGCCGGCCGAGCACTTGCCGCACTGGTAGCAGGCCAGCAGGTCCTGGCCGCTGATCTCTTTGATCTTTTTCACCAGATCGTTCTTGATGGATGCTTTTGATAACCGGACACGCATCTCCGCCTCCACGGCCTGCAAAACAGAAAGGGACAATCCACGACCGGCTCACTGGATGCCGGAGCGTGCTCATTGTCCCTTCAGATGTCTCTGTTGAACCTGCCAAGATAAAATTATCCAATCAGCCATTGATCGGTCTTGTTTGTTATCTGAACGATTTATTTCTGGGTGTGGTCATTATAATCGCTGCTGCTTCGACCGTCAAATCACCTCACAACCATTTTTGGTCACTATCCTGGAAGCGTTGGCTGAATGGCAGCAGGCTCAAGAAAGGGCAGCCGTTGCTCCACCGATGACCAGACCCACGATGAGGCTCGGGATGAACAAAAGGACAAAGTTGGCGATCCAGCCAATGACGCAGGTGATGATGGCCGGTACCCAGTCCACGTCCAGGCCTTCTTTCACGGCCAAAACGCTCAGCGCCAGTGCATAGAGGCCGCCGGCGAGCGAAGCCAGCCAGCCGACGCAGGGGATGAAAGAGAAAAAGCCCAGGGCATTGGGCGCATAGGCAAAGCCGATGACGCGCTGCATCTCCTCAAAGTCGGTCTGACCCTGGAACATATTGACGCCCACCCACGAGGTCACGAAAGCCCAGACGAAATAACCGGCGATGGCAAAGATGGGCGTCAGAATGAGGGCGATGAGAAGGCCGACGAAACCGCCGCCGCTGATCAGGCTGCCGATGGCCGAGCCGATGGCCGAGGCCACGGCTGCAACGGCCACCACTACCCACGCCTGCCGGGTGGCCGTCTGGTCGGCTTCGACTTCTTGGAAAACGGTCAAATCAAAGGTAAAGATTCGCTTGACACGACTGATGATAGCATTGATGTCCACGTCCATCTCGTTGTTCTCCTTTTTGAGTTTGATTTGAATGACGGCTGAGGTACATCGGTTTTTGATTGGTTGACCGCGTTCGAATTCTGGCCCGCTTTTCTCCTTTCAGGCTGGTTGACTGCTCCATTTTACAACTGCTGCAGATTATACACCAACCTGTGGAATTTGTCCAACCCTTTTTGGTTTTTTCAGCCCTCCGGCCGGTCAAAGGGGCCCAACCGTATCGGCGCCAGTGGATCGCCGGCTCGATTCAGCACCGGGCTGCGGGCGATTTCCGGCCAGGTGTACATGCCCACGTCGATCCAAAAGGGCCCCGCTTCCGCCGGGACGTCGAAATCGGCCCAGGTGATGAGGGTGTCGCCCTGCTGCCAGGCCTGAGAAGAGAGGGGCACATCGTGTCCGGCCAGCGGCTCTGCGCCGGCGGCCAGCGTCGCAGCGGTGTGCAGATGGTTGAATTGATGATAACGATCCGTCGCCAACGGCCCGACCAGCTTCCACCAGGTGGACACGCGCAGCCGTCCATCCACCACCCGCACCCGCCAGCCCTGCAACTGCGCGCCGTTGGCCAGCCTCAGCGGCAGCTCGATGGGCTGAAAGCCGGCGGGCGCTGCGCCTTCGAGGGTGAGGGCGGCGTAGGGCGGTTCACCCTGCCGCCGGGGCAGCAGCTGTGTTTCGCCGTCCAGCCCGGCGGCCTGCGCTTCTGCCCAGGCCGGCAGGCTCTCGAACGTAGCCAGCAGGTGCGCGGGCCCTTCCGGCAGCAGCAGCACCGATTGCCCATCGACGATGCGGTGCCGAGTGTCCCACAGCAGCACACTGAAACCGGCGGCGTCGCCGTAGAATTCAGGTACGTCGCCGTGGGCAAGCACCACGATTTCGTGGCCATCTCTCAGCGCCTGCACTGCCGCGCGAGGTTGGGCCAGCGGCGTGCCGATGCCGCCGGGAGTCAGTCGCACCGCCACCTGGTTTAACCCTTGCGCCACCGCCGCTGCCTGGATCGCGGCGGCCATCAGGCAGATTATCGTGACTGTCATTCCCCACCATCGTCCTGGCCGTTTCAGCCCGGCCACTGCGCCCGCTGCTATAAAGAGCGCGGGCAGAGCTGCCAGGTGGTATTGGTGAAAAACCGGCGTTTTGGAGCGCAGAAAAACCAGCGGGGCCGCGATAGCCCACAGCGGCAGCAGCGCCGTCAGTGAGGCGCGCCAGCCGCATCGTCCAGCGTGCATGTCGGACCAGGCCTGTCGCGCCAGGGTTATCAGACCCAACCCGATGAGGATCGCCGCCGTCAGGCTCGCCGCGGTGGTGAGGGCGGCAAGAGGCGGCCCCCACGACCAACTCTCGCCCAGCAGCAGCCATTCCCAGTTCGTGCCGGCGCCCATTTCGGCCAGCTGGCCAAAGCCGGCCAGGCTGGTGAGTGATGGCTGCTGCCACAGCCGTTCGAGATCGGCCTGTACCCCCGGCGCACAACACCAAATGGTGCGCACGAACGGCCAGGCGGCCAGGGCGGCCAGCCCGCCGCCCAACAGGGCGGCAGGCCACTGCTTCCAAAGCCGATGTCGCAAAAACAGCCAGACGGTGAGCGGCAGCAATGCCAGGCCGGCATAATGCACCTGAAAGGTGAACCCCGCCAGGAAAACGTGCGTTGCCACGGCCCACGGTTTTCGCTCGCTCGCCCCTATCGTCCCGGCCAATGCCCATGAAACGGCCAGCGGTGGCAGCAGGTCCTGGCTCCAGATGCCGCGGGCGTAAAGGACGGCAAAGGGTGATGCCGCAAACAGCAGCGCTGCGCTCAGCCCGGCCCACGGACCCCAGGCGCATCGGGCCAGCCACCACACCCCGGCCACGGCCAGCGCGCCCAACAGGCCCACGAACAGCGTGGCGATGAGTGGATCGGTGGAGAGGAGGTAAGGTAGGGTCAAGACCCAGACGGCGGCCGGAAAGTTGGGCACACCGGTGGACGATTGCATGCCCAGCAGGGCAAATTCAGCCTGTCGGGCCATTTTGAGGGCCATCAGGCTGACGCGCGCCTCGTCGAAGCTGAACGAGTTGACGCCCGGCCAGCTCAACCGCAGCCAGCCGGCCAGGGCCAACACACCCAGCACAGCCAGGGCTTCCAGGGTGCGGCGATTGTGCACTATTCTCTCCTGACGGTTCGTAGTCTGAAACACAAAGGCGCGCCCAAGATGCGGCACGCCTTGCATCGTCACACACCCGGCCCGCGTCGACAGGTGTGCAGGGCGGTCGATCTCAACTCTCGCGGGCGTCGGTGATCTCCAACACCAGGGGTTTGAGCGCCGCGATCAGGGTATCTTTGGGCACGTCTTCGACCTTGATGGTCACGAGGGCGTTGGTGGGGTCTTCGCCCAGAAAGGTGCCCAGCGCGATGATGTTGCCGTCTCGGCTGGCTATTTCGGAGGTGATTTTGGCCAGCTCGCCTTTCACCGCCGGCACCAGCACGGTCAGCCGCACGCCTTTTTGCCGGGCGCCGAATAGCTCGATAAAGAGTTTAAACAGATCGGTTTCGGTGATGATGCCCACCACCGTGGCGTCGCGCACCACCGGCAGCCCGCCGATTTTTTTATCGACCATGATGCGGGCGGCGTCTTCCAGCGGCACATCTTCGGTGACGGTGATGACGTCGCGGGTCATCACGTCGTCTACTTGGAGTTTGGAGAGCAAATAGTGCACCTCCCACACGCTCAGCGAGGTGACCGGCGAAGGTGAAGCGTAGAGCAGGTCTTTGTCGGACACGATGCCGACCAGTTTACCTTTTTTGTCCACCACCGGCAGCCGACGCACCTTTTCGCGGCGCATAAAATCCAGCGCTTCTGTCACGGGCGTATCGGGTGTGGTGGTCAATGGGTTGTGGGTCATTCTTTCACCGACGAGCATTTTTCCCTCCTTCACAGCCAAGATTGAGGTTTGACTTTAGATGCCCAGGTAAGCGCGGCGTACGTGCTCGTTTCGAGCGAGTTCACGGGAAGGGCCTTCCAGCTCCATCCGGCCGTCGGCCAGCACGTAGGCATAATCACTCACGGCCAGGGCCATCTGCACGTTTTGCTCCACCAGCAGCATGGTCAACCCTGAGGCTTTCAGCCGTTGCAGCACCTCGAACAGGTTCAACACCAGAAAGGGCGCCAGTCCCAACGACAGTTCGTCGAACATCAGCACTTCCGGCTGGGCCATCAACCCCCGGCCCACGGCCAGCATTTGCTGCTCGCCGCCAGAGAGCGTGCCGGCTTTCTGGCTGGCGCGCTCCTTGAGGCGCGGCAGCATGTCGTACACTTTTTCCAGGTTCTCTCGAAAGTGCGCTTTGGCCCGTTTGGTAAAGGCGCCCATTTCCAGGTTTTCGTGGACGCTCATACGCGGGAAGAGCTGGCGGCCCTCCGGAACCATGACGATGCCCTGGGCTGCTTTGTTATGGGCCGAGACCCGGGTTATGTTGCGCTCGTCGAATAGGACGTTGCCCTGCCAGGGCCGGATCAGCCCAGAGACAGTGCGCAGCAGCGTCGTTTTGCCCACGCCGTTGGAACCGACCAGCGCCGTGAGTTTGCCGCGCTCCAGCGTGAGCGACACGTTCCACAGAATCTGCACCTCGCCGTAGCCGGAAGAAACGTTCTGAATCTCTAACAAGGCCATGGTCACTCCTCCCCCAACAGCCGCCCGGCCAGTTTAGGATCGCCCAGGTAGGCTTCGATCACCTTGGGATCGTTGGCCACCTCGTCGGGCGTGCCCTCGGCAATCTGCTGACCATAGTCGAGGACGATAACCCGGTCCGAGACGTTCATCAGGGCGTGCATCACGTGCTCGATGATCAGAATCGTCACCCCCTGGTCGCGGATGTGGCGCACCACCTCGACCATTTCGGCGATCTCGGTGGGGTTGAGGCCGGCCAGCACCTCGTCCAGCAGCAGCAGGAAGGGGCGGGCGGCCAGAGCACGGGCCAGCTCCAGGCGTTTCTTCTGGGCCACGTTGAGGCTGGCAGCGAGCTGATCGCGCCGCTCGGCCAGGCCGACGAACCTCAGCACCTCATCGGCGATGCCTTCCGCTTCGCCCCGAGATCGCTGCTCGTGACCAAAACAGGCGCCGGCCATCACGTTTTCCAGCACGGTCAGCTCGTTGAGCGGTTTGACGATCTGGTGGGTGCGGGCCAGCCCCAGTCGGGCGACGTGATAGGGCTTCCAGCCGGTGATGTTCTGGCTTTTAAAGAGCACCAGGCCCTCATCCGGAGGGTAGATGCCGTTGATGCAGTTGAACAGCGTCGTTTTGCCCGCGCCGTTGGGGCCGATCAGGCCCAGAATCTGGCCCTGCGGCAGGTCAAAGGTGACGTGGGCCAGGGCTTGCAAGCCGCCGAAACGTTTGGAGACATCCTGGATTTGTAGAATCGGTTGCGCGCTCATTCCAGCACCCTCCGCAGGCGGGAAAAGCGTCCCCGCAGCCAGCCGACTACACCCGCCGGCACAAAGAGGACGATGACCAGCAGCAACACGCCAGCCACAGCCAGTTGGATGTTTTTGAACAGCGGGCTGACCAGCAACAGGCCGCGCAGGCGCTGATAGACCGCCCCGCCCAGGATCGGTCCCAGCACCGTTCCCTGGCCGCCGAGCATAACCATGACGATGGCTTCGATCGACTGGTGGAGCACAAAGGCATCGCGCGGCTCGACATTGCCGTTCTTGAAGAAAAAGAGCACGCCCAACATGCCGGGAAAGAGCGCAGAGAGAACGTAGGCCCACGTCTTGGCATTGGGCGCCACCACGCCCATGACCTCGGCAGCGTCTTCATTTTCGCGGATGGCCTGGAGTCCCAGGCCAAAGCGCGAGGTTTTGACCAAAAAACTGACCAGGACGACGATCAGGCTCAGCGCGGCGACCGTCACGTAGGCGATCCACAGCGCCTGATCGGGGCCGCCGAAGGACTGGTAGACCTTGAAGTTGAGCGTCATGCCGGTAGAGCCGCCAAAAGGCTCAAAGTTCTTGACAAAAGCTCGCATCGCCTCGTTGACGCCGATGGTCGCCAGGGCAAAGTAGGCGCCGCGCAGGCGGAGGATCGCCTTGCCCAGCAGGAAGGCCAGCAGGGCAGCGCTCAAGCCGCCGGCCAGCACGGCGAGGGCCAGGTGCGCGTTGTGTTCATCCATCAGGTAAAAGCCGACATAGCCGCCCAGGCCGAAAAAGACGATGTGGCCAAAACTGACATAGCCGGTGTAGCCCAACAGGATGTTCAGGCTGGAGGCAAAAGTCACCGCTTTAAGGATGGTAAAGGCCGTCTCGCGGGCGTAGGCCTGGTTGCCGGCCAGGGCCGGCCACAGGGCAAAGGCAGCGGTGATCGCCAGCGAGAGCCACAGTCCGGGATTTCGCAATTGTCTTTTCATGTCTTGCTCCCCAGCAGGCCCTGAGGCCGCACCAGCAGGATCAGGACAAACAGGACGAATTCCAAGACCGGCACCCAGGAGGTCTCCATGAAGGCGGGGATGATGCCCTCCAGCGCGCCCAGCAGCAGCCCGCCGATGAGCGCGCCCAGCGGGTTGCCCAGGCCGCCCAGCACACAGATGACGAAACTCTTTAATTCGTAGGAACCGCCGGCCAGGATGGTGAAGGGAAAAAAGGTGGCGATCAGTCCACCAGAGATGGCGGCCAGCATCGTGCCCAGGCCAAAGCTGAGGGCCAGCACCCAATTGGTGGGAATGCCCATCAGCTCGGCGGCGGCGCGGTTGTCGGTCACGGCGCGGATGGCCTTGCCGGGTGGGGTGCGGTAGAGAAAGAGGTAGAGCAGCGCTGTGACCAGCCCGGCGGCCAGGGCGGCCAGGATGCGCGTCCAGGGCAGCGTCATCGGCCCCAGGGTGATGCTGCCCAGGTTAAAGTCTACGTTACGCGGCGAGGTGGTAAAGGCGGCCGTGCCGATGCCGATGAGGATCATGTTCACCGCAAAGGTGGCCAGCAAGGTGGATAGGTGTGGCGCGTCGATCACCCGATGGACGGCCACCCAATAGATCAGCCCGCCCAGCAGCAGCCCGGCTACGGTCACCAGCAGCAGGGTCAGGTAGGGGTTCATGCCCAGGCCGGTGAAAGCCAGGTAGACGCCGAACATGCCCAGAGCAATGACCGGCCCGTGGGCCAGGTTGATGACGTTCATCACACCCCAGATGAGAGAAAGCCCCATGGCTGCGATGCCGTAGACAAAGCCCAGCAGCAGCCCGTCCATCAAAGAGGGAATCAGCATAGACCTCTCCTTGTCAGATAGAGAAAGGAGATAGAGATAGAGAAATCATGGACTCTATCTCTATCTCTGTCGTCAGTTAGGGCTTGGGGTAGAGTGGATCGGCGGTCTTGCCCTCCAACGGCCAGACCACTTGCTTCACCAGGTTGCCGCCGGCGTCCTTTTGCCACTGAATGTAGACCATGTCGTGGCCGATCTGCAGGCCGTGAGCCTCGGCGCTGGTGTCGAATTTGATGTGGCCGTAGGCGGTCAGGATGTTCATTTTGTCCATGGCAGCCTTGACGGCGTCGGGATCGGTCGAATCGGCGTCTATGATGGCCTTTTGCAGGATCTGGCCGGCGACATAGCCGCCCATCGAGTGGTAAGATGGCTCCTCGTTATAGGCGGCCTGATAGGCAGCGTCAAACTCTGCCCCCAGTGCGCCAAACCACTCCAACCCGGCCTCTTTGGCCGAATCGGGTGTGAATTCGGCCTGTGGCTCCCACTGGCTGGGGCCGATGACGCCCATCGCCGCGTCGCCCAGGTCGGCAAAGTCGGGCTCCGGCGGGGCGACCAGCAGGGCAAAGAACTTGACGTCCACCTCTTTTTCGTGGATCTGGCGGGCAAAGGTGCTGCCGTCCTGAAAGTGACCGCCGCCCAGGATGGCCTCGGCGCCTGACTCTAGAATCTTGTTGATGAATGGGCCAAAGTCCTTGGTGTCCGAGTCGTAGCCTTCAAAAAGCACGATCTCGTAGCCCAGTCCCTCGGCATACACTTTGGCCGCATTGACCACGTCGGTGGAAAACTTGTCGTTTTCGTAGACAAAGGCCAGCTTTTTGACGTTGGCGTCCACGTGGGCCAGCAGGTCCACCGCGCCGGTCAGGTAGCGGCTGGCGGGGGTGTAGGCCTGAAAGACCCGGGTGTAGCCCTCTTTGTAGGTCGAGTCGGAGGCGGCGCCGGTGGTGATCATGATCTTGCTATACTGCTCGGCAATGAGGGCCGCCGCGGCGGTCAGGCCGCTGGAGTAGGGGCTGATCAAAAAATCGGCATTGTCCTCGGTAGATAGCCGGGTGTAGAGCTCTTGCACGCGCTCGGTGGTGCTTTCATCGTCGTAGGTCTTGGACTCGAACTTGACGATGGTGCCGTCGCTCAGCTTGATGCCGCCGGCGTCGTTGACCTGGTTCATCCACAGCATCAGGCCGTTGACCTGACGCAGGGAGGAGACGTTGTAACTGCCGGTCTGAGAGGTGGTATAACCGATGACCATGGTTTTGGTTTCGGCCTTGGCGACCGGGGTTGGCTCTTCCGTTTGGGTGGCGCAGCCGACGACGGTCAACGCTGCCAGAACCAGCAGAGTCAGTGCGATTTTCCAATGTTTCATTTTTTCCTCCTTAAAAGATCGAGACTCGCAACAACGGATCAACCCGAGAGTGTGGAAAACGGCTTTGGAGCGCGATCGGGGTCGTTTCGCTCTTGTCACCTCCTTTCTTGTTTTGCCTGGTGTGCTGTCGGGGTTGATGGTAAAAATCCAAACTCTGGCTGGGTCAGATTTTTTCTGATGATCGGCGTGGGACGAGCAGTGTGTGATGATCGCACGAGAGAGCGTGGACGGGTGATGAATATGCCGTCATTATAACATAACTGTGCCCTTGTGTGCAAGGTCGATCTGTGGCGTAGCCGGCGGTTCAGTGACTGACGCCGAAAACGCCAACGTTGTGAGGCAATACCATGAGCGCCGAACAGAGCCTGGTGGCGGGGGCGCGAGTGACACTCGTTTGATTAGGGGTAAATGCGGCCCAACAGCCGTGGGAAAGGAATGGTCTCTCGAATGTGGTGCAGGCCGCAGATCCAGGCCACAGTGCGCTCGATGCCCAAGCCAAAACCAGAGTGGGGCGTGCTGCCGTAGCGCCGTAAATCCAGATACCACTCGTAAGCCTCGCGGGGCAGATGGTGCTCTTGAATCTGCTTTTCCAAAAAGCTGATATCCGCCGAGCGCTCGCCGCCGCCGATGATCTCACCATACCCTTCTGGGGCCAGCAGGTCCACCGAGCGGCAGGTTTCCGGGCGCTCGGCTTCCTGAGCCATGTAAAAAGCCTTGATCTGGGTGGGGTAATGATGCACCAACACGGGCTTGTCGAACTGTTCGGCCAGGGCCGTTTCGTGGGGCGCGCCGAAATCTTCGCCCCATTGGAACTCGATCCCGGCGCTGCGGATGCGTTCGACGGCCTCATCGTAATGGATGCGTGGAAACGGCGGCGCGACCTTTTCCAGCCTGGTGGTATCCCGTTCCAGCAGGGCCAGCTCGGCGGCCCGCTCTTGGAGCACCGTCTGCACGATATAGCTGACAAACTGCTCTTCGACCTCCATGCAGCCATCGAGATCGACAAAGGCCATTTCCGGTTCGACCATCCAGAATTCCATGATGTGGCGGCGGGTCTTGGATTTCTCGGCGCGAAAAGTGGGCCCAAAACAATAAACTTTGCCAAAGGCGCCGATGGTGGCCTCGTTGTAAAGCTGGCCGCTCTGGCTGAGGAAGGCCGGCGTGCCGAAATAGTCGGTTTCGAACAGAGTGGTGGTGCCCTCGCAGGCGGCCGGTGTGAGGATGGGCGTGTCCATCAGAATAAAACCATTGCCGTCGAGCCAGTTGCGGATGGCTTTGATGACCGTGGCCCGCACGCGCAACACCGCCCATTGATGGCTGGAGCGGATCCACAGATGGCGGTGCTCCATCAAAAAATCAACGCCGTGCTCTTTGGGCTGGATGGGGAATTCTTGGCCGACCAGTTGCACCACTTGCAGGTCGGTGACGCCGATCTCAAAGCCGCCGGGAACGCCGGGGGCGCGCTCGTCGGCGCGCACCGTGCCGGTGAGAATGATCGATGATTCTTGGGTGAGGGTGCTGGCGGCCTCAAAGGTCTGGGGATCGACCTCTTTTTTGAACACCACACATTGGACGATGCCGCTGCCATCACGCACCTGGAGAAATTGCAGCCGACCTTTGTCGGTGCGCGCCTGGAGCCAACCCTTGACGGTGACCGTTTGGCCCTCGTGGGCGGTTATGTTTTCGATGCGAAAATCAGCGGCCATGGATTCTCCTTTGCCAGCGAGCGGGTCTGTAAACTCGGTAGACCCAAATTCTTGAGGGCTACAAGACCTGACAGGTTTTTAGAGACACTTTTTGGAGCCAATGCAGTCGATAATCGAGGTGATTTTGCTGGTTATGCCACTAGGAAAAACCTGTCAGGTCTAAACATTGGATCTACTGAAACTGGCAGGTATTGTACACGGAACGCCAGAGAGTGTCAAGGGAATGGCTATCTGCCCCACTGTGGATGGGCCATCGCCGTCCACCCGTAGGGAAAATCGGTGAGTGGGATCGGCTGGCCAGAGCCATCGGCGCGGGCCAGCCCGGCCACGGCTTTGGCCTCGCGGGTGAAACGCATGGCAAAGCCGGGCTCGTGGGCATAGTAGGGAGGGAGCACCTTGATGGCCACATAACGATCCAGTGAGGGTTGGTAGGCCTTGTAGACGCTGGCCATTCCGCCGCGCCCAATTGGCTCGACGATGCGGTACTGCCCCAGGGTCTGACCGGTGAGATCGTTCATAGGGCGCCTCCTCCGGTGGATCGAAGCAGATCAGCAGTGCGTGGTGAGAGATCGAAACCACTATCCCCCACGGTTCATTTTACTACGAATCGATGAAAGGGGCAAGGCGCGTTCTTTTTGAGTCCCATGTGCCGGTGCGACTCTGCAATTTGACCGATTTGGCTCGCCAGTGTACAATGAGTTTTGCTTCAAAGACGGGCGGGGCAGATCGGTGACGGGGTGGTTGTTTGGTGAGCAGAGTGGATGGGCATCAGACTGGTCGTTCTGGATATTGACGGCACGCTGCTGGATAGCGCCGGCAGCCTGCCGCCGGCCAATGCAGCGGCCATCGCCGCTGCCCGGTCGCAGGGTGTGACGATCACCCTGGCCACGGCCCGCCAGCAGCACATGGCGGCGCCGCTGGTCGAGGCGCTCGACCTGAACGCGCCGCTCATCCTGCACAACGGCGCCGTGGTCTGGCTGCCTGCCACAGATCGCCGCTTGATGTGCCTGACGATCGACCTGGCACACGCCCAGGCTATCGCCGCCTACGCCGACGAGCGGGCGTACGAGCTGGTCACCACCATCGACGAGAGTACCTACCTCCGTTGCCGTCCGGGTAGAGCGTGTGGCTATATTCGCGAGGGACTCTATGCCTTGCCCACCAACCTGGAGGCGATGACCCGGCCTCCCACCCGGATCGCCGTGCGTGATCCAGGCGCGGCCATCGATATCCACCGCCGTTTTGCCCGTCAACTGGCCGACAAGACGCGTATGGACATTTACTTTCGTCACGTGGAACCGTGGGGCCTGGGCGTTTTTAACAGGCAGGCGTCCAAAGGGCAGGCATTGGAGTTTATCAAGCGCCTGCTGAACGTGTCGGACAGCGAAGTGCTGGCCATGGGTGATAACCCCGTCGACGCCGAGATGTTCCCCCATGCCCGGCTGAGTGTCGCTCCAGAGAACGCCCCCGACGCCGTCAAAGCCCAGGCCACGCATGTTGCTCCCTCTTGCGATCAGGCCGCAGTGGCCTGGGCCATTGAGCGCCTGGTGCTTTCCGGCGACTGATTTCCCCCAGTCTTTGATGAGAAACAGGATACGTTTTGCCTTGAATTTTCCGGCGGTTTGTGTTATAATGCACTCCGCGCCTGTCTGTTTTTGGGCGCACCCAACACCATCGGCGTGGAACCGGCAACGAAGCTATCAGAGGAGCACACCACATGCGACTGACCCGCGGCAGCGATTATGCCATGCGAGGAATGATATATCTGGCCAGGCAGCCATCAGAAACCGTCTGTCTGGTCGGCGAGGTGGCCGAGGCTCAGGGCATCCCGGAGAGTTATCTGGCCAAGATTTTTCAGGATTTGTCGCACAGCGGTTTGGTCATCTCTTACCGCGGCGCCAAGGGGGGCTTTGCCCTGGCGCGCGATCCGGCGCACATCACACTGCGGCAGGTGATCGAGGCCATCGAAGGCCCGCTGGCGTTGAGTCCGTGCATGGATGAACGAGTGGGCTGCGAGTTGTCTGAGGTTTGCGAAGTTCACCTGGTCATGGCCGAGGCTCAGGGCCGATTGCTGCAAGTTCTGGATGGCGCGACGTTGCAACACGTGCTCGATTCGTGGGACAGACACAAGAGCCAATTGCCCCAGGCAGATTGACCCCTGTCAGGGTTTGAAAAGTACGAGCCCGCAGAAACTTTCTGCGGGCTCGTACCATTTTTCCAGGCCGCCGGCCTAGTGAGCAATGCCTCAGGTGCCGCCGGTCGTGCAGGCTGCCGCCGACGAAGAGCTGCCCAGACTACTGGCGCTGCCGGTTCGACCCACTCCAAAGACAGAGAAAGCCTTTTGCACGTCCTGACTGTGACATTCAGGGCACTCGACCGACGCCGCAGACGACATGCCCCGCACGAATTTTTCAAAGTGGCTGCCGCACTGCTGGCAAACGTATTCATAGATCGGCATCGGATTGTTCCCTCCCATACGGTTTTGATCTCTATCGGGCGGAATTATACCATAGCGCCGCGCTGGCCGCAACCCTGCCTGCCTCTCCGTTTCTGGATTCACGCTTTGCTAAAAGTGTGTTATAATGCTGCCATCGATGGAAGCCGATAAAATACTTTTTGTACAGGAGGCAAACATGCAAGCGGACAAGGTGCTCTTGAACGCCAACATTCACACCATGAATGCCGCGCTGCCGCGAGCGCAGGCCATGGCCATCGCCGGAAATCGTGTGCTGGCCCTGGGCGGCAACGCCGAGATGCGCGCTCTACTGGCCGCCGGCGGCCAGGCGGTGGATGTGCGGGGGCGTACGGTGGTGCCGGGCTTTACCGATAGTCACCTGCACTTTTTGTCCTATGGCCTCAGCCTGCAAGAGATCGACCTGGCCGAGGTGCCTGCGCTGGAAGAAGCGCTGGCCCGCGTGGTCGCCCGCGCCAGGGTTACCCCTGCCGGCGCGTGGCTCACCGGGCGAGGTTGGGATCATTCCTTGTGGGCCGGGGGCGCCTTTCCCAGCCGTCACCATCTGGACCGGGTCGCGCCGGAGCACCCTGTCTGGCTGCGGCGCAAGTGCGGCCACGCCGGTTGGGCCAATAGCCGCGCCCTGGAGCTGGCTGGCATCACTGCTCAGACACCTGACCCGCCCGGTGGGGCCATCGACCGCGACCCGATCACGGGCGAGCCTACCGGCATCCTCAAAGAGACGGCCATGGACCTGCTGGCCGAGTTGCTGGCGACTCCCTCCGTGGATGAAGCGGTCGAGGCCGTCCGGGTGGGCATTACCAACGCTCACAAACTGGGGCTGGTGGGGGTGCATACCATGGAAGGTGTTTTGGCCTTCCGCGCCTTTCAAAAATTGCGTGCAGAGGGTGAGCTCGATCTGCGGGTGCTGATGCAGATCCCGGAAGAAAATCTGGACGCAGCCATCCAGCTTGGCCTCAAGAGTGGCTTTGGCGACGAGCGGCTGCGCATCGGTGGGGTCAAGCTGTTCTCCGATGGTTCGCTGGGCGCGCACACCGCCTATATGCTGGAGCCGTATGCCGATCAGCCGGACAATTTCGGCATCCCCATCAACCCGCCGGCGCACTATGAGCAGGTTATCGGCAAGGCGGCGCGGGCCGGGATCGCGGCCTTTGTCCACGCCATCGGCGACCGGGCCAACCGCATGGTGCTGGACGCGATCCAGTCCAGTCGCCGGGCGGGGGAGGGGCTTCATCTGCGCCACCGCATCGAGCACGTCCAGGTGCTCCATCCGGCAGACATGCCGCGACTGGCAGAGCTGGGCGTCATCGCCTCGATGCAGCCCATCCACGCCACGCAAGACATGCGGGTGGCCGATGCGCTCTGGGGGGCGCGCAGCGCCGGAGCTTATGCCTTTCGTAGTCTGCTACAGGCCGGAACGGCTCTGGCTTTTGGCTCCGATTCACCGGTGGAAGACCTGAACGTGATGAAAGGTATCCACGCCGCCGTCACCCGCCGCCGCGCCGATGGCTCTCCCGGCCCCGACGGTTGGTATCCGGAGCAGCGGCTCAGCGTGGCCGAGGCGGTTTACGCTTACACCGCCGGGGCCGCCTACGCCAGCGGCGAGGAGGCCATCAAGGGCAGCCTTTCGCCGGGCAAACTGGCCGATCTGGCTGTGCTTTCGCAGGATATCTTGGCCGTCGATCCGATGGATATCCTGCACACCGAGGTGGTGGCAACGATGTTCGACGGCCAGTTTGTCCACGGCGGCGAGAGCCTGCGGTAAAAGCCGGGTTTCGCGGGTGCATCAGGTGACGGGCGTGCCCTGCATGCCCGTCACTTTTTGCATCACCACCCGACCACCAACGAGTGTCATTTGCACCTGGATGTCTTTGATGGCCTCGTCTGGCACGGTGAAATAGTCGCGGTCCAGCACGGCCAGGTCGGCTGCTTTGCCCACCTCGATGCTGCCCTTGAGGCTTTCCTCGCGCGTGAGCCAGGCGCCGCTGATGGTGTAGGCCCGCAGAGCCTCCTGGCGACTGATGGCCTCGTGGGGTGCGATGGGATGGTTCAGGTTGTTGCGCCGTGTCACCAGCGCGTACAACGCCACGAACGGGTTGGCCGACACAGTGCTGGGCACATCGGAGCTGGCGGTGACATGCACCCCGCCGTCCAGGTATTTGCGGGCCGGCTTGTAGTTTTGCGCTCGCTGGTGGCCCACGTCGCGAAAGATCAGGTCGCCCTCCCAGTAGATAAAGGTGGGTTGCAGCACGGCGGCGATGTTTTGTTCGGCCATCTGCGCCAGCGCGCGGGGCGTGGGAAAGTAGGCGTGGATGATGCTGTGACGGGCGTCGGGGCGGGGGATGTTCCGGGCAACCTGGCTCAGGGTGTCCACGGCCATGTCCTGGGCGGCATCGCCGCAACAGTGGATGGCCACGTCCCAGCCCAACTCCTGGGCCGTGACGAGGTAACGGTGGAGCGCCTCCAACGGCAGCCGATTGAAAGCCGTGATCTCGGTTTCACCTTCGTAGGGCTGGTACATGAAGGCCGTGTGAGGGCTGGTGCCGCCGTCGATGGCCATTTTGAGCGCGCCCAGGCGCAGCCATTCGTCGCCCAGGCCGCTGCCGAGGCCCAGTTCGCGGGCGCGGCTGTCGAGTTGAGCTTCCGTCTCGTCGTCGCGAAAGCCGTGCCAGTTGGGCATGAGGTTCACCCGCACCGATAGTTCACCGTCCCGGTAGAACGACTGGAAGGCGCGTATCTCGTCCGGGTAAAGCCCAGGCTCGATGACGCTGCTGATGCCATAGCCGTGCATCTCGGCGCAGGCCAGCCGCAGGGCGGCTTTCATCTGTTCCTGGGTGGGCCGGGGGATGAGACGTCGAACCAGGGTTTTGGCGCTGGCGCGCAGCAGGCCGTTGGGCTGGCCATCGGCGTTGCGCTCGATGCGGCCACCCGGAGGAGCGGGCGTGGCGGCGGTGATGCCCGCCTGCTGCAAAGCGACGCTGTTGGCCAGGTCGGTGTTAAAGAAGCGCATCAGCAGTACCGGGTGCTCCGCTGTGGCCGGGTCGATATCGTGCCGCGTGGGCAGGCGGCCAGCGGCGAAATTACCCTCGTTCCAACCCTGGCCCACGATCCACTCGCCCGGCGGTGTGTCCTGGGCGCGCTGGCGCACCAACTCCATCATCTCTTGTGGCGAGCGGCACTCGTCGAGCCTGACCTGAGAGAGCTTGATGCCCACCTCCAGCAGGTGGTTGTGGCTGTCAAAAATGCCAGGGATGACGGCGCGGCCGGCCAGGTCGATGCGACGGGTATGCGGCCCGGCGAGCGGCTCGATCTGGGCGGTGGCTCCCACGGCGACGAATCGCCCGTCCTTGACGGCCACTGCCTGGGCGACGCGGCTGCGCGCGTCCATGGTATAGATCTGGCCATCGAGCAGCATCAGGTCTGGGCCAAGTTCTTTGGTTTTCATAGGCATCCTCGCGTCTGTTTTTCGATCATTCGTCAAAAAGTCGGCGACGGCGATCTCGCGCCGACGGGCTGCTACAGGTTGTAATAGGCGTGAAAACCCTCTGAGAAATCCCACGGGTCGACGGTGAAGGCCAGCACCGCCGGCTGGCCTGCCTGGTTGGCTCGCAGGGCCCGCTCCAGAGCGGCCCTGATCTCCTGGGGTGTCTCGATCCTCTCACCGTAACAGTCACAGGCCCGCGCCAGTTGCACAAAATCGGGCTGCGTCTCGTAATCCACCGAGATGTAACGCTCACCCAACCGCTTCTGGCCGAACTTGATCCATCCCAGGCTGCGGTTGTCCAGCACCACCCAGGTGACGGGCGCGCCGTATTGCACCGCCGTGGGCAGCTCCTGGTAATGCATCTGGAAGGCGCCATCGCCCGTGATGCACACCACTTTTTTGTCCGGCCGGGCCAGTTTGGCCCCGATCGCCCCGGCGACGCCCATGCCCATGCAGGTTTGCTCGCCGGGCGCAACGACCGAGTTCAGATCCAGGACTTTGTAGTAGGGGCTGTAATAGGACCACAAATCCTGGCTGCCGTTTTCGTGAACCAGAACCGTGTTGTTGCCAAAAACCTGGTTGATCTCGTAAAGCACACGTTTGGTCTGGATCGGTATCTCGTGGCTCTGGCTCTCTGCGGCGACCTCGGCCTCGTAAGCGTATTTGGCCTGGGCGTGTTGATCGCGGCGTGTTTTCCACGCGGCCTGCGCCTGTCCTTCGAGGAGGGCCAGCAGATCACGCAGCACCAGTTTCGCGTCGCCCACCACCGCCACGTTGGGCAGCCAGTTTCGCCCGATCTCAAAGGGCGCGATGTCGATCTGGACGAACCTGGCCGCCGGCGGAAAGATGCGCCAGGCGCCGGTCTGGAACTCTTCGTTGCGTGAACCCACGGTGATGAGTAGATCGGCCTGCTCAAAAGCCTGCATGCCCAGGCGGGTGCGATACAGCCCCACCTGCCCGATGCTCAGAGGATGGTCTTCCGGGATGATGCCCCGACCCGAGGGCGTGGTCATCAGCGGCATGCCCAACAGCTCGGCCAGCGCCCGGAGCTCGGCGTGGGCGCCGGAGCGCAGCGCGCCGCCGCCGGCCACGATGAGCGGCCTCTGGGCTTTTAGCAGCAGCTCGGCCACCTGTCGAACGCGGGCCGGGTCGCCGGCCGAGCGGATGTAGCGTTCGGCCGGCGTATAGGGCGCCATGTCGGCCTGGGCTTTACCCACCTCGACGGGAATCTCGACAAAGATCGGCCCCGGCTGGCCGTTGGTCGCCAGCGAAAAGGCGCGGCGCATGGCCCAGGGGATTTTTTCGGCATAAGGCACACGCACGGCCCACTTGGTGACGGGCTTCATGATTCCCACCTGATCCGTTTCTTGAAAGGCTCCCTTGCCGTCGTGGTAGCCGCTGATGCCCGTGCAGGGCGCGATCACCGGCGCGCAGGTTGCCAGCGCCTCCAACATCGCCGGCACGAGATTGGCGATGCCGGGGCCTGGACTGGCGAAACACACGGTCGGCTCACCGGTCAGCAGGGCGTAGGCCAGGGCCATGAAACCACCGGCCGCCTCGTGCCGCACCAGAACCGGTTTGATGGCCGGTTCATCGTACAGCGCATCGTACAGACAGGTGGGGCTGCCCGGAAGGCCAAAGAGGTATTTTACCCCTTCGGCCTTGAGAACCTCGACCACCATTTGCCATCCGGTCATCTGTGTCATCAAGCTGCTCTCCTCCACATTCTGTTTGGGTTTGCCCGATCAATAGGCGATGCCGTGCCCGAACGCGCCATAGTAGCGGCACGTCTCGGCCGCCGACGCCGCTGCCGCTGCCAGGGCGGCCTCTGTGGCGGCGCCGCTCAAACGCTCGACCAAAAAGCGGGCGATAAAGGCATCTCCTGCGCCCAGCGTATCGAGCACCTCGGTTTCTACGATGCTCTGGCGATAGAACCGCGCACCGTCGTATGCCGCCGCGCCGGCCTTGCCCTGCGTCACGAGCACACAGGCCGGTCCCTGGGCCTGCATCCAGCGCATCAGGTCTTTTATTTCAGCTTCGGGGCGATGGGGGTACGAAACGATGGCCGTGTCGACCCACGGCAGCCTATCGGCCAGATAGTCGCGCTTCCATTCGTCGGAAAAGTCGAACGAAAGATGCCGCGCCGCGCCGCTCAGTTTTGGCAGATCGCGCTCGATGTGGCTGTAGATGCTGGTGTGCGCCAGGTCGTGCTGGCCGACAAAGTGCAGGTCCGCCTCTGTCAGAGCCAGCCGGTCGGAGACGCCGGCATCGGATTGACCAAAGACCCGATCACCATCGACCAGGAAAATCTCGCCGCAGGCATTGGGACCGTCCACCACCCGGCAGTGCGATGTGTCCACCCTCTCTTGCCGCAGGGCATTCAAGATCAGGCGGCCGTGTTCATCGTCGCCCAGCCAGCCGATGTAGCTGGCCGGGTGGCCGTAGCGGCGGGCCAGCACGGCCACGTTCACCGTATTGCCCCCCGGAAACATCATCCGAAGGTCCTGGTATTTGTCGACGGTGTTGTCGCCTACACCGATGACCCGAACCATGTTGTGGCCTGGCCTCCCTTTTTTCTCCTACGCCGGCGCTTCTCCGAGAAAACGAGCGGCGATGCGGGCGTACATTTTGGGGAGGATTTCCAGCCAATCGAGAGGGACGTATTCGTTGGGCTGGTGGACGTTGCCCCGCGCCGGTCCCAGGTGCAGGCAGGGGATGCCGCGCTCGCCAAAGACGTTGGCGTCGGTGATGCCGGGGCTGTAGACGTAGGCCGGCTCGACGCCCATCATCTCCCGGTAAACCGCGTGAAAAACCCGGACGATCGGCTCGTCCCGGCTCATCAGGAATGGCTCGTAGCGCGGTGGCTTGGTGGCTACTTGCACCTGCGCTTCCAGGTTAAGCGACTGCACCAGCGCTTCCATGTCCTCCACGGCTGTGGCCGTCGTCTCGCCCGGCACCAGCAGCCGGTTGATCTCGACGCGGCAGCGATCCGGCACGACGACGGAATAGACGGTATAGCCGCCCTCGATTTTGAGGGTGCAATAGTTGCCCCGGCCAAAATCGGGGTGTTCGCGCATGGGCAGCCGATCCAGTGCGGCGACGATGCGCGCCGCCTGTTCGATGGCGTTGATGCCCAGGTGCGGGCTAAAGCCGTGGGCGGCGTGGCCCTTGACGGTGAGATCGTACAGCACTTTGCCGGTGATGCCCAGCGGGATCGGTTTGCCCTCGTCGCCAGAGTAGGGCTCGGCCAGCACGATGGCGTCGCAGGCGGCGAGATCGGTTTGCAGCATGGCCCGCGCCCCTTTGCTGTAGGCCTCCTCGTCGACGACGCCGGAGAACGATAACTCACCCTGGAAGGGAGGGTCGGATTCGACGAATGCTTTGAGCATGCCCAGGATGCAGGCGATGCCGGCCTTCATGTCGCACGCGCCCAGGCCATACAGCCGCCCGTCTTTTTCCAGCGGGGCAAAGGGATCGCTGTCCCAGCCCTGGCACACCGGCACGGTGTCCAGGTGACCGTTAAAGTTCAATCGTCGGCCGGGGCCGTTGCCCTGCAAGCGGGCGTAAACGTTGAACCGGCCTGGCTCTACCTGCTGCATCTCGCACGCCAGCCCCAGGGCCTGCAATTCGTCGCGCAGGTAATGGGCCAGTTCGGCCTCGTCGC
This sequence comes from Chloroflexota bacterium, assembly GCA_049324835.1. Lineage (GTDB taxonomy): Bacteria > Chloroflexota > Anaerolineae > CAYNKW01 > CAYNKW01 > JBMOMT01. Next base: position 65,351 of record JBMOMT010000034.1, on the reverse strand, counting down.
CGACCACGGAATTGATGCGGATCATGTTTTCCAGCAGGCGGCGGGTAAAAGCGGGGTCGATCTTGGCATCAAGTTGCTCAATCATGGGGTGATTTTTCTCCATTTTGCTACCAGACATTTTATCATTTTGCCACGAGCTTTATGCCTGCGCACGAGAAGAGTCAACGGAGGAGCGGATTTAACAGACAATATCCGCTCCATCTGCGAAATCCGTTGACGCTGATTGCCTCGTGGTGGAAGGTATCCGGTGGTAAATTCTCCATTGGCAAAGCACAGGGCAGCCAGACCAAGTGGCTGCCCTGTTTGTGTGCCGCACTCGCGGGCAGGACGCCCACTACTTGGCGCGATAGATCAGGCTCTCGCGTGAGGAGAAGCGGTGGCGCATCCAGGTGACGACGCCATCCTCGCCCGCTTCCAGCATGGGGCCTTTGATATCGGGCTTGACCATGGCCACAAAGATGCCGTGATAGATGGGCACCAGGGCCACATCTTCGACGAGGATACGCTCGGCTTTTTTGTAGAGCTCGTTGCGTTTGGGCTCGTCGCCCAGAATGGCGCCAGCCTCGCACAGCAGGTTGTTGTATTCCTGGTTGTACCAGGTGTGGCGACCGGGCATTTGGGACAGATCGGCGCCGGCATCCTCACAGCCGCCCCACACGCTGAGCAGGTTGCTGCCGTCCACAAAGTCGAACTCGTAGGGCACCAGGGCGAACAGGAAATCGCCGCTCTTGTTTTTCTTTTGGTTGCGGTAGCCCTCGGTGAAAATGCTGTACTCCAGGTCCTGGATCTCGACCTCGACGCCCAGGTGTTCCTTGAGCATGGCAGCCATCGCCTCGGCGGCGCTGATCAGCGCCGGGAAGGCTTCGCGGGTGTAGAGGGTCAGTTTGGGAAAGCCCTCGCCGTTGGGATAGCCGGCCTCGGCCATGAGCTGAGCGGCCACTTCTGGATCATAGTTCTGGACGCTCTTGAGCTCCTCGACGTTCTCGCCGGGGAAGCCGGGCGGGTTCATGCTGAAGGCGGCCACGGCCTGGTACTGGAGCGGCCCGTTGACGATGATATCACGGTCGATGGCGTGGCTGAAGGCCTGACGCACCTTGAGGTTGTCGAAGGGCGGGTTCCAGGTGTCAAAGAAGAGATAGTAGGTGATAAAGTTGGGCCAGGTGATGAGCTGTTTTTGCAGCTCGGGGTTGGTCATGATCTCGGCCATGGCCGAGGGCGGCAGGTCGTTCTGATAGCCGCCGCCGATGGCATCCAGCTCGTCGTTCTTGTAGGCATTCCAGCGCACCTCCGGCTCCATAAAGGTGACGTGGATCTTGTCTATCATGGGCGGGAAGGGGCCGGTGTACTTGTCGTTGGCCACAAAGACGAGCTCTTTGCCTTTGGTGTAGCTCTCCATCTTGTAGGGCCCGGCAGAGACCCAGTTCTCCTGGGGGAAGGCCCACGAGCCGTCGTTGAGGCGATCCTTGACGATGTGCTTGGGCGCCACCCACAGATCGGCAAAGATCTTGATCAGGTAAGGCGTGGCCGGATCGGTGGTGACGGTAAAGGTATAATCGTCGACCACCTTGGCGCCCAGTTCCTCCGGCGGCAGCTCGCCGTTGACGACCTCAGACCAGTTGACGATGTTGGCCATGCTGTAGAACCACTCAAAGTCGTAATCGGGCCGGGCGTAACGCTGCAGGGTGAACACCCAGTCATCGGCGGTGATGGGGACGCCATCGCTCCAGACCTTGTCTTTTTGCAGGTGGAAGGTCCAGGTCAGGCCGTCCGCTGAGGTCTCCCAGCTCTCGCAGGCGTTGGGCTGGGGCTCGTAAAACTCGTCGGGCCGCGCGCAAGAATCGGCCCAGGCGTACATGTCACCCACGTTCTCGTCGTAGACGCTGGCGTCCCAGGTCATCCAGGTGGACTCGGTTTCGGCGTAACGCATCACCTGCTGGTCGAGAGGGGCGGCGTCGGCAGGCAGTTCCACGCCGGCGCGGTTGACGACCTTGACCTCTGCGGGTGGTTTGGTGGCCTCTTCGGCAGGTTTGGGTTCGGTGGCTTTGACCTCGGCGGTGGGTTGGGCCTCCTCGGTGGCGCAGCCCATCAGCAGGCTGGCGATGGTGACCAGGACGATCCACAACGTCATCACAGAAGCGAATTTGGCTTTCATTGTCTCTCCTCCACTCGGTTTTGTACAGTGCTGGATACCGTTTTGTGCCTGGCTGTCCAGGGTGCCTCGGTCCCAGAGCCAGAGAGGATACAAGATTTCCGAGAGGCTGTTGGCTCCTTTCTGTTATTTCTGCTGGATCATTTGCGGGTCCAGGGCATCCCGCAGACCGTCGCCCATCAGGGTAAAGCCCAGCATGGTAAAGGCGATCATCAACGCGGGAAAGAAAGCCAGGTGCCAGAAATAGGTCATGTTGGTGACCCCATCGCGGCCCAGCATCTGGCCCCAACTGGGAGTGGGCGGGTTGATGCCCACGCCCAGGAAACTCAACGAGGCTTCGGCAAAGATGGCCGTGGGAATGCCCAACGTCAGCGAAACGATGATGGCCGCCAGCGAGTTGGGCAGCAGGTGGTAACGAATGATACGCCAGGTTCCGGCGCCGATCATGCGCGAGGCCTCGATAAATTCCTTCTCTCGTAAGGCCAGGAACTGGGCGCGGGTGAGGCGGCAGATGCTGATCCAACTGGTGATGCCGATGGCCAGCATCACGTTCCAAAAGCCGGCCCCCAGGCGGGCCATGATCAGGTAGGCAAAGAGCAGGGTGGGAATGGCCGACATGACATCTACCATCCGCATGACGACAAAATCCATTCGACCGCCCTTCCAACCGGCGATGCTGCCCAGCGGGATGCCGATGGTAAAAGCGACCAGTTGGGCCAGCAGTCCGATGGACAGCGAGATGCGCGCCCCATAGACGATGCGGCTCCACAGATCGCGCCCGTTGAGATCGGTGCCCATCCAAAAATCCTTGCTGGGAAAGGCGCCCACCGGCCCGAAGAAAATCTTTTCGTAGGTGGTGCGGGCGATGACCGGTTTGGCCTCGCGCCCCAGCGCCAGGGCGATGAACCAGTCGTCGGCAAAGACGGCCATGACGATGAGCGAAACGGTGAGGACCAGGCCGAGGACGGCCAGCCGGTTGCGGAAAAAGCGACGGACAGCGTCGCGGTACAGGCCGCGCTCCCTGGGTGACATGCCGGACTTGATGAACGCCAGGTCGGCGCTCGCCTGGGGCTGGTCGGTTGCAGTTTTTTCCTTATCCGCTTCAAAAGCCATGTGTTGTGCTCCCGTCGGTCAATTGTATTGCACCCGTGGGTCGGCAAAGACGTACAAAATGTCGGTGATGAGGTAGGTGATGGCGATCAGCACCGCCCATAACATGGTCAGGCCGATGATCATGGGGTAATCGCGGTTGATGGTGCTGGTGACCCAGAATTTACCCAGGCCGGGCACACGAAAGATGGCCTCGACAAAAATAGAGCCGGTGATCATGTCTGGGATGAGGGGGCCAAAGACGGTGATCATGGGGATGAGGGCGTTTTTCATCACGTGGCCCAGAACGACGTTGCGTTCACTCAGGCCTTTGGCGCGGGCGGTGCGCACGTAATCGGCGCGAACGGCCTCCACCACGCTGGCGCGGGTAAAGCGGGCGATGGTGGCGATGGGGGCCAGGGCGTAGGCCAGCACCGGCATGATCCACTGCTTGGGCTCGTCCCAGCCGCCGGTGGGCAGCCACTTGAAGGCCAGGGAAAAGACCAGGATGAACAGGATGCCCCACACGAAATGAGGTGTGACAAAACCCACCACGGACATCAGCGTGGCCGTATAGTCGATCCAGGTGTTCTGTCGCAGGGCCGATACGATGCCCAACGGCACGCCGACGCTAAAAGCCAGCGCCAGGGCCATCCCGCCCAGATGCATGGTGATGGGCCAGGTGCGACGGATCAGATCCAACACCGATTCGTCGGGATGCTCGAAGGACATGCCAAAGTCCAGCCGCAGCACGCCGCGCAGCCAGATGAGATACTGCTGCCAGACGGGCTTGTCCAGACCGTAACGCGCCTTGAGAGCGGCCAGTTGTTCATCGGAGAAGGGGCGCTGGCCCATTTTCCACGGCCCCCCTGGCACCTCGTGCATCAGGGTGAAGGTAATGATGGAGAGGATCAACAACACCGGGATCAACCCCAGCAACCGGATCAGGATGAAACGCCCCATGGTCTGCTCCTGTCTTGAAGGATAAAAACAGCCTATTCGCGTCTAGCCAACAGATCCATCACTGTCTGGATCAGGGTTCGGGTCACCCTCACCAGAGAATCCAGTTCGACGTATTCGTTGGCCCGGCAGGTATTACCTCCCTGCGGGCCGCAAACGACCGTGGGGATGCCGCCGTGAACGGCAAAATGGTTGGTATCGGCCACGCTGCGCGCCAGCACCAGCCGCACTGGCCCACCGCTTTCACGCGCCAGATTCCGCCGCGCCGTTAACACCAGCGGCGAATCGGCTGCCACCAGAAAGGGCGCCGGTGCGGGCGTGGGCCGCTCGTCCCAGGTGAGCTGGCAGGCAGCGGCGATGTGGCTAGTATGGATGAGCGTCTGGATCTGCTCCGCGGCTTGCTGGACTGTCTGGCCCGGCAGAATGTGGCGGTCGATGTAGACGTGGGCCTCTTCCGGCACCAGGATGAGCGTTCCGCCGCCGTGAAAGCCGATGACACATTGGCTGCCGCGTATGTTGAACGGCTCGTTGAAACCGAGATCCAGCAAGCCCAGCCTGGCCACGACTTGGGCGGCGTCGGTGATGGCGTTGATGCCCTCACCGTAGGCGGCGTGGCCGGCCTGCCCGCGGAAGGCCAGGTGAAAGACGTGCCGCCCGCGAGCGCCCACCGTCAGCGTGCCCGGCGCCGAGGGTTCTGGGATCAGGCAGTAGCGGCAGTTCTCCAGCAGGCCGCTTTGGATCAGCGCGTGTGCGCCGCGCGACCAGTTTTCTTCATCGGTGGTGGCTGCCAGGATCACCCGTCCGCCCAGTTCGACGCCAGAGGCGACGAGCGCTTCGGCGGCCGCCAGCACGCATGCGCCGCCGCCTTTCATATCGTGCGCCCCCAGGCCATAGAGGCGGCCGTCTTGCAGGTGAGGGGTGAAGGGATCGGTGCGCCAGCCGTGACACACGGGAAACGTATCCAGGTGAAAGTTGAGCAACAGTGTCGGTCCAGAGGCAGGGCCATCTATCCAGCCGACGATCGTATCGCCCGAATCCTGAACGGTCAATCTTTGTACCCTGGTCAGGCCGATGGTCTGAAAGTGACGGTCGATCCAGTCTGAGAGCAGGTGTTCCTGATTGGTGACAGAGGGGATAGCCACCAGGGCCTGGGTAAGCTCGACAAGGCGGGCCAACGTCACGAGGTTGGCTGGGCTTTGCACGCTTTACTCCCTGAAAAGGAATGCCACCCGAATACGCTTCGACGGTTTAGAAAAAACAGCCGGATAAGAAACAGAGGCCAGATCGTGGTTGAGGGGGCGAGTGGGTCTATTGTACCGCATAAACTTGAGTTTGTCAAAGCATTGGTGCATTGTCAGGTCGTTGGATCGGTGGTATAATGACGCGCCAGATAGCAGAGTGGCTCGCGGAAGGGAGGTTCGTAGTGAGTCACGCAGCGGAGAGGAGCGGCGTCCTACGGCACTCCACTCCATTACGTGCCTGACTATGAACATATTATACGAGGAGGGTCATGATCCTATGAATTCCGACCCGCAACAGGCGGCGATGGCGGCAGCCTATGGCGGCGACGGCTGGTCGCCGCGCACGAAAAGCCTCGAACAGGAAATGGGCTCACTGTGGGGCGACTGGGGGGTGGGGCTGGAGTGGGCGCCTTTGCAGGCGGTTTTGCTCCATCAGCCCGGCCCAGAGATCGAGGGCCTGGTGGAGCCCAACGCCGTGCAGATGCTGGCCGCCGTCGACGTGGTTCGCTTTCGGCAGCAACACCAATCGCTGGCGGCGGCGTATCGCGCTGCCGGCGCAGCGGTGCACGAATTGGAGCCAGATGGCTCTGCCCCTCCCAACACCCTCTTTTGCGCCGACCTGTTTTTTATGACGCCGCAGGGAGCCATCCTGGCTCGCCCGGCGTCCACCGTGCGGGCCGGCGAAGAAGTGCACGTGGCGCGGCGACTGGCGGCTCTGCGTGCGCCCATCCTGCTCAGCGTTCACGGCGAGGGCACTTTTGAGGGCGCCGACGCGGTGTGGATCGGCGAGCGCACGGCGCTGGTGGCCACCGGCCTGCGCACCAACCAGGCCGGCGCCGATCAGGTGGCCTGGGCTTTGAAGAACATCGGCGCCGAAGTGATACACGTCGATCTGCCCTTCGGTTCGATGCACCTGATGGGCACGCTGCGCCTGGCCGGGCCCGAGATCGCGATGGGCTATGCGGGGCGCACGCCACACCGGGCCGTGCGCGCCCTGCGCGAGCGGGGCTATCGCTTCCTGTGGCCGTCAGATGCCGATGAGATCGGGCGCATGGCGCTCAATTTCGTCACGTTGGGGCCAAACCGCATCCTGATGGCGGCCAACTGCCCACGCACCCAGGCCGTCTACGAAGCCGCAGGCATCGAATGTATCACCGTTCACATCGACGAGTTGGCCAAAGCAGCCGGCGGTATGGGCTGTTTGACCGGAATATTAAAACGTGACCAAGGAGGCACAAAAGCATGAAAATCCTGATCTTGGGCAGTGGTCTCATGGGACCGGCAGCGGCCTACAACGCCATGATCGACCCAGACGTATCGCAGGTGATACTCTGCGACCAGAGCCAGCAGCAGTTGGATGCTGCACTCGCCAGATTGAAAGGCATGTCGGGGGGAGAAAAACTGACCACCGAGGCCCTCGATTTGAGCCAGCAGGCGGCGACGGTGGAGCTGATGGCCGCTTTCGATGCGGTCGTGGCCGCCTTGCCGAGAGCCGCCATCCCCTATGGCATGCAGGCCGCCGCCGCCGCCGGGAAACCTCTGGTCGATCTGAGCTGGCCCGACGAGGATCAACTGCCGGCCATTGTGGAGGCGGTGGAAAAGGCCGGCACGCTGATCGTTCCTGGCTGCGGCGTAGAGCCGGGCCTGACCGAGATCATGGCCCGCCACCTGGCCGAAAAGCTGGATCGGGTGGACGAGCTGCACATCAAATGCGGCGGCGTCCCGGAGCAGCCGGCCCCGCCGCTGGGTTACAAGATCGTCTTTGGCGGGCGGCAGATGCCGCTGCGTGAGAGTGACGCCCGCATCGCGGAGAACGGTCGGCTCAAGTCGGTGCCGCGTTATTCCGGCGTGCAACGCACCACTTTTCCCGGCGTGGGCGAGGTGGAGGCCTGGCACGAGGGTTTCATGCCCTGGCTGTTGGAACTGGACGCGCTCAAGGGTCTCAAATTGGGCACCCAGATGACCTGTCGCTGGCCGGGTTACGCCGACAAAGTGAGCCTGCTCAAAGAGATGGGGTTGTTGAGCCTGGAGCCAGTCGAGGTGGATGGCCTGAAGGTCGCCCCCAAAAAAGTGCTGGATGCAGTGCTCTATCCCCGCGTGCGGCTGGAAGAGGGAGAGCGCGACATCACCCTCTTTCGCGTCGAGGCGTTGGGCATCAAAAAGGGGCGTCGCCGCCGCTACCAGATCGAGATGGTGGATCGGTACGATGACGAGCTGGGTTTCACCTCGATGGCCCGCACGACGGCTTTTACCGGCGCTATCGTGGCGCGTATGATCGCCCGCGGCGAGATCGCGGCCAGGGGTTTTTTGACGCCGGAAAAGATCATCGGCGACGATCAGTTCGACACGCTGCTGGAAGAGCTGGCGGCGGTGAACGTTCGTTTTTCGCTGACGGTTGAGAAAGAAAAAGCGCTGAATTAGGAGGCCGCTTGGGGCGGGAAAAAGGCCGGTTGGGACACAACCCAACCGGCCTTTTGTTATGCCTGGCGCGGCTCTCGTTGCAACGAACGCAGCAGGCGATTGCCCAAGTCCCGCAGCCGTTCCACGGTCGATGACGCTGCTGTGGCCGGCGGCGTGCCATAGACCCACAGGTCTGGCACGTCGGCGGCTGTTTCTGCTGCGCCCAAAACGCACATCAGCCGGATGCGGGCTTTGGGGCCGTTGAGGTTGTCGGCAAAGAGTGCGCCCAGGCTATGGAGCTCCTTGTAAGCCCCGGCATAACCGTAACCGTCCCACGCCCGGCCCGACAGACAACGAGAGGCGATGACCACCGCCACGCCGCTGTCGATGGCCTGACGGACCGTGGGCAACCACCAGGGCGGGATCCGCCCGCCGCCCAACGCCTCCAACACCACCCCTCTGACTCCCTGCGCCAGCGCGTAGCGGAGAAAACCCTCGTCCATGCCGACGGTCAGTTTGATGAGCGCCACGTTCGGCTCCCAGGCCTGGCATTGGATCAGTTGGCGGCTCACTCGCTGCGCCACGACGACGCGGTCGCCATCCACACGACCCAGCGGGCCACGATCTGGCGATTGAAAAGTGGACAGGCTGAGGGTGTGGGTTTTGGTCACGAAACGGGCAGCGTGGATGTCGTTGTTCATCACCACCAGGGTGCCGAGGCCACAGGCCTGGTCGTCGGCGGCGACGCGCAAGGCGGCTGCCAGGTTGGCGTAACCTTCGTAGCCCAGGTCCGAGACGGTGCGCATGGCGCCGGTGAGCACCACCGGTTTATCGCCTGGCACGGTCAGATCCAGCAGGTAGGCGGATTCTTCCATGACGTCGGTGCCGTGCGTCAGGATCACGCCATCCACCTCAGGTCGCGCCACGGCGGCGGCCACGCGCTCCTTGAGTGCCCAGACGGTTTCCAGGGTGAAATGGGCGCTGGGCAGGTTACAGTGCTCTTGCAATTCGATCTCGGCCAGGCCATCGGGTAGCGTCGAGAGAAAGTCGTGGCCTACCAGCGTGGGCACCGCGCCGCCAGCAGTGGCATCTTGCTTCATGGCGATGGTGCCGCCGGTGGTGATGACGACGATACGTTTGATCACGGCAGCCTCCCAGTTTATGTTTGTGTTGTAAGCGCTCAACTCACCATAACAACACACCGGCCACAGAGACGCTGGAGGTATTGGCTGCGTCGGCCGGGCACATCTCGTAGCCGGTGATCTGGCCGTGGGTTTGTCCCAGAATGCGGAGGGTCAGGTAGATGGGCGGCAGGCCGCAGATGTTTCGCCGGTCGCCCTCCGCTCTGATCTGGTCAAAAGTCGCGGCGGCATCACCCAGGCAGATGGCCTGCAAGAGCTGTTCATCGGCCCGGCGCAGTTGCGCCCGCCGCGCGAAATCGAGCGGCAGACCACCAAAGGCCGGCCCGACATGCGCCAGGTCGGCAGCGGCGATCACCAGCGTGCGTTGTTTTCGAGCGATGTGCTGCAACGTCTCCACTGCTGCCGCAAGCTGAGGGTGCTCCGCTGGTTCCTGTTGGTCCTGCACGAAACGTTGAAAAGAGCCGAGCAGGATCGGCAGCAACCTGGGCGTCCGATTGCCCAACACGGCGTGCAGCCAGACCACCGCCAGCTCGATCGAGTGTTCGGCGCGGTGATGCAGCTCGTGACGAAAGGCTTCTCGTTCACCGATGGCCTGGGCCAGCGCGTCTACCGTCTGCTGGCAGGTGGGCAGCACGCCCCAGGGGGTGGCATAGTCTTGACGGGTGAGGCTGATCAGCCCGCCGCCGTTGTGATCGGTGCCCAGCACGAGGATCAATTCCGCCGCCTGGGCTGCCTGGGCCGCGCGCTGCCACAGCCCGGCGTAGACTCGCCCGCCGCGTGGGTAATCGATGTGCGGGCACACCACGCCGCGCACGCCGGCGTCGGCCGGCGAAGCCCGGTCGTCGGGCGTCAGTTGGGTTTCAAAGTGGGTAAAAAAAGCGGTCAACGCCTCAGGTTCGGCAGGGTAACTCTTGTCGGCCAGCGTCGGAAGGCGGCAGGGCGCCTGGCGGTAGGCGATCAGGGCGCTGTCATGGGCGGCAGCCGACCGATCGTTCTCCAGCAGGCAGGCCTGATCCAGTTGCTCGACGAGCTGGCTCAAAAGGTCGAGCGGCACACGCAGGCCAAATTGTACCATCAGTGTGGCCTGTAAGCCGGGGATGTCGCGGCTACCATCACACAAGGAGAGGATGGGGGCCAGTTCGCGCGGCACGAACAGAGTTTTGTCGCTCAGGGCCAGCGGATCACGCAGGACAAAACCTGCCTGGCCGCCGTGGGCGGCGGGCATCGGCTGGATGGGTCGAAGTTTGATGGGCATGAGGTTTCAGGAATATCGGTTTACCCGAAAGCGGTAGAGCCTGACCGGCTCGCTGGGGCCGATACCGGCCTTGCGGCGGGCGATCTCGATTTGATAGTCGACGGTGTCCACGCCTTCCAGGTCGGGCAGCAGCAAGCCTCGACTCTGGCCGTTGATGCGTTCGACGATCACGCCGTACTGCCGGGGGTCCAGGTCTTGTGAGCTGTTGATGGCTTCCGGTGGGGTGAGCACATCCACTTTGATGTCCAGGTGGGGCAATTCTTCGGGTCTGACCGGCAGGAAGCGAGGATCGGCTGTGGCCGAGCTGATGGCGTTGTGAATCACTTCTTGGGCCAGGTTGGGCTCTCGTGGTTCGATGGTGCCGATGCAGCCGCGCAGGTTGCCATGGCGGTCGTGGAGGGTGACGAACGCGCCTGCCTGTTGTTGCATCTCTGGCGCCAGCTCTTGCGGCGGGTCGATGATCCGTTTTTCCCGCACATAAGCTTCGATGGTGGCCCTGGCCAGCTTTACCAGGGCGTGCTCGTTGGGCATATTGCCCTCCTTGCGTTGAACAATCTCTGTAAACCGATGTGTGTTCATTTTACCACATCTCGGGCCTTTTGGCTACTTTGGAGTAAAAGATGCTGAGCCCAGTTCATCGATCAAAACAAAAGAGCTTTGCCTTTGCGCCTTTGTGGTAAATTTCCTGCCCAATGTGCAAGGGTTTCATCATCAAGGTACTAAAAACGTAACTGCTCAGCCTACCCTCCCGCAGGCTGAAATCGGTCATCCCATGAAGTGCGTCGCACTTGATCTAATTGGCAAAAACGGCCTTCTCAGGTATAATCTCTGGCAGGGCCGCGCCGCCAGGTTACTGCATCATCGGGGGGATCGATGTCTGAGTGGTTCTTTAAGACCAAGGGGCCTTTGGACCCAGAACTGGACCGCGTGCTTTGTATCGAACGCCCAGAGTTAGAAGGCCTGTTGCATCTTTGCCGTCAACCCACCGTCTATAGCTACGGTGCGCTTTTGAGCTCGCGGCAGACGGGCAAGACCACACTGCTCTACCTCTTGCGCCAGCGACTGCAGAACCTCTTTCCGGTCGTTTTCATCGACCTTTCGGTGTTGCGCCATCAGCCCGAGGCGGCCTGTTATGGCTTTGTGGCGCAACGATTGCTGGAGCGCATGGCTGGCTGGCTCGGTGATGGCGCAGATCGGGCTCTGCCGGATCGGTTTGAAACCCCGGTCGATTTTCTAACCTTCCTGGAAGCGTTGGCCAATCAATCGCGCGCCTCTCGCGTGGTGGTGATGCTGGATGAGGTGGGTGCCCTGTCGCCTGAATCGTCGGACAGTTTTTTCAACCTGGTGCGCAGCGTGTTCAACTCTGCTCGCGGGCTGCAAGACATTCTGGGCAAGTTTCTTTTTGTCTTTAGCGGGGCGGTGGATCTCTACGACCTGACGTTCGGCGCCAACTCGCCGCTCAACATCTGCGAAAAGATCTATCTGGGCGATTTCAGTCTGGACGACGTGCGGCGGCTGGTGAGCCATTTTGAGCGGCTGGGGCTGACACCTTTTGAGGGCATGGCAGAGCAGATCTATGCGCTGACCTCAGGGCACGTGTATCTCTCGGTGCGGCTGTGTTCACTCATTGAGCGTCAGCGGCCCGACGATCTGACCCCGAAAACGGTTCATCAGGCCGCCGACAGGCTGCTGCAAGGCGACGACAACTTGCAGCACGTGCTGCGTCGGCTCGATATGTTCCCCCAGGCTCGGGCCTGCCTGTACGAGATCATGCAGCGGGAGAACGAAATCCCCTTTAGCCGCAACGATACCGTTCTGGCGCGATTGGAGATGTTTGGCGCCATCCGAGGCGGCGATACCTGTCAGGTGCGCAACGAGCTTTACCGGCGCATGTTGTGGCGCTATTTTTCGATCAATAAGGATCCGTAAAAATATAAATTCCCGTGTCACCCTGAGCGAAGCGAAGGGTCTCGTTCTACTCAAACGGGATTCTTCGCGCCTGTAAGGGCGCTCAGAATGACAGTGGCGGAAGTTATTCTTTTACAGACCCTAAGGGTAACTGCTCAGCCTACCCTCCCGCAGGCTGGAAAACCGACTGAAATCGTTTGCCGGCTTTGATACTTGGGCCGATTTCTACTCGAAACCACTTCCAAGCCTGCGGGAGGGTGAGCAGTTACCCCTAAGGAACATTAGAAGACAATCGTAGTCCTGGTTTGGGAGGAGCCTCATGCCGTTCAAAGAATTGGTGCTCAAGACGCGCAGTTTTCGCCGTTTCGAGCAGGCGACACCGGTGGCCCTAGACATCTTGCGCGAGCTGGTAGACCTGGCCCGCCAGACGGCGTCTGGCGCCAATATTCAGCCGCTCAAGTATGTCCTTTGCGCCGACGCAGACACCAACGCGCGTATTTTCCCTCTGACGCGCTGGGCGGGTTACCTGGAAGATTGGCCCGGCCCTGCCGAGGGCGAACGGCCCGCGGCCTACATTGTTGTTTTGGGTGATACCGGGCTGCGCCAGGAGTGCAACACCGATCTGGGCATCGCCGCGCAGACCATCATGCTGGCGGCCAGTGAAAAGGGCCTGGGGGGGTGTATGATCGCCAGTGTGGAACGTGATGCGCTGCGCGCCGTGCTCGATATCCCGGAGCGTTACAAGATCCTGCTGGTGCTGGCGCTGGGCAAACCGGTGGAGAAGGTGGTGCTGGAGCCGGTTGGCGCCGATGGCAGCATCCGTTATTACCGCGATACCAGCGGTGTGCACCACGTGCCCAAACGGTCACTCCAGGAAATCATCGTGCGGGAATTGGGCTAGCGCCGGCCAAAGGGCCAGGTTGTGGCAACCTGGCCCACGATTTTTCATCGCCGCCGAACATTGCGCGTGATCTCGAAATAGAGCGAGACGCTGATCAACGTCATGCCGATGCCCAGCCCCACCAGCGGCAGAACAGGCAGAGTGGCTGCCGGCGCCGGGTGCACGCCAAAAGCATCGATCACGCACAGGCTGTCCGATGCCAGCTCGGTGACGGTTTCGCTCACCGTCAGGCGCAGGGTGTGTTGGCCGCCGCTGACGCCATCGGCCAATGGCATGCGGATCCAATCGGCGCTGGCGTGATAGAGGTCCAGATAGGATCGACCCTGGCTGTCGAGCGGCAGCCCCGGTACGCGCCGCCCATCGAGGGTGATGAGCAGCCGTCCGCCATCGGGTCCACGGCGCGTGATCAACTCGACCGCGTCGCCGGAAAAAGTAAAACTCAACGCTGCGTTGGGCTGGCGACAGACCAGATAAGCGCCGCCGCTGGCCGTGGCATCGATGACGAGCTGCCAGTTTTGCCCACCAGACAATGCCGGGTTGCTCTCTTCAAAGTATCCCGCTCCGGCCACATGCAAAGAGGCGGCGGCATCTTTGACGGCATAATAGACCGGGCGCGGGGTAAAGTCGACATCGACCATACGAAAGTAATAGGCCGACTGCTCCGGGGTATAGTTATCCACCTGACGAAAATACCAGATGTTAAAAACTCCGACCCAAGGCCATTCCTGGCGCGCCAGAGCGATGCCGCGTAATAAATAATCGGCCTGTTGTTCCTCGGTGACACGCTTCCAGACCAGGTCTTTTTCGGCAAAGGTTTCGGGCGAGGCGTTCCAGCCGTATTCGTTGATCCAGATCGCCTTGTCCGAGTCGCCATAGCGCTCCATGATGGCGCGTTGCAGTCTCACCCGCTGAAAGTTGAGCTTGTCTTCGGCGGGCGGGTCTTCTGGCGGCAGGTCGAAGCCAAAGGCGTTGGCCGAGAGGATGTCGAAATATTCGGCGGCGCCGGCCTGGTACATTTCATCCAAAAAGATCAGATCGCTCAGGTTGAGGCGGGCCGGAAAATCCTCTAGCGTGGGGGCCAGCGGCGCACTCAGCACATAGATGTTGGGGTCGGCTGCTTTGGCCGCCTGGTAGGCCACCTTGAGCATCTCCACATAAGCCGCCGCATCCACTGTCTGCCTGCCCCATTCTGGAAAGATGTTGGGCTCGTTCCAGATCTGAATGTAACGCACGCGCCCCTGGTAATGTTTGACGAAACCATATACAAAATCGGCGTAATCGGCCAGGTTGTCGGGGGGGGCGTTGGACAACGAATTGTCCTGACGGCTCCAGTCGGGGGGATGATCCAGGCGGGCGATGATCTGCAGGCCATAACGTGCGCACAGCTCGACGAGATCGTCGTATTTGCCCCAGCTTTTTTGCCAGTTGGCCTCTTCTTGAAAATCCACGTCCTGCGGCTCGATCTGGGCCCAGATGAACTGCTGTTTGGCCCAGCCGATGCCCGCTTCGGCGGCCATTTTGACCGTCTCCTCCCGTCGTAACGGCTCGACCTCACGCTCCAGGAAAAAGTTGGCCCCGTATGGGTTGACATCGGTGTTGGCAATGGTTCGCCTGGGAGCCTCTGGAATGTTGGCCGCATTCTGCGACAGTAAATAGGAAATGAGCAAAGCCCCGATGGCCGCCACAACCAGGAGCAACCCCAGGATCAACCCAAAAGCTCTGAGCCTGATCAAACGCTGCAACGATCGCCCTCCGGACTTCATTTGTTTGTCTCCACCGTTACCTGGCTGATGACGATGTGATCCGCCACTTTCTGGCCCTGCGCGTCGAGCACCGGCAAGCGTTGCCCGGTGGCCGGATCGTACAACCCGATCTCGATCTCGTAGGGCCCCGGCGGCGCCTCTGGCAGCACCCGGATGGCGTAACTGTCGATGATGACTTCGCCGCTGCGCCAGGTGGTGGTGGCTCGCGTGCCCGCTACCGGCTCGTTATCCTGCTGGCCCCACAAAAAGTTGCCACTCGTGGCGTTAAAAACCTGGCCCAGCAGATGGGTAAAGACCTTGTAACGATGCCCCACCGCTTCTCTGGCCTGCCAGTAGAGCGTCAGGTGCAGGGTGTCACCGGGCGCAACACTCTTTTGGGCCAGATCAAAACCCAACAGCCGCACGCCGTCGGCCAGGTCGGTGAGCAATGGCTGGCCGATGCTCACCTCGGCGGTTGTGAGGCTGGCCCGTGCCCTGGCCCACACGCGAACGCGACCAAACCGCAGCGGCTCGTTCGTCGGCAGGGTGTCGATCAACCAGCCATACAGGCCGCCGGTGGCGTCCGGCGGCACCACCAGGTCTACCTGCTGGCGCACCAGGTTTTCCCCTGCCTGAGCCTGGGGCGCGGCGATCGACACCTGCTTGCCGATCCGATCCTGTGGGTCGATCAGGCTCACCTGGAGTGTCGTCGATGTCTGGGCGCGCTCGTCGAGCTGCCAGTAGAGAAACAGGTGAACGGTGTCGCCGTTGTGGTATGCCCGCACGGGCTGGTCGTAGCCGATCAACCGTAGCCCGGCCGCCACGGGCGAGTCGATGAGGTGCGCCGGCTCGGCGCCCGGCGCCAGCGACTGTGCCGTGGCGGCTCGCGCCTCCGTGCGGGCGTAGAGACGCAGCACGTTATCGGCCTGGCGATGCTCCACCGTGCGTATTGCCCGCTCTGCCAGCCAGGCAGGCAGTATGCCCTGCGGATCGTTCACCCCGGCGTAAGGCGTGATCACCAGCCAGATTCCTTCGTGGGCCTGCCAGATGGGTTCCAGGTAGGCGGCGGTGAATTCTGGCGTCATTGGCTGGGCATAGGGCACACCCCACCACGGGCCCGGGTGGTGATAGGCAAAGATGGGCCAGTCTCTGTCGGTGTAGAGCACCACCGCGTCGCCGGGATGCTGATAGGCGCGCAGCGTGGCCTGCAGCGATTTGTAGTCGTCTAGCAGGACTCGACCCGGATAAAAAGACCACAGCCCATAGATCTCGGCGGCCACCACCAGCGCGGTCGCCGCTGTTCCCAGAAAGTGACGGCGACCCTGCGCCAGGGTGTCCAGTCCCCAGGCCAGCAGCGTGTAAAAGGCGGGCGCAAAGATGAGCAGGTAACGCGGCGCCAATTGTGGTGAGTAAAAAAAGGCCTTTTTGGGCAGCGAAACGACGTAAACCACGGCTGCCGGTAACAACAGGCTCAGCAAGAACAGGCCCGCATTACGCGCCGTGCGCCAGTTGCGCCGACCCTGCCACAGCAGCCGGATCAGGCCCAGTACAAAGATGGCCAGCACCGGTAGCGTCAGCCAGAGATGGCTCTCTACGTTCACCGGAATACCGGTCGTCAGAACCGTCCAGTAGATGCGCAGGAACACGTCCACGGCCACCGTTGATGCCGAAGACCAGGTGGGAATGCGGCCCAGGGCGTAGATCAGCCAGGGTGAATAAAGGAGCAGCACAACAACCTGGGCGACTGCCCAGGGCCACAGCAATCGCGAGCGGTGCTGCGCCCGCCACCAGACCCATAACCAGATCAGGTTGGCGACCACCATCACCGAGATGGAAAGGTAGAGTGTGTATAACCCGGCAGTGGCAAACAGCACGTATAACGCGCCATCTCTTGGCCGATGGCCGTCCCAGAAACGGATCGCGGCCCACAGGGCCAGCGCTGCCCACAACGCCGCCAGGATGTACATGCGCGCCTCTTGTGACCACCACACATCGAAGCGAGAGAATGTCATCAGCAGCGCGGCCAGCAGGCCGGTTTGCCGGCGGCCCGACTGGCGGCCCAGCAGGTAGGTGGCGGCCACGCCCAGCACACCGATCATCGCCGAGAGCAGCCGCAGGCCGAACTCGCTGTCGCCGCTGAGCAGCCGCCAAAAGTGGAGCAGCCAGAAATAGAGCGGTGGATGGACATCGGAGGCCGTCCAGCGGGCAATCTCGGGCAGCGATTGTCGCGCCGACCAGGCAGCCAGCCCTTCGTCCCACCAGATGCTCTTGTCGCCCAGGCGATAGATGCGCAGGCCAAAGCTGGCCAGAAGCAACAGCAGCAACAGTCCCTGGGCAACCTGGTGGCCACGGGTCAGGGTTGGGTGGTCGATAGATTGGGCTGAGCCGGATGCAGAGCTTGTCGGCATCAAACGATTCCTCCAGGGGCGATGACCCTGGTAGTATAGCATAGCTGATTTGAGGAAGCAACTTGTAATGCCTTGCAAAGAAGTCTCTTTTGACATATAATGGACATAAGTCTGAGCTTGGAAAAGTGTACAACACACCAGGGCGGCAGAACGAGCGGATTGGAGCAGAAAGAGGAGCCAGGATGCCATTCGACCCGGACATCATTGTGCCCATACTCGTCTCTGTGGGGCATGGGTTGCTGGCCGGCGCCGTGCTGATTCAGCGCGGCAGCCGAGACCGGCATGCCTGGCTGCTGTCCGGTTATCTCGCGGCTGCGGCCTGTTGGGCCGGGGGTTCGGGCCTGGCTCTTTTGCAGCCGGCATCGTTAGCTGGTCGCTGGGAGAGGCTGATCGTCTACCTGGGTTTGTGTCTGACGGTGGCGCTGCTGGTGCTGGTGCAGCTTTTTTTCGATCGCTGGCACGGCGCTTTAAAGTGGCTGATTGTCGGCGGGCCCTGGCTGGCGGCGGCGTTCCTGCTGGATCCAACACTGGTGCGGCTGGTGCAGTTGACCCCTTTGCAGGTGGGTGGCTGGCGGCTGAATCAGAGCGATCTGGCGCATGTGCTGCTGGCGCTGTCGTGGGCTTTTTTCACGCTGGCGTTGCTCACCCTTTCCTGGCGGGCCTACCGCGATGCTCGCAGCTCGCTGCAACGTAATCGTATTCGTTACCTCATGCTGGCGGTGACACTGACCGTGGCCGGCGATGGGCTGTTTACCCTGGGTGCAATGCCCCACACCCAGATCGCGTTGCTCATCCGCCTGGGAGGCTCGGTGGCGGTGACCTATGCCTTGCTGAGCCGTCACCTGCCGGATATCAAACATATCTATCGCCAGAGCATCAACTATATTACGCTGACGCTGATCACCAGCCTGATCCTTTTTCTGGGCATGTGGCTGCCCATGGCAGTCTTTCGCACCAGGCTGGCCATCAGCGCCGTGGTGGGGACGGTGTCTGTGGCCGTGATCCTGGCGCTGGGTTATCTGCCGCTGCGTCGTGTGATCCAGGACCTCATCGACCAGTACCTTTTCAGCAGACGCTACGAGTACGACCGGCTGTTGCGCGGTTATGGTCAGCGCATCGCCGATATTCTAGACCTGGATCGACTGGCAGGTGTGGTGGTAGGCGTGATCGATGAGGCGCTCGACATCGAACGGGGCGCGCTGCTCGTCTCTGAGGGCGGCGACGACGGTATGGGCAAGGTGCGGCTCAAACCCTATGCCGGCCTGGGACTGGTGCCGGATGAGGTGATGGAATTTCGGGGCAGCAGCCCGGTGCTGATACACCTGCGACTCAAAGGTTTGCCACTCGCGCCATACGATCTGACACACGAAGCGGCCCTGGCCGAGGCGAATCAGGCCGAGCTGGCCTGGCTGCGCTCACTCCATATGGAGGTCTTTGTGCCCATGCGGGCCAAAGAGCGCCTCATCGGTGTGCTGGCGGTGGGCGCCAAACGTTCCGGCGAACCCTATTTTCGGGACGATCTGGATCTGTTGAGCGCGCTGGCGGATCAGACGGCTGTGGCGCTGGAGAACGCGCGCCTCTTTGGTGATCTGGTGTTGCTCAACACCGTTCTCAGCCAGGCTTACACCGATCTGGGCAAGGCCAACCGTCAGTTGCAGGAAATGGACCGACTGAAATCGGCTTTTATCGGCGTCATCACCCACGAATTGCGCACACCGTTCGCCAACATCGACTTTTCATTACAATTGCTGGAGCGTTATGCCCACGAGCATCTATCACTGGAGCCGCGCCAACAACTGGTGGAACTGGCTCAGGGAATCGAAGCTGCCAAGACGATGGTGGACAATCTGGTGACCTTTGCTTCGTTCCTCAGCAAGCGCGGCGAGCTGCGTCTGAGCTGGTTGAACCTGAACGCTCTGATTCAGGAAACCCTGCTGCCGCTCGTGTCGCTGGCCGAGTCCAAAGGTGTGGTTTTCCAGGTGGCCGTGCCGGAGAACCTGCCCGCCGTGCGCGGCGACCCGGATCGTCTCAGGGATGCCGTCTATCACCTGGCGCAGAACGCCGTCAAATTCACCGGCAGCGGCGGCAGGGTCGAGGCCCGTTGTTGGGCCACCGCAGAGGCCTTTTACTTGGAGGTCAAAGATACCGGCGTGGGCATTCCACCCGACAAGCTGCCCACTCTGTGGGAAGATTTCACCCAAATGGCCGATCCACTTCGGCGCGGCAGGGAGGGCCTGGGGTTGGGGCTGGCACTGGTCAAATACGTGGTGGTGGCCCACGGCGGTGATGTCTGGTCCAAGAGTCAGCAGGGTGTTGGCAGCACCTTTGGCTTTCAGGTGCCGCTGGAAGGCCCTAAACCTCAGGCTGCCGGGCTGGCCCTGCCGGTTTGATAGATGCCATTGGAGGGGATATTTTGGATACGTTGATACTGGTCGCGCTCCTGTTGGTGGTGTTCTGGTTCGTGCTGCTCCGTCCGCAGCAGCGGGCGCGGCGCGAGCAGCAACGCACCGTGCAAGATTTGCAGATCGGCGATGAGGTCATCACGGTGGGAGGGCTGGTGGGCCGTGTCACCCGCCTGCCCGACAATGATGGCTGGATCGGGTTCGAGCTGGCGCCGGGCGTGGAGACCAAACTGCTCACTGTCGCCGTCAGCCATCGCATTCCGGCCGACGAGGTGGAGGACAATCTGAGCCGCGAGAGGCGCGATGACTGAACGTCTGGAAGTGCGGGTAGCGGCGGCCAAAGTGGCCAAGTATGCCACCTCTGAGAGCGGCGATACGCTAGAGATGGTGGAGCGGCCCCTGGGTGGGCTTTCGTTGGTGTTGGCCGATGGGCAGCGCTCTGGTCGGGCCGCCAAAGCCATCAGCAACATCGTCGTGCGCAAGGCGGTGGCCCTGCTCGCCGAGGGGGTGCGCGATGGCGCCGTGGCCCGGGCCGCTCACGATTACCTCTTGCTGCACCGCGGCGGCAAGGTCTCTGCCGAGCTGAACATCGTCTCCATCGACCTGGTCAGTCGTACCCTGGTCGTTTCGCGCAACAGCCACTGCCCGGTGCTGCTGGTGCAAGATGGGCAGCTCTCGCTGCTGGATCAGCCCAGCAATCCCATCGGCATTCACCGCGGCACCAGGCCGGTCATTGTCGAGCTGCCCTTGCAGCCGGAGACTTTTCTGATCGTCTTTACCGATGGTATCCTGGAGGCAGGTCGGCGGTCGGGCCAGCGGCTGGATCTGCCCTCACTGGCGCCCCAATTGCTGGCGTCCTGCACCGGCGACCCACAGGCAGTGGCCGATGGCCTGCTGGACAGGGCCGTGGCTGCCGATCAAGGTCGCCCTGCCGACGACATCAGTGTGCTGGTGGTGGCGGTGCTCTCTCAGGCTCAGGCAAGCGACGTGCGCCGTATGACGGTGAGTTTTCCCATCCGGTGAGGAGAGTCGGATGAAGGGTGGTTTCCGGCGTGTCTTGCGCGCCCAACTGCGCGATCTGCGGGTTCTCTTGAGGGAATCGTGGGTTTCGTTGTTTCTGTTCGTCGTCCTCGTCACGGGTGGGGCGCTGCTGTTCCACGCATTTTACGTCCACCCGGAGGGCAACCCGCCGCCCTCCTTTATGGAGGCGTTGCACCATACGTTTGCGCTCATCTTTTTCGAGATCACGCTGCCGTTCCCCGGCCCGGAGCAGTGGTATCTGCAAGTGTTGTATTTTGTGGTGCCGATCTTGGGCCTGGCGGTGGCGGCAGATGGATTGCTTCGTTTTGGCACCGCTCTCCTGAACAAACAGTCGCGAGGGCAGAAATGGCAGGCGGCGATGGCTTTGACCCTGAAAAACCACGTGATCGTGTGCGGTCTGGGCAAGGTGGGCTACCGGGTGATATTGGAACTGCTCAAGTTTGGCCGCGAGGTGGTGGGCATCGAGTCCAATCCTGAGGGTCGTTTTGTGGAAAAGGTGCGCGCGCTGAGGGTGCCGCTCATCATCGCCAACGCCCGTCGCTCGGAAAACCTGATCAAGGCGGGCGTAAAACACGCCGACGTTATCATTCCTTGCACCGACGACGAGCTGACCAATCTCGACATCGCTCTGGATGCGCGCGAGATCAACCCCGACATCAAAGTGGTCATGCGCCTGTTCGATGCCGATCTGGCCCGGCGGGTGGAGAAGGGTTTTGGCATCGAAACTGCCTACAGCACCTCGGCGCTGGCTGCGCCCATCTTTGCCGCCGCTGCCATGCATCTGGACATCAGGCACTCCCTTTACGTGGGCGATCAACTGCTCAACCTGAGCGAGATCACCGTCCGGCCCGGATCGACGCTGGTGGGATGGAGTGTACAACAGCTCGAAGCCGAGTTCAATGTCTCGGTGGTGTGCCATGACGGTAGTCAGGGAACCGATCTGCACCCTCGCGCCGATCTGTGCCTGCAGGTGGGTGATCGGGTGTTGTTGCTGGCCTCATTGGAAACGTTGAAACGCCTGCAAGGCCTCAACCGGGCCGCTGACATCTAGGGCTGCTGGGATCATGGCGGCGCAGGATGATCGCAACGGCCCAAGGACGCTTCATCCTCTGATTGCCGTGGTCGGCCCGTGCGCCTCGGGCAAAACATCGCTGGTGCGGCGGCTCAGGTCGCTGGGTTACAATGCCCGTTCTGTGGCGCAGGATCATTCCTACGTGCCCGATATGTGGCGGCGCATCACTGCCCCAGACGTTTTGATCTACCTCGATGCGCAACTGGAGACTATTGCCCGTCGGCGGCGCATCGGCTGGGGCGAGCGTTACCTGGCCGACGAGCGCCATCGCCTGCGCCACGCCCGCCAGCATTGCCATCTCTACCTGGCCACCGATGATCTCGACGAAGAACAGGTGTTGGTCGCTGCGCTGGCCTTTTTGGAGGGTTTCACTCGATGAACGATGGCAACGGGATATCGCCCGGCGATCTTGGGTTTGTACTGGATATCGACGGCGTGCTGCACCTGGATGGTGCGCCCATCCCTGGGGCAGCCGATGCCGTGGCCCGCCTGCGACGCATGGGGCGCCTTTGTTTTTACACCAACGTCACCGCTTCCAGCCGGGCGGCGCGGGCGGCGCGTCTGGGAGAGTTGGGCATTCAGGCCAGCCCGGCCGAGGTGCTGACGGCTTCATCGGTGACGGCGAGTTGGTTACACGAGCGGGGCATCCAGCGCATCCAATTGCTGTTGATCGGCTCCGGGCGCGACGAGTTTGCCGATCTGGACTGCGACGCGGACGAACCGGAGGCGGTGGTGATGGGCGAGCTGGGCGAGACGCTGCGGCCGGCGTTGCTCAATCGGGCCTTCGAGGCGTTGCTGGCCGGGGCGCAACTGGTGGCCATGCACAAAAACCGCTACTGGCTCAACGATGGTCGGCGATTGCTCGATGTGGGGGCATTTGTGACGGCGCTCGAGTATGCCTCTGGCCGGCAGGCGGTGGTCATCGGCAAGCCTGCGCCCTATGGTTACCAGGTCGCTTTGCGTTTGCTGAACCTGCCGGCGGATCAAGTGGCTATGGTGGCCGACGATCTGGCCATAGACCTGGCCGGCGCCGGCGCGGTGGGCCTGCGCGCCGTGCTGGTCGAGAGCGGCGATTATGGCCCTGCGTCGGCGCAGCGGGGGCCGCGTCCGGATCTGACGCTGCCCGACATCACTCACCTGCCAGAGTGGTTAGAGCGTACGGGTGGGCGTTTCACCTCGAAAGTAAAGTGAGCAGGCCATAACTCGCGCCGTAGAACATGCCAATACCCAACCCCAGGCGCAGCAGGCGGCTCTTGAGGCGGTGTTGGTGTAACCCCTCGCGCAGGTAACCCTCGGCCAGGTACACGGCCAGCAGCCAGCAGATGCCCAGCACCAGGACGAGAAACCGGCTCAAGCCATAGAGGGTCATTGTGTTCCAGCCGGATGGCCGTGTGCGTGGGTTTTGGACGATCAGCAGCCCGATAAAGAGCAGCGTGGCGTAAAGTTGATGGGCGGCCAGCGCGGCCAGCAAAGCCACAGCGGCCCACAGGCCATAGAATCCGAGGCTTGCCAGCATCGACCGCAGGTGCTCACGCATCTGTTTTCTGCCCCTTGCAGGATGAAAAAATATCGACACGGGTGTCATGTCGATATTTCGTTGGCCACGATTTGCCCACCCCGGAGGATCAGACGCGCAGTCTGGGGTCCAGAGCGTCGCGTAACCCATCGCCCACAAAGTTCACACTCAGAACCGTCAACGAGATGAACAGGCCAGGCCAAAAAACCAGGAATGGCAGGAACTGCAAAAAGTCTTTGCCATCGTACAGCAGGCGTCCCCAGGTGGGAAAATCGGAGGGGAAGCCCAGGCCGAGGAACGACAGGGCCGATTCGGTGAGAATGGCGTTGGCCACGCCCAGGGTAGCGGCCACCATGATGGGGCTGAGGACGTTGGGCAGCACGTGGCGCATCAGGATCTGAAACTCGCGTGTGCCGACGGCGACTGCCGCCTGAACGAACTCTTGCTCCTTGACCGAAAGCACCTGCGCCCGCACCACCCGCGCCGTGGGCATCCAGTTGAGAATGCCGATGACGAACACGATCAGGAAAAAGATGCCCATCTCGGGTCCAAAGGCCACTCGCAGGGTGTCGCGGAAGAGTAAAATGATCACCAGCAGCAGGGGCAGCAACGGCAACGCCAGGAACATATCGGTGAGGCGCATCAGCGGGCCATCCAGTTTGGCGTAATAACCCGCCAGCCCGCCGATGACCGTGCCCACCAAAATGGCGATCAGCATGGCGGTGAGACCCACAGCCATAGAGATGCGGCCGCCGGCCATCACCCGGGCCAGCGTATCGCGGCCCAGCATGTCGGTGCCAAAGGGGAAACCGGCGGTGGGTTGCAGGTTGGCCACGGTGATGTCGATGTACTCGGCCTCTCGGGTGTAGACCAGCGGGCCGGCAAAGGCCAGAAGGATCAAAAAGATCAACGTGGCCACGCCAAACATGGCCAGCCGGTGTTTACGAAACTGGACCCACACATCCTGCCACAGCGAGCGGTGTTTGCGTTCAAAGACCTGTGTGGCTGCCAGTGATGCTGTAGACGTTGCGCTCACAGTTTACACCTCTCTCAAAATCAGTCGTATCGAATGCGGGGATCCAGGATGGCGTAGGTGACGTCGGCCAGGATATTGAACAACACAATGAGCACGGCAAAAATAAAGGTCAGGGTCTGCACCAGGGGGATGTCGGCCCCCTGGATGGCGATGATGAGCAATTGACCCAGCCCGTTGACGCGAAAGATCTGTTCGGTGATGATGGCCCCACCGAAAATACCAGGGATACCCAGGGCAATGAGCGTCACCACCGGGATCAGGCTGTTGCGCAGCACGTGCACCAGAAGCACCGCTCGTTCTCGCAGGCCTTTGGAGCGCGCCGTGCGCACATAGTCTTGCGTCAAATTGTCCAGCATCGACGAGCGGGTGTACCGGCTCAATTGGGCAGCCTGGTAAAAGGCCAGCACCGTCACCGGCATGATGCTTTGTTTCATCTGAACCACAAAGCTGGCAAAATCGGTCACTTTGTGGGTGGTGTTGTAGATAGAGGGAAACCACTTTAAATAGACGCTGAAAATGATGATAGCCATCAGGCCGGTGAAAAAGGTGGGCACCGAGAAGCCGATCATGGCGATAAACGTGCCCACCTGATCGAACATCGAATACTGCTTGTAGGCCGATAGGACGCCGATAGGTATGGCAATGGCGATGGAAAACAGGTAAGCCAAACCCACTACCCACAAGGTCTGCGGTGTGCGCTCGACGATCAGATCGATCACCGGGCTGCGGGTGGCCCAGGAACGCACGCGCAGCCGGCTGGCCGAATCGCCTATCTCGACGTGGAGCACGTTTTCGGCGATGTTTAGCGGCTCGTTGATGAAGAACTGGCGCATCCACCTCAAGTAACGCACGTGAAAGGGCTGATCAAAGCCCAAAGACTGTCGAATCTGTTCTCGAACTTCGGGTGGGATGGTCAGCGGCAGATTGCCGGTGGGGTCATTGGGCGCCAGATCCAGGATGGCAAAGACGACAAAGCTGATGACCAGCAGAGTGGGGATGGCCGTCAGCAGGCGACGGATGATGAATCTTCCCATTTTCTGTAGTCCTGTCTGCAAAGTGGTCTACGGCTTTTGACAGCCGTAGACCACTTGATGCTTCTGGGTCAGATTCGAGCCCGGTTTATTGACCGGCGCGTGTCCAGTCAGCGATGTTCCACAACTCCGAGTCCCACGAGTTCATGCGTACGCCCAGCAGGCTGTTGGCGTGGGCCGAGACGTCACCGCGGTGCACCAGCGGGATCATCACATAGTTCTGCATGAGCATGTCGTTCATCGCCTTGGCCAATTCAGCCCGCTCCTCCAACACGGCGGTCTGGGCCATTTGCAACACCAGCTCGTCGTACTCGGGGTTGCACCAGCGATTGTCGTTATTGCCCAACCATTGGTTGTCTGGGCCAGCGATCTCGTCGCACACCCAGTTGCCCATGTAGGTCTCAGGGTCGGTGCCGTCAAAGGTGTTGGTGTACATCTCGATGTCGGCGTAGAACTTGCCATAGGTATCCGGGCTGGCCGGGTCGCCGCCAAAGAACACGGCCGCGTCGATGTTACGCAGCTCGGTCTCGACGCCGATCTGGCTCCACCACTGCTTGATCAGCGCCTGGGTGCTCTGGCGCACCGAGTTGGTGGAGGTCTGGTAGAGGATGCTCAGCCGCACGCCATCTTTTTCGCGGATGCCGTCCGAGCCGGGCAGCCAGCCGGCTTCATCGAGGATCTGGTTGGCCAGTTCGATGTTTTGGGTCAGGCACTCGTCGTTGGCCGTGGAAACATAGATGGTCGGCGCCGGCAGCACGTTGCAGGTGGCCTTGCCCGCCGCGCCATACAACTGCGTGGCGATGGTGCTGCGGTCGATGGCCAGCGAGAGCGCGCGGCGCACGGCAGGGTCGCTCAGAAACGGATGCGGGTTGGGGTCTTCTGGCGTCCACACCGAACGTTTTTCGCCCAGGGCCGGGTCAGGGTTGGAAAAGTTGACTTGCAGGCGCTCGACCGCCGGACCGAAGGATGTCACGACTTTGCCCTTGCCCGCCAACGCCATCTGGTTCAGGATCTGCGGCTCGACCTGCAAGTTCCAGGCCCAGTCGACTTCGCCGGTCTCCAGCACGGCGCGGGCGGCCGAAGCGGCATCGCCACCGCCTTTAAAGACCACTTCTGAGAAGCAGGGCTTGTTGGGATCGCGATAGTACTCGTTCACCTCGAAAATAACCACGTCGTTGGCCCTGAACTCTTTGACCTTGAAGGGGCCGGTGCCGACGGGGCCAAAGTTCTGCTCGGTGCACTCTTGGGCTTTGGCGCCCATACAATCCTGGAACTGCGCCTTCTGGATGAGGGGCGATTCAGAGCCTACAAACGCGCCGTAGGGATAGGGCTTGGGTGTCTTGAAAATGACCTTGGCGGTCAAGGTATCCAGCACCTCGACACTCGCGATGTCGACATAGTCGGACAAGGCGTTGCAGCCCATTTCCGGGTGCAGGCAGTACTCTGCGGTGAACTTGATATCTTCCGACGTTACGGGTGTACCGTCCGACCAGAGGAGACCTTCCTTGAGCTTCCAGGTGATGCTCAACAGGTCTGCGGAGACGCCGCCGTTTTCCACGGTGGGGATCTCTTCAACCAAATACGGCACCAGTGTGCCAGCTTCATCAAAGTGCGCCAGGGGCTCCACGACCAGAGAACCTGCCTCAATGTCCTTGGTGCCGCCGGAGAGATAGGGGTTCATCATGGAGACCGCCTGCCAGTACAGGATGTTCAACGTACCGCAGGTACCGCGGGAGGTCTGGACCACCTCAACTTCTTTGGTGACCTCTTTTTCGATCACCTGAGGGGTGCCCTCGACGATGACTGTCTCTTTGACGAGTTGGGTGACGACCTTTTCGACGACCTCTGGGGTTGGCGTGGCGCAGGACGCCAGCAATAGCGCCAGGATCAACAGACCGATCAGCAAGCTTGTGCGTTTCATTTTTCTCCTCCTGAACGAATGTTGGCTTTACAGAACTGGTTAAGAATAGTGATGCAGGTTGGGTGGCAAAAACGAAACGATCCCGCATCTGGCGAACCAATTACATAGGCCATCACCTCCTTTGCGGTTGTTTTATCGGGCAGTTGCTATTGGCCAGCATCTGGGCAGTTCTGAGAGGGAAAAACTGGTTGGGGCCGATGAAATGAGTCTGTGCCAGACGGCGCCGGTTCGTTGGGCAGTCATTTCAAAACAACAGGGTTTCGTCATAACAAGATCGACACAAATCGTGCAAAAAAGGAGGCGCCTGTGCCCCGCTGCATTTTGTGTTAGGTCTTATTGTGGCGAAACCCTATTGGGAAGCCATTATATCACATTACCCTGACGCTGTCAAAAACTATAACTGCTGCCGCTGGACAGGCTTTGTTTCCATTCCCTCCAGCCCAGTATAACAGATGCTGTTGAGACTGTCATCGCATAGAAGCCGATTTGTCATACGGAAAAAGGATCACTCTCAGAGCCAGCCTGTCGACAGAGATGGTATTCGGCCTGCGATAAAAGTTGTGGAGACTCGTCCTGTTGACGCCGGGCCGCTCTTTTGCTATACTTTGGCCCAGGCGCAGCAAACGAAACGTGCCAAAGAGAGGAGACTCGATGGAGAGGCAAGTTGCGCCTGGCATAAAAATCAGAGAGGATAACATGAAAGCGATCATCGGTATTCCCTGTGCTTTTCAGGCTCCTGAGGACGAGTTGGGCAGGGGCGCTTCGGCCGTGCCCCAGAGCTATTTGCGAGCGCTGGAGATGGCTGGCGCGGCAGCGCTGCTCATTCCCATCACCCGCCAAGAAACCGCGCTGCGCCTGCTCTATGCCCGCGTCGATGGCTTGCTGCTGGCGGGTGGGGTGGACATCGACCCGGCCCATTTCGCTGAGGCGCAGCATCCCCAGCTGGGCAAGATCGATGCCCAGCGCGATTGGGTCGAACTGACTCTTGTTCCGTGGGCGCTGGCCGATGACCTGCCGATCCTGGGCATCTGCCGTGGCGTTCAGACACTCAACGTCGCGGCTGGAGGCTCGCTGTGGCAGGATATCGCCGCCCAACTGCCGGGCAGTCTACGGCACCCCTGGTATCCGGACTATGCCTATAACCGCCTTTCCCACCCGCTGCAGATCGAACCGGGCAGCCGGTTGGCGGCTATTCTGGGCGATGGGCCGGTACAGGTCAACAGCCTGCATCATCAGGCGGTCAAAGAGGTGGGGGGTGGGTTACACGTCACCGCCCGCGCGCCCGATGGGGTGATCGAAGCCGTAGAGGGAGATGACGCAGCCTGGGTGATCGGCGTGCAGTGGCACCCGGAATGGCTGATCGACGACGACCCACGCATGATGCGGCTGTTCCAGGCTTTTGTGCGCGCCTGCGAGGCCTACCGCGATGCCAGCCGGGCCTGAAAAGACGCTGGCCATGCGTCTCCTGGAGGGCAAAAAGGCAGCCTACGAGGTGTTCACTTTTTCGCCCGAGATTCACTCCGCCGAGGGGGTGGCCGAGGCGCTGAACCTGCCATTGGAAGAGGTTTACAAGACGCTGGTGGTCGTGCGGCCGCTGGGCAAACCGCTGCTGGTGATGGTTCCGGCGACGCAGGAGCTGGATCTCAAGCGGCTGGCTCGGGCCGTGGGTGAGAAAAAGCTCAAGATGGCCACCCAACGCGAGGCGGAATCGCTCACCGGTTTGCAGGTTGGCGGCATTTCGGCGCTGGCGCTGCTGAACAGGGGCTTTGACATCTTGATCCTGCGCAAAGTGCAGGCGTTGAGCCACGTGGTTGTCAGCGCCGGCAAGCGGGGCGTCAACCTGCGGCTGACAGTGCCAGACTTGTTGCGCGTCACCAATGCCCGGTTGGTGTAGGGCGCCAGGAGGCGCAGCCCTCGAGTGGGCGCACCTTCCAATAGAGATGACAACGGGATAAATTCGTGATATAATATCGTTACAGGGTGGTCGCTCAACCGCGGCTGCCGGCTGATGTCTCTTCGGAGCGAGCCGTTTGGCACCAGATCGCCCGGGCTGGCGGGTACAGGCGAAGGAGATGACCATGAGTAAAAAAGCGAGTGTCAGGGGCAAGGGGGCGTCTATCCTGCTCGGTGGGGAAGAGGGGGGCGAACCGCTTCCCATGCCTCTCTCAGAGCTTGAGGGAGACCTGGAGCCGGGCGGCGATGGCGTCGCCGAGGCGGGTGAGCATCACGAGGCTGAGGCGGTAGATTGGTCGGCGATGGAGGAAGACGAGATCGCCACTGCTGCCCCTGCCGATGCAGAGACGGGAGAAACCAGCGGGTCGCCTTTGCCGGCCATAGAGCATTATTTTCCCCAAGAAGGCCTATCGGCGTCAGAATTGGAGCAACCTATGGATGAAGACATGGCTTCTGAAGTCCCGACGGCTGTGGTGAACCCGGTGGCCCCTGCAACGCCGGTGACCCCAGAGATGCCCAAACCGGCCGCACCTCCCATCTCTGAGGGCGAAGAGGTGGATTGGTCGCCCCTGATGGAAGATGAGGCGTCCACTGCCGAATCACCCAAAGGCATGATTTCCCCCCCCATCGAGCATTACTATCCGCCTGAAGAGTTGATGTTGCCCAAAGCCGAGCTCGAAACGGTCGAACCGTCCAAAGCTGCCGTCTCGCCGTCCACGCCAGCAGTGGAACCGACGGGACCACCCGTTTCCCCGGCTGCCGGGCAACCGCCCGCCACGGTCACCACTGCGCCCCAGATACGTCTGGGTGGTCTGTTGGCCGGAACAGACCTGAGCAAGGTTGCTCCTCCGCCAGGACCGGTGATCGACTATGGGCCGGTGCGCGAGTCCGACCGCCCGCCAGCTCAGGAGCTCTCGGAGGAAGAAGAAGAGATCGTCATCGGGCGCGTCTCCCAAAAACATCGGCGGGAACTTTACGCGCACATCACGAGCCTGTATCAACAAGTTCCAACCAAACTCTCTGCTTCGCGGCAACAGTCCAAGATGGAAGAGGCGTTGCTGCTGCTCAGCGAGGCCCGAGACATCGTCATCGAAGAGCCACGCCAGTTCGATGAGGCGGAACACAAGGTGGCCCAGGTGGAGGCCATCATCGCCAACGCCCAAGACGTGGAAAAATGGTCGCATTATTACGGCAATCGCCTGATCGTTTACCTCGTCACGTGGTTCACTGTGCTGATGGCAGGGATTGTCATCGTCAACACCGGCTTGTTGACCTCCTGGTTGGAGGGCATGACCTCTACGCTGACGTTGGCTGAAGGAATCAGACCGCTCACCATCGAACCTCTTCTCTTTTCGATGATGTGGGGCGGCGTCGGTGGCGTGGTAGGCGGCATCTATAGCCTGTGGCGGTACATCGCTTCCTTTGACAAACAATATACCATCTGGTACACGCTGCAGCCCATTGGTGGGTTGGTGGTGGGTGGCGTCATTCACGTGCTCACCATGACCGGTTTCCTGTCGCTTTCTGTCCAGACTGGCGGGGCAGGGACCACTCCGGGTCAGGCGAGTCAGATCGGCGAGTGGTTCCCCGCGCTTCTCGCGGTGGCATTCGGGTTCCGCCAGAACAATTTCTGGGGCCTCCTGGATCGTATCATCGAACTCATCGGCCATCCGCAGGGAGGGGATGGGGAAGACGAGGACAACCAATAGGCCGACGATTTCAGAGCCAGGGCCGTTCGCCCTGGCTCTTTTTCTTTTCATTGCTCTGTGGGCCAATTGATGCTATAATAGCCGCCACTCTATTGCCCAAAACGGTGGCTAGAACACAGGGATAGATATGGCCAATGTCCCAGCCCAGGATCGGCAGGCACAGGCGGAAACATTGCGCCAGGCGGGCATCGTTGCCGCCCAGAACGGGCACAAAACACAGGCGCGGCGCTATTTGCGGCAATCGATTGCCCTGGATGGCAATGTAGAGGAAACCTGGCTCTGGCTGGCCGGTGTGGCTGTCACGCCTCAGGAAAGCGAGTATTGTCTGCGGCAGGCTCTGGCCCTCAACCCCGGCAGTCGACGCGCTCAGGCCGGGCTGCGTTGGCTGCGACAGCAAGCGGCAGCCATGGACGAGACAGCCCGCCGGGCAGCGCCAGCCGCGCCGCAATCGCCCGCTCGAACCGCCACTGCTGCGCCCCTGACCTCGTCGGCGCCGCCAGTGTATCGGCTGCGTTATTGGGTGGGGGCAGTTTTGATGGTGTGGCTGGTGGTGTTGCTGGCAGGCGGCCTGTTGCTGACCACCCTGGGCGCGGGCAGCCCCATCGATCTGGTCCGTGCTACACCCACGGCAACGACCGTGCCGGGCACACCTACGCCCACCAACTTGCAGCGCGTCGAAATGCTGCACGATCCCTTGTGGACCGCCTGGGAGGCGCAAGACTGGCCGGAGTGCCTTCGTGTTCTGCAAGAGATGCAGGCCCTTTACCGGGATTATGGCGGCCTGGACGACTGGTTCATCGCGGTGCATCTGGCCTGGGGCGCCGAGCTGGTTGCAGAACGGCAGTTGCCGGAAGCCGTGACCCATTTCGATGCTGTGCGTCTGTTGGACCGTAACGAGCAGACAGCGCAAACGCAACGCCTGTTGGCTCTGGCTTACCTGGCAGCCGAGGAGAGTCTGGCGGCAGGGCAATGGCAGTTGGCTATCCGGCAGCTCCGGGCCGTTCTCGGGCTGAACCCGGATTATCTGGACGCCGCTGAACTGCTCCGGCGGGCCTATTACCGGTTGGGGCAACAGCAGCAAGCGTCCGGCGAATGGCTGGCGGCTCAAGACAGCTACCAGCAGGCGCTGGCTATCGCCCCTGATGCAGAGATACAGGCAGCATTGGCTGAGGTGGTTTTTTTACTCACTCCCCCCACGCCCACGCCGATGCCCAAACGCATCGAGGTGTCGATCGGCCAGCAGCGTATGTACGTCTATGAAGGGGATCGCCTGATCTGGAACTGGGTGGTCTCGACTGGCGAACCAGGCCGCGATACCCGTACGGGGCATTTTTCGGTGCTGGACAAAATTCCCAACGCCTATGCCAGCCGTTGGGATCTACAAATGCCTTATTGGTTGGGTATCTATTACGCTGGCGCTTCGGAGAATGGCATTCACGCCCTGCCCATTCTCTCCAGCGGGCAGCGCCTGTGGGAAGGTTATCTGGGCCATCGTGTTTCTTACGGCTGTGTCATCCTGGGCACCGAGGAGGCGCGCCTGCTCTACGATTGGGCCAGTGTGGGCACGCCGGTGCATATTTATCCTTGATGGAGGAAAAAGACCAAGTCTGATGCCTCGAGAGACGTTCGATGTACAACTGACCGAAACCCGCGACGAGCTGCTGACCATGGGCGACAGGGTGGATCAGGCCATTGCCGGCGCTGTGCAGGCCCTGATCGACCGCGATGGAGACCTGGCGCGGGCCGTCATCGATGCCGACGAACAGATCAACCTGGCGCTCCACGACATCCAGGAAAAATGCGAGGTGCTCATCGCCACTC
Source organism: Chloroflexota bacterium (assembly GCA_049324835.1). Taxonomy (GTDB): domain Bacteria; phylum Chloroflexota; class Anaerolineae; order CAYNKW01; family CAYNKW01; genus JBMOMT01. The sequence continues at coordinate 32,654 of JBMOMT010000034.1, read as the reverse complement.
AACAGCCGATGGCCGTCGACCTGCGGCTCATCCTGGCGATTCTCAACATTGCCACCGAGCTGGAACGCATCGGCGATTACGCCGAAGGTATTGCCCGGCTGGCCCTGCGCCTGATCGATGACCCGCCGCTGAAACCTTACATCGATGTGCCGCGCATGGCGGCGCTGGGCCGCGAATTGCTGCGCGGTCAATTGAATGCCTTCATACGGCGCGACCTGAGCGCCGCCCAAACCCTGGCTCAGCGCGATAACGAGATCGACGCGCTCTACGATCAGGTTTACCGCGAGTTATTGCTGTTCATGATGCAAGACCCCAAGACCATCAGCCGCGCCACCCACCTGCTCTGGGTGGCGCACAACCTGGAGCGCATCGGCGACCGCACCACTAATCTGGGCGAGCAGGTCGTTTACCTGGTCACCGGGAAGGTGGTCGAGCTGGGTTAACCAGGCGACGTAATTGCTCAGCACGTCTTTGTTTTTCACCGCCGAGACGCCGAGGGTGCCGAGTTCTTTATCGTTGTTGCCAGGGAAGGCCATTCTCTGCGTGGTCCAGAAACTGCCTCAGCGTTCTCTGCGGTGAGCAGTTGCCAGGCGACAACAACCCTTTCGTGAAATGATGTGACAATCTGGTACGAGGAGAACAGGATGGATCTGAACCAGGTGGCCAAGCGTGTGTCTTGGCTGGATGACGAGCGACGACGAGACAAGGACGAGATCGCCCGCCTGCAAAGCCTGCTGGATGCCCAGGGCGAGGAAATGAGAGACCAGGCGCGGCACGTCCAGGAATTGGAAGGCCGGCTGGCCTCTGTGCAGGCGCAGCTCACCGCTCTGCCGGTGCTGGAGCGGGCTTTGCAGCAGTTCAAGGACGAGATCGTCTTGCTGGTGGAAAAGCAAGAAGAGCAGCGCCAGGAAGAGACGCGCGATGCTGCCCGTGTGCGGCTCATCGAGCAGGACAAGCAATCGAAACAGTTTGGCGAGATCCGCAAAGACCTGCAACGGTTGCCCAGAATTGAGGAAGAGCTGGGCCTGCGCCGGGCCGAAGATGCGCGCCTGGGCGGCGAACTGGTCGATCTGCGCCACAAGGTCGAAGGCATCGATCAGACCCTCGAAACGCGTCTGCGCAACATCCCCTACCTGGAAGAGCAGCGCGCCCGCGACGCGCGGCGCGTGGCCCAACTCCAGGAAGAGGCCACCAACTTGCTGAAGCGTCTGGAAGCCCACGGCTCGCGTTTGCAGATTCTGGAAGAGGTGGCGCGACGCAACGAACATCGCCTGAAAGAGATGACCGACGCCGAGGCCGAACGCGCCCAGCAGCGGCGTGAGTTTCTCGAATCGGTGCAGCGAGCCGAGCAGGCTCGCGAGCGCCAGATGGTCGAGTGGCGCGAGTTGATGGCGCACTTGCAGCAGCGTATGGACGAGGCCGCCGAACAGATGCGCCGTTTTCAGGAACAATATCAGGCTGGCAAACGTGCTCTGGAAGACCTGCAAAAGCTGGAAGAGCGTCTGAATCGTGGTTACGCCGAAATGGCCGAGTTGCAGCGGCTGGCCGAATCGCGCCAGAAAACCAAGATGGAAGACTGGCAGGCCCAGGATGAAAAACGTTGGAAAAAACAATTGCTCGTCTGGGAGCAGCAGTGGCGAGATCACGACCGGCGCAACGACGAGCAACTGGCGCGCATCGCCAAGCTGGAGGAACAAACCAAACTGCACAGCATGGATCTGACAGTCCTATGGGAATTGCAGGAAACCCACGCCCATCACTGGAGCAGCCAGGCCCAGGAGTGGGCCATCCGCTTTGGTGATCGCCAGTCCAAATTGCAGGAAGAGAAAAAGAGGCTCTGATTTAGGGTCGCCGGGTGAGGCGCGGGGGTGAGCCTCACTCGAAGGCGCTGACAGTTATCTGGAGGCAGACATTGCACGTCATTGGCACGGCGGGCCACGTGGATCATGGCAAATCCACACTCATCGAAGCGCTCACCGGCATCAATCCCGACCGGCTCAAAGAGGAACAAGAACGGGAGATGACCATCGACCTGGGTTTTGCCTGGGTGGAACTGGCCGGCGGCGAGTGGGTGGGCATCGTCGATGTGCCGGGCCACAAAGATTTCATCAAAAACATGCTTGCCGGCGTGGGCGGCATCGACGCCGCGTTGTTTGTGGTGGCTGCCGACGAGGGGGTGATGCCCCAGACGCGAGAGCACCTGGCGATCCTGGACCTGTTGCAGGTGCCGGGCGGCGTCGTCGCGTTGACCAAAATAGACCTGGCCGAAGACGACGAGTGGCTGGATCTGGTCACCGCCGATCTGATGGAGACGCTGGAGGGCACCTGCCTGCAAGATGCGCCCATCGTCCGCGTTTCGGCGCGGCAGGGCATCGGCCTGGATGCGCTCAAGCGCACGCTGGCAGCCCACCTGAAAACCATCCCAGAGCGACCGGATCGAGGCAAACCGCGTCTGTCCATCGACCGTGTTTTCACCATTTCTGGCTTTGGCACCGTGGTCACGGGCACACTCGTCGATGGCTCACTTCAGGTGGGGCAGGAGGTAGAAATCCAGCCCTCCGGACTCAAGAGCCGCATCCGTGGCCTGCAAACCCATCGACAAAAGCTCGACCTCGCCAGGCCGGGCAGCCGGGTGGCGGTCAACCTCACCGGCCTCCGCACCGACCAGCTCGTCCGGGGCCAGGTGGTGGTCACACCCGGCTGGCTGCAGCCCACCATGCTGGTGGATGTCCGGCTTCGCCATTTGGCCGATGCTCCCAGGCCGTTGAAACACAACACCCCGGTCGATTTTTTCAGCGGCGCGGTCGAGGCCCCGGCTCGTGTGCGGCTCTTGGACCTGGACGAATTGCCTCTGGGCGAGACGGCCTGGGTGCAATTGCGTCTGGAAGAGCCAGCGCCTCTGGTCAAAGGCGATCGTTTCATCATCCGTCAGGCTTCTCCCAGCATCACCATCGGCGGCGGGCTGGTGGTCAACCCCCATCCGGGCCGCCGTCATCGACGTTTCCGACCGGACATCGTCAGACGGTTGGAAACGATGCTCCACGGCGCGCCAGAAGAGGTCGTATTGCAGGCGCTGGAGGCCCGCCAGCCCTGCGAGGCGCGAGAGTTGGCGGCTCACAGCACTCTGCCCGCCCAGGCCACGGCCACCGCCGTCCGGCTGTTGCTGGCTCAGGGTGACGTCATTTTGCTCGATGGCCCGCCGGACGAAACCGATCTGCCGCAGCCGGCATCCAGCAAGCGGCTACTCGTCTCGATGGCGGGCTGGCGCAGCGTAACCCAGACCATTCAGGATATCCTGAGCGTCTATCATCGGGAGCGTCCTTTGCGTCAGGGCATGGATCGGGAAGAGCTCAAGAGCCGTCTGGGGCGCAGCGTCCGTAACCTGAATGGGCGGGTTTTCAACGCCGTTGTTTCTCGCGCTGCCGCCGAGGGCGTGCTGGTGGAAGGCCAGACGCTGCTTTATCTGACCACGCACCGGGTCGAGTTTTCGCCGGTCCAACAAAAGCAGGTGGACGAGGTATTGGAGCTCTTTCGCCGCCAGCCCTACACCACGCCCTCGGTGGCCGAATGTGAAACCCAACTTGGGCCAGACCTGCTGGCGGCGCTCATCGAGCAAGGGTATCTGGTGCGTCTGGGCGACGACGTGCTATTTTTGGCGCCAATCTATCAGGATATGGTGCAGCGCGTGACCGATTTCATCCGGCGCGAAGGCAGCATCACCGTCGCGCAGGTGCGTGATATGTTCAATGCCAGCCGAAAATATGCCCTGGCCCTCATGGAGCACCTGGACGAGCGTCGAATCACCCGGCGCGAGGGAGACGTGCGCGTGTTGCGCGGTGGTTGAGGCAACGCCGCCTGCCGAAAACGATCCGGGCCGCCCCTGTCCAGGATAACCGCCGGGCAAGACCGAGGTTTTGCCCGGATTCATTCTTCAGTACGTTTGCAGATTTTACAAGCGGGTCAAACAGTGATCTATTTCACCGCCGAGACGCCGAGGGCACAGAGAATGTTCTGGTTTTTCTCGGCGATCTCGGCGCCTCTGCGGTTATTTTCAGAGAACCTGTAAAAAATGCAAAACTATTGATTTTCATCACGAAAGGATCACGATGTTGAAACGATGGACCCCACTTTTGGGCGTGCTGTTGCTGGGCGGGCTGGTAGCCTGCCAGACACCTGCCCCTGGCGCGACACCCACCTCGCCGCCACCGACGGCGACATCGCCACCTGCCACAGCCACTGCCAGGCCGACGATCACGCCGGCGCCGACGGCCACCACCGGCCCAGTCGCCTCAAAACCCACCCCGACGCCCACCCAACCCTGGCAGATTCCCGAGATCCAGCCGGATGATTGGGCCAGCGGCAGCGCCGATGCCGGTATGGTGCTGGTAGAATACAGCGACTTTCAGTGACCATATTGCGCCGGGCTCGCTGCCCTGCTCAAGCGTCTGGAAGACGCTTACCCGGATCAATTGCGTATCGTTTTTCGTCACCTGCCGTTGATGTCCATCCACGACAAGGCCCTCCTCAGCGCCGAGGCCACCGAGGCCGCTGGCGCACAGGGCTACTTTTGGCAGATGCACGACCTGATCTTTGAACGCCAGGCGGAATGGTCTCAGCAGGCCCCAGACGCTGCGCTCGATACGTTTGTGGGTTATGCCGAAGAACTGGGCCTGGACGGCGGACGGTTTTCGGAAGACCTGGAAAAGGGCGTCTACCGCGACCGGGTGCTGCAACAGTACGACGCTGCTACCGCCCTGGGCATATCCGGCACACCCACGCTCTTTATCAACGGTTTCTATTACAATGGCCCCCGAACGGAGGCCATGTTCGATGGGCTGATCAAGTATTTGAATTATGATGGCCTGCAATATACCCAGGCGCCGCCCATGATCATCGACCCGAGCCGGCCTTACTTTGCCACCATCCAAACCAGCCAGGGCGCTTTTTGCGTCGAGCTCTATGCCGCTCAGGCTCCCAAAACGGTCAACAACTTTGTTTTTCTGGCCCAGGAGGGCTACTACGATGGCACACCCTTTCACCGGGTGCTGCCCGGCTTTGTGGCCCAGAGCGGCGATCCTACCGGCAGCGGTTTCGGCGGGCCGGGCTACGTTTTCGAGGACGAGATCGATCCCAACCTGCTCCACGACGGGCCGGGCATTCTGTCGATGGCCAACGCCGGGGCTAACACCAACGGCAGCCAGTTTTTCATCACTTATGCTGCCCTGCCCCAACTCGACGGCCAGCACACCGTCTTTGGCCGGGTGGTGCAAGGCATGGAGGTGGTAGAAAGCCTCATGCCGCGCGATCCGGAACAGGATTTCCGCGCCCCGGCCGATACCATCGAACAGGTTGCCATCGGCGATCGTTGCGGCATGTGATTCAGGAAAGGCCCAAAGGGTTCATGGCCCTTTGGGCCTTTGTTGCAGCGCCAGCCGTAGCTCCTCTTGCACCCAGGCGTCAGGCTCGGCGATCAGCGCCTGCGAGAGTGATTGCCGCGCCTCGACCGTGCCGATGCGCCCCAACGCCCAGGCGGCGTGACCGCGGATCAGCGGTTCGGCATCACCCATCGCCCGAGCCAGCGCGCCAACGGCAGCCGGATGCCCCCAGTTGCCCAGGGCCACGGCCACGTTACGCAGCAGCCCGCGCCGCCCGGCCCGCTTCACCGGACTGCCCCGGAAACGCTGTTGAAAACCCTCATCCTCCAGAGCCATCAGATCCAGCAGTGTGGGCGCAATGGCGTCGGGGCGCGGCTGAAAAGCCGGCTCTGGCGTGGGCCGGGCGAAACGGCAGTTCCAGGGGCATACCTCCTGACAGATGTCGCAGCCAAAGACGCGGTTGCCTATCAGCGGCCGCAACTCGCGAGGGATGGGGCCTCTGAGCTCGATAGTCAGGTAAGCGATACAGCGCCGCGCGTCCAGCACGTATGGCGCCACGAGCGCGCCCGTGGGGCAGGCGTCCAGGCAGCGGGTGCAGTGGCCGCACGCGCCTGGTTTGGCCTCCGGATCGACCCGGTGAGTCACGGCCCCCTCGCTTTTCAGCAGCAGCTCGCCCAACAGCAGCCACGATCCCAGCCTGGGGTGGATGAGGCTGGTGTTTTTGCCCACGAAACCCAGCCCGGCGCGGGCGGCGATCTCTCGCTCCAGCAGAGGACCGGTGTCGACGTAGGCCCGATGCGCCACGGCGCGGGTCGTTTGCGCCTGTATAAAGGCCGCCAGTTGTTCCAGCCGCGACGTCAGCAGACGATGGTAATCGTCGCCCCAGGCATAACTGGCGAAAATCCCCCGCGCGGCATCGTCGCGCAGGTCGGGGGGCAGCCGTCGGGTAAAATAGTTGACCGCCACCGCGATCACGGTGTCGACGCCGGGCAGCGTGCGCGCCAGATCGGCCCGCCGCGCCACGGCGTCTGGCCGGGCCAGGTAGGCCATCTCACCCTGATAACCTGCCGCCAGCCAGTGGCGGTAACGATCCAGCGTGCCGAGGGGGCGGGCAGGGATGAGGCCCACCAGATCGAAGCCCAGTTCGTGGGCCTGGCCGGCGATACGCTCGACTAGCTTTAGGCTTTCAGCCACCACTCGATGCCTCGATAGATGCCCATCGTGATCAACCACACGCCGTAGCCCACGATCAACGCCCGGCCCGGCGACCAGCCCTGACGGAAGCCGAACCAGGTTGCCACCAGAAACAAGGCCGTGGGAATGAGGCCGATCAGCATCATACGCGCCAGATCGATGGGCAGGGAGGGATCGCTGCTGTTCTGGGTGGAGACGAACCACAGGGCGATGGTGATGTTGAGCGGCATGACGGCCACCACTGAAGCCAGCACGCGCGATTTTTCGCTGACAAAGGCGATAAAACTGAGGATACCAAAAGAGATCAAGAGCTGTAGAATGCGTTGTGGGTTCATTCAGCCTTTCCGTTCAGAGCAAGATGGTGTTATTATATCTGAGCAGGTTGGAACTGGCAAAACAAAAGCCCCAGAGCAGAAACATCTCTGGGGCCTGTAGCTGTGGGGTGTCTATTCAGCCGATCCGTTGGGCTGGTCGTCCTTGATGCCCAGCAGTTCTTTGGCCACGCGTTTGTAAGCCCTGGCCCCTTTGTGCTGACCGGCATACTCGACGATGGCCTGGCTTGCCACGGAGGCCTCGGCAAAGCGGATGCTCTTGTAGACGACGACATCGAACACTTTGTCGCCAAACACAGAGCGGATCTCGTCCAGCACCTCGCGAGCGTGAATGGTGCCCGTCGAGTACATGGTGGCCAGGATGCCGGTCAGGTTGAGTTGGGGGTTCAGTCGCTCGTTGATCTTTTTGATGTGATCCAACAGCAGCCGGATGCCGCGCATGGCAAAATACTCGGCCTGCATGGGGATGATCACCTCCTGGCTGGCGCACAGGGCGTTGGTGGTGAGCAGTCCCAGACTGGGCGGGCAATCGATCAGGATAAAATCGTACCAGTTGTCGAGCGGCTCCAGCATGCGGCTCAAAATAAACTCGCGCCGGATCTCGGCGATCAGCTCGACCTCGGCAGAGGCCAGATCGATATTGGCCGGGATCAGGTCCAGGTAAGCTTTGACCGGGTAGATGACGCGGTTGACGGAAAACTCGGCGTCCATCAGTGCGGTGTAGAGGGTCTGCTCCAGGCGGTAGCCATCCACCCCCAGCCCCACCGATAGCGCGCCCTGGGGGTCCATATCGATGGCCAGCACCTTTTGCTTCATCTGTGCCAGGGCCGCGCTCAGGTTGACCACGGTGGTTGTTTTGCCCACCCCGCCTTTTTGATTGGCCACAGAGATGATGCGTGTCATGGTTCTCTCCTCGTCTTTTCAGCGCGCAAAGGTTCAGCCATTCTCTTCCTGCAAAGGTGGCATCTGCTCTACCAGACCGGCCAGTTTTTCGTAATCTTCTGCTCCTCGACTGTTACGGGCATATTCAAAGATCGTTTTGCCCGCGCCGGGGGCTTCGGACAACAACGTGTCGATGCGGATGGGATGGGTGACCCGATCGCCGAAATCTTTTTTCAGCGATTCTAACACCAGATGGCTCACCCGGCGGCGAGGGTCGAAAAAGGTGGGGATGATAAGCCGGATGCGCGCCCCGCGGCCCATCATACGGCTGATGGTGCGTAGATAGGTCAGGAACTGACGCGCACCGGCCAGCGCCAGCATCTCCATCGAGACGGGGATAAAGACCTCTTCGGCGTACGCCACAGCGTTGACTGTCAGCAGTGAGACGGAAGGGGCGCAATCCAGCAGGTGATAGTCATAGTTGCTGAGGCCGGCGAACAGCTCGGCAAAGATCTCTTCGCGGGCCATTTCGAGCACCATGCGCTGCTGGGCTTTAAAGAGGGCCATGCTGCTCGGCAGCAGGTCGATGTACTCACGCGCCTGTACCACACATTGTTCGGCGGGCACCTTACGACTGAGGGCGTCGGCCAGCGAGTGCTCGAAGGCGTTGATACCCAACGAAATGGAGACGTTGGCCTGCGTATCGGTGTCGATCAGCAGCACTCGACGGCCCTGTAACGCCAGCCCTGCCCCCAGATTGATGCACGTGGTGGTTTTGCCGATCCCACCCTTGAACCCGACGATGGCTATCTTGCGCATACCCGTCCCCTGAAACCCAGGCCCGATGTGCCGATGAAATCGATGTCAAAAATATTTTAACATAAACACGGCCATACGTCAAGGTGGAAATGGCCTTTGTGCCGCAATTTCAGCATCTCCTTTCAAGGCGAGGAGCGTCAGAGGCCGTGAAAGGAGAGCCGGGCCAATGCCTCACCGCCGATGTGCCCACGCCCGTGGCCAGGGTAAATCCGCTCTGGTTTTAACGCCTGCAGGCGGGCCAGGCTATGTGGGATCTGTGACCAATCGTGGGCAAAGAAGCGCTGGCTATGAGGCTGTCCGGTGGCCGAGAGTAGATCGCCCACAAAGGCGAATCGACCCTCGACGATGAGGCAACTGGAGCCGGGTGTGTGACCCGGCGTGTGCAGCAGCCGCGCATCCAGGCCGAAATCCTGCAGACCGTCGCCATCGACCATGAGCAGATCGGCTGGGGTGGGTTGTGGGCGCAGCGCCCGTTGCAGCAGCGGCAGCAGCGCCCCCACCAGCCGCCCTCGCCCACGAACGGCGCCCAGGTGCGTCTCTGCCTGCGCCATGGCCGCTGCGTCGGCGCGATGGATCGCCACGGGCGCGCCGGTGCGCCGCCGTAGCGCGGCGGCGCTGCCGTAATGATCCAGATGGGCGTGGGTGATCCAGATCAGCCGCAGGTCTTGCCGCTCCAGGGTCTGCATGCGCTGCAGAACGCGCTGCTCAAAACCCGGCATGCCGGCATCCACCAGCACCAGGCCGGCCTCGCCCTGGATGAGATACGCCTGCACCAGGCCCATCGAGAGGGGATGAACTTTTACCGGCATGGCCTGTTTACTCCTCGGCCTGCTCGAAAGCCTCGTCCCACAGCGTGCCCTGGCACACGCGGCTCACAGGGCCGGTCATGGTGGCCCTGAAATCTGTTGAAAGGGCGATCTGGATCACGCCCCCCGGCATGTGCACGTCGATCTGGGCGTTGCACAAACCCAGACGATGGGCGACAGCCGCGGCGGCGCAGCTACTGCTGCCCGAAGCCAGCGTATACCCCACGCCTCGCTCCCAGATCTCGATGCGGATGTGGCGTTCATCCAGCACCTGCATAAACTGGACGTTGGTGCGGTTGGGAAAGCGGGCATCTGTCTCGATCAGCGGCCCCCAGCGGCGGGCATCCTCGGCAGATACCTGCTCGCAGAGCACCACACAGTGTGGGTTGCCCACCGTGGCGGCGCAGTAGCGAAGCACCTGCCCGGCCACCACCATCGTTTCGTTCAGCACCTGTCGCGGCAGACCGGCGACCGGAATCTGACGGCTGTCGAAACTCACCGCGCCCATCTCCACCGTGGCTCGACGTCCACCCGGATGGACGCGGGCTGTCACGTCGCCGCCGGGCGTGGCGATGGTGAACGGCGACTCGCCCACCAGCCCCTGATCCCACAGATAGCGGGCAAAGATGCGCAGGCCGTTGCCACTTTTTTCAAACTCGCCGCCATCGGGGTTAAAGAGCCGCAGGCCGAAATCACAGTCTGTATCTTGGAGGGGGCCCAGCAGGATACCATCGGAGCCGACGCCGTAGTGGCGGTCACAAATGCGGCGAATCTGGGTGGGGGTCAGTTCCGCAGACAGGCCGTCCGGGTCGATCACCAGGTAATCGTTGCCCAGAGCCTGATATTTGACGAACGGCACGGACGCTGTGGCTGTCATGGTTGTCTCAACTGCACGTTCTGGCGCAGGCGACCAAGATGCGCAGGTCTGAATCGCCCGTGTTGCGCAGGCTGTGACGGCTGCCAGAGAGGGTCAACACGGCTGCGCCGGGCACCACGGCCTGTTCCTGGCCATCGACGATCATCACCCCGTTGCCGGAGATGACGAAATAGATCTCGTCGTCGCCCTCGTGGGGGTGCTCGCCGATGCTGGCCCCCGCAAAGAGTATCAGATCGCGCACGTATTTAAAGGCGCTGCCGGGAATATCCTGCAGCAAGGTGCGCACAAAATAGTCGCCCACACCACCGTGGGAACGGCTGGCCCGCTGGCCGGCGATGGCCTCTGCTGTGCCGATGATCATCTTTTTTCCTCCTATACTCGCTGCGGCTCAAAAATGACCTTGAGCGCCTTGCGTTCGGCAAAACGTGTGAACCCTTTTTCCCATTCCGAAAGGGGCAACACATCGGTGATGAGCGGCCGGGTCTGGATTGAGCCCTGAGCGGCGAGGGCAATGGCTTTTTCCCAGGCCTGATAGATGTGGCTGAACATTCCCCTGACGGTCAGCTCTTTGTAGAGCGCCTGGTCCAGGTTCAGCTCAAAGGGGCGGCCATAGATGCCCACCAGCACGAACCGGCCACGTTTCTTGATGAGCTTGAGCCCCAGACGCGCCGCATCGGGCGCGCCGGAGCACTCGATCACCACGTCGATGCCGCCGGGGGCGGCGCCGTCCTGGATGGTCTCCACGGCGTCGGGCCGGGTGACATCCACGGTGAGATCGGCGCCCAGTTGCCGCCCGATCTCCAGCCGGGCGGCGTCGGCCGGCGTGCCGGCCAGAATGACCCGCCCGCCTGAGAGTTTGGCGTACTGCGTGCTGAACAATCCCATCGGCCCCACCCCCAGGATGAGCACCGTGTCGCCCGGTCCCACCTGACCCATCTCGTAGACGGCGCGGTAGGTGCAGGCCGAGGGATCGGACAGCGCGCCGGTGTGAAAATCTACCGTGTCGGGCAGCAGGTGCACCCGGTGGGCCGGCACCACGACATAAGGTGCAAAAGCGCCGTTGAACGCATAACCGGTGGCCAATCGCTCGGCGCAGAGATTGTAAAAGCCGGTCATGCAGTATTGGCAGCGACCACACACCGAGTGCGAGTTCTCGGCTGTCACCCGTTGGCCCACCGTCAGGCCGGTCACGCCGGGCCCCAGTTGTGTGATCACGCCGGCGAACTCGTGGCCCAACACTACCGGCGGTTTGACCGGTATCTCGATATCGCCGTGCCAGATGTGCAGATCGGAGCCACAGATGCCCGCCGCCTGCACGGCGATCTTGACCTCGCCCGCTCCGGGCTGTGGCTCTGGCACCTCGCGCAGCCCAATGTAACCATCTCCCACCTGATATTTGACGATCGCCTGCATCGTGTTTCCTTTCCCCCGCTGACGGGCATAGCTTGTCTCAAGCTCAATCGGTTGTTAGAGTATGGCACGATTCGGCGAATCTGTCAAAGGTCTGGGGGTGGGTTGTAAAAAGGGGGCGATGGTGTTATAATCTGCTCGATCTAGCGGCATACGTTACATACTCAAGGGGGCAAGTGAACCGATGCGACTGGCAAAATTACGTCAGACCCTCACCGACCAAGGGCTCGATGCCATGTTGATCACCGATGAGGCCAATCGCCGTTACCTGAGCGGCTTTACCGGTTCGGCAGGCATGCTCGTCATCTCTCAGGATCGTGCACTACTGGCGACCGACTTTCGTTACTATGAGCAGGCAACGCTGCAGGCGCCGCATTTTGAGTTGATCCGGCTCACCGACAAGTTTTCGCTGCTGCTGCCCGACCTGGTCGCCGGGTTGGGCGTGCGTCGATTGGGTTTCGAGAGTAAGAACCTGACCTTTGACCAGCACGCCAGTCTGGCTGCCGCGCTGCCGGCAGGGGTGGAATTTGCGCCCACAGCAGACACGGTGCTCGAGATGCGGGCGGTGAAGGATGAGGGCGAGCTGGCTGCCCTGCGCCGGGCCATCGCTGTGAGTGATGCGGCCTATGCCCACATGGCCCGGTTCATGCGGCCGGGCATGACGGAGAAAGAGGTGGCCTGGGAGCTGGAGCGTTTCATGCGCACCGCTGGAGCCGACAAGGTATCCTTTGACATCATCGTCGCTGCGGGCCCCAACGGGGCCATGCCGCACGCCCGCCCGGGCGAGGCAGTCATCCGGCCGGGCCAGGCCGTGGTGATGGATTTTGGAGCCGTGGTGGAGGGTTATCATTCCGATCTGACACGCACGGTGGTCTTGGGCGAGGCCGATGGTACGTATCGGCAGGTGTACGACATCGTTCTGCAGGCCCAACAGGCAGCCATCGCCGGCATCCGGCCCGGCATGACCGGTCAGGAAGCCGATGCCATCGCCCGAGAGGTGATCCAGGCCGCCGGTTACGGCGAGTTTTTTGGCCACGGCCTGGGCCACGGCGTGGGCCTGGTGATTCACGAAAAGCCGGGCGTGGGTCGGCTATCCGACAAGGACGTGTTGCAGCCGGGTATGGTTTTTTCTGTGGAGCCGGGCATCTATTTGCCGGGCGAATTCGGCGTGCGCCTCGAAGACCTGGTGGTGTTGCGCGAACACGGCCCGGAGGTGCTCTCTCTGGCGGCCAAAGAGCCGTTGTTGCCACTGGGGTAGCGTCGTTTTATCTTGTGCAAAATCGGGGATTATGGTAAAATAGCAACAGTTCTTGCGGGTCCACCGTTGGAGGGGGGCTTCCTCTCCCACACCTGACAAAGGCGAGGAGAAGCGAGATGAGCATGATCCTGGAACTCATCGGAGGGCGCAAAACGCTCTATGGGCTGGTCGTGGGCCTGATCGTCGGGCTCCTGCTCGGCTGGTTTGTGCTCGGTTGGGGGGTGGCGCCGGTCGCCTGGGAGAACGCAGCTCCCGTAGACCTCCACCCGGATTATCAGAAGGTCTTTGTCGGTGCTGTTGCCGATTCTTATAGCATTCACGGCAACGCCGAACTTGCCCGGGCGGTGCTCAGTGAGCGCTGGCAACAGGATGACCTCAAAAAAGTCATCGGCCAACTCAAGGCCGAGGCCTCCAACGAGGCTCAGGTGCAGCGCCTGGACGCCCTGGCCCAGACTCTGGGCATCTCGGCAGTCGTTGGCGCCGAGCCAACCACCGCACCAACCACCGGGCAACCGGAGGAAAAGACCAGCTTGCTCTCCAGTCTGCTACCCCTGTGTGGCGTCTTTTTGTTGATCATTTTTGTCGTCGTGCTGGCCATGATGATCGTACGCCTGTTGCGCGGGCGGCGCGCCGAGGGGGAGGGGACAGATCGGCTGGCCCGCATGACACAGGCCATCTCGCCCGAGATGGCCGAGTCTGTGCCTGTGTCTGGCACGGTTCTGGGGCACTTTATCACCAGCTACGCCCTGGGCAACGATCACTATGACGATTCGTTCAGCATCGAGACCGACGCCGGTGAGTTTCTGGGCGAGTGTGGTGTGGGCATTGGCGAGACCATCGGCGTGGGCTCGCCAGACAAGGTGACGGCCCTGGAGGTATGGCTCTTTGACAAGAATGACATCCGCACCGAAACCAAGGTGCTGATGAGCGCCCACGCTTTTGACGACGAGTCGCTGCGCTCCAAGCTGGCCCCCAAGGGTGAACCGGTGCTGGCCGGGCCGGGTCAGGTGGTCAAACTGGAGACGGCCACGCTGCAACTGACGGCCCGGGTGACCGAGATGGAATATGGCAACGGGGGCATGCCAGAGGAAAGCTTTTTCAACCGCATCTCGATCGAACTGGTGGCCTCGCTCAAGTCTGGCGGCCAGGAATTCGGGGCGGCAGATTTTTAGCCATCGTCTTCGACAGGTTTGAAATGTGGACCTCAGCCCTGGCGATTTTGGCGGCGGGCGCTGCCTTTGCGTTCATCCACTGGGCGTTGGCGGCCAATCGCACCAAAGAATGGGCCTGCCACCGTTGGGGCAGGGCGCGCGTAGACCGTTTCTATCGCCTGGTCTTTTCGGGAGTGGCGGTGGCCACCTACCTGCCGGTGATGGCGCTGGTGGGCCTGCTGCCCGACCGGACCCTGTACCGAATTCAGTATCCCTGGCTCTTGTTGAGCGGCGGCGGTCAACTGACCGCCGCCTTGTTTTTCTTGTGGGCGCTGGCTCAGACCGACGTGTGGCAGTTCTTGGGGCTGCGTCAACTGTTTCGAGGGGGTAATCCCTTGCCGGCCGACCGCCATGCCAACATGGCGGTGAGCGGTCCCTATGGCTGGGTGCGCCATCCCATGTACACGGCTGCCATCTTGTTCATCTGGCTTTCGCCGCTGATGACGCTCAACCTGGCGGCGTTGTGGGCCGTCAGCACCGCCTATTTATACCTGGGTTCCTTCCCCGAAGAGGCCAGGCTACTGCAAGAGTTCGGTGCGGCCTACCGCGCCTACCAGCAGCAGGTGCCACGGCTCTTGCCGCGGCCCTGGCGGCGATACCGCAATCAAAACCCTGCCGCAGGTTAGACGCCCGGCGGCAGGGTCAAGAGACGATGCCCCGTTTTCAGAACAAGTTGCCTGATCGGCTGGATTCCCCAACCGGATTCCCCAATCGGATTCCCCAACTCGTTGGGGGTATTGGGCCGCATCGAGCGGGCAAACCCCGAACAAGTTCGAGACCTCATCATATTTTGGCAAAGCCCTGTCTGTTCTTGCTCAGTCGACGACACCGTAGAAAAAGGGCAAAGGCGCGGCAGGCTCATCCTGGAGGGCAAAGGCTCCCAGGACGCGCCTTTCTGCCTCGGCCAGTGCGCCTTGATCGTTGGCGTGGAGGGTGAACAGCGGCTCGCCCTGCGCCACCCGATCGCCGACTTTGGCGGCCAGCACGATGCCCACTGCCGGGTCGATGGTAGCGCCCTTTTTGGCCCGCCCTGCGCCCAGCAACATACAACTCGTGCCGATCTCCATGGCGTCGATGGCCGCCACGTAGCCGTCGGCAGGCGCGGTCACTGTTTTGATCAGCCGCGCCTGAGGCAGCCGTTCCGGCTCGTCTGGCACAGCCAGGTCGCCGCCCTGAGCCGCGATCCACTCGCGGAATTTTTCCCAGGCCTTGCCGTTTTCCAGCATTCCTTGCAAACGGTGACGGGCCGCGTCGGCCTCCGCAGATGGATCGGCCAGCAGCAGCATGTGGGTTGCTACCTCCAGGCAGTGCTCACGAAAATCGACCGGCCCCCGGCCATGTAACGTGTCGATGGCTTCGCGCACCTCCAGGGCGTTGCCCACGGCAAATCCCAGCGGCTGGCTCATGTCCGAAATTACTGCCACCACCCTGCGCCCCACGCTTTTGCCCATTTCGACCATGACGCCGGCCAGCGCGCGGGCATCGGCCTCGGTTTTCATGAACGCTCCACGGCCCACTTTGACATCCAGCACGATGGCCCCGGCGCCGGCAGCGATCTTTTTGCTCATGATCGAAGCGGCGATGAGCGGCAGCGAACTGACGGTGGCCGTCACATCACGCAGGGCATAAAACTTGCCATCGGCGGGCGCCAGGTCTGCCGATTGGCCGGCCACCACGATGCCGTGCTGGCGCAACTGGGTCAGGAATTCGGCGGTCGTCAGATCGGCGCGGTAGCCGCGGATGGCTTCCAGCTTGTCCAATGTGCCGCCGGAAAAACCCAATCCCCGGCCAGACATTTTGCCCACCGGCAGTCCGGCAGCGGCGGCCAACGGGGCCACGACGAGTGTCGTCTTGTCGCCCACGCCGCCGGTGGAATGTTTGTCCACCACCAACGGCGCGATGCCGCCGAGATCCAGCATCTTGCCGGAGTGGGCCATCGACAGCGTCAGCGCCACCGTCTCGTCGTGATCCATACCTCGTAGATAGATGGCCATCAACCAGGCGGCTGCCTGATAATCGGGCAGGTCGCCGCGGGTGAACCCCTGGACGAACCAATCGATCTCTTGGGCGGTTAGTTTTTCACCCTCTCGCTTTTTGGCGATAATATCCACAGCGCGCATAGAACCCTCACTTTTTGTGTCTGGATGCCGGCAATAGAACCCATGATAACATCGGCCAGAGAATTTGTCAATGTTGCTTTGGCGGCTGATTTTGAGTATAATTGCCCCCAGATCGAATACGCTTGGGACAGGGACGTTCGGCTGGGCTGGGTTCCTGTCCTTTCTGTTCTATGGAGTGGTGCAGATTGTCTGACTGGCGATGGATGGTTATGACTGTAGCGGTCGTTTCGATGCTGACGGCCTGTGCGCCGCCGGCTCCAACGCTGCCGCCGGCGACGGTGACGCCCCTGCCGCCCACGGCCACGCCGACCGCATCCCCGGAATCGTGCGCTGTCGATACCGACACCCCTGTGCCCCAACTGCCGGGCCAAACGCCCTCCCCTGCCGGCTCGCCGGTTGTGCCGCGGCCCACCCGGCCCCCTACCTCCCGCCCCCCAACCGACACACCCTCACCGACAGCGCCGCCGGCGACGCCAACGCCCACTGCCGTCACGCCGTCGCCGACTCGTTTTGACCCCCAAAGCGTGAACCTGGCTCTGGAGCCGGTGGTCACCGGGCTCGATTCTCCGGTTTACCTCACCCACGCCGGTGATGGCAGCGGCCGGCTGTTTGTCGTGGAGCGGGCCGGGACCATCCGCATCGCCACCGACGGCGCGCTGCTGCCCGCGCCGTTCCTCGACCTCCGTGACCGGGTGGGCAGCGGCGGTCTGGAGCAGGGTCTGCTGAGCCTGGCCTTTCACCCCAATTACCCGGCGAACGGGCGTTTCTTTGTCTACTATACCGGTTTGTTAGGCCAGACGGTGGTGTCGCGCTTTCAGGTTTCGGACGACCCCAACCGCGCCGAGCCGGCCAGTGAAACGGTTTTGCTCACCGTGGATCAGCCGGCGCAGAACCACAACGGCGGCCTGATCGTTTTTGGCCCCGACGGTTATCTCTATGTCGGCCTGGGCGATGGCGGCGCGGCCAACGATCGTTTTGGTAATGGTCAGAACCTGGGCAGTCTGCTCGGGGCGCTGTTGCGGCTGGAGGTGGATGTCGGCCAGCCTTACGGCGTCCCGGCCGATAATCCGTTCTGGGGTGTAGCCGGCGCGCGCCCCGAGCTCTGGGCCTACGGTCTGCGTAACCCGTGGCGCTTTTCCTTCGACCGGGCCACCGGCGACCTGTACGTGGCCGACGTGGGGCAAAATCAATACGAAGAGGTAAATATCCAGCCGGCAGGCATCGCTGGCGGCCAGAACTATGGCTGGCCGATCATGGAAGGTTTTCATTGCTTCCAGAGCGACGATTGCGCCGCCGATGGCCTCACCCTGCCGCTGGCCGAGTACGATCATAACCAGGGCTGCTCGATCACCGGCGGCTATGTCTATCGCGGCGCGGCCTACCCCTCGCTGACCGGCGCCTATTTCTACGGCGATTATTGCTCCGGTCGCATCTGGGCCTTGAGCCGCCAGACCTCGGGAAATTGGGTGAATGTCGAGATGCTCCAGACAGGGTTGAACATCAGCTCTTTTGGGCAAGACGAACGCGGCGAGCTGTACGTGTTGCATCTGAACGGCGGCGCCGTCTATCAGCTGGTGAGCCGGATGTTGCCGTGACAGCAGAAAAGTCTGACACCAAACGTTATCACATCTGGACCATCGGTTGCCAGATGAACCGCGCCGACTCGCGTCAACTGGCCGAGCGATTGGAGGCCCTGGGCTACCAACCTGCGCCAGATGTCAAAAAGGCCGACATCATCGTGCTCAATACCTGCGTGGTGCGCCAGAGCGCCGAAGACAAGGCCAGGGGGCGCATCACCGCCCTCAAACCGCTCAAAGAGAATCGCCCAGATCGCAAAACGATCATCGCCGTGATGGGTTGTCTGGTGGGCGTGGGCGACAGCGCGTCGCTGCGGGAGCAGTTTCCCTACGTGGACGTATTCATGCCGCCCAGCGATGGCTCGGCCCTCATCGACCTGCTCGAAACGCGCCAGGGTTATGCCCTCCACCAGCGGGAGCTGGACGAGCGCCATCGCCTTCAGGATGGGGCCGTCCCCGGCGCGCCGCCGGAGAGCCAGGGCCGTCGCCGGCCGGTCTCCGATTTCGTCTCGGTCATTTATGGCTGCAACCACGCTTGCAGTTACTGCATCATCCCCCGGCGGCGCGGCGTGGAACGCAGCCGCCCGCTGGACGAGATCGTCGCCGAGGTGGAGGGCCTGGTGCGCCAGGGCGCCCGAGAGATCACCCTGCTGGGCCAGATCGTGGATCGCTACGGCTACGATCTGGCGGGCCACCACCGCCCGCTGGATCACGGCGAGGCCGCCGCTCTGACCGTCCGGCCCGATCTGGCGGATCTGCTGCGCGCCGTGCATGGTATCGAAGGGCTGGCGCGGATCCGCTTTCTTACCTCCCACCCCAATTACCTGACCGAGCGGCTGTTACAGACGGTGGCCGATCTGCCCAAGGTCTGCCCGCACATCGAGGTGCCGGCGCAGGCCGGTCACGACCAGGTGCTCGAGCGCATGCGACGGCGCTATACCGTCGAGGATTATCGCCGTCTGATTCACCGCATCCGGGCGATATTGCCGGCGGCCAGCATTGCCAACGATGTCATCGTCGGTTTTCCGGGCGAGACAGCCGGGCAGTTCGAAGCGACCTGCCGGCTGCTGGAGGCGCTGCGCTTCGACGTGGTGCACATTGCTGCCTATTCACCGCGCAGCGGCACGGCTTCGGCCCGCTGGCAGGACGACGTGCCGCCGGAGGAAAAGGAGCGCCGCCGCCGGGCATTGGAGACGCTGCAAGAGCGGATCGTCGGCGAGATCAATGCGGCGCTGATGGGCCAGGCAGTCGAAGTGTTGGTGGAGGAAAAACACCGCGGTCGATGGAAGGGCCGCAGCCGCAGCAACAAGCTGGTCTTTTTCGAGGACGACGCCGATTGGCAGGGCAGGCTGGCCCAGGTGCGCATCACCTGGACTGGGCCGTGGTCGTTGATCGGCCAGGTGATCTCGTAGGGACGACCTGTTGGGTCGTCTCTGCTTTTTCACACAAACAGCGACACCGCCTCCCGCCGGTCGGCATCCACCAGCCCCAGATCGGTCAGGCGCAGGCCGGTGCTCACCGGCAGCGAGAGGGTGGTGATGCGGATGATGGGGTGGGCGTAATCGGTCACGCCCAGATCGCGCAGAGCTGCCTTGAGGCCTCTAACGACCGCGGCAACCTCGACGATGGGCCGGTCGGAGAGCAGGCCGGCGTACGGCAGGGGCAGTTCGGCCAGCACCTCACCACCGGCTGCCAGCGCCAGCCCACCGTCGAGGTCGATGATACGATTGGCCGCCGCCGCCATATCGTTCGCCTGGCAGCCCACGATCAGCAGGTTGTGGGAATCGTGGGCCAGCGTCGAGGCCCACGCTCCCCGCTGTAGACCCAGCCCCCGTACCACACCCAGCGCTCGCCCGCCGCCCCGCCCGTGGCGCTCGAACACGGCGACCGTGTTCAAATCCTGCGCGGCGTCGACGACCAGCGCCCCAGCCTCTACCGGCAATGTCAGCACCTGGCCCCCGGCGGTGGTCTTGCGGTGCATGTCGATGATACGAACGCCGGCCGCGCCGTTTTGTACCGGCGCAGTGATGATGAAATCGGCGGCAGAAACCGGGCCGAGCTTGACCGAGCCGGTTGTGGCCTGTAAGACCTTTTCTTCCGGCGGCTGCCAGCGCAGCTTGTTCTCCTCCACCACGATTTCCCCGCCGGCGATCACCATCTCGGGGCAAAAATCGGCCAGATCACCCGCCAGCAGCGACAGATCGGCGCGTTTACCAGGAGCGATCGCGCCCTGGTCGTAGAGGCGCAAGCGCCGCGCGGCTTTGATCGTGGCCGAACGCAGGGCCTCGATGGGCGGCATGCCCATACGAATCGCCGTCCGTAGCACCTGATCCAGATGGCCCCGCTCCACCAGATAGTCGGGCGAGACGTCGTCGGTGACCAGCAGCAGGTCGGCATCGGCGGGCAGGTGGCGCAGCAGGGCGAAATGCTCCGGCGAGAGGTAGCGCTCCTGGAGCTGCACGGTGACACCCAGGCGCAGCTTTTCACGCATCAACTCTGGCGTCATGATGGTGTGGTCCGAGTCGATGCCGCTGGCGACGTAGGCTTGCAGATCGCGCCCGCGAGTGGCCGGGTTGTGGCCTTCCATCAGCGCGCCGCGCCGATGGCCCACGGCCAGAATGTCTCGCAGGCGCGAGTCGCCGCCCACCACCGCCCAGGCATCCATCACCTCGGCCAGTCCCAGCACCCGATCCCAGCCCAGCATCTCGGCCACCTCTTCAGGCCCGATGACGCCGCCGCTGGTCTCCAGCCCCTGCGCCGCCGGCACGCAGGTGGGCACCAGGAAATATCCCCGCAGCGGCAGCCCGGCGCTGGCCTGCCACAGCAGACGCGCTCCTTCCAGGCCCATCACGTTGGTGATCTCGTGGGGATCGGCGGCCACGGCGGTGGTGCCTCGAACCAGCGCGGCGGCGGCGAACTGGGCCGGCGTCACCAGCGAGCTTTCGAAATGCATGTGGGCGTCGATCAGCCCTGGCACGGCCAGCCGATCTCGGCCGTCGATGACGCGCCGGGCCTGGCGGGCCGGCGACGCGCCAGGCGGCTCGACGCAGGCGATGCGTCCGGCCAGGATGCCCACGTCGGCGGGGTAAACCTCACCGCTGAGCACGTTGACCAGGCGCACATGCCGGATCAACAGGTCGAGCCCGGCGCGCCCGGCGGCCGCCTGGATCAGAGACGTGGCTCGTTCCATGCCTGGAGACTCCTCGCTGCCTTACCGACCCTGCCAGGTGGGTGGGCGTTTTTCCAGAAAAGCATTGACCCCCTCGACGCGGTCTTGGGTGTCGAAGACCAGGCCGAACTGGGCGGCTTCGTAGGCCAGGCCGTCGGCCAGCGTGCCGCCGGCGCCCACGTCGATGGCCTGTTTGATGGCCGCGACGGCCACCGGCGCTTTGCTGGCCAGCGTGGCTGCCAGGGCCGTGGCCTCGGCGAGCAGATCGGCGGCCGGCACCACCCTGTCTACCAGGCCGATGCGGTACGCTTCGGCGGCGGTGATGTGATCCCCGGTCAGGCACAGCAGTTTGGCCGCTCCCTTGCCCACCAGTCGCGGCAGGCGTTGTGTGCCGCCGTAGCCGGGGATGATGCCCAGGTTGATCTCGGGCTGGCCCAGGCGGGCGGTATCGGCGGCCAGGCGGATGTCGCAGGCCAGGGCCAACTCGCAACCGCCGCCCAGGGCAAAGCCGTTGATGGCCGCGATGACGGGTTTGCTCAATTGTTCGATCTCGGTGAACACGGCCTGGCCGTACAGGCTCAAGTCGGCGGCGACACGGGCCGAGGGCAGGGTGTTGAATTCGCCGATGTCGGCCCCGGCGGCAAAGGCTCGCTCGCCCGCGCCGGTGATGACGATGGCGCCGATGACCGCATCGGCGGCCAGCTCGTCGATGGCGGCCTCGAGCTCGGCCAGCAGCGCCCGGTTCAGCGCGTTGAGCGCCTTGGGCCGGTTGAGAGTGACGATGGCCAGCCGATCTTTTCTTTCGACCAGGATATTTTCGTAGCTCATGGCTCCTCCTCGTGGTTATGGACGACGCACGGGGCGTCACAGGCGCGATTCATCCAGCTCCAGGACGATGGGACAGTGATCCGAGCCCATGATGTCGGCCAGGATAGCGGCGTCGGTGACGGCCGGCATCAGGTTCTCCGACACCAGGTGATAGTCGATGCGCCAGCCGATGTTGCGGGCGCGGGCGTTGGTGATGTAATGCCACCAGGTGTACTGACCCTCGGCGTCGGGATGGAAGGCGCGAAAGGCGTCTACGAAGCCGTGGGCCAGGTAACGATCGACCCACGCGCGCTCCTCTGGCAAAAAGCCAGAGACGGTTTCGTTTTCCCTGGGCCGGGCCAGATCGATCTCTTTATGGGCGGTGTTGACGTCGCCGCAGACGATGAGCCGTTCACCCTGGGCCAGCAGATCGGCGCAGTATTGCAAAAAGGCGGCGTAAAAGCGGAGTTTAAAATCCAGCCGCTCTGGACTGCGTTTGCCGTTGGGAAAGTAGACGTTGAACAGCTTGAAGCCGGGGTGTTCGGTCATCAACACCCGGCCTTCGACATCGAATTCTGCCGCGCACAAGCCACCCTGGGAACTGAGAGGCGCTGTCTGGCAAAAGGTGGCCACACCGCTGTAGCCTTTGCGCTCGGCCGACTCCCAGCAGGTGTGATAACCCGCCGGCTGCAGCAGCTCGTGGGGCAGTTGTTCGGGTTGGGCTTTGGTTTCCTGGATGCAGAGCACATCGGGCGATTCGTCGGCCAGCCAATCCAGAAATCCCTTTTTGTGCACGGCGCGGATGCCATTGACATTCCACGAGATCAATCGCACGCTGTTTCACCTCCTTGTCTGGTGTCTTTTGATGGTGCCGTCGTGGTTGTACGATACCCTGGCTGGCTCTCAGCGGGCCAGCAGCCCGCGCTGCCGTATCGAGATCACCTCGTGGGTTCGCCGATCTTGCACCACCACCACCTGGCCCAGGAAACGGGCGCCGCGGTAGATGCGGTAGCGGGTGTTTTGTGCCACCTGCCAGCGGGAGTAACGCTGCTGCAGGCCGATCAGTTCCGCCGGCCAGGCGGCCATATCGTGCGGCAATGCCAACGCCAGCGTGGCGCAGGTGTGGCAGACGTTTCGTCTGGCCCGGCAACTGGCGCAGGTCGGTTGGCCGCAGATGCGGCAGTAGAAGGTGTGATCGGCGCAGGCGATCCGCTGGCACACCGGGCACAACGACGCATGCTCGCTGCAGGCCCAACCGCCGCAGAGGTGACAGATGTGTTTACAGTCGTTGCACACCGGTTGGCTGCAAACGACGCAGCCCTGGATGCCACAGGCGGTGCAGCGATCACGCTGGCAGTCGCGGCAGGTGGATACACAATCGGCGCCGGCGACGTGTCCCCCGGCGCACAGGGCGAGGTGGGTGGTGGGCTGGCCGCAGGCGTGGCACAGGAGCGGCGTCAGCTCGCCGCTGTTCAGGTCGCGCTGCACCGTCAGGGTGTGGCTGGCGTGCGGGCTGCGCAGGGTTAGCGAGTGATGGCGCACCGGTCGCCCGATCTGGGCCAGGCTCAGCAACTGAACCTGCAGCCGCAGGCGGTGATTCTCCAATTCCTCGGCCATTTTGCGCTGGAGTTCCTGGGTCAAGAGGTCGCGTATCTCGTCGGCGCGGGTTTCGTCGCCAGCGATCAATTCCTCCGTCTGACGCTGGTAGTAGGTTTGGAGACGCGCCAGGACGCGGTACAGGCGGTGATGCAGCTCATGTTCGAGTGTTTCGGCCCGGGTTTTGGCCTGCGCCACGGCCAGCGAGCGGGCCTTGTGGGCCAGTTTGGTCAGTTGGCTGAGGGTGGGTGGTGTGGCCGGCGAGAGCCAGTCGCTGGGCACTGGCTGTGGCCAGTCGATTTCGGTGGGGGGATGTACGAGCGCTCTCATTTCCGGACGTGGCTGGCCGTGGGCATCCAGCACGGCGGTGTGAATCTCTTCGCGACGGTCGTCGGCGGTGTAGACCAGCCGAAAGTTGAATACAAAAAACAGCTCCTCTTGAGTGCGGGCATCGGATGTGTCTACGGTGCAGTTGACCCAGGTGAGCTCTGGCGGTGGGCTATCGTCGATGGCGTGGGCCTGGTTGCGGACGGGCAGCCGCCAGAGGGTGCGCTCGCCGCGGTTCGCCAGCCAGGCGATCATCTGGTCAAAGATGCGGCTGCCAGAGACGACCAGCTCCTGATAGGAGGCCAGATCGGCGACCGAGAAAGCCAGGGAGAGGCGAGCCTTGCCAAAGTGGGCCGCCATCTCTGGCGGCAGGTGCACCTCCAGGCCGGTATCACCATCGTCACGGACGTGGGCGCCAAAGAGGGTAAAAAAGTCGCGGGTGAAGGCGCGTGTGTCGGTGGCCGATCGGGCCGTGTGGCTGAGGGCTGCCGGTTGATTCATCGGTGGCGGTCTGTGGCGCAGAATGGTCGTCACCGGACGGTGATCTGGTTCTGGAGCTTTTCAAAGGTGGCCTGGCCGATACCTTTGACGTTCATGATGTCCTCCGGTGTGGCGAACGGGCCGTTGGCCTGGCGGTAATCGACGATGCGTTGGGCAATGGCCGGACCGATGCCGGGTAGAGCGTCCAGTTGTTCGATGGTGGCGGTGTTGAGATTGATGGGACCGCTCAGATTGGCGGTCTCGTTGCCTGAAACGGTTACAGGGGGAGGCTCGCTGCCGGGAAGCGGCGCGGCGGGTGTGGCCTCGTCCTGCCGTGGGATATAGATGTGTTGTTGATCGTACAGCGCCAGGGCCAGGTTGACGCGGTTCAGGTCGGCAGCGTCGGCGGGGCCGCCGGCGGCCTGGAGGGCATCTTTGACGATGCTGCCCGGCGGCAGCACATAGACATCGGGCTGGCGAACGGCGCCGCTGACATAGACCCGCAACGGCGCGGGCGTGGGCACCAGGGTGGGGGAGGGTGTCGAGGTGGGCTCCAGGATCGAGACGGTGGCGATGGCGATAGGCTCTGGCGTGGGGCGCTGCACCAGAATAAAGGCGCCCCCAATGAGGATCAGGCAGACCAGTACGATGAGGATGTAACCCCGGTATCGTTCCAGCCAGTCGTTCACGCTCACTTTTCTCCGGTAGATTTGTTTCCAAAGCTGGTTATCTGGGTGGTGCGACTCTCATTATAGCGCAAAGTCTTTTGCCGGGCAAGATGCCCTATCACTGGGCCAGCAGGATGGCGCCGCTGCGCGCCGGCAGGGCAGGACCGCACACACATCCTGCCCGCACCACGAATATCTGTCCGCTGAGCAGGCAGCGCAGGGCGGCGCCTTCGGCCAGATGATCTCGCACCGGCACCTCGACAGGGTAGTGGGAGGGGCTGTTGTTGAGCACGACGACGATGCGCTGCTCGTCGAGGCGGCGCATAAAAGCATAGATGCCCAGCGGGCCGCTGGCATACAGCCGGAGATAGTCGCCGCGCCGCAGGGCCGGGTGGGTCTTGCGGATGGTGATGATCGTTTTGAAAAAACTCAGCAGGTCGTCGTCCCATTGGGCCGGCTGCCAGGGCATGGCGCGGCGACAGTCTGGATCGCGACCGCCCTGGAGGCCGATCTCGTCGCCGTAATAGATGCTCGGCGCGCCGGGGTAGGTCATTTGGAAGAGAGTGGTCAGTTTGAGCAGTTGTTTGTCGCCGCGGGCCAGGGTGAGGTAACGGGCGGTGTCGTGGCTGTCCAGCAGGTTGAGTTGGGCCTCGACGATGGGACGGTGGTAGCGGTGGAGCATGACGTCGATCTGATCGGCGAAACCCTGGGCGTCGAGAGGGGGCAGTGGTTCGTGGCCCTGGCCTCTGACCAGCGCCGGGTCGAGGGCATCGGCGATAAAGAAGCGGATGCAGGCCCCGGTGAGGCCATAGTTCATGATGGCGTCGAACTGGTCGCCCTGCAGCCAGCGCTCGCCGGTTTTATCCAGCTCGTTGACCCAGATCTCACCCACGATGTAGGCCTCCGGGTTGGCGGCTTTGACGGTGTGGCGAAATTCGCGCCAGAAATCGTCGTCGTCGATGTCGGCCGCCACGTCCAGCCGCCAGCCGTCGGCGCCGAATTGGATCCAGTGGCGGGCCACGTCCATGAGAAAGCGGCGCACGTCGGGGTGATCGGTGTTGAGTTTGGGCAGGGGGTGCAGGTTCCACCAGGCTTTGTAGTTGGGTGGGCGAGAGGGATGATAGGCGTTCAGGGGGTAGCCTTTGACGTAAAACCAATCGACATAAGGCGACTCTGCGCCACATTCCAAAATGTGGTTGAACTGAAAAAAGCCGCGGCTGGCGTGGTTAAAGACGCCATCCAGGATGATACGCATGCCGCGCCTGTGGGCAGCGTCCAGCAGTTGGCGCAGGGCGTCGTTGCCGCCCAGCAGCGGATCGACGCGGTAGTAATCGTGGGTGTGGTAGCGGTGGTTGGAGGCCGATTGAAAGATGGGGTTAAAATAGATGGTATTGACGCCCAGGTCGGTGAGGTAATCCAGTTTTTCCAGCACGCCGATCAGGTCGCCGCCCTGGAAGCCGTGGTGGGTGGGCGGCGCGCCCCACGGCTGGAGGTTGCGCGGTTTGGCCGTGGCCTGGCCGCGGGCGAAACGATCCGGAAAAATCTGGTAAAAAACGGCGTCGCGCACCCAGCTGGGGGTGAGGATCTCTGCCATGTGGCTTCTCCTGTGAGCGGCGGTTTCATTCACCCAGAATCTGAACGACGAGTGTGCGGCTGCGAGGGCGGACATCAAAATCGACAAAGATGATCTGCTGCCAGGTGCCCAACGTCAGGCGACCCTGGGTAAAGGGCACTGTCAGCGAGGGCCCCAGCAGGGTGGCCCGCACGTGGCTGTGACCGTTGCCATCGTGCCAGCGCCGGTTGTGATCATAGTCGATGTTCTGTGGGGCAGCGCGCTCGAAAAAGCGTTGCAGGTCGGTCACCAGACCCGGCTCGTACTCGACGGTGCTCACCGCGCCGGTGGAGCCCTGGACAAAGACGGTGACGATGCCGTCGCTCAGACCGGCGGCGCTCACCGCGCCCGCCACCTGATCGGTGATGTCGTGAATCTCGGTGTTGCCATGCGTTTGAAGCTGGATGTGTTGCGTTAGCACCATTTTTCTTCTCCTGGTGAGGCTGTGAAACTCTGGCGTCAATTATACCACAGGTCGGTGAGGATCACTATCGGTCGTTTTGGTGGGCTTTACTTTTTTTCTGACCGTTCTTGTGGTATACTTGGGTCAGCTTGCAGCGTTCGCATCACAGGCGTCGTCAGGGAGGAAAAAGCGCCATGAAACATTTTCTGAGTGTGGCCGATCTGACCACTGAAGAGTTGTGGCAGGTCTTGAAGCTGGCTGTCGAGTTAAAGAAGGAGTGGCAGCAGGGCGGCAACAGGCCCATCCTCGAGGGCAAATCGCTGGCTATGGTCTTTGAAAAACCCAGCCTGCGCACGCGTGTTTCTTTCGAGATGGCCATGGTTCAACTGGGCGGTTATGCCCTCTATCTTTCGCCCGGCGAGATCGGCCTGGGCAAGCGGGAGAGTGTGGCCGACGTGGCGCGGGTGCTCTCCGGGTACGTGGATGGTATCATGGCCCGCGTTTTTTTGCACCGCAACATCGTAGAACTGGCGGCCCACGCCAGCGTGCCGGTTATCAATGGCCTGTCCGATTACAGCCATCCCTGCCAGGCGGTGGGTGATCTGCTGACCATCTACGAGCAACGAGGGGCGCTCGAGGGACTCAAGCTGGTTTTTGTGGGTGATGGCAACAACGTGGCCAACTCGCTGTTGTTGGGTGGCAGTCGACTGGGCATGGACGTGACGGTGGTTTCGCCGGTGGGTTATGAGCCGCATCCTGGCGTGGTGCGACTGGCGCGCGAATTTGCCGCCGCCCACGGCAGCCAGGTCGTCATCAGCAACCATCCGGCTGAGGCAGTGCAAGGCGCAGATGTCATCTATACCGACGTGTGGGCCAGCATGGGGCAGGAGGCCGAGGCCGAGGAGCGCAAGCGGCGTTTTGTGGGCTTTCAGGTGAACGAGGCGTTGGTGGCGCGGGCCAAACCAGAAGTGTTGGTCATGCATTGTCTGCCGGCTCACCGGGGTGAAGAGATCACCGACGCCGTGGCCGACGGCCCGCACTCGGTGCTCTTTCCTCAGGCGGAAAATCGTATGCACGGGCAAAAGGCGATCCTGGCCAGATGCCTGGGCGACAGCGTTTGAGTGTCTGTGCCTGCTGTTTTGAAAGCGGGCAAAGAGGAGGCGGCAATGGCCGGCAATCAGCGACAATACGAGCGCGCCATCAAACGGGCGGCTGAACACGTCGAGAGGCAGGAGTGGAGCCGGGCCATCGAGCAGTACGAGTTGGCGTTGGCCGAGTATGCCGATGACGCCGATGCGCTGACCGGTTTGGGTCTGGCGTACCTCAACAGCCAACAACTGGAAAAGGCTCTGGCCTGCTACGAGCAGGCGCGCCAGGCCGGGGTCGAAGACCTGACCACGCTGGAGCGGCTGGCCGACATCCAGGAGCGGCTGGGTCGGTTGGACAAGGCCGCCGACACTTATGTGGCCCTGGCGCAAAACGTGCTGCAAAATCGAGACATCGATCGCGCCGTTCATTATTGGAAGCGGGCGGCTCAGTTGGCGCCCGGCCATGCCATCGCCCACTTGAAGCTGGCGCAGGCTTATGCCTCACAGGGCCACACTCGCGGCGCGGTCAAAGAATATCTGACGCTGGCGCGGGCCTTTGAACGAAGGCGGCAGCCGGATCAGGCGATGAACATCTGCCAGCAGGCGTTGATGCTGGATCCTAGCAACACCGATGTGTTGAGCTATATGAGCTCGCTGCGTGAGCTTTTGCCGGCAAAAGAAGCCGCGCCTGCTTCCCGGCCGGTGGCTGTCGATGACTGGCAGGTGGTCTCTTTTGAGGACGAGCCTACACCTTCACAACGCGAAGAGGGCAGCCCGGTGGATATGGCCAGACAGCGGGCGCTCAGCGCTCTGGCCGAGGCTGTTTTTGAGGGGGATCTGGCGCAGGACATTGCGCCGCCAAGAACGACCGACCTCACCAAACAGCAGATCGATACCCTGACTACCCAATCACTCGATTACCAGCGGCAGGGGTTGGTCGATGAGGCGCTGTGGACCTACGAGCAGCTCCTCAACGCCGGCATCGAACGACCAGAGGTGTTTTTTAACCTGGGCCTGCTTTATCAGGAAAAGTTACGCTGGGACGACGCCATCCGTTGCCTTTCGCAGGTGTGGGAACATTCCGATTACAAATTGGGTGCGCTTTTTGCGGTGGGAGAATGTTACCGCGCCCAGGGCAAGATGGATCAGGCGCTGAATTATCTGCTCGAAGTGCTCAAGCTGGTCGACCTGGCCACGGTGGACCGTGAGCAGGCCGACGACCTGATCCAACTCTACGAAAGTCTGGCTGACACCTATGCCAAAAAAGGCGATCCGGCCCAGGCCCGTCGTTTCACCGATTCGTTGGTGCAGTTTCTCAGCAGCAAAGGCTGGGAGGACAAAGTCAAAGAGGCCCGCGAGCGGCTGGATGGTGTGGCCGGCGAGGGTGTGGTGATGAGCCTGGCCGAGATCGTGGGTGTGCCGGGTTCTGAAGCCATCCTGAGATCGATGACCATGATCCAGGAATTGGTCAAACGGGCCAGGATGGCGGCTGCCGTTGAAGAAGCCTACGAGGCCATTCGGGTCTCGCCGTTTTACCTGCCGCTCCACATGCGCCTGGGTGATGTTTTTTTGAGCCAGGGTTATTACGAAGCCGCCACCGAGAAATACCTCACCGTGGCCCATCTTTACCAGGTGCGAGGTGATACGCGGGCGGCCATCGGAGTTTACCGTCGTTTGCTCAAGGTCTCGCCGATGGACGTGACCGTTCGCAGCCGCCTGATCAATCTGCTCGTCAGTCGTGGCAACATCGACGGGGCGTTGAGCGAGTATCTGGCTCTGGGTGAGGCCTACTTTCAACTGGCCCAGATCGACAAGTCTCTCAGTAAATACAACGAGGCCCTGCGCCTGGCGCCGCGGGGCTCCGACGAAAAAGCCTGGACGGTCAAGATTCTGCATCGCATCGGTGATATTCACATGCAGCGGGTAGATTGGCGCCAGGCTTTCGACGTTTACCAACGTGTTAAACAGATTTCGCCGGACGACGAGCGAGCCTGCCTCAGCCTGGTGGATTTGCATTACAAGATGGGCAATGCCCAATACGCCGTGAGAGAACTCGATGGGCTGGTGGGGCGGTTTTTCAGGGAACAAAAGCTGCAAAAGGCAATGGCCATCCTGCGCGACGCCGTCCAGATGCGGCCAGCGGAGGAGCCGTTGCGCCTGCGGCTGGCCGAGGCTTACCTGGCTACCGGTCGCAAAGAGGAGGCGGTCAACGAGCTGGATGCGCTGGGCGACTTGCAGCTAAAGGCCGGGCGCGCCGAACAGGCCATCGAGACCATTCGGCGCATCGTCCAGATCAATCCGGCCAACGTCGAGTCCTATCGCCAGCTTTTGCGCCAGATCGGTGGGGCATAAACGCCGGCCTGCGGTGTGGGCCGGCGACAGGCTGGCCGTGGAGCATTGTCTCTGGAGTTAACGGTGCCGGACATTTTGTGGGTTTTCAGCCGATTCGATTGGGTGTCGCTGCTGGACGTTTTTCTGGTGGCGCTGGTGTTCTATTGGCTGCTGTACATGCTGCGTGGAACGCAGACCGAGCAGTTGCTGCGGGGCGTTCTGATTCTGGTGCTGTTGGTGGGCCTGTTGAGCGCCATCCGTCCTCTGAGGGCCTTTAACTGGCTGGTGCGGGGGGCCGTCCCGGCTCTTTTGGTCTCCATCCCGGTGATTTTTCAGCCAGAGTTGCGGCGGGCGCTGGAGCGGCTGGGTCGCACGGGCAATTTGTTGGTGTCTTCGTCTCGCGAGCAAGCGATGGGCCC
Organism: Chloroflexota bacterium; assembly: GCA_049324835.1. Classification (GTDB taxonomy): domain Bacteria; phylum Chloroflexota; class Anaerolineae; order CAYNKW01; family CAYNKW01; genus JBMOMT01. The sequence goes on along the minus strand of JBMOMT010000034.1, from coordinate 1,893 downwards.
GGTCATCCAGGGCCTTGCCAGCGCCTGTCAGTCGCTTTCCGAGCGTCATCGCGGCGCGCTGATCGTGCTGGAACGGGAAACCGGTCTGGGAGAGTACATCGACACCGGTGTGGGCATGGATGCGGCTGTCACGCCCGAGCTTTTGGAGACCATCTTTTTCCCCAACACGGTTCTCCACGACGGAGCGGTCATCATCCGTGGTGATCGTATCGTGGCGGCGGCGTGTGTGCTGCCGTTGATCGAGGGCTTGCCCGGCGATAGAACGTTGGGCACCCGTCACCGGGCGGCCCTGGGTGTGACGGTGGGCACCGATGCGGTGGCGGTGGTCGTCTCGGAGGAGACGGGCATTATCTCCATTGCCCACAACGGGCGTATGATCCGGCGGCTGGATGGCAAGCGCCTGCAAAAGATTCTGAACGCGTTCTACGAGCCTCTGCTGCGTTCAGCCTGGCCTCGCTGGCTGGTGCTGGCGGGCCGGCGACTGGGCCTCAACAAGCTTTACGTGCGTCTGCAAAAGGTCTGGCAGGAGCGGTGAGTGCACAGCAGCGTCGCCTGGGCAAACAGTCGATCCAAACGTGGGTGGCAGTCGTCCGGGCAGATGGACGGCTTTTCCGTGTATGGTGAGTGTGTCTATGTTTTTGCGTCGATTGTTCTCTGAAACCAGCCGCCTGTTTCTGGCCCTCATTCTGGCGACCATCGTCTGGGTGGTGGCGGTCAACGAAGAAGACCCCATCCACACCGCTGTCTACCCAGAGTCACTGCCGGTGCAGGTGGCCAATCGCCCGCCAGATAGTGTGATCCTCACCCAGATCACCGAACAGGTCGAGGTGACCATCCGTGCGCCCCAATCCAGTTGGGACAGCCTGACACCCAGCAAGTTCAAGGTCGTGTTAGACCTGACCGATCGCGGCAGCGGCACCCACAACGTGCCTGTCCAGGTCACCAGCATCGACGAGGCGGTGGAGGTGCTGGACTGGAAACCCAAGAGCCTGGCCGTTCACCTGGAGCCTTTTGCCTCGCAAGAGTTTGGCGTCCAGGTGGTGTTACATGGTCGTGTGGCCGAGGGTTTCGAAGAGGGCGTGCCCGTTGTCGTGCCTGACCACGTCACGGTGAGTGGCGCCGAAGGTTTTGTGAGTCAGGTCGCCCGCGCCGTGGTGGATGTCTTTTTGCGCGATAACAAAGAGGATGTCGAGGAGACGCGCCTGGTGCAGTTGCAGGATCAGGCCGGCAATGCCGTGGGCTTTGTAGACGTAGAGCCATCTCAGGTGTCGATTCGGGTGCCCATCGCGCAAAAGCGCGGCTTCAAGGAGGTGCCGGTGGCGCTGGGTGAGCGCGTGGGCAGCGTGGTCGCCGGTTATCACGTCAGTGGTATCTCGGCCGAACCGTCGTCGGTGTTGATTTTTGGCCCACCGGATGCCATCAAACAGATCGCCTACCTCGAGACCGAGCCTATCGACATCGACGGCGCCAGTGACGATGTCGTCACTCAGGCGGCCCTGCAATTGCCATCCGGCGTCTCGGTCATCGGTCAGGAACCGTCGGTCAAAGCGACCATCTATATCGATCCGACTCAGAGTTGCATCACGGTGGAGCAAAAGGCCATCGAGTTTCAGGGACTGGACGAGGTGTACGGCGCGCTGGCAGATCCGAGCCTGGTAGACTTGATCCTGTGTGGCCCGCTGCCACGCCTGGACAGGCTGCAACGACGCATCCAGGACCTGCACGTCGTGTTGGTTCTGACCGAATTGACTGCCGGTTCGTACAACCTTTCACCGACGGTATTACCGCTGGAGGAAATCGTTGTGCAGGACATTTCACCCAACATGGTAGCCGTCCAGATCTATTTACTCCCAACGCCCACCCCCACACCCACCCCCACCCCCACCGTCACAC
>JBMOMT010000033.1:0-1958 GCA_049324835.1 Chloroflexota bacterium | reverse complement strand
TCGGCGAGCTGGCGGCCCAGGGCAAGACCGTGATGCTGGCCGAGGTGCGGGGCCGCCTGGCCGGTTTGTTGGCCGTGGCCGACCAGGAGAAGCCGGGCGCCCGGGAGGCCCTGGCCGAGCTCAAGGCCCTGGGCGTCACCCCGGTGATGCTCACCGGCGACAACCGCCAGGCCGCCCGGGCCATCGCCGAGAGGGTGGGCATCGCCGAGGTGGAGGCCGAGGTCCTGCCCGAGCAGAAGGAGGCCAAGGTCCGCCAGCGCCAGGAAAAGGGCGGGGTGGTGGGCATGGTGGGCGACGGCATCAACGACGCCCCGGCCCTGGCCCGGGCCGACGTGGGCATCGCCATCGGCACCGGCACCGACGTGGCCATGGAGGCCAGCGACCTGACCCTGGTGGGCGGCGATCTCAAGGGCGTGCCCCGGGCCATCGCCCTGTCGCGGGCCACCATGCGCACCATCAAGCAGAATCTGTTCTGGGCCTTTTTCTACAACCTGGCCCTGGTGCCGGTGGCCGCCGGCGTCCTGCACTGGGTGGACTGGCTGCCGGTGTTCATCCGCGACCTGCACCCGGCCATGGCCGCCGGGGCCATGGCCCTGTCCAGCATCACCGTGGTCAGCAACAGCCTGCGCCTCAACCGCTTCCAGGGCTGATACTAATTTCGTGTCACACTCTTGGTTGTCGGTCCTTGTAATTCCAATTCTAATTCAACAGTGAATTAATAATCCAAGGCCAAGCCACGATGGAGCGCACCCGCTCGTTTTGGAGCTCCATCTCTCGCAAGGAGGCCGCCAATTGGTTTTCCAGGGCTTGGATGCTGTGGAACACTCGATTGCAAAAAGCCTTTTCGCGCAAATCGTCCCATAGGTGTTCGGCAGGGTTTAGCTCCGGTGAATAGGGCGGCAGAAAGAGCAATCTCAGGTTGGCTGGAATGGTGAGTGATTTGGCTTTGTGCCACCCCGCGCCGTCCAGCACCATGACGACCCTTTCGTCGGGATGGCGGGAGGCCACTTCATCGAGGAACACTTGCATGCAATCGCTATTCACATAAGGCAGAATCAGGGAGTCGAGCTTTCCATCGGATACAGAAACGGCGGCATAGGCATAGGTGTACTCTTGGCTCACCATGGCACGGCATAGGGGGCGGGTGGGCTTGGGACACCAGCAACGCCGCGTGTCGGATATGCGTCCGAAACGGGCCTCATCCTGAAACATCAGCCTGAGCGGCCCTTCCCCCGGCCACTGGCTGGCGATCTGGGCAAGGAGGTCTGGGAATTTTTTTTCCATTCCTCTTGGGCCTGCACATCCGTCTTCGTATGGCGTTTGTCTGGTGCTAGCTTGCGCCAGCCGTGACGATGCAGCAGATTATAAGTGGAAGCCAAAGCCGTCCTGCGCCCCAAACGCTCATCTAGCGCCAGCTTGATCTCCCCTACGATCAATATCCCACCGCTGGCCGCCTTCTCTAAAAATGGCGCCAGAAAAGCCTTTTCTTCCTCGTAGCTAAGATTCTCACGCCGTCGGCCGCCACGTCCCGCCTTCTGCTCGACGTCACCCTCGCCCATCTTCATGAACTGCCGGCGTAATTGACATGCCCACCCCTTGGATACGCCAAGAATCGCCGCCGTCTCTTCCAGCGAATGGCCAAACTCCAAAGGCAATATCAACGCCTGTGCTTGGCGAAGCGCACCCACCGTGCGAGCTGTGGTCAATACCATCTTCGCTCTCTCCAACGCCTCCCCGCCGCCGGCCTTTCTTCCCATATGCCCACCTCCCGCGAGATGGGCTTATTATTACATATTTGATTTAGAATTGGAATTACTCCGACAGGCTCATGGCCGCCCTCGTCAAGCAGGCCGGGCCATTCACGCAAGACCCGTGTTCATGCGGCCCGCAAAACAAATGGGACCAAGCGCGTTCGGTGGTCGGTGAAGAATCGCTGGGGAGGGCAAAGGCGATCGCCC
>JBMOMT010000032.1:0-103817 GCA_049324835.1 Chloroflexota bacterium | reverse complement strand
TGGGGGTGGACGTGGGCGCAGGCGTGTCTGTCGGTGTGGGGGTGGGGGTGGGGGTGGGGGTTCTGGTTGCCGTGGGGCTGGCTGTCGGTGTGGGTGTATCGGTGGGTGATGGGGTATCGGTGGCTGTGGCCGTGGGGTTACGCAGCGCACCACGCGCCGAAACCGGCCCGTCCTCCACGATCACCAGCGGCGGCCCACCGATCATATAACCGCCGTTGTGCGGGTCCCAGGCCGAGGCTGGGGCCAGCGTCAAGGTATAGTAGCCGTTCTGCGCCGAAACCGTGCGCGTCGCGCCCGTCTGCTCCACCAGCGTCGCCTGCGGGGCGATGGCTGCCAGGCGCACCTGGCGCGGCTCGCCGACACGGTTCCACAACACCGTCACGGTGCGATTCCCCGCATCCAGCGTGACCTGCGCCGTCTCACCCCACTCGTCGCGGCTGGCGCGGCGCACGTCGCGGAAATAGCGCGCGGCTACCTGATAGGCGTAAAATGCCGGCCGAAAGCTGCCATCCTGCCGCACCAGACCAAACGGCTCCGGATCGGTGTCGGCGTCGGAAGATTTATCGACCATCTTGTAAACCTCGATGCGCGCCGCGCCGGCAGCCAGCGCCAGCGCCGAAGCCTGGATGATGAACGCCGCCTGCTCCTCCTGAGTGATCTCGAAACTGACCTCGGCCGGGATGGCCGCCGGATCGTTGGACGGTGGGGCATTGGTCTCTGCCAGCCAGATGGGCTTGTCGATGCCGTGGGCGTTCATGCTGGCCTTGACGAACCGGATGATGTCCCAGATGGTATTGACCTTGAAATAGATGTGGGTGGTGACGGCGTCGAAATAATAGTTGTGGGCCGGGGCTTCTGGATCGGCGGCAACGACATCAAAGAAACGCTCGATCCACTGCACCCGGCCATATTTGTGATCCCACCAGTAACTGGTGCCGGTGACGTGAATCTGGCTGGTCGGGTCCACCTCTTTGGCCGTCAGATAGGCCACCTTGAGCAGTTGATAATAGTCCTCGACGCTCCCGGCCCAAACCAGACCCGGTTCGTCGAAATGGGCCAGGTCCGGTTCGTTCCAGATGATCCAGTGGTGGATGCGCCCCTTGTAACGAGTGACCATGGTGCGCACAAAGTTGGCCCACAGGTTGCCGGGGTCGTCGTAGGGCAGGTAGAGGCCCTTGGGCGGCGTGGCAAAACCGTTGGTCGCGATGGGCTCACTCACCGCCCAGGTGGCGGTGTTGATGAGCAGGCCCACCACCTGGCGACCGTCAGCCAGTTCACGATCCAGCACCGGGTCGGGGAAAAAGAAAGGGTTCCAATCGTCGGGGCCATTGGGTTGTAGCTCGGCCCAACGAAGCTGCACCCGCGTCCAGCCCACACCGGCCAGCGTGGCCTCGTTGGGGGCGTCGTAGCTTTCCACTGCGCCCAAGATCGGGTTCGGCGGCGGCGGTCCCTGGGCAGCGACGGGCGTGTTGCCCAGGCTGGCTGCGATGAGCCAGATCGACAGGATGCGCCAAAGAGAATAGGCCGGCCGTTGTTTTCCTTTGGACAATTCGTTTCTGCTCCGTGCGAGGGTTTTCCTGGTGGGCGCAAGTATAACACAGACGGCCCACGGCCACAAGCTTGAGGAATTGAAACGCATCCGCAAGCCTTGTCCATTGATCTCTGCAGGCAAGTTGTGGTAGAATAAAGGTGTCTTGTGATCATCGTTTTCACCGAGCGACCCAGACAGGCGGAATGGCGCTCGTCGCATGGGAGGAATGACATGCCAACCCAGACTATTCTGGTCGTGGATGACCTGGCAACGCTGCGCCAGCCGGTGCGCCTGACGTTGGAAAGAGCCGGTTATGCCGTCGAAGAAGCCAGCAACGGCGAAGAGGCTCTCTTTAAAATCGCCGAGTCGCGCCCTGCTCTGGTGCTGCTCGACCTGATGATGCCCACCATGAACGGCATCGAAGTGCTCAAGCACATGCAGGCCAATGCGTTGCTGCGCCAGATCCCGGTGATCGTGTTGACGGCGGTGGCCGACCGGGCGCAATTCAGGCGACAGACCCAGATGCAAAAGGTAGATTATCTGCTCAAGCCTTTCACCAGCCACACTCTTTTGGAGCGCGTGCGCCGCGCACTGGATCAGGAAATGGCCGGGGTCACAGAATAGACCGTCCATTTGGATCGACGTGAAAAAGACCGGAGAAAACCCACTTGCTCCGGTCTTTTGGTTTTCCCAAATATCCCAAATTCGACTTGGGATATTTTTGGGATAAAAGCTACTGCTGGCGCTGGAGGTAGGGAATGGTCTGAGGGCCCTCTGGCAGCACACAGACGGCGGCTCCTGGCCCGTATCGGCGCATCAGCTCTGCCAGTGTCTGTTCGATCTCGTGGCAGGGCATAAAGAGCGCGCGGCGCAATTCGTCGTCGCTCAGGTACGAGTTTCTGACATAAACCTCGGCTCTGAGTTGCACCTGCGCCTGCACCTGTGCTTCCCACTGATCCTGCATCAAAAAGCCGGGCGCGCTGACGATATCGAGCAGCGCCTGGGGGCTGTTGGCCATGTGGAGCAGCTTTTTGTACTGCCCGTGCTCCGGCACACCGTCCCAACACTCGGCAGCGGCGATGATGCTGCCGCCTGTTTTGACCACCTGGGCTGCCGCCGACATGCCTTTGACCGCCTGATACAGGTTCAGGTCTAGCGGGTAGCCGGAATTGGTGGTGATGACGATATCGAAAGGGGCAGGCACCGGCACCATGGCCGACTGTCGCACAAAATCCACACCTGCCGCGTGGGCCTGTTGCAGATCGCCGGCAAAAACACCGCTGATCTGGCGTTGTTTGTTGATGGTCACGTTGAGCAAAAAGGTGGGTGCGCTGAGCAACGCGATTTCCAGCATTTCTTCCCACAACGGGTTGCCACGGGTGATCCCCCAGGTCGCTTGGGGATGGGCCACCATGCCGAAATCGTGATTGCCCAGCACCGCCCGCTCTCCGGCCAGCCCCGGCAGCACGGCCTTGGGGCCGCCGCTAAAACCGGCAAACAGGTGTGGCTCGATGAAACCGGTGAGGATTTTGACATCGGCCTGGAGGTAGGCGCTGTTGATCCAGACCTCATGGCCAAAGCTGCTGCGGCCCATGTGGGTCAGGCTGCCCGGATCAAAGGCATCGTGCTGGATGATGGCATAGTTTTCGTAAACCTGCCGCCCCAGCATGCCGATCAGCTCCTCCGGGGTGTTGGCGCGGTGAGTGCCCAGGGCGTTGATGAGGGTGATATCCTGGCGGGCCACGCCGGCCTTTTCCAGCTCGGCCAGTAGCACCGGCAGCACCCGAGCGTGGGGCATGGGGCGCGTCAGATCCGGAAAGACGATGGCTACCGATTGCCCGGCTCTGACCAATTCACGCAATGGCGGTGAGCCGATGGGCCGGAGCAGAGCGTGGCGCAGCGCAGCCGACTCGTCGGGCAGGCCCGCCACGAACCGCGGCTCGATGACCGTCACCCCTTTTTCGGGCAGGTTTACCCACAGCCCTTCTTTACCGTAAGCCAGTTTCAGTCGCATGCTCTTTCCTTCCTGTGAAACGGTTCAACCGCTCAATTGTCCACCCGTTCGATGTGTGCGCCCAGGGCGCGCAGTTTGTCTTCGATGCCCTCGTAGCCGCGGTCGATCTGGCGGATGTTGTGGATGGTGCTACGGCCCTGAGCGCACAGAGCGGCGATGATCATGGCCATGCCGGCGCGGATGTCGGGGCTGGTGACCTCTTCGCCGTGCAACCGTGAGGGGCCCACCACCACCGCCCGGTGTGGATCGCACAATACGATGCGCGCCCCCATGTTGATCAACTTGTCCACGAAAAACAGGCGGCTTTCGAACACCTTTTCGTGAAAGAGCACCGTGCCGCTGGCCTGGGTGGCAACGACGATGGCGATGCTCATCATGTCGGCGGGAAAAACCGGCCACGGGCCATCATCGATCTCGGGAATGGCGCCGCCCAGGTCCGAAACCACGGTTAGCGACTGGCCCGCCGGCACGAAAACGTCGTCGCCGCGTATTTCGGCGCACACACCCAGGCGGCGGTAGACCCTCTGGATCATACGCAGGTGATGGGGCGAGGCATCCTTGATGAGCACCTGGCTGCCGGTGGCCGCTGCCAGGCCGATGAGGCTGCCCACCTCGATATGATCCGCCTCCAACGTGTACTCGGTTCCGTGCAGTCTGTCCACGCCGTGAATGGTGAGCACGTTGGAGCCGATGCCCTCGATGCGGGCGCCCATGCGGTTGAGCATGTGGCATAAATCCTGCACGTGAGGCTCAGAGGCGACGTTGTGGATGATGCTCGTGCCGCTGGCGGTGACGGCTGCCAGCACGGCGTTCTCGGTGCCGGTGACGCTGGCCACGTCGAGCAGAATATCGGCCCCGCGCAACCGTCTGGCGCTCAACAGCAATTGGCCGTCGTGATCCACCTGTGCGCCCAGCGCCTGCAACGCCAGCAGGTGGGTGTCGATGGGCCGCCGCCCGATCTGGTCGCCGCCCGGCCGGGGCAGCGCAAGGTGGCCCTGGCGGGCCAGCATGGAGCCCATCAGCACCAGCGCGCCCCGGATCTGGCCGAACAGATGCGGGTCGGGTGCTGTTTTGAGGGTGTCGCTGGCCCGCAGCGTGGCCGAGTGAGCGTCGTGGCGCGTGATCTCGATACCCAGATCGGCCACGATGTCCAGCATGGTGCGCACATCGCCGATGTCCGGCAGATTTCGCAGCGTGACCGGCTCGTCGGTGAGCAGGGCTGCCGAGATGAGCGGAAAGGCGGCGTTTTTGTTGCCGCTGGGCACCACCGTGCCGCTCAGTGTGTGCCCCCCCTCGATGATAAATTTCTCCATAGTCTCACTCCAGCGTGTTCTACTCGTCTGCCGCAAGGTGAGGCGTTTGTTGGCTGTCAAACACCGGCTCTGACGAGTCGGCGATCTGCCGGCGCAGCCAGGCGACTGTGTCCGGCTCCAGAGTGACCGCCACATTTTCCAGGGTGGTCACGATGGCCTGCCAGTGAGGCCGGAAAAGATAGGCGTGGCGGCCTGGCGACAGGGTCTGCGTCTCGACGGCAGCCAGCCGTGGTTTGACCAGGTGCTGGATGAGCAGGTTCAGACCCGGCTCGTCGTCGCCACCAGACTCCAGGGCCAGCCAGTTGGCAGGATCGATCATGTGGCGCTGGCGCAGGTAAAGGATACACAATTGCAAGTGCAGCGCCTCCAGGTGGTCTTCCAACTGTTCGATGGCGTGTTGAATGCCCTCGGCCCGGTTCTGATAGGCCGCCAGAGCAGACTGGCGACGGCTCAGCTCTCGCTCCAGCCAGCGCGTGCCGAACAGTCGGTCGGCAGTCAGGAGCAGCGTCAGCCACAGTCGATCCCAGAACCTCATGGTATCACCGCCTCGCGCTCCAGAATCACCTCTGCGCCGATACCCACGCCCAGCGTGGCGGCCGCGCTGCCACCCGCCACAGCGATCTCGAGATGGCCGGCGCTGCCGACGAGCGCCAGCAGTTCACCGCACGCGACCGCGCCATAGGTCTTTTGAATCGACCGGATGTGGCGACCGCCCACGCTTACCCGTGCCTTTCGGGCCGAAAAGGGCGCGGCCCAGCCATTGCCTGCGCCGGCGATGACCGGTGCAAAAAGTAGATCGTCGTCCTGCCACACCAACCGGCCGAAATTGCTGATCAGGTTGCCAAAGCGGTCCTGATAGATCACCTGGCCTCTGAGGGCGGTCCGCGAGAGGGGTTGTAGACCGGGCAGGTCAAAGGTTTCCGGGTCGTCGACCGGTTCACCCAGCTCGTGCAGTGGGACGCCACAGGCCAGATGAGCCGCCGCCGGTGCAAAAAGGTCGCGGCCGTGAAAGGTGTGGCTCACCTGGGCCAGTTGGTAACGCGGGTTGGTCAGGCTGATGGCAGCGAGCAGCGGTTCACAAGCCAGCACATAGCTCAATACGCCGTTGTCCGGCGCGACAAAACGGCCTTGAGCGGTGGTCACCGCTATTGCCCGACGCGCTGTGCCCACACCAGGATCGACGATCACAGCGTGGACGCTGTCGGGTGGGAAAAAGGGATAAGCGGTGTAGAGCAGGTAGGCTGCTCCGGGCACGTCTCGAGGGGCCACCTGGTGAGACAGATCGACGATCTCGACGCCGGGGCAGAGGCTACGAATCACGCCGTGCAAGATACCGGCATAACCATCGGCCAGACCAAAATCTGTCAGAAGCGTGACCATGCTCATGTGACCATCCCCCGGTTCAATTGTACCCCAGAGCGGCAAGGGCGTCAAGGTGAGCCGCCCTACGCTCGCCCAACGCCGGGCCAGCGTCCGGTCGACGCGGCAGGCGAAAAAAGACCATTTGTTCCACAAGGCGAGGCCCAGGATTTTTCCAATCGGCGCATGTGTGGTAAAATAGCCGGGTATTGGATTCGAGGTAGGGGAGGTGCCGGTGAGCGCCGGGGAGATCGGTTTTTCTATTAGCAAGGGCATCAAGGGTATCGTCGAAACGCTGAGCAACGGTTACAATTTGGTGCTGCGGCAGATCTGGCTGCTGGCATTGCCAGTGGCCCTGGACGTTTATCTGTGGCTGGGGCCGCGGCTTTCTGTGCAGCCTCTGACCCGCCTGCTGCTGGGTTTCTTGTCGCCGTCAGAGCAGGTGGCCGAAGGGGTGCGCCCGATGGTGGAAAACGTCCGTGACCTGCTGGAGACCTGGGGTCAGGAGAAGAACCTTTTTGCACTGTTGAGCAACAGCCTGGTGGGCCTGCCCAGCTATCTTGCCGACGGCCTGCCGGCCGGGATCGGGGAGACGTCGGTGGTGTGGGGTGAAGACAGCAACGTCTGGATCGTCCTGCTGCTCGGCTCTGTTTTGGCGGCCTTGGGGCTGTTCCTGGGCACGCTGTACCTGGCGGCCATCGCCCAGATCAGCAGACAGGGGCGGTTGAGCCTGGGTTATCTGCTGCGCCGGGTATGGCGTTACTGGGGCCTGATCTTGTTGTTCGGCATGTTGCTGGGTGGTCTTTTGTTTCTGTTGGTTACACCGGCGTTGTTGGTGGTGCAGCTCTTGGGCGCGGTCAGCGCGCCGCTGGCCGAGCTGGCCCTGTTCGGCGTGTTCGGATTGCTCTTGTGGTTGTGGTTCCACCTCATCTTTGTGCCCCAGGCAGTCGTCAACGAGGCCAATCTGCTGCTGGCGGTGTGGAACAGCCTGATCGTCGTGGCGCGTAATTTCTGGTCGGCGCTGTTCCTGGTGCTGCTCATGGTTCTGATCCAGGCCGGCTTTGATATCGTCTGGGATCGGCTGAGCCAGAACGCGCCGCTCATGGCCCTGAGCATCGCCGGCAATGCTTTTATCGGCACGGGGCTGATCGCCACGGCGTTGATCTTTTACCAGGATCGACTGGCGCAGTGGATCGAATGGCTCAACCGCATCCGGCCTGAAAAGAACGGCGACGCCAAATTTGAGGGGAGGGCATCTTGAATGGCAGATACTAAAAACGCATCGAGTTATGGGGCCCAAGACGTCACCGTCCTGGAAGGGCTGGAAGCCGTGCGCCGCCGGCCGGGTATGTATGTCGGTGGTACAGACATCAAGGCCCTCCACCACCTGGTTTACGAAGTGGTCGATAACAGCATCGACGAGGCATTGGCCGGCGCGTGCGACTGCATCCAAGTGACCATTCACGCCGATCAGAGTGTCACGGTTCGGGACAACGGGCGCGGCATTCCCACCGCCACCCACCCGCAGACCGGCAAGAGCACGCTGGAGACGGTCATGACTATTTTGCACGCTGGCGCCAAGTTTGGCGGCGGCGGTTACAAAGTCTCCGGTGGCCTGCACGGCGTGGGCGTCTCGGCGGTGAATGCCCTCTCGCAGTGGATGGAAGTGGTGGTCGATGACCCGCGCGATGGCAAGCGTTACCACCAGCGTTACGAGCGGGGCGTGCCGGTGACGCCGGTCAAGCCCATCGGCAAGGCCGTTGGTCAGGGCACGACGACCACCTTTTTGCGCGATGATACCATCTTTGACCCCAAACTCACTTTTCGCTGGGAGACGCTGGTGCAGCGTTTTCGTGAGATGGCCTTTGTCACGCGCGGTGTGACCATCAAATTTTTGGACGAGCGGGTCGAAAACGGCATCGCGCGTGAGATGAGTTTTTACTTTGAGGGGGGCATCGTCTCTTTTGTGCGCTACCTCAATCGTAACCGCGAGGCGCTGCACGATCCGGTGCACGTGGAAACAGAAGCAGAAAACATCGGCATCGAGGTGGCCATCCAGTACACCGATGCTTACGCCGAATCGGTCTATGCCTTTGCCAATACCATCAACACCATTGACGGTGGCACGCATCTCACCGGCCTGCGCACCGCCCTCACCCGCTCCATCAACGATTACGCCCGCAAGGCCAATTTGCTCAAAGACAAAGAAGCCAACTTTACCGGCGAGGACACACGCGAAGGGCTCACCGCCATCGTCAGTGTCAAACACCCCGATCCACAATTCGAGAGCCAGACCAAGGTCAAATTGATGAACGCCGAAGTGGCGGGCCTGGTGGCTGCGGTGGTGGGCGAGGCCCTGTCGGCCTTTTTGGAGGAAAACCCCCGCCAGGCCAAAGCCATCGCTCAGAAATGCCTCACCTCTTCCCGCGCCCGCGATGCTGCCCGACGCGCCCGGGATCTGGTCATTCGTAAAAGCGCGCTGGAGAGCCTCACCCTGCCGGGTAAACTGGCCGACTGCTCCGAACGCGACGCCACCAAGACCGAGCTGTTCATCGTCGAGGGTGATTCGGCCGGCGGCAGCGCCAAACAGGGCCGCGACCGTCACTTTCAGGCCATCCTGCCGCTGCGCGGCAAGATCCTCAACACCGAACGCGCCCGGCTGGATCGTATCCTGGCCAACAGAGAAGTGCAGGCCATGATCTCGGCCCTGGGCTGCGGCATCGGCGCCCAGTTCGATTTGGGCAACCTGCGTTACCACCGCACCATCATCATGACCGACGCCGACGTGGATGGCGCCCACATCCGTACGCTGCTGTTGACCTTTTTTTTCCGCTACATGCAGCCGCTCATCGAGGCGGGCCATCTGTTCATCGCTCAGCCGCCGCTTTACCTGGTCAAAAAGGGCAAGGGGTTACAATATGCCTACACCGAGACCCAAAAAGACGAGCTGCTGAAAAAGATCGGCGAGCAGGGAGCCACCCTGCAGCGATACAAAGGTCTGGGTGAGATGAATCCGGAACAACTGTGGGAGACCACCATGGACCCGGCCCGTCGCACGCTGTTACAGGTGACGGTGGAAGACGCCGCCGCCGCGGATCAGATTTTCGACAAACTGATGGGGCCCAGCGTGCCGCCGCGCAAACGCTTTATCCAGACTCACGCCAAAGAGGTGCGTAACCTGGACGTCTGAGAGGGAGGCCATGGCAGACCTGCCCGATTATTACGCCGTTCTGGGCGTGCCAGCCACCGCCAGTCGCGACGAGATCCGCGCTGCTTACCGCCGCCTGGCGCGGCAGCACCATCCCGATACCAACCCGCCCAGCGAGGACGACATCGTTGCCAACGAGCAGATGCGGCAGTTCAACGCCGCTTATGCGGTGTTGAACGATCCCTGGCAGCGGGCCGCCTACGACCGCGACCGTTGGGCGCAGGCGCCGCCCCGGCAGCAGCCCTCCCGGCAGCCCGAAGCAGATGGGCCATCGCCGGCAGAGACGGGTTTTGGGCCACAAAGCGGCGGGGGCCGCTGGCGCCCGCCCCGATCTCGACAGGTGGTGTACGAACAAACCATGCCCGGCTGGTTGGAGGGCTTTTTGGCCGTCGAAGAGCATCTCAAGAAGCGGTTTCGGCCGCTCTTTTTCCGCCTTGCTCTATTGCTGCCGGTGGTGGCGCTGTCGGCGCTGCTCGTCTTTGCTTTTTGGGCCTATAACGATATCACCAACGATCCCAACGCCATGGGCTTCCTGACCTGCGTCATCGACGCCTGGGGCGGCGTCTGGGTGCTGGTTGGTGTGCTGGGTGTGGTGGGCCTCTTTGTGCTGGTGGCGTGGTACGCCATATGGCGCGCCTACCACAGTTGAATTGCCTCACCATAGAAAAGGATACAATTGCGTGCGGGTCGGCATCAATGCCTGGTTCTTACACCAGGACACCACCGGCAGCGGGCAATATCTCCGGGCTTTGCTGGCCGAGTTTGTGGCTTCTTCTCACGCCTACACCCTGCTCACCAGCCCTGCCCAACCGGGTGATGCGCCGCCTCTCGATTTGCCGCCGTCTCGCTTTCACCAGGTGGCGCTTGATTCCCCTTTTGATCCATCCAGCCCCAACCTGACCAAGCTCTGGTTCGAGCAGGTGGCCGTGCCCCGTGCGGCCCGCCGCCTGAGCCTGGACCTGTTGCACGTGCCCTATTGGGGCTCGCCGTTGCGCCCCACCGTGCCCACCGTGGTCACCGTGCACGACATCATTCCCCTGCTGCTGCCGGCCTATCGCGGCGGCCCTTTGGTGCGCGCCTACACCCGACTGGTCGCCCTGGCTGCCCGGCGATGCGATCGGGTTCTGACCGATTCTTTTGCCTCACAACGAGACATCGTGCGGCGCCTGGGCATCCGGCAGGAGCGTGTGCAGGCCGTGCACCTGGCTCCCGACTCGCGCTTTCGCGCCGCGGTCGATGCCGCCGCGCTGGCTGCTGTGCGCCGCAAGCATGGCCTGCCGGAACGTTACCTGCTCTACCTGGGTGGATTCGATCGGCGCAAGAATGTGCCGGTTATTTTGCAGGCCTTTGCCCGGCTTTTGGCCCAACACGATGCCGCGCGATTGGTGGTGGCGGGCAGGCTGCCGGGCAAGGATTCGGCCTTTTTCCCCGATCCACGGCGTTTTGTTCGGGAATTGAACCTGGGGCAAGCGGTGCACCTGACCGGTTGGCTGCCCGACGAGGACAAACCGGCGCTGTACACCGGCGCGCTGGCCCTGGTCTTTCCCAGCCGCTATGAAGGTTTTGGGCTGCCGCCGCTGGAAGCCATGGCCTGCGGCACGCCTGTCATCGCTTCGACGGCGGCCTCACTGCCGGAGGTGGTGGGTGAGGGTGGTTTGCTGGTGCCCCCAGACGATGTCGATGCGCTGGCCCAGGCCATGGCCCGCCTGTGGCAGGATGGATCGTTGCGGCAGGTGTTGGGCCGGCGGGCGTGGGCCCACGCTGCCCAATTCTGCTGGGCCAAAGCCGCCCGCGAAACACTGGCAGCCTACGATATGGTCGTGGCCTGCAAGACGCCCTGTTGACGTTTGCCTTTTCGGCCTGCGTGGACTGTGGTATAATTGCCTCAAGAGGTAAGGTGCGACGCACTTGTTGGGCTACGCAACGCGCCTGAGAGTCGCTTTTTGCGCAGGTTTATCGCCGCAACGCACTTTCAAGTGCGGCGCACCTCTTGACGCGCGCTTGACTGAACCGCATTGGGTTTAGGAGACAGAATGTTCAAGAACTTGTTGGGAAAAATCGTGGGCAGCGCCAAAGAGCGGGAGCTTGGCCGCTTGCAGCCCGCCGTCGAACGTATCAACGCGCTGGAGCCCGAGTTCGAGGTATTGACCGATGCCGGGCTGCGCGCCAAAACCGACCAGTTTCTGCAGCGCCTGAACGACGGCGAGACGATAGAAGAGCTGCTGCCTGAGGCCTTTGCCGCCGCGCGTGAGGCCAGCAAACGCACGCTGCGCCTGCGCCACCGCGACGTGCAGCTCATCGGCGGCATGGTGCTCACCCAGGGCAAGATCGCCGAGCTCAAAACCGGCGAGGGCAAAACCCTCATGGCCACCCTGCCGCTGTACCTGGTTTCGCTGCTGGGCAAAGGCGCCCATCTCGTCACCCCCAACGACTATCTGGCCAAGCGTGATACCCAATGGATGGGGCCGATCTATCATCTGCTGGGCCGCTCGGTGGCGGTGATCCAATCGGCGGCCGGGGCGCCGGGTGAAGGGGCCTTTCTCTACGACCCCAGCTACACCTCGCAGGACGACCGTTACCAATACCTGCGACCCTGTCGCCGTCGGGAGGCCTACCAGGCCGATATCACCTATGGCACCAACAACGAGTTCGGTTTCGATTACCTGCGCGACAACATGGCCCTCGATGTCAGTGGTCAGGTGCAGAGGTCGCTGCATTATGCCATCGTGGACGAGGTGGACTATATCCTCATCGACGAAGCCCGCACGCCGCTCATCATCTCTGGCCCGGCTCAGGAGGCGGATCTCAACTATCAGCGTATGGCCGAAATCGTGCCCCGTCTCAAGCGCGAGCGCGATTACGAGGTGGACGAAAAAGCGCGCATCGTGACACTCTCTGAGGCGGGCATCGAGCGGTTGGAGCAGATGTTGGGCGTGAACAACCTCTACGCTCCGGAGAACGCCGCCCTCACCCCCTACATCGACAATGCCCTGCGGGCTCACGTGCTCTTTAAACGGGATCACCATTACGTGGTGATGAATGGTCAGGTGATCATCGTCGACGAATTCACCGGCCGCCTGATGCACGGCCGGCGCTACTCCGAGGGGCTGCACCAATCCATCGAGGCCAAAGAAGGCGTGGCCATCCAGCGCGAGAACCTGACGCTGGCCACCATCACCCTGCAGAATTATTTTCGTATGTACCAAAAACTGGCCGGCATGACGGCCACCGCCGCCACCGAAGCCGAAGAATTCGACAAGATCTACAAGCTGGATGTGGTGCAGGTGCCCACCCACAAAACGGTGGTGCGAGAGGATCACGAGGATGCGGTGTACAAGAACGGCCAGGCCAAATTCAACGCCGTGATCCAAGAGATCGTCGAGAGTCACCATCGTGGTCAGCCGGCGCTGGTGGGCACCATCGCCATCGAAACCTCCGAAATGCTCTCGCAGATGCTGCGCCGCAAAGGGGTGCCCCACGAGGTGCTCAACGCCAAACAACACGAACGCGAGGCGGTCATCATCGCCCAGGCGGGCCGTTCCGGCGCGGTGACGCTGGCCACCAACATGGCCGGCCGGGGTGTCGATATCAAACTGGGCGGCGATCCGGAGGGCCTGGCCCGTGACCAACTGCGCCGCCAGGGCGTGGACCTGACCACGATCCAGCCGGAGGTGTGGCAGGCCGCGCTGGCCGCGGCCCAGGCCGAGTGCGCCGAGGATCAGAAAAAGGTGTTGGAGCTGGGCGGGCTGCGTATCATCGGCACCGAACGCCACGACGCCCGCCGCATCGACAACCAGCTCCGTGGCCGCGCTGGCCGCCAGGGTGATCCGGGAGAATCGCGCTTTTTCGTGGCGCTGGACGACGAGCTGATGCGTCGTTTTGGTGGGCAGACGGTGGCCAACCTCATGGATCGCTTCCAGCTCCAGGAGGATATTCCACTGGAGCATGGCCTGGTCTCCAAGTCCATCGAATCGGCTCAGAAAAAGGTCGAAGGCTACAATTTCGACATTCGTAAGCACGTGCTGGAATACGACGATGTGGTCAACAAACAGCGTGAGGTGATCTATGCCCAGCGCCAGGAGTTGCTGCAGGCCGATGATCTGCGGTCCATCGCTCTGGACATGATGCGCCGCGAGATCCAGACGGTGGTGAGCGCCCACACCGCCGGCTACAGCGACGAGTGGGACCTGGACGGGCTGTATCACGCGGTGCGTAGCTTTTTGCCCCTCGATCTGGCGCGCAGCGAGGCGGTCTCGGCCTGGAGTGCATTGGCATCGGCTGAGGCCATCGTGGACGAGCTGACCGGCAGTGCCGAGGCGCTCTACGATGCCATCTCGTTGCAGTTCGGCCAGGATATCTTGCGAGAGGCGGCCCGCTCCGGGCAACGATTGGCCAGCCTGGCCGAGAACCCCGGCGGCCTCTATCGCTTCCTGCAACTGTTAGCGCCCGGCTATTTCGATGCCCAGACGCTGGCCGAAATAGAGCGTGTGCCGCTGGGCCACCTGGACAAGACCCACCGCGAAAAGGTGATCCAGGGCTTTGGCAAGATGCTCAGCCGTCTGCGCGACCGGCAGGTGATGCTGAAAACGGTGGACGACCTGTGGGTGCGGCATCTGACCGACCTGGACAACCTGCGCGAGGGCATCGGCTTACGAGCCTACGGCCAGGAAGACCCGCTGGTGTCCTACAAACGCGAGTCGCACGAGATGTACGGCGCGCTGCTAGACCAGATCCAGCACGACATCGTGCGGCATCTCTACCTGGTGCGTAACGTTCAGGTGCCGCGGGCGGCGCCGGTGCGCGAGATGCACACCAACGTCGATGGCC
Source organism: Chloroflexota bacterium (assembly GCA_049324835.1). Lineage (GTDB taxonomy): Bacteria > Chloroflexota > Anaerolineae > CAYNKW01 > CAYNKW01 > JBMOMT01. Next base: position 89,565 of record JBMOMT010000032.1, on the reverse strand, counting down.
AGGCCCGGCAGACCCAGCGTCGCCGTCGCGTGACGGGCAGCGACGGCCGGCAATTGCCGGGGCGCAACGATCCATGTTGGTGCGGCAGCGGCAAGAAATACAAACACTGTCACCTGCACCAGGACAGGGGCGGGGGCGCCATCCCGGCGCCGCAACCGTCGGCTGCGGCAAAGCCTGGGACTGCCCCGCCAGCCGTTCATCGCAAGAGACGCAAGAAAAAGTGAGAACCCGCTCTGGATGACCTGTTGCAAAATTCGCCGTATGATGTTACAATAGATACCAAGTTGGGTGCCCAGTGAAATACCCAAGGTTAAGGCCAACCGGTTCAAGCGTCACAGCCGGACAGGTGAAGGGAGGAATCCTATGGCCATGAATGGCGATGACTTTACGGCCAGGCTCATGAACGACATGGATCCACGCTTGTTGGATTTTGTCAAGACCAAGGTGAACTCGTTCATCAAATGGGATCTGATTCGTTTCTTTTACGAGAACCCCAACACCACCGACAGCGCCGACAACATCGCCATGTACGCCGGGCGCAACGTTTCGGCTGTAGAGCCCGAGCTGGAAGAGTTGGTGGAGGGAGGCGTCATGGAAAGGCGGCAACTGGACGATCTGGCAGTCTTTTCTTTGGCATCAGACAGTGAAATGCGCAAACTGGTAGATGAATTTGTGCTGGCTTGCGAAGACCGTCATTTTCGCGTCAAAGCCGTGTATCACATCATTCGCGGGATGCGCTAGGCCTGGCCCTGGATTCAGCCAACAGATGGCCTCGACACGACCAGAAGTCAGGGAGGATAGATCATGGACAGGGTGAAAACTGGGCTCAAAGGGCTGGACGAGATGCTGCACGGTGGTTTTTTGCCGCAGACGGCCAACCTGGTGGAAGGTGCGCCCGGCACCGGCAAATCGACGCTGGGCATGCAGTTCATTTACAACGGCATCGTACAATACAACGAACCGGGACTGATCATCACCTTTGAAGAGTTCCCGCAGCAATATTACCGCGACGCTGCCGCCTTTGGTTGGGATTTCCGTAAGCTGGAGGCCGAGGGCAAACTCAAAGTCGTCATGACCAGCCCTCAGGTCACCAAGTTAGACCTGGAAAGCGTCGGCGGCCTGATCGAAACCATGGCCAACGAGATGGGCGCGCGTCGGGTGCTGGTGGACAGCCTGTCCCATTTTGAGCGCCTGACCGACGATCCCGTCGAGTTACGAGCGCTGCAATATGCCACCATCAACGCCCTGAAACGCGAAGGACTGACCAGCGTGCTGACCAAAGAGACGTCGGCGTTGTTGGGCGAAGCCCCCAGCGACGAAAGTGTGGCTTTTGTGGTCGATTCGTACATCATGTTGCGCTATGTCGAGATCGAAAGCGCCATTCAAAAAGCATTGTTGGTGCTCAAATTGCGCGGCAGCAACCACGACAAAGACATTCGCCGCTTCGAGATTGGGCCCAACGGCATTGAGGTTCAGGCCAAATTCGAAGGCCGTGAAGGGATCATGAGTGGCAGCCCGCATCGCACCATGGCCGAATCGTTCGTCGAGGCCTTTGTCCGGCGCAAGTGACGCCCCATCTGCCAGGGGCCAACGGGTCGTCCATTCAGGATGAGATCGGTCCATGAGGGTGTTCATCGGTGTTCTGACACTCTACAACTGGGGGATAGTGGCCGTTCTATTGGCCTTTCAGTTTCTCATCGCCCGCTTTTACGAAAAAAAATCGGGGCAGCGCTCTCTTTTTCCCCTCTTTTCCCTGCCGGCGTTGCTGTTCGTGGCAGGAGCCCTCTGGACGACCGTGAAAGGTGGTGATCTGGCAGGAGAGGCAATAGGCGATGGGCTGTTTTTTATCGGGGGGGCCATTCTGGTCGCTCTGAGTACCTTTCTGTTTCGGCTCATGATGGGAGGCAAACGTTGAACGTCGTCGTCGGACTGGCGGGCTCCCTGGGGCTGTTGGCAGTGGTTTACACCCTCTTTATCCTGGCTGGCCTGAGCCAGAGGATAGGCGAGGTGCGCAAGATGCCCCCCCTCTTCCGGGGTTTTTACCTGGGAGCTGCCGGCATAGGCCTTGCCTTCTTTGGCCGTCTCTTGCGGGTCAGCGCACTGTTGGCGCCGCCAGAGAAACTGACCTTTCTGAATGACGAATTGTTCTATCTGTTGATCTACCATCTGCCCCTGGCAGTGGGGCTGACTGTGAGCCTGGTTGTCACCTGGAGGTACTGGAGCTGGCTGCTAGGTGAGCAAAGTTGATGGAATGGACAGGTCTTGAACTGCTAGAGAGCGCCGGGGACGGCGTTTTCTTGTTAAACGCCGAGGGCCACATCCTCTACGCCACCGCCCGTCTGGCCGAGATGTTGGATCGTACAACCAAAGAATTAACAGGCTGCGCCCTCTCCAGCCTGCTCTCTCCCCAATGGTTATCCCGCGCCACTCACGCCCTGGATCGGATATTGGCCGGGGAATCGCCCCTGCGCCTGGATCTGGAAATGCAGGATCGCCACGGCCACCCAATCCCCGTAGAGTTGACCCTATCCGTGGTCAAACGTGGGGATTGTGTTTCTGGCGCGATGGGCATCACCCGTGATGCCGGTGAACAGCGCGCTCTGGAAGCCCGCCTCATCCAATACTCGGAAGAAGCACGTCGCAAAGAAGAAGAGATGGCCACCATCGCCAACATTGGCCTGGCCATCACGCGCAGCTTTAACCTGGTAGAAGTGTTGCGCCTCATCTACGTCCAGCTCTTGCCGGTCATCGACTTTTCTGCTTTCACCATCGGCCTCATCGATACCCAGCGTGACGAGATCAGCTTCGAATTCGTAGCCGAACACCGCGAGCCTCGCCCGCCTTTTCGCCGCAGGCTCGACGAAAGCGCCGGCCTGTGTGGCTGGGTGGTGCGCCAATCCAGGCCGTTGCTCATCGGCGACTGGCAAAAGGAGCGCAACAGCTTTCAACAGCGTGGCTGGGAATACCTGCAACAGCCGCTGCTGTTGCCCGACGACTGGAAGGATGAGCGCGACGACCACGTCGTCGAACCGGTGCTGCTGCCCGATTCGGTGGCCTCCTGGCTGGGTGCGCCGCTGATCGCCCGCGAACGCACCATCGGCGTCATCGCGCTGTTCAACGAGACCGCCAACGCCTACGACGAGCGCCACCAGCGGTTGCTGTGGGCCATCGCCGATCAGGCAGCCATGGCCATCGACAACGCCCGGCTCTACGAAGAGCAGCGCCGTCGGGCCTCGCAACTGGAGGCGGTGCGCGAGATCACCCAGCGCATCGCGCCCATGTTGTCGCTGAGCGAATTGCTGGATCAGGTCGTGACCCAGATCCAGACCCGTTTTGGCTACGATCACGTTCACATCTTTTTGGTCGATGGTCAGGACGGCAGTTATCTGCGCTTCCACGCCGGCACCGGCCCGGCGGCGGCGACGATGCGGCTCAACCGGCTCTGTGTGTCCATCGGTCGGGAGGGCATCGTCAGTTGGGTGGCCGCCACCGGCGAACCGGTGATCTGTAACGACGTGACCACCGACCCTCGCTATCGCTTTTTTAAACCGCTGGAAGCTACCCGTTCCGAGATCAGCGTGCCCCTGAGTTATGGCGAATGGGTGTTGGGTGTGTTGGATGTGCAGAGCCAGCGCCAAGACGCTTTCGACGAGAGTGACCTTTTTGTGTTGCAATCGCTGGCCGACCTGGTGGCCATCTCTATCGAGAACTGTTATCTCTTTGGCGAGCGAGAGCGCCGCATCCAGGAGCTGACCACACTCAACAACATTGCCGAGACCATCGTCTCCAGCCTGGATTTTGATCAGACGCTCACCGCCATCATGGAGCGTGTCAACGAGATTTTTAAGGTGGAGGCCGGGTCGTTGCTGTTGCTGGAGGAAGGGCGTCTGGTCTTTCGGGTGACGCTCAGCCCCAAAGCAGAACTGATCAAGAGCCACACGCTGGCGGTGGGTCAGGGCATTGCCGGTTGGGTGGCTCAGAACGGCCTGCCTCTGCTGGTGCCCAACGCCCGCTCCGACCCGCGCTGGTATCCGGACATCGACGCCAGCACCGCTTTCGAGACGCGCTCTATTCTGTGTGTGCCCATGAAGGCCAAAGACGAGGTCGTCGGCGTCATCGAATTGATCAACCCGCTGGACGGACGCGAGTTCACCCAGGACGATCTCGGCCTGATGGAGGCCATCGCCACTTCGGCGGTCATTGCCATCAAAAACGCCCGGCTGCACCAGCAGACCCAACACCGCCTGGAAGAGGTCTCCACCCTGTATACCCTGGCCAACCAGATGACCTCCAGCCTCGATGTACCGGTGGTGCTGGATGCCATCGTCAACATCCTCAAGCGCGTGCTCAACTGCCGCGGCTGCTGCATCTTTTTGCTGAACCCCAAAACCCAGATGTTGGAGATCAAAGCCTCTGCCGGGATGGCGCTCCGGGAGAGCCAGGCTCTCCGCATCGCCATCGGAGAGGGGGTCATTGGTCGGGTGGTGCAGAGCGCCACGCCTATCAACCTTCCCGACAGGCGTCAAGAGCCGCACATGAAACATTTCGACCCGCAAGTGCGCTCGCTGTTGGTGGTGCCGCTGATCACCAAAGACCGTGTCATCGGCACGCTCAGCGTCGACGATTTGAAGGTGGGGGCTTTTGGCGAGGACGTAGGCCGGCTGCTGATCATCGCCGCGGCCCAGGCGGCGGCGCACATCGAGAACGCCCAGTTGTACGAAGGCCTCAAAGAGCGGGCCAAAAAACTGGAAGAGGCCTACGCCGATTTGCAAGAGGCAGACCGCAAAAAGGACGAGTTTGTGCAGAACGTTTCTCACGAACTGCGCCACCCGCTGTCTTTTGTCAAAGCCTACGTGGAGCTTTTTCTCGATGGCACTCTGGGGCCGATCACCGATTCGCAGCGCGAAAGCCTCGAGATCGTCGTCCAACGCACGGATGCCATCACCAACCTGGTGAACGATATCCTGACGCTTCAACAGCTCGACCGCGAACACATGACCATGAAGCCCACCAAGATCGAACACCTCGTTCGCTCGGCGGTCAAAACTGTCGAACCCACGGCGGCTCAGATGGGGCTGGCCTTGCGTGTGGTGGTAGAAGGGTCGTTGCCCATCGTGTCCGTCGATCCGGGGCGCATCAACCAGGTGATGAACAACCTGCTGGGCAACGCCGTCAAATTCAGCCCCAACGGCGGCACCATCACCGTGCGGGTGCGCCAGGTGGCAGACGCCGTCCAGGTGGAGGTCGCCGACGAGGGCATTGGCATCCCGGCGAGCAAGCTGGACAAGATCTTTGAGCGGTTCTACCAGGTCGATGGTTCGTCGCGCCGCCGCTTTCCCGGCACCGGCCTGGGGCTGGCCATCGCCAAACGGATCGTCGAGGCGCACAACGGCCACATCTGGGTCGAGAGCCAGGAGAGTCAGGGCAGCACCTTTTTCTTCACCCTCTCCACCCTGCCGCCGGAGCAGGCGGCGGCAGGGGTTTGAGAACCTTGCGCGAGGAGTTACACATGGCAGTCAAGAATTTTGCCCAGCTCATGGATCTGGCCAGGCAGCGTGGCCCCAAAACCGTGGCCGTGGCGGCAGCGGCTCAGGAGGCGGTGCTGTTGGCCGTCAACGAGGCCGAGGAGCTGGGCATTGCCAATGTCATCCTGGTGGGCGATCGGGCCGAGACGGAGCGTATTGGGCGGGAAAACGGCGTCGACCTGAGCCGTCTGGACATCATTCACCAGCCAGACCCCATGGAGGCCGCCCGGCAGACCATGCAACTGATCAACGAGGGCCGGGCGCAGATCGCTATGAAGGGCGCTATCCAGACGGCAGACTTTTTGCGGGCTGCCCTCGACCGCAAGTTCGGCGTGCGCGGCGGGCGGTTGATCAGCCACGTGGCGGCCTTTGACATTCCAGGCATGAACCGGCTGCTGTTGGTGAGCGACGCCGGTGTGGTGGTGGCGCCTGGCCTGCAAGAAAAAGCCGACATTGTGCGCAACGCCATCGCCGTGGCCCATCGGTTGGGCATCGGTCAGCCCAGGGTGGCGCTGCTGGCAGCCACAGAAGTGGTCAACCCCAAAATCCCGGCCACGGTAGACGCCGCCGCCCTGTCCAAGATGGCCGACAGGAAACAGATCGTCGGTGGCATCGTGGATGGCCCATTGACGTTGGACAACGCCATTTCGGAGGAGGCAGCAGCCATCAAGGGCATCGAAAGCCCGGTGGCCGGCCGGGCCGATATTCTCATCGCTCCTGACATCGAGGCCGGTAATATCCTGGCCAAAGGGATCATTTATTTCGCTCAGGCATACATGGCTGGTATCATCGTCGGCGCGCGGGCGCCCATCATTTTGCCCTCTCGCTCCGACACGCACGAGGCCAAGCTCGTCGCGCTTGCGATGTGTGTCACCATCGCCTGATGGCGGGGTTTGTTTTTCGGACTTGATGGATCAGACAACTTTTTCCTGGCCCGAATCGATCGCTTCGACGCGCGACCTGCGCCAGTTTTTCAAAAACTTGCCCAAGATCGATCTACACCGCCATCTGGAGGGTAGCCTGCGGCTCGGAACGGTGGTCGAACTGGCGCGAGAACACGGCATCGATCTGCCCAGCTACGATATCGAGACGCTGCGACCGTTGATCCAGGTGGTCGACGATCCTCCCAATTTCGATCGTTATCTGGGCAAGTTTCACATCCTGCGCCGTCTCTACTCCAACCGCGAGACGATCCAGCGGGTGGCCTACGAGGCTGTGGCCGACGCCGCCGCCGATAACGTGCGTTATCTGGAATTACGTTTCAGCCCTTCGGCCCAGGCAGCGGTGCACGGCTTTTCCTTTGCCGACACGACCGATTGGGTCATCAGCGGTGTGAAACGCGCCCGGCGCGACTTTGACATCGGCGTGCAACTCGTTATCACGCTGGTGCTGCACGATCCGGTCGATTGGGCCTACGAGATCACCGAGATCGCCATAACGCGCCAATCGGAGGGGGTGGTGGCGCTGGACCTGGCCGGTCAGGCCGCCAGGTTCCCTACTGCGCCTTTTGTGCCGCTCTTTGAAAAAGCCAGGGCCGCCGGGCTCAATGTGACCGTGCACGCCGGTGAAGCCTGCGGGCCGGAGACGGTAGTGGAGGCGGTCAATCGGATGGGGGCGCAGCGTATCGGCCACGGCATCCGGGCCATCGAAGACTCGCGGGTGTGTCAGTTGTTGCGTAACAAAAACGTCACCCTGGAGGTTTGCCCCACCAGCAACATTCAGACGGGTGTGGTGATGAGTTTTTGGCGTCACGCGCTCCGAGACCTGCACCATATGGGGGTGGCCGTCACGGTCAACACCGATAACGTCAGCATCTCGAACACGTCGCTCACCGACGAATACCTGGTGGCCACTCTGGGCATCGGTGTCAGCCTGCTCGATCTGCGCCAGATGATGCTCAACGCTGTCGAGGCGGCCTTTTTGCCGGATCGAGAAAAGGACGGGTTGCGCGCCTGGTTCAGCAGATACCTGGGGGTGGCGTCGTGAGCCAGAGGCGCGATGGCGGGTCGATCACCCTCTTTACCGGGCGTTTTGGCAGCGGCAAGACCGAGATCGCCATCAACTATGCCCTCTCGCTGGCGAGCGGGGCCGGCAGTCTGCGCCCTATCCTGGTCGATCTGGACATCGTGACGCCCTACTTTCGCAGCCGCGAGATGGCCGGCCAACTGGCCCAAGAGGGGGTAGATGTGGTGACGCCGGCCGCCGTGTCGCAGCATCTGGATACGCCCGGCATCGGGCCGGAAATCCTGGGAGCCATCGAGCAGCAACAGCGACCGGTGGTGATGGACGTGGGCGGTGATGCTCAGGGGGCGCGGGCGCTGGGTCAGTTTGCCCCGGCATTACAAAGGCTGGGGTATGCCATGAACTTTGTGGTCAACCCGCACCGCCCCTTTACCGACACAGTGGAGGGCATTGCCCGGGCGGTGACCGAGATCCAGGCCACGTCGCGCCTCACGGTCACGGCGCTGGTGAGCAATCCTAACCTGATGCGTCAGACCACCATCGAGCTGGTGGTGGCCGGTCACCGTGTGGTGGAGCAGGCCGCTGCCGCGCTGAACCTGCCGCTGGCTCTGATCTGCCTGCGGGCCGATCTGGCCGCCCAGGTGCCGCCGGGCACGTTTGCCCAACCGCTGCTGCCCCTGCGACGCTTTTTCGTCATGCCCTGGGAAGCATCCGAGAGCGACACTGCCGACGACGAGATCGGTGGGGTCTGAGGATCAGACATCAAGCATCAAGGAGCGATCCATGCCCATCAAAACGTTCGATGAATTGTTGGCCGCAGCGCAGAAAAAAGGCCCCAAGCGGGTGGCCATCGTTTTTGCGCACGAGCCCAACGCGCTGATGGCGGCCCACATGGCCCACGAAAAGGCTCTGGCCAGGTGCATTCTGATCGGCGACGCGGCGGCCATCCACGAGACGGCGGCCATTCAGGGGCTGAACCTGAAACCTGCCCGCATCTTGCAGGCCGATTACCCCGACGAGGCGGCCCAAAAGGCGGTGGAACTGATCAACGAGGGTGAGGCCGATCTGGCGATGAACGGTCTGGCTCAGCCGCGCCACCTGATCGAAGCGGCGTTGGATCGTAGCGGCGGTCTACGAACCGGGCGGCTGTTGACCGACGTGAGCCTGTTCGAGATGCCCAACATGGATCGGCTCATTCTGGTCAGCGATATTGGCATCGTCGTCTCGCCCACCATGGAGCAACGCATCGGCATCGTGCGCAACGCCGTCGAAGTGGCCCACGCTTTGGGCATCGATATCCCCAAAGTGGCCATTCTGGCGGCCACCGAAATGGTCAACACCAAGATTCCGCTGAGCATGGAGGCGGCCAATCTGTCCAAGATGGCCCAGCGGGGCCAGATCAAGGGTGCGCTCATCGATGGGCCGCTGGCGCTGGACAATGCCATCTCGCCGGAGGCGGCCCGCATCAAAGGCATCGAATCGGAGGTGGCCGGTTACGCCGATGTTCTCATCACCCCGGACATCGAGGCGGGCAACATCCTGGCCAAAACGATCATCTATTTCGCCAGAGGCAGGATGGCCAGCGTGGTGGTGGGCGGTCGCTGCCCGCTGGTGTTGCCCTCCCGTTCCGACCCGCCAGAGACCAAGCTGATCTCGATGGCGTTGGGTATCTTTTTATCACAATGAGATCGCGGCGCGTCCATCTCTGGCGCTGTACGATCCGTTTGAGGAGGGATGGTTTGAATGGCGCGTATCGTGATAGAACAAGATCGTTGCAAGGGCTGTGAGCTGTGCACCACGGTCTGTCCTTTCGATCTGGTTCACATGGCAGATCGTTTCAATGCCAGGGGCTATCGCCCTTCGGTTTTTCTAGACCCCGATGGCAAATGCACCGGCTGCGCCGTGTGCGCCATGATGTGCCCCGACATGGTCATCACGGTGTACCGCTGACAACTGACGGCGAAAGCGAGGTCGGTAGTGAGCCACGCAGCAGAGCGGAGTGGCGTCCTACGGCACTCCACTCCATTACGTGCCTGACTATGAACATATTATACGAGGAGATCGACCCATGGCGAGTGTGTTGATGAAAGGCAACGAAGCCATCGCCGAGGCGGCCGTGCGCGCCGGCTGCGAGGCCTATTACGGTTATCCCATCACCCCCCAGACCGAGGTTCTGGAATACATGGCCCGCCGTATGCCGGAATTGGGTCGCGCCTTTGTGCAGGCCGAGAGTGAGTTGGGCGCTATCAACATGGTTTACGGCGCTGCCTGCACCGGGGCGCGGGTGATGACCACCACCTCCAGTCCGGGCTTTAGTCTGATGCAGGAAGGGGTGTCTTATATCGTCTGCTCACGGGTGCCGGCGGTGGTGGTCAACGTGATGCGCGGCGGCCCCGGCCTGGGTAACATCCAGCCGGCCCAGGGTGATTACTTTCAGATGACCAAGGGCGGCGGGCATGGCGATTATAACGCCATCGTGCTGGCTCCTTCGACGGTGCAAGAGACGGTGGATCTGGTTGTCGAGGCCTTTGACCTGGCCGATAAATACCGCTGGCTGGTCACCGTCATCGCCGATGGCATGATCGGCCAGATCATGGAGCCGGTCGAGTTGCCGCCGATGAAGCCGGTGGTGCGGCGACAGCAGCCGTGGGCGCTCACCGGCGCCAGGGGGCGGCCCAAAAACGTGATCACCTCGCTCTACCTGGGCGCGGCCAACATGGAGCGGGTCAATCTGGAGCTTCAGGCCGTGCTCCAGGAGATCCGGGCCAACGAAGTGCGCTACGAAACGTTCATGGCCGACGACGCCGAGGTGCTCGTTGCCTCCTACGGCACGGCGGCCCGCATCGCCAAAACGGCCATCCGCCAGGCGCGTGAGGCGGGCATCCGGGCCGGCCTGTTTCGACCTGTCACCGTCTTTCCTTACCCTTACGAGGCCCTGCGCCAGACAGCCCAGGGTAAACGCATCCTGGTGGTCGAGTTGAACGCTGGTCAGATGCTGGAGGATGTGCGGCTGGCCGTCAAGGACGGGCTGCCGATCGCCTTTTTTGGCAAGATGGGCGGCGTGGTGCCTCTGCCGGAAGACATTCTGGAAGAGATCAAAAAACTGGCGTGATGGCGTGTCGCGCATCGCTGATTGCCCGTTGTGGATGGTGGGGCAAAATACGCCAAGGAGTCAATCATGAACCAAAAAGTCGAGCAAATACGGTTTCAACGGCCTCAGTCGCTGGCAGATGTGCCCACCCACTATTGCCCTGGCTGCATCCACGGCATCGTGCATCGGGTTGTTGCCGAGGTGATCGATGAACTCAAGATCGCCGAACGGGTCATCGGCATCGCGCCGGTGGGCTGCTCGGTGTTGGCCTATAACTATTTCAACGTCGATTTTACCGAGGCGGCCCACGGGCGGGCGCCGGCTATGGCCACGGGCATCAAACGGGTGCGCCCGGAGAACATCGTATTCACCTATCAGGGTGACGGCGACCTGGCTTCCATTGGCACCAACGAGATCGTGCATGCCGCCGCCCGTGGTGAACACATCACCGTGATCTTTATCAACAACGCTATCTATGGCATGACCGGCGGCCAGATGGCGCCCACCACCCTGCCGGGCATGGTCACCACCTCCTCGCCCTTTGGCCGCGATGTGGAATTGCAGGGCTTTCCGCTGCGCGTGTGCGAGCTGCTATCCACACTCGATGGGACAGCCTACATCGTGAGGCGCTCGGCCACCAACCCCAAACAGATCACCCAGTTGAAGCGGGCCATCCAGACCGCTTTCAAGGTGCAGATGGCCGAGCTGGGTTTTTCGATGGTGGAGGTGGTGTCCAACTGCCCCACCAACTGGGGCATGTCGCCGGTGGAATCGCTCAAGTTTGTGCAGGAAAAGATGATCCCCTATTACCCGCTGGGCGACTATAAAGTGATCGAGGAAGTAAAGCAACTCAAATAGGGAGCTGGCGATGCACGAAGAAGTGATCATTTCTGGGTTCGGCGGACAGGGGGCGCTGTTTGCCGGGCAATTGCTCACCTACAGCGGCATGGACGAGGGCTACCAGGTGACCTGGATCCCGTCCTACGGGCCGGAGATGCGCGGCGGCACGGCTCACTGCACCGTCATCCTGTCCGATGATCCCATTGGCTCGCCTATCATCCGCAATCCCACTGCCGCCATCGTGATGAATCCACCCAGCATGGAAAAATACGAGCCTCTGATCAAAGCCGGCGGCGCGCTGGTGGTCAACAGCTCGCTGGTGCGCGCCGAGTCGATGCGCGACGACATCACCGTGGCTTATGTGCCGGCCAACGATCTGGCAGCCGAGTTGGGCAACGTCAAGATGGCCAACGTGGTGCTGCTGGGCGCGCTGTTGGGTGTCAGGCCCATCCTGCCCGCCGGGGCGGTCAAAAAGGCCATGGAGGCGCACATCCCGCAACACCGCAAGCAGATCATCACTCCCAATAAACAGGCGCTCGACCGGGGCATACAATACGTTCAGGTGGGTCGATAACATCATGCCAGGCGGCGATCTGACCCTGCACTTTGTCAACGACGGCTACATCTGGCTGGACGGCGGCGGCTGTTTTGGCCTGGTTCCCAGGGTGCTGTGGGAAAAGGTGCACCCGCCGGATGCGTTGAACCGGCTGTGTATGGCCACCCGTTGCCTGTACATCGAATCGGACGGCCTGCGTATCCTGGTCAATACCGGGCCAGGGAACAAACTGAGCGACAAACAAAAACAGGCGTGGAACCTGGAACGGCCAGAAGGCGGCCTGCTCGACGCCCTGGCGCGGTTGGGCGTGGCAGCAAAAGACATCGACATCGTGTTGGCCACTCACCTGCACAGCGATCATTTCGGCGGCGCGACGGTCTGGGGGGCAGATGGTCAGGCGGCGCCCACCTTTCCACGGGCCGAGTTCTGGGTGCAGCGCCGCGAGTGGGCCGACGCCCGCTACCCCAACGAACGCACGCGCGGCACCTACCTGCCGGAGAACCTGCTGCCGTTGGAGGCCAGCGGGCGGTTGCGCCTGCTCGAGGGCGACACGGTGGTGACTTCTCAGGTGCGCACACTGGTCACGCCGGGGCACACCCCCGCTCTGCAATGTGTGGTGCTGGAAACAGAAGGGCTGACGGCCATCTATCTCAGCGATCTGGCCCCGCTGGCGGTGAACCTGGAACGGCTGGCCTGGATTCCGGCTTTCGACGTGCTGCCGTTAGAGTCGTTGGAAAGCAAACGCCGCGTCCGCGATTGGGCGCTCGCGGCGGGAGCCTATCTCCTTTTTGAGCACGATCTCCAGTTGCCTGTTGGTCGCTTGCGCCAGGAGAATGGGAAATATACCGTCGAGCCGGCCTCTCTGCCCTGAAAAGGCTGGCAAAAAAAAAAGAGCCAGGCCCACGCGACCTGGCTCTTGGCTTTTCGCCGTGCGCGTTCAGCTTTTCTCCCACTCTTGAATGGCCGCCTTGATGATGCCCCGGATCTCGGGATCGGGAATGTCATCGGGAGTGCGGTAGAACTGATTCTCCACCTGAATCTGGATGCTGCCATCTGGGGCGGTGCCCACGTGCACTTTTTTGCCGATAAACGATGGGTAGGTGCGTACGAAACGTTGCAGGATGTCTTCGATCTCTGTAACAAAGGAGCGTGGTGAAGACATGTCGCTCTGCAGGCCGGCCCGGCGGCGGGCGGCAAACCCACGCCGAAAAAACTCGATGGGGCTGAGCGTGGGCTTGTCTGTGTCTTGCTCTTGCTGGGCCTGTTGCTTTAGCGAGTCCAGAAACTCTTGTTCCACCGAAGGCGGCGCAGGCGTCCGAGGAACGGGCGGTTCATTCTCCAATGGTGAGGCAATTTCCAGAGCCAGGCTGGAGGGTGCGGGCGGCAGTGGCGGCTGTGCCAGGGTCGCTGGCGGGGCGGTTTTGGCGCGTTCTTTGGGTTGCATCACCTCGCTGAAACGCACCAGATCGGCCACCGTCTGCAATACTTCACGGCCCACGCGGCCATCCTTGATCTCACTCAGGGTGCGATATTTCTGGCCCTCTATCTCTACAACGATCGCGCCGGTGACACGATCGCGTAGAACCTTCATGATCTCTAACGGCGCTGCGCCGGCCCGCCGCCCTACCTCACTCAACGCGGCAAACTGCCCCCTCAGCGCTGCGCCGGCTTCGACCTCTGGCGCAGCCTGATCGCGCGGAACCTCGGCAGCGACGACGGTTGACCGGCCTGGAGAGGAGGTCGCTCTGGCCGGTCTGGGTGCGCGAGGTGTTTCTTTTTTGCGCGAGCGAGCGACATACACAAACATCCAGGCCAGGATTGCCATGGCGCTGACCACGAGAAGGCCAATTATGACAATCAGCACACCCAGATCCACCGTCTCCAAGATGTCCATCTCGTTCTCCTCGTTCTGCGCTCAGAAAGCCAGGCCACCCGCTTTCGAACAGTATACTAACCTTTGGGACGTCCGTCCATAGGAAGGTGGTCATCCCGTTGTATCGCTATTGTACTGTAGCCTGAACGGCGTGTCAAACAGCGCCGGGCATAGTCGCCGCCATGCCGGCGCCGATATTTGTTTTGCCAGCCTGCTCTCGTAGACCAATTTGACGGAGAGGAAAGGATGCGGTACAATGCTCGATAGTCGGACATTATGATTATATGTTGGACAACGGATACAAGTGGCAAGGTTGATGGGCGGCGATGTTTCGGGGCGGTGTCTCGATAGTTCAAGGGGGCAGACATGGCGCGATTTTCCAGACTGGAAGTGCTGAATACCATGATCGACATTGGGCTGGTGCCGGTTTTTTACCACCAGGATGTCGAGACGGCGGTTCAGATCGTGGCCGCCTGTGCGGCAGGCGGGGCCAGAGTCGTCGAGTTTACCAACCGCGGCGATCTGGCCTACCAGGTGTTTGCCGAGCTGGTGCGCCATTTCACCCAGGCCGATCCCGGCATCATCCTGGGCGTGGGTTCGGTCATCGATCCCGGCACGGCGGCGCTGTACATTTCGTCGGGGGCCAACTTTGTGGTGGGGCCGGTGCTCAACCCGGATGTGGCCAAAGTGTGCAACCGCCGCAAAGTGGCCTACAGCCCCGGCTGCGGCAGCGCGTCGGAAATCTCGGCGGCTGAAGAGCTGGGGGTGGAGATTTGCAAAGTATTTCCCGGCGCGCAGGTCGGCGGGCCGGCCTTTGTCAAGGCGGTGCTGGGTCCTTGCCCCTGGACGCGCATCATGCCCACCGGCGGGGTCGATGCCACCGAGGAGAGCATCGCTGCCTGGTTCAAGGCCGGGGTGGCCTGCGTGGGCATCGGCTCCAGGCTGATCGCCGGGGATCGGGTGGCGGCGGGCGATTTTGAGGCCATCCGCCGCCGGACGGCCGACGTCATTGGCTGGATCATAAAGGCGCGCGGCGGGTAGGCGAAAAGGGGGCCTGGTGACGCAGCAAAACAGCGGTTTGATCCTGACGGTCAAAAAGGTGATGGACATAATGGACTGTCTGGGCAAAGCGGACGCGCCCCTGTCGGCCAGCGAGGCCGGTCGCCGGCTGGGCATCTCGCGCAGCACGGCCTATCGTTTGCTCACGACCTTTTTCAGGGCAAGCCCGTGGCGGCCATCAGCCTTTCCGGCCTGGCCTTTTGCATGAAGGTTGAGCGCACCCAGGAGTTGAGTAGCGCCGTCAAGGCCACTGCCGCCAGGATTTCGCGGCAGTTGGGTCACTCGGGCTGATCTCTGGCGATTTTTCGGCCTTCAGCGGCGTATAGGGAGCGGTTATGGAAGCGGATGTGGTGCGCGTGCGAATCCACGATCTGGAAGATTTTTGCCGGCGGGTGTTCCAAGCCCTGCGTCTGTCGGTTGCCGACGCCGCGGCCGCGGCCGCCGTGCTGGTGGCCGCCGACGTGCGGGGCATCCCCTCGCACGGCGTGGCCCGCTTGCAGCGCTACGTCAACGGCCTGGAGACGGGCCTGATGTTGCCCGATGCGCCGGTCGAGGTGCTGGTCGATACACCGTCGTCGGTGGTGATCCACGCCCACGGCGCCATGGGCGCGCCCGTCAGCGTGCGGACCATGCAGCAGGTGATCGGCAAGGCCCGCACCAGCGGCGCGGCCTTTGGCTGCGTGCGAGACTCGAATCACTTTGGCATCGCCGGTTATTACGCCATGATGGCCCTGGAGCAAGACATGCTGGGCATCGCCATGACCAACACGGCAGCCCTGGGCGTGCCCACCTTTGGCCGCCAGGTGATGTTTGGCACCAACCCGCTGGCCTTTGCCGTGCCGGCCGATCAGGAACGCGCCTTTGTGTTAGACATGTCCACCACGGTCGTCACGCGGGGCAAGATCGAGGTGTATGAGCGGCTGGGCAAAGAACTGCCCCAGGGGTGGGCCGTGGACAGGACGGGCCGCTCGGCCCGGGACGCCACCAGCCTCTTGGAAGACATGTTCTATCGTGTGGGCGGCGGCATCCTGCCTCTGGGCGGCGAGGGTGAACTGTTCAGCGGTTACAAAGGCTATGGCCTGGCCATCCTGGTGGATATTCTCTGCGGCGTGCTCTGTGGCGCGCCGTTCGGGCCAGACCTGGCCGATACGGCCATGTCGTCGGCCCGGGTGGGCCATTTCTTTGGGGCCATTCGCATCGACAGGTTCCGCGATCCGCAGGCCTTTCGCCAGGATATGGATCGTATGTTACAAGGGCTGCGCCACAGCCCGCCGGCCGAGGGTGAGGAACGGGTCTATTTTGCCGGCCAAAAGGAATTCGAGCACCAGGCCGAATGTGTGCGCCGGGGCGTGCCGCTGCTGGCGCAAACCTTTGATCAGTTGCGCCAGATAGGGCGCGAGTATGGCGTCGCTCCCCCACAACCAACCCAGACAATGACCGGCTAACAGCCTGTCGGAGAACCTCAGGTGGTTATCTTTTTCGGTTCCGGCTGAACCGGGTTAGGAGGGACAACGTGCGTACAAAGAGTCTGATTTTTGCAACAATCGTGTTGATTTTGCTGGTATCAGCTTGCGGGCAGGCGGCCGGGCAACCGGGCGGCGACCTGTCGTCCAGACAGGTCCGCGTGGTGACGACCATCGGCATGATCACCGATGTGGCCCAGAACATCGGCGGCGAGCGGGTGAGCGTCACCGGCCTGATGGGGCCGGGCGTAGACCCCCACCTGTACAAGGCCAGCGAAGGCGACGTGGGCCGCCTGTCGGAGGCGGACGTGATCTTGTACAACGGCCTGCATCTGGAGGCCAAGATGGGTGAGGTGCTGGAGCGGATGGGCGGCCGCACCAGGACCGTGGCCGTGACGGGCGGCATCGACGAGTCGCTGCTGCTCTCGCCGCCCGAGTTCGAAGGCGCTCACGACCCCCACGTCTGGTTCGACGTGACGTTGTGGATGCAGGCAGCAGAGACGATCCGAGATGCCTTGATCGAGCTGGATCCCGGCAGCGCCGATCTGTACCGGGCCAATGCCCAGGCCTACCTGGCGAAACTGGCGGAGCTTCAGGCCTACGTCCAGGAGCAGACGGCCCGCGTGCCTGAGCAGCAGCGGGTGCTGATCACGGCCCACGACGCCTTTAACTATTTTGGGCGAGCCTACGGCTTTGAGGTGCGCGGCCTGCAGGGCGTCAGCACCGCCACCGAAGCCGGCACGGGCGACGTGCAGGCCCTGGCCGATTTCATCGCCCAGAACCGGATCCCGGCCATTTTCGTCGAGTCGTCGGTGCCGGTGCGTACCATCGAGGCCGTCCAGGCGGCTGTGCAGGCCAGAGGATTTCAGGTTAAAATCGGCGGCGAGCTGTTCTCCGACGCCATGGGCGATCGGGGCACCGAGGAAGGAATCTACATCGGCATGGTGCGTCACAACGTGGACACCATCGTCGGCGCCTTGTTGGGCGAATAGTCTCATGCATACGCAATACGATGAATCCGTATTGCGTATTCCGTGATTTGGGAGGTTGGAACGTGAATAATGGACATAAGGCAATCCAGGTAACCGATCTGACTGTTGCCTACCGCGAAAAGCCGGTGCTGTGGGACGTGGACCTGGACGTGCCCGAAGGCGTGTTGATGGCCATCGTTGGCCCTAACGGCGCAGGCAAGAGCACACTCATCAAGAGCATCCTGGGGCTGATCCCGGCGGCGGCCGGCAAAGTGCGCATCTATGACAAGCCATACGTCGAACAACGGCGACTGGTGGGTTACGTGCCGCAGCGGGGCAGCGTCGATTGGGACTTTCCCACCAACGCCCTGGACGTGGTGCTGATGGGCCTCTATGGCAAGCTGGGCTGGATCAAACGCCCGACCCGCGAGCATCGGGAGTTGGCCATGGACAGTCTGCGTAAGGTGGGTATGGCCGATTTTGCCGACCGGCAGATCAGCCAGCTTTCGGGCGGGCAGCAGCAGCGGGTCTTTTTGGCGCGAGCCCTGGTGCAGGACGCCCAGGTCTACTTTATGGACGAGCCTTTCGCCGGGGTGGATGCCACCACCGAGCGGGCCATCATCGACCTGTTGCGGGAGCTGCGCGCCGCCGGCAAAACTGTCATCGTCGTCCACCACGATCTACAAACGCTGGAAGAGTATTTCGACTGGGTGATGCTGCTCAACGTGCGGCGCATCGCCAGCGGGCCGGTGGGTGAGGTGTTCACCGAGGAGAACTTGCGCCAAGCCTACGGTGGGCGCATCGCCTTTCTCGGGGGGAAAGCGTAGATGGACATCGGACAGATTCTGTACGACCTGCTCTTCGATTACACCCTGCGCACCGTGGCCCTCGGCTCGGCGACGCTGGGGCTGGTGAGCGGCGTGCTGGGCGTCTTTGCCGTGCTGCGTAAGCAGAGCCTGCTGGGCGATGCCATCTCGCACGCGGCCCTGCCGGGCATTGCCCTGGTGTTCCTGCTGACCGGCTCCAAAGCGCCCCTGGTGCTGGTTCTGGGCGCGGCGGTCGCTGGCTGGTTGGGCACGCTGGCCGTGATGGTCGCTGTGCGCCATACACGCATCAAGCAAGATGCCGCCCTGGGTATGGTGCTGTCGGTGTTTTTCGGTTTCGGCATCCTGCTGTTGACCTTTATCCAAAGGCTGCCCCAGGCCAGCCAGGCCGGCCTGGACAAGTTCCTCTTTGGCCAGGCGGCGACGCTGGTGGGCCGCGATGTGATCACCATGGCCGTGTTGGGTGCTGCGGCGCTGGCCGTCGTCGTCGTCTTGTGGAAAGAGTTCAAACTGCTCAGCTTCGACCCCGGCTTTGCCGCCAGCCTGGGCTTCCCCACCGGCCTGCTGGACGTGGTGCTCACCTCGCTGATCGTCATCGCCATCGTCGTTGGCCTGCAAGCGGTGGGTGTGGTGCTCATGAGCGCCATGATCGTCGCCCCGGCTGCCGCCGCCCGCCAGTGGACGGAGCGGCTGGGCGTGATGGTCGTCCTGGCGGGCGTTTTTGGCGCTCTGGTGGGGCTGTTGGGGGCCGTCACCAGCAGCGTCGTGCCTCGCTTGCCCACCGGCCCGACTATCGTGCTCTATATGAGCGCCGTCGTGTTGATCTCGTTGCTCTTTGCGCCGGAGCGGGGCATCCTGGCCCGGCTGCGACGCCAATCCCGGCAAAAGTGGCAGTTTGCCGCCGAGGCGCTGGCCGTGCACCTGCTGAACCACGAGGGCGACCCGGACGAAGCGCAAGAGAGCGCACTGACCCACCTGGGCGCTCACATGCACTGGGGCGAGACCTTTGCCCGGCGCGCCGTGCGTTGGGCCGTGACCCACGATCTGGTGATACGCGCCAATGGCCGCCTGAAACTCACCGCCTACGGGCGCGAGACAGCCCGGCGGGTGATGGTTCGATAGGGAGGCGAGCATGACACAAGCGCAAATTGAGATCGTTCTGATCGCTTCGGTGGTAGCGGCCAGTTGTTCGCTCATCGGCGTATTCCTGGTGTTGCGGCGCATGTCGCTCATGAGCGACGCCATCAGCCACGCCATCCTGCTGGGCATCGTGCTCATGTTTTTCCTGGTCGAGAGCACGGCCTCGCTGCCGATGATCGTCGCCGCTACACTCACCGGCGTGCTGACGGTGACGCTGGTCGAGGCCCTGTTTCGCACCCGGCTGGTCAAGGAGGATGCGGCCATCGGCCTGGTTTTTCCGGCGCTCTTTTCGGTCGGCGTGATCCTGATCAGCCGCTACGCGGCCAACGTCCACCTGGACACCGACGCCGTGCTGCTGGGGGAGCTGGCTTTTGCTCCGTTCGACCGGCTGCTGCTGGGCGGCGTCGATCTGGGGCCAAAGGCGCTGTGGCTGGCCGGGGCCGTGGGGCTGGTCAACCTGCTGTTCATCGTGTTGTTCTACAAGGAACTCAAACTGGCGACCTTTGATGCCGGTTTGGCGGCGGCGCTGGGCTTTTCGCCGCTGGTGATCCACTATGCGCTGATGACGCTGGTCTCGGTGACGGCCGTCAGCTCCTTCGAGGCCGTCGGCTCGGTGCTGGTCGTGGCGTTGATGATCACCCCGCCGGCGGCGGCCTATCTGCTCACCGACCGGTTGCCGCTGATGCTGGCGTTGAGCGCGGCGCTGGCCGTCGTTTCGGCGGTGTCGGGTTATTTTCTGGCGCGGCTGCTCGACGCCTCCATCGCCGGCAGCATGGCGACGATGACGGGTGTGGTCTTTACCCTGGTGTTGCTCCTGGCCCCAGAGCGTGGCCTGATCGCCCGCTGGGCGTTGCGCCGCCGCCAGCGCTGGCAGTTCGCCGGCGAGATGCTGCTGGTGCACCTGTCGCAGCACGCGGGCGCGCCAGACGAGGCAGCCGAGTGTTCGCTGGAGCACCTGAGCCGGCACATGAAATGGAGTCTGGCTTTTGGCCAGCGTGTGGTGGCCAACCTGACGCGCGACGGCCTGGTGCGACGGGTAGACGGCTCTGGCTTGCGGCTCACCGGCCGTGGCCAGGAACTGGCGCAAGAAGTGATGCTGCGTTAGGTGAGCCGGAGAGGGATCAGCCGGAAAGGCCAAAAAATCGAAAACTGGCCCGATTGGCCCTTGACTCTGACGTTACGTCATGGTGTATAATGGGTCTCTGGAGGTAAGCGTGAAAGCCTACACGGTCGGCCAGTTGGCAAAAATGGCGGGGGTCAGTGTCCGGACGCTGCGCCACTATGACCAGATCGGACTCTTGGAACCGTCGGCCCGAACCGGGGCCGGCTACCGGGTCTATGGAGAGCCAGAATTGTTACGTTTGCAGCAGATCTTGTTCTTCAAAGAGTTCGATATGCCGCTGGACGAGGTGCGCCGGATTCTGGACGATCCCGGGTTCGACCAGGTGGTGGCTCTTGAGCGCCATCGGCAGTTGCTGCTCCGGCGCGTGGAACGGCTGACGCGCCTCCTGAAAACGATTGACAGGACGATCGACAGGTTGAGGGAGGATGACATGACATTGACAGACGAAGAACTCTACGAAGGTTTTACCACGGAGCAGATCGAACGCTACAAGCGCGAGGCGCGCGAGATGTACGATCCGGTCCTGGTGGAGGAATCGGAGCGGCGGGTGAAAAGGATGAGCCGCGCCGAGTGGCAGGCAGTTGGCGCCGAAGGTGAGGCCGTCACCACCGCTCTCGCGGCTCTGGTCGACCGTTCGCCCGACGACGCCGAAGTGCAGGGCCTGATGGCCCGGCATCACGCCTGGATCGAGAACTTTTACCCCTGTTCGGCCGAGGTGTATCGCGGCCTGGGGCGCGGCTATGTCGAGCACGCCGAGTTTCGGGCGTTCTACGAAAGGTATCACCCCGGCCTGGCCGACTTTATGTCGGCGGCGATGAATATCTATGCCGATCGGGTTCTGGACAGGCGCGAACGGTAAAGACCAGGCCGGCCCCGTTACGCCGGGCCGGCCTGGCTCACCTGTACCTCTGACACGGAGGCAAAACATATGAGGATCGCTGTGATGGGCAGCGGTGGAGTGGGCGGTTATTATGGCGGTTTGCTGGCGCGGGCAGGCCACGGCGTGACTTTTGTGGCGCGGGGGGCGCATCTGGCGGCGCTGCGCCAGAAGGGGCTGCTGGTCAGGAGCGTTCACGGCGATTTCACCATCGCGCCGGCCCAGGCCACCGACACGCCCGCCGAGATCGGTCTGGTGGACTGGGTGCTGGTGTGTGTCAAAACGCCCGACACCGAGCAGGCGGCCCAGGACATCAGGCCGCTAGTGGGGCCGAAGACGGTGGTGACGAGCCTGCAGAACGGTATCGATGCCGGCGAGCGTCTGGGGGCGGTCCTGGGCCTGGCGCACGTCATCGGCGGCGCGACGTGGATATCGGCGGCTGTCGAGTCGCCGGGGGTTATCCGGCAATTTTCGCAGATACGACGGGTGGTGTTGGGTGAGTTCGATGGGCCGATCTCGGCGCGAGTGCGCAGGCTGGCAGAGGCCTTGGGCAGCGCGGCAGCGACGGTGGAAGTGACGGATGATATCCGCCGAGTGTTGTGGACCAAGTTCGTGTTCATCGCTGCCATCAGCGGCATCGGAGCACTCACCCGTCTGGAGATGGGCGACTATCGCGCTGTTCCCGAGACGCGAGCTGTGATGGTGGCTTTGATGCGCGAAGTGGAGGCCGTGGCGCGCGCGAGCGGTGTGGCCCTTGCCCCGGATGTGATCCAGCAAACGCTGGCCGTGATCGATGGGTTCGCCGCCGACACGCGAGCTTCTATGCAGCGGGATGTGGAAGCCGGTCGGCGGTCCGAGCTGGAGTCATTGATCGGCGTGATCGGGCGGCGGGGACGCGAGTTGGGCATCGCTACTCCGGTGGCAGACGTGGTCTATGCAACCCTGTTGCCGGTCGAATCGAAGCACAAAAGCGTTGTCCGGTGACCGGGACCGCCCCAACACAGCGTTGACTATTATCGGAAAACCAACCAGAGCGGAGCTATTGCTCCGCTCTTTTTCGTTGCGAATGTCACGGCCAATCAGTTTTATGATATAATACTGCCGTTTGTTCGGCAAACTTTTCTGGGAGGCAAGCATGGCCGTGCGTTTTGAATCCGATCCTCAAACCTTTTTGGAGCAGTTGCTCTCTCTGCCCACTGTGCTGGAGGCCTTTCTCTCGCCCGATGGCCGCTGGCTGGCCTTCGAGTGGTATCGCGTCCACGACAACCTGGACATCTTTGCCGTGCCCAGCGACGGCTCTGCGCCGCCTGTGGCGCTCAGCCATACGCCCGAGGCCACCGAGTTCGTGAGCTGGACTGCCGACTCGCGGGCGGTGATCGTGGCCCAGGATCACGACGGTGATGAGCGTGCCCGGCTCTTTCGCGTAGACCTGGCCAACCCCGGCCAGATGCTGCCATTGACCCCGGATCGGCCGCCCTATTTCGTCCGGGGTGGCAGTCTGCACCCCGATGGCATCACCCTCTTTTACGGCGCCAATTACGACGCCATCGGCCGTCGGGTCATCGAGCCGACCTGGGTCTACCGGCACGATCTGGTCACCGGGCTGCAGGTGCCCATCGCCCGACCCCAACGCCCCATCTGGAGTGTGCCGGTTCTCAACCGACCCGGCACGCACGTGCTCTATCCCCGCAAAGACCGCCACCCCGCCGGGCGGCAGTTTCACCTGGTCGACGTGGAGGGCCGGGAGGATCGGGAGATTTTGCACTTTGGCGACCCGGTCAAAGTGTTTGCCCGCTGGTTCCCCGATGGCGAGAACATTCTGTTTCTCACCGAGTCGCGCGATGGCGCGCCGCAGGATCATCACAGCCTGGGGGTGTATCACTGGCCCAGTGGTCAGATACGCTGGTTGCTGGACGACCCAACCCGCAACGTCGAGAGCGCCTGGGTCTCACCGGATGGGCTGGTCATAGTCGATGAACTCGTCCGGGCGTGTCACCGGGCCTCGGTTCTGGATGCGGCCAGCGGCGTCGAGATTCCCTTGCCCGATCTGCCGGGTAACCTCCGGCCGCTGGGCCGGGCCGCCGATGGGGCCTGGATCGCCCTTTACTATTCGGCCAACAGGCCCGCCGACCTGGTGCGCCTGGCCCCTGATGCCGGCAGCGTCGACGATCTGACCTCGTTGACGCATCTCTGGGAGCGCACCGATCTGGAGCCGGCCCGGCTGGCGACCGCCGAGGATTTCACCTGGCGCGCCGCCGACGGTCTGGAGATACAGGGCTGGCTCTACCGCGCCCGGCCCAACCCGCGCCGCGCGATCCTCTATGTCCACGGCGGTCCCAGCCATCACTCGGAAGATCGTTTCAACGCTCAGATACAGTACCTGCTTTCTCGGGGATTCAACGTGCTGGATGTTAACTATCGTGGCAGCACCGGCTTTGGCCTCCAGTACCGGGAACAGATCAAAAAAGATGGCTGGGGCGGGCGTGAGCAGGGGGATATCGCTGCCGGCGCCGAGGCGCTGATCCGCGCCGGACTGGCCGACGCGGGGCGGGTGGGGGTGACCGGCACGTCGTACGGTGGTTACAGCGCCTGGTGCCTGATCAGCCGCTACCCGCCAGAGATCGTCGCCGCGGCTGCGCCTATCTGCGGCATGACAGACCTGGTGGTGGATTATGAGACCACCCGCCCGGACTTGCGGCCCCTCAGCGAAGAGATGATGGGCGGCAGCCCGCAGCAGGCGCCGCAGCGATACCGCGAGCGCTCACCCATCCATTTTGTGCAGCACATCCGCGGGCGGCTGCTCATCGTGCAGGGCGCTCAAGACCCCAACGTGACTCCGGAGAACGTGCGTCAGGTGCGGCAGCGGTTGGAGGCGTTTGGCATCCCGTACGAACTGCTCGTCTTTGACGACGAGGGTCACGGCATCATCAGACCATCGAACCAGAGACGGCTGTACACTCGTCTGGCAGACTTTTTTGACGCCGCGCTCGGCGGGCCACAAGACCGCGGCAGTGAGAGGTAAAAATGAATCTTGTTCTGGGGCGACGTCTGGAAGAGTTGGATACACCGGTTTTGTGCGTCGGCCTGCCGGCCATGGAGGCCAACCTGGCCCGTATGGCGGCCTTTTTCGCCGGCCGACCGGCAAGCCTGCGACCGCACATCAAGACTCACAAGTGCCCCGCGCTGGCACACCGACAGATGGCCGCCGGCGCGATCGGCGTCACCTGCGCCAAGCTGGGTGAGGCCGAGGTGATGGCTCAGGCGGGCATCGACGATATTCTCATCGCCAATCAGATCGTGGGCCGGCCCAAGGTGACGCGGTTGGTCGAACTGGCAGCCCGGACGCGGGTGATGGTCGCGGTGGACGATGCGGCCAACGTGGCCGAGCTGGATGCGGCCGCACAGGCCAGAGGTGTGTGTTTGCGGCTGCTTGTAGAGGTGGATATCGGCATGGGGCGCTGCGGGGTGCAGCCGGGTGAACCGGCGCTGGCGCTGGCGCGACGGGTGGGCCAGTCGCCTGGCCTGCGTTTCGAGGGGTTGATGGGCTACGAGGGCCACACGGTCATGATCCCGGATTTTGCCGAGCGTAAACAACGCGCCGAGGCGGCCATGAGGCTGCTGCTGGAGACCCGCGATGTGATCCAGGCCGATGGTCTGGCGGTGCACATTGTCTCTGGCGGCGCCACCGGCACCTACGACATCACCGGCGATTATCCTGGTGTAACCGAAGTGCAGGCCGGATCGTATATCACAATGGATACACAGTACCGCGAGGTGGTGGGCATCGACTTTGCCTACGCCATGTTCGCTGTGGCTCAGGTGGTCAGCACACCCCGACCGGGGGTGGCCATCGTCGACGCCGGGCTCAAGACCCTCACCAGAGATTTTGGCCTGCCGCTGGTGGCCGAGCCGGCGGGCTGGCGGCTGGTGCGTCTCTCGGAGGAACATGGTTTTCTGGAGCGTGATGGCGGCCCCGCGCTCCGCATCGGTGATCGGGTGCGCATCTGGCCGAACCACGGCTGTACCACGGCCAACCTGCACGATGCTCTGCTGGCCGTGCGGGAGGATCGGGTGGAGGCGGTGTGGCCCATTGCCGGGCGCGGCAAAATTCGTTGATCGGTTCGGTGCCTGAGGAGGTTTCAGATGAAGCGGTTCGATGTGCGGTTGATCTGGGGGGCGTTGTTGGTTGTGATAGGCATGCTGTTGCTGTTTCAAAACATCGGCTTTTTGGAAAACATGGCGGCGGCGGTCTGGGTGCTTTTATTTGGCGCTGCGGGTGGGGCTTTTGTGTGGCTGTTCCTGACCAACCGCGACCGTTGGTGGGCTATCGTGCCGGGTTTCGCTCTGCTGGGTATTTCTGGCCTGATCGGCCTGGACCTGGTGTGGCCCTCGGCTGCGGATATCATCGGCGGCCCGCTCTTTTTGGGCGGCGTCGGGTTGGGTTTCTGGGTGATCTATTTTTTCAAGCGTGAACAGTGGTGGGCGATCATCCCCGGCGGCGTGCTGTTCACCCTGGCGCTGGTGGCGCTTCTGTCGAATGTTCTGGGGGGCACGGCGACAGGCAGCCTCTTTTTCCTGGGTCTGGGTGGAACGTTCGCCTTGCTGGCCGTTGTGCCCACCTCGCAGGGGCGTTTGTACTGGGCGTTCATTCCGGCCGCTGTTTTGTTGTCGATGGGGGTGTTGGTTATCGTGGCCGCCACGCCGCTGATCGGTTATCTGTGGCCGGTGTCCATCATCCTGTTGGGGATGGTTCTGTTGCTCCGTGCGTTTGGCATCCGGTTGGGTAGAGGGGCGCGAGGAGGGTAAGGCGATGCAAGAAAAAAAGGATAGACCTGGTGTCGTAGGGCCGCTGATCTTGATCAGCATCGGGCTGATCTTTTTGCTAAACAGCCTGGGTATTCTGGATTGGAGCGTCTGGCTGAACCTGTGGCGCTTGTGGCCGGTTTTACTCATCGCCGGTGGGCTAGACCTGCTCGTCGGTCGGCGCTCGGCGGGCGGCTCGTTGCTGGTGCTGCTGGTCACTCTGACGCTGCTGGCCGGCGGCCTGTGGCTGTTGGTGGCTGAGGCCGATGGTGCGCCGGCTGCTGTTTCGGACACGATCCGGCAGCCGCGCGGCGACGCCGAGCGGGCCGAGGTGTTCATTTCGCCCGGCGTCGGCAGTCTGACCATCGACGCGCTGCCAGAATCGGCCAATCTGATCGAAGGCACGGTTCAGCTTGGCAAAGGAGAGCGGGCCGAGCGCAGCTTTCAAGTGACGGGCGGCCAGGCGAGCTTGCGCCTGGAGAGCAGTCGTAGCTCTTTTGGGCCGTCCTTTGGCCCCTGGCGCAGCGACCGCGTCTGGGACCTGGGGCTTGCGCCCGGTGTGCCGCTGGGTCTACAGGTCGATCTGGGTGTGGGCGACGCCGGGCTGGATCTCTCCGAGCTGACCTTGAACGACGTCAAGGTGGAGATGGGCGTTGGCAGGGTGCGGGTCGTTTTGCCAGCCGAGGGCAACTATCGCGTCGAGATCGGGGTCGGCATCGGCAGCATCGAGGTGGTCGTCCCGCAGGGCCTGGAGGTGCACGTCCAGTCCAGCACAGCTTTGGGCGCCACTCGATGGCCGGCTGGTTATACCCCCCAGGACGGCAGTTATACCTCACCCGGCTACGCCCGCGCCGACAACCGCGTCGATCTGGAGTTGAGTGTGGCCATCGGTAGCCCCCAGATACGACTGTTGGAAGAACGATAGGCGAGGCGTCAGGGCGCGTTGCCCTGAGTGGTGGGTGAGCCGGTTCCCGAAAGTGATGAACCTCCTCGACAGCGCCTGTCGGGGAGGTTTGTTGTGGGGCAAGGCAGCGCGCTGCCCTGCGTTTCGCCGTCGCCTGGCCTATGCTGTTCGGTCGCTGCCGTGCGAGCCGGAACTATTGGCGGCGGTGAAGCGTCTGACTGTCGGAATGGCCATAACGAGCCGAGTGTTCGAGGGGAGCGGGCCTCGGCATCGTTTGGAGCTTTTGCGTTCAGGGTGTACAATACCCATCGTGGGGTGCCATTCGGTTGGTTACAACAGGACAATGGAGGATCAGTCGTGAGCGAGTTTCCCATCACCGCCGAACAATTTCGCCAGGTCGCCGCGGCCATCGAAGCCCAGGTGGGCCGGGTGATCGTCGGCCAGCGTGAGTTGGTGCGCCACACGCTGATCACACTGCTGGCCGGGGGCAACGCCCTGCTGGAGGGGGTGCCCGGCCTGGGCAAAACGATGCTCGTGCGCACCCTG
The DNA here is from genome assembly GCA_049324835.1 of Chloroflexota bacterium. Lineage (GTDB taxonomy): Bacteria > Chloroflexota > Anaerolineae > CAYNKW01 > CAYNKW01 > JBMOMT01. The sequence continues at coordinate 62,008 of JBMOMT010000032.1, read as the reverse complement.
GCCGATGCCATCGAGTGCGCCTTTTCGCGCATCCAGTTCACCCCTGACCTGATGCCTTCGGACATCGTCGGCACCAACCTGATCGTCGAGGACGAGGCCGGGCGGCGCGAGTTCCGCTTCGAGGCCGGGCCGATCTTTGCCAACCTGGTGCTGGCCGACGAGATCAATCGCGCCACACCCAAAACACAATCGGCCATGCTGGAGGCCATGCAGGAGCGCAGCGTCACCGTGGCCAAGGCGACTCGTCCGCTGCCGGAGCCGTTCTTTGTGCTGGCCACCCAGAACCCACTCGAAATGGAGGGCACCTACCCGCTGCCGGAGGCCCAGTTGGATCGCTTTTTCTTCAAGATCGACGTGCCGTTCCCGTCGGCAGAAGAACTGGTCGAGATCGCCAACCGCACCACCGGCGCGCACGCGCCGCAGGCGCAGCCGGTGGCCGATGGCCCGACAGTGCTGGCCATGCAGGCCCTGGCCCGCGGCGCGCCGATTGCGGATCACGTCACCGGTTACGCCGCCCGGCTGCTCAAGGCCACCCATCCCGGCGATGGCGCGCCGCAGACCGTGCGCCGCTACGTGCGTTACGGGGCCAGCCCGCGCGCCATGCAGGCCATGATTCTGGCGGCCAAGATCATCGCTCTGCTCGATAACCGCTACAACGTCGCCTTTGACGATCTGCGCCAGGCCGCGCTGCCGGCCCTGCGCCACCGCCTCATCCTCAACTTTGAGGCTCAGGCCGAGGGAGTAACGACCGACGCGATCATCGGCGCGGTTCTGGCCGAAGTCTTGCCCGACGAGGCGTAACCATGCCCGCTCGCTCTTCTCAACCCACCAATCTACCACCTGCCAATTCCCTCTTTGACGAACCTTTTCTCCGCAAGCTCGAACGCCTGTCCATTCTCAGCCGCCGCGCCATGGCCGGGCAGTTGCAGGGCGAACGACGCAGCCCCAAACGCGGCCAGTCGGTCGAGTTTGCCGATTTCAGGCTCTACGCGCCGGGCGACGATTTTCGGCGCATCGACTGGAACGCCTACGCCCGCCTGGAGCGATTCTTCATCAAGCTTTTTGTGGAGGAAGAAGACCTGACGGTGCACCTGTTGGTGGATGCCAGCCGTTCGATGGACTGGGGCGCGCCCAACAAGCTGTGGTACGCCGTCCGCGCTGCCGGCGCGTTGGGTTATGTGGCCCTGGCCGGCCTGGACCGGGTGACGGCGACCGCTCTGGACGGCGGCGATGGCCAGGGCGGAAGAACCTTTCCCCCTCGCCGGGGCAAGGGGCAGGCGATGGCGCTCTTTGAGTTCCTGCAGAGCCTCCAGCCCGGCGGCCGCACCGACCTGGCCCCGCGCCTGCGCGCCTACGCCGCCGCCGCCCTGCAGCCCGGCCCGCTGCTGCTCTTTTCCGATCTGCTGGACGACGGCTGGCGCGACGGCCTGACCGCCCTGGCCTCGCGTGGTTTCGAAGTCACCGTGCTGCACATCCTGGCTCCCGACGAGGTGAACCCCGATCTGACCGGCGATCTCGAGCTGCGAGATAACGAAACCGACGCCGAGGTCGAGATCACCGCCGATTATGACCTGCTGCGACGCTACCGCGCCGGCCTGGCCGCCTGGCAGGAGGAATTACGGCACTTTTGCGGCGCGCGGGGCATACATTATGCGCCGGTCGAGACCGATCTGCCGTTCGAGGAATTACTCTTTGCCTGGCTGCGACAGCGGGGGGTGCTGAGGTGAGTTTTTTGACGCCCGCTGCCTTTGTCCTGGCGGCGCTCCTGCCCGTCATCATTGCCATGTACCTGCTCAAACTGCGGCGCACCGAGCAGCTTGTCTCTAGCGTGTACCTCTGGCGGCGCGCCGTGCGCGACATCGAGGCCAACGCCCCCTGGCAGCGGCTGCGGCGCAACTTGCTGCTGATCCTGCAATTGCTCTTTCTGGCGGCGTTGATCCTGGCCCTGGCCCGGCCCTTTACCTGGACTGAGGGCGCGAGCGGCCAGGCGCTCATTCTCATCCTCGATACCTCGGCCAGCATGGCCGCCACCGACGTTGCTCCCAGCCGCCTGGAGGCGGCCAGGGCCCAGGCGCGCCAGCTCGTCGATGGCCTGCCCGCCGATGCCCGTGTGACCGTCATCGCCGCCGGCGACGGCGCCTTGGTGCTGCTTGCTTCCAGCCGAGACCGACGCCAGGCGCATCAGACCATCGACAGCCTCCGTGCCGGCAGCGGCGGCAGCGATCTCGCCGCCGCGCTCGAGCTGGCCTCCGCCGTCGCTGCCCGCCAGTCGGATGCCGAGATCGTCATCCTGTCTGATGGCCGGGCCACGTTGCCGGAGCGGCTGGCCGTCGAGGGGCGGCTGCGTTACCTGCCGCAGGGCATCAGCGGCGACAATCAAGCCATCGGCACACTCTCGCTGGAGCTGACACCTGGCGGCGAGCGTCTGACTGCTTTTGCTCAGGTGATCAATTACGGCGACGCTGCGGCCCAACGCCGCCTGACGCTCTACGCCGACGGGCAACTGGTCGACGCCTACGATCTCGACATCCCACCCGGCGGCCAGCGAGCCGTCGTGGCCGATGACCTGCCCGCCGGCGCGGAAATCGTCGAGGCGCGGCTCGCCGGCAGCGACGCCCTGTCCCTCGACGACCGCGCCTGGGCCGTCCAGCGCAGCGCATCACGCGCCGCCGTGACGCTCGTCAGCGAGGGCAATCTGTTTTTGGAGACCGCATTGTCCTTGTTGCCCGGTCTGGAAACCACAGTGGTCAAACCCGCCGATTTTCACCAATCCCAGTCTACCAGCCTGCCAACTACCCAACCCCTTGCCCACCTCACTATCCTTGATACTTTCGTTCCTCTCACGGCTACGCTCCCGGTCGGCAATCTGTTCTTCATCGGCCCGCCGCGCAGCACCGGTTACTTTTCCGTCACCGGCGCCGTGGACCAGCCTGCGCCCTGGCCAACGAGCGCCGACGATCCGCTGCTGGCCCACGTCGACCTGACCGGGGTGAGTGTGCTGGAGGCCGTTCGTGTGCCGCTGCCGGGCTGGGCGCGGACCGTCGTCGCCGGCGACCCTTCGCCAGGCTCAGGGCAGTCGCCGGGCGAGAGCGTGCCGCTGTTGTTCGCCGGGGAGACCGATGGCCGCCGCGTGGCCGTGCTGGCCTTCGATTTGCACCGCTCCGATCTGCCCCTTCAGGTGGCGTTTCCGATCCTGATGTCCAACCTGATCGGCTGGCTGGCTCCCGGCAGCGGGGCGGAGGTGCCGCTTCAGGTGGCCCCCGGCGCGGCGGTGAGCCTCTCCCTGCCGCCGGAAGTCGAAGCGGTGGCCGTGAGACGCCCCGATGGCTCGACGGCGCGGCTCGAGCCGGAGGATCGGCGGGTGACCTTTGCCGACACGGCGCAGTTGGGCGTCTACCAGTTCACCTGGGGGGAGGACGCGCGGGCCAGCCTGGCCGTGAACCTCTTTGCGCCGGCGGAATCGGACATCCGGCCTGCCGGCAGCCTGCCGCTGGTCGGCGCCGGTGAGGGTGGGGAAGCGGCTCCGCAGCAGGCGCGCCGCGAGTGGTGGCCGTCGCTGGCCTGGCTGGCGCTCGCCTTGCTCACGGTTGAATGGTTGGTCTATCACCGCGCGTCGCTGACGCGGTTGTGGGGAAGAGTAAAGGGTGAAACGTCAAACGTCGAGGGAGGTCACGTTTGACGTTTCACGTTTGACTTTTGACGCTCCACGCCTCACGGTTGCCAACGATGAGCATGTCTTTTGTTTATCCTCAACTCCTCTGGCTTTTACTGCTGATTCCGGCCGCTGTCGCGCTGGCGTTGCTGGGCCGCCGCCCCACGCGGATCAGGTTTTGGGGCGGCCTGACCCTGCGCGCCGTCTTGCTGACCCTGATCGTCCTGGCGCTGGCAGGGGTTCAGCTCCGCCTGCGCGCCGATACGCTGACCGCCGTCTTTGTGCTCGATGCCTCCGACAGCATCCCGGCAGAGGAACAGGCTCACGGCGAAGCGCTGCTGCGGCAGGCCATCGAGGCCATGCCCGCCAGCGACCGGGCGGCGGTGGTCGTTTTTGGCCAGGACGCGCTGGTAGAGCGGCTGGCGAGCGGAGACCGGGTGCTGCCCGACCTGACCTCCGCGCCGCTGACGACGCGCACCGACATCGCCGGCGCGCTGCAACTGGCGCTGGCCCTCTTTCCCGACGAGGGCGCCAAACGGCTGGTGCTGCTTTCCGATGGCCGCGAGAACCTGGGCCATGCCGTCGCTCAGGCCGAGCTCGCCGCCGCCCACGGCATCGAGTTGACCTACGTGCCGCTCAGCGGCCCGCAGGGCGATATCGAGGTGTTGCTGGAGGCGCTCGATGCCCCCGCCGACGTGCGTCAGGGCCAGGGTTTCGATCTGACCGTCGTCGTCCACAGCACGGCGCCCACCGCGGCGACGCTGCGCGTCTTTGGCGACGGGCAGCTCATTCACTCCCAGGTTGTGCGCTTGTTGGCGGGAACGAACCGTTTTCTGGTGCCGGTCGAGGCCACAGAAACAGGCCCTTCGGCCTGGCTCAGGGCAGGCTTTCACCGCTTTCGCGCCCAGATCGTGCCAGATGCCGATGCGCGCCTGCAGAACAACGAGGCCAGCGCCTTTACCGTGGTGCACGGGCCGCCGGCGGTGCTGGTCGTCGAAGGGCAGGCCGGCGAGGGTGAAAACCTGGCCCGCGCCCTGGCCGCCGCCGAGATGGAGGTCGAACGGCGCGCTCCGGGCGACCTGCCGGCCACCCTGCCCGAACTGGCCGCCTACGACGCAGTCGTTTTGGTGAACGTGCCTGTCGCTGCGCTGCCCTCCGGCGCGATGGACGTGCTGCAGGCCTACGTGCGCGATCTGGGCCGCGGCCTGCTGATGACCGGCGGCGAGAATAGTTTCGGCGCGGGTGGTTATCTACGCACGCCGCTGGAAGAGACGCTGCCGGTGGACATGGACGTGCGCACCAGAGAGCAGTCGCCCAACCTGGCGCTGGTGCTGGCCGTGGACAAATCGGGCAGCATGGGCCGCTGCCACTGCGATAACCCCGACCTGAACCAGAGTTACGTGCGCCGCGAGGTGGGCCAGCCCAAGGTGGATATCGCCAAAGAGGCTGTCATGCGCGCCGCCGGCGCGTTGGGCGATCAGGATTACATCGGCGTGGTGGCCTTTGACGACGCCGCCCGCTGGGCGCTGGACGTGCAGCAACTGGTCGATTTCGTCCGGCTGGAGCAGTCCATCGGCGGCATCCAGGCTGAAGGCCAGACCAACCTGCGCGCCGGCGTCGAGGCGGCTTATGCTGCCTTGCAGGGCGTCGAGGCGCGGCTCAAACACGTCATCCTGCTGACCGACGGCTGGGTGCACACCGGCGAGTTGACCGCCCTGGCGCGGCAGATGCGCGAGCAGGGCATCACCCTCAGCGTGGTGGCGGCGGGAGAGGGTTCGGCAGAGTACCTGGCCGATCTGGCCGACAGCGGCGGCGGGCGCTACTACCCGGCGGTCGATATCTTGCGCGTGCCCGATTTTTTCCTCAAAGAGACGGTCACAGCCGTTGGCCAGTACATCGTCGAGGAGCCGTTCTACCCGCTGCCCGTTGCGTCGAGTCCGGTGCTGCGTGGCCTGGATGCGACCGCCCTGCCGCTGCTGCTCGGTTACAACGGCGCGACACCCAAGGACACGGCGCGCGTCGCCCTCAGCACGCCGCGGGGTGATCCCTTGCTGGCCACCTGGCAATACGGCCTGGGTCGCGCTGCCGCCTGGACCTCGGACCTCAAAGGGCAGTGGGCCACCGACTGGCTGGCCTGGGAGGGTTTTCCCCGCTTTGCGGCTCAGCTCGTCGGCTGGGCGTTGCCCGCGCCGCGGGTGGAGGGCATCGAGGCCGGGGCAACGTTGGAAGACGATCGGGCCGTCATCTGGGTGGAGGCGACGGACGACGCTGGCCGTCCGCGTAATTTCCTCGACGTGACGGCCACCCTCATCGGCCCCGACCTGGAAACGGCCCAGGTAGAGCTGGCCCAGGTGGGGGCGGGCCATTACGAGGCGCGAGTGGTGATCTCGCAGCCGGGGACGGTTCTGGTGCGTTTGGGGATCGGTGAGGCGGGCGAGTTGTTGGGTCAGCAGACGTTGGGCCTGGTGGTGCCCTATTCGCCGGAATACCGCGCCGGCGGCGCCGACCGTGGCCTGTTGAACGAGCTGGCCCGCCTCACCGGCGGCGGCGAGCTGCCGGAGCCGGCGGCGGCCTTTGCCCACAACCTGCCGGCCGCCGACCGCGCCCGCGAGATAGGGCATACGTTGCTGCTGCTGGCGGCTTTGCTCTTTCCGCTGGATGTGGCGCTGCGGCGGGTGATGCTTGGCCCGCAGGACTTGCGTAAGGCGCTGGCCTGGCTGCGGGCGCGGCTGCCCGCCCGCCGGGCGCGCCCCAGCCGCGAGCGGGTGCTGGGGCAGCTTTTCCAGGCTCGCGACCGCGCCCGGACACAGCGGGCGCGTGTCGAATCGCCGCCGATTCAGCCGCCAGCCTCTCCACCTGATGAGCCTGCGCCGCCACGTGAGCCGCCGCCATCCACCGACGACGCCCTGGCCCGCCTGCGTGAGGCTAAAAAACGCGCCCAAAGAGATCGTTGAACCTTGCTTGCTCGCAAGCGGCAACCATGTTATACTTGTGCCTCGTTGGCTGACGTGTACCTGTCAGCCAGGCGAGCAGGGGATAATGACCAGTTGCAGCGTGAACGGACCGATCAGAGCGTGGTGCGCTGTTCAACCCGACCTGATCGGTCTTTGCATTGGGGGAAACAACGTGGCCCATTCGACCATGCCTCTGTCCACAGATCATGCCCATCGGCGTCGATTGACCGTTGCCCTGTACGGCGTGGCGGTCTTGATCTATTGGATCGCCCTCTATTTGTACGTGCCCACGCTGCCCACCTATATCCGCAGCAAAAGCGACGACCTGGCGCTGGTGGGTGTGGTGCTGTCGATGTACGGCCTGTGGCAGGCCATCGTCCGTCTGCCGCTGGGCATCGCCGCCGACTGGCTGGGCCGGCGTAAACCGTTCATCGTGGCCGGCTTTGTGCTGGTCGGCCTGGGCGCGTGGCTCATGGGCTCGGCAGACACGGTGAATGACCTGATCCTGGGGCGGGCTGTCACCGGGCTGGCGGCGGCCACCTGGGTGCCGCTGGTGGCTGTGTTCAGCACGCTTTTTCCGCCCGAAGAAGCCGTGCGGGCCAGTGCATTGCTCACTTTTATCGGCTCGGTGGGCCGTGTGCTGGCCACCGGCATCACCGGTTCACTCAACGATCTGGGCGGTTATCCGCTGGCCTTCTTTTTAGCCGCCGGCGCCGCTGTGGTGGCCATCCTCGTCCTTTTGCCCGCTTCGGAGAGACAGACTGCCGCATGCCAGCCCTCGTGGGGCGGCATTGGCCGCCTGATCACCCGGCGCGATGTGTTGCTGCCGGCTCTGTTGAGCGCGGTGAACATGCACGCCAACTATGCCGTGTCCTATGGCTTTTTGCCCATCCTGGCGCAAGACCTGGGCGCAACCGATGTCGTCAAGAGTTTTCTGGTCAGCCTGCACATCGGCCTTTCGACGCTGGGCAACCTGGCCGCGATGGCGGCGGTTCATCGCCTCGGCGCGCGGCGGCTGGTCGATGTGAGTTTTGTGCTGCTGGCTCTGGGCATCGGCGGCGTGGCCCTGGCTTCTTCGCTGCCGCTGTTGTTCGCCGCTCAGTTTCTCATCGGACTGGCCTCTGGCGTGGTCTATCCGGTGCTGATGGGACTGAGCATCCGCTTTGTGGCCGATGCGGAGCGCACCACGGCCATGGGTCTGCACCAGGCGGTCTATGCCGCCGGCATGTTCAGTGGGCCGTGGCTCAGTGGTTTGCTGGCCCAAGCGCTGGGCATTCAGACCATGTTTGGCCTGACGGCCTTTGCCTGCCTGGCGATCGGCCTGCTGGTGGCTCGCTGGCTGGTCGTCGAGCGTCGCGCCTGATTTCTCTCGGAGGATGTCGTGGCCCAAACCAGACCAATCTACCCACTATCGGCCGTGCGCGCCCTGGCGTTGTACGCCCAGGGTCTGACGACGGCCAACGGAACCGAATCGCCCCCCACGGCGGCCGCCATCTATGACACGCTCGAACGGATGGGCTGTGTGCAGATCGACACGTTACAGATGGTGCGGCGCAGCCAGTACCTGGCGCTGTGGAGCCGTCTGGGTAGTTATGACCCCGCCGTTCTGGATGGCCTGGTTTACCACGAACCGCGTCGCCTGTTCGAGGGCTGGCTGCACGCGGCGTGTATCATCCCGTTGACCGAATACCGCTACCAACTGCCACGCATGCGCCGCAGCCGGGAACAGCCTTCCAGGTGGAGCCAGCAGCGACTATCGCAGCCCGGCATGGCCGACATGCTGGCCCATGTCGTGGCGCGCATCCGGCAAGAGGGGGCTCTGCGCGCCGCCGATTTCGAGTATCAGGGCCCCAAGCGCAACAGTTGGTGGGACTGGAAACCGGCCAAGACGGCCCTGGAGTATCGGTTTGCCTGGGGGGATCTGATGATCGCCGGCCGGGTCAATTTCCAGCGGCTTTACGATCTGCGCGAGCGGGTGCTGCCAGACTGGGTGGACACGGTCGAGCCGACGCGCGCCGAGATGGTGCGTCACCTGCTGATTTCTGCGGCGCGTGTTTTTGGCGTCTGCGCGCCCAATCAGGCTGCCGATTTCAGCCACGAGGTGCAGCGCGGCGAGGCCAGGGCGGCCGTCGAGGCGTTGATCGCAGAGGGGGTGCTCGTCCAGGTGGGCGCCAGGTTGAGCGATGGCGACATACAAACGCTGATGGTGCATCGCGAGAGCCTGCCGCTGTTGCAGCAGGCCGCCGATGGGGCGCTGGCGGCCGGGCGCACCACCTTTCTCAGTCCCTTTGATAATCTTTTCTGGCCGCAGGGCCGGGATGAGCAGTTGTGGGGCTTTCGGCAGTTGCTGGAGGCCTACAAGCCGGCGGCGCAGCGTGAATGGGGCTATTTTTGCCTGCCCATCTTGCACCGCGACCGGTTGGTGGGCCGGTTCGATCCCAAGCTGGAGCGTCGCGATGGCGTCCTGCGCCTCAAGGCGCTCTACCTGGAGCCGGGTGTTGAGCCGGACGAGCCGCTGGTGCAAGGTATGGCCGCCGCCATGCACGATTTTCTGGCCTTTCACGAGGCGCGAGAACTGGTCATCGAGCGCAGCCAGCCGGCGGCTTTGGGCCCCAGGCTGCTGGCTGCTCTTTGAGCCGGCATGGAACCGGGAGGGAAACTTGGCCGCCATCGAACTGGATCGACTGACCAAGACCTTTGTCAGCCGGGAAAAACAGCCGGGGTTGCGCGGCAGCGTGCGCGGCCTCTTGCGCCCCGTCTACCGCGAGGTGCCGGCGGTCAAGGGCATCACCTTTGCTGTGGAGGAGGGCGAGCGCCTGGCTTTTATCGGGCCTAACGGCGCGGGCAAGAGCACCACCATCAAGATGCTGGTGGGCATCCTGCACCCTACCTCTGGCCAGGCGCGGGTATTGGGTCGGACGCCGTGGCAGGAGCGGCAGACCCTGGCCTACGAGATCGGCACGGTGTTTGGGCAAAAGTCGCAGTTGTGGTATCACCTGCCGCCTCAGGATTCTTTTGACCTGCTGAGCCGCATCTATGAGCTGCATCCCACAGCCTACCGGCAGCGGTTGGCCTATCTGGTGGATCTGTTCGAGATCGGTGAATATCTGGAATCGCCGGTGCGAAAACTCTCGTTGGGCGAGCGTATGCGCTGCGAGATCGCGGCCTCGTTGCTGCATCGGCCCCGCATCCTGTTTCTGGACGAGCCGACCATCGGCCTGGATGTGGTGGTCAAACAGCGCATCCGAGATCTGATCCTGGAGTTGAATCAGCAGGAGGGTGTGACGATTTTCCTCACCTCCCACGATGCCGGCGACGTGGAGGTGCTGTGCAAACGGGCGATGGTCATCAACCACGGTGAGGTGATCTATGACGGGCGGGTTTCCACGCTCAAACGGGATTACATCCACAGCAAAACGGTCTCACTCAAACTGGCCGAGCCCTGGCAGGGGTTCGATGCGCCGGGCGTGACGGTGCTCAAGCACAAGGGTTATGGCGTCAAGCTCCAGGTGGATACGGCTGCCGCGCCTATCGAGGAGGTGGTGGGGCGGATTCTGAACCGCTATGCTGTGGCCGACATCAACGTGGACAACCCGCCCATGGAAGAGATCATCGCGCGCATCTATGACATCGGGCAGGCGGAGGGGGTGGAGTGAGGGCCGCGGCGGCAGCGCGTTATGGTTTTGTGCTCTGGGCCTCGGCGCGCCAGCAGTGGGTTTACCGGACCGAAATGGCGGCGCGCTCGATCCAGATGGTGCTCTTTATGGGTGTTTTCATGGCTCTCTGGTCCACGGCCTACAGCGTCAGTGGTCGGAGCGACCTGCAAGGCTTCAGGCTGGTCGATATGGTCTGGTACCTGGCTATGACCGAGACGATCACCCTCTCCTCGTCGCGCATTTTCGTCGACATTGCCGAGGCGGTGAGATCCGGCGACGTGGCCTACATGCTGGCCCGCCCCACGGGGTATCCACTGTTCCAGGTAGCCAGCTCGTTGGGCAACTCGCTGCCACGTTTCCTGCTCAACCTGATCACGGCCTCGACGGTGGTGACGTTGGGGATGGGTCGTTTGCCCTTCCTGGGTGGGGCCAGGGCGGTGGGCAGCCTGCCTGGGCTGGCGGCTTTTCTGGTCACAGCGGCGCTGGCGTTGCTGCTGGATGCTCTGGTGGCGGTGCTCATCGGTTTGTTGGCTTTTTGGCTGGAAGAGGTCATGCCGGTTTTCTGGATCTATCAAAAGCTGCTGTTCACCGTGGGTGGTCTGTTTCTGCCGCTCGAGATGTTCCCGCAGGCTTTGCAGCGTATCGCCGCCTGGCTGCCGTTTCAATTCATCACCTATGTGCCGGCGCGCGTTTTTGTGGCGGTAGAGCCGCTTTTTTTGCGGCGCGCGCTGCTGGGCCAGGTGATCTATGTTGCAGTCGCTGCCGGGTTGGTGACGCTGGTCTGGCGACTGGCGCAGCGGCGGCTGGTGGTGCATGGGGGGTGATATGAAGACGGCGCGGCTGGCGTTGGGTTACCTGCGGCACAATTTGATGTCGGCCATGGCTTACCGTGGCGCGTTTTTGTTGCAGGTGTTCGGCATGATCCTCAACGACGCCATGCTGCTCTTTTTCTGGTGGGTGCTCTTTGACCAATTGCCGTCGCTGCGTGGCTGGAACCTGACGCAGGTGATGATCCTCTATGGCGTGGTGGCCTTTGGTTTTGGTCTGGCTACGGTGGTGTGCGGCAATGCCTTCCAGGTGGCGCGTATCGTCGTCCGGGGCGAGCTGGATTATTACCTGGCTCTGCCCGCCGAGCCGTTGACACATCTGTTGGTCTCGCGCATGTCGCTGCCCGCCTGGGGCGATGTGTTTTTCGGCCTGTTGGTCTTTCTCGTCGCCGCGCCGGAACGCTGGACCAGCTTGCCGTTGTTTTTGTTGCTGGGTCTGATCGCCGCTCTGATTTTCGTATCGTTCAGCGTGCTGGTGGGGTCGCTGGCCTTTTGGCTGGGCAACGCCGATAGCCTGGCAGGCCAGGCCATCAACGCGGTGCTGACGTTTAGCCTCTACCCGGCTGAAATCTTTCCGGGCACAGTCCGGTGGGTGCTCTATACCCTCATCCCGGCGGCTCTGGTGGGCTCTTTGCCGGCGGCCCTGTTGAGCGCGTTCCATTGGGGGCGATTGGCCGCCTTGTTGGCTTTTACGGCGATCATCGCGCTGGCGGCGTGGGGCGTTTTCAGGCTGGGCCTGCGGCGCTACGAATCGGGCAATCTGGTGATCATACGGGGTTGAGAGATCGACAGGGAGAGGATGATGACGGAAAAATCGCACGGCGCGGGGGACGGTTTCAAAATCGTAGCCAGAGTGATCAAACAAGAGGGCCACTGTAACGCCGGCCATCAGGTGGGCGACGTGGTGACTTTTGACGGACAGACGGTGCAGGGCAAGATTTGTATCCATGCCCTCTATAGTTTTCTGCCCAAAGTGTTCGCCATGCGCTACGGAGCTGTGTTCCCCTGGCTGGAAGATCCGGACGTCTCCACCCACGCCTGCCCCGATGCCTGGAATCCGGTCGTTTTTGAGATACGCCGTCTACGAGAGTGAGGCCGGCGGCGGTGGCTGCGATGCCGTTCAGGGGTCAGGCTCGCCGTCCAGCCAGGTGATGGCCTCCGGGCGCAGCCTCAGGTGGATGGGCATGCCTGAGGGGGGCAGATCTTGCCCCCCGCTGAGGGTCAGGTTCAGCTCACCGGCGCTGTCGTGCCGCACCGTCAGGCGGCAGTGATCGCCACGAAAAGAGCGTTCCTGCACCTGCGCCTGGATCACGTTCGGCGCCCCAGGTGGGTCGGCCTCGCCGGCGATCTGGCCTGCCTCCGGGCGGATGAGCACCGTCACCGGCGTGGCGACCGCGGGCGTAACCCGCTCTTGCCCATCGATCTGGAGCGGCCCCAGCGCGCTCTGGATGATCACGTGTGGCCGGTCGGACAGGATCGTCCCCGGCAGCAGGTTGCTCATGCCCAGAAAGCGCGCCACAGAGGGGCTGGCCGGCTGGCGGTAGATGTGCTGCGGGGTGCCTTTTTGCACCGCGCGCCCGGCCAGTAGAATCAGCACCTGATCGGCGATGGCAAAGGCCTCCTGTTGATCGTGCGTCACATAAATGGTCGTCACCCCCACCGATTTGAGGATGCGCCGCAGTTCACTCATCAGCCGCTCGCGCAGGGCGCGATCCAGCGAGCCGAGAGGCTCGTCGAGCATGAGCAGCCGGGGGTTGGGGGCCAGGCTGCGGGCCAGGGCCACCCGCTGTTGTTCGCCGCCGGAAAGCTCGTGCACGTCGCGTTTTTCGAACCCGGAAAGCCCCACCAGCGCCAGCACTTGGGCCACACGCGCCTGCATTTCCTCCGCCGATAGGCCCTGCATCCGCAGGCCAAAAACCACGTTGCCGAACACGTCTTTGTGGGGAAACAGGGCATAGTCCTGGAACATCAGGCCAAAACGGCGACGATGGGCGGGCGCGTCTTGTTGGTTCTGTCCCTCACAGAGCACCTGGCCGGCGTCGGCTGTTTCCAGGCCGGCGACGATGCGTAACAACGTGGTTTTGCCGCAGCCGCTAGGCCCCAATAGGCACAGGATATCGCCTTTTTCCGCGGCAAAACTGACGCCCTGCAAGACCGGTTTACCCTCGAAACTCTTGTCGATGCGGTGCGCTTTTATGAACGGCACGGCTCAAAACTCTCCCATCTGGCCCAGACGAAAACGCTCGATGACGATGAAACCGGCGGCGCAGACCAGCATGAGCAGCGTGCTCATGGCCATCGCCTGACCATAGTTGGACGCTCCCGGCTGGCCCAGAAAACGATAGATCGCCAGCGGCAGGGTGGGGAATTCTGGCCGGGCGATGAGCATCGTGGCCCCGAATTCACCCAGCGAGACGGTAAAGGCAAACACCGCCCCCACCAGCGTCGCCCGCGCCACGATGGGCAGATCGATCTCGCGCCACACGCGCCACGGCGAGGCGCCCATCACGGCTGCGGCCTCGCGCAGGCTGGGCTGGATGCCGCGCAGCACCGGCAACAGGCTACGCACCACAAAAGGCAGCGCCACCAGGGTGTGGGCCAGCGGCACCAGCGCCGGTGAGGCGCGCAGGTTCAACGGCGGCCTGTCCAGGGTGATGAGGTAACCAAAGCCCAACGTCACCGCCGAGGTTGCCAGCGGCAGCATGAACAGTGGATCCAGCCAGCGGGCGACGCGGCTGTGGGGCTGGGCCAGCAGGGTGGCGGCCAGCGTGCCCAGCAGCAGCGCCAGGGCGACTGTGGCCCCGCCAAAGAGCAGCGAGTTGCGGATCGCCTGCCAGGGTGGCACGAACAGGATCGAACCGCGACGGCTAACACCCAGTTGCTGATAGTAGGTCAGACTATAGTGGCCGCCGGCGCTGTCGGTCAGAGAGCGCTCGATCAACGCCAGCAGCGGCAGCAGCAAGAGTATGGCCATCAGGGCCACGTTGACGCCCACCAGGGCGCGCGCCCGCCAGGTGCGGGGTCGTCGTCGGGTGGTGCGTTGAGGCCGAAACTGGAGCGGCACCGAGAGCCGCGCTTGCAGCCGTGTGTAGACCATCATCAGGCTCAAGGTGAAGGCGATCTGCAGCAGCGACAGCGCCGCGGCCAGTGGCAGGTCAAAAAAGTGCACCGTCTGGCGATAGATCTCGACTTCCAGCGTGGCAAAACGTGGTCCGCCCAGAATGAGCACCACGCCAAAACTGGTGAAGCAAAAGATGAACACCAGCAGCGCTGCCGCCCCGATGGCCGGGGCCAGCAGCGGTAGAGTCACCTGGCGCAGCACCTGCCAGCGATTGGCGCCCAGCATGCGGGCGGCCTCTTCCAGGCGAGGGTTCAGGTTGGCCCAAAAGCCGCCCACCAGCCGCAGCACGACGGTATAGTTGTAGAACACGTGGGCCAGCAGGATGATCCAGATGGTGTGTTGCAGCCGGATGGGCGGCTGCTGCAGGTTTTGCCAGGCCATCAGCCAGGCATTGAGACGGCCCTGCGGCCCCAGGAGTGAGGAAAAGGCCGCCGCCACCACGATCGTTGGCAGCACGAACGGCACCGTGGTCAATGCTCGCAGCAGTGTCTGGCCGCGAAACTCGTAGCGAGCCAGGATGTAGGCGCCCGGCAAGCCCAGCAACAACGTCAGTGCGGTAGAGACGGCGGCCTGAAACGCGGTGAACCAGAGCGTGCGGGCGTAATAGTCGGTGCTGGCCAGTTTACGCAGCGTCTCGGCGCCGCCGCCATCGGCGGCGGTCAGACTGACGACCAGGATGCGCGCCAGAGGGTAAAAGAAAAAGACGGCCAGAAACGCCAGCGGCAGCGCCAGCAGTAAATAGCGCAGCGCGCTTTTCGAGCGGCAAGCCCAACTCAATGCAGCACGTCCTCGGTCCAGGCTGCCAGCCATTCCTCGCGGTGCGCGGCGATGTCGTCTGGGCTGACGTTGGCCGGGTTGGGCGGCACCCGGGCAAAATCGATCAGGACCTGCGGCAGGGGAGCGTTTTCGTTGGCCGGAAAGACCCACATGTTGAGCGGGATGTCTTGTTGGAACTCGACGCCCAACATCCAGTCCACGAACTTTTCGGCCAGGTCACGATTTTGTGCGCCCTGAAGAATGCCCACGAATTCGATCTGGCGGAAACAAGCGCCATCACCCAACACGCTGACCGTGGGCGGCTCGGCGAGCGCGCCCTCGCTAAAGAAAACCTCGGCGGCGGGGCTGGTGGCGTAACTGACGACGATGGGCCGGTCGCCGCTGCCGGCCCAGGTGCTTTGACCCCAATAGGCATCCTCCCAGCCCTCGCTGACGAGCACGTCGTTGGCCCGCAGATCGCGCCAGAAATGGCGGTAGGTGTAACTGCCCGTCGTGCCAAAATGGCCCACGGTGGCGAGTAAAAAAGCCAGGCCAGGAGAAGAAGTGGCCGGGTTCTCGACGACGGTCAGTCCTTTCAGTTCTGGTCTGGTCAGGTCATCGAGCATTTGCGGCGGGGCCAGCCTGTTCTGCTCAAAGTAGGCCCGGTCGTAGTTCAGGCAGACGTCGCCAAAATCTACCGGCAGCAGGCGGTGCTGCGTGTCGAGCTCCAGCCGGTCGGGGATCTCGGCCAGCCGGGGAGAATCGTAAGGCTCAAAGATGCCGGCCTCGATGGCCCGGCTGAGAAAGGTGTTGTCCACGCCGAAAAAAAGATCGGCCAGCGGGTTGGTTTTGCTGAGGATGGCCTGGTTCAGGGCGGCGCCGGCATCGCCGGCGGGCAGGTGGCGGACGGTGACGTTGTTGGCTTTTTCGAAGGCCTGGATGACAGTCTCGCTGATGGCAAAGCTGTCGTGGGTCATCAATGTCAGTGTCCGCGGCCCCGCAGCGGTCGGCGTGGCTGTGGGTGAAGGGGCGGCGCACGCCGACAGGATCAGTAACCAGGCCAGGCCCCAGGTGAACAGGTATCGAGATTTCATGTCATACCTCCAAAATCTCGTTCGAAACGTTCAGGCGCAACGTCTTTTTTGCGAGTGTTGCACTTTATGTGTGCTCGATTCCATCTGATAAAAAGATGTGGATGACCAGTAACGTGCCGTGTTGCAGCCGCACGTGCACCGGCAGCGAGACGATGACGTTGCTCACGCCGCGCGCCGGCCCGGCAGACAGGGTATCGCCGGCGAGCTGCCACTTGAGACCGGTGGTGTAGACGCCGGCGGCGTCGCCGTTGAGGGCGATGAGCGAGAGCGTATCGCCGACCCGGCCTCGAACGGCGACCGTTTCTCCGGCGTGTACTACAAATGCCTCCTGCGTGCTATCGGCCAGCCTGACCGGCACCCCGACCAGTTGGGGCAGGGTGAGCAGCAACACGTTAGCCAGGAACTGATCCAGCCGTCCGCCCATCGCGCCCAGGATCACTATTTCGGTGGGGTGTTGCCGGGCGGCCAGGAGCAGCGCCAGCTCCAGGTCGGTCTCGTCTTTGTCTGCCGGGCGCCGGACAAAGCGGCAGCCTTGCTGCTCCAGGCGCGCCCGCGATGCGGCGTCCAGCGAGTCCAGATCACCGATGACGATATCGGGCAGCAGGCCCAGCGCCAGCGCGTGGCGCGCGCCGCCATCGGCGGCGATGATCTGATCGCCGGGACGATGCCAGCGGGTTATCTCGGCTGCTGTGGGTGGCCGGCCATTGGCCACGATGAGGCTACGCCCGGACATGACGTCTCCTAAAAAAAACGCCCTGCCAGAGCAGAGCGTTTGTGAGCCATGGAACGGTTTTCCCTACGCTGGCATTATCCAGATCAGGTGCTACGGGTCAGCGCCGGTGTCGATGGTGACGAGACGCTCTCTCAGCCTGGTTCTCCCAAGCTCCCCGGAGATATGTGGTTAAGCCAAGTCTACCACACTATAGAGGGCCTGTCAAGTGTCAATCGAGTGGTTCCTTGTAAATGTGAAAGCGGCAGGCGTCGTCACCGGCGGCGAGGCAGGTGAACTCTTCGATGCGGAAAGTTTTGCCGGTGGCCCAACGCAGGGCTTCCTGATAGGTGCCCACGGTGACGAAACAGCCCGGTTTGGAACGGCGTGGTCGCCAGCGGCTGGGGCTATCTTGGGCGACAAAGATGTAGGCTTCGTCGTTTTCTTCCAGATGAGAGGGCATGTTGAGGGTTTCGTTGGCGCTGTGGACGATCTTTTGCAGGATGAGTTTGACCCGGGCGCCCATGGGCAGGGCTTTGAGGGCCAATCCGGCCAGGCCCAGCACAGCCGGTTGTTCCTGCAGGGTATAACGGAACAACGCCCGCCCGATGCGTACCAGCATGGCGCGTGCGCCTCTGGGGCCGTAAAAATCTTCGATGGCCTGCTGGGCAGCGCCATAACTGCTGAACTGAACCTCCTGCGCGGTGTTGTTGGGTGGCAGATTGTCGATGTAGCCGTCCAGGCCACCCATGCGCAGCACAGATTTTAACCCGTTTTCGCCCATCACCTCTTTGATGGCTTCGAACAGAACATAGAGCGCAGCGTTTGGCATCTTGCGGTCGTCTGACATTCCCCCACCTCCTGAATGTGAAACGTCGAATTGAAGCTTTTGACTATCAGTGCGTGCGACGCCGCCACTGCTCTTTGACACTCAGGGCGGCAAGTTGTTCGTTATCGTTCACCTGGAGAAAATCGGTCAACAGACGGGAAAAGCGGCCTGCTTCGTCCAACATGGGAAAATGCTGGGCGTCGGGCAGTAAAATGGTGCGCACATTTTCGCCCAGGGTTTCCAACCAGGCCGCTTCCGGCGGCGTCACCAGGGTGTCTTTTTCGCCGTGGACCAACAAAACGGGCGTGTGTATCTGGCGCGTGATCTGACGCAGATCGGTGTCCATGGCGGAGCGGAGCGACTCTTGCATGACGTTTTGAGCCATTTTGGCCATCTCTTGTTCCACTTCGGGATGACCCTCGGTGGGCTTCCAGCCCCGGACGCGGTCCAGGAACGAGGGTTCCGGTGATAACAGTTTCCGATTGATGCTGCTGCCGGTCAGGGGGGCGCTGACGGTCATGACACGTTCGATGTCGTCGGGTCTTTGGGCCGCATAGTGCAGCGCTACAGCCGCTCCCAGGGCATGCCCGATCAGGGTCATGCGTATGATGCCCATCTCCTCGACAAAGGCTCGTAACAAGTCGACGTAACCGATCACGCTGTAGGTGCCGTTGGTATGATCCGAATCGCCAAAGCCCCACAGATCCATGGCGTACGTGCGACCATGCTCCGACATGAGTTCCATGGTCGGCATCCAGTAACGCCAGGAGCCCAGCCAGCCGTGCACAAAGATCATGGCACGGCCACGGCCAAAGGTCTCGTAATGCAACAGTTTACCGTCGATAATGATCGCGCTCATGGTTCGAATCAGAGGCGAACCAGGTTGGCATGGGTTCCAAAGCCTCAGTCGCTTTCTTTAGGCGTCTCCAACGATTCTTTTTTGCCGAACTCGGCCAGCAGCGCCTTGATCTGGGCCGTCAGTTCGGTGGGCGCAAAGGGTTTCAACACGTAGGCTACGGCTCCTGCCGCCAGGCCCTGCTGAATCTCTGTCTCCTGTCCTTTGGCGGAGAGAAACACCACCGGGATATCCTGAACCTGGGGAATCTTTTTTATGGCCACGCAGGCCTCGTAGCCGGTCATCTTGGGCATCCTCACGTCCATCAGAATCAGGTCTGGCATGATCTGTGTGACCATGTCTAACGCTTCTGCGCCGTCAGAGGCGGTAAACACCTGGTAACCTGCCAGTTTCATGGTAATAGACACCAGCTCTCGAATATCCTTTTCGTCTTCCGCCACCAGAATTTTAACTTGGTCTGCTGCTGTTGATGTCATTTATTGTTCACTCCCTGTTGAGCTATGTGGAAGGTTGCTCGTCTTGTTCGGTCGAGCCGGCGCAAAAGATGGGCAGTGTAAAACTAAAGACACTGCCTTTGTCTACCTCACTCCTGGCCCAGATGCGCCCGCCGTGTATTTCCACGATGGTCTTGGCGATGGGCAATCCCAAGCCGGTGCCCGGACGCTGCCGCACCAACTCGTGATCGCCCCGCTCGAAACGCTCAAAGATGCGCTCCATGTGCTCTGCCGGAATGCCGATGCCCGTGTCGCTGATGTCGGTCTGGAGCATGCTGTCGGCTCGCTGCACCGAAATCACCACCGCCCCTTTGGCCGGCGTGTATTTGCAGGCGTTGCTGATCAGGTTGGTGAGCACCTGCACCACGCGGTCGTGATCGGCGCTGACCGGAGGTAGACCGGTGGGCACCTGCACGTCCAGCCGCACCTGGGTCTCCTCGATCAGGCTCTGCAGCGATTGTACCACCTCTTCGATCACCGGCCCCAGTTTGAGCGACTGTCGTTTGAGCATCACCCGCCCCGTCTCGATGCGCGAGAGGTCTAACAGATCGGCCACCAATGCCGCCAGACGGTCGGCGTTGGACTTGACCACGCCCAGGAACTGGTTCTGCATGTCTGTGATCTGGCCGGCTGCGCCGTTCAGGACGAGATCGGTGTAGCCTTTGATAGACGTCATGGGCGTGCGTAACTCGTGGGCCACGATGGAGACGAATTCACTTTTGGCCTGGGCGATCTCTCTTTCACGGGTGATGTCGCGCAGCACCGTCACCACGCCCCAGAACTCACCTTCGCCGGCGATCACGGGGGCAAAATGGGCCTGGAGCACCACGCCGTCGCGCTCCAGGATGGCCTGCACCATGGTGGCCTGATCGCCTGCTGCCTGCATTGGCCTGGTTGACAGGCTCGTCATGGCCTGAAGCACCGTTTCGAGCGTCTGCGGCGCAAAAGCCTGGTAGACCCAGGCCACGCTTCGGCCGGCAGGAACCTGTTCCGGCAGGCGCAACATTTCCAAAGCCGTGCGGTTGATGACAGTCACCTGGCGGTTGATGTCCGTCACCACCACCCCATCGGCAATCGATTCCAGGATGGCCAGGTTTTTGCTGGCCTCGGCGCGCTTTTCCTGGAGGGCCCTGCCCAGCCGCTCGGCCTGATCGCGCACCAGCCGGTAGAGATCGTAATTCTTGACGGCGGCCGTCACCTGGGTGGCGGCTGCTTCGGCCAACCGGAGGTGCTCCGGCGTGAAATAATCGGGCCGAGGGTGAAAGAGCAGCATCACGCCCAGCACCAGATGCTCGCTGCTCAACGGCACCGCCATCACCGACTGGCTGGCGCCGACTTTTTCCGGGTCTACCTCCCAACGCTCGTCCTTTTCCAGGCCGGTGATGAGCACGGCCTGGTTGTGCTCCAGCACCCAGCCGGCCAGCCCCACGCCGCGCCTAAAGTGGGTGATCTTGCCGCCGTGGGGCAAGGGCTCTTTGCGACCCAGAGCCGCCCGGTAGACCAGATAACCCGTTTCCGTATCCAGCAGCAAGATCGAGCCTTGCTCGACGCCCACCGCCTGATTGATGAGGCCCAGGGCGCGGTCGAGAACCTCATCCAATTCCAGGCTGGACACCAGCTCGCTGCTGATGCGGTAGAGCGCCGTCACGCGGTCACGCTCGGTGCGCAGGTTCCGGTTGGCCTGGGCCAGTTCGGCGGTGCGCTCCTCGATGCGCACTTCCAAGTCGCGGCGCAGTGAATCCAGCTCGTGAAAGAGTTGGCTGTTCTTGAGCGCCAGGGCCATTTGCCCGGCGATGATGGACAGCCCCCGCTGGTCGTCTGCGGAAAAAGCCTGCACTCGCTTGCTCTCGACGTTGATGATGCCCAATACGCGGTCTTCGATAACCACCGGCACGCACAACTGGGAACGGATGTGGGGGGCAAGTGTGGTGTAACGCGGCTCCTGTTGTACGTCTGGCACGTTCAACGCGATGCCGGTTTTGGCCACCCAACCCATCACCCCTTCGCCGATTCTGATGCGCATCTCGCGCACTTTTGGCGACAGCCCCCAGCCAGCGATCATCTCGAGCGCTTGCTGGTCCTCGTCCAACAGGGCAATGCAAAAGAGGTCGTGCTCCACGCGGCGGCGGATGACGGCGGCTACATCGGCCATGATGCGGTTTTGGTCGGTGAGGTGGTGCAAGACGATCTCACTCACCTCACGCATCAGTTGCACTTCTTCCAGCCGCTCCTGGGTTTCAGCGATCAGGTGTTCCACGTCCTGCCGGCGCAGGCGTTGGGAGCGTTCCTGATCGGCCAGCAGGCTGCTCACGATGGCCACCATCGCCAGCGCCATGAGTTGGGCAAACAGGGCCTGTGGGGCCATGTCACCTTTTGAGGGAGCCACGAGAGCCAGCAGCCCGTAAACCAGCCAGGCCAGAGCGTCGTAGACCAGCCGTTCGGCGGTGTCGAAGCGCAGGGCTGCCGAGAGCAGGATCAAAAAGAACAACACGAAATAAGGGCTGTTTGCGCCGCCGCTGAGCGCCACCACCGCCGCAGCACCGATCAGATCCATGAACATCGTCGCCCGGCGAAAGGCCAGTCCTGGCCGGATGCCCCGCGCCAGAGCCAGGGAGACGATCAGGTTGAGCGCGGCAAATATCGCCAGGAAAAGGTTATCCAGCAGCATCGCCTCCCAGGGCTGGCCGGTCTGGAGGTTGTTGAACACCAGCAGCACCAGCAGCACCAGCCAGCGTAAAACGGCGGCGATCTGCTCACCGTAAACGTAGATTGGCTTTTTGGTGTTCTGGGGCGCTGTCCAACGCCCTCGGCTGTGGTTTATCGTGTTCATCTCAATCCAGCACACCCAACACTTCGGAAGGATCGGTGATGTCGGCCCTGTCGCCCTGGGCCAGAGGCAGCGTAAAGCTGAACGTGCTGCCGTGCCCCAGTTCACTGTCGACCCAGATTTCGCCGCCGTGCAGCGAGACGATGGACTTGGCGATGGACAGGCCCAGGCCGGTGCCGCCGATCTCGCGGATGAGTGGGTTATCGGCCCGGAAAAAGCGGCTGAAAAGTTGTTCCTGATCCTGGCGCGAGATGCCGATGCCCGTATCCATCACGTCTACCTGGATCTGGCCGTTCAATTGTCGTGCCAATATGCCCACCTGACCTCCGCCGGGTGTGTATTTACAGGCGTTGCTCAACAGGTTGGCCAGAAGCTGCACGATTCGACCACGGTCGCCCCAGATGCCGCTGAGGTTGGCTGGCACATCTACCGTGAGCTGGAGGTCTTTGCGTTCTACTTCGACCTGAAACGTGTTGACCACTTCGCCGATGAGCTCCGGCAGATGCAGTTTCTGAATCTTGAGCTGCACCATGCCGGCTTTGATGCGTGAATGATCCAGCAGGTTGTCGGCGAGATCGACCAGTCGCTCGACGTTGGTCTTGATGATGTTCAGGAACTGCTGCTGCATGGACGAAACCTGCCCCACTGCCTCGGATAACAGCAGCTCGGTGTAGCCCTGGAGGGCGGTCATGGGCGTTTTCAGCTCGTGGGCCGCCACCGAGATAAATTCCTCTTTGAGTTGATCGATGCGGGCCTGGCGGGTGACGTCGCGAAAGACGGCCACGATGTCCAGCGAATCGCTCTCTTGCTGCACGACAGGAGAAAAGCTGGCCTCGATCGTCTTTTCGCCCAGCTCAAAGCGGCACTCGGCCAGCGGCGCGCCCTGCTGGATCTTTTGTTTGCTGCTGATAAAGGCGGTAAAGACGGCCAGCGCACTCTCGGCGGTATCACTCGTCCCTTCCTGGGCCACGGCATCGTGCAGCCGGACGTTGAAAAAGGTCTTGGGTGAAAGCCCCAACACCCTTTCCACCGCCGGATTGGCGCTCGTCACCCGGTCTGCCGAATCAAAGACGATGACGGCATCGGTGATGCCTTCGACGATGGCGCGTGTCTTTTCGGCCAGCACCTCTTGTTGGCGCAGGGCCGCCTGGAGCTCGGCGGTGCGCTCCTCTACATGACGCTCCAGCGAGTGGGCCAGTTCCTGGGCCTCCTGATAGTTGCGGGCGTTCTGAATGGCCACGGCAGTCTGATCCGCCAGCGTCTGAAGGGTGAACAGGTCTTCCTGGTCAAAAGCGTGCAACTCGTCGCTCTGCACGTCCAGCACCCCGATGATCTGGCGGCCCAGTTTGAGGGGCACGGCCAGTTCGGCCCGGGTATCGGGCAACACCTGGTTGGGCACAAAGCGTGGCTCCTGAGAGACATCTTGAACCAGCAGAGGCTCACCGCGCTGAGCCACCCAACCGATGATGCCCTGTTCACCGGTTTTCAGCCGGATGCCGCCCCGCTCGGCGATGCGTTGTCCGGCCCGGCCGGCGCCGGCTCGAAAGACCACCTCGCCACGCCTGGGCTCGAGCAAAAAGATGTGAACGTGATAATAACCAAATTGTTCCTGGATGAGGTTGACCACCTCGTCCAGCAGGGTGTCCAGGTCCAGGATGCTGCTGATGCGACGGCTCACCTGAGCGATGGTTTCGAGTTGTACGGCCCGGCGCTCGATCTCACGAAACAACCGGGCGTTGGTGATGCCGATGGCGGCCTGGTTGGTGAGCGTCTGCAAGCGGTCGATCTCCTGGCGGCTGAAGCGGCGGGGCCGGCGGCTCTCCCAGATCTCGAAATAACCCATCGGCTCGTTCTGCACGATCAGCGGCAAATAGAGCACCGTCTGCCCGCCCAGTTCTTGCAGGTGCTGCCGCACCTCCGGCGTGAGGTCCGGATCGACCAGGCTGGCTTCGAAGGGTCTACGCTGGTGGATCACCTGCCAGACCACCGAACCCTCTGTCACCTCGTAGGTCACGCCCAGATCGGTGGCTCGCTCGCCGGCGATGGCCTGTGGCCCGATGTACTCGGCCAGCACCGTAGAGGTGTGGCCTTCGGGAGACCAGTCGCACAGATAGGCGCT
Source organism: Chloroflexota bacterium (assembly GCA_049324835.1). Taxonomy (GTDB): domain Bacteria; phylum Chloroflexota; class Anaerolineae; order CAYNKW01; family CAYNKW01; genus JBMOMT01. Next base: position 38,114 of record JBMOMT010000032.1, on the reverse strand, counting down.
GGTGGCATCCACTGCCTGGGCCATGTGCTGCACGATGCGCTCCATGACCTGGCTCATCTCTAACGACGAGAGCATATCGCTGCTGGCGCGCAGCAGGATGCGATCTTCGTCCAACCGCCGTTGGGCCTCCTCGTAGCGGCGGGCATTTTCGATGGCAAAGGCAGCCAGCGCGGCAAAAAGCTCCAACGATTCCACCTGCGTCCGGCTGGGGATGCGGCCATCTTGTGGGTCGTCTACCGAGAGCAGGCCCAGCAGTGTACCATCGGTGGCCTGCACCGGCACCAATAACGCGTCTTGAGGATGCCAGTGACCGGCGGGCACCTCGTCTGGCCCTTCTACGATGGTGTGATGTATCACGTCTGGCTCCCACTCGTCGGCGCGGTGGTGGGGCAGGAAAAAAGAGTTGCTGATGCGGAATTCCTGGCGCATCACGCGCAAATAGTTGCTCAACGGTGGTTGGTGCTCGCGGATTTGCTCAAAGGTGGCCGGAGAGATGCCGGCAGCGGCCACGCGTTGCAGGTGCGATGGTTTGCCCTCGATCAGGCTGAGCAGGGCCACATTAAAACCGATCGTCTCCGGAATGGCCTGGGCGATGCGCTGCAAAATCTCTTCCAGGCCCAGATCGGAGCGCAGGACGGTCGAGATGTCCAGGAGGCGCTCCTGGAAACGGATGCGTTGACCGAGGGCCTCGCTCTGGCGGCGGGCCTGCTCGTAGCGCCGGGCGTTGGCGATGGCCAGCGTGGCCTGATCGGCCAGGGCTTTGAGAAAGCGGATGTCCTGTTCGTCAAAGGCGGCCGGTTGAGGGCTTTCCAGGTTGATGACGCCCACCACCTGGTGATCGTGATCGATGGCGACGGCCAGCTCGGAGCAGGTGTCTGGCACCACAGCGAAATAGTCTGGGTCCTGGCTCACGTCCGGCACGGCGGCTTCCTGGCCCGTTTCTACGACACGACCCACGATGCCCTGGCCGACCCAGGATTCTGTCTGTTGTAATATGGCGCTTTGGGCGTCGGTGTAGCCCTGCCAGGCTGCCAGGCGCAGTTGATGCGTCTCGTGATCGAGCAAGAGGATGTTGCCGTGGGTAGCCGGTGTAGCGGCCACGGCCTCTCGCAACAGCACGCTCAAGATCTGGTCCAGGTCCAACGTGCGGTTGAATTCGCGGCCAATGTTGTGCAGGGCCATCAGTTCGGCCAGCCGCTTTTCGTCGACCTCGAGGGGCGCCGGCATCGGCGAGTTGTTCGGTTGGGTTGGTAGCGGTTTCCCTTTGCGGTTCATGTCATTCGTTTTCCAGCGTCGCCATCTGGTCGATCTCGCCTATGGCCCGTTCGATTTCCTGCACCAGCTCGTCGACGGTGAAGGGTTTGGAGAGAAATTCCGCCGCTCCCAGTGAGAGCAGTTTCTCGCGCTCCGAGCGCGGATCGCTGGCGTGAGCCGACATGGTGATGATGGGGATATCGCGCGTTTGTTCGTCTTGTTTGAGCCGGATGAGGGCTTCGTAGCCGTCCATGCCCGGCATACGCAGATCGAGCAGAATCAGACCGGGTTTTTCGCGCCGGGCCAGCGCCAGCGTTTCGTAACCATTGACGGCCACCGAGGTGGCAAACCCGGCCCGTTCCAGCATGTGCACCAGCAGACCGGCCGTGTCTGGCTCGTCTTCGGCGATCAGCACACGCGCTTTACGATCCAGAATGGTGTGGATGGTTTCGATCAGCCGCGGCTCGTCGATGGGTTTGCTCAAGAAATCGACTGCCCCCAGTCGGAAGCCGCTTTCCTGATCCTGGATGATAGACAGGATGAGCACCGGGATGTTGGCCGTCTCCGGCATGGCTTTGAGCTCACGCAGCACGTCGAAGCCGTCGCGGTCTGGCAGCAGGATGTCCAGTGTGATCAGGTCGGGTTTTTCGGCTCTGGCTTTGGCCAGTGCTTCGTCGCCCAGGGCGGCGGTGAGCACCCGGTAGCCACAAGATTGTAGCTGGTAACGGATGAGGGCGCTGATGTCTGGCTCGTCCTCGACGACCAGGATGGTTTTCTGATCACCCAACGCTCTGGGGAGCGGTTTGGGTTCCGGCGGCAATAAGGTAGGGCCTTGAGAGTCGATGGTGGGCAGGATAAAAGTAAAGGTACTGCCGCGGCCAGGCTCGCTGTTGACCCAGATGCGCCCGCCGTGCATTTCCACGAACATCTTGACGATGGACAATCCCAGGCCGGTGCCGGCGGCCTTTTCCACCACCGGATGGCTGGCGCGGAAAAAACGATCCCAGATACGGCTCTGATCGTCGGCTGTGATGCCAATGCCGGTGTCCGCGACATCCACTCGCAGCGCGCCGGTCATCTCCGAGATGCCGATACTCACCTGGCCTTCGGGCGTGTAATGATAGGCGTTGCCCACCAGGTTGGTGAGCACCTGCACCAGACGGTCGCGGTCGCCGTGCACCTGTGGCAGTTGCTCCGGGATGTCCAGGCGCAGCGTGAGTCCTTTGCCCTCGATCTGGGGACGCATCGACTCGGCCACGTCTTGCACCACACTTTCGATGCTCAGCGGCTCCATTTGCAGCTTGACTCGTCCCGATTCGATGCGTGAGATGTCCAACAGATCGTTGATCAGAGCGGTGAGGCGGTTGACGTTGTTACGAATGATGCCCATGAACTGCTGTTGCGGAGGCGTCAGCGGGCCGACGGCGTCTGCCACCAGCAGATCGGTGTAACCTTTGATGGAGGTGAGCGGCGTGCGCAGCTCGTGAGACACGGTCGATACGAATTCGGTCTTGGCGATATCGGCCTGCACCTCGCGGGTGATGTCGCGGAACACGGTGACGATGCCCATGAACTCGTTTTTCTTGCCCAGCACAGGCGCCAGGTGGGCGCTGACCGTGATCTGTTCCATGACCAGTTCCGATTGGATGATCTGCGGCGCGTGTCTGTTCTGCATGGGATTGGCCGCCAATTTTTCCATCGCCTCCAACATCTCGGCGCGCCCCCCGGCCTTGAAGGCCGAAAAGAGGTTACGCACGTCGCGGCCGATCACTGCCCGATGTTTGGTGCCCAGGATACGCTCGGCAGCCGCGTTGATGAGAATGATGCGCCCCTGCGTATCGGTGACCACCACGCCGTCGCCGATAGATTGCAGGATGGCCTGGCTTTTGGAAGCTTCTTCCTGCTCTCGACGCAGGGTTTCACCCAGTTCGCGGGCCGTGTCGCTGACAAACTGGTATAATTGGGCGTTGCTGATGGCCCGTGCCACCTGACCAGCCGCCGTATCCACCAGGCGCAGGTGCTCGTCGGTGAAAAAACCGGGCCGTTCGTCGGCGATGGTCATCACGCCATAGTTTTCCAGGTCGACGATCAGCGGGGCCAGAAGCAGGGCCCGTGTGCGGGCGCCACGACCTTTGGATTTGACCCAGCGAGGGTCTCTTAACACGTCTGCGATCAGCATCGTCTGCCGATTCTGATAAACCTGCCCTGCCAGCCCTTTGCCGGGCGCAAAAGGCGTTGGCTCACCTTCGGGCGGCAGCGGCTTTTCGCGGCCCATAATGGCCCGGATCACCAGCACCCCCTGGCTCTGGTCCATGAGCATGATCGAGCCGTGCGACGCCCCCACCGCCGAGCTAACGATACGCAGCGTACGATCCATGACCTCCTTGAGCTCCATGCTGGCCGAGAGCTCGCGGGTGAGGGTATACAGGGCTTCCAGTTGATCTCTCTCGTGTTGCATCGCTTTGGCGTTCTGCTGGATGCAGTCGATCAATTCCTGGTTCTCGGCGCGCAGCCGCAAGGCCATCTCTTTGGATTGCGCGTGCGCTATCTCGGCAGCCTGAAGCGCCACCCGATCCAGCGTGTTGCTGGCGCGCGCCAGCCGATCCGCGGCGGTGGGGCGCTCACTGTCCCGATGGAGCTGTCCTGCCAGCACGGGGCGTAGCGCCAGAATGGCCCGCAACGCGCCATGCAACGGGAGGCCGTCGTCGGATAGGGCGCGAGCCATCCAGTCTTGCAGGGCGGCCGCGCTGCCCGACGATGCCGCGCCATCGTCGGCTATCAACTGGCCGACGATGGCGAACAGCCCTGGCCAATCGTACGCCTGGGTAGCGGCCAGGTCATTTCCCACTGCCGCCAGCCACTCGGCTTGCAGCCGATCTTGATTTCGCTCGAACCATATTGCCAAATCGTTCATACCCTTGCCTGCCTGCTCACCCCAAGAGCAGCGCTCTGTTGTTCAAGTTGATGGCGCGTGCACACGTGCCCGCGTATTCACGTCGTCGTGACAGTCTCCTGATCGGCGCGGCCCATTTCCTGGGTGGGTGGCGCGCTCTGGCCTTTGACCGATTCGCCGCCGCCGCTCTCTGGCGCAGACTCGGGAACGGGACGGAAAGGCAGCGTAAAAGTAAACGCGCTGCCTTCGCCGAGTGTGCTGTGCAGCCAGAGCTGGCCGCCGTGAAGCTCCACCAGAGATTTGACGATGGGCAGCCCCAGGCCCGTGCCGCCGCTTGCCCGCACCACAGGGTGGTCGGCGCGGAAGAAACGATCAAAGATCTTGTTCTGATCTTCCTCCGAGATACCGATGCCGGTGTCGGTCACGCTGACCTGCAAAAAGCCGTCCTGCGGCGTGACGATGATACGAATCTGCCCGCCGCTGGGCGTGTACTGGTAGGCGTTGGCCACCAGATTGGTCAGGATCTGGATCAGGCGGTCGCGGTCGCCCATGACTGTGGGCAGCCGCTCCGGCACATCGGCGATCAGCTCCAGCCCCTTTTCCTCGATCCTGGCATGTAACGAATCCAGCACCGCCTGCACCACCTCTGAGAAGGCAAGCCTCTCACGCCTGAGTCGCAGGCGACCGGTCTCGATGCGGGAAAGATCCAGCAGATCACCCACCAACGTCGCCAGACGGTCGACGTTGGATTTGATGATGCCCAAAAAGTGCCGCTGCTGCTCGCTGATGTTGCCGGCCGCGCCCAGCAAGAGCAAGTCGACAAAGCCCTTGATAGATGTCATGGGCGTGCGCAGTTCGTGCGAGACGGTGGAGACGAACTCGCTCTTCATGCGAGCTACCTCTACGTCGTGGGTGATGTCGCGGAACACCGAGACGGTGCCCAGGAATTCGTGTTCGATAAAGACAGGCGCCAGGTGCACGCTGACCACCCGGTCTTCGAGTTCCAGCCGCTCGGCCAAAAAGGTGCGATCGTCTGCCTGGCCCATCTGCCAGGCTGCCGAGAGCGCTGCCCAGGAAGAGCCGGCCGTGCCGTACAGCCCAGACATGTCCTGGATGCTTCGGCCCACCACTGCCTGGCGGGGTGCGCCCAGGATGCGCCCGGCAGCAGCGTTGAACAGGATCACCTGTCCCTGAGCGTCGGTGACCATCACGCCATCGGCGATGGCCTCCAGGATGGCCTGGCTCTGAGCGGCTTCAGCCTGGTTGGCGCGGGCCAGCTTGCCCAGCCGCTCTGCCGACTCTTGGACGAGGGTGTACAGATCGGCGTTGTTGATGGCCGAGGCGAGCTGGTAGCCGATGGTCATTACCAGTTGCAGGTGGTCTTCGGTGAAATAATCGGGGCGAGGGTGGAACAGCAGCAACACTCCTGGCGCCGCATCACCCAGCAGCAGCGGCACGGCCAGGGCCGATTTACTCTGGTGTTCCTCGTCGTCCTTGAGCCAGCGCTCGTCCTGGGTCACGTCGGGCACGATGACGGCTTCTTGCGTCTCCAGCACCCAACCGGCCAGCCCCACACCTTCGCGGTAGCGGGTTTTGACCCCATTGCGCGGCAGAGGCTCCTGGCGTCGCAGGGCAGAACGGTGCACCAGAAACTCGGATTCAGAGTCTAACAATAGAATGGAGCCTTGCGGCGCGCCCACGGCCTCGCAGACGAGCGATAGCGCCCGGTTGAGCACGCGGTCTACATCCAGACTGGAGGCCAGATCGCTGGTAATGCGGTAGAGGGTCTGCACCCGGTCGCGCTCCATCATCAGGTCAGACACAGCCTGTACCAGTTCTTCGGTGCGCGCTGCTACCCGTTTTTCCATTTCTTGGACCAGGTCTTGTACCTGGCGGTAGAGTTGGGCGTTGCGCACGGCCACGGCGGCCTGGGCGGCGATGGTAGAGAGCAGGCTCAGGTGATCTTGATCGTAGCTGTTTTCCCGCTCGTAACTCTGGACACACATCACGCCCAACACCTGATCGCCGGCGAGCATGGGCACGCCCAGCCACGAATGTGCTTCTTTGCCGATGGGTTCGACGCCGAGGTTCAACAGCCGGGCCCGCACCCGGTCTGGCAGCAGCAGCGGCCGCTTGTGTTTCAAGATGTATTCGGTCAACCCCTGACCTTTCTGGCGCGCAGGCCAGTTGCGGCGCTCGCCAGACTCGACGGCCAGTGGAAAAGACACCTCTTCAGTGTCTGGGTTGTAAAAGGCGATAAAAAAGTTGGTGGCGTCCATCACCTGACTGATCTGTGTGTAGATCATGTTGACGATGGCTTCCAGATCCAGCGAGCCGCTGATGGCCCGCCCGGTCTGGTACATGATCGACAGTTCGGCGATGTTACGTTCGCGCTCGGCAAAAAGCTCGGCGTTTTCCAGTGCAATAGCCGCCTGTGATGCCATGACACTCAGCAGGTCCAGCTCATGTTGGCTCAACGGGCGGTCGGTGCGATCTTTGAGCACGGCCAGAACGCCCACGACCTGGTCCTTGACCTGCAGCGGCACCACTGTGGCAGAGCCAAGGTGCTGTTCGGCCAGCCAGAGGCGAACCCGGTCTGTCAGCCGTTCGTCTTCTGTCAGGGCGCGTGAGAGGGCCGGCGTGCGTTCGCGCATCACCCAACCTTCCAGGCCGCCCTGGAAAAAGTCGTAACCCAGGTCTTTGAGCAGATGCTCATCCAGGCCATGGGTGGCCCGGCGGGTGATGATCTTGTCCTCCAACGACACCAACAAGATCCAGCCGCACGACGCACGCACCAGCCGCGTGGCATAGGACAGGATGGTGTGCAGCGTGGTTTCCATTTCCAGTGTGGCCGAGACGTTTTGGCCCGCCTCCAACAACACGTCCATCTCGGCCACGTGGCGTTTGGTCTCTTCGAACAGACGGGCGTTCTGAAGGGCCACTGCCGCCTGTGTGGCAAAGAGGGAGGCGATCTGGGCGGCCTGTTGATTGTAAAAACCGGGCGTGTATTTGTCCAGCGTGATCAGCCCCACCGGCTGGTCGTGGAAAAAGAGGGGAACGCCCATCCAGGAGCGAATGGGCGGCTGGCTTGCCTGCTGGAAAAAGGCGCGGTATTGCTCGGTCACGTCCGGGACGATGTAAGGCTCTTGGGAGAGGATAGCCTCGCGGTTGGGGTGGCCCTGATCCAGCGGAAAGGTCAGCCCTATCACCTCTTCGGGCCGGGGATGACCACGGGCGGCGATGATCTCCAGATGGTTGTCGCTGAGAAGCTGGATGGTGGCGCTGTCGTAATCTACCACCTGGCGCAGATGATCCAGGACGATCTGCAAGACTTTTTCCAGGTTCAACGTGGCGCTGATGGCCTCGGCGACCTGGCGCAGTGTGTCGGCCAGGCGGCGGCGTTCCTGCTCCAAAGTGAACAGGCGCGCGTTTTCCAGAGTGATGGCCGCCTGGTAGGCAAACAGTTCCAGCGATTCGGCGACAAACAGTGTGGGCCGTTTGCCGTTGAGCGGTTGGTCGACGGTGATGATGCCCAGCAGTTGGCCGTCGGTGCTGCGCAAGGGCACCAGCAGGGCGTCTTCGGGATGCCAGGTATCGTTTTGCCATTGGTCGATCTGTTCGGGTGGCATGATGATGTGCGAGTCGAGCTCTGTGGCCCAATCGCCCTTGTTTTCCCAGGGTAAAAAGTAGCTCTGGCTGATCCGATATTCTGACCGCATGATGCGCGCCACGGGTTCGAGCGGCTGCCGGGTCTGTTTCATCTCTTCGAACACGGCCAGCGGCACTCCGGCCATGGCGATGCGTCGCAAATAGGGCCGATCGTCGTCGGCTGGCTGTTCCACCACACTGACGAGCACCATCTGAAAGCCCACAGCATACGAGATGCCGTAGGCGATCTCTTCCAGCACTTCGTGCAGTGGAAGGTCGGCGCGCAGGGCGCGGGCGATGGATAGCAGGCTGTCCATCTGTTCGGTTCGACGGCGCAACAGGTTGCCCTGGCGGGTTTGCTCTTCGTAGGCCCGGGCGTTGCCGATGGCAATGGCTGCCTGGAGGGCCAGGGCCTGGGTGAATCGCACGTGCTCGTCGGTAAAGTGGCCCACGGCGGTGCTGCCCAGGTTGATCAATCCTGCCACCTGCTCGCGATACAGGATGGGCACGCTGATGATGGATCGGGTATCGGTGCAGCCGCAGATGGCCGATGGCTGGCGTCTGGTATCCAGGGTGACGTGTGGCCTCCGCTCGTCCAAGACCTGCCGGATGGAGTTTTGCTGGTAGAGGGCGTCTTGCAGCACCATCTCTTCCATGGCCCGGATCTCGTGCTCCTGGCAGCCCTGGGCGGCCAGCAATTGCAGCTTTTGCGACTCGGCATCCAGCAGCATGACGTTACCGTGGCTGGCTTCGGTGGTTCTGAGGGCCTGCTCCAGCAGAACTTGGAGGATCTGCTGCAAGTCTAGTGTGGCGTTCATCTCGCGGCTGATCTGGTTCAGGGCGGTCAGCTCTTCCACGCGGATGCGCAGGCTTTCGTCGGTCTGGGTGTAGAGGCGGGCTTTTTCGATGGCCAGCGCCAGGTGAGAGGCAATGGTGCCCAGCAGACGGTCGTCGTCTGGTGTAAAGGAGCCCGATTGTTTGTTGATGACGTAAAGCTCACCGATGTTACCATCGGAGCCGGGCAGGGGCACACCCAGGGCGTTCCGGGCATCAAAAACCTGCACAAAGGGGCGATAGGCCGGGATGATGCGTTTATCGTGGGCCAGATCGTGGCTGATGAACGAGCGGCCGGTGGCAAACACGCTGCTGTGAAAGTTTTGAGCGTCGATGGGAATACAAAAGCGGGCGATCTCTTTTGGCGCGGCGCCAAACGACGCAGCCGGCTGGGCGATCAACATGCGCTGGTTAGGATCGTACAACAGCAGCGTGCCCTTTTCGGCGTTGAGCAATTGCACCACCTGCGGCATGGTCTGGCGCAACAGTTCATCCAGGGCGAGCGTCGAACTGGACCGCAGGGCAATGTCGTACAGGCCAGAGAGTTCCTCGGCCCGCCGTCGCTGCGCCTCATAGAGCCGCGCGTTTTCCAGGGCGACGGCTGCCTGGTTGGTGAGCGCCTGCGCCAGTTCGATATCGTTCTCGGAATAGTCTCTGGGAGAGACGGTGTAAAGCTCCACCAGACCGATCACCCGGTCTCTGACGATCAGGGGCAGAGCCAGCATGGTGGCGTAGCCGAACTCCTGGAGCAAATGGGTTTCGCTGGCGTCGGCGGTTGGATCGTCGGTGCGGACGATCAGCGGCTGGCGGGTTGTGAGCAGCCGTGCGGTGGCCGGGTACTCGGCGAGAGAGTAGGTCTTGCCCACGTCCTGAGCCAGCGGGTGGCCTACGTCGGTCAGAGTGAGCAGGGTGTCTGTGCCTTCTTCCCATTCAGAGATGGAGCACGAGTCGACGCCGATGGCCTGGCTCATGACGTTGGCCACGCTATTCAGAACCTGTTGCACATCCAGGCTGGAGGTGGTGGCCTGGCCGGCCTGATACAGCAGCGACAGCTCGTCCAGCAGACGCTGCGTCGCTTCAAAGAGACGGGCGTTTTCGATGGCCACGGCGGCCTGGCTGGCAAAAGTTTGCAACGTGGCCAGGTCTTGTGAGGAATACGCTCCCGGTTGGGTGCTGGCCAGTTCCAGCGTGCCTACCAGGTTTTCATTCACGATCAGCGGCACGCCCAGGTAAGCACGGATGGGCCTATCGGGTAGATCGAACTTGGGCCGCACGTCCTGCCGAGAGAGGGTATCGGCGATCAACAACGGCTGGCGGTAGTGGGCGATCCAGCCGGTGTAGCCCTCGTCCAGCCGGTAAAAGCCGCCCATCTGGGAGGTGTAGTCCGGCTCACCGGCGCAGCCGTGGGTGACCATCAGCTTCTGTGCCGCGTCCCACAGGCAGATCTCGGCCACGAAAAAGGGCACGATGCGTTCGACGTTTTGAATGATGGTATCCAGTGTGGTTTTTAGATCCAGGCTGGCCGAGATGGTGCGGTTGATCTCGTTAAAGGCGGCCATCTCTTGCGCGCGACGGTGTTCCTCTTGAAACAGACGGGCGTTGGTGATGGCGATGGCAGCGTGATCTGCCAGATGTTCCACGAATTGGAGGGCATCCTGCTCAAAGGCGCCGGTCTGAGTGCTTTCCAAATTGAGCACTCCGATGACCTGGCTCTCACGGACGATGGGCACGGTGAGCTGGCTCTGTGCGCCCGGCAACCCTTCAAAGTAGTCCGGGTCGTGGTGGACGTCTGCCACCAGCGCCGGCTGGCCGGTGCGCACCACGCGGCCAATGATGCCCATCCGGGTGCTCCACGGCCCCTGCCGACCGTCCAGCAGTGTATCGGCGGGATAACCGCGCCATGCCAGGATGTTCAGGTGGCTGGCCGACCCGGCCACCAGACCGACCAGGCCCGCCGTTGCGCCGGTGCGCTCGATGGCGCGCGCCAGCACCAGCTCGATAACGTGCTGCAGGTCGAGCGAAGCCGAAAGCTCGCGGTCTACCTCGGCAATGCTCGATAGCTCCTCGACGCGCTGTGCCAGGGCGGCATCGGTTTGTTGGTAGAGCCGGGCGTTCTCGATGGCCACCTCGCTTTTGCCGGCGATGGCCACCAGCATTTCCAGATCACGTTTACCAAAAGCGCCGGGCGCCAGGCTGAGCAAACACAGCAGGCCAAAGGCCTGACGGCCCCGGCGCAGCGGAGCCGCGATGAGCGAGCCGGGCAGTTCACGATCCGAACCGGCAACCCAGGTGAAGCGAGGATCTTGGAGCAGGGCGTTGTGCAGGAAAGGCGTGTTCTGTTGCAGCAACCACTGGCCCAACGATTCGTCCTGACCGGAGTTGGGACCGCGGGCGGTAGATTGGTTGCCGTTCGTACTGGCTGCAACCCGCAACTGGCCGCTTTTTTCGTCTTGCAGCAAAATTTCGCCCATATCGGCTTCGAGCTGTGCGACAGCCTGGCGCAGAATGACCTCCAGCAGCTCGTCTACCTGCAATTCCTGGCTGAAACGTTCACCCAGCAGGTTGAGGGTGCGGTAGAGATCGCGCTGTTGGCGCTGCGACCCACCAAAGTAGCCGACGAGGGCTGCAAAGCCATTGATCACCAGGGTGGTGGTCAACAGGTTGATGGCCAGCGGCGAGAGGCCGTACTCGCGCAGGTGTTTGGCCACGATAGGTGCAAAGAGGGCCGTGATCAGGGCCGAGAGGCCCAGGCCTATGCCCAGGCCATACGTGTAGGCCGTCAGTCCGATGGGCAGCAGGAACAGATACCAGGCCACCGGCGCGTAAACCGGGTTCCAGCTCTCGATGCAGTAGACCAGCAGTGTGATCAGCACGGTAGTGAGGCTCAACAAAATGGCCAACCAACGCTGCAGTGGTTTAGCTCGATTGATGGGTGATGGTTCTTGTGTCATCATATCAGGGTTTCTGTCTGCGGGACGCAGTTGATGTGCTGTACCCTCAACGGAGTATGCCGGCCATACTGAATAGGACGTTGAGGATCAGTCCCGGAAGAATGCCCCCCACCTGTCGGAACAACATGGCATTGAGCACGGCCATCACAAAGGCGTAAAAGACAGGGCCCACCAGGCCAAAAACGCCGCCGGATGGTCTAAACTTGGCCACATAAATCAGCACGTTGAGTAACGAAACGATCAGAATGCTCCAGCGGAGCCGCTGCTGACGGACGTGGTAGAGATAGTTGAACAGAAAGCCACGAAAGAACAGCTCTTCACTCAACGATTGGGCCGCGATCTCGTAGCAGCAGGTGAAGAATAGAAATGGCCCGGGCTTGAAGCTGAGCGACACCCCCGAATACAACAGCGTGATCCACAGATGAGCGATGAGGACGATGGCGCCCAACGTTCCAAACAGCACCTTGTGCCCCAGCCGCTCGAAATTCAGGCCGATGCCCCGGGCCTGAGTGGGGTAGGCCCGCATCAACCACAGGGGCGCAACCCAAATGAGCAGCATGATGCCGCTGACGAACAGACGCGGCGATTTTGCCCGTTCACTGAGGACCAGCTCGGTATCCAGCCTGCCTTTGACGAACCAATCGGTGACCAGCATGACCGCCAGGAATAACACGTAGGCGGCCAGAGCCCGCTGCCAGCCGTCGGCGCGCTGGCGCAGGGCATACCACACCGGCACGGCCAAAAAGAGGCCATAAGAGAGCGCCTCGGCGACAAAAGACTCGATGCCCTTATCCAGTTGCAGCGCCAGCACCCCATAGACGCCCACCGTGGCCAGAAACATCACCGCCATCACCACTATCACGATGCGGCGCTGATCTCGCTGCGCCTCACGGGCGACAGCTATCCAGTTCTTGCGCACGAAAAAAACGTGGCTCAGCATGCTCGGGCTCCGGCATCCCGTCTCAGGGTCGGCTTACGGCCCTACTGGTTGGTGCTGTCCCGACGCGCGGCGGCGGCCGCTTCGGTGATCTCGCGAATATCGGCAAAGGGGCTTTCTGGCACCACGCCGATGGCCAGCGACATGAGCGGCACCTCGCGCTGGCTGCCGTCGGGGTTTTGAATGGACATGTAGCCCTTTTCCCGGTCGCGGAACGAGTAAAAAGTGCCCACGTATTGGTCGAACCGCTCGGTCAAACGCTGGCGGATGAGGGGCGCTTTTTCTGCCGTGGTGATGAGGATAAAATCATCGCCGCCCACGTGGCCGATGAAATCGTTGGGTGTGCCCAGGTCGTTGACCAGTTCTGTGAGTAACATGGCCACAAAACGCAACACGTCGTCGCCGGCCACAAAACCCTGCACCTCGTTGAACGGCTCGAAATGGCTGACGCCGATGTAGAGGATGGTCCAGCCGTTGCGGCGCATGAGCTGTTTGAGCTGGTCTTCGATCAGCTTGCCGCTGGGTAGGGCGGTGGTAGGACTGGTCAGGCTCTCGTAGCTGGCCCGGCGAAGGGCATTTTGCACCCGCCATTTGAGCTCTTCGATGTCAAAGGGCTTGGTGATGTAATCATCGGCGCCCAGCTCCAGGCCGGCGATCTTGTCGCTGCGCTCGTCGCGCTGGGTGAGAAAGAGGATGGGGATGTGGCTGGTGCGCAGGTTGGCTCGCAGGCGCCGGCAGACCTCGTAACCGTCGATGTCGGGCAGCATGATATCCAGCACAATGATGTTGGGCAGTTTGCTGTGGCAGGTATCCAGCGCTTCCTGGCCTCGCGCTACCACCCAGACCTCGTACTCTTGCGACTCGAAATAGATGCGCAGCATGTTCGAGATGTCGAGATCGTCTTCTACAACCAGAATTCGGCCTTTGTTCATGGTCGCCTTCCTTCCATTTGCCGTTCACCCCATGTGGGTGGCTGTCTTGGCGGTATGTGGTCTGGCACGATAGTTTTTTTCACCCAGAACGGCGAGCGTTTCGTTTGATGGCCTCGATGTCTGTCTCGTCGATGGCCTGCTCGAAAGAGCGAAAACCGGCCAGCCGAAAGCCGTGGCGATGACCCAGGGCAGCCATCTCGTCCACCTGCTCCACCGTCAGATCTCGGCCCAGCGAATAGTTCTCAAAACGTCCTTCCAGTGTCAGGATCATCGTCTCGGCCATGCAGCCAAAGGTCAACTGCGGCGGCAGGCCATAACTGAAGCCAAAGTCTACCTCGCCGGGCACGGCAACCAGCCCACCTTCGATGACCAGCACGTCATCTCGTTCTTGAACCACCCGCTGCGAGACATCACGCGGGCGGGCGACGTCGCACACCACCGCGCCGGGTCTCAGGTGATGAGGCTCCAGAACCGGGCCGACACTGCTGGTGACTGTCAGCACCAGAGCCGCCTGGCGCACGGTTTGGAGATCGGTGGTCGTGCTGACCCTGGCCCCGCCGATGGCTGCCACACGCTCCTGGATGGCCGCCAGTCGATCGGCCCGGCGGCCCACCAGCAGGATATGACCCACCGAGCGGGCCAGCATCTGAGCGCACACCGCGCCGATGGAGCCTGTGGCCCCCACCACGGCTGCCGACGCCCCGGACAGATCGATCTCCATGTGGCGGGCGGCCTGTTCAATGCCCTGTACGGCCAGCGCCACGGTGTAACTGTTGCCGGTGGTCACGGCGATGTCCAACTGCCGGGCGACGGTCAGACCGGCATCACCCACCACCTTGGTAAACGCGCCCAGCCCCACGATGCGGGCTCCCAGCCGCCCGGCCAGCCGCCCCGTCTGCACGATCTTGCGATAGACCCGTTTCAATGGCAGGTTCAGCATGGCCGCCGGTGTGAGCGGACAGGCCACGAAACGGCCCTCGATGGTCTTGCCGTTGGCCGCCGACCGGATGCCACTGATGCCTGAAATATCCAGCGGCGGGAAGAACTGGCAAAAAAAGTCGATGACCTCCGCCGGCAGGTAGCGTCCCAAAAGTGGATATTTGCGCGCCACGTCGCCTTTTGGATCGGCGGGATGAATCATGAACGCAAAACGATCCATTCAGTTGTCTGTCCCCCCCCTGGTCAAGACGGCCTCAACGAGTGGCATCGCCGGCATGCGGGTACTGAGGCCGGTGCAGGTGGCCGTCCTGGAATTGATGGTGATGGCTGTCTTTAAAGCTCACGTTGCGGCTGATGACGAAATGATCGTCCGTGACAGCCAGGATCGAATCCGATTCGATCATGCGGCCCGGGTACACCACAAACCCGGAGCCGATGCGGCAATTGTGACCCACGCAACTGCCCATCACGTTGCGCTCTGTGCTGACCAGCCGGTCGCGATGGTAGGTCCTGACGGGTTTGGGCAGCAGGTAAAAATCGGTAAAGGTGTTTCCGGCGCCGATGAACGAGCTGCGCCCCACCACAGATAGTTGCAGGCAGGCGTTCTGCGCCACGATGCAGCGCTCCATGAGAGTGCTCATGGTCACCGCGGCGCGAAAAGAGAGCCAGCTACCGTCGCCGATGACGCTGTATTGCACCTGGCAGCCTTGTTGGATGCTCACGTTGTTGCCAACGATCGACTGGCAGATCACCGCGCCTGGCTCAATGGTGACGTTGTCGCCGATGATGGTGGGCCCCTGGATGACGGCGGTCGGGTCGATGCTACAATTCCTGCCCACCTGCACCAGCTCCGAGGTGCTGAGGACGTGTTTTCTCTCCAACAGCGCTGTCCACATGAGCCGGAGTTTGTTTGTGAGTTTGTACAGCTTTTGATCGGCCAGGGCTGCCATGGAAAGAATGCCAAAGGGCGAGTTGGCCATAAAGACATGCACCCAGTTTTCCAATGAGAGGAAGGGCTTGCCCGGTACTTGAAAAACGACCTCGCCCTTTTCGGTGGCAAAATAGGTCGGCACGTAATAATAGCCGATCTCGTACGGTTCCGTGTCGATGATCAGTGGCCTGGGGGCCTCCTGAACGCTGCGCGGAAAATACCACAGGTCGGCCACATATTGCTCTCCCTGGCGTCGAATGCCATCCTGGAGGGGCAGGGCGTGGCTGGTGATGGCTTTGTCTTCCAACGAAAAGGCCACCTGGCAGGCCTGACCGCTGGCCGCGGCCCGTTCGACGAACTCGTCGATGAGGCGCTGGCCAAAATAGAGATTGTCCCGGTAGACAATCATCGGTCCGGTCCACTCTGGCGGCACCTCGGAAAGGGCGCTGACCTGCCGTTCCTGAGCGCAATGCCTGGCCAGCACATCTCTTTGATGTAACCACAGGGGTTTATTGAGCACCCGCAGCTCACGGGCCGGCTCGTTGAACGGCGGTATGGGTGTTTCTTCCAGAATGACGACTTTGGACAGGGTCATGGTTGTTCTCTCAGGCGGCGAACAGGTAGCGCCGCTCGTTACGTGTTAGCTTTTCGGCCAGCCGCTGCAACGCACCGGCGGTGGGCCTGGCAGCAGTTTTATGTTTTGAACAAAAAAGGGGGCGAAACAAGACCCCCTCCCATGTTGTTCAATTGTACACTCTTTGCCCCGATGTTGGAGCGATGCCTCACGCCACGGCCTGTTCCATCAGAGGAAAGGTCCATTTGCTGGTCATTCACCGACTTTTTGCCTGTCAGGCGGTTGGCCTCTCCTTGCTCATTGCCTTTGTGGGGCGCCCTTGTCTCGCTCCAGAAACGACAGCACACTTTGGCGAAACGTCTCTGGCTCGTCCAGCATGGGAAAATGGCGCGATTCGAACATCATCTTGGTCTCGGCTTTGGAAACGCCTCTGGCCAGCACCTCTGCCTGGTTGGGGTTGACCACATTGTCGCCCTTGCCATAGATGCCCAGCACCTCCACTCCCACCTGTCCCAGCCGCGGACGCAGGTCGGTGCGCCACAACGAGCCGATGCTCACCAGAAAGGCCTCCAGGGTGGTTTGTGAAAAATCTCGTTTGAGGATTTCGTAGACCTGTTGACCGTCCTTGGCGAGCAGGGGGGAGAAGAGCTTGAGGCCCAACAACAACGCCGACGGCGCGCGCCACACCAGGTTGGCGATGAGGCGAAAGCTGGCCAGTTTGAGCAACGGGCTCAACGATTGTCCTGCCACCGGGGAACCGACGACGATGACCTTTTGCACACGCGAGGGGAATTCCAGCGCCAGACTGAGCGCCACCGTGCCGCCCATAGAATGGCCGATGATGGGGGCGTAGGCGATGCCCATTTTGTCCATGAATTGATTCACCATGCTGACATAAGAGACTACGTTAAAGGACTTGACGCTTCTTTTGGCCGAATCACCAAAGCCCCAGAAATCCAGGGCATAGATGCGGTAGCGGCGTTCCTCTGAAAGCGTCAGCATGGTGTCGCGCCAGAGACCCCACGAGCTCAACCAGCCGTGCAAAAACAGGATGGGTTTGCCGCGACCGTCTACTTCGTAATGGAGGATACCTTCGCTGGTGACGATGGAACTCAAGCTCGCCTCTCCAGATCGAACCGAGAACGACAAAAGTCATCAAAGCTGTGGTTTAGAGCGTCCCCCCGAAACGCGCGTCTATACACCCTTGGTGATCATCTCTGCAGGATGAATCTATTCTTTGTCCATTTCTTCCAGGATCGAATACAACAATTCCAACAAAACGCTCTTGACGCTCTCTTTGTCGACCGCGACCAGCGGCAGCACTTTGATGTCCCGGTCGATCTTGAGCGCGATGCGCAAATCATCGGGCGACCAGGCGTCTTTGTGGTCCTGTTTGTTGGCCGCCACCACGTAGGGTGTGGGGGCGTAACCGCGGAACACTTCCAGGATGCGTTTCGCCTCTCGAAAGGTTTCCGGGCGAGAACTGTCGATGATGACCACAAAGCCCAACATGCCTTCCGAGAGGATCTCCCACATGAAATCGAAGCGTTTCTGGCCCGGCGTGCCGAACAGGTAAAGCACCAGTTCTTCGTCTACCGTGATGCGGCCAAAATCCATGGCCACGGTGGTTTCGTCTTTGATGCGCTCTGAATCGCTGGAGATTTTGCGCTCCGTCGAGACGACGTCGATCTCGCTGATTGATCTGATGAACTGTGTCTTGCCCGCGCTAAAAGGCCCGGTCACCACCATCTTGACTGTCTGCATGTCCCCTTGCTCCCCACCTAAAGACGCTTGATGCGGTCGATGAGTTTTTCCACCACGCCGCGTTTGACTGCTGGCTTTTTGATGGTTCTGTCAGCATCGGCCGAGCGGGTCTCTCTGCCTTCGGGTCGTACCAGCTCCACCAGCCCGGCCTGCAACATGCCATAGACCACCTTACGAATCTGAAAATCGGTCATGTTGTTCGACTGGGCGATCTGGCGGATGGTGTTGCGCGGGTTGATGAACGAGATCACCCGCCACTCTTCGACGCTCAGGCTGATGTTGCGCAGGCGGGCGCTGGGGTTATCGGTGAATCTGAGCGCCATGTCCAGATCGGGCAGTTCATCCTGAAGCCTTTCCCACTCCTTGATGCGCCGACTGCCCTCCATGATGACGTTATCCAGATCAATAGTGACGGTGATCTTGTCGTCGGCGGGCAGCGCATCGGCCTCGAAGAGAAAAGTGCCATCGGACCAGGTGAACATGCGGTAGACAATATCCAGCACGTGGGTCTTGACCCCTTGCACGATGTCGCCGCGCGACACATAGCCGGCCCTCATCAACAGCCGGGCCAGTTCTTTGTCGTTCTTGGCCTCCGGCCGGGCCTGGATCGCTTTGGCCTGCTCGGTGGACAACTTGCCGATCTTTTGGAGCATATTGACCAGGTGACCGTTCTGATCGCCGCGCGTGACATAAATGAGTTTACCGTCGCGGAAAAACATCTGCGTTTTGGCCTTTTGCGCCTCGATGGTCAGCGCTCCGGTCTTTCGTGCCAGATTGATCAGATTGAGCAATTGTGTTGCGCTGAAATCGCGCAAGTTGCCTTTTAGTGCCATATTCCCCTTACCTCGTCGGTTTGCAAGGGTGGCTCATCCCCCCCGCTCTTTGAAAGCGCGCTTGATGTCTCAATTATACCCTTACTCGTTTTTCAAGTCAACCTTCGTGGTGTATGTGTACGATGCGATAAAGTTACAGAGTAGTCACAAGGGAGTGTTTGCGATGCGGGGTAGTAAATCTGTCCCGCTGTCCCTGATTGACTGGCCAATCTTGCTGGACGCAGATTTCGTGACTACTCACCCTCCCGCAGGTTTTTGTAGGGGCACGGCATGCCGTGCCGCTTGTACTGCTACAGTTTGCAGACTTGTCCAGTCGGCCAGATTTTAGCCTGCGGGAGGGTAGGCTGGGCAGTTACCAGATTTCGAAGATAAACGCAGATGAAAAAAGTGTATAGCATCTGCGGCAATCGGCGTTAATCGGCGTCCTGTACCCGGCGCTGAACGACGGCTTGGGCCTTTCGTCAGTCATTCAGCCCGCTGTCCTGGTTCATTTTCGACCCGCCAGACAGAGAGTGTAACGTGCAAAACCACTGCCTGTCTGTTCGGCGCATCATTGGCCCATTTGAAGCAGATGTGTTATAATAACCGCCATCCCGGACAACGTGGAGGTTGTTGTACCATGAACCGTGCTTTTGAACGCCGGCGGCTCGGCTCAGCAGTAGCCGCCGTTATCTTGTTGGGCCTGATGATCGCGAGTCTCTCTTTGATAGCCTGCAGTGGCCAATCATCGGCCACCCCCACACCCACCAAAACTCCCAAACCGCCGGATACCGCCACACCCGTGCCCACCGCCACCCATACCGCCCAACCCTCACCGACAGCCAGCCCCACGCCTGTGCCCACGGACACTGTCCAACCTTCTGCCACGCCGACCGTGCAGCCTTCGCCGCAGGCCAATTCTGGCGAGACACCCACACTCACCCCTTCACCCACGCCGGATTTTATCGATCCCAGCGTGGCCGTTGACATCTGCCCGCTGACCGGTCTTCAGGTGGATGACCCGGCGGCGCTGGAGCGCCCGCCGCTGGCCATCAAGGTGTCCAACTATCCAGACATCGTGCGCCCCCAAGCCGGGCTGGACAAGGCCGACGTGATCTGGGAGCATTATGCCGAGGGCAACCTGACCCGCTTCACGGCCATCTTTTTGAGTCACGACGCCGAAAAGGTAGGCTCGGTGCGCAGCGCCCGCCTGCTCGATCTGGAAATCCCGGCCATGTTTCGCTCCATCCTGGCCTTTTCCGGGGCCAGCGGCGGCGTGAAACAGGTGTTCCGCGAGTCGGATATTTTTGGTCAGATCATCTCGCCCGATTTTGGTGTGGCGGTGGGTGATCCGGAAAGCGCCGCCTTTTACCGTGTCCCGGCGGAAGGCAAAGCCATCGAGCATACCATGTTCACCAACACCGCCGTGTTGTGGCGGTACGCTGCCGAAAAACTGGCTTACAGCGGCCGACAGCCGATCTCGGGCTGGGTGTTCTCAGAAAAGATACCCTCCGGCGGCTCGCCTGTGACCCAGATCAGCATTCCCTACGCGCCGGGCGCCATCGTATCCGAGTACACCTACGATGCCGGCCGCGGCCAGTACCAACGCGCGGTCAACGGCGAGCCGCACACCGAGGAGCTGACCGGCCAGCAACTGCATTTCGACAACGTCGTCGTCGTTTATGCCCACCACGTCGAGACCGACATCCTGGAAGACACCTGGGGCGGCGGCCACTATTCCATCCAGATTCAGCTCTGGGGGCAGGGGCCGGTGCGCCTGTTTCGTGATGGCCGGATGATCGATGGCCTTTGGCTGCGCCCGGAGCGGTGGAACCTGGTGCGTTTCGTCGATGGCAACGGCAACCCCATCCCGCTCAAACCGGGCAATACCTTTATCCAGGTGGTGCCGCTGGACTTTGAAATCGACATCAACTGAGCAACCCACCAACGGCGCTCCCTCTTCCGCGCCTGCAATCAGATGGATACACAGGGCTTGAAGGATGTACCGGTGCTCGTCACCGGCGGCAGTGGTTTTATCGGCTCGCATCTGGTGCGGCGATTGGTCGCTGCCGGAGCGCAGGTGGCGGTTCTGGTTGCCAGGGCAGCATCGCAGCCGCGCGGCGTACAAACCCACCTGGCCGATCTGCAAGACGCCGCTGCCGTGTGCGCCGCCGTTGCGGCTGTGCGTCCTGCACTGGTGTTTCACCTGGCTGCCGTCGGCGTCACCGAGCCGGGTGTGGACCCGCTGCTCGCCGTGCGGGTCAACGTGGAAGGCACACTCAACCTGCTGACCGCTCTGGAGGGCGCCACCTATCGCCGCCTGGTGTTCGTTGGCACGAGCCACGAATACGGCGACCTGCCGTCGCCGCACCACGAAGCGCTGCCGCCGCAGCCGCTCAATGTCTACGCTGCCTCCAAGGCGGCGGCCTGGCTGTTCTGCCAGATGTATTGGCGGACGCGCGGCTGGCCGGTGGTGGGTGTGCGGCCCTTTGGCGTTTACGGTCCCGGCCAACGACCGCCCGCTTTTTTGCCATCACTCATCCTTTCGGCGCTGCGCAGCCAGGATTTTCCCATGACCGGCGGCCAACAGGTGCGCGATTTTATCTATGTCACCGACGTCATCGAGGGCCTGATGCGCGCCGCCAGTGTGCCGGGCATCGAAGGGCAGACCTTTAACCTGTGCAGCGGTGAGGGAGTCTCGCTGGCCGATGTGGCGGGCCGTGTGCTGGCATTGTTGGGCCAGCCGGCGCAACTGAAACTGGGCGCGTTGCCCTACCGGCCAGGCACGATCTGGCACATGGTGGGCCAGAACCACCGCGCCCAGGAGTGGCTGGGCTGGCGGCCCCAAGTGTCTCTGGAGGAAGGCCTGCGCCGCACGGTCGATTGGTGGCTTGAAAGATACGCGAGATAGAGACGTGAAACCCGACGAGTTACGCCGGCAGATACTGGCCCAGGTGGCCGAGTTTTATGCCGTTGCCCACGCCGAAAAACCTTTCGTGCCCGGCGAAACCCGAGTGCACTATGCCGGGCGGGTCTACGACGCCCACGAGCTGGTCAACATGGTCGATGCCGTGCTCGATTTCTGGCTGACGTTGGGCCGCTTTGGCGACGAGTTCACGGCTCGCCTGGCCGAGTTCCTGGGCCTGGAGCACGCCCTGTTGGTCAACTCGGGCTCGTCGGCCAACCTGGTGGCGGTCGAGACGCTCCTCTCGCGCGAGCTGGGCGCGCGCCGCCTGCGTCCCGGCGACGAGGTCATCGTGCCGGCGGTTTCTTTTCCCACCACGGTGGCCCCACTGGTGCGCGGCGGCCTGGTGCCGGTTTTCGTCGATTGTGACCTGGGCACTTATAATCCCAACCTGGACGCCATCGAGGCGGCGATCGGTGAACGTTGCCGGGCGGTGATCCTGGCTCACACGCTGGGCAACCCGGTGGACATGAGCCGCCTGATGGAAATAGCCCGCCGCCACGATCTGTTCGTCGTCGAAGACATCTGCGACGCGCTCGGCAGCCGCTGGGAGGGTCGGCTGGTGGGCACGTTTGGCCATCTGGCGACGCTCAGCTTTTACCCGGCGCATCACATCACACTGGGCGAGGGCGGGGCGGTGGTCACCGGCAGCGCCAAAATGGCCCGGATCGCTCGCTCGGTGCGTGATTGGGGTCGCGCCTGCTGGTGCAGCCATCAGGATACCGGCCCCGACGGGGCGTGTGGCCACCGTTTCGATTTCAAAATACCCGGCCTGCCCGGCAGCTACGATCACAAGTACCTGTACAGCAACATCGGCTACAACCTCAAACCCACCGATGTGCAGGCGGCGTTGGGCGTGGCGCAGTTGGCAAAGCTGCCCCATTTTATCGCTGCCCGCCAGCGCAACTTTCGTCAGCTTTACGATGGCCTCGAGCCCTACGAAGAGCATCTCATCCTGCCGCGTTGGGACAGCCGCGCCGACGTCTCCTGGTTCGCTTTGCCGCTCACCGTGCGCGACGAGGCTCCTTTCGGGCGGCGTGATCTGTTGCAATGGCTGGAAAGGGCGGGCATCGAGACGCGCCTGCTCTTTGCCGGCAACGTCGCGCGCCAGCCGGCCTACCGCGACATTCGATGTCGGCAGATCGGCGAGTTGCCCAACGCCGATCGGGTGATGCGGGCCACGTTTTTTGTCGGCGTCTATCCCGGTCTGGATCAGGCGCGCCTGGATTATATGTTGCAGATGTTTGCCGCCTTTTTTGCGCGTTTATAAGAGAGGGTCATGAAGGTTTCTATCATCATCTGTGCCTACAACGAAAGAGAGAGCATTCTCAGCGTTCTGGAGCGTGTGCAGACCGTGGATCTGGGGCCAGACCGGCAAAGAGAGATCATCGTCGTGGACAACTTTTCTACCGATGGCACCCGCGAGCTGTTGCAGCAGGCGGCGTTACACGCCAATCCCTCGCTGCGGCTGATCTTGCAGCCGCGCAACCTGGGCAAGGGCAGCTCTATCCGCGCTGGCTACGCCCACGCCAGCGGCAAATACGCCGTCATCCAGGACGCCGACCTGGAATATGACCCGGCCGATCTCAGGCTTTTGTTGGACGAGGCCGAATCCTCCGGGGTGGAGGCCGTCTTTGGCTCGCGTGTGTTGGGCGGCAAGGTGGTCTACAAGTATGTGCAGAATTACTGGGGCAACATGTTGGTCACCCAGGCCATCAACTGGCTTTTCGGTGGACACCTCACCGATGCTGCCACGGCCACCAAGCTGGTGCGCACCGATGTCATCGACAGCCTCAACCTCAAGGGCAAACAGTTCGATCTGGACTTTGAGCTGCCCTGCAAGCTGCTCAAGCGAGGTTACCGCATCAAAGAGGTGCCGGTGTCCTATCGGCCTCGCACCGCCGCCGAGGGTAAAAAAATACGCCCGCGCGATGGCCTGCACGCGCTGTGGGTGATTCTGAGATACCGCTTTGTGGATTAGCTCCTTGTCGGTGAGGTTCTTGCACGCTGGGCAGGAAAATCGACCACAAAGGCTCAAAGGACACAAAGTAAAAAGTTGGTGTCTTGGTAAAATGTCCTGACGTGATTTGACTCCGGCTTGGCCGGGTTGGGAGTGCACCATGAGCATCGTTGTGACCGGCTCTTTTGCCTTTGATTACATCATGCAGTTTCCGGGCCGCTTTGCGGATCATCTCCTGCCGGATCAGTTGCAGCACATCAGCCTCAGCTTTTTGGTAGACGAGATGCGCAAGGTGCGCGGCGGTTGTGCGCCCAACATCGCCTATTCGCTGGCGCTGCTGGGGGAGCGGCCTCGTCTCATGGCGACCGCCGGCCAGGACGGCGCAGAGTACCGCGATTGGCTCACCGCTCGTGGTGTGGATACCTCACTGCTGCGTATTTACGACGATGTCTTTACCGCCTCTTTTTTCGTCAGCACCGACCGCGATCAGAGCCAGATCGCCTCTTTTTACACCGGCGCGATGGCCCGCGCCCGCGAGCTCTCCTTCTACGACCTGGATGGCCGGGTAGAGGTGGCCATCATCTCACCCAACGACCCGCTGGCCATGGATCGATACGCCCGCGAGTGCCGTGAGCTCGGCATCGCCTACATCTATGATCCCGGCCAGCAGGTGGCGCGGGTGGAGGGTCAGGAGCTGGCCCGCGGCCTGACCGGGGCGCACATTCTCATTCTCAACGAGTACGAGTACGGCATCCTGCAAAAAAAGACCGGCCTGACACAAGATCGGCTCCTGGAGCGCGTCGATACCATCGTCGTCACCCGGCGTGAAAAAGGCTCGACCATTCTGCGCCGCCAGGCTGAGGCCATCCACGTGCCGCCGGCCCGGCCTCGCGCCACCTACGATCCAACCGGCGTGGGTGACGCCTATCGCGCCGGCCTGATCAAAGGGCTGGTGCGTGGTTATCCCTGGGAGGTGACCGGTCGGTTGGCCAGTCTGGCTGCGGTGTGGGTGCTGGAACATCCCGGCCCGCAGCCTGAACCTTACAGCCGCCAGGAGTTCGTGCAGCGCTACCGTGAGAACTTTGGCGAGGCGTCACAATTGGCCGATCTGCTGACCGGCCAGCCATCAGTTACCGCTCACCCTTTGCACCATGTGGAACGTCCGTAGACTGACCGAACCCGCCGAGATTCTGGCCTTCCTGGAGCGCGACCGGGTCTATGCCGCCTATGCCATCGGCGACCTCGAGCCCGAGTTGTTCAAACACACCGAATGGTGTGTTGCCGAGGCCGATGGCCAACCCAAGACCCTGGCCCTCCATTTCACCGGCCTGGAGCCGGCAGCGCTGTTTCTCATGGGCGAGGCTGCTGGCCTGCCGGTGATCTTGGGATCGGCGTTACGCCCCCGGCTGGTGTGCGCCAGTGCGCCTCGCGAACATCTGGCGGTGCTGCAAGCCTTTTACCTGCCGCTCCAGACGCAACGGGTGATACGTATGGTGCTCGACGTGGCTGCTTTCCAGCCGACCGATGGTGAGGTTTTGCCACTCTCACCCGCCTACAGCCGTCAATTGGAGCGGCTGTACGTCATGGCTGAGGGCCTGGCCTTTAGCCCCTATCAGGTGGCGCAGGGCGTCTTTTACGGCGTGACGGATCGGGATCGTCTGGTTTCGACCGCCGGGACGCACGTCGTTTCCGAGATGTATGGCGTGGCCGCCGTGGGCAATGTGTTCACCCACCCGGCCTACCGCCAACGAGGGCTGGGTGCACGCTGCACCGCCGCCGTGGTGCAAGAACTGCTCTCACGGCGCATCCAGACCGTGGTGCTCAACGTTTTTGAGGAAAACCAGGCGGCCTATCGCATCTACCGGCGCATGGGCTTCAGAGAACACTGCCGCTATGTCGAGGTGGTGGCCCGGCGCCGCAGCCGCTGATCGACCGCCGATCAACCAACCTGTATCAAAGGAGAACCGATGACTGCCTCAAGTTACGACGTCAAAGACCTTTCCCTGGCCGACCAGGGCCGCAAACGCATCGCCTGGGCTGCCCAAGAGATGCCGGTGCTGGCCCTCATCGAAGAGCGCTTTGGCCGCGAACAGCCCCTCAAAGGGCTGCGACTGGCTGCCTGCCTGCACGTGACCACCGAGACGGCCAATCTGATGCGTGTGCTCCAGGCCGGCGGGGCAGAGGTGCGGCTGTGCGCCTCCAACCCACTCTCTACGCAGGATGATGTCGCCGCCGCCCTGGTGGCCGATCTGGACATGCCCGTCTTTGCCATCACCGGCGTGGATAACGCCGCCTATTATCGGCACATCCACGCCGCCCTGGATCATCGCCCTCATCTCACCATGGATGACGGCGCCGATCTGGTATCGACCCTGCACAAAAACCGCACCGATCTGCTGAGCGACGTGTTGGGCGGCACAGAAGAAACCACCACCGGCGTCATCCGCCTGCGGGCCATGGCCGCCGACGGCGTGCTGCGTTACCCCATCGTGGCTGTCAACGACGCCATGACCAAACACTTTTTCGACAACCGTTACGGCACCGGCCAATCGACCATCGACGGCATCCTGCGGGCCACCAACACGCTGCTGGCGGGCAAGGCTTTTGTGGTGGGTGGTTATGGCTGGTGCTCGCGGGGCATCGCCATGCGGGCGCGGGGCATGGGGGCCAACGTCATCGTCACCGAAGTGGATCCGCTGCGCGCCCTGGAGGCGGTCATGGATGGTTACCGCGTCATGCCCATGCTCCAGGCGGCCAACATTGGCGAAATTTTTATCACCTCCACCGGCGATATCAACGTGCTGGATCGGCAGCACTTTGAGGTGATGAAAGACGGCGCCATCATCGCCAACTCGGGCCACTTTAACGTCGAGATCAACCTCCCGGCGCTGGCCGCCATGTCCCAAGAGGTGCGTCAGATGCGGCCATCGCTGCAACAATACCGGCTGAACGATGGTCGCCGCATCAACCTGCTGGGCGAGGGGCGATTGGTCAACCTGGCTGCCGCCGAGGGCCATCCCAGCGCGGTGATGGACATGAGTTTTGCCAACCAGGCCCTGTGCGCCGAACACATCGCCCGGCATCACGCCACCCTCGATCGCACCGTCTACCCGGTGCCGCAAGAGATCGACCGCACCGTCGCCCGGCTCAAACTGGCGGCCATGGGGGTGCAGATCGATAGCCTCACCGCCGAACAGGCGCGCTACCTGACTTCCTGGGAAGAGGGAACCTAGTATCCTGTCGAGGCTCGTTGGATGGGCGAGCCACAAGTCGGCAAGGTCAGGATTCCCCAACTCGTTGGGGGGCAGGTTCCCCAACGAGTTGGGGAATCCGCCTGGACAGAGGGCCAGCGCTCAGCCATCCAATCATGCCTGCCAGAGTGCTATACGGTAACAATCTCGATTTCAGGGGCGAGTCACCGACTCGCCCCTAATGCTTCCAGGCCCAGCAGCAGGCCGGTCATGGACGCCAGGCTGGGCGCGTGCTCGGCCAGCCAGGGGCGCAATTGGGCCAGCGGCACCAGGTGCAGGTTGATCTCTTCGGTCGGGTCCAGGTGCGGCTCGGTCACCGGGCGGACGTTCTGGGCCAGGAAAAAGTGAAAACGATCCTGGCCGCGATTGGGGTTGGTCACGAAATGGCCCAGGGGCTGCCAATCGCCGCCGCCGTAGCCCGTCTCTTCCAACAGTTCACGCTGCGTGCCGGCCAGCGGCGAGAGGTCGTCGGGATCGAGGTAGCCGGCCGGCAGGTCGATCTCGGTATCGCCGATGCCGTGTTTGTACTGCTCCACCAGGATCACCTGCTGCTCCGGGGTGAGAGCCAGCACCATACCCACGTCGCGCGATTCGGTCAGGATGTAGCCGTGGATCGTCGCGCCATTGGGCAGGGTGACGTCCTGCTCCCAGATCCTCAACCACGGTGCATGCTCGTACACCAATCGGGTGTCTCGTACGTGCCATTTTTGCATCATGCGATCTGTTTTGCCTCCGATGATGGGTGTGCCACGCTCACCGCCAGCCCCATGAGCATCCAGAACAGCGATACGGCGTGGGGAAATTCCAGGTTGAATAGATAGTGATCGAATATACCGCCGACCATCGCGCCGGCCACTGCCGCCGTGAGGCCCAACAACAGGGCTTCGCGGCGGTCGTCTGTGGCTGTGGGGCGCAGGCTCTGCCAGGCTCGCCAGGCAAAGCTGAAAAAGCTGCCCACGGCGATCAGAAACACCACCAACCCCACCAGCCCCATCTCTTCGGCGATGATCAGGTAGAGCATCGAGACGCCCAGGTAGATGTCCGACTCTGGTGTGCCGGCGAAACCCACGCCCAACAGCGGGTAGCGCGAGATGACGATCAGAGCGTCTTTGTACTCGCCCATGCGCATCTGCGTAGAGCGGTCCTGGATCGTCAGCCCGGCGACCAGGTTGGTCACGTAATCCTGGGTCTGGGGGACGATCAGGATCACCACGGCCACGATGAGCAGGATCGGCAGCAACCTGCGGTAGCGCAGCGCGCCCAGCAGGCTCAGCGCCGCCACCAGGCCGGCCATCGAGCCGCGCGAAAAGGTGAGAAGCAGGCACAGGCCGATGGCGCCCAGCATGAAGATCGTCCAGCGCCGCCGGAAGAGCGGTCTGGCGGCGAAAAGCTGCGGCGCCAGCAGCGCGCCCACCAGGATGAACAGCCCGCCCAGCGTGTTGGGATCGACCGAGGTGGACACGGCGCGCATGATGCCATCGGGGTCGTCGTTGATGAAACGCAGCACACCCGTGCCGGTGGGATAACCCAGGCGTCCCAACCCGGAGAGCAACCGGATGCTCCACTCGTGTGGCATAAAATAGAGCCCCAGGCCGATGACGGCCGCCGCAAAACTGCCCAGGATCAGCACCCTCAGGATACGCTCCACCTGATCCAGCGAGCGGATGACGTTGATCGTGGCAAAGAACATGGCGATGCCCAGCAGGATCTCGGCAAAGTGGCGCAGCACAAAAGAGGTCAGCGGCGCGTGGGCCAGCCCGGCCACAAAGGCCACCACAGCCAGCGCCATAAAGGCCACCACCGGCCCGGCCAGCGACGAGGTGATAAAATCCTGCTGTCGCCGGGTAACCAGGCGCATGAACCAGACGAAAAAGAGCAGCAGCAGGGCCACGTCGAGAAAAGTGGGCGTAAAGCCGATGCGCACCGGCAGCGCGCCGAACGGCAGCAACGTCGAGACGCCCACCACGGCGAAAAAGCCCCATTCCACATCGCGCAGCATCAACAGGCCGCCGATCATCGCCGCTGCTGCGGCCACCGTCAGCAGCGGGCCCAGGAAGCCGAGCATCACGCCGGCCAGACCCCCGCCCACCAGACAGACGGTCAACGCCGCCGCTGTGGCCACGCGACGGTTGGACGAGAGCAGCAGTTGAGGTAACCTTTGCCAGTTCAATTTCTGCATACCAGCGCCTTTCCGCTGTCCATTCGCTGAAACGGTTCTGACTTTAGAGACCCTTTCGTAATGCAGAGTAACGGTTGAATCGCCTGTGTGAAGGGGTATAATGCTGGTAGGAAGAACAGCACTCACTTCACACAAGAGGGACGCACACGAGTATACTCCAATTGGTCGAAAAATGCACACCACAAGGCAGTTTGTTGGCCGCCTGGTACCACGACGACCCCCATGCCGCCCGGAGTTGGCCTTCGAATGTACTCCTGCTCTACCGCCGGCGTATCCGCGCCGTGTGGGCCGACGCCGCCTACTTCAATTTCGCTTTCCTGGGCTTTGTCCGCGACATCCTTCACGCCAGGGTGCTCGCTTTTGTCGATACTTGATCAATTATAAAAGGGTCTCAACTATCGTAACTGCCTAACAAAGCTTCGCCTCAAACCGACAGGTTTGTCTCACCGCAGAGATGCAGAGGGCGCAGAGACTTGCTGATTTTCTCTCCGCGTGCTCGGCGGTGAAATCCTGCTCGGTTTGTGAGGAATTTGCCCCCTCGAGGAGTTCAGGCGCATTTCTGATAGCAGCTCGACGCTCGTCAGCGGCGAACGCCAACCCCGCCCGATCTGCTCGCTCTGCCGGGTCGG
Source organism: Chloroflexota bacterium (assembly GCA_049324835.1). Classification (GTDB taxonomy): domain Bacteria; phylum Chloroflexota; class Anaerolineae; order CAYNKW01; family CAYNKW01; genus JBMOMT01. Next base: position 8,661 of record JBMOMT010000032.1, on the reverse strand, counting down.
TTCCTCCCTATCAATCGTGGCCGACTCACCGGCGCCCCCCCAGGCTCGCCAGCCTTCACATTTTCCTCACATTTTCTTCAAGATCTCTTCAAAAATGGCGGCTATAATGTGATCAGAGTTGGCCAGAAGCCAGCGGCTATCCACAACCAGACAAATCTGAAGGGAGATAAAAATGAACAAGTGGATGAAAATAGTCGGTAGTGTGGTAACAGCGGCATTGATCGTGACGGTTTTTGCCGGGATTGCTTTGGCCCAGGGACCGGGCGACGACAGCGATGGCGTGCGAGATCGGGTTGGCTTGAGCCTCGGACATGCCTGGGGCTTTGTCGATGAGGATGGCGACGGGATCAACGATCGTTACACGGAGGACTGTGACGGCTCCGAGTTCGTGGACGAGGACGGCGATGGTGTGTGCGACCTCCACGGCGAGGCGCTGGGCGAGGGATACGGCCGGGGCATCGGCCGCGGCGCGCACCTGATGGACGGCGCCGACTACGCCGACGGCGAGTGCGATGGCACCCCGGTCGGCGGTCAGATGATGGGTCGACGGGCCGCAGGCCGTTGATCCAACGCAAACGGCAGATGGGGGCGAGCAAAGCGCCTCGTTCCCATCTGCGTTTGTCTCTCGTTTCCCGCAGTCAAACATTCCAACATTCCTTTGGAGGCGCTCATGTTTCGCAAAAAAACCATCTGGATCGTACTGTTCGTTCTCGTGCTGGCCGCCGCCGGCGGCGGTTATTACTATTACAACAGCATCTACCTGCCGGCCCAGGAACCAGCCGAACCCACCATCAAAACGACCCAAGTCCGCCAGGGCGATCTGGTCATCTCGGCCAGCGGCGCCGGCGCCCTGGCGCCGGTCTCGGAAATCGCCCTCGGTTTCCGCAGCGGCGGCACGCTGGCCGAGGTATGGGTCAGCGTCGGCGATAAAGTGGAGGCCGGCGACGCACTGGCCCGTCTCGACGACACCGACGCCATCAAGGCCGTGACCGCCGCCGAGCTCCAGGTGGCCCAGGCCGAGGCCACCCTGACCGCGCAGCAAGATACCACCGCCGCGCAGCGGGCCGTGGCCCTGGCCGAGATTCAGGTGGCCCAGGCCGAAGCCGGTCTGGCCGCGGCGCAACTCAAACTCGACCAACTCCTCAGTTGGACGCCCGATGCAACAGCCGTCGAGCTGGCTCAGGCCAACCTGCAAGCCGCCGAGGCCGATTATACCGAAGTGGCCGCCCGCTCCGAGCTCAAAGACGATCAGCTCACCACGGCCCGCGTCAACCTGGAACAGGCCATCGCCGCTCTGGCCGATGCTGAGGCCGACTATACCAACGCCATGGACAGCAGCCGCGATTGGGAAAAGAACATCGATGTCGAGCGCGAGGCAACCGCCCGCGCCCTGGAAAAAGCCAAAGACAACCTGGAGATCGCCCAGGCCAGCTATAACCTGGCCGTCATCGGCGTCAACGACAGCGACCTGCTCAACGCCTGGACCCAGGTGCTCAGCGCGCGGGCCGCCCTGCAGAACGCCCAGGCCGGCGTCGATGCCGCCGATATCGAAGCGGCGCGCATCCAGGTGCAGCAGGCCGAACTGAGCCTGACCCAGGCCCGGCTCAACCTGGAAGCCGCCCAATGGGCCGCCGGGCACAGCGACACCACCCAGGCCGAAATCGCGCTGGCCCAGGCCCAGCTCAACCTGGAAGCCGCCAATCGCGCCCTGGAACAGACCATCCTCACCGCGCCGGTGGCCGGCACCGTGGTGGCCCTCAACGCCCAGGCCGGCGAGACGGTGGGTGCCACCCCCCTGCTGACGCTGGCCGATCTGAGCTGGCCCATGGTCGAGATTCTCCTCGACGAAACCGAGCTGGACAAGATCGCCATCGGCTACGAGGTGCAGGTCGTCTTTGACGCCCTCGCCGAACAGACCTTTACCGGTCACGTGGTACAGATAGAACCGATGCTGGTCACGGTCGATGGCGTATCGGCGGTGCAGGGATTGGTCTCGCTGGATGCGGAATCGTTTGCCAAGCCGCAAACCCTGCCGGTGGGGCTGAGCGCCGCCGTCGAGGTCATCGGCGGGCGGGTGGAAGGCGCGCTGCTGGTGCCGGTAGAGGCCCTGCGCGAGCTTGCGCCCGGCCAGTACGCCGTTTTTGTCATGGAAGATGGCGAGCCCAAACTGCGCATGGTCCAGGTGGGCCTGATGGATTACACCAGCGCCGAGATTATCAGCGGCCTGGAGCCGGGCGACGTGGTCAGCACTGGCATCGTGGAGACGGAATAATGCAAACGCAACCCATCATCCAAACAAACAACCTGACCAAAGTCTATGGCATGGGTGAGATCGCGGTGACCGCCCTGGGCGGCGTCGACATCCGCATCGATCCCGGCGAGTTCGTGGCCGTCATGGGGCCCTCTGGCTCCGGCAAAAGCACGCTGATGAACATCCTCGGCTGCCTGGATCGCCCTTCAGACGGACACTATATCCTGGATGGCGCCGACGTCAGCGGGCTGGGCAAACGCCAGCTGGCCGAGGTTCGCAGCCAAAAGCTGGGTTTCATCTTTCAGTCCTATAACCTGCTCTCGCGCACCACGGCGCTCAAAAACGTGATGCTGCCGCTTCTGTACAACCGCGAGAACCATCGCCACCCGCAGGCGCGAGAAGAAACCGCCCTGGCCGCGCTGGAATCGGTGGGCCTGGCCGACCGGGTGCACCACCTGCCCAGCGAGCTTTCCGGCGGCCAGCGGCAGCGGGTGGCCATCGCCCGCGCCCTGGTCAACGACCCGGTGCTCATCCTGGCCGACGAGCCCACCGGCAACCTGGACACCCGCTCCAGTCACGAGATCATGGACATTCTGCACCAGTTGCACGATCGCGGCCGCACCATCGTCATGGTCACGCACGAGCCGGACATCGCCGCTCACACCCAGCGGGTCATCTGCGTCCGCGACGGGTTGATCGAATCCGACGGGCGTAATGGCGCGGGCCGCTGCGCGCAGAGCAGCGAGGAGGACTGAGATGAACCTGTCAGAGATTATGAGCGTTGCCTGGGAAGGCATCGCCAGCAACAAAGTGCGCTCGTTGCTCACCATGCTGGGCATCATCATCGGCGTGGCCGCCGTCATCATCATGGTCGCCGTCAGCGCCGGCACCGAGGCGACCATCGCCGATCAGATCAACAGCCTGGGAGCCAACCTGATCATCGTCTCGGCCAGGCGCGGTGTGCCGGGCGCGTCCAAGACGCTGATCTATGACGACGTGGAGGCCATCGCCCTGGAAATCGAAAACATCACCGGCGTCGCCGCCGAGCAATCGCCCGCGCCGCAGACGGTCAAAGTGGGCAGCATGGCCATCGAGACCACCATCCTGGGCACCACCACCGACTTTCCCACCGTGCGTGATGTGCCGGTGGAGGATGGCCGCTTTTTCAACCAGGCCGAAGTCGACCGCGCCGTCAAGGTGGCCGTGCTGGGTTATGGCATCGCCCAGGACCTCTTTGGCGACGAGTACGCCGTCGGCCAGAGTATCACCATCGACGCCACCAAGTTCACCGTCGTCGGCGTGATGGAAGAAAAGGGCATGGTGGCCGACGTGGATTACGACGGGCGGGTCTATATCCCCATCACGGTTGTTTTCCAGAAATTCATGCCCTCCGCCCTGGGCGACGATAAAGTCAAGACCATCTATACCCAGGCGGAGAGCCAGGAAGACATGGACAGCGTCATCTTGCAGATCGAAAGCCTGCTGGCCCGCCGCCACGACGTGACGTTGGAGAACCCGGACTTTACGGTGCAGACCCAACAAGACATCATCGACACCCAGGAGGCCACCACGGCGGCGTTCCGCGCGCTGCTGGGCTGGGTGGCCGGCGTGTCGCTGCTGGTGGGCGGCATCGGCATCATGAACATCATGCTGGTCAGCGTCACCGAGCGCACCCGCGAGATCGGCATTCGCCAGTCCGTGGGGGCCAGACCCAGCGACGTTCGCTGGCAGTTTCTCATCGAAGCGCTGCTGCTGAGCCTGGTGGGCGGCCTCATTGGTGTGGTCGCCGGCGTGGGCGGCGCCTGGATTTTCGGGCAGGTGGCCGAAATGCGGACCGTCATGGTGCCAGGCTCGATTATCCTGGCCTTTGGTTCGGCGGCAGTGGTGGGCATCTTTTTCGGCTTTTTTCCGGCCAACAAGGCCGCCCAGTTGGATCCCATCGTGGCCCTGCGGCACGAATGACATCGTTTACCGACATCCAAGGAGACAAAACATGAAACGCAGCCTCATTCTGAACATTCTATCTCTGGTCCTCGTGTTGACCGCCGCCGGCTGCGGCAGCGGCAGCGAGCCGCCGGCCGCCGGGCAGACGGCCTCCGCCGCCGCTCTGAACGACACCTATCCCGACGCGCTCTCGATCCGCTCCCAGTTGACGCTGGGCACGCTCAGGCTCGAAGGGACCGCCGACGCGGTCACACCACAGCAGGCGCGGGAGCTGCTGCCGCTGTGGCAGGCCTCTCGCAGCCTGACGCGCAGCGGCACCGGCGCCACAGAAGAGGCCGATGCCGTGCTGAACCAGATTCAGGGGGCCATGACGCCGGCCCAGATCGAGGCCATCGTCGCCATGCAGCTCACCCGCGCGGCTAACCAGGAAATGGCCCAGGCGCTGGGTCTCTCGACCGGCACCGGCGACGGTGAAGGCAGCAGCCAGCGCGGTCAGGGGCAGAACCTGAGTCCCGAAGAGCGGGCCACCCGCCAGGCCGAAAAAGATGTGCAAAATACTACCGGCGCCAGCGAAGCGCTGCTGGACGAACTGATCGAATTGTTGGAAAAACGGGCCAACGGCTAATTCTGCCCCTTGCAAAGGTGTGTAACCTTTGCAAGGGTGGCGCGAATGATGAAAAGGCCTCCCAATAGTAACTGCTCACCCTGCCGCAGGCTCTGGTAGGGGCATGCCGTGCTTTCTTGTGCCGCTACATTTTGCAGATTTACCGGGCCCAGTCGGCTAAATTGTGGCACAGGATAACCGATTTCAGCCTGCGGGAGGGTAGGCTGAGCAGTTACTCCCAATAAACAAAAGGAAAAATCATGAAAAACAAACTCTTTACCCTCACTCTCACCCTCCTGGTGAGCCTGCTGGCCCTGACCATGGCCGCCTGCGGCGGCGCGACACCCGCTCCGGCGGATAAGACCGGCGCTGAAGCGACCCCGGCCGCCACAGCAACGCCCGCCGGCGAGACAGCAGCCGCAGCCCTCACAGACACCTATGACGACGCGCTGACGATCAAGAACCAGCTTTTGCTGGGCACGCTGCGCCTGCAAGACACAGCCCAGGCCGTGACCTCGGAGCAGGCCGGGGAGCTGCTGGTGCTGTGGCGGGCTTATGCCGCCCTCACCGCCAGCGGCACCGCCGCGGAGGAAGAGACAGAGGCCGTGCAGAACCAGATCATCGAGACCATGACGCCGGAACAGATCGGCGCCATCGCCGCGATGCGCCTGACCAACGCCAGCCTGCAAGAATTCTACATCGAGGTGGGCATCACCGAAGTCAAAACACCAGAGCCGGACGTCACGCCGCAGAGCACGCGCAACCGCGACCTGCCCCAAGAAGACCGCGAGGCCACCCGCGTCGCCAGCGGGGAAGAGGTTAGCAGCAGCAGCGGCAGCAGCAAGAGCAGCGCCCTGCTGGATAGGGTCATCGAGTTGTTGGAATCCAGGTGAGTTTGACAATCTGTGCGTTGTGGCTTATCATCTTTGTAGTCTGATCGGAGAGGGGGATGCAAGCACGATGAGGCATCCGGAAATGCGCGGGGCAGCCATCGAGATGCTATCGACGGTGCCCTATTTTGCCGGGCTGGATGCAGCCACGCTGGCGTCGATTGCCGGGGCGGCGGTGCAGCGGCGTCACACCGCCGATGAAGTGGTCTTTGTCGAGGGTGAGCCTTGCACCGGGCTCTATGTGCTGCAAGAGGGCTGGCTCAAGTCGGTCAAAATCTCGGCCGCCGGGCGGGAGCAGATCGTGCGTTTTATGGGGCCAGGGGATACGTTCAACGAGATCACCGTGCTGGCCGATTCGACCAACCTGGTCACGGTGGTGGCCCTGGAGCCTTCGACGGTCTGGGTCATTCCGCGGCAGGTCTTGCTGCGGTTGTTGGAGGAAAACCTGCATCTGGCGCGGGTGGTGACGCAGAGCCTGGCCCGCCGCGTGCTGTATCTCACCTCACTGGTGGAGGATCTCTCCCTGCGCACGGTGGAAGCCCGGTTGGCCCGTTTTTTGCTGGAGCAGAGGCATGCGGGAGCCCTCCACCGGCCCCGTTGGGCCACCCAGGCCGAGATGGCGGCGCGCATCGGCACCGTGCCCGATGTGCTGAATCGGGTGCTGCGCAAGCTGGCCGAGGAAGGGCTCATCCGGGTGGAGCGACATCGAATCGAGATACTCGACCGCCCGGCGCTGGAAGGCAAAGCCATGCTGGAGGGATAACAGTCTCTCAAATCCGACAAAAGTCGGCGACAGGGCGTCGTTGTGGTGGTATACTGGAAAAAAGAACCGAGTTTTTTCAGTGACACAAGGAGCGAGTCCCATGCCGACCAAACAGATCGTCTTTGCTTTGATCACCTTTTTGCATAGCCTGTTCACCGCCGTCTGGGTGGGCGGGTTGATCACCCTGGGCCTGAGTGTGATGCCCTCTGCCCGAAAAGTGCTGGGCAAAGGCCCGCAAATGAAGCAGTTGATGGATACCATCCAAAAGCGGCTGAGCTGGCTGGTCTATGGCAGCATCGTGGGCCTGGCGCTGACCGGCTTGTTGTTGAGCAATCGAACGGCGGCCTTCCAGGGGTTGTTCAGTTTTGCCAACCGCTACTCGGCGGTGCTGGCGGTCAAGCACCTCTTGATGCTGCTCATGGTGGCGGTCGCTCTGTACCGCAGTCTGGTGCTGGGGCGGCGGCAGTCTCAATCGCCCGCCCGGGAAAAGCTGAGCGCCGGGCTGCTGTTTCTGAACATGGCGTTGGGCATCGGCGTGCTGTTGCTGAGTGGCTTTAGCGCGGCTCTGGCGGCGTCGCCGCCAGTGTGAGGCATCACCAGCGACACAAACGAGGGAAAAGCCACCGGTGGTTTTTCCCTCGTTTTGTTACAGGCGCGGTTTACGCTTCTGCGGCAGCCGGTTGGCGCCGGGTCAACCACTTTTCCGGCAGGAACAGGCCCAGCACGTTGGTGAGCCCCAGGGTGTGGATGACGTTGATCAGAAAGGCCAGAAATCCGACCGCCACCACCAGCCCGGCGAGCCAGGCGATCATTTCGTAGGTCTGGTACTGGTTGCTCTCGTAGAGCGTGCGGCGCACCATGCCCTTGGAGCCGGCCATGCCCATCGAATAGGCCATGACCACGTTGCCCACCATCCAGAACCAAAAGTGAACGTTCACCAGCAGTTTACTCTTGACCTCCAGGCTGGTGAGCATGGGCAGCAGGGCATAGATGACGGCAAAGAGCATGGTGCCCACGCCGGTGAGCAAAAAGGTGTGGGCGTGCAGCGCCACCACCCAGCGGGTGTTGTGAAACACCATGTTCAGCCCCACGTTGGCCTGGATCAGCCCGGCGACGCCGCCCATCATAAAGCCGAACATGGAGCCCAGGGCGAATTTGAGGGCCGGCGTGAACTTGACCGGCCGGGCCAGCCAGACGGTCATCAGCGCGGCGAAAATGGTCAGGCCCATGGTGAAAAACTCACCCCAGGTGATAAACTGCCCGGAAAGCAGGCGCATCCACATCGGCTGCGAGGTATCGCCCAGCAGGTGATGGCTCCAGACGCCCATGCTGACCAGCAGATCGACCATGATGACCGTTTTGACCACGTTGGCCCCGAACAGCTCCCGGCCCACCAGCAGCGGGATGAGCAGGTACCACACGCCGGCGGTGTAGATGAGGGCGTTGCCATCGGCCACCATGTCCAGGCCCCACCAGAACCAGTTCTTGTAGAGCAGCGGGTCTACCGCGGCGGGGTCGAGGGGATGGTTGAGCAGGGCGGCGATGCCATAGACCAGGATCAACCCGCCGGCGCTGAGCAGCACCACGGCGTTGATGACGGTGTCGATGGAGCCGCGGGCCACGGCCACCAAAAAGACCGGCAGGCCGTTGTAGTCCAGGTTGGGCGCGTTCTTGTCCTCCTTGCCCAGCCACTTGATCAGCCGCGAAAAACCAAAGGCGGCTCGCAGGAATTGCCACAGGCTGTAGGCGCGGGGGTTGCTCTTGCTGAGTACGGTGCTAAAGAGGTTGTAAGAGAAGAGCAGAATGTTGACCATGATGGCCGCCGCGCCCACGGCAAAGGCCACGCTGCCCCACACCGGCACCCGGTCGAAACTGACCGGCAGCGGCCAGTAGAGGGTGTACATGGCGTTGAACAGCCCGAAAAAGCCGGAAAGCCAGCACACCACCACGCCGATGATTTGCAGAAAAAAGTTGACTCTCTCGGTTCGCTCAAATTTTGACGAGATTCTAAAAATGGCTACACTCACGGTATGAGTGAAAAACTAGATGTAACCACTGAACGGGTTGACGATATTCCAGTGCTGCTCGCCTCCATGGATCGTATGGGCGTGGCCGAACTGGTGAATGCGCACTTTGTGACCCACGGCAACTGGCAAGGGATCAGCCTGGGCAAGACGATCACCGGATGGCTGGGCCACATTCTGTCGGA
>JBMOMT010000031.1:0-107350 GCA_049324835.1 Chloroflexota bacterium | reverse complement strand
AAAGAATAACTTCCGCCACTGTCATTCTGAGCGCCTGTAAGGGCGCGAAGAATCCCGTTTGAGTAGAACGAGACCCTTCGCTTCGCTCAGGGTGACACGGGAATTTATATTTTTACGGATCCTAAGCAAGTACAGCATCAGCCGGTTGAACGCCGGCGCAGTCTATCCTCCCGCAGGTTCAGTCGGGGCGAGTTGCACCCAGGTAGAGTCGCGGAACGGGAGGAAACGACTTTTGTGCGCCAAAAACCTGCGGGAGGATGAAAACTCGCCCCCAGACTGAAATGCACCCTGTCCGCGCCGCGAGGTTGACACTGCCCCGGCTTTCGGTTATAATGCCCACACTGTGAACCGTTTCCCCAGCTTGGACCGACAAGGAGGTCACCGATGGCTCTTGTGTTTGGCAGCGACGAGTGGATCAAGGCCTTTATGCAGGCGATCAACAACAGCAACGCCTACGAAAAATCGGCTTCTGACTGGGAGGGGGATTTTTACTTTGTGGCCACCCCCGACAAGATGATGGACGAGACGGCCATCTATTACATCGACCTGTGGCACGGCAAGTGCCGCCATGCCTGCCTGGTAGCAGAGGAATCCGATTATTCGCCGGCTTTTCGTATGGAGGCCCCCGACTATAACTGGAAAGCCATCATCGACCGTAAACTGGACCCCATCCAGGGCATGATGACGCGCAAGATCAAACTCAAAGGCAACATGGCCAAGATCATGCGTTACGTCAAAGCGGCCCAAGAACTGGTCAACTGTGCCACCCAGGTGCCCACCGAATTCCCGCCAGAAAAGTGAACGAGGACGAAACGTGAAGCGTGAGACGTGAAACGTGAGGCGTGATCCACGTTTCACGTTTTTCGTCTCATATCTCATCCATTTGCCGGGAGGTGCAACGTGTGGTTCTTTCGCAGCCCCGAGATCGTCTTTGGTGAGGATGCCCTGGATTACCTGGCCGAGATTCAGGGCCACAAGGCGCTCATCGTCACCGATGCCAACATGGCCGCCCTGGGATATGTAAAAAAAGTGCAGGCCAAACTGGCCGAGGCCGGTATCGAGACGGCGGTTTTCGCCGAAATCGAACCCAACCCCTCTATGCAAACCGTAGCACGCGGCGCAAAAGCGGCCCACGCCTACGGGCCGGATTGGATCGTCGGCCTGGGTGGTGGTTCACCCATCGACGCCGCCAAATCGATCTGGATCCAATACGAGCGGCCCGACCTCGCTCCCGATGAAGTGGCGCCGATGGGCACGTTGGGGCTACGAAAAAAGGCGCGGCTCATCGCCATCCCCACCACCAGCGGCACCGGCGCGGAAACCACCTGGCCCATCGTGCTGACCGATACCACCGAACAGCGCAAGATCTCGGTGGGCCACCCGGAAAACATCCCCGATCTCGCCATCGTCGATCCCACCTTTGTGAATCAACTTCCGGCCCAGATCACCGTCGATACGGGTATGGATGCCCTGACCCACGCCGTAGAAGGCTACACCTCCCAATGGCACAACGATTTCACCGACGGCCTGTGCCTCAAGGCGATCCAGCTCGTCCTGGACTTTTTGCCTCGCGCCTGCGAGCATGGCCCCGACGACGCCGAGGCGCGGGAGAAAATGCACAACGCGGCCACCATTGCCGGGCTGGGTTTTGGCAACTCGATGGCTGCCATGGCCCACGGCCTGGGGCACGCCCTGGGTGCGCTCTTTGCGGTGCCCCACGGACAGGCGGTGGGGCTGTTCCTGCCCTATACCATCGAGTTCACCGCGCGGGGCGATCAACCCACCCGCTACGCCGAGATCGCCCGTTCTCTGGGCCTGCCCGCCGATGACGAGGCCCAGGGCGCAGCCAGCCTGGTGCAGGCCATCCGCGACCTGGCCCGGCGCATCGGCCAGCCCATCTCGCTTCGAGAGGCAGGCATCACGGCCAGCGATTTCGAAGCGCAACTGCCCAGGCTGATGGACAACGCCCTCAACGATAGCGCCATGATCCTCGGCCTGCGCTTTCCCAACGATCTCGAGCTGGAAAAAGTCTGCCGCTACACTTTCGAGGGCCAGACGATCGATTTTTGAGAGGAGATACAATGCACGGCTACCACGGCAGGTTACTTTGGGTGGATCTCGTTCGCGGCCAGGTGCGCGACGAACCGCTCGACGCCGATTACGCCGCCCGGTTCGTCGGCGGCAGCGGGCTGGCGACGCGTTACCTGTACGACCTGATCCAGGCCGACACCGATCCCCTGGGGCCGGATAATCCTCTGATCGTCATGCCGGGGCCGCTCACCGGCACCCAGGCGCCCCTCTGCGGTCGCCACACCCTGGTGGGACGCTCCCCGCTGACCGGGTTACTGGGCGAGTCGAACGTGGGCGGCTTTTTTGGCGCGGAACTGCGCCACGCCGGTTACGATGGCATCGTCATCACCGGCCAGGCCGCTGCCCCGGTCTGGCTGCACATCCACGATGGGCAGGCCGAGCTGCACGCGGCAAACGAGCTGTGGGGACTGGATACCTTGGAGACGCAAAGGCACATCAAAGAATCGCTGGCCGACCGGCGCGTCCGCGTGGGCTGCATCGGGCCGGCGGGGGAAAACCTGGTGCGTTATGCCGGTATCTTTTTCGACAACGCCCGCGCCGCCGCTCGCACCGGCCTGGGCGCAGTGATGGGCGCCAAACGGCTCAAGGCGCTGGCTGTGCGCGGCACGGGTGGCGTGCCTGTGGCCGATGAACCCCGCTTCAACGCCACCGCGCGCCAGATGAAAACGATCTTTAAAGAAGACGTGGTCTCGCAGATCTTGCGCACCACCGGCACCGGCGGCAATCTGGATTATCTGCACCTGCTGGGCGCGCTGCCGGTGCGCTACTTTACCCAGGGCGAGTGGTGGCAGGCCGCCGAGATCAGCGGCAATATCATGGCCGAGACCATCCTCACCGGCGTGGAGGGTTGTTACGGCTGCCTGGTGGCCTGTGGCCGCCAGGTGACGGTGACGGAGGGTAAATACGCCACCAACGGCGAGATCAAAGGCCCGGAATACGAGACGCTGGGCGCGCTCGGTTCGCAATTACTCATCGACGATCTGGCCGCCGTGACCCACCTGGGTCACCTGTGCGACCGGCTGGGCCTGGACAGTCTCAGCACCGGCAACACGCTGGCCCTGGCTCACTATTTCTTTCAGGAGGGGATCCTTGGCCCATCTGAGACGGGAGGCGTGTCGCTGCAATGGGGTGATGCTGACACAGTGGCAGATCTGATCCGGCAGATCGCCCACCGTCAGGGCTTGGGCGACGCGCTGGCCGAAGGCTCCAGGCGTTTTGCCGAACGGTTCGGCGCGGCAGAGTGGGCGGTGCACTTCAACGGCATGGAGCCGGCCATGCACGATCCACGCGCCTATTCAGGCATGGCGCTGGCCTATGCCACCTCACCCATCGGCGGCAGCCACAACCACTCTGACTATTACTGGGTGGAAAGTGGACGGGTCATCGAAGAGCTGGATATCACCTCACCCGGACGGCACCAGGATGCCGGCAAAGCGGTTCAGGTGGCGCGGCACCAGAACTGGAACAGCCTGATCAACGCGCTGGTGACCTGTATCTTTTCCAACGCACCGGCCACAGGCTACATCCAACTGCTCAACGCCGCCACGGGCCGCGATCTGGACGCCGAAGGCGCGCTGGCGGTCGGCGAGCGCATCTTTAACCTCAAACGCGCGTTGAATATCAAACTGGGCTACACGCGGGCGGGCGAGCGCCTGCCCGGCCTGCTGCGGCAGCCTCACACCGAGGGCGGCACCGAGGGGTTTGTGCCGGATGAAGCGCTGTTGTTCCGGGAATATTATCAGGCGCGCGCCTGGGACCTCGACAGCGGCAAGCCGCTGAAGCACAAGCTGGAAGCGCTGGGACTGACCGAGATCGCGGCCGATGTGTGGCCCGATTGAGCCCCGGCCGATGATAGAGAGGAGCAAAGGGGTGAGCGATACAGATGCAAGGCGAGGCCATTACTTTGAAGAGTTTGAACTCGGCGATACGATGGTCACGGGCGAGTACACCGTGACTCAGGCCGATATTTCGGCCTTTGCCCGGCTCTCCGGCGACGACAATCCCATGCACACCGATGCCGAATTCGCCAAGACGCACATGTTCGGTCGACCGGTGGCCCACGGCCTGTTCATCCTCTCCGTGGCCTCTGGTCTGGCCTGGCAGTTGGGCTTTTTGCGCGATACGGTGCTGGCCTTTCGTGACCTGGAATGGAAGTTCAGCCTGCCGGTATTCGTGGGTGATCGGGTGCGGGTGCAGGCCGAGGTGCACCAGCGCAAGGCGATGGCTCGCCTGGGTGGTGGGGCGGTTGTCTTTGAGGTCAAGGTGCTGAATCAGAACAACGACATCGTCCAGCGCGGCAAGTGGAACGTGCTGGTCAAGAGCCGGGAATCGTAAAACTGTGGGGCAGGCCGCCATGGTTCAGGCCAAGGGTGAGGGCATACACAGCACCTCCAAAAAACGCAGGTCGAAAAAGGTCTGCGCGTTGGCCGGCCGCAGCACCACGGCGGTATCGGCGCCGCGCCCGGCGCCTGCAATCGCCGCCGTCGGCTGGCCCACACAGACCAGGCCGGCGTCGGCGGCCATGAGCGCCATTTCGGCGCACACCTTTATACCCTCGCCAAAGGTGCGCAGCGTGTAGGCCATGATCTCGTCTACCTGATAGGCGCCCAGCTTTTTTCGCACGGCCCGCCCCACCCCGCCAAAGGCGTGTTGGGCGGTCAAAACCAACCCACCGGCCGCCTCGATGGCGGCGCGGTTTTCGGCAGTCAGTTCTTGTACGTTGGGCGCGGCGAAACCGGTCGAGTGAGTGACGATCACGAGCGTCCGCTCGCTAGCCTCGAGCCAGCCGGCAAAGGCGCGGGCGGCGCGTACGCCCGTCTCGCCGGTGGTGCTGGCCACGAGCACCGTTCGCACGGCCAGCGCCTCGGCCCGCTGCCGGGCGATTTCGAGCGTGCGGGCGGTGTTGTGTGATCCTGCCGCCGAGAAATAGACCGTGCTCCCAGTTCTTTCGTTCATACTTGCTCTTTTCTCTCACGCTCAACCAGCGGCAAAAAGATTTTGAACGTGCTGCCCCGATCGGGCTGGCTCTCCACGTCGATTTTTCCTCGGTGCAGATCCACGATCTCTTGAACGATGGCCAATCCCAGACCGGTGCCGGGAATGTTGGAGCTGCCCACCCGCTTGCCGCGATAGAACCGCTCGAACAGATGGGGCCTGTCTTCGGGCTCAATGCCCATGCCGCTGTCTTGCACCTCCAGGCATGCCTGCCTGTTGTCCCACGACAGGCCCGTGCGCAGACGCACGTAACCGGCCGGGGTATAGTTGATGGCATTGATCACCAGGTTGGTGACCACCTGCTCCAGTTGATTCGGTTCGCCCCACACCGGCGGCAGGGCCTCGTCGGGTTCGAAGCCCAACTCCAGACCGGCAGCCTCGGCGCGGGGCCGGTGGGCCAGCACTACCTGCCCCACAACCCGATTCAGGTCCACGGCCACCCGTTCCATCTTTTCGCGGGCCAGATCCAGCCGCGAAAGGTTCAAAATATCTTCGATGAGCCGGGCCAGGCGATCCGATTCATCGTCGAGCACGGCGAGGTGTTTGGGCCAATTGGCGGCCTGGTCGCGCGCCAGCAGGTGCAAGTACAGTTTGATGTTGGTGATGGGTGTGCGCAGCTCGTGCGACACATCCGAGACAAACTTGGACTTGAGCCGATCCAGTTCCTTGAGCCGTTCGTTGGCCGCGGCCAGATCGCGGGTGCGCCCGACCACCCGTTCTTCCAGCCTTTCGGCGTGGCGCTGGAGGGCCTCAAATAGCCGCGCCTTTTCGATGACCTGAGCCGCGTGCTGCGCCAGCGCCTGGGTGATCTGTACATCCTCGGTGGTAAAAAAGTCGGTGGCCGTATTATCGGCCATCAGCGCGCCGATCATTTTACCTTCTGCCGCCAGCGGCACGCCTATCCACGAGCGCACGTGTTCTGCGCCGGGCACCCAGATCCAACCCTCCAGCTCTCGCACGTCGCCGCTGACCACGGGCCGGAGATCGTGGGACATTTGCGCCAGGATGGGGCTGTTTTCCAACAGGCGTCTCGATTCGCGGCTGGTCATCCGTTCGTCGGTGTAACCCAGGCCCACCACCAGATCCGGCGAATTATCTTCCTGGAGGATGAGCAGCGAGGCTGTATCAAAGGTGATGACCCGCTTGAGCTGCTGGAGGATCAGCCGCAGGCTGGCCTCAAATTCCAGGCTGGCGCCCATGGCCTGCGCCGCCTGGCGCAGCGCCTCGGCCCGCTCGCGCGAGATACGCTCGCCGTCATAGAGGCGCACGTTCTGCAGGGCAATGGCGGCCTGGGTGGCAAACAGGTTCAAAAGTTTGACATCTGTGGAAGAAAAGGTGCGCGGCGGCTCGGCCAGCACGTCGAGCACACCGAGGAATTGATCGCCCCAGCGGACCGGCACGCCCACCGTAGCGCCAAAGGAATACCCCTCGTAAACCGCCGCCCGACCCTCCCACAGACGGTAATCGTTCACCGCGAGTGGCTCGCCGCTTTCCCAAACCTGGCCGGAAAGCCCTTCGCCTCGATGGAGCACCATGCCGATGGGCGCCATGTGCGCCCCAACGGCCATCGTCCATTCCAGCACGTCCCTTTCCGGCCGGTAGACATAGAGACCGCCCGAATCCCCGCCGACCAACGCTGTGGCCAGCTCCACAATGTGACGTAAAAGATCTTCCTGATCACGCAGGACGACCAACTCTTGGGTATAGTGTTGCAGGGTCTCCAGTTGCTCGGCCTGGTAACGCGCCGCCTCAAAAAGACGGGTGTTCTCGATGGCCAGAGCGGCCACGTTAGCCAGGCCGGAGAGCAGGTCCATATCTGCCTGAGAATAGGCATCCAGTTGGTGGCTCTGCACCTGCACGACGCCGATGGTTTTGCCGGCGACTTTCATGGGCACCAGCAGCGCCGAATTGGTGGATTCTTTTTTTCGCTCCGGGGGCGGCGGGCCCTCGACGGTCGAGCCATTCTCGACGATGGTGTGCTCGGTCCGGGTGCGGGCCATAGCTTGCCGGAAATCAGGCACATAGAGCGGCTGGCCGCTGCGGATCACCCGACTCTGAGTGCCGTGCCCCTCTGCTTCCAGGGGGATGGGCGGGAACCCGGTCACGTCCCGTTCGACGCCGCCAGAGATGACGTAAGCGGCGTGGATGAGCTGGGTTTCGCCCTCGTAAAACGAGACGATGAACGCGTGGGCGTCCATCAGCTCACACACGTGTTCGTAGATGATGCGGTTAATCCTGGCCAGATCTCGGGTCTCACCCAGCGCCAGCGACAGGCGGTTGATGGCGATCTGTTGATCCAGCAACCGTTGCACCTGCTCGGCAGCCCGTTTACGCTCGGTGATATTGTGCACCACTACCGTGGCGCCTGGAGGCACTTGGCCGTCACGGGTCAGGCGGGTGTTCAAAATCACCCACAACTCGCGTCCGTCTTTGGTCCTGATGGCATACTCGACCGTTTCAGGCACCGGCTCGCCAGCCTGCATCTTGAGGGCTCGTTCCAGGAAGCGCTGCTGGCTTTCCTCGGTCAGCAGATCGAGAGGAGTCAGCGCCAGAAATTCCTCGCGGGTGTAACCGGTGTACTCGCACATGATGTCGTTGACGCTGGTAAAGCGGTTGGCCTGAAAATCCACTTCATAGATGCCGGCCGGCGCATGATCGACCAATTGCCTGTATTTGGCCGTGCTCTCTTGGAGGGCCGTTTCTGCCCGCTCCCGCTCTTCGATCTCCTGCCTGAGTTGTTGGTTTGCCGCTGTCAATTCGGCGGTGCGCCCGGCCACCCGCCCTTCCAACGCTGCCTGGTGAGTGCGTAATTGAGCCGTCAATGCCATCTCACGGCGCAGGCTCTGGTTCGTCTGCCGGTTGGAAAGCCAGTTCAAACCCACCAACAGGATGAGGCCCAATCCCAACCCAACGCCATCGACGACCAGTCTGGCACCGGGCGGCCAGGTGGGGAGGACGCCTACGATCTGCAGTGCACCAACGCCCAGGTAGGCGATCATGCTGAGCAGGGCAAACGCCAGCGCGCCCTCTGTGCCGATCAGCATGCCCGCCGTCAGTGTGACCACGGCATAGCCGATCCAGATGGCGTGACCCAGACCCAGAAAATAATTGACCCCCACCATCACACAAAAGATGCCGCCCACCGTCACCAGAGACGCCAGGCGCACGCGGCCGCGCCGGCCCAGCCAATAGGCCAGCAGAAGAAATGGCTGCAGCACCCAACCCACCACTATGCCGGGCAGGGACTCGATCCGCCCTTGCAGCCACAAAACGGCCATGGCCGATCCCAAAAGCAGGCCCGTCACCGATAGGCCCAGCAGGGTCAGATTCAGCAGGCTCTGCTGGCGCGTCAACTCGGAGTCTTTGTCAGTGGGTGATACCCAAGAACGAAAAGCAGGCTTCATCGATCTTTATCCATGTGCTGCGAGGTCGCAGCCGTTTAAGACATTATGATTCCATTTTATCACAAATCGGACCAGAGTGGGGTAAAATCGCCGTAAATCTCGAAACGAACCTCTGAAAAAAAAGGCCTCTGCGCAAATCCGCCAGAGACCTCTCGATGTTTCCGACACGGCGCAACGCTCATTCGGCGTCGCACAGATCATAACCAAAGCCGATCTCACCGCTCAGCAGTTTGTGCACCTCGCACCGACGCGCCGAGTTAAAGAGGATGATCCGTTCGCGTTTGCCCAGGCCGCTGCCCAGCTCTATTTTGACGTCGAAGCGGCTTTGCCATGCCTGGCCGCTGTCGTCGATGGCCGTCTCGACGCGGGCCGCCAGCTTTTCCACCGCGATGCCCTTGCTGGCGGCGACCGCCGCCATGGTGAGCACCATTCACGCCCCCAAGGAGGTGGCGATCAGCTCCAGCGGGCAGAACTCGGAATCCGGCTGGCCGGCTTTGGTGCGTTCATCCACCACAAAGGTGCGGCCGCCGGATCGCACCTCGGCGCGCTGATCGCCCACGTAGGCAACTTGCACAGTATTGACGTCCATCGGCGCTCCTCTCACCCTCTCGGGGTTTTGCGGCTCACGCGGAAAAAGCCTGCGCCAGATCGGCCGGCGTCAGGCCCGGCGCCTCGATGCCTTCGGCCTGGTAGAAATCGGCGATGCGGGCCGCCACCTCGTCCAAAGACGCGCCCTTGAGGGCCAATTCCAACACCGGCAATTTCTCGGCCGGGTAGAAGAAAAAGTCGCCAGAGAGAGAGACATCGCCGAGCTGCCCGTCTTTGAGGCCAAAAACCGCCCGCACCAGGCCGCCCGGCGCTTTGTGCAGCCGCTGGATCACGTTGACGCCGGCGGCGATCTTGACGTCGCGGTCTGGCACGCGCTTGCCCCGCTTGTAGAACCACTCGTCGCCCGTGAGGGCCGGCTGTATCTCGCGGGCTTTTGCGTAAACGGCCTGGGGCAGCGGGGCCGGTTCCAGTGCGCCCAGCGCCTCTTCGAAGCGGCGCGCCAGCAGCGGCATCACCGCTTCCAGCGTGGGGGTTGCGCCCGTCTCCCGTTTGAGGGTGGAGAGGTTTTCGCGCATGGTCTGGTAGACCTTGTCGCGGAATTTTTCGTCCGGCACACGCAGCACCCGCACCATGGTCTCGTAGTCGAAATCGATGATGATGTTGCCCACCAGGATCAGATGATCCGCGATCTCGGCGGCGCCGTTGCCCGATATTTTGCGCCCCTCGAGCGTGATGATGTCGTTGACCGGCTTGTACCGGGCGGGCACACCCAGGTCGCCGTAGGTCTGGACCACCGGCTCCAGCAGGCGGCGGTAAAAATCTTCTTTGCTGCCCCGGGCCAGGGGGTTGTCTCGATGGAGCACCAGTTGGTAGAAAAGCTGGTGGCCGTCCAAAAAGACCCCGCCGCCGCCCACCTCTCGCCGAAAGACGGGGATGCCGTTGGCGCGGCAGTAAGCCAGGTCGATGTCCTGATCGACGTCCTGATGACAGCCGATGCAGACGTAAGGCTCGGCCGGGGCCAGCAAAAAGAGGCCCTCCATGTTCAAACGGGGCAACGCATGATACAAAAGCTGCGAATCCAGCCAGGGGACGTGTGCCAGTTGGTAGAGTTTCATAGCGATCTTTTCCCTTTCAGCAGATTTGGTAGTCTCCCGCGTGAGTGTTGATGAAGCAGCCAGGCCATTTTGAACCGCAAAGGACAAGTTCGCGTAACTGCTCACCCTCCCGCAGGTTCAGGCACTTTCGAGCCAGAAAACGCCATCCTGGTGAGTGCAGCGTTTCATAGATATACCTCGTGATAGCCTGCGGGAGGGTAGGCTGAGCAGTTACAAGTTCGCAAAGATTTTTATGAATTCTTGGCGTTCTTGGCGCCCTTTGCGGTGAATTTCGCCAACAACACCTGGCGGGAAGACGCCCTCCAGGTTTATTCAGCAAGAATCGCCCGCTGTCAGCCGCGACGCGAGCCATCGACCGACAACAGGCGACTCGTTATCCATTGAGATGACAGAGTTATTTGCCGTACTTTTCCCGCTCGGCGGCGATAAAGGCGGCAAAGGCGGGCTCCGACGCTTTCATCAGCCCTTGCGGCTGACCCGCCAGCTCCACTTTGGCGAACCAGCCCTCGCCATAGGGGTCCTGGTTGATGACCGAAGCCTCCCATTCGATCTCTTCGTTGGCCTCGGCGATTTTGCCACTGACGACGGCCTTGATGCGGCCCACCCATTTGCCAGACTCTAGCGACATGAACGGCTCACCGAACGAGATGTCGCGGCCCACGCGGGGCACCTCGGCGTAGACGATCTCGCCGGCCAGGTTCTGGCCGAAATCGGTCATGCCGATGGTGGCCACGTTTCCTTCGATACGGGCCCAGTTGTGTTCCTGGTCGTACAGCAGGTCATCGGGAAAGTTGTACTGGTCAATGTTCATGTTCTGTTCCTCCTTACATTTGTGCTGAGATCGGGCCAGCGGTCTTGGGCCCAACGGACGGCGGTGATATTATAGCCTCAAGAGAGTCTCGGCGCAAATCACTGCACCGACTCCCACAACAACTCGCTGATGTCCAGGGTCCGGATGCGGGTTTTCTCACGCCGGGCCGCGCCCAACAGCGTGCGTTTACACTGCTGGCAGGCGGTGACGATCAACTTGGCCCCCGTCTCTTCGGCCTGGCGTATCCGGTTGCGGGCCACGGCGTACGAGGTCTCGGCGTTGGCCATCTCGACGTCACCGCCGCCGCCGCAACAGAGCGAGTTCTCGCGGTTGTCGGCCATCTCGGTGAAGGTGATGCCCGGAATGGCCTGGATGATCCGGCGCGGCTCGTCATAGATGCCGCTGGTGCGCCCCAGGTCGCACGGGTCGTGGTAGGTCACCGGCTGTTGGAAGGGTTTCAGATCGAACGCGCCATCGGCCACCAGCCCGGCCAGCAGTTCCGTCTCGTGTTGCACCTCAAAGCCCAAAGGCTCACCCAGGATTCGGGCGTAATCGTGTTTCCAGGTGTGATAACACGAGGGGCAGGCGGCCACCAGCTTTTTGGCGCCCAACGAGCGAACCTTTTCCACGTTGTGGCGGATCATCTCGCGGGCGTGGGCCCCCATGCCGGCGATGATGAGCGGAAAGCCGCAGCAGTATTCATCGCCGCCCAGGGTGGTGTAATTGACGCCCGCCCTGGCCATGAGTGAGACAAAGCTCTGTGGCACGCTGTAAACCATGGGGTAAAAGGGGGCCACACAACCCATAAAGTAGACGACCTCGGCGCCCTCTTTGCGGTCCAGCCCTTCCGGCACGGGGGCCATGTTGGCCGTCCAATTGAGACGGGTCTCGTTGGCATCACCCGAGATGTTGTGCGATTCCGTCACCGTCGCCAGGAGGTGATCAAAAGCTGCGGGATACTCACCCAGCGCCACCAACTGCTGGCGCATGGCGATCCACAGTGCGCGGGTGTCGATGTGCACCGGGCAGACCTCGTTGCAGCGGGCGCAGAGGGTGCAATCAAAGGCGCCGCCGGCAAAGGCTTTGATGGTCTCTGCAGTGGGCGGACGGTGGCCGAACAGCCGGCCGATGAGCGGCGCATATTGCCCTCGCGCAAAAGAGCGCACCCGCTCGATCTTTTTGAGGGGTGTGATCTCGGCGTTTTCGGCGACGACAAAAGTAGGGCACGCCGTGACACACTCGCCACAGCGGGTGCACGAATCGAGCTCTACCAGTTGTTTGACCGTGAAATGCGACAGATCCAGTTTGGGCATCGAATGTCTCCGATAACTAGTGCTCTCGAAGAGCGGCATTGACTGCGGCCATCAAGGGGCCGATCAGTATATGGAAAAACTTGCTGAAAGGCAAATAGACGAAAAAGGCGATCACCAGCGCCGCGTGGGCGTACCAGAGCCAGGCATAGACGTGGGGCCACGAGATGGGGATCAGATCCAGCAGCAGCGAGAGAGGATAACCCACGAAGGAAAAGGCCGCCAGACCGGGCCGCAGATCGGTGACGACGATGCGCGCTCCCTCGACGATAAAGCCCACCACAAAGATACTGCCCAACAAAGCGATGGCAACGCCGTCCTGGCGGCCGCTGATGAGCTGCGCGTCGCGCCGGACAAAGCGGCGCACAAAGGCCAGCACCGCCCCGGCGACGACCATCAGCGCCAGCAGATCGTAGGCCAGGGCGACGAGCGGCGCGTTCTTGTCGGTCAGGGCCAGGGTCAGCGGGTGAAGCGGCGCCAGCCAGCCCAGCAGCCAGGTTACCAACCCCAGCAGCATGCGCAACCCAAAGCCCCAAAACATGAGGGTGTGGGTCAGCCAGCGCAAAAAACTCTTACGCAGCACGGGCAGGAGCAAGAGGCCATCCCGGAACAAGACCCACACGAACTTGAGCAAACGGATGGAAAAGACAAAATCCAGCACACCCAGCAGGATGCGCCCGATGCGGCGGGCCAGCGAGACCCGGCCCTGGCCCACGCTGCCTTGCACCCAGATGGAAGCCACCATCAACAGGCTCAGCCCAAACAGGCCCAGACCCACCCAGGAAACGGGATCCCTGGCCACCAGAGTGGCGTCGTGGCAGGCCAGGCAAAACACACTGCGCGGTGGCAGCTCGGCAGCCGGGGCGCTCACCGGCGCTGCCGAATTGTGGCAGCGGGTGCAGTCTACCTGGCCCACGATCTCGGCCAGCTCGGGGCTGTCGGGCGCCTCGCCTTCGGGAAGTTTGGGCAGCACCACTTCGATGCGCCCGTTCTCCGGATTGAGCGCCACGTCGGCGATCTTGAGGTGGCAGGCGGCACAGTCCACGCTGGTGTGAGGCGCAGACAGGCTGATATGATCGTTCAGGCTGAAATAGCGCTCGTCCGGCACGTCCGAAAAGACCGCTCCATCCAGATCGTAGTGACAGGCGAGGCAATCTTGATCGCGGGTGGGCATTTTTTCCAGGTCGTGGGGATAATGCTCACACCCCTGGTGACAGTCCACACATTCCACCCAGCGCTCCGGGCCATTGTGGGCGTTGGTGGCTTGCAGGCTCTTGGGATGGCACACCCCGCAGCCGATGGGCGTCTGATCGGCCGGAAAGGTCTCGGCCACCGGGTGGCAGCTCAGGCAGGTGTTGCCATAGTAGATGCTGTGGTCGTAATCGGAATCCAGAATGCTGGGGATGCTCTCGTCGAAATAGGCCATCCGATCGTGGCAGCCCCGGCAGTCGGTCCAGCCGGTCACCGGGTGGTTGATCGGCGGCGCGTCCATGCCGCTGGTGGCGTGGCAGTTGCGGCAATCGCCGTTGTCGTGTTGGGCGTGATCGGCCGCCAGCAGCGGCGCGCCATCCACTCCGGCGCGGTGGCAGCCCACACAATCTTCAAAAGAGGTACCGTCCTCCTCCACCGGGTGCGGGATAGGCGGTTGGGCGAAGGTGGTCAGCGCCAAGAGCAAAAGGAGCGCGCAGGCCAGCAGACCGATCGACAACCAGCGAGAGGGTATGGGGAAGCGTTTCATGGTCACTGTTCATGCTCCTCTAGTTCCCACACCGAAACGAGGGGAAAGAACTTGGCAAACACCACAAAAACGAGAATGATGGCCGCCGTACAGCCGGCCATGACAGACCACTCGACCCAGTTCGGTGTATAGGTAGGGCGCGGGTAGGGTAAAAAGGGTCGAGCCAGCGTCGGCACGATGATGACGAACCTCTCCAGCCACATGCCGATCACCACGCTGGCTCCGGCGATGACCGTGCCGGTGATGGTGCGCGTCCGCCGCGAGATCAACAAGCCAAAGGGAATCACGAAACAGGTGATCACCTGGAGCCAAAAGTAGGGGGCGAATTCGCCGTTGAACTTGGCCCACAAGACCGTCATCTCGGCGTGTTCGTTGCCATAGAACACGGTCAGATACTCAGCGATGGTAAAGTAGAGCCAGGCAAAAGACATGATCAACAACAGAATGCCCATGTTGTTAAAGTGGAGGGGCTTTAAATAGTTTTCCAGGTGCAGCGCGCGCCGCAAGACGGCCATGACCACCAGCAGCGCGCCAATGCCGCTGAACATCGCGCCCATGATAAAATAGGGGCCAAAGATGGTGCTGTGCCACCCTGGACGCAGGGTCATGCCAAAGATCCAGGCCAGCACCGAGTGCACGGCCACCGCCGTGGGCAGCATCATCACCGTCAGGATATCGATCAGTCGCTCTAGCCGCTTTTTCTGACTGGCAGAGCCGGTCCAGCCGAGGGCCAAAAATTCGTACAGCCGCTTGCGCCGGGGAAAGGAATCGCGCAGGGTGGCAATGTCGGGGATCATGGGCAGATACAGGTAGACCAGGCTGAGCAGAATGTAGCTACCGATGGCGACCACGTCCCAGATCAAAGGCGATTGTGGGTGGGGATAGAACACCAGGTTGAGAATGCGCTGCGGCTTGGCCAGAGCAAAGACCACGTTCAGTGTACCGAATATCAACCCACAGACGGTCAACAATTCGGCGGCGCGGGTGATGGGCGTGCGCCAGCCGGCGTTAAAGATGCGCAGAACCGCCGAGGTCAGTGTGCCGCCAAAACCCACGGCGATGAAAAAGATGAAATTGATGATATGCACACCCCAGGGCACCGGCAGGCTCAGCCCGGTGACGCCCAGCCCGGCGGTGAACTGGTAGATATAGGCTCCCGCCCCCCAGGCGACGATCAGCCCAAGAACAACCACCGCCAGGTAGTAGCGCCTGCTGGTGCGCAGCAGCGGCGCGAACAGCGGCGCGTGTTTGCCAAACGCCTGGTGATCCATCAGCTCTTCTCCTCTGCCAAATAGTACACCCTGGGTTCTGTGCCCAGATCCTCCAGCAAACGAAAGGCGCGGGGGCTGCGGGCCAGCCTGGAGACGGTGCTATCCGGATCGTCCAGATCACCGAAATAACGCGCCGAGGCCGGGCAGGCCTGGTTGCAGGCCGGCAGCAGCACCAGCTCTGAATCGGTGAGCGGACGCCCCCGGGCCGCCGCTTCGCGTTTGGCCCGCTGCAACCGATGCAGACAAAAGGTGCATTTTTCGATCACCCCCTCGGGCCGGATGGGCACCGCAGGGTTGAGCGCCTGCTCCATCGGTTCAGGCCAGTGGTAGTGACGCCAGTTGACGTAGCGGATGCCGTAGGGACAGTTGCCCACACAATACTTGCAGCCGATGCAGCGATCGTAATCGACCAGCACCAGCCCTTCTTCATCCACATAAGTCGCACCCACCGGACAGACCTTGACGCAGGGCGGTTCGTCGCAATGAAAACAGGGCCTGGGGAAAAACTCTACCCGAAAGTGAGGGTACTCTCCCTCTTTTTGTATGGGCAGTACATAATGCCAGGAAATGGCCCTGTTGTGCTGCGATTCCTCCCGCCCGACAATCGGAATATTGTTTTCGACCAGGCAGGCCACAGAGCAGGCCTGACAGGCCGTGCATTTATCCAGATCGATCACCATTCCCCAACGAGGCATGTGCCTTATCCTCCCCTCTCCAACTCTCAGGCTTTGTAGACCCGAACCCGCGTGGCGCGGTGGGCCAGCTCGCCGCTCAGGGCGTCGATTTCAGGGGCCAGCAGGGCATTGGGGGTTGCACCGTGCCCCTCGGCGTAGCGGCCGCCAGCGGTGTGCCCCTGTCCCTCTGGGATGCCCACCACTTCCGGATGGATGCCCTCCCACAGGCGCGCCTTTAATTGCACGCGGCCCACCGGCGATTCCACCCACACCAGAGCCCCATCCTCGATGCCCAACTCGTGCGCGGTGTGCGTGTTGAGTTCGACCCAGTTTTCCCACCGCATCTGCATGTGCAGACCATAGGTCTCTTGCAGCCAGGGCAGGTTGGCGCTCCAGCGCTGCCCGGTGGTCACCAGCGGGAAGGTCAGTAGATGCAAGGGGTATTGCCCTTCATCACCGATAAAGCGCGGCGGCTGGTAACGCGGCCCCGATTCCTGGTCACTTGTGCCCACGGCCTGGACCAACGTCTGCGAATAGAACTCGAACCTGCCCGAAGGAGTGGTCAACACCTGCTCCCACTGGCCCAGTTCGTATTCCTGCACATACCAGACGCCCCGGGCCTGGAACTCGGCCCAGAACTCGTCAAAGGTCTCGCGCCGGGGCATGCCCACGCCAGAATTGTAAAGCCCTCGCAGGCGATCCTGGATGGCCGAGGCGAAATCGGCCCACGGCAGGGCCGCCCCCACGTTGCCCCCCACCGCCTGCGCCAGCGCAATGAGCACGTCGCCGGTGTTGCGCGTGTCGTAGAGTGGCGGAATGATCGGCCGGCCCAGGGCCACGGCAGGCACGCCGATGCTGGGCGCCAGCGGCTCGTAGAACCACTTTTCCAAAAAGCTGCAATCGGGCAGCAACAAGTCGGCGTGGGTGCTGGTCTCATCCAGGTAAGGCGCCAAGCTGACGATAAAAGGCACTCGCGCCAGAGCCTCTTGCCAGCCGGCGGTGGGGAAATCGTAGAGTGGGTTGGCATGATAGAGGAAAAGCGCTTCGGGTGGCTGAGCGGCGGCGGCGATCTCACTCGCCAGGGCAGCGGGCGCGTCCTGCGCCAGTGGAAAGCGAGCGCCGGCGCCATCGAAGCGCGCCTGGGCCAAACCGGCCTGCGCCGTCTGGTCGAGTTCAACAACAGGCCATTCGGCCAGAGGGGGGCGTCGCTGCCGCAGCACGCCGCCGCTGGCATCGATGGAGCCGACCAGGGCGTTCAGGCAGTGGATGGCCCACTGGGCATAGAGGCTGCCGTTCAGGCCGCCCACGTCGCCGGCGGCCACAGCCGGACGCGCGGTGGCAAACTCGCGGGCGATGCGCTCGATCTTGTCGGCCGGGATGCCCGTCACCTGGGCCACGGTGCTGGGCGCGTAATCGCGCAGCACCAGGCTCCGAAAGCCCTCGTGACGCTCCCCGGTGGTGGCGGACCAATCTTCGAAGCCAAAGGTGTGCTGGCGCACAAACTCGGCGTCGTACAGATCGTCGCGCACGATGACGTGGGCGATGCTCAGGGCCAGCGCGCCCTCGGTGCCCGGGTTGATCGCCAGCCACTCGTCGGCTTTGGTGGCCGTGACGGACGCCCGGCTCTCCACCTGCACGATCTTGGCCCGCATGCGGGGCCGCCCACGGCGCAGGCGGCTGTAAGCGGCCAGAGAGCGAGGCAGCGGCTGCCAGGCCTCCAGGAAGGCTCCCCCGAAAAAGAGAACGTAATCGGTGTTCTCCCAGTCGTAGGCGGCGTGTTCCGCCCAGCCCTGGCTCAGAAGGCGCGCCAGGGGCGCGCCATCGGCGCGGTAGTAAAAAGGCGCTCGGACATTGTTGGGTGTGCCAAAAGCCTGGCAGAAGCGGGCGACCAGGTCGGCGGTGGGGCCGTCTTTGCCGTCGTGCAGGAAAACCAGCCGTTCCGGCTGGCCGGCGGCCCGCATCTCTTTGAGCCGATTCGCCACCTCTGAAAGGGCTTCGTCCCAGGCGATAGGCTGCCAATGCCCGGAGCCTCGTTCACCAACGCGGCGCATGGGGCCGGTGAGCCGATCCGGATCGTAGAGGGCCTGGAGGCCTGCCTGACCTTTGGGGCAAAGCGTGCCCTGATTGCTGGGGTGCATGGGGTTGCCATCGAGCTTGACCACGCGGCCGTCTACCACGCGGGCCACCAGACCACATCCGCCGGGACACATGCGGCAAACGCCAGGCACCAACGTCTCTTCGGGAAGAACCGGACCCTGCGTGGTGTGGACCAAAGCGTGGAGGATGCCATATCGACGCTTGAGTGAATAAAAAGTGGTGGCAGCAACCCCCGTACCTGCCAGCTTGAGGAAGGTGCGCCTGCTAAGCTTGGTCATGTGGATACCGACTCCTCTCTGAATCGATGCATGAGCATTTGTGCTGCCTGTCTATTGGGGATGTGAGTTTCGGTTTTGCTGCAAAGGAGGGTGTTCCACGAGCAAAACCTGGGGGATTATACCATCAGACGCTGAATCTGGCAAACATTCAGGGCAGGGGGTTAGGTTTCTCGGAGCAAAACGCCGTTTTGAGTCGTAAACTCTTGACGAGAATGGGTCATTATGCTATAATCCTGCCCAATCTGTTGTAGTTGTCCGAGTTTCCCACACCCGAATGAACCCGTATGTGGCTCACACACCGATTATCCCTCTCCTGCCCAGGTTGTATCTGTTTTGTCTCTCCCTGTCTGGCCACTTGTTGCGGCGCCGATGCGGATCTGCCGCACGAAAAGAGAAAGGAGGTGGGGTCTACTGAGCATCGCGACCATGCGAAATTTTCCCTGGCAAGCGTATTCCACTCTATGTCTGTGAGGAGGAGCAAGAAATGAAAAAACTTTCGGTTATGCTTACACTTTTGTTGGTGGTGGCCCTGGCGCTCGCTGCCTGCGCCAAGACAGAAGAGCCAACCCCTACCGAGGTCGCCGAAAAAGCCACCGAAGTACCAACCAAGGCAGAAGTGCCTTCGGAAAAAGAGCCCATCGTGCTCAAGCTGGTCGCCATGCAGGACGATGACCAGCAGAACGCCTACATCGAGCAGATGGAAGCTTTCCAAAAGATCGACGGCGGCAAATGGAGTCACGTCAGCATCGAGCTCGACGTTGTTCCGTTCCGTGAGCTGTTCCCCAAGATCGAAACCTCGGTGGCGGTGGGCGCCGATTTCGACATCCTTCAGTCCGACGGCCCAGACATGAAGCACTATGCCTGGAACAAGGTGCTGGTCGACCTGACCGACTATTTCACCGCAGAAGAGATGCAGCAGTGGGCGCCGCAGTCGGTCGAGGAAGGCAGTTACGCGGGCCACTTTTACGGGCCGCCGATGATGCAGTCCTGCTCGCTCATGTTCTACAACACAGATTACACCGACGAGGCCGGCATCAACCCGCCGCAAGAGCTGGAAAATAGCTGGACGATGCAGGAGGCGCTCGAGGCCTGGCAAAAGACCACCGTCGACGAGGATGGCGATGGTGTGCCCGAAGTGTGGGGCGTGCGTTGGGGTCAGGGCACCTGGACGGGCGACTATGAACACGGTATCGTTCCGCGCTCTAACGGCGAAAAAGGCAGCAATACCTACAAGTTCATGGGCGACGATGGCATCACCTTTGTGGGTTACTTTGATACCGACGAGGCCATCGAGGGCATGCAGTTCTACCAGGACATGCACCAGACCTGGAAGGTGACGCCCGTCGAGGCGCTGCCCCAGCCCTTCTCCAGCAAACAGCACGCCTTTATGGTCACGCCCGATAACCGCATCGGCGAGATCAATCGCCTGTATCCGGATGGTAGCTTTCGCTACGGTGTGACGGGCATCCCCTACTTCAAGACGCAGCTTTGCCACACCGGCTCCTGGCACTGGGGCATCTCGGCCAACATCCCGGAGGAAAAGTTCGAGGCCGCGTTGGCTTTTATCAAGTTTGCCGCCGGCAAAGAAGGCTCCACCATCTATTACAATCACGTGCGCCAGTTGCCGGCTCACCTGGGGTTGCTCAACGAGCTGCCCGAGTATAACGAATATCCGCAGCAGTTGTTCCGGGACGGCCTGCTCGAGTTTGGCATCCCGCGCATCCAGACGCCGGGTTACACCGAGTACCAGCAGGTGGCCGCTGAGGTCTTTGGCGACGCCGCCCTGGGCGGCGATGTGGCGGACCTGATGCACGAGGGCGCTACACGCATCGAGGAAGCGGTCAAAAAGTACGAAGGCTGGAACAAGTAATTCTGTACGCCTGAAGGTCAGGCCGGGCCATCCGGCCTGACCTTTCTTGCTACCCGAATCCACGGTTGATTGGAGGGCAGATGTGGCTTCTGTAACCACTTCACCCACCCCTTCTTTTGGGAAAAGAGTCTGGTCTCGCCGGAATCGGAACTATTTGGTGGCTTTTCTGTTCATCTTGCCGGCGCTGATCAACTTTTGTATTTTTCGTTATTACCCCATCGTCTCGGCCATGTGGACCAGCCTGTGGGAATACAGCCTGCTGGGCGGTTATGGCGACTTGGTCGGCTTGCAGCACTACATCGACGCCATCGGTGATGCTGGCTTTTATCCCCAGGTGTTGTTGGGCCTCATTCCCAGCCTGCTCATTTATCTCGTTTTACGGTGGCCGGTATTGCGGCGGAGCCAGGCCGGCAGGGTCGCTCGTTGGACGCTGGCCGTGGGGCTGGCGGCAATGACCTTGATCATCTGGCGACAGGCCTATTTTTTCCTGGTGGAAAGCGGCGACAAGTACTTTTGGAACTCAATGTGGGTCACGGTCAAGTATGTGATCATGAAAGTGCCCATCCAGATCCTTCTGTCGCTGTTCCTGGCCGTCATGGTGCAGCGCGAGGTGTTGGGCATGGGCGTGGTGCGCTCGGCCATCTTTACGCCGGTGGTCACCTCTATCATCGTAGTGGCCATTTTGTGGAGCATGATGTACCACGTGCAGCAGGGCCTCATCAACAGCATCATCGCCTCGCTGGGCTTCCAGCGGGTGGCCTTTCTCTCCGATGCCAAACGGGCCTTGCCGTCCATTGCTGCCATGCACATCTGGAAAGATGTGGGTTTCACGACGCTCATCCTGATGGCCGGCCTCAAGGGCATTCCCACCGAATTCTACGAGGCGGCATTGGTCGATGGGGCCAACCGCTGGCAGGTGTTCCGGCGCATCACCGTGCCGTTGTTGCGGCGGGTGATCCTCTTTGTGGTAGTTACCCAGACGATTTTTACTTTCCAGGTTTTCGAACCGGTCTACGCCATGGTGCAACCCGCCGGCGGGCCGCTGCACAGCACCGAGGTGATCGTCTTTTACATTTACAAAAACGGCTTTCGCATGCAGCGTATGGACTATGCCAGCGCGCTTTCCGTGATTCTGCTGTTCATCATTTTGGGCATCAGCCTGGTAGAAATGCGCCTCTTGCGCTCGGAAGTTGAGTATTAGGACGGCTGGAGGAGGGTGGTTCGATGTCATTTTTGTCGGCAGTCACTTCTCGCACTGGCTCTCAACCCGCCTCAGGGCGAATGCGGCTCTTGTGGCGGGCGTTGCCAGGCATTGCCAGGTTTCTCTTTTTTGCCATTCTGGTGCTCATTTTTGTCATCCCCTTTGCCTGGATGATCCTGGGCAGTTTGCGCGAAGAGTCAGAGATATTCCAATTCCTTTATCCCCTGACGTTAAAGACCTTCGTCCCGGTCAAATGGAGTCTGGACAGCTACCTGACCGTCCTGGGCCTGAATAAAATAGGCCAGGAAGCCGGCCTGCAGTTCGGCCGTTACCTGCTCAACAGCGCCATCGTTGCTTCTGGGGTAGTGACCAGTTCGTTGTTCTTTAACACGCTGGGGGCCTATTTTTTCGCCCGGCTCGACTTTCCGGCCAAGAATGTGCTCCTGGTCTTTGTCATCGCCACCATGCTGGTGCCCTGGCAGGCAACTATCGTGCCTCTCTACCTGGTGGTCAAAAAACTGGGCCTGACCGACTCCCTCATCGGATTGATGATCCCCTGGTATGCCAGTCCCTTTGTTATCTTTTCTCTGATACAGTTTTTCGCCGAGATACCCAAAGAGCTGGACGAGGCGGCCATCATCGACGGCTCGGGTTATTGGGGCATCCTGTGGCGCATCATCGTGCCCAACTCGCTGCCCGGCCTCATCACCAACGCCCTGCTCGAGTTTCAATTCATCTGGAACCTCTTTTTCTGGCCGCTGATCGCCATTTCCAAAAAAGACCTGTACGTCATCCAGGTGGCCATTCAGTCTCAGACCACCCAAACTCAGATCTTTTGGGGACGGACCTTTGCCGGCTGCTCGCTGGCTTCTGTGCCGGTCATCATCCTTTTCCTGGCCATGCAACGTTACTACGTCCAGGGTGTGGCCACCACCGGTCTGAAAGGTTGACATGCCCAGCCGTCCGGTACTCCTCGATGTCGACACCGGCGTCGACGACGCCCATGCCCTGCTGTTGGCCCTGCGCTCACCGGCGCTGAAAGTGGTGGGCATCACCACCGTGGCCGGCAACATCGACGTGGAGCAGGTCACCGCCAACACCCTCAAGGTGCTGGACATCGCGCGCGCGCCCGATATTCCGGTGGCCAGAGGCATGTCCCAGCCGTTGGTGGAACCCACCCATTACGTGCCCCAGATCCACGGCTCAGACGGCCTGGGCAACCTGAACCCCCCACCCTCGAAACGGCAGACCGTCTCACAACACGCCGTCGATTTTTTGATCCAGACGCTGCTGGCCGCCCCAGAGCCGATCACCCTCATCCCTCTGGCGCCGCTGACCAACATCGGCGCCGCGCTGCGCCTGGAGCCGCGCATCGGCCTCAAGATCGCGCAGATCGTGCTCATGGGCGGCTCGGCCTTTGCCGGCGGCAACGCCAGCCCCTGGGCCGAGGCCAACATCTATTACGACCCCGAAGCGGCCCACATTGTCTTTACCAGCGGGCTGCCGATCGTCATGTACGGCTGGGATGTGTTCGTCCAGGTGGGGTTCAGTCGCCAGGAAGCCCAGGACTTTTTGGCTTCGGCCAATCCCTGGGCCTAGTTCGCCGGTCGATTGATGCTGTTCGAACTGGACACCTTTGGCGTGGATGAAGCCTGGATCGGTGATGCCGGCGCGGTGGCGGCGGCCATCCAGCCGCAGAGCCTCACCACCCGTCACCTGCACCTGGCCGTAGAGTTGCACGGCGCCGAAACCCGCGGCATGACCGTGGTCGATCCGAGAACGATGGTCATCGCCCCCGATCGGCCCCAGAAACCGGCCAACGTTCACGTGGCCGTGGCGGTGGATGCTCAGGCTGTCAAACAGCTTTACCGTGAAACCCTGCTGGCTCGATGAAACCCCATCGGGCAGCAATTGGAACACAACCGGAAAAAGCCATCATAGCAGGGGCGAGTCGATGACTCGCCCCTATTCTGCGGCAGGAGGACCCGATGCCCAAACGCATCATCTTTGACACCGATACCGGCGTCGACGACGCCATGGCGCTGCTGCTGATCCTGCGCTCGCCAGAGCTGCAACTGGAGGGAGTAACCGCCGTTTTCGGCAACTCGAGCGTCGACAACTGCACCCGCAACGCTCTGGCCGTGCTGGAGCTCGGCGGTCGGCCCGACGTGCCCGTGGCCCGCGGCGCGCACCGCCCGCTGCTGCGGCCCTATCGCGGCAAGGGCTCCACCGTTCACGGCGAAAACGGCCTGGGCAACGTCGACATGCCGCCGCCCAAAACAAAACCGGTCAGCGCGCCCGCCGCCCAATTCATCGTCGAAAAGGTCATGGCCGCGCCGGGCGAGATCGGCCTGGTGGCCGTTGGCCCGCTGGCCAACCTGGCCCTGGCCGTCCGGCTGGAGCCGCGTATCGTGAACGCCGTGCGCGAGGTGGTCATCATGGGCGGGGCGGCCACCGTGGGCGGCAACGCCAGCGCCGCCGCCGAGGCCAACATTCACAACGATCCCGAAGCAGCCAGCATCGTCTTTTCCGCCGGCTGGCCGCTGACCATGGTCGGCCTGGATGTGACCACACAAATCCAGATGAAGCAGGATTATCTGGCCCGGCTGGCAGCGGCCAGCACGCCGCTGACCGATTTCATCATCGCCATCACGGAATTCTACAGCCGAAACTATTTGCGGCGTTATGGCATCAGAGGCTTTTTCGTCCACGATTCCTCGGCGGTGGCCTATGCCATCGATCCGACGCTCTTTGAAACGCGGCTGCTGCCGGTAGAGATCGATACCACCCACGGGCCTAACGCCGGCCGCACGGTGGCCGATGTGCGCCAGGACCCGCCCCAAGAGCCTAACGTCAACGTCTGCCTGGGAGTGGACGCGGCCCGATTCCTGCAACTTTACTTTGACCGCATCACAGAAGGTTCGTAGTGAGCCACGCAGCGGAGCGGAGTGGCGTCTTACGGCACTCCACTCTGTTACGTGCCTGACCACGAACATATTATACGAGGAGGTTAATGTGCAAGTGACACGCGAATTTCTCTACGACCGTATCCTCGGTAGCCTGGTGACCTCGGGCCTGGGTGATGCCATGGGCGCGGCCACCGAACAGTGGCGCACCGGCGAAATCATCGCGGCCCACGGCGGCCTGCTGCGAACGCTGAAAAAACCACCCATCGACACCTTTTCGGCGGACAACGAGCTTGGTCAGGTCACCGACGACACCAGCCAGGCCTATTACCTGGCCCAGACGCTCATCGAAACCGATGGGAGCATCACGCCAGACATCTGGAAACAGAGCCTGCTGCGCTGGGCCAACGAATCGCCGCACCGGGTGAACATGGGCCCCACGACGCGCCTCATGGTGCAGGCCTGGGAAGCAGGCCAGGACACGGCCCACATCGCCGCCGTGGGAAAATCTACCCGCAAGCTGAACAGCTTTGGCGTCAGCAACGGCGCCGCCATGCGCATCGCCCCTGCCGGATTGATCCATCCCGGCGATATCGAAGGCGCATGCCAGACGGCTCTGATCACCTGCCTGCCCACCCACGATACCCACATCGCCGTGGCCGGCGCGTGCGCCGTCGCCGCCGGTGTGGCCGAGGCCCTGCGCCCCGAGGCCGACGTCTTTTCCGTGGCCCGCGCCTGCCTGAAGGGCGCGCGTCGGGGCGAGGAACTGGGCAAAGAACACGCCCGCTGGGTGCCCGGGCCGAGCATCCCGCTGCGGGTAGAACTGGCCATCGAGCTGGCGCTCAAGGCGCGCTCGATGGAGGAGGCGCTGACCCTGCTGGAGGGCTATCTCGGCAACGGCGTGCTCATGGCCGATTCGGCCCCCACGGCCATCGGACTGTTCGTCTTTGCCGGCGGCGACCCGCTGGAGAGCTGCGTGGGCGGAGCCAACATCGGCAGCGATACCGATACCATCGCCGCCATGAGCGGCGCGCTGGCCGGCGCGCTCAAAGGCTTCAAAGCTGTGCCTGCCGATCTGTGGCAAACCCTGCGCGCGGCCAACACCGAATTCGATCTGGAAGGCCTGGCCCAGGGGCTGACCGATATCGCCTGGCGGCGCGCGCCAAGATAGGAGCGAAACATGCGCCAAGTTATCCTCGACGTCGATACCGGTCACGACGACGCCATGGCCATCCTGCTGGCCGCCCGCCACCTGGACGTGTTGGGCATCACCACCGTGGCCGGCAATGCACCGCTGGAGAAAACGACAAAAAACACTCTCAAAGTGCTGGAACTGGCCGGTCTGACCCACATCCCGGTGGCCAAAGGCTCATCGCTGCCGCTGGTAGAAAAATCGCGCCACGCGCCCCAGGTTCACGGCCCATCCGGGTTGGATGGCTACGACCTGCCCGAACCCACCACGCCCCTCGATCCGCGCCACGCCGTCGAGTTTATCGTCGATACCGTGCGCGCCCACGAGGCCGTGACCCTGGTGCCGGTGGGCCCGCTGACCAATATCGCCGCGGCCTTGCGCCAGGCGCCAGACATCGCGGCGCGCATCGCCGAGATCAGCCTGATGGGCGGCGGCCTGAACCAGGGCAACATCACCGCCACCGCCGAGTTCAACATCTATTGTGATCCCGAAGCGGCTCACATTGTGTTCAGCAGCGGGGCGCCCATCAAAATGGCCGGAGTCAACATCACCGAACAGTCCGATGCCCTGCCGGCGCACGTGCAACGCATGCGAGCGATGGGCAACCGCACCGGCGCTGTTGCAGCGAGTTTGATGGATTTTTACGCCGCCCGGCTCAAAGAGCTATCCAACCGGCCCGGCGCCACCCAGCACGATGCCGTGGCAGTGGCCTGGCTCATCGATCCGAGCCTGATAGAAGCGCAAGAGATGTATGTGGCGGTCGAGCTGACCGGCGCCCTCACCCGCGGCATGACCGTCTGCGATGGGCGTCCTGGGCGGCGCATCGGCCCACCGCCGGAGGGCCGGCCGCCTTCCAACGCGCTGGTGGGCCTGAAACTGGACACCGAACGCTTTTTCGAGCTGTTCCTCGATACCCTGGCCACCTATCCGTAGAAGTAAAGACTCACCGCAGAGACGCAGAGACCATTGAGCCAGTCGTTGGGCCGCAGAGAATGGTCTCTCCCTGGCGATAACAAAAAAGAACTCGGCGCACTCGGCGTCTCAGCGGTAAAGAATAACGACGTGCCGAGTTGTTACCTGTAAAAAAATAGTTTGCTACCAGACACTTTTTCATATTGTCACGAATTTCATGCCTGAGCACGAGAAAAGTCAACGGATTGAACGGATTTTCCAGACAATATCCGCTCTATCCGCTAAATCCGTTGACTCGGACCGCCTCCTGGTGCAAGATGTCCGGTAGTGAAAAAAATAGGAGCGAACCATGACACGCAAGGTCATTCTGGATATGGACCCCGGCCACGACGACGCCCTGGCCATCCTGCTGGCCGCCCGCCACCTGGAGGTGCTGGGCATCACCACCGTCCACGGCAACGGCACCGTAGAAAAAACGACGGTCAACACCCTCAAAATCCTGGAGGTCGCCGGACTGACCCACATCCCGGTGGCCAGGGGAATGGCCGCGCCGCTGATCAACGAGCTGCACACCGGGGCCATGATCCACGGTGAATCGGCCCTTGATGGCGTCGACCTGCCGGAGCCGACCACGCCCCTGGACGCGCGCGACGCCGTCACGTTCATCATCGAAACCGTGCGCGCCCACGAGGGCGTGACCCTGGTGCCCACCGGCCCGCTGACCAACGTCGCCACGGCCCTGCGCCGCGCGCCGGACATCGCCGGGCGAATCCCCGAGATCAGCCTGATGGGCGGCAGCGCGGCCGGCGGTAACATCACCGCCAGCGCCGAGGCCAACATCTATCACGATCCCGAAGCGGCTCACATTGTGTTCAGCAGCGGCGTGCCCATCAAAATGGCCGGGCTGGACATCACCCGGCAGGCAGCGGCCACAGCCGAGCGGCGCGAGCGTATGCGCGCGTTGGGCAACCGCACCGGCCAGGTGGCGGCGGCCTGGCTCGATTTTTACGCCGGACGGCTCGAGCTTTTGCACCATCTGGATAGCGCCTCGCTGCACGATGTCGTTTCCGTGGCCTGGCTCATCGATCCGACGCTGATCCAATCCAAAACGATGCATGTCGTGGTGGAGCTCAAGGGCGAGCACACCCGCGGCATGACGGTGTGCGACCGTCGCCCTGGCGTGGACGTGGACGACGACATCAACCGCCGTCTGCCGCCCAATACCGAAGTAGGCCTGACCCTGGAGGTGGAGCGCTTTTTCGAACAACTCATCACCACGCTGGCGACCTATCCATAGGCCAGCCGGCCTGCCCGGCTCCAGACACAGCCTGGAACGATCTCTTGACAACCTCTGCTGCGACAAAACCCAAACGTCCTGAAGGAGGTTCGTAGTGAGCCACGCAGCGGAGCGGAGTGGCCTTACGGCGCTCCACGCCGTTACGTGCCTGACCACGAACATATTATACGAGGAGAAAATCGATGAAAAAAAACGGAAAACTGGCCGTGGTGGCTATCGGCGGCAACTCGCTCATCAAAGACAAAACGCACCAGACTGTGCCGGATCAGTACGAGGCGGCGCGTGAAACGTGTACCCACATCGCCGGTATGATCGAACAGGGCTGGAACGTGGCCATCGGCCATGGCAACGGCCCGCAGGTGGGTTTCATCCTGCGCCGTTCGGAGCTGGCGCGCCACGAGCTGCACGAGGTGCCGCTGGATTTCTGCGGCGCCGATACGCAGGGCGCTATCGGCTACATGCTGCAACAGAACCTGTACAACGAATTCCGCCGGCGAGGCATTCAAAAACAGGCCACGACGGTCGTCACCCAGGTGTTGGTGGACAAAAACGACCCGGCCTTTCAGAACCCGAGCAAACCCATCGGCTCTTTTATGGACGGCGAAGAAGCGCAACGCCGCGCCGAGAACGAAGGCTGGGATGTGGTGGAGGATGCCGGGCGCGGCTGGCGGCGGGTGGTGGCCTCGCCGCTTCCGCAATGCGTCGTGGAGCAGGACGCGGTCAAAGAGCTGCTGGATGCCGGCTTTGTGGTCATCACCGTCGGCGGCGGCGGCATCCCGGTGGTGGAAGATCAGGACGGCAACCTGGTGGGCACGGCGGCGGTCATCGACAAGGACTATGCCTCGTCGTTGCTGGCCCAGGGCATTGGCGCCGATCTGTTCCTCATCTCCACCGCCGTGGAAAAGGTGAGCCTCAACTTTGGCAAACCGGATCAGGTCGATATCGATCGCATGACGGTGGCCGAGGCCAAAAAATACATCAAGGAAGGCCACTTTGCGCCGGGCAGCATGGCCCCCAAAATCCAGGCCATCATCTGGTTCCTGGAATCGGGCGGCCAGGCGGCGCTCATCACCAACCCGGAAAACATCGAGCGCGCCCTGGCCGGCGAAACCGGCACATGGATTGTGCCGTGATGGCAGGGACGCGGCACGCCGTGCCCTTGCCCGGGGGAGGCAACATGGATCACGTGCGCAGCCTCAAGTGTGTGCTGTGCGGCGCAGAGTATACCCCCAACGAGGTGCTGTACGTCTGCCCGCACCACGGCGACCAGGGCATCCTCGATGTGGTGTACGATTACGATCTCATCCGCCGCCGCCTGACGCGGCAGAGCCTGGCCGCCAGCGACGAGCGCTCCATCTGGCGCTACAAGCCGTTGCTGCCGGTGCAGCCCGACAGCCCCGCGCCGCCGCTGCCGGTGGGCTGGACGCCGCTCTACCCCGCCGTGCGGCTGCGCCAGCGGCTGGGCCTGCCGCACCTGTGGGTCAAAGACGATGGCCGCAACCCCAGCGCCTCGTTCAAAGACCGGGCCAGCGCGGTGGGCATCGTCAAGGCGTTGGAGCTGGGCCGCGATCGGATCGTCGCCGCCAGCACGGGCAACGCCGCCGCCTCGCTGGCCTGCCTGTCGGCCAGCGTGGGCATCAAGAACGTAATTTTTGTGCCCGCCAGCGCGCCCCAGGCCAAGATCGCCCAACTGCTGGTCTTTGGCGCCACCGTCATCGCCGTGCAGGGCAGTTACGACCAGGCCTTCGATCTCTCGCTGGCGGCCACGCGCCAGTACGGCTGGTACAGCCGCAACACGGCCTACAACCCCTATCTCTCCGAGGGCAAAAAGACGGCGGCGCTGGAGGTGTGCGAACAACTGGAGTGGCAGGCGCCGGATCGTATTTTCGTCTCGGTGGGTGATGGTTGTATCATCGGCGGGCTGGGCAAGGGGCTGCGCGATCTGCTGGCCCTGGGCCTGATCGAGCGGCTGCCCAAACTGGTGGGCGTGCAGGCCGAGGGGTCGTCGGTGCTGGTGGAGGCCTGGCAGCGCGGCAGCGAGGACATCCGTCCCGTGCCGCCGACCACTCTGGCCGACAGCATCGCCTCTGAGGTGCCGCGCGACCGGATCAAGGCCCTGCGGGCGGTGCGTGACACGGGAGGTGAATTCGTGGCCGTCTCGGACGAGGAAATTCTGGCGGCCATGCGGCTGCTGGGCGAGACGACCGGCGTCTTTGGCGAGCCGGCGGGCAGCGCGCCGCTGGCCGGGCTGCTCAAGATGCAGCGGCAGGGGCGCATCGATCCAGCCGAGCGGATGGTGGTGCTCGTCACCGGCAGCGGCCTCAAGGACGTGGGCAGCGCCATCCAGGCCGCCGGCGGCCCGCGCGTCATCGCGCCGACAGAGGCCGCGTTGCACCAGGTTGTGGATGAACTGGGTCTATAAAACAAACAGGGGCGCGATTTCTCAATCGCGCCCCTGCTCTATCGTCCATCGTTCTACTGTGTCAGGAAATACTCTCGCGCTTCGTTCAACGACTGCAACTGCTCCTCGGTGAGCCGGTCGCCATACTGGGCCGGTTCCGAGTACTCCTCAAAGAGAGCCAGCCCCTCCTCGCCCCGGCCGGCGTTCTGGTAGGTCAGCAGCAGCGAGACCATCGGCCCCAGCTCGTAGCCGCTCCACGGCTCCTGACTCTGCCGCATCGCCTCTACCTCGGCTGTCAGGTTGTCGATCTGGCCCTGGTAGTAATCAGGGAATTGGGTCGAGGCCTCGCGATAGACCGTCCCATCCCAGGCATAGACGCGGTGGGCGATGGGCGAGCAGGCGTGGCACAGGCCAAAGGCAAACTCGAAACTCACATCGTAAACCAGCCATTCCTCCACGCCGTCGCCATCCATGTCCATCACCGTGCCCAGGACCAACGATTCACCCAGCCGGTCTTGCTCCGGCACGGCGTCGGTCAGGCTCACCACGCTGTCGTCGGCCTGCAATTGCAGCACCTGCATCTGCGAGCAGCCCCAGCAGTTGCCCCCCTGATCGACGATGTAGGGCAACTCCATCAGACCGTCGGCGTTCATGTCCAGCCAGCCCAGGGTGCGCGGCCCCTGGGGGCCATAGCTATCGAGCAGGAAACGGCGCGTCTCTTGCATCTGGTAGACCACCGTCGTCTGCCCGGCCTCGATCCGGGCGATGATCAGGTAATTGGGGTTGGCAAACCAATCGCGGTGGGTGTAGAACGAGGCGCGATAGGTGACATCGGCTTTTTCGAATTTGCGCACCTCGACGGCATAACCCGTGGCCAGCCATTCCAGCTCGGCCTCGGTCAGGCTTTTGTCCTGCAGGTCTTTGATCTCGATCTGGCTGAACAGCGGATCGCCGGGCGCAAGCTCGACCGCCTTTTCGACGTCGGCCAACGCCTGGGCGTCGTAAGGATCGAGCAGGTAGGCCGCCCAACCGCGCAGGAAATAGGCGGCGGCCAGATCCGGCTCGAGCGCCAGCGCCTGGGTCGTGCTACGGGCAATCCAATCATTCAGCGCCTCCAACCAGCCATCGGCCACCGTGCCCACGATGAGCGGCGAATCGGGGCTAAAGAGCTGCGCCGGGCTGTAGGGGCGCATCAGGTCCAGGGCGGCGGTATAATCGCCGTAAAAGAGATTAGCCAGCAGCGGATAGGCGCTGTCGGCGACCTCGGCGGCCATCGCCTCGGCGTGCAGCTCGATGAGCAGGCGATCCCAGGTCGCCGTCTGGGTATCGACGTCCGGGTATTCTGCCAGCAAATCTTGCAGCGGCTCGATCTGGGCGGCGGCGTCTTGCCACAGCCCGGCCTGGGCCAGCTCGACGGCCGGGTTGACGGCGTCGCGCAGCGGCTGCGGCTGGCCCATCAAGAGCGGCTGCAAGGTCACTTCGGCCATATGCTCGTTGGCGCTGTCCCAGGCGAACACCTGGTAGGCGATTTTGCGCACGCCGCAGGCGTAACAAAAGACGTACGGATCGGAGGCGTCGAACAGCACCTCTTGCACGCCGTCGCCGTCCAGGTCGGCGGCGCTGACCATGCCGGGGCTGGGGGTAAAGTTGGCCAGCTCGACCTTGAGCGTCTGGCCGTCAAAGCTGAGCAGGTGATAGGTGCCGCCGTGAGCGCCCGCGCCGCCATCCACCTGCAGCCAGATACGGTCGGGGCCGATAAAGACCTGCGCCAGCGAGTTATCGAAGAAATAGTCGGCGCCGGGATCCATCGGCTCTGCTTCAAAATTGGGCACAAACTCGTGACGGGCCAGTTCCTGCCAGTCGCCGTTTTGGTGGGCATAGATGGCCACAAAGTGGTACTGGTCGGCCTCAAAGTAGCGCCCGCCGTTCGAGGCCACCGCCCACAGCGGCGTCTGCCCGGCAGGCGACTGCAGCGGCAGCACGACCACCTGGCTGATGCTCGATGGCGCCCAGCCGGAGGCATCGGGCGTGGGTGTGGGCATCAGTCCGGCCTCGATGGCGGCCTCGAGCGCGTCCACCGCCGGCGGCGCCGGCGTGGCGGTGGCTGTTGGCGCGGGGGTGACGGTGGCAGCGGGCTTGGGCGTATCGGTGGGGGCGACCACCTGTGTCGGCGTGGGGGTGATGACGGTGCAGGCGCTCACCGCGCATAAAACCGCCAGCCCTGCCACGATGCGTTTCAGCGCGCTCCAATCTTTGTTCATGGTTTCTTTTCTCCTAACCCGGCCCAGCCGGAACTAATCGAGTCAGCTCATTTCACCACCAAGACACCAAGTCATCGATCTCTTTTTCTTCTTTGTGTCTTTGAGGCTTTGGTTAGAATTTTATTATTCTCATTATCTTTATTGTAGCACCGACGCCCGGTGTGGGCAAATTCTATAGCGCTTTCAGAAGGGGTGTCGCTGCTTTTCCTCCTGAAGCGCGTTTTGCCAGTGGCGATCGATGTTTCGCGCGCGCCAGGCGTGGAGCAGGATCGAGGCCAGCCAGATCAGCAACGGCAGCAGCAAGAGCATCGTCAACCAGGCCATGTTGGGTCTCCTCCCTCCGCGTCAGGATCGTTCGCCGCAAGACAAACCCCTTGCCGTGGCAAGGGGCTGTTCATGGTCGGCGCAACGCCTGGATCATATCATAGCCGCCGGGTTGCTGCTAGATGCGTGACCGTCGCTTTTCCGGCGTTTGCCCTACGGGCAGAAGGGAGACCAGGGCAGCGTCTGAATTCGTCACTGGGGGTAGTGGACGACGACCATCGAGCCAGAGATCGCCTCGGCCAGTCGCTCCGGAATGTGGCCCAGACTGGAGCGAAAACGCGACTGTGCGCCGACGCTCGTGACGATGACCAGATCGTGCGGATTGACCTTGCTGGCTACTGCATGGACTACATCGCCTTTGAGACGAACGATCTGGGATGGCAGCTCTGTCCCCAGCCTCTCCACGGCCTCTTGCAGCGGCTGCACGTAGCGTCCTGCAGCCAGGACAAGCAAGGGCACGTTAATCGCTCGGGCCATGGCCGCGACCATCTTTAATGTCTGGCCTTCCAGCCCCAGGCTAAAGCTGTTGGGCGGAACAACCAGTACCACCCGCTGCGCAGCATTGATGGGGGTGATGATCCGCCCGACCACCACCGGCACTGTGGCTTGCCAGACCACCTCATCCAGCACCGTGCCGAGGATACTCTGTCGTAGAGTCGGTTTGCCCCGCCAGCCCATGACGATGAGGGATGCTTCTGTCTCCACAGCGGCGTACAGAATGCCCTGGGCAGTAGACTGACTCACGCGACGCACAGGATCGATCTTGATGTTGGGGTCTTTCAGGATTTCAGGCACCTCGTTCAACAATCGGCGTTGGTGTTCCAGCCCTACGATCCGCCCGCCGATCTCTTGGACCACGTGCAGAGGCAACAAAGTCCCCTCGACACTTTGGCTCAGCAGACTTGCCAATGTGAGCAGATGCTCCTGGGTCTGGGGGTTGGCCAGGGGCACCAGGATTCTATCAAAGGGGGATTGGGGTGCACGAGGCGCTTCCGTGGGTTGCAGGCGTGAGCCAAAGTGTTGTACCAGCAGGGGTGAAGTAACACAAGTGCACAACACCGAGAGGATGGCTCCGTTAAAGACTGCCATGGGGAACAGATCGATCTCGACGCCGACCAGAATGGTGGCGATGGTGGCGGCTGCCTGAGCCTGCGAAAGTCCCCAGAAGGTCAAAAGCTCATCGCGGGTGTAATGGAAGAGACGAGATGCTATCCAGGCTGCGCCGAACTTGGTGACGTAGACACTGACCGTAAAGACCGCGCCGATCAGCAATGTCTGTTGGTCTACCAGGAACGCCAGTGGGTCGATGATCATGCCGACGTATATCAAAAAGATAGGAACAAAAAAAGACTCACCCAGGAACAAGATCTGGCTGCCAACGGCACTCCGGCCGGGCAACGCGGCGTTGATGGCCAGGCCAGCCAGGAACGCGCCGACGATGGCGTGCATGCCGATCAATTCGGCCAACAGAGCGGCCACAAACAGGGCCATCAGCACGAACTGGAACTCGATGTCCCGGCTGCTAAAGCGGCGGAAGAACAGTTTGCCCAGGCGCGGCAGTCCCAAAAGAACGAGCACGGTATAACCAACCATCAGCGCGATCAGGCTCATGATCGATACGGCAGACACACCGCCATCCTGAGCGCCGGCCACAACAGCCAGGACTAACAGCGCGGCTACATCGGTAAAGACGGTGGCGCCGACGACCACGGCGATGGCCTCGTTGCGCACGATGCCCAGGCGGCTGAGGACAGGATAGGCGATGAGGGTGTGTGAGGCAAAAGTCGAACCCAAAAGGATCGAGCTGGCCCAGCCAAATCCTAACGCACGACCCAGGAAAGTGACGATGATTTGCGGAATGGCAAAAGTCAGCAGGCCAAAGATGATGGCTCTGTGGCGCACGCTACCCAACTGGTGCAGATCGATTTCC
The DNA here is from genome assembly GCA_049324835.1 of Chloroflexota bacterium. Taxonomy (GTDB): domain Bacteria; phylum Chloroflexota; class Anaerolineae; order CAYNKW01; family CAYNKW01; genus JBMOMT01. The sequence goes on along the minus strand of JBMOMT010000031.1, from coordinate 72,724 downwards.
AGACCGGCGCTGAACATCAAGTAGACCAGGCCCACTGTGCCAAGCAAGTCGATCGTCGAATCCATCCGTAGCAGACCGAGACCGTGCGGACCGACCAGGAGGCCTCCCAGGATCAGGCCTACGATACCTGGCAAGCGGGCGCGCCTGGAAAGCAGCGGGGTGATCAGGATAACAGCGATGATGGTGAGAAAGATCGCCACGGGTTCGTGCAGGGGTTCTAACATCAACCGGCTCCTGACGAGATCTCACAGCCGCTCATCCAGGACAGATGGATACTCGAGGCGACTGTCACCTTTTGTCCTCTAAAAATCAAGTGCGGTTGTAGTACTAGTGCTCGACGGTGACGCGCACCTGGCACGGGGGTGGATAATTGCCCGTGGCGTCGACGACGACCAGTTGGAACAGATACTGGCCCGCGGGCAGCACGTCCACGTTCCAGTAGCCCAACAGGCCATCGGTCACCGGGGTCTGCACCAGGTCGCCGTAGGTGATCCACTGGCCTGCGCCGTCCACTTGCTGGTATTCGAACTTGTAATAACCAAAGTTGTCGATATTGGCCGAGCCCTGCACCTCGACGATACCCCGGAGCGCGGCGTTAACCCCCGGCGAGGTGATGCGCACGCCGGGGTTGGGGCAGGCGGGTGCAATCACCACCGGCGTGGGGGTAGCAGTTGGTTCGGTGGGCTCTTGCGGCGTTGGCCGCGGCCGCCGGGTGACGGTGGGTGTGATCGTGGGTGTCTCGGTGGGCAGTGCGGGCGAGTTGGTCGGCGTGGCGAACAAGATCGAAACAGTGGCGGTGGCGGTGGGTGTGTCCTCCACCAGTGCAATGGTCGGCTCGACGTAAGAACTGATGTAATAGATGCCGCCGGCGATGCTCAGGATCAGGAACATGCCCAGCAGCGAGCGTCGCAGCCGTTTGGCAGCGTTCTCTTTTTCTAGAGGAAAGATGGACTGTCGATCTCGACGCGCTCTCTGGAACTCGCTCAAGAATGGGAGGAAAAGTAGACCGCAGATCAAATACAGATAGATCGCGTACTCGGCGATCAGTCGGACCAAAGTCGGCATAACGGTTTGTCACCTGAAAAAGAATCAACAGCAGAGGCAATTGTACCGTGAAGCGATGGGACTGTCAAACGGGCCGTTCAGCCCACGGCGGCCAGCACGCCCTCGACGATCGCTGCCAGCCGGGGCACCATACGCCGGCCCATCTCCAGCACTTCCTGGTGTGAAATTTCTTGCTCCGAGGGCTCGAACTGGACGGCGTTGCTGATGCCCGAAATGCCCAACACGCGCATGCCACCGTGGCGGGCCACCGTCACCTCTGGCACAGTGGACATGCCCACCGCGTCGGCGCCGATCAAACGCAGGAAACGGAGGTCAGCAGGGGTTTCAAAGCTAGGACCGGCCACCGAGACATAGACCCCCTGGTGCAACGGGATCTCTTTTTCGCCGGCCACCCGCAGAGCCAGCGATCTCAGCGCCCGGTCGTAAGCCTCGGACAGGTCGGGGAAACGTGGGCCAAAAACATCGAGGTTGGGGCCGCGTAAGGGATTGTTGCCGCCCATGCCGATCAGGTTGATGTGATCCGTGATGAGCATCAACTCGCCAGCCTGGAATGCCGGGTTGATGCCGCCCGCAGCGTTGGTGACGATCAGGGTTTGCACCCGTAACAACTGCATCACCCGAACGGGCAGCGTCACCTCGTCCATGGTGTAACCTTCGTAATAGTGAGCCCGGCCCTGCATCACCATCACCTGCTGCCCTGCCAGCTCTCCGATCACCAGCCGGCCCGTATGGCCGGTCACGGTTGAGGCTGGAAAAAAGGGAATATCCGAAAATGGCAGGACATCGGGCCGGGTCACCTTGTCGGCCAGGGGATTGAGACCGGAACCCAGGATCAGGCCCACCGTTGGCCGGTAGTGGGTATGGGCGGTGATATAATCTGCCGCCTGACGATAGTGTTCCAGGGTGAGAAAAGAATCCATGAGCCTTCCTTCCTTCGAACCCAGAGCCAGGGCTGGTTTAGAGCTGATCCAAAAGCTCCCGTTTTTTGGTCTCGAATTCCTCGTCGCTAAGAATGCCTTGCCGCCGCAACTCGTCCAGTTTTTTGATCAGCTCAGGCACGTCTTCTATCACCTCTGGCTCCGCATGGCCCAGGCTCTCTTTTTGATTGAGCATCTCGCGCTTAAAGTCGACCGGGCGATCCATACGTTTAAAGAGGTTGACGCCGACATCTGAGCCGGTGATGATCTCGACGTCACCGTAGCCCAGCAAACGACCGAGCACCGACTGGATCAAGATCACATCGTTGACCTTTTCCAGCGCCGAATCGCTGACGTGTTTGTTGATGATGCCCTTGATGAGTATCACCCGCCGGTTGGTGACGGTGTAGCGCTCGTTGAACCAATCCAGAAAAATGCGCACCGTATTGATCAGGGGCAAGATCGAGAGCAACAGCGCGATCAACGCCACCGTCTCCCAGGCTGTGGGCGTGAGAAGCAACGCCAGGCCCATGATGAGCATAAAGACGCCAATGAGAACGGGCCGCCAGATGAGAGCCAGCAGCTCGCTGCCTCGCCTGCCCTTGATCACGGTCGATACGATCTGGTAGACAGGCAACAGTAACGCCCCAAGCACGATGATGCCCACCACATTGACCGTGTCACTGGCATCCGAGCGCACCACCAGCCACAGCGTCAAAAAGACGAGGAAAGCAAACAGCGAGCCGAAAATGCGCAACAGCAGCATCACCCAATGCTGGCGAGCCACGAACTGGATCTGTTCATTGCGCCCCATCAATTTGTCCATGTAACCCATACATTTGCCTCCTGGACGCGACACTCGAATTTTGGTTTCAGGAGTATCTCGGCAGGCAGTGTGGCGGCAGCCCCGGCGAGGATCGATGCGGGCTGGGCCGCCCCTGCCGGACTCCGATCTCACTGGGGAGAGATCGATTCAACAGAGATGACGGCTCTGCTGAACGGCTTGCTGGCCGGGCAGACAGGTTTCACACGGCTTGTGGGAACGGTTATTTATCCTGAGCAGAGATCTGGGTGTACACCTGGGTGGTCGAGATGTTGGCATGCCCCAGGAGCTTTTGAACTTCGTGCAGATCGGCGCCGTCTTCCAGTTTGTGGCTGGCAAAAGAGTGCCGCAGCGTATGGGGTGTCACCTCGGCGTCGATCTCGGCCTGCTCCACGTAGGCCTTGATGATCAGCCACAAACCCTGCCGGGTGAGCCGCTGGCCGCGATGGTTGAGAAAGAGAGCCTTTTCCTCCGGATCGCGCATCATCTGCAATCGACCGTTCTGCAGATACGCTTCCATCGCCTCAGCAGCCCGCCTGCCCAGAGGCAAGATACGCTCCTTGCCGTCTTTGCCGCGTCGCACCCGGACCGAAGCAGAGGGCAGGTTAAGATCACCCGCGTTCAGCGACACAGCTTCTGTCACCCGCATACCGGTGGCATACAAAAGCTCCAGCAAGGCGCGGTCGCGCAGCGTTTTGGGCGTGGCGAACCTGGCGGGTTCGGCCAGCAGCCGCTCTACCTCTGTGGCAGAGATGGTGCGGGGCAGCCGCTTTTTGACCTTTGGAGAATCCAACGTCACAGTGGGATCGTCCTTGAGCACGTGGGTGGCCACCATGTAATGAAAGAAAGACTTGATGGCCGCCACTTTGCGGGCCACGGTAGACGAGGCGTACTCGCGCTCTTTCATGTACAGGATGTAATGCAAAATCAGATCCCGATCCACTTTATCCCAGTGTGAAACGTGACGGGAAAGAAAGGCGGTGAACTGCGATAGATCGTTTCTATAGGCCGCCAGGGTGTTCTCGGTATAGTTTTTTTCCTCCACCAGATATCTCAAAAAGGCGTCAATCTGCGCTCGCATGCCGCACTCCTTCCCAAACCACACACTCGATCTCTGATCTTTCCTCCCTTATTATAGCAGAGCTTTTCATAAAGTCAAGATTTGCATAATCAGCACCCAAACTCATACATCGGATGAAGGCGCGTTGCGCCGGATGGATCGATTTTCGAAAACCTGGAGCCAGGGTGGTTTTCTCCTTACAGGGCACAACACTCCCGACCCCGAATGATGTTTAGCCCCAGTTCCTGGGCCAGTTGCCGTGCCGGTGGGGCCGGGTTCACGATCTTGTTCAGGCCAGCGCGGACCGCCAACGCATCCAAACGATCCCGGTAGTGGCCCTTGGGGCGCATGCAACCCAGAGAGATCGGCTTGTCCGGAAAACGCAGCCGCGCTTCGGCCAGAATGGCGATCACCTCATCCACCGCCGGCGGCCGACAATGGGCGTAACGGGTGTTGGGCGTGGGCACAAACACCAAAAAGACCAGCCCGTCCAGCCCCAATCGATCCAACCTCTCCAGCGCGGGCCGTTCGTGGCCCACTCTGCCGCCGCGCAGCCCAATGGTGATGTGTGGCAAAACCCGGACATCACGCCGCAACAAACGATAACTCGCCTCGTAATCGGCCACGCCTTTATCCAGGCCATAGACTTTTTGGATGGTCTCATCGTCACCCACGAAATCCAGCGAGATCACATCGACATAGGGCCGGATGGCCTCGAACTGCGGTTCATCGATCAGCCCCACGTGCCAGTTGAGCCGCCGCCCGGCCCGCAGCGCCGCAACCCGATCCAGATGGGCTGTCACCGGCACGCGGCCCTGCGAATCGCAGCCGCCAGAAATGAGCAGGCTGGGCACGGCCTGCCCAACACGACCCGCGGCCTCCCAGATGGGAATCATGTGCTTCAAATAGTGCCGCCCACAGTGGGCGCAATCCAGGGCGCAATCTGCTCCGGTGAGACTGATGACCGCCGTGTCCAGAGGGTAATCGAATTGAATGACCGGCGGGAAACTGGCCGTTCGCACCTGCCAGGCGCGCTGCAACAGCGCTTCCAGGGAAAAGGTGAGCTCCAAATGACGCTCCTATGGCTCCGGCACACAGGTGGGGCAAAAGGCCCTGACCTCGGCCAGCGTGGGCGCGCCTCGCTGCGCCCCCACCTGACGGCACTTGAGTGCCGCCGCCGCCGAGGCGAAATGCCCCGCCTGCTCCAGCGTCCAGCCGCGCAGGCAAAAGGCATAAACAAAGGCCGCGTGGTACACATCGCCGGCGCCTGTGGTATCGATCACCTCTACCGGGTAAGCCGGGATGACCACACGCCGCTCGCCCTGGCCGATGACAGACCCCTGCGCGCCCAGCGTGACGACCACGACTTTGTCCGGATAACGACGGCAGGCGACCTCCAACGCCTGATCCACATCGTCGATCTGCATCAGTGAGGTCAGCCCTGCGCGTGAGGGCGCAAAAATATCGGTATATGCCAGCGTGGCCCGCACCCTTGCGGCGGTGATGCCCAACCCCGACGATTGATCCAGCCCTACCTGCATATCGGTGACCACCGTTTTGCCCAGCCGGCGGGCCAGCCGCGCCGCGGCGACGGCGGCCTCGGGCGGGGTTTGATCGGTGAAAAAAACTGGCGCCTGAGCCAGGTAGGCGGCGTTTATCTCCTCTGGCCGGAGCGACAGGATGGTGTCCAGGTGATACAGCACGCCGGTGCGCGTGGCTTGTGGATCGATGTACATCACCGTGCGGGTCATGCCGGCAGCCGGCCGGACAGGGCAATGGGCGAGATCGATACCGTTGCCCTGCAAATGCTCTCGAAGCTGCTGCCCCGCCGTGTCGCCGCCCAACGCCGCGATCAGACCCACCCGGCCGCCCAGCCGGGCCAGCGCCACGGCAAAGTTGGCCGCCATGCCGCCGCCGTCGATCTCCTGGCGCAGCGCCACCGCAGCCCCTTCCGGGCCGGGCAGGTTACTCACCCACACCATCTCATCCCAGGCCACCAGGCCCTGAGCCACGACGTCCAGTTGCTCACCCATCACTTCCACCCCGGTTTCAACGGCTCCGGCTCCTGGCCCAGGATCGTCAGTGTGGCCCGTGTGCGGATCAGCGCCACCCCGGCTGCGCTGAGGATCAAGATCGGCCCGGCCAGCGCCACACTGAGCGCCATCCAGGCCAGCACAGCCAGCGCCACGAACAGGGTAAAGGCCGGTTCGGCCAATGTGAGCCGGATGGCCCGCTTGAACAGAGCCCAGGGGCCCGGGCGGTCCTGCCTGGCGTCCGGCCACCATTCGGCTTGCAGCATCAACGGCGCCAGGTAGGTCTGGACGCAGAGCCAGAGCACGAGCAGGTAAAACATGGGAATGGCGATGAGCCGGACGCCCTCGTTGGCCTGGCCCAGGTAAAAGAGGAAATTGACCAGCAGCACGATCAACACCGCCAGGTTGAGCGCCGCCAGCGCCCCGCTGCGCACAAAATAACGCCGAAAACCATCCCAAAAGCTGGCCAACGATGGCTCCTCGCCGCGGATGGTGAGGGCCACAAAGTAATACAGACCCGCCCCTGCCGCCGGCGCGGTGATCAATGGCAACGAGAGCGCCAGCCACAACAGGTTGGCAAAAATGAGCGGCCCTATTGCCTGGAACAGATCGTTGACCGAGCGGGCCAGCACCCGAAAAACGTGATTCATACCACGACTCAGTCTCGCAGCAGCCGCTCGACGTCTGATAATGTGGGCAGCGAGGGCTGCGCGCCCAGTCTGGTGGTGGCTAACGCGCCGCTGGCCGCGGCAAAACGCGCCGCCTGCGGCAGCGGCCAACCAGAGGCCACCGCCACGGCGAAACCACCCACAAAGGCATCACCCGCAGCAGTGGTATCGACCACCTCGACAGAAAAGGCGGGAACGTGCGCTTCGCGCCCCTCGGTGATGAGAAAAGCCCCCTGCCCGCCCAGCGTCAATACCACCGTGCCGATACCCATGCCACGCAGCGTGCGGGCCGCGGCCCGCGCCGAATCGACGCCGGTCACAGGCCGGCCGGACAGCAACGCCGTCTCGCTCTCGTTGGGAATCAGGTAATCCACCTGCGCCAGCAACGCCGGCGAGAGTGGACGCGCCGGGGCAGGGTTGAGCGCCACCGGCACGCCGTGGCGGACGGCCAGAGCGGCGGCGCGCTCCACCACTTCCGGGCGGGTTTCCAATTGCAGCACCAGCATGTCGGCCCCGATAAAGGCCCCCTCGGCGGCGTCGACGTCGGCGGCGCTCAACCGCCAGTTGGCCCCGGAACTGACGACGATGCTGTTCTGCCCGGCGTCATCGACGGTGATGAGGGCAATGCCGGTGTGCGTTTCTGTGTCCACGCCAACGAACGAGGTATCCACGCCATCGGCGGCCAGGTTACGGCGCAGCGTTTCGCCATAAGCATCGCCGCCCACACAGCCCACCATGATCACCTGCGCCCCCAGGCGCGCCGCAGCTACCGCCTGGTTGGCCCCCTTGCCGCCGGCAGCGGTGTGGAATCCGTGGCCGATGATCGTCTCGCCAGGCTCAGGGATGCGCGGCGCGCTGACGATCAGATCCATGTTCAGACTGCCCACAACCACGATTTTTGGTGGCATATCCCCTCCCGACCCATGATACCGTTTTGCCTTCGTCTGACGGCCAGCAACGGCGACGGACATTATACCCTCAACGGTATCTGTCGTCAAGGGGTAACTGCTCAGCCTACCCTCCCGCAGGCTAAAATCGTCCATCCCGTCTCACAATCTAGCCAACCGGACACTGGCGAATCGACACATTGCGGCAGCAGGGACACGGCCCCTACAAGAGCCTGCGGGAGGGTGAGCAGTTACGTCAAGGGTATAACACACTCGATTGTGGTGATCTGCCCGTCCTGCGATTTTTTCTTGATGGGCAGATAATGGTATACTGGGCGACGTAACCGTTCAGTCAGTGTCATTCTCGCCTTGCCGGAACGGGATTCTTTGCTCGCTCTGCTCGCTCAGAATGACACTTCCGGCGCGGTATCTGAACGGTTACCTGGCGACAACCCAGGCCGCAGGCGCCGGCGAAGGAATTTCCGGTCGAATCCGGGGTGAACCGGGTCAGGGCGTATGGTTCTGAAGCTTTTTGCGTCTTATCAAGTAGAGAGGGACAAACCAGTCACGTGACGAACGAGACGGCTCTGTTAGAACGAGCAAAAACATACGATTCGGCAGCGATTTCCGAGTTGTACGACCTTTACGCGCCCAGGATGTACGCCTACATCTATCGTCGGGTGAGCGATGCCGCCCTGGCAGAAGACCTGACCGGCGAGGTGTTTGTGCGGATGCTGCGGGCGATACAGAACGAGCGAGCGTGGCGCGATTCATTCAGCGCCTGGTTGTATCGCATCGCTCACAACCTGGTGGTAGATCACTATCGGCGCAACACCCCGGAGCTTGCCCTCTCTCAGACAGAAGCTCTGGTCTCGCCCGATGGTGATCCGGCCGCCGCGACAGAAGAGGCTCTGACCCGGCAAAAGCTCACTGTCGCACTCGAACAACTCACCGCCGATCAACAACAGGTGCTGGCGCTGCGCTTCGGTGAAGGACTGACCGCAGAAGCAGCCGCAAAGGTCATGCAAAAAACAACCGGCGCCGTCGAAGCCCTGCAACACCGAGCCATCGCTGCATTGCAGCGCATCTTGTCCAAAGAAGGTGTGTCGAAATGAGAAACGATAACCTGGAGCACGAACTTGAAAAGCTGTACGCGCAGGTGCCGCCTCCGCCTGGAGGCCTGCACGCCGGTCGAGATCGATTGCTGGCCGAAGCCGCTCAGTTCCAAATCCGGGCCTCGTCTCGCACACCAACTCTCGACGATGCTACGATCTCAACCCAACCCACAAGGAGACGCAAAATGAAGTTTTTCCTGGCCTACAAAGTTCTGGCGGCAGTGATGGCCGTCGTGATGGGAACCACAGCCGTAGGCGGGGGCGTGGCCCTCGCTTCCACCGATAGCCTGCCCGGCGATGCCCTTCATCGGGTCAAACTGGCCGTAGAAGACACGCGCCTGGCCCTGACAAAGGACGCCGCCGCCCAGGCAGCGCTCTCGCTGGCCTTTGCTCAAGAGCGGGCGACCGAGATGGAGCAGCTCATGGCCGAGGGTGAAGCCGTGCCAGCAGATACCATCGAACGTATGGTGCGGCACACCGAACAGGTGATGGCCCAGATCGCCCAGGCTCAACCCGATCAGGTGCCCGGCCTGCTGGTGCGGGTCGTGGAGAGGGTGCAGAATCAAGAGCGGGTTCTGGAACAGGTGCAAGAGAACGCGCCGCAAGAAACGCAGCCGGCCCTGCAGCGGGCATTACAGGCGACACGGCGCGCCTACGAGACTGCCAGCGCCGGCCTCCAAGACCCGCAGCAATTCCAGCATACCTACCAGTCTCAGTACGGTCTCGAAGACGAAACCGGCGGGCCGCATGGCCCCAACGCCACACCCACCTGCGAGGACTGCACACCGGCCCTGAATCAGAACCAGGAACAAGAACGGGAGCAGAATCAACAGCCCGATCGTACCCCTGTTCAGGGCCAGAACAACGAGGTCACACCCGGCCCCAAGGGCAACGGCCAAGAGAGCACGCCTGAGCCGCCTGCGCCCGGCCTGACCAACACCCCGGAGCGTCCTTATAACGAGGAGCGCAACGAGAACCAGAACACTGTCGTGACGCCGGAAGGCGACCAGATTCACATCTGGGACAGAGACCGCATCCAGGGTCGCACGCAGCCGACACCGGATCGCACTCAGGGCAAAGAGCAGGAGCGGGATCAGACCTGCACACCAGAGCCCACAGAGACCGTAGAGCCGGCGCCTACAACGACCGTGGAGCCAGCGCCTACCGCAGAGCCTACCCAGGCTCCGCCGCCGCAGCCTCAACCCACACACACCCCCAAGAAACAGGGAAACGGCAACGGCTAGATCATCGTCAAACACTGGTCAAACAGACAACGGGATGGCCCTCAAAAGGGTCATCCCGTTTCTTTTTCGCAACTGCCCGGCCACGAGGGGCCACACACTATCGGCCAGGTTTCAGCCAGGCGAGTCGCACTTGAAGCCACAAAGGAAAACTCGCTTCGGCGCGCCTGCGCCAAGCGAGTTCCCTCGATCATTGTTGTCACAGAATAGAGTCAGTTCCAGCCGATGTTACGCTTCCGTGCCTGGACCGACCCCGCTACCGGGTGAATCACTGCCTCCCCCACCGGGATTCACGTGCGACCAGCCGGGCGGCTGCTCGCCCGGACCGGGCGTGCCAGACTGATTACCGGCCAGCACCGGCAGGGCTGTGAACAGGAACAACGCGAGCACCAGAATCAAGAGCAGTACCTTTTTCATCGAAATGATCTCCTTCTTTGTTGGCGTGTGGTTGGTTTGAACGAAAACAACGTTGACTCGCCGCACAAATCGTCTCGATAACCCCACCTCCTCAAACAAAAGGCCGATCAGCTCAATAGTTTCAACACGTTCTAGCTCCAATCCTAGCAGCAAAAGACCTGGGTTACGGTACAGGCGTTGGCTCGACCGCCCCGTCGTCAGCATCTTGATCCTCTTCTGGCGGCGACGGAGAAGGCTCTGGTGTGGCGGTCGGCATCGGCTCGACCGCCTCGCCGTCAGGCTCTGCCACGTCCCCCTGCTCCGGCTCTATCGGAGTGGGTTCCGCCGTCGCCGTCGGCGTCGGCTCGACCGCCTCGCCGTCAGGCTCTGCCACGTCCCCCTGCTCCGGCTCTATCGGAGTGGGTTCCGCCGTCGCCGTCGGCGTCGGCTCGACCGCCTCACTATCGGGCGATGGCCCCTCTTCTGGCAGTGCGGGAACGGCGTCCTGCTCTTCCGGGATCAGAGTGGGCGTCGGCGCGGCCTCATCTTGCGGATCGCCCGTGAGTTCTGGCGCAGCCTCCGGAGTAGGCGTGTCCATCCATTCGCCGTGCACCGACGGCGCGATGGGATTCCAGTTGTCGGTGGTGTGGCAGTTGGAGCACTGGCCATGATCGTGGTCTGCCGGCGGCTCGTGGCACTGGCGGCAGTTGTCCAGGCCGTCGTGGCTAAAGACAGCGCCACCCCAACTCGTGGTGTCGTGACAGTTGCCACACTGGCCGTCATAGTGATCCGCCGGCGCGTCGGCCGAATGGCACTGGCGGCAGTTATCCTGACCGTCGTGGTTAAAGGTGGCCGGCAGCCAGCCGTCGGTGGTGTGGCAGTTGGAGCACTGGCCGTCGTAATGATCCGCCGGCGTATCGTCGCCGTGGCACGACTGGCAATCGACGAACCCATCGTGGTTAAAGGTGACCGGCAGCCAGCCGTCGGTGGTGTGGCAGTTGCTGCACTGGCCGTCGTAATGATCCACCGGCGTATCGTCGCCGTGGCACGACTGGCAATCGACGAACCCGTCGTGGTCAAAGATGACCGGCAGCCAGCCGTCGGTGAGGTGGCAATCGGAACACTCGCCGGGATAGTGAGCCGCCGGCGTATCGTCGCCGTGGCACGACTGGCAATCGACGAACCCATCGTGGTCAAAGGTGACCGGCAGCCAGCCGTCGGTGGTGTGGCAGTTGGAGCACTGGCCGTCGTAATGATCCGCCGGCGTATCGTCGCCGTGGCACGACTGGCAATCGACGAACCCATCGTGGTCAAAGATGACCGGCAGCCAGCCGTCGGTGAGGTGGCAATCGGAACACTCGCCGGGATAGTGAGCCGCCGGCGACTGGCTGGCATGGCAGGTAGCGCACTCGACCAGGCCATCGTGATCCTCAAAGAGAATCACGTTCCAGTCCTGAGTGTTGTGACAATCGGAACACTGACCATCATAGTGGTCTTCTGGAGCACGAGCGGCGTGGCAACTGATACAGTCTACCAGGCCATCGTGATCCTCAAAGAGGATATTGCTCCAGTCGCAGGTGCAGTGGCAGTTGCCGCACTGGCCATCATAATGAGGCTCTGGAGCCTGGCTGCCGTGGCAGCCGATGCAGTCGGTGAGGCCCTCGTGGCTAAAGGGCTCGCTGCCCCACAGGTTTTCCTGCCAGGTCTCGGTGTTGTGACAGTTGGAACACTGGCCATCAAAGTGATCCGGCGGCGCGTCACCGGTGTGGCAACTGAGACAATCGGCCAGGTCTTCGTCGTGGATGGGCACCCAGTTTTCGGTGGTGTGGCATTTGGAGCACTGACCACGGGGGTGACCAGAGGGCCGCGGATGGCAAGAGTTACAACTGGTATAGGTGGTGTGATCAAAGGTGACCTCGCTCCAATTCTCGGTGTTGTGGCAGTTGGAGCACTGATCTGGCCAGTGACCATCGGGGCGCAGGTGGCACGACTGGCAGTCGATCCAGGCGGTGTGATCGGTGTCGACCTCGCTCCAGTTCTCGGTGTTGTGGCAGTCGATGCAGGCGCCGGGCCAGTGTTCGGACGGCGGTGTGTGGCACGACTGGCAATCGATCAGATCGTCGTGGATGGGCTCCACCTCGGCCCACTCTTTGGTGTTGTGGCAGTTGGAGCACTGGCCGTCATAATGGGCCGGCGGCGCCTCGTCGCTGTGACAGGCGGCGCAGTCGGTCAGGCCATCGTGGTCAAAAGCGGCTGGCAGCCAGCCAGCGGTGTTGTGGCAACCGGAGCACTGGCCGGGGTAGTGATCCGGCCGGCTGTGGCAGGCGGCGCAATCGTCAAAACCACCGTGGTTGAACCAGTTCCAGCTCCAGTTGAAGGTGTTGTGACAACTGGAGCACTGACCGGGATAGTGGTTGGGCCAGGAATGACAACTGGAGCAGTTGCTGAGGCCATCGTGGCTGAACTGGTACTCACTCCAATCTTCGGTGTTGTGACAGTTGGAGCACTCGCCGGGGTAGTGGCCCGGCTGGACGTGGCAGGTGGCGCAGTTGGGAAAATCGCCGTGATCGAACCAGACATCGCTCCAGTTTTCCATGTTGTGGCAGTTGGAGCACTCGCCGGGGTAATGCGCGTCCGGCGCATCGACGGCGTGACAATCGGCGCAGTTGCCAGGGTCCAGGTGGTCAAAGTCGATCTCTTGCCAGGTCTCGGTGACGTGGCACAGGGCGCATTCGCCGGGGTAGTGAATGGCCGGACTTGCCCCGCTGTGGCAGGCGGCGCAATCGGGAAAGCCGCCGTGATCGAACCAGTAATCGCTCCAGTTTTCCATGTTGTGGCAGTTGGAGCACTGGCCGTCGTAATGATCCACCGGCGCGTCGCTCTGACCATGACACGAAACACAATCGGCAAAGCCGGTGTGATCAAAAACAAAACGGTTCCAGTCGTCGGTATCGGTGTGGCAGTTGATGCACGATGCCGGCACCAGATAATCCGGCAGAGGCCGATGCGTCTCCCCTGTTTCGGCCAGCTCGGCCAGACGCGCCAGCAGCCGGGCATAGTCTTCGGAGCTGATGTAGTGATGTTCCGGGCTGTCGCTGACGTGACACGTCCAGCATTGTGTCACACCGACGTGTTCAAAGTCGGCTACCTGCCAGTCGTCGACATCGGCGTGGCACAGGACGCAGATGCCAGGGTAGTGGCCTTCGGGCTCTGCCGCCTGGTGGCAGGAGAGGCACTCGACCACCGCCAGGTGATCGTAACCGATCTCTTGCCACCGATCAACATCGGTGTGGCACAACACACAGGCGCCGGGGTAGTGGCCCGCCGGGCTTTCGGACTGGTGGCAAAAGGCGCATTCGAACACGCCCACGTGATCGAACTGATAAGGCAACCAGTCCTCCACCGTGTGGCAATTGGAGCACTCACCGGCAAAGTGATCCGGATAGGGATTGTTGGGGTAATAGAGCGCCGGATACAGATCGCCGGAGCGCAGATTATGACAAACGCTGCATTCGGTGGGTGTGCCGGCGTAGCGGCCATCACCGTGACAATCGACACACTCTACGTCGGCGTGACCGCCGGTCAGCGGGTAACGGCTGTGATCCACGTCTTGACCCAAAAAGGGGACCGTCACCGCCTCCAGCAAAGGGGCAGGCGCAGGAGCCAGAGCCGCCATTTGCTCCGGCGTGGCTGCCGCCTGGAGGGCGGCGATCTTGCGGTTGAGCACCGCCAGCAGGGTGCTGTCCGGCGTGGGTTGCAAAGCAGCCATGACCAGCTCGGCCTGATCCAGCAGCCGCGACAGGCGACCGATCAGATCACTCTGGGCCGCGACCGGCGCGGCCTGGATGTACCGCACGGCCTCGTCGAGGGCGCGATCAAAGGCTACAGCGGCGGCGTTGATTCGCTGGCGCTGTTCGGCTCTGGAAAGGTCGACCAGGCGGCGCTCGGCCAGGTCGATGGCAAAGTGAGCCTGACGTGTCTCATCGGCAGCGAGGCGCAACCGCCACTGCTCGGCCACGTGCTGCACGGCATAGAATCTATCGCCAGGGCGGAAGGGATAGGTCTCGGCCAGGAAGAGCAGGCTGCCTATGGTTGCCACAATGAGCAGGTTGAAAGCGAGGAACAGTATCAGTATCTTTTTCATCTTTCCTCCCGCTTGGGCCGTCCCGATGGTGGGATTACCCGAACAAACAGATGAGACCAGAAAAGACCGTCTGGCTCAGCCCCAAAGTTCTATGTGATAGATGCGCCGCAGCTATGGCAAAAGAGCGCCCCCTCTTTGAGGCCAGCGCCACAGCGGACGCAGTGAAGGGCCTGAACCGGCACGGCGACGGGTATGGTTTGACCACGAGTCCAGACAAACGCCGCAAAGGCGATCAGCGTGATGCCGCCAAACAGAACGTAGACCCAGGTGGGGATGGCAGCGGCAGACCGGGCGGCGGTTGTCACAGACGACATGGCGTTGGACGGCTCAGTCTGACGCATGGCTGCCAGGTCTTGATGCGAGATCGAGGGGGCCGGATCGGTTTTGGTGTAACTGGTTGCCAGCGCTACCTCACCGCCGGCCTCCAGAGCGCCGACATCGAGACGATGATAGGTAAAACCCATGGCCTGGTCCATCCGTGTGCCAGAGGGGGCGGGCGTCAGCACCAAGTTGGTGGCGGCCAGAGGTTGCTGCACCTCGAGCGCCAGATCCTCGACCGGCTGCAGGCTGCTAAAGACAAAGGTAAACTGTTTATCCACCTGCCCCTGGATGGGGTCGTAATAAAACTCGAAGAAAAAGTGAGCATTGTCCACACTGTAACTCACCAGCGACCAGCGCTCGTCGTCAGGATCGGGCTGCACCTGGTAGGGCTGCGAGGCCGTGCTGCCGGTGGACATGTCCATGGTAGCCATCTGGTTGATCTGGGCCTGGCGCGGCAGGCGAAACGTGACCGGCAATGGCAGGCTGGCCTCGTCGACCGAAAAGCGGCCCTGCACCACCACCAACACCCGCGGATCGTCGAACTCGGGCATCACCTGCACACGCAAACGCTGGATGGGCGGCCCGGCGGTGGGTTCCTGGGCCCAGACCGGGTGGCAGCTCGCCAGAAACAGCCACAGGGCCAGCCCCAGCCACAGGGCGTTCTCGAGCAGCGGCCAGATCGGTTGCCTCCGTTCAACCGGCCAGGCGATAACGTTCGGCCTCATCCGGCTGGCCGGAGGGATGGCAGGTAATACAATCGTCAAAATCGGCAATCTGTTCTTTCTCATGGACGTCTCTCATCTGATCTGGTTGGTGATCGTGGCAGCCGTAGCAGCTATGCTGCACGTAACTATCGCTGTGGCAGGTTTCACAGGCCAGTTGCCCGCCGCCGCCATGATCCAGGGCAAAGATGTGTTGCCTGAGTTGAGCCTGGAGCCAATCCGAAGGGATGTGGCAACGGGCGCATTCGAGGCCAAAAGAACCGGCGTGTAGATCGGATTCTCGATGGCAGCCCACGCAGTCGCTCTCTATCCTGGCGAGTATGGCGCCGCTGTGGCAACTGGCGCAGGCTGTCGAGAGATGCGCTCCCTGGAGCACAAAAACCCGATCGTGCTCAAAGGCCGCCAACTCGCCGCGACCGTCGTGGCAACTGAGGCAGTTGTCACCATACCCGGCAACGTGCCCGGCCACAAAAGCTGTATCGGCCTGGCTGTGACAGGTGATACAATCGACGAACTCGGCTTTGAAGCGGTGCTGCGTATGACAGTCATCGCAGGTTTGCGGCCGCCCCTGGTGATCGTTCTGGTGGTTTTCGAGGCTGAAACCGGTCAGTCGTTCGTGGCCCACGCTGGCCAGGCTATCCAGCGGCAGGGTGCTGATGACGGCCTCGGCGCCCCGGTGTTCGGTGTGGCAATTCTGGCACTTTTTGGTGCCGGGCAGCAGGCCGTGCAGGCCGCTGCCCTCGGCGCGCTGCCGGGCGATATCGGCGTGGCAGGTTTCGCAGCGAGTGGCGTGCAGGCAGTGCACCGGCATGTGGCACAGCAGACATTCGTCGCCAAAATCGGCGTGTGAAGCGTAACCGCCCAACGGCTGGCCGCGCACCTGCGCCGCCGACAGCGGCCCAGGGTCGTAGGTGCACTTGAAGATGTAAAAGCCCGTGCCAGAGGCCAGCACGCTCAACATCAAGATGCCCGCCAGACCGATTCGCGGCGCAAGCCGCCTGGGCCATTTGAAGCGCATCGCTGCTCCACCCTTTCAGCCAGAGCCCACCCTCAGTGACCCTGGTTGTCCCAATCGACCTTTAAGGCCATGTTGTGATTCGTCTGCTCTTTGGGATTTTGCGGCGGATTGTCGCGCAGTTGTCCCCCTTCCCCGGCCGCGCCGGTGGGATGGCAGCGATCACAAGGCTCGATCTCGGCCATCGTGATGCCTTCCTCGGCGTGAGAGGCAACGACCTGCTCCGGGTCGTGATCGTGGCAGCCATAGCAGGTGTTAAAAGAGTAACTTTCGGTGTGGCAGGTCTGGCACGGGATCTGCCCCGTGCCGCCGTGCTCCAGGTCAAAGACGTGGCGTGTGAGCAGGGCCGGCCGCCAGGAAACCAGGGTGTGGCAGCGGGCGCAGTTGAGGCCAAAACGGCTGGCGTGTACGGCCGGTTCCTCGTGGCAGGCCCGACACTCGTGCGGGTCCGCCTCGCCCTGGGCCTCCAGAGCCTCGATCTCGACCAGCGGCGCGGGCGACGGGGACAAGGCAACACCCATCTGGACGGCGGTTTCCCGCACCTTGTGCCACGCCCCTTGCTGGATCAAGGTCACCAACACCCGAATCTGATAATCGTTCAACAAACCGCCGCGGTCGATGTGCCAGGCGCCCATGGTGGAGCCGTGCGGCGATTGGGCGATGGTGCGGTAGACGGCCTCGAAATCGGTGGCGACCAGTTCGGGGTTATCCAACCCCGGCATAGCGCCTACGCCCTCGCCGGCCACACCATGACACAGCAGGCAGTTTTCCACATACATCACGGCGCCATCCGAGACAAACTGCTGGCGCAGGTGGGTCTGAGCCTGCTCCATGCGCGCCGGTTCCATCAGCGCGTAAAGCGGCAAGATGGTGACGAGCAAAACGAGTGCGATCAGGCCTGTCAAACTGAATTTGTTCATCGATACCGACCTCTCTCACCTACCAGGGGTCATGAACCAGAAAAGAAAACCGAGAATCGATCCACTCAGGCATACACCAGTTGATCCGGCGCATAGTGCTCGCGCTGCTGCAACCGGGAGGTATCGACCAGCACGACGTTGCCCTTGAACTGCACGGCAAAGGTATCCAGCGGCCGGGGCACGGGTGGGTTTTCGTAATCGCCGTGAAAATCAAAGGTGGAAGCATGGCAGGGGCACAAAAAGTGATTCTTTTCAGGCACCCACTCTACGATGCAACCCAGGTGCGGGCAACGACGATCCACGGCCAAAAAGCCGCCATCGTGGGCGCGGACGAGGAAAAAGCCCTCGGCCGGGAATTCCGTCACCGAGCCGGGCGGAAAGCTCTCTGTCTCGCCAGCGGTAATCAGGCCGCCGGATTGGCCTTCCTGGGTGCGGGCCTGGAGAAAGAGCAGGCTGGCCCCACCGATCTCCAACGCCGCCAGGACGCCCAACGCCCCCATGCCCATCTTGAGAAAGCTGCGCCGGGTGAGCTCTTGCGATTCTTGATTGGGTTGGGTGTGAACGAGGGTTTCGCTTGTCATGGGTCTAACTCCTATGCCGGATCAGAATGGTAACACCAGGGCCATGTTGGCGCCACGGAAGAAATTGCCAATGACCGTCAGAACGACCAGACTGGTCATGACAAAGGTAAACAGGCCCACCAACGCCTCGCTGTGATCGGCCCGGAACAGCAGCCGCGAAAGGAAATAGATGGCCGCCAGTCCGAGCAGCGTGACCAGCAGCGGCACCAGACCCACCGAAATAAGCGTGGGCAAGGTGGGTAACATGGCGGGCCAGTCGAGCCAGAACTCGTCGATCAACACCAGCAGCGGCACCAGATCGACGCTCAGTAACAAACCGGCGATGGCCGCCCGCCGCCCGCGCCGCGAGCGAAAGTAGACGCCGATGTTGTCCTCACGCGAGTCCCAGCGGGGCAAGATGGCCATGCCCAACAACACAGCCGCCATCAACCCCATGGCCGCCAGCGAGTGCATGTGCAGCAACAATTCTTGCAACCCCACAAAGTACCAGGCCGCCTTGGCCGGGTTGGGCGATTGGGCCGGGTTGGCCAGCGCCTCCAACGGAGCGGGCACCAGCATGGCAAAGACGAGAATGCCCACCAGCAACACCGCCGCCGCGGCGAACTCGATGCGGGTGAGGTGAGGGATGGTGGTCACCCGTTCCGGGCGCTTTGTCTCCACGGTCTCATCGGGCTGCGAGATGCCGCCGTCTTTACGCACCTTCCAAAAGTGATACCCCAGCGTCAAAAAGGCCACCGCCGGCAGCACGGCCACGTGCAGGGCGTAAAAGTTGCCCAGCGCCCCCTGACCCACCTTGGATCCGGCGCGCAAGAAGGCGCTGACCGATTCGCCCACCAGCGGCACGTAACTGATGAGACTGGTGCTGACGGTGATGGCCCAATAGGCCAGTTGATCCCACGGCAGCAGATAACCGGTAAAGTTGAACACCATCACCAGCAAAAAAAGGCCAATGCCGATGAGCCAGTTGACGGCGCGGCCCCTCTTGTAACCGCCGGTGAAAAAGACGCGCAGCAGGTGCAAAAAAGTGGTGATGACCAGTAGATTGGCCGACCAATGATGCACCGCCCGCACCAGCGAGCCAAAAGCCACCTGTGTCTCTAACAACTGGATGCTGACGTAAGCGCGGTCGATGGTGGGTTCGTAGCGGAACATGAGCAACACGCCGGTGAGGCCGATGACCAGCGCCAGCATGGTCGAGAGACCGCCCAGACCCCAGGTATAGGAGAGACGGAGGGCGTTGGCGGGCACTCGCGTGGGATGCAGATGCAACACCAGGCTATCGATCACACCCCGGATACGACGCCGGTCGTCGTCGGGTCGGTCGGTGTAAAAGAGACGTTCTTTCCAGGAGCGAACAAAAGATAATGATTTCATCGGGCTGCCCCTTGCCTGTGATGCTGACCGCAGGTGCGACGCACCTGATGGTGCGTCGCACCTTGCGTCCTCCTGCCTGTAGCGATCCGTTACCGCGACACCAGCGGCAGGTAGATGGTTTTTTGTTGCAAGTCGGCCAGGGTCTCGGCCACCTTGATGGTCACAGACACCGGATGGCTCCAGTTGCCCTCACCATCACGCACCACCAGGGTGATGGTGTGGGTGCCGATGCTGAGCTTGTAGACATCCACCTTGAAGGACTTGTCCCAGCTCAGGATGCCGTCGATGTCTGAAATCCACTTGAAGGCCGTGACCTGTTCGTCGCCCATGCGGTCGTTGTCGCGGCCGGAGCCGACGAACTCGATCTCGCCGCCCTCTTCGTAGGTCACCTCGGTGGCGCTGACGAAGAGGATCTGCGCTGTGGGATTGGCCTCTGCATCCTCCAGGTACATGATGCGGCGAAAGATGGCGTCGCTTTCGGAGACGTTCTCGTACTCGTCTTCCTGCCACTGGTTCCAGATGACATAGTAAAAGGTGCCGGCGTTGTTGCAGGTGTTGGCCGCCTCGCCGGAGAGGTCTTCCCGGTCGTGTTCCAGCCAGTCAAAGCTCATCTCGGTCTCGCCGGTGGAAGAATTATAGTACTCGACCAGGTCATAGTCGTCGCCCCAGCCGGTGGCCCGGCTGTAGAACAGATCCAGCGGCACGGCTTCACCCTCGGCCACGGTGGTGTTGTCGCCGGTTTCGTAGACGATAAAGAACTTGGACGGGTCGCGCACGTCGTCATCGTAGCCGGTAAAGCCGGTTCCCTTCAGGTCGGTGATGGGCAACATCTTGAGACCGCCGGTGGGCGTGTAACGCGGGTCGAGGATGGTCTCTTTGTTGCCGATGAGCTGCGACAGGTTGCGCGCCTGCTCGAACTCGCCAGGGCCGTAGGTGGTGCAGACCGTGGTGATGGTGCCGTCGGCGCCTTTAAAGTTCTCGCAGGTTTCGGTGCCGTCGCCGCCCAGGCTGGCCGGGGTGGTGGTCCAGGTCTGGCCGCCGTCGAAGGAGCGGCGGGCGTAGAGGTTATAGTGGTCGTTGCCGACGCTGTTGGCCTGCCAGTTGGGCGACCAGGCGTACATCATCATGATAAAGTCGCCGTCGATAAAGCCGCGGTGGCCCTTGGAAACATCATAGGGATTGGCCCACGACTGATCCGACAGGTTGTCCACGGTTTGCGACCACTGGGTGACTTTGGGAAACGGCGAGACGCCGCCATCCCAGGGAAAGGCATCGGCGCAGGTCTCACCACTGGTGCCGTTGTCACAGGCGTCGATGGTTGTGCCGGAGACGTTGATCATGTTGCTCAGGCACAGACCTTCCAGGTAGCGCGGGTTGGAGCCATCGGTGTAGGCCCACTCGTCGCAGACCAGGTTCTCGTAGGCGTAGGGGTTGTAGCCGGCGGGCAGGCAGCGTTCGGTTGTCGCGGCATTGCCGTCTGTTTCGCACGCGATCCAGACCTCATCTGGCACCTTGAGCAGCCGCAAAAAGATGTCGGCCGGGCCGCCCTGGTTGAGGATGCCCTGCTTGACGATCAGGACTGCGCCGACGCCGCTGGAACCGATCTGGTGGATGGGCTGGGAAAAGTGGGAAAAACGGCGCGATATCTCGGTCCCGTAGAACTCGTTGCCCCAGTCATCGGTCAGAGTTTCAAAGAACGTTCCGGTCTCTGGATCGATGGCCGGCTGGTTGAGCATCAAACCTTGCTGGACGACATCCGGCTTGAGCATATCGAAGGTATAGTACCACATGTTCTTGCCGATGTCTTCCGGCTCGATTTCTTCATCACCATCGATGTCGTCGACCGAACCCTCGCCCAATGCCTTGGATTCTTCAGCGCCCATGATGACCCAGGCGCTATCGTAAACCAGGTCGCCATCCGAGTCGTAAGGCTGGACGTTGACCCGCGGCCGGGAAGCGCCCACGCGACCGGCCATCACCCGGCCATCCTCAGCCACGCAAAGATTGAGCGTCGAGCCGCCAGGGGTGGTCCAGGAAACCTGCGTGGCGCAGAAATCAGACTCGGCGGTGGAGGCGGTGGGTAACTCGTCCGGCAGAATCAGGTTGCCCTCTGTGTCCACGTTTTCAAAGTCGATGTAGCAGTAGGGCTCCGAGCCGGAAGCCTTGCACATATCGTTGTCGGTCAGGCGTACGGGCAAGGCCATGGGCGCCGCCACTTTGGGCATGGTTTCGCCGATATAATCGTAGATGGAGATGGGGGTCAGATCCTCGTCGGAGGTCTGCACCTGCACAAAATCTGCCATCGAGATGTAGGAATACCACAGGTCGGTCTTGCCGTTGACCACTGCGCCAGACCAGCCCTCGCCAGGGCCCAGGCCCTGACCGGGCCGCAGCCCCTCGGGGTCTTCCTGCCAGACCATCATGAAACCGGCGGCGCTGTCGCCGTTCATCTCCAGCCGGTTGGCGTCGCGCCGTCCGGAGGTCAGCCGCTCGGCCTTGGTCCAGATGATGTCGTAGCCTGAACTGCCGTCTGCCAATTCGACCGGCAGCAGCGCGCCACGGGCGGCCCAGACACAGGAGTAGGGGATCTCACCCACTTCGGGGAAGCCCTGTAGGGTGTAATCCACCGATCCCTGCGTCCCCATCACACCCCAGATGTCGGGGTAGAGTTTTTCGGTGGTATTACCGTCGCCATCGGCGTCATTCTCATCGGTTAAGGTATAGGCCGGCGCGCCGCCGTCGCAGTAGCGGCTGATCCAGCCGACCAGCACCTTGTCGCCGGCGATGGCAAAGGTCATGTTGTGAGCGTCGCCCGGGAACGGCGTGCCGTCGGCCAACGTGAAGGACGACAGATCCGCCGAGAGCGAAAGATTGGTGCGCTTCCAGGTGGCGCCATCGTCCAGCGAGAGGGCAGCGTAGGCGTCGTGGGCGCCGATGCCGGCCCCACCGCTCATGATGTTCGCTGCGTCCTCTATGTGCTCTTCCGGCAGGGCGTCGATAAAGACCGCCACCAGCGGTTTGGCATAATCGCGAGTTTCGACCAAGGCCTCGGCAGCATCGTAATACTCGATGCTGGTCAGCGTGCCGTCTGAGGTTTGCGCCGGCACGTAGAAGGCCATGTGGTTGATATTGGCGCGCTCGCTCTCCTGATCCGGCGTCTTGGAAACGTTGCGGCGGAACATCACACCGTCGTCGGCAAAGGTGACACTGCTCGTGAACAACACCAGCAGCAACATTGCGCAAAGTACAACTCTGAGTTTCATGGTTCCTCCTCCCTGATCTTCGTAGGTCAGGTCGTATTGATGTTGCCTAGATCGGCTGCTTGGAGCGCCATGGCTTTATGGAGCCCCCGCACCAGAACGTGGTCGTGCTGCCAACGTGGCTTTGTTTTCGATAGTGCGCCTCCTTTCTTGCAGCAGCCATCAGGAGAGCAGGTCTGGTCACCTATCCACGAACTCGCCCCAGGCCGAAAGAATGTTTGGTGAGTCATCGAACACCACATCGTATGGTTCGCCCTCTCGTTCCGCACGAGAGAGATGGTTCTCGATCACCTGGGCCAGATCGGCAAAAGTCGGGGCAGAATAGTGGCGACTGGACAGGGCCACCACCCGACTGCAAGTGATATCCAGGCCCAGGAGAGCAGCGTCAGGTTGCTGGCGCAGATACGGCAGGAGGAACTGGGTGTGTGGGGTGTCCAGATCGAAGACGATCAGATCCGGACGGAGCGCATCGAGCCGCCCGATGACATCGACAACGCCGGTGTGCACTCGCATCACGCCCCATTCTTCCAGTTCTGCCAGGCTGGCCTCTACCGTATCCATGAGCAGCGAATCACCAAAGAGCACCACGAGCCTTTGTTTTGCCATTGAGCACCCCAATCGCCAGTGAAATCGGCTACAGTACCATAGTACCACACCTGCCCGCCGATCTCTATCCCGCGACATCTGCCAGGGGAATGAAAAAAGAGCGATCTTTTTGATCGCTCTCTGGGTAAAAGGACTAGTTCTGGTGCGCCGAACGGCTAATTATCGAATCTCACTACCGGACACTCGAATTGCCACACGACCCCAGCGCCAGCTATGTGCGGACGTAACCGTTGGCGGGTGGGATCAACCCTTCGCGCATGGCAAACAGGGCCGCCTCGTGACGCCGCCCCAACTGGAGCTTGGCCAGGATGTTGCGCATGTGGCTCTTGACGGTGTGAACGCTGATGCAGAGTTGGTCGGCGATCTCTTGATCGCTGGCGCACTCGGCCACCAGGCTCAGCACCTCGCGCTCGCGTTGCGTGAGCATCACCGCCTCGTCTTCTGGCAATCGGCGCGCCTGCTGGCCCATGCGGCGAAACTCTTCCAACATACGACCTCCCAACGCCGCCGTGATGGCTGCCTCGCCGCGCATGGCGCCGCGCAGCAGATCCACCATCTCCCAGGAGCGGATGCTCTTGAGCAGGTAACCCTGCGCCCCGTTGCGAATGGCCTGAAAGAGCTTTTCGTCCTCGTCGCGCACGGTGAGCACCACGACGATCACAGAGGGCAGCTCGTTCTTGATGCGCTGCGTGGCCTCCAGACCATCACAACCCGGCATGCCAATGTCCATCAGGATCAGATCGGGCATCAACTCACGGGCTTTGACCAGCACCTCCAGCCCGTCGCCCGCCTCGCCCACCACCTCGAAATCCGGTTGGGCGTTGAGGATGTTGGCCAGCCCTTCACGAAACAACTGATGATCGTCGGCCAATAGCGTGCGGATCTTGTCCATGTCTTTCACCCCTGTCACCGCTCTATCTGCTTTGTCTGCTCGTCAAAAGTGCGATGCATGTCGTCACGTTCGCGGTTCAATGTATCGGGGTCCAGCGAAAACGTCATCACCACCTGCGTGCCCTGTCCTGGCGCCGAATCGATGTGTAACTGCCCCCCGATACGAGCAGCCCGGGCGCGCATGATACTCAGCCCAAAATGATCGGCGCCGTCGGCCAGTGGAGAAGCCGGGTCAAAGCCCTGCCCGTCATCTCGAATGATGATTCTTGCTGTCGAGTCCAGTTCTTCCAGTGAAATACAAATGTTTTCGGCCTGGGCGTGGCGCCGGGCGTTGGTCAGGGCTTCCTGCACCACGCGCGTGATCTGCTCCACGTGGCTCGACGGTAAAAACAGCGGCGACTCTAATCGAGAAGCCAGGGTGATCGGCGGACCGCCTTCCATCGCAAACTCGTTGACGATCACCGATAACCTGTCTTGCAGCGGCTGGCGCGGCTTGGGGTTTGCCTGCAGGCTGGCGATAGAGCGGCGCACCTCACGCGAGGCCTGGCCAACGGCCTCACGCAGGCCATGCAGCTCACTCAGGGCATCCTGGTGGCACTGCTGTTGGATCAACTCTGCCGCCCGGTCCACCCGCAGGCCCATGTAACTGAGTGTCTGCGCCAGGCCGTCGTGCATATCGGCAGCGATGCGATGGCGCTCTTCCAGAACGGCCGCCTTTTCCACCTGGGCATGCAACTGGGCGTTCTCCAGGGCGATGGCCGCCAGGTTGATAAAACTCTCGATGAGCTCCAACTCGTCCAGTTGCCACTTGCGGGGCTGGCCCGCTTCCATCACGAACAAAAAACCCAGCGGCGTCTCTTTGCCCCACAACGGCAGACCCAAAAGCGCTCTGACGCCAAAATCTCCGATCCAGGAGTTGAGCAGCACCGGCTCCTGAGCCACGTCCTCGACGATCACAAAACGCCGATGCAGCATCAGATCATCGAGCAAGCCACATTCCCCCAGCGACATGCGCCGCCCATCCACGCTCTGCCCATCCATGCCGTAGCCCGACATGCCCACCGCCTGCTGCGCCTGGCCATCCCACAAAAAGATGGCCGTCATCTGGCACCCCAGCAGCTTGGCCGTCTGCTCCGTGATCTGGTCGTAGATGGTCACGGCGTCCAGAGTAGAGGTCAAAAAGACGCTCACCTCGTGTAACAGAGCCAGCTCTTCGACCCAACGCTCCGTTTCGTGGTAGAGGCGCGCGTTATCCACGGCGATGCCGATCTGCTGGGCGATGCCGTTCAACAATTCCAATTGCAGCGCCGAGATGGCGTCGGGGCGCCGCGCACCCAGCGTCAGCGCGCCCACGGCCCGCCCCTTGGAAAGCAGCGGCGCAGTGACCAGCGTCTGCAGCCCCTCGGCCACCATAAAGACCGAACGTCGCTCGCTCGGCAGGGTGGTGACAT
Organism: Chloroflexota bacterium; assembly: GCA_049324835.1. Lineage (GTDB taxonomy): Bacteria > Chloroflexota > Anaerolineae > CAYNKW01 > CAYNKW01 > JBMOMT01. Next base: position 47,234 of record JBMOMT010000031.1, on the reverse strand, counting down.
CCAGGACAAACGGCTTCATCTCTTGCACCGCCCGCTTGCAGATACCGCCGCAGGGACATTCTTGCCGGGCCTGTTCGGCCAACTGCTCGGTAGACATTCTGCCGCGATGCACCCGCAACCTCAGGCTCTCACCGTCCGAGCCTAGCAGGTAGATGCTGCCCACTTCCATGCCCAACACGCCCAGCACCATATCGAGCGCAGTGTGCAGAATGGTTTCCAGGTCTAACGACTGACTGATGGTAGCGGCGATGGCGTTCTGCGCCGCCAGCTCACTGTTGCGCCGCGCGATCTCGGTTTCGGCGCGCTCGCGCTCGACGATCTCACACTGAAGCTGCTCGTTGATCCGCGTCAATTCGATGGTCCGATCTTCCACCAACTCTTCCAGATGATCACGATAGGCCGCCAACTCTTCCTGGGCCTGTTGTTTCTCGATGGCCTGCTCGCGCAGGTAGACATAGCCCAACAAGGGTACAGCCAGGATGTGAAAACCATTGGCAAACGGACAGATGACATCGGCGAACGCGCGTTGGGCGGCAAAGTTGACGATTTTTAAAAAGCCGCTGAGGAAGAAAAAGAACAACGCCAGCGTCACCACGTTACGCAGCCAGCCCCGCTTTCTGAACAGCAAGCCGATGGCAACTATAGACAACACCGACGTGGCCCCGTGAAAGAGCACCCCTCCCCACGTTTGGTTGAAGCGGCTGCCCGAATGGAGCGCCGCATGTTGCGCCCACCACCAGGATGTGGCCACGTAACACACGCCGGTGGCGGTCAACCCCACCGCCAGATAACGACGCGCCACAGCGGTATCGTCCAAAATGTAACGTAAAAAAGCCCCGCCAACCATAACGATGGCTGCCAGGGTCAGGGCGTGCTCCAATGGCTCGACAAATAAAGAGTCCTGGGTTTGGCCAGAGGTGTCCATCAACTGCATGGCCACGTGGCTCAACATGAACAACTCGCGGGCCAGCCCCAGACCAAAACCCCATACGAGAAGTTTTTCGCGAGGCAACTCGTGCTGGCGCTGCCTGGTCCAGGCGATGATGAACAGCACAAACCAAACCACCGCCGGCAACGAAAAGCGCAAAAGATTATCTTCCTTTGGGCCAGGCCCGCCGGCAAATCGACTCATCCACACCAGCAGCAGATCGAAAAGACCCTTCAACAGCCCCTCCAGACACCACTGTCGCTGAAAAACGCGAAAAGCACATAGCAGCAAGGTATGTGCTCAGCCGACGCGATATACATTCCACTCCCAGTAGAACACCCCATCGGATACATCCTGGGCACCCTCTCAAAGGCCACAAACCACAGCACTATTCTAACACGCAAAAGTGTCAGAAAGGTTAGAAAAAAGTTAAAGAATCGTTAGAAAAGCGTTGGGGTCTTGGTTATCTGGTCAATTGTAACATCAATGAGACGCGCGCCAGATCAGCGGCAGGTAAACCGAGGCCAGATCGGGGTCTTGAGCCTGAGCGCCGAAATGGACCAGTGCTTTACCGTAACGAATGGTGTTCTTTTTGAACTCAGGGGCGCCGATAATGACATCGGCATAACCATCGCCGTCCACGTCGCCGGCCGCGCCCACCGACGCGCCAAACTCGGTTTCGCTCTTGTTGCCCTCGCCCTGCCAAAAAGCCGAACCAAACAGCCCTATGGCAGAGCCACGGAAGACAAAAGCGCCTCCTTCGCGCGCCTGATCTCGCGTCAAGTACGGCGCGCCGACGATGATATCGTCGTAGCCGCCGCCGTTGACATCACCCGCCGCGCCCACCGACGCGCCAAAGCTCCAACCGGTCTCAGCGCCTTCGGCCTGCCAGTTGGGGGTTGCCGGCAAAATCGAGGGTGAGCCGTAAAAAGCCAGCATAGCCCCCACATCGGCCTGGTCGCCATCATAATGCGGCGCGCCGACGATCACGTCGGCGTAGCCATCGCCGTTGATATCGCCGGCCGTGCTCACCGCCGCGCCGAGCCAGCCGCCCGCCTGGGCGCCACAGAACCACCAGCCGGCGCTCTGACTCAAACCGGTCGCCGAGCCAAGATAAACGAAAACAGCACCGGCGTCTTCACCGGCAGCGCAATCGTAATAAGGCGCCCCAACGATAACGTCGCTGTAGCCATCGCCGTTCACGTCGCCGGCCGTGGCCACCGACGAGCCCAGGCTCGCGCCAGACTGATCACCCTCGATCATCCAGTCGGCGACGTCGCTCGGCCCAGCATCGGAGCCGAAAAAGACCAGCGCCGCCCCTTCGTTGGTCTGGCCATCGTCGTACCAGCGCGCGCCGACGATGATGTCGGCGTAACCATCGCCGTTTACGTCGCCGGCCGCGCCCACCGAGACGCCTAACTGGGAGTCTTGTTGATCGCTCACGTAACTCCAGGCAGGGGTGGCGCTCAAACTGGAGCGCGGCGCGCCATAAAAAACAAAGGCTGCGCCGGTTCTCGTCACGCCGTTGTTAAAATCCTGCGCCCCAACGACGAGGTCATCGAACCCGTCCTGGTTCACGTCGCCGGCCGCGCCCACCGAACAGCCAAAGCGAGAGCCCTGGTTGCCGCTGCCCACGGCCCAGTCAGGGGGCATATCACCCAAACCCGAACCAGAACCGAAAAAGACCAGCACCGCGCCGTCGTTCGACGCATCTTTATCGTACACCGGCACACCGATGACGACATCGGCATAACCGTCGCCGTCAAAATCGCCCGCCGTGGCCACGGCCGCCCCGAGGTCACCGCCCTGCTGATCACCCTCCACCGACCAATCACCGAGGCTCAGGACACCCTCGACGGGCAGACCCTGGGTTATGCCGGTGAGTTTTTGCCCCATCGACGCCAGAACGAGTACCAGGATCACGACGAGGCATACGTATCTGTTCATGCTCGGCCTCCAGGCCACATCGTTACCGTTTCGCCGCCAGCCATCGGCAGCGACCACCAACCACTATTCTTTGACCAGCACTCCCACATCTGATACCATACTCTCGTAATCGTGGCCCGAGGCATACACCGCCAACGAGATCAGATGCGCCGGTTTTTGATCGCCCAAAGTGAGCATCAGGTTCTCCGATTCAAAAGGCCGCCAGATGTTCTGCGGAATGAGCAGGCCACGGTTGGCCTCCTGATCGTTCACCGAGCGGTTCTCCCAATTGGCATAATAAAAACCACGCAGCCACTCACGCTCCGAGCCGTTGGCATCGCGGTAACGCAGGCGCACCATCAGCGGAAACTCGGAACTGAGCCAACCGCCGCCAGACAGGCTCTGGTAGATCAGCTTGACGTTGAGCTGGATCTGGAGCGCACTCATGTTGCGCACATCGATGTTCAGCTCTTGCCGGATGCCGTTCTCGGCGTGTTGCTGATTGCCCCCCCGCCGCACAAAATGCACCACCTGCCGCTCGTTGACCGCCTCCACCGAGACCGAGCCGGCCTCTTCTTCCTTTTTGTCGTGACTCTCCCAGACGATCCAGCCGGTCGAGAGCGGCTGCTGAAAATCGCCGTTGACCAGCAGGTTGTGTTGGCCCGGCAGAGGGCCCTCTGGCGGTTGTCCGCCCGTTATGCGCCCGCGCTCGCCCAATTGCAGCGTCACGCGCTCGTTGGCCGCCTCTAGCGTGGCCTGGCCCACCGCCCGCACGGTGCGCACGCTCACTTCTGTCTCGGTCTGAGTCACACTGACCGAATAATTACCCTCTTGCAGCCCGATCACGCCGTGAGGCGTGCGCACCTCAAAATGGCGGCGACGTTCCCCGCTTTCAGGCGCTACGCCAAGGATCACCCGGCCGCTCTCCACCTCCACCACGATGCGTGTGGCGTGAGGGCTGCTGGAAAAGCGCGGTGAGCGGGCCTCCAAAATGGTCACCTGGGTGCTGTTCCAGACCTGGAGGCTGCTATCCTCGAACAAGCGGACAAAGGCCTCAGAGGAAGGCTGAGTGGTGAGTGTGGTGCCTTCCTGCACCTCCCGGTTCGACTCGTCGGTTTGGATGGCTGTGGGATCGCCTCCGCGACCCGTGGTGACCAGCACCGCGCCATAATAGGCCGTGACTCGCGCCGGATAACTCTTGGTGGCAGTGACGAGGTAACGCTGGATGCTCAGCGGTATGCTGATCACCAGCAGGCAAAAGACCACAAACGAGGCCAGCAGAACCGTCCAGGCCAGCCTTTCAGGGTTTTCTCGCATCAATAACGCACCTCGAAACGCTCAAACTCACCGCTCGGAGCAGACCATGCCACGTCCACCCGTTCCACGCTGGCCATACGCGGCCCCTGGCGCAGCCAGCTCAACAACTGGGCCACTCGAGAACGCTCACCCTCTGCCATCACCTCCACCGATCCATCCCACAGATTACGCACGAAACCCACCACACCCAACTGTTGCGCCTGTTGATGGGTGTAATACCGAAAGCTCACCCCCTGCACGCGCCCGTGCACCGTGGCATGCAGCCGCACCTGTTCGCTCATGGCAGCCCCTCCTCGCGGCCAGATTATAACACGGCCCAGGCAACTTGTAAACCTCACTGGCCTATCTGCAACCTGCCCAACACCACCTGATCGCCATCCATGTTGCCCTGGGCATCCAGCGCCCCCAGGCGACGAACGCCGTTCATGTCGTAAACGGCCACCGCGATATGGTACTCACCCGGCGGGGCGGCCGGATCGATGGTAAAAGTGTGGCCATCCACGATCTGCTGCCCCTCGACCCACTTGGGAATCCAGAGGTGAGTGGGAAAGGCGCCACCCACGGGCCACATGTCGTCCTGGCCCCACAGCGGCCCCTGCGTGCGCGGATTGAACAGCCCCGGCCCCACAAACTGCACCGATACCTTGTAGCTCTCGTCCATGCGCCGCAGGCAGCGCCAGCGCAGCGTCACCCGCACCTCATCGCCGGCGCGGACCACCAGCGGCGACGCCCACGGGGAAACGGCCTCTTGCCCACCCACACGGACCGTCGCCCCTGCCAGCAGCATCCGCCCGCCCAGGTTACCCAGCGCCTCGTCGATGGCCCGTAGCGGCGGCGGAAAGCGCGGCGACTGCACCTGAACCGTCGCCAGTGGCAGCGTCGCGCCGTCGCCGCCAGCCAGCGGCAGAACCGCACCGCTTTGTACGGCTCGCACACCCAGGCGCAGCGGATACGCGCCAGGGGCAAGGCTTGCCGCAAGCGGCAGCTCGTAATCCTGGGCCACGATCTCGCCGATCGCCCAATTGGGCGTGAGATATTTGCTGTCGGTGGTAAAATCGAACTCGACCGCATCGCCCAGCCAGACAACCGGCATATAGCTCTCGGCGGTGGGTCGGTTCAAGCGGGCATAGAGTATCAGCCGCAACGACTCGCCAGCCCGCAACTGGGTGCGATCCAGATCGTAACCCAGCAGCGTCAGCGCCCCCTCATCGACATCCACTGCCAGCGGGTGGGCGATGGCCGGCGGGTCATCGGCCAGGCGCGGCCCCAACAGCACACGGTAGAAATGGCCCTCCGGCTCTAACCGGAAACCGGCAGCGACGATCTCGGCGCGATAGTCGGCCACGTAGAGCGGCCCGGCAGCCACGTTGGCCCAGGCCGCCTCGGCCCAGGGCGCTGCCGTACCCGCCGCTACCGACACAACCGTCACATCTGCCGGGTCTGGCGCGCGGCCGTCCACCAGGCGGTAATAGTGCAGCGGCGTCATCTGCTCCCAGGCGCACAGCAGCCGCGCCGCCTGGCCCTTGCCGCCAAACTGCTCAAAAACGGCATCGACAAAAGTATCGGCCTGGCGGTAATCGCTCAGATCGACCCGGCGCAGATTGTGGGCCGCCGTCGCCAGTGGAAAGACAAACAACGTCACCCCCACCCCGATCGCGGCCATCCTTTTCAACCAGGGCGCCGCCCGCCAGCGCAACAGCCCTTTAGCCAGGGCCAGCCCTTTAGCCAGGGCCAGCCCTTCGGTCAGGGCCAGCCCTTCGGACAGGGCCAGCCCTTCGGTCAGGGCCAGCCCTTCGGTCAGGGCCAGCCCACCCGCGCCGATCAACACGCCCAGAACCACCGTCGGCCCCAGCAAATAAGCCAGCGCGTCCTGCAGGATGTTGACGGTGATATAGACGGTGATGGCGGCATAGCCGACGAGCAGCAGCCAGGCCCGCCAGCGCCGGACCGCCAGCCAGAATGCGCCCAGCGCCGCCAGGATCAACATCGGCCAGGCAAACTGTAACCCCATCAGGCGCGCCACGTCGCCCAGTCGATCCAACTGCTCCTGAAAGGTAAAGGGGAAAACGTTGACCGTCAACCCGCGGGCCAGCACCAGGTGCAGGAAACCCTCCCAGGTGTGAGCGTTGGTTGGGCCAAAGGGCGGCCCGCTGGCGCTGCGCAGAGGATAATAGAGGTAAACCAGCAGCCCTACCAGGGCGCAACCGATCAGCCGCAGCAGGGTGCGGGGCTGTCGCAGCAGGCGTGGCCTGACGGTCAGGATGAACAGCGCACAAGCCGGGAAACCAAACACCAGCAGCGGATGTTGGGTGGGGCTCAGCCCGGCCGTGAGGGCAAACGTATACAACCAGCGGTCGTCGTCGGTGCGCCACCAGCGCAGCAGCAGCGTCACGTTCAGCATGGCCAGCGTCGCCGTGACGATGTGAGCGTTGGCGTGGGCGGCGTGCTGCATCAGGCCCACCCCCACCGCCAGCGAGCTAGCGCCCAGCACGGCGGGCAGTTGGGTCGCCGCCGAAGCGGCTGGCTGGCGGCCGAGTTGCAGGGTTTGTAGATAAGCCAGCGTCACCAGCGTCGCGCCGCACACCCCGGAGAGTAAGTTCATGCGCCAGGCCACCTGGCCAACAGGCGCAACGAGGGTGAACAGTTTGCCCAGCAGCGTGTAAAAACCATAACCCGGCGGGTGGGCAATGCCCAATACGTAAGGCACAAACTGATACTCGCCCGGATCACCCATCACCACCGAAGGGGCCATGATCGAAAGGTACAGCGTCAGGCTGCCCAGGAACAGGCCGGCGCCGACCCATACCGTTGGATGGTGTTGCCAGAGGGACTTCAACGTCCTTTTTCTCCCGTGTCGGCTCAATCGAGTGTGACCTGACCGGGGGCCGGCGTGTAGCGCTCCCAAAAATCGGCGCTGCAATCGTCGGTGTCGCGGTGGGCGGGTTTACGTTCCAGCGAGTGGCCCCAACCCACACCGGGGTGCGGTATCACGCCGGCGTAGCCGCCGCTGCCATAGACGACGACGTCCACGTCGGCGCCGGTGGCGTCGCGCAGGATGGCCTCGTCGCCGCTGTTGCCCCAGCCGATGCCGCCGTTCAGAGGTATCATGTCCGGCACGGAGGCGTCGCCGGCCTGAAGCTCGAAATCGGGGTCAAAGCCATAGACGCTACGAAAGGTATCGGCCCGTTGGGCCACCACCACCGCCGCCCCAGGCCCGATGTGGCTGCCCGCGGGAAAAGTGGCCGCGCCATCGCCATAGCTGCTGCCGTCGCTCAAGGTATGGCCCGCCAGCGTCACGGTAAACCCCGTGGGATTATAGATCTCGATCCACTCGCCCTGGGCATCGTCGACGCCCACCGGGTCGTAGAGCAGCTCGCCGATCACCAGATGGCTCGCTGGCGGCACATAGTCACGCGCCGCCAGCGGCAGGTAGACGTGGCGCACGCCAGGCGCGCTCAACCAGCTCGCCTGCCAGTCGAAATCAAAGACGCCCGCGAGCAACTCGTAGGCCGCGTCCGATTGCACCTGCAAGGCCAGTTCGCGGTTGACCTTGTGGGAAGCCTCGCTGCCGTTGATGCTGCCCACGTGAACGTAACCCCGCCCGCCGACGTGGGCCAGCACCATCTTGTTGTGAATGCCCTCGCCGGCGGGGTTGCCCAGGCGCGCTTCCAGATCCAACCCTTCGCTCGACGCGATGGCGTTGACATGATCTGCCGTTGCCCGGTTGCTGTCCGGCAGCGACGGGTCGTCGTAGCGGTTGTCCAGCAGCAGGCGCACCGTTGCGCCACGGCGGGCCGCCGCCAGATAGGCCTCCAGGCGCGGATTGGCGCCGCCCCCCCAGGAAACGTGCTCGTAGAGCTGTTCCACGAGCACCGTATCGCCGCTGCCGGCGCGGGCCAGCAGCCCCAGCAGCGCGCCGGTATCACGCAGGCTGTTCTCCGGCGATTGCACCACCTCAAAGGCAAACACACCGTCGAGCGCCAGCGGCTGGCTAAAGCGGGCGGTGTAACTGATCCAGTTGGGGGTGTAGGTCGGTGTAAAATCTGGAGGCGCAGCGCGGCCCAAGCTTTCCCAAGACACCACATCGCGGTGGGCGGTGTCCAGATCACGCTCCAGGATGGCCTGGGCGCGCGCCACCACGCCGGGCGCGTCGGTGGCCAGATAGACGCCGCGATGGCCCCAGGTGCCGTCCGATTTGTCGTCGGCCGGCATGCCGCCAGGGCTCAAATTCTCCGAGCCGACGAGCAGCGTGTGACCGTCGATGAGGATGAACTTGGCGTGCTGGTAATCGTAGCGGTCGAAAATCTTGGCGTCGGCGTCGTTGTGCATGAAAAAGAGGGCCGCCCCGGCGTCGACCATCTGGCCGCAGGCCCAGAGTTCCTGATCCTCCAGGCCAAAGGCGGGTTGGCCCTCCAGCAGCAGCGTCACCGCCACACCCGCGCTCAGCCGGTCGGTGATGATACCAACCAGCTCGGCGCTCTCAAAGGTGTAACCCTGGATCCAGAGGCTGCTCTGAGCGGCAGCCAGCGCGCCTGCCAGGCCTTCGTACAGGCCATCAGGGCCTACCCAGACCGTCAGATGGGCCGTTTCTGTCACCACCGTTGGCAAAAAAAAGAGCTCCAGGTCCCAGCCGGGGTAACGCAGTTTTTTGCCGTCGATGTCATCATCGTCGGCCTGGGCCCAGTCGGCGGCGCTGTCGGTATCGGGCACGGGCCGGCCGCTGGCCTGATCCAGCTTGCGGTAGAGGATCTGGCCGTCGCCAAAGCCGCTACGCGGATAGGGCACGGCTGCGCCATCCCAGCCGCTGGTAGTCGTCAGCCCGCTGCCGTAAACCAGCACATCGACCACCCCGCCGCTGCCATCAAGGAGCAGAACTTCATCGCCGCCGTTGGCAAAGCCCGGCCAGGCGCCGACGAGCGCCGGCACAGTGTGGGTGAGGGCGGTCAGGGCCAGATCGGGCGCAAAACCAAAGGCGTCGAAAAAAGCGTCGGCGTCGTCGGCCAGCCAGAGCAGGCTGCCGGGGGCCAGTTGTGCCGTCGGCAGGGTGACTTTGGCCGATCCTGGCTGGTCGCTGAAGCCCCAGCCGGTGAGCGTGGCGGTGACGGCATCCAGGTTGATCAGCGCCAATGCCTCGTCGTCGGCGTAGAGGGCGTAGGGATGCACGGCGTAGAGCCGCACGTTCAGATCGACCGGCTCAGACGGCGAGTTCTGCGCCCTGGGTGTGCCGTTGATGGCGCCGCCGCCGGCATCCAGGCCGTTGCGGGTGAGGCCGTCGTTGGTGGCCCAGTTGGCATCCGAATCGGGCGCGGCGGGATCGATGCGTTCCATCGAAGATTTAGTATCGTTGTTTCCTGCCGGCCAGCCTCCACCATCCGCATTGGCCGTGCTGATGAGAGCGCCGACACCATCGCGCAGCTCCAGTGTCTCGCCGGTATTGTTGAGCGCCCAGGCCGTGCCATCGTTGCCGTAGATCAGATCGGCGCTGATGTCGTTCACGGTGGTGTCGTCGGTGCGCTCTAGCAGGAAATAGCCACCCGCCGAAATGACGCCGCTCAGGGCGATGTTGGGCGCGCCATCGGCGGCGGCCAGCGTCCAGCCGGTGAGATCGACCGTCTGGCCAGTGGTGTTCAAGAGTTCGATCCACTCGTCTGCGCTGCTGGCGCTGGTTCCCATCCAGGCCACTTCGTTGATCACCACATCGCCCAGAGATGCCTGCGCCAGACGACCGCTGGCCTCCTTTCCCCAGGCGAGCAGACAGACGGTCATCGCCACGGCCAGCCCCATCGCCAACACAAATCGTTTCATGGCCCCTCCTCATCACGAGACCCACGCCGTCAAGCTTCAACAGCCAGCATTGTATCTCAAAATGCCACCCTGGGCAAGCCACGCCATAAAAAAGGCCAGCGGATCGAACCCGCCGGCCCTGATGGACTGCCAGAACGGCCAGGATTCGACTCAGGTCCTGGCGCGCAGGTGCGGGTAGAGAATCACCTCACGGATGGTGGGTTCATCCGCCAGGAGCATCACCAGCCGGTCGACGCCCATGCCAAAGCCGCCGTTGGGCGGCATGCCGTAACGCATGGCGCGCAAATAGTCTTCGTCTACGGGATGGGCCTCTTCGTCCTCCACGTCGTAGAGCCGACCCATCTCCAGAAAGCGCGCTTCCTGATCCAGTGGGTCGTTCAGCTCGGTAAAGGCATTGCCCATCTCCATGCCGCCGATAAAGAACTCGAACCGCTCCACGTGGCTGGGGTCCTCGGGTTTCTTTTTGGCCAGCGGTGAAATATCACGCGGATAATCCAGGACAAAGGTGGGCTGGATCAGGTTGGGCTCCACTTCGGCGCCCAGCAAACTATCCACCAGCTTGCCCCAGGTGGATTTGGGATCGGGGGCGCGGCCGATGGCCGTCATGGCCGCTGCCAGCGACTCGGCTGTGGGATGCGCCACGTAATCGATGCCCGTGGCCTCGCGGATGGCTTCGCGCAGCGTGACCCGTTGCCACGGCGGCGACAGGTCGATCCGGCGGCCCTGGAACGGCACCACCATCGAGCCCAACACCTCCTGGGCCACCGACGAGATCATACGCTCGGTCAGGTCCATCACGTCGTGATAATCGGCGTAGGCCCAGTAGAACTCGAACTGGGTAAACTCGGGGTTGTGTTTAAAACTCACCCCCTCGTTACGAAAGTCCCGCCCGATCTCGTAGACCTTTTCGTACATGCCCACCAGCAGCCGCTTGAGATACAGCTCGAACGAGATGCGCAGAAAAAGTTCCTGGTGCAACTGGTTGTGATAGGTGGTAAAGGGCCGCGCCGCTGCGCCGCCATAAACCGGCTGCAAGATGGGTGTCTCGACCTCGATAAAACCCTGGCCATCCAAAAAGCGCCGCAATGCGGCTATCGTCCGGGCGCGCGTCCAAAAGACCTGCCGCACCTCCGGGTTGCTGGCCAGGTCGGCGTAACGCTGGCGGTAGCGCTCCTCCACGTCAGAAAAAGCCGAATGGCGCACGATCTCGCCCTCCAGCTCTTGCTCCTTGATCACAGGCAGCGGGCTGATGGCCTTGGCCACCATACGCAGACGATCCACAGCCACACTGATCTCACCCGTCCGGGTGCGAAAGAGCCTGCCGCCGGCCTCCAGGAAATCGCCCAGATCAAAATCTTTGCGGAAAGAATCGTAAACCTCCTGGCCCACGTCGTCGCGGCGCACGAAAAGCTGAATTCTGCCGCTGCCGTCTTCGATGTGAGCAAACGTGCTCTTGCCCATGACGCGCAGGGCGCGCAAGCGCCCCACCACCGTCACTTGTGGACCATCCTGGCCCTCTGTTTCGCCGGCCTCAAAAGCCTCAATGGCCGCCCTGGCCGTGTGGCTTCGCGTCACGCGGTGTGGATACGGATCGATGCCATTCTGGCGCATGCGCTCCAGTTTTTCCAACCGCTGCTGTTCCTGGTCTGTATACTCTGACATGGCCTGTTCTCCCCTCACATCAACCGCATATCGTAACAAAAACCCCGGTCACGCTACTTCGTGCCGGGGCCTGTCATCGGGGCTCAGTCGATACGGACGATTTCAAAGTGAATCTCGCCACCGGGCGCTCTCACCGACACCATCTGGCCCACGCGGTGCCCCATGAGCGCCTTGCCTAGAGGTGATTCGTTCGAGATACGCCCGCGGATCGGATCCGCCTCCGCCGAACCGACGACGTGATACGTCTCTGGCGCGCTGCCGCCCTCGGCCTCCATCTCGATCACCGTCACCCGGCTGCCCAACCGCACCTGGTCTGCCGGGCCTTCCTCTTCGATGATGATAGCCCCTTGTAGCAACCGTTCCAGCGTCATGATGCGCCCTTCGAGGAAGGCCTGTTCTTCCTTGGCCTGATCGTAACCCGCGTTCTCGGAAACGTCCCCATCCTCTTTGGCGCTGCGAATCTTTTCCGCCACTTCCTGCCGGCGAACTGTCGTGAGATGCTCCAGTTCATCCCGCAGTCTTTCGTAACCCTCCAACGTGAGAAAAGACGTAGACTCTGCCATCACCCTCGCTCGCTTGTGGCCCCCCACTGTCAAGACAGACAAAAAAAGCGCGCGCCAGTGGCGCGGTGTGCAATACAAACGACAAAAACTGAGAGAGCAACTCTCTCAGTTCCCAACTCACCCCCAATGGCAACAATTATAAACTGAAAAGCTCATTTCGTCAAGTGCCACACCCGCTCGCATGGCCCCCGGCCTGGCGCGCGCGTGAGCGCAAAAGACTCCAGGCGCAGCGCCATCTCGGCGGCATCGTCGAAAAAAGTGCTCAACTGGGAGCGATAACAACCCACCGCTGCCGCCTTGGCCGCCAGGTCTTGAGCATCGAGCGGCCAAAACTCTGGCTGCCAGTGATCCTCACCCAGCCACCGCAGCGCCCTCTCCAACGCTGCCGCCGCCTCGGCATAGGGATAGTCCTCGTAAAAAGCCAGCCGATACCCCCTGGCCTGCAAACGCAGGGCCGATACTACCAACAGTTGATGGTCCACGTGGTGACCCACCGACAGGGGCGCGTATACCCACACCCCCTCAGGCGGACCCAACAGGGCCGCCAACAGTTGCGCCAGCTCCACCGCCAGGTGAAACTCGGCGGGATGCACGCTGCCAAAGATCTGCTCGTTGGAACGGTATACAACTTCCCCCGTCAGCGGGTGCCGCCGGTAGATGCAATCCAGATAATCCAGGTGATGCCAGCCGACCCCCAAAAGGCGCAGAGCCGCCTCATCCTCCATACGTCGCGCCGCCGGCACATCCCCCTCGACCTGCCAGCGCTGATGCAGAGCCGCGATCAGGCCCGAACGCGCCTCACCGTTCACACCCACCTCTGAAGGCGGACTGCCGGCAAAAACTGTCACCACCGTCACCGGCAATCCTGCCCGCGCAAGCTGGTGCAACCGCCCGCCACACGAAAGGACGGCGTCATCCAGATGGGGTGAAAGATAAACATAACGACCCCCCGTCATCAGTCGCCCTGTCTCTCCACAGCAACAACACCTTGAGAGTAACTGCTCAGCCTACCCTCCCGCAGGCTAAAATCGTTCATCCCATGCTACAATCTGGCCGACTGGATCCGGTAAATCTGCAAACTGTAGCGACATCAGGAGGCACGGCAATGCCGTGCCCCTACGAAAGCCAGCGGGAGGGTGAGCAGTTACAAAATATCGACGTTTTACGCCCCATCCAACCGGCGCTCTCGCAGCTTTTGCAGGGCGGGGATGGTCTCCAGTTGCTCCGGCCGCACCGCCGCCCAATCGAGGCCGGTGGGCTGCGGGTGAGGGGTGTGCGTCTCGATGGTTTCGTCCGGCGTGACGATCCAGTCGAGAGCCGAATCGTGCGGCTGCATGGGCAGATGCGCATCGTCCACGATCTGAAGCGTATGCACCGTGGTCACGATGGGCACATCGCGGCCAAGTAACCCCGACTCGCGCAACATGCCCAGCTCCAGATCGGCGAATCCGGCCCCTTTGCCGGTGCGCCCGCCGCGGCGCGTCACCGCCACGCAGCCGGTCACCACCAGATCGATGGGCTGCATCTCTTCCAGCGTGACCATGCGCCCGTGCGCCAGCGCCTCACTGGCCACCGCCGCCAGCTCCAGGCCGACACCCTTTTGATGCAGGGCCTCGGCGCTCAGCTCGACAAAACAACGCACGTCGGTGAGGCGCGGCACGGCCATGTAGAGCCGCTTGCCGTCCTGCAGGGCGCGCAGCCGCACCGGGATCTGGGGGGTATCGGGGTTGCACTTGATGACCTGCGCGCGCTGCCAGATCGGCAGCGCCGCCAGGCGTTCAGCGGCCTTTTCGGCCCCCACAAAGGTGGGAATGTGACCAAAAGGCTCACGCCAGGCAATGCCCTGAGCTTTGAGATGTGTCCAGATGACCTGTCGCAGCGCGTCCTTGCCACCGTGCCGGCCACTCCAATCTGCCTGGTCGTGCATCGTCATCCACAGCCTCCGATCCAACACTCTCTAATGGCTGATTGACCCACACTGGTCTCTATTCTACCATGAACCGGAACGCCCGGCAACCGCAGCCAGTTTACCCATCGTTCGCAGGCTGTGGTATAATTCAGAGTATCAAGATTCAACGAGGCCTGACCATGTGTTGTCCCTGGGGCCGCCTGGTATTGGTTTTGACCATCACCTGCGGACTGATCGTCCACCCTTTTCCAACAATCACATTCGGCGCAAACCCTGCACCGTCGTCTGCCGCACCGATCCTCTCACCCACCCCGGATACCTGGGTGTATGGCCGCTCGGCAGGCGGACGCGATCTGGTGGTCTGGCGCTTTGGCGACGGGCCGGCCGCCGTGGCGCTGATCGGCGGCCTCCACGGTGGGCTGGAGTGGAACACCAGCGAGCTGGTCGAGGCGTTGCGCCAATGGCTGCTGACCGGGCCGCATCGCTTGGCCGATGGTGTGCGCCTGCTGCTCGTTCCCACGGCCAATCCCGATGGCGCCGCCGCAGGGGTTGGCCTGGACGGACGTTTCAACGCCCACGGCGCCGATCTGGATCGCGCCTGGGAGACAAACTGGCAACAGATGGCGCAACACGGCCCGCGGGTTCCAGATGCAGGGCCGGCGCCCTTTTTGGAGCCAGAGGCTGCCGCGCTGCACGAGCTATTGACGGCTGAGGCCGTTCGGGCGGTGGTTTTGTTGCACAGCTTTGACACCCTCTGCCTCCATGGCGGCTTGTTTCCCGCAGCGGGCAAAACCGCCGCCTCGCTGGCGGCGACGTTGAGCCAGGCCACCGGTTATCCCATCGCCCCGCCGGACGCAGATTGGCCGCCCCACAACCGCTCGACGGCCTGGCTGGCGGCGCAGGGCATCGCCGCGGTAGACCTTCACCTGCCAGATCGTTTCACCCTCGACGAGGCCCCCAACCAGGCCGGGCTGGAGGCGCTGCTTCACTGGGCAGCTACGCCAGGCAGCGCGCCGTCGCCGGCCCTGCACCCCACGCCGCACAAAACGCCCTGGACGGCTCCATCACCCATCTATGGCGATCTGGACACGGGTTATCCCCTGGCCGCCGAGGGCAGCCGCTTTACCGTGCATTACCAGCCGGGCGCTGCCGCCGACGGCGACACCGACTATCTCATCGCCGCCACCGAACGGGCGTTGGCCCACGTCAACCGGACGCTGGGCGTGGAGCCTGCCTGGCATTTCGACCTGTACGTGGCCGGGACGCCCTTTACCGAACCGGGCGAGACCTCGCGAGGGTTTTCCATGTCTGCCGCCCGTAAGGTTTTTTACCGCTACGATGGCACCGGGCCGCTGATCGAATTCGAGGCCGGGCTGGCCCACGAACTGACCCACCTCACCGCGTTGAACGAGTTTCAGCCGGCCTCGTCGGTCATGATCTCGGAAGGGTTGGCCGTTTTCGTCCAGTGGCCGATTTTCGAGTCGGCCGGCTGGCTGGCGCTGGATGGTTTTTGCGTCGGCATGCAGGCGGCCAATGCGCTGCCGCCGGCCCGATTCCTGCTCGGCGAAAACGCACGCTATTGGGGCTACATGGATCAGGACAATTACATGGCCAGCGGTTGTCTGGTAGCCTTTTTGGTGCAACGCTGGGGCATGCAGGCCGTGGCCCAGCTCTATCACTCGGCCGACTGGCAAGGCGTGACCGGTCACTCGCTGGCCGAATTGGACGCCCTCTGGGCAGAGGCCACCACGGCTCTGGCCAAAAATGTCCAGGTCGATGGCGCAGCACTGGCGGCGCTGGAAGCCGAGATGGGCCGCGCTTACGGCTACCAGGCGACCCACCTGCCAGAGGTACAGGGTCAACCCGCAGGCTGGGCGCTGGACGGGCTGCGTGTGACCTGGCGCATGGGCCGTTTTGACCGGGCCCGCGCCTACGCCGACGAGTTCTGGACACTGGTCGGCGCGCCATAGAGGAGCTCGATGAACCAGGAACTCACCACCGCCGAAAAGCTCCGCGGCCTGCCGTGGAGCATCGCATTCAGCGCCTTTAATTCGTTTTTCGTACAGCTTGCCTTTTTTGGCTCGGCCTACGTGCTCTTTTTGGCGCAGCTCGGCTTTAACAAAACCCAGATCGGCATACTGCTCTCGGTGCTGTCGTTCTCTAACCTCGTCTCATTGATCGTGGCGCCGGCGGTAGGGCGCTTTGGCTACAAACGCACCTTTCTCACTTTTTGGGGGGTGCGAAACGGCGTGACGGTGCTGCTGCTCTTTACGCCGTGGGTGCTGACCCGCTTTGGCGCCCACATCACGTTGATTTACGTGGTCGTCATTTCGGCCGGTTTTGCCATCAGCCGCTCGGTGGGCATGACCGCCCTCTATCCCTGGATGCAAGAGTACATCCCCAACGCCGTGCGGGGCAAATATACCGCCACCGAGAACATCTTTACCAATCTCTCGGCGTTTGCAGCGGTGACGGCCGCCGGTTACATCCTCGGCCCGACGCCCGACCTGAACAGGTTTGTGATCTTGTTCGGCGCAGCCGTGCTCTTTGGGATCGTTTCTATCTGGGCTTTTTCTTTTGTGCCTGGCGGCGCATCGACCCGCGGCACCCACGCCGAGCGCACGTCACCCCGCGATCTGGCGGCCGCCACTGCGGATAGAAACCTGATGCGCTACCTGGCCGGTGTGGGTCTGATCACCCTGGCGACGGTGCCGCTCACCTCTTTTCTGCCCCTCTTTTTGCAAGAGCAGATCGGCATCCCTTCCGGCCAAGTGGTGCTGCTCCAGACCGGCACTCTGATCGGCGGGCTGTTATCCAGTTATCTTTGGGGCTGGGCCTCCGACCGTTACGGCAGCAAGCCGGTGATGTTGTGGAGTGTGGCGCTGTTCGCGGCGCTGCCATTTGGCTGGTGGCTGCTGCCCCGGCAGGCGCCGCTCAGTTTTTATCTCGCCCTGGCCATATCCACCGTGCAGGGTCTGGCCAACATCGCCTGGCAGATCGGCTCCGGGCGGCTGCTTTTCGTCAGTGTTGTACCGCCAGAGCGGAATAACGCCTACATGGCCCTCTACTCGGCCTGGATCGGCATCGGGGCCGGCATCAGCAAACTGGCCGGCGGCTGGATACTCGAGCGCTCGGCGGGCCTTTCTGGTCGCTTCCTGATCTTTTCCCTGGATGCTTATGCCATCCTGTTCGTCATCGGCATCACCCTGCCTCTGGCGAGCCTGGGGCTGCTGGGCAAAGTGCGAGCCGACGGCAACGTGAGCATGGCTGAATTTGCCACCCTTTTCCTGCGCGGCAACCCCTTCCGCGCCCTGGAATTCATGATCCGGTATCATCGCGCCAGGGACGAACGCGCTGCCGTGTCGATCACCGAACGTTTGGGTCAGACCAAAAGCCCGCTGACGGTAGACGAACTGCTGGAAGCGCTGGCCGATCCACGCTTCAACGTGCGCTTTGAGGCGGTGATTTCCATCGCCCGCCGCGATCCAGACCCACGCACCACTGAGGCCCTGGTGCGTATCCTGGGCGGCAACGAACCGGCGCTGAGTGTGATCGCCGCCTGGGCCTTGGGCCGCATCGGCGATCGGCAGGCCATCGGGCCGCTGCGTCAGGCGCTGGACGCCCCTTATCGCTCTGTCCAGGCGCACAGCGCCCGCGCCCTGGCCACGCTGGAAGACAGAGAAACACTGCCGGAATTGTTGCGGCGGATGGAATACGAAATGGATGGTGGTCTCAAGCTGGCCTATGCTTCAGCCCTGGGCAAGCTGGGAGCTGAAGAAGCAGTGGGAGCGCTATTGACACTTTTGAACGATAGCACCCAAGAAGACGAGAGGATGCAATTGGCCCTGGCGCTGGCCCGCATCGTGGGCGACGAGGCCCATTTCATCCGCCTCTCACGCCAGGCACAACAAGAGAGCGGCACGGTCGCATCGCAAGAGATCGCCGCCATCAGAAAACGACTGAGCCGATCGCTGGCTGACGACCAGTTACAATCGGTGTTGCTAGAGTGCCAGGAGGCCCTGGCCCGCGAAGACCTGGCACGCGGCGCGTTGTTGGTCGGCCAGGTCATCGACCGCCTGCCCATAGAAGAGTTCAACGCAGCAGGCGTAGCGGTGCTGCGAGCGTGTGCCGGGCAATTGCAGGCGCACGGGGCGGCGCGCGTGGAATATCTTTTGCTGGCCTTACACACGCTGGATGCACTGATCAGATGATGGGCTGTGTCCCTACAAAAAGCCAGCGGGAGAGTGAAAACTCGGCCCCAAGCTAAAATGCACCCACCAGCAGGGTGCATTTGAACTTCTGTCCACAAGATGTTATAATAGCCCCCGCTCTGAGCCGGAACCCGGGCAGATCACAGGATCATCGTTTGCGATGGCTCTGGGACAGATTTCAAGGGGGCGGTCGTCTATTGTGTCGCATTTATCCACTGCTCGCGTGGCCCAACCTGTGGCGCTGGTGTGCCTGGCCATTGGCCTGGCCCTGTTGGTTTTTCTGGGCCTGATCGATTACGGCTACGATGACCCGTTCATCACCTATCGTTACGCCCAGAACCTGCTGCGGGGGCACGGCTTTGTGTACAACGTGGGATCTCGGGTGCAGAGTACCACCACCCCCCTTTATACGCTGCTGCTGGCCCTGCTGGGGCGTTTGTGGTCGGATCTGCCCCGGCTGAGCAACCTGATCGGCGCCCTGAGCCTGGAAGCAGGCGCGCTGCTGCTCTATCTCCTGGGGCGGCGGCTGGGCCAGCCGGTGACGGGTGTGGCAGCGGCTCTGCTGTACGCCATCTCGCCGCTGTTGATTTCTACTCTCGGCGCCGAGACCCTCTTTTACACCGCTCTGGCGCTGGCGGCCTTTTTCGCCTACACCACGCAGCGCTTCGACCTGGCGGCCACGTTCGCCGCGCTGGTAGCCCTCACCCGCGCCGATGGCATCCTGGTTGCCGTCGCCCTGGGGTTGCATTACCTGGCCTTTGAAAACAAGATCCCCTGGCGGCAGGCGTTCATTTTTGTTCTGATCGTTGTCCCGTGGTATGGTTTTGCCTGGCTCTATTTCGGCTCACCTTTGCCCACCACACTGTACACCAAACAGCAACAGGGCGCCATGCTGATCAGCGATTCGTTCTGGCAGGGGTTGCTGCAACAACTGCACCGTTACGGTCAGGTGCCGCTCTATCGATTACACGCCGTTTTTATGTTGCTCGGAATGGCCTGGGTGATCGGTGCACGGGCCTGGCGATGGCTGCCGCTGCTGTTCTGGACGGCTCTCTATGTGGCGGCCTACGTGGCCCTGGGTGTCTCGCGCTACTTTTGGTATTACGGTCCGCTGGCGCCGGCCGCCGCCTTGTTGACCGCTCTAGGACTGACTGCCTGTCTGCGCTGGCTGGCCCGCCGCTGGCGCCGGCTGCGGCCCTGCACACCGGCGCTGCTGCTTCTGGGGGCGCTGCTGTTGCTGGCCCCAGAAGCCGGAACGCTGGCCTACCGCCTGCAACACACCGATCATCGCCAGACGGCCTATCGCAAAACCGGCGAATGGCTGGCCGCCCACACCCCCGCCGATGCCAGCGTGGGCCTGCTCGAAGTGGGCATCATTGGCTATTATGCGCAGCGGCCCGTGATCGATTTCGCCGGACTGATCCAGCCTACAGTCGCCGGGCAAATGGCCGCCGAGAGCACCTACGAAGACACAGCCTCCTGGGCGGTGCAGACCTATCGACCCGATTACGTGGTTGTTCCCAATGGCTGGCTGCCTGCCATGACCCAGAGCGATTGGTTCGATACCCAGTACATGCCGATCGCGCACATCTTTGCCGGCGGTTTTGGGGCCAACCCGGTGCACATCTATACCCAGAGGAAATGAGTGGCATGCGTCGTGAGATAGTGCTAGTGTGGCTGGTGTTAGCCGCAGGGCTGATCGTCGTGGGTTATTCCACGCTGGAGCGGATCACCATGCCGGTGGACGGACAGCCAACCCACCCCGAGCCGGTGGGCCAGCTCATGGGCAGCGAAACAGTGGGCCAGACCTTTCTGTCCCGTTACGACGGCCTCAATCGCATCGATGTCTTTTTGGGCGCCTATGCCCGTCCCAACACCCAAGACGTGATCTTTTATCTGAAAACGGCTCCCGATGCACCGGCAGACATCCTGACCGTCGCTGTGAACGCCAGCGCGGTGCAAGACTATGCCTACCATGCCTTCACCTTTCCACCTATCCCAGATTCGGCGGGCCAGTCGTACTTTTTTTACCTGACATCACCCTCGTCCGAGAGCGGCGACGCCATCACAACCTGGAAACAAACCACCGACCTGTACCCTGAAGGCCACATGGTGCAAAATGGTCTGATCCAGGTGGGTGATTTGGATTTCCAGGTCCACTATCAGCCCACTGTTCTGAACAGGCTGGTAGCTCTGCTCGACCGGCTGGCACAGGACAAACCTTCCATCTGGGGCGATAAACGGCTCTACGTCGTGTTGCTGGGATGGGTCATCGGCAGCGCCATCTGGCTGTTGACTCGGACGGCTCAAGAGTTTCTGGAGGACGAGCTACCGTGACCCAGGCGGCAGTGCGTTTTGAGGGCGTCTCCAAACGTTTTCTGATCCGGCGCGACAGACCCCGTTCCTTTCAGGAGCTGGCCCTGAACCTTTTGCACCTCAAGCGTGGTGGTCGTCGCCAGGAATTCTGGGCGCTGCAAAACGTCGATTTAGAGATCCTGCGAGGGCAAACGGTGGGGCTGGTGGGGCCGAACGGCGCCGGCAAGAGCACCGTGCTCAAACTGATCAGCCGCATCATCGAGCCCACGGCCGGGAAAATCCTAGTCCACGGCCGGGTGGGCGCGTTGTTGGAACTGGGCACCGGCTTTCATCCCGATCTGACCGGTCGTGAAAACATCTATCTCAACGGCTCCATCCTGGGCCTGAGCCGGGCCGAGATCCGGCGCCGGCTGGATGCTATCGTTGCTTTTGCCGAGCTAGACCCCTTTGTCGACGCGCCGGTCAAACTCTATTCGTCGGGCATGTACATGCGGCTGGGTTTTGCCGTGGCGGTGCACACCGATCCAGAGGTCATGCTGGTAGACGAGGTGCTGGCCGTTGGTGATGCCGCCTTTCAGCGCAAATGTCTGGAACACATCAGCCGACTCTCGCAACAGGGTGTGACCATCGTGCTGGTATCTCACGATCTGGACAGCGTGCGGAGGGTCTGCCGACGGGCCATCTGGCTGGAAAAGGGCCGTATTGTGGCCGATGGCATGTCGGAAGCGGTGGTGCAACAGTATCTGTGGCACACCTACACGAGCAGCGCCGTCTCCCAGGCCGCGCGAGAGGATCGGCGCTGGGGTGGGGGTAAGGTAGAGATCGAGCACGTCCAACTCCAAGACGGCAACGATCAACCGTGCCACACCTTTGTCGCCGGTGAGCCGTTGGTGGTCGACATCCATTACCGCGCCCACCAACGTACAGAGCGGCCCGTCTTTGGTCTGGCTATCCACCGCAGCGATGGCATCCACATCACCGGACCCAACACCCGTTTTTCCAGGCTCGACATCCCGGTCATCGAGGGGGCCGGCCGGGTGCGTTTTGTCGTGCCGGCCCTGCCGCTGTTGGAGGGATTGTACCATCTGTCTGTATCGGCTCACGACTGGGACGACACGGATATGTTTGACTATCACGATCGGTTGTATTCCTTTCACGTCACCCGTTCCGTGGGCGAGCGATACGGCATCGTCACGTTGCAAGGGGAATGGTCCTGGCACGGGCAGGCCGAACATTAGCACATAAGAAACCTTAAAGTTACGATATTATGTCGCAAACATATTGACTTGTTATAGAATATCTGTTACAATATAATCACCAAGTCCCAAGAGATCGAAGGGTAGAAACAGACCCCAAACCAAATCTAGAGCACCTGAAAACCGATGAGAGCCTGAAGCGATAGTATCAAAACAGGAAGGAGGTTTACAGGAAAAATAGAAGAGGAAAAGTCTGAAGAAACCAACAAGTCACTTGGGGCTTGGCGCTTTGTTGGGGCGAGACGAACGGGAACTCGCCCCTTTTATGTTTGTGTCTCAGGGGGCAACCGGCGGCGGGTGATGGCCTCTTGTTTCAACAGGCCGACAAAAGGCAGGTTGCGGTAGCGCTCGTCGTAATCCAGGCCATAACCCACCACATACTCGTCGGGCAGCACAAAGCCGGTGTAGGCGATGGGTAGCTCGAAAAGACGGGCGCGGGGTTTATCGAACAGGGTACACACACGCAGGCTGGCCGGCCTTCGGGTTTCCAGGGTATGCAGGATATAACGCAGCGAGAGGCCGGTATCGATAATGTCTTCTACAAAGAGAACGTGTCGCCCTTCGATGCTGATTTCCAGGTCTTTGGTGAAACGCACCACGCCCTGAGTGCGAGTGCTGGGGCCGTAACGGGTGATGCCGATGAAATCGACGCCGATGGGGATGGTGATGACACGCACCAGATCGGCCATGAATACAAACACCCCGCGCAGCACGCCCACCAACAACAGCTCCCGGCCGGCATAATCGGCCGAGACCTGCGCTCCCATTTCAGCGATGCGAGCCTCAAGCTCTTGGGCCGAGATCAAGACCTCGGCGATGTCTTGAATCAGGCCGTTGGCGCCCGGCGCATCAGGACTCACGGCTGCTTCTCCATCTCGCCGGTTTCCTCGTCGTCTTTATCATCCTCATCCTCGTCCTCAGGACGGGCATCGGGGCAAAGCGGAGGCATGGGGCCATCTTCAAAGAGGCCGTATTTGACCGCCATGTTTTCCACGTCGCGACGGTACATCAGCTTGCATTTAATGCCAGGGTAAAGCTCTTGCAGCAACCGTAGTTTGCGGTTCTTTTTGGTCACCAACTTTTGCCGCATGGTCGTCAGCTCGATGTACAGATCATCCTCCACCAGATAAAAGTCCGGGGAAAAAGCCGTGACCACCTGGCCCTGCTCGTCCCACTCTAATGGAAAGGTGGTCGGTTCGTATTGCCACCTGATCTGATAAAAATCGAGCACTCGGGCGAACGCGGCTTCTGCTGGATGAGAAAAGCAGAACGGATCGTCACGCTCGTTGGAAATTGGCTCCGGACGGGGTGTTACGGGCTTGCTCACCCCATTTGAATTCAGACTCACCCTCGGAATAGTCTCCTGTTCTTCTCTGTTGCTGCTGTATGATACCACAACTGGCCGACGATGACAAGAACAGGGGCGGGCCACCAGGCCCGCCCCATTTCTCCAGCCGACAGATCCTTACGCCAGGTTCTCGAAAATGCCCGCCGCGCCCATGCCGCCGCCGATGCACATCGTCACCAGGCCAAACTGCACGTCGCGGCGCTTTATCTCGTTGACCAACTGCACGGTGAGTTTGGCCCCGGTGCAACCCAAGGGGTGGCCCAGGGCGATGGCCCCGCCGTTGACGTTGGTGATCGCTTCGTCCAGACCCAATTCGCGAATGACGACAATAGACTGGGAAGCAAAGGCCTCGTTCAGCTCGATGAGGCCCAGATCACTCAACGACAGGCCGGTGAGTTGCATGACCCTGGGCACCGCGGTTATGGGGCCGATGCCCATGATCTCTGGCGGCACACCACCCACGGCATAACCCACGAAACGAGCCAATGGCTTGAGGCCCACCGCCTCGGCTTTACCCCGCTCCATGACCATCACCGCCGCCGCGCCATCGGACATCTGCGACGAGTTGCCGGCGGTCACGCTGCCGGTGGGCGAAAAGGCCGGTTTCAGTTTGGCCAGCGCCTCCGGCGTGGTATCGCGCCGTGGGCCTTCGTCGGCGTCCAAGACCACCGCCCGGCTCACCGTCCGACCGTTCTCCAGCCCCACCTGCTCGAACTCGAACGGCACGATCTCGTCTTTGAAGCGACCTGCGTCCTGGGCGGCGATGGCCCGCATGTGGCTGCGATAGCCAAAAGCATCCTGCTCCTGGCGGCTGATGCCGTACTTTTGGGCCACGTTCTCCGCCGTCTGACCCATGCTGGCGTAAACCTGTGGATAGTTCTCCGCCAGCCAGGGGTTGGGCGCAAACTTGTTGCTGGTCATGGGCACCAGGCTCATCGATTCCACGCCGCCGGCGATGATACAACTGCCCAGGCCGGCCATGATCCGCTCGGCGGCAATGGCGATGCTCTGCAGGCCAGACGAACAAAAGCGGTTGACCGTCTGTCCCGGCACGCTGTAGGGCAGGCCGGCGCGCAACAGCGCGATGCGGGCCACGTTCATGCCCTGTTCGCCCTCTGGAAAGGCGCAGCCCAGGATCACATCTTCTACATCCTCGGCCCGCACCGGCGCAGCGCGGTTGAGAGCCTCTTTGATAACCACGGCAGCCAGTTCATCGGGCCGCACGTCGGCCAACGTTCCCCGTTTGGCCCGCCCCACGGCGGTGCGCACGGCAGAAACGATTACGGCTTCTTTCATATCGTTGCACTCCTTTCTAGTTTCGCAACGGCTTGCCCGTGTTGAGCATGTGCCAGATGCGTTCGATGGTCTTGGGCTCGCCCAGCAGGCTCAGAAAGGCCTCGCGCTCCAGATCCAGGATGAGCTGTGGCTCCACCCACTGCGGTTTGCTGAGTTTGCCGCCGCACAGGATGTGGGCCGTCTTGTTGGCGATCAGCGTATCGTGCTCGGAGGCGTAACCGGCTTCCTTTAACCCCCAGACCATCACCTCCAGCGCGGCCAGGCCGTTGCTGCCCAACGCCCAGATCTCCTGACCGCACACCGGCGGTCGATAGCCATTCTCCACCATTTGCAGCACTGTGCGTTTGGCCTCATACAACAGGTGATCGCGGTTCATGACGATACGATCCGCCGGGCCGAGAAAGCCCCACTGGCGCGCCTCTTCGGCGCTGGCGCTGACCTTGGCCAGGGCGATGGTCTCGAACACGCGCTGCATAAAGGGCAGCGGATCGGCACCCGGCGTGCTCCTGATCACCGGCGAGATGACGCGCCGCACCAGCTCTTTGCAGCCGCCGGCTGCCGGCACCAGCCCCACGCCCGCCTCCACCTGGCCGATGTACGATTCGGCCGCGGCGCAGATGGCCGAAGAGCCCATCATCGTCTCCGCGCCGCCGCCCAACACCATGCCGAACGGCGCGCTGACCACCGGCTTGGGGCTGTAACGCAAAGCCATCAGCGCGTCCTGCCCGGTCTTGATCAGCTTTTCCAGCGTTTCCCACTCACCCTGCTGGGCGGCCACGGCCACCATCAAGATGTTGGCCCCGGCGCAGAAATGCTCACCCTGATTGCCCACCACCAGCCCCAGCCAGTCGTTTTCCAATTCCTGGCGGGCGCGGACCATCATTTTGAAAATGTCTTCGTCCAGGGCGTTCATCTTGGAGTGGAATTCCAGCCCCAGCACGCCGTCGCCCAGATCGACCAGACTGGCGCTCAGGTTGCGGTCGATGATCCGCTTTTCGTCGGCCTTGATATCCACGAGGGCGATGCTGCGCGGATCGGCCTCAGCGGCCAGGTAGCCCTTGCCGGCCGGATCGTAATACATCAGCCGGCCGTTTTCTGTCTTGTAAAAACTGCTGTGGCCGGCGGCCAGCATCTCTTTGACCCACGGCGTGACGGCCATGCCCTCGGCTTCCATGCGCGCCACCGACTCGGCCACGCCCAGCGCGTCCCACACCTCGAACGGCCCCAGCTCCAGGTTGAAACCCCAGCGGTTGGCATTGTCGATGGACAGGATATCGTCGGCGATCTCGGGCACGACGGCGGCGGCATAGTTGCAGCCAAAGGCGGTGACTGCCCAGATGAACTGCGCGGCGCGGTCGGGGGTTCGACCGGGCTCACCCCAGGCTTCGGCGCACAGCTTTTTGATGCGCGCCCGCACGTCTTCCTCGTTGCGATGTTTGCCCACCGATTCAAAACGCACCTTGACCGGCGCCTGGTAATCCATCGTCTCCGGGTTGAGCACCCAGAACTCGCGCCCGGCCTCTGTTTTCACCGTTTTGTAAAAGCCCTGGCCGGTCTTGTTGCCCAGCCACTTGCGCGCCAGCATGGCCTCGATGAGGCTTTTGCTCTTTTCGTGGACCAGTTGCGCCCGGTGCGGATCGTGGCCAATGGCCGGGTAGAGGTTGCTGTTGACGTGGGCCATCACGTCCAGGCCCACCAGATCGTAGAGCCTGAACGTTGCCGTCTTGGGCCGGCCGATGATCGGCCCGGTGAGGGCGTCTACCTCTTCGATGCTATAGCCGTGGTCCAGCGCATAGTTGAGCGTGAACGCCCCGGAAACCGAGATGAAACGGTTGGCGATGAAATTGGGCGTGTCCTTGCAGATCACCACCCCCTTGCCCAGCACCCGCGTGCCAAAAGCCTTCATAAAGGCCAGCAGAGCGGGATCGGTTTTCTGATGCGGGATGATCTCCAGCAGCTTGAGGTAACGCGGCGGGTTGAAAAAGTGGGTGCCCAGGAAATGCCGCTGAAAATCTTCCGAACGTCCCTCGGCGATGGCGTTGATGGGGATGCCGGAGGTGTTGGTGCTGACGATGCTGCCCGGTTTACGCACCGCTTCGAGGCGCGCCATGAGCTGCTGTTTGACCTCCAGCCGCTCGACGATGACCTCGATGATCCAGTCGACCTGGCCGAGCCAGTCGAAATGATCCTCCAGATTGCCCAGCGTGATCCGTTCGGCCACGTCCTGGGCAAACAGGTTGGCCGGGCGGGCCTTGATACAACGCTGCCAGCCCTCGTTGACGATGCGGTTGCGCACCGCCGGCTGGGCCAGCGTCAGCCCTTTGGCCTCCTCGTCGGGCGTCAGCTCGCGCGGCACGATGTCCAGCAGATAGGCCGGGATGCCAGCGTTGGCCAGGTGGGCGGCGATGGCCGCGCCCATCGTGCCGGCGCCGATGACGGCCACACGGTTGATAGCGTAACTCATATTTTCGTCTCCTTTCTGAAAATCTTGTTTTACGGTAACTGCTCAGCCTACCCTCCCGCAGGTTCGATGGATACGCATCCCCTGAGCTTTGGCCCATGAAAACCCTCTCTGGAGGCATGATTCTTGCTCAACCTGCGGGAGGGTGAGCAGTTACGTTTTACGATTCACATGTCAAACCGGAATCGGCGCGATGACCTGCGACGAGACAAACATCCAGGCTACGATGGCCGCGTTGAGGGTTGCGCCGAGATAGATTTTTCCGGTGAGCTGGTAGAACCAGGTCGAAAGGGGCACAACGATCAGCAGCACGCCGATGATGTGGAACAGGTTCATGGTGAACGAGGCCAGCATGCCGCCGGGGCCCACGAACGGGATGACGCCGGCCGCCAGCAGCGGCGCGTATTGCACCGCCAGAAACAGCAGCAGCGGCGCGATCATGGCCGCCAGGTTGGCCGCGCTCCACGAAACAAAGGTTCTGAGCGGCGTCGACCGGGGCGGGCGGCGGAGCTGGCCGTGCAAAAACAGGCCGTTGAGCACAAAACCGAGCAGCAGGAACGGAAAATAGATCAGGAACATCAGCGCCCGGTACGGGGTGAGATCGCTGGCAAAGGGAAAGATAAAACGATAGTCGACGATGAAAATCGTTTCCAGCAGATGCTCCAGGCCGCAGGCAAAGCCGAACAAGATCGCCGCCAGCAGCGCCGTTTTGCCCACCTGGCCCCAATCCAGGCCGAACCGCTCTTTGCGGTAAGAAATGCCCAGATCGGCCAGCGTCAGCCCGCCGGCCTGCGAGCGCCGCTTGAACCAGCGGCGGAACAGCCCCCAGCCGATCAGGTTGATGGCCACGAACCACCACACCGTGCCGTTGACCATCATCATCGGAAAAACCTTGTCGATGGGCAGCACATAGACGTGCAGGCCAAAGAGGACGAATATCAGCGGCAGGTAAAGCCACATCAGCCCGCCGTTGATAGCCGCATAACGCAGGTATTCTCGGCCCGTGCAGGCATACGCCCCCGCCACCGGGCCGCGGATGGCGCGGAAAAAATCGGCGCGCAGCAGTATCAGCCCCAGCGGCAGCAGGCTGCCAAAACCGGCCAGCATGGCGATGAGTGTGGCCCACTCTTTGACCGGCCAGATCTGGGCGTTGGGATCGAGCCGCCAGCCCTGGCCCGGATAGAGAGACAGCCGCATCCATTCCACCGCTTCGGCGACGGCGGCGCGGCTGTGGGATTCCTGGATGTGGATGGCCTGCAGCAGCACCACCCGCCGCGCCGTACCCGCGGCAACATCGCCATAGGTTACGCCAATTCGAGGGTCGTCAACCGGGATGACCTGCCGCGTCTGGGGTGTGTCCATCCACTCGGCGGCGATGTCGCTCACGCCGGTCATGCGCTGGCGGTATTCGTCGTATTGGCCGATGATCATCAGCATGTTTTTGGGCTTTTCGGCCGAGGCATCCAGGGTGTAGGCAAAGCCGGAAATCACCAGCGCCCCCACCGTGGGGTCATCCAGAGCCACGCGATAGGCCATCTCGGCGCCCAGACTGTGCCCACCCAGCCCCACACGATCCGGATCGACAAAGGGCAGCGCTTTGAGATAGGCCAGCGCCGAGCGTGTGCCATAGGTCTGGTCGAAATCGGCGGCAGCGGCATCGCCGGGGATGCCCGAATTGCCGCGGCCGATGGCGTCGATGTTGAGCACGACGAAACCGTGCCGCGCCAGCTCGATGCCAAAGGCGTCGCTGGTTTCACGGTTGTTCTGGTAGCCGTGCACGTAAACGATGCCCGGCATGGGCTGGCCGGCCGTGGCCTCCACCGGCCGGAAGAGTTTGGCCCGCACGGGGATGCCGTTGAAATTCTCAAAGGTCACATTGCTCACCTCGACGCGACCGAAATCGCGCTGCACCAGCCAGGCCAGCGCCACCGCGCCGATGAGCATCGCCAGGCAGAGCGCCAGGGCAACGATGGCCCCCCGGCGCTGGCCCGATTCTAAAAACCCGTTCGTACGCATGACTCTCCCCCTTTCAGAGCCGAATTTCCAGATCGGTCAGCGGATAGGCCACACAGGCGTGGATGTAACCGTGCTGGCGGTCCGATTCGCGCAGGCCGGTGTGGGCCGGCATGAACACCCGCCCCGCCAGCAGCCGCGTGCGGCAGGCGCTGCACTCGCCGGCGCGGCACACCGCCGGCAGCACCACGCCGTAACGCTCCAACGAGTTGATCAGCGGCTCGCCCGCCGGGGCGCGAAGCACCGAGCCTGTCAAAGTGCGGAGGCTCGCGCCGCCGCGCACCGTCACCTCGAAAAGTGTATCGGCAGACAGCCCCTCCGGCCAGCCGGGTTCCTGGGTCACGTTGGCGGGTGGGCCATACAGCTCGCGCCGGATCTTGTGGCGCGGCGCGCCCAGCTCGGTCAGCGCGGCCAGGCAGAAATCGTACATCACCTGCGGGCCGCAGATGTAAAACGTCTTGCCCGCCACATCGCCGATTTGTTCCCGAATGAGATTCGCATCCAGAAAGCCGGCCAGCCCGGCATAGCCCGGCGGCGGCTCCGAGATGACCGGCGCATAACGCAGGTTGGTATGTTCGGCGGCCAGCGCGGCCAGCTCGTCGCCAAAGATCACGTCGCCGGGCGTGCGGCTGCCATAGAGCAGGTGCATTTTGAGCGGCAAATCGCGCCGCAGTGTATCGCGCAGGATGCTCATGAAGGGCGTGATGCCGCTGCCCCCGGCCAAAAAGACCAGCTCGTCGCCGTCGATGAGCGGCTCGTGGTAAAAACTCCCGGCCGGGCCGGTGGTCTCTAGCTCGTCGCCCACCTGCAACTGGTTGAGCAGGTAGGGGGCGACGAATCCGCCGGGTTTGTCGCGCACGGTGAGTTCCAACCTCTCTGCGCCCGGCGGCGAGGCGATGCTGTAGGGCCGGCTGGTGAACACGCCGTCCACATCGACGAACACGTTGACGTATTGCCCGGCGCGAAAGGGCGGCAGCGGGCCATCGATCCGTTCCAGGCGAAAGGTTTTGGCGCTGGGCGTTTCCCGGACGATCTCACTCACCCGCAGGCGCATGCGCCTGGGGTGCAGGCGCTCGACGATGCGGCTCACGGGTTCGCCCGCGGCGGCATAATCCACGCCGCAGCCGGGCCGGCGCAGCGCCTTGCGCTGTTGCGAGATACGCAGGTGTTGCAGGACATCCTGAAGCCAGTAAAGTATCTCTGCCATCGTGTCACGCCTCACGTTTCGCTTTTAAAATCGCGCCGCCGGCCATCTGCCCCGACATGATGCATGGCTCAAAGCCGCCGCCCGGTTGCGTCCACGCGCCGACGAAATAGAGCCCGTCCAACGGCCCGCGGTGCCTCATGCGCCAGGCCATGTTGTCGCGCGGCGGCTGGCTGAAACCATAGATGCTGCCGCCCAGCGCGCCGGCGTAGCGCATGTTGGTCAGCGGCGTCGAGACCTCCACCACTTCGGTGGCGGCGCGCAGGCCGGGCGCGATCGTCTCGGCCAGATCGATCATGGCGCCGGCGATGCGGTTCTTGACAGCCACGTATTCGCCGGGTGGGATGGCAGCCCACGGCTCGCCGTAGGCCAGCGCCGTCAGCACGACGATGCTCGTGCCCGGCGGAGAAATATCGGGGTAGACGGCGTTGTAACAGGTGACGGCGATGGCGTCCGGCGGCTCGACGCGGTGCATGGTCTGGTAGTGACGGTCAAAATCGGTGTCGGGGTTGATAAAAATCTCGTGCTCGGTCAGGCCCAGCTTTTCCGGCGGGCAGGCGACGCCCAGATAGACGTTGACCGTCGAGGCGGCCACCTGGCTGGATTGCAGCCGGGTGAAAAAGGCGGCGGGCACTTTTTCGGCGCCGATCAGGTCGCGGCCGGTGGCGACCGGGTCGGCGTTGGAGACGATCCAGTCGGCGGTGATCTCGTCGCCGGCCTCGGTGATCACGCCGGTTGCGCGCCCATCGCGGGTGAGAATCTGCCGCACGCCACAGTTCAGGCGGACCTCGCCGCCCAGCTCTTCAAAACGGCCCAGAAAAGCATTGGAGAGGGCCTGCGAGCGTCCCTGGGGAAAGGCGGCCCCGCGCCGCACGTAGGCCGCCAGTGTGCTGGCCATATAGACGAACGAGATCTGGCCTGGCGGCAGGCCCACATAACCCCAGTATTGTGAGAGCGTCGCCCGCGCCAGCGGATCACGCACGTCGCGGTTGAGCACCTGGCCCCAGGTGACGGGCAGGTAGCGGAAAAAGTGAGGGTGTTGCAAGGGCAGCAGCAGCGGATTGACCCGGCCCCGGCGGCGGGTGACGCGGGAAAAATCGCGGCCAAAGTCGAATACACGCTTCATAAAACGGCGGATGCCCTTCGCCTCGTGGGGGAAGGTCTGGCACAGGGTGGTCTCGAAAGCCTCCTGACCCACAGGCAGGGTCACATCGAGGCGCCGCCCTGAGGGGCGCGAAGGGTCGAGAAAGACGGCGCGGTAGAGGTTGGGCACGTGCAGGAACTCGACCCGGTCGGCCAGGCCCAGGTATTCCAGGTAACGGTAGACCGCGCCCCGGTTCTGCGGCGGGCCGACGCCGGAAAGCTCGTGCAGCGCGATCTCGAACTCGTAGCGGCCGCGCACAAAGCTGGTGGCATAACCGCCGGGCACGTTGTGCCGCTCCAGGAGCAGCACGCTCAGGCCGCCGTGGGCCAGCATCGTCGCCGCCGACAGCCCACCCAGCCCGGCCCCGATGACGATGGCGTCGTACTTGGTCATGGATTTCCTCTCTGATTTGGACGCAGATGAACGCAGATCGCGCGGATTTTTCAGTTCTGTCAAACTGGTTCATAATGAACAGCAATGCACGCTTCTTGAACCACTTTCAGGCCAAGCTTGCGCAGTTCAATAGCCAGGGCGTTTTGGTAGACTCTTTCCAGGAAGCCATAGCCCAGTGCATTGTAGACTGTATAAAATGCCTTGATGATCCGTTCTGTGACGCCAGTGTGCTTGAAGCTCAAGGTATCCTCATGGTAACTGCTCAGCCTACCCTCCCGCAGGCTGAAATCGGTCATCCTATGTCACAATTTAGCCGACTGGGCCCGGTAAATCTGCAAAATGTAGCGGCACAAGGAGGCACGGCATGCCGTGCCCCTACCAGAGCCTGCGGGAGGGTGAGCAGTTACTCTTCATGTATGATCAGAGAAAATCAGCGTTTATCTGCGTTCAGATTCTACCTCGCGGAGCTGGCGGCGCAGCACTTTGCCGATGATCGATTTGGGCAGATCGTCCCGGAACTCGACCTGGCGCGGCGCTTTGTAGGCCGCCACGCGCTCGCGGCAAAAAGCCACGATCTCGTCGGCGGTGGCTGTGGCGCCCTCTTTGAGCACGACGAAGGCCTTGACGATCTCGCCCCGCTGTTCGTCGGGCACGCCGATGACAGCCGCCTCTTTGATCGCCGGGTGCTCGAACAGCACCGCCTCGATATCGGCCGGGTAGACGTTGTAGCCGCTGACGATGATCATGTCTTTTTTGCGGTCCACGATGTGGAAATAGCCGTCCTCGTCCATGTAGCCAATGTCGCCGGAATAGAACCAGCCCGGCTGGCCGTCGGGGCCGGTGCGGATGGCGTTGGCCGTTTCGGTGGGCAGGTTCCAATAGCCCTTCATGATCTGCGGCCCCTTGATGATGATCTCGCCGCTTTCGCCCACCGGCATTTCCCGTGTGCCGGTCTCGATATCGACGATTTTCATGTCGGTATCGGGCAGGGGCACACCGATGGAATGGGCGCGCGGGCTGTCGATGGGATCCATGCTCGCCGCCGGGCTGGTCTCGGTCAGGCCGTAGGCTTCGACCATCTTGCAGCCGGTGTTGGCTTCAAAGCGTTCCTGCACCTCCGGCGGCAGCGGCGCGGCGGCGCTGGGGGCAAATTTGACCGACGACAGATCGTATTTGGCGCGCTCTGGAAAGTTGTTCAGCGCCACATAGATGGACGGGATGGCCGGCAGAACGGTGACGCGGTGGGTCTGAATGGCCAGCAGGACGTGCTCCAGATCGCGGGGATTGGGGATCAGGACAAAGCTCAGGGCATTGGCGATGGGCGTGTTCATGCCCACCGTCAGGCCATAACTGTGGAAAAAGGGCATGACAGAGACGAGCACGTCTCGAGTGGCCTGGCTCTTGGCCCAGATGTTGAGCAGCGTGGCGTTGGACACCAGGTTATAGTGGCTGAGTTGCGCGCCTTTGGGGCCGCCGGTGGTGCCGCCGGTATAGATGAGCGTGGCCACCTCTTGGGGGTCGATCTCGACCGGCGCGGGCCGCGCCGGGGCGCGGCGGATGATGTCTTGCAGCCAGTGGGTATCGGCGTCGGCGGAAATATCCACCTTGTGGCCCTCTTTTTTCTCCTTGCTCAGTGAAAAGAGGAACCTGAGCAGGCCGGGAAAATGCTCTTTGATGTTGCTGACGATGACCCGCTTGAGGCCGGTGTTGGCGCGCACGCTCTTGATCCGCTCGTAGAGACTGCTCATCACGACGAACGTCTCGGCGCCGGAATCGTTGACCAGGTATTCCACCTCGCGGGCCACATAGAGCGGGTTGCAGCACACCACGATGCCTCCCACGCGCCAGGTGGCATAGGCGGCGATGACGAACTGTGGACTGTTGGGAAACATCACCGCCACCCGATCGCCTTTTGCCACGCCCATGCTTTGCAGCCCGGCGGCAAAACGATTGACCAGGTCATCGAGCTGGCGGTAGGTCAATTTGGCGTCCATGAGGCGCGAACCGACGCGTGCGCCGAAAATGGTGGCCGTATGGCCGGGATATTGGCTGGCCGTGTGGGCCAACAATCGATCCAGCGGGATACGGGGATAGTCGATCGTCGCTGGCACGCCTCGATCATAGTGCTTGATCCAGGGTTTTTCCATGGCTCTCTCCTCCATTTGAGACATGCTCGTCCGGCCATTGGCCAGACCAAACTGGCGCTGTGGGCGTGTCGGGATGCGGCGATGTGCCATTCAAAAGTTTACCTGATGGATCGTTTCCCTCCTCTCTACCAGCCGTCGGATTTCTTTGCGCTGCGCCTCGTCGCCAATGGGCTCAATCTGGGAGACCGCCAGGCCATGCGGGTTGGTTCGATACTTCCAGCGCACGACGTACCCCGGCACCAGAGCGTAGGCGCAGCCGCCCTCGCCGCAGCAGGTCGTGTCAAAGGCAGCGTGCCCCACCAGATAGAGCACCTCGCGCCCACAGAAGGGCAGCCGATCTTCTTTGAGCAGCACGTAATGCCCGCCGATAGCGGTGATCTCGCAGTTCAATTCCTGGTGTACGTACTCTCGGACCAATGCCCCCTTCTCTCTCACGCCTCATTCCCCATACCGCCCCACAATGGCCACACTGCAAATGTTCATGTAGGGCATGCCGCCCAGGTTGTGCGTCAGGCCGTAACGCGGGCTCGTGATCTGCCGCTCGCCGGCCCGGCCCAAGAGTTGCAGATACATCTCGTACAACATGCGCAAACCGGAAGCGCCGATGGGATGTCCAAAACATTTCAAGCCGCCATCGGGCTGGCAGGGGATGCCGCCATCAAAGTCGAAAAAGCCATCCAGCACGTCCCGCGGCGCGCCGCCCCGCGGTGAGATGTGCAGGTCTTCCATCGTCACCAGCTCGGTGATGGAGAAACAATCGTGCACCTCCATCATGCTGATCTCGTTTCGTGGATCGGTGATGCCCGCCTCCCGGTAGGCCATCTGGCTGCACTTGGCGGTGGTGACGAAATTGGCGCCATCCCAGGCGTTATAGCCCATCTCTTCGCCGCTGCTGAGGGCCACCTGCAACGCTTTGACGCTGACCAGCTCCTGCCGGCCCATGCTCCGGGCGATCTCGGGCGTGGTGACGACCGCGCAGGCCGCGCCGTCGCTCACGCCGCAGCAATCGAACAGCCCCAGCGGGTAAGCGATGGTCGGCGCGGCCATGACCTGCTCGACGGTGACGGCCCGGCGCAGGTGGGCTTTGGGGTTGCGTACGGCGTTGGCATGGCTCTTGGCCGAGACGTGGGCCATGGCGCGCCTGAGATCGTCCATGGGGATGTTGTAGCGGGCGGCGTAGGCCGTGGCAAGCTGGGCAAAGGCGCCCGGCGCGGTGACGTTGGGCATCCACTGCCAGGTGAGTGTGCCGGCGCTGGCCCCCCAGTTGGGCAGGCCGCCGTAGCCGATATCTTTGAGCTTTTCCACGCCCAGCGCCAGGGCAATGTCGTACGCGCCCGAAGCCACGGCGTAACACGCGCCGCGAAAGGCCTCCGTGCCGGTGGCGCAAAAGTTTTCCACGCGGGTGACGGGGATTTTGGGCAAACGCAGCGTCAGCGCAAGCGGCAACGCGCTCTTGCCCACGCTGACCTCTTCCATGCAGGCGCCCAGCCAGGCAGCCTGAATCTCGGCCCGGTCGATGCCGGCATCGGCGATGGCCTCCTCAAAGGCCTCGACGATCAACTCTTCGGCGCCCACATCCCAGCGCTCGCCGAACCGGGTGCAGCCCATGCCGATGATGGCGACTTTATCACGGATGCCGGTGGCCATAATGTCTTCTCCTCGTGAGGGTTGGTTCTCAGAGCGTCAAACGTCAAACGTCAAACGTCAAGCGTCACGTTTTGCTCAACATCTCCATCAACGCTGTGTTCGCGTCTCGATATTCCTGCGCGCCGTCCAGGGCATCGATCGGCGCCCAGTGTTGACGCACCGCCTCCACGCTGGCCTCTTTGAGCGCCGCGCCCGGCCCACTGACCACCGCCGCCCGGCCAAAAAAGCCGCCGCCGGCGTTGAGGATCAGGCCGCTGTCGGTGCAGTCTGAGGAGCACAGATACAGCACCAGCGGGGCGACGAGTTCCGGGGTGAGTTGTTCGTGAAAATCGGGCGGCAGGATGTCCTGCGTCAGCCGTGTCGCCGCTATTGGCGCTACCGTGTTCACCTTGATGTCGTACTTTTCTCCCTCCAGCTTGAGGGTGTTCATCAGCCCCACCAACCCCATCTTGGCCGCGCTGTAGTTGGCCTGGCCAAAGTTGCCAAACAACCCCGCCGCCGAGGTGGTGAATACGATGCGGCCATAACCCTGTTCCCGCATGGCGATGAACGCCGGCCGGGTGACGTGATACGCACCCTGCAAATGCACCGCCAGCACCGCCTGCCACTGCTCGGCGGTCATCTTGGTGAAGGACTTGTCGCGCAGGATGCCGGCGTTGTTGACCAGGATGTCCAGCCGGCCAAAATGCTCCAGCGCCGCCCCGACGATCCGCTCGCCGCCCTCTGCCGTGGCCACCGAGTCGTAATTGGCCACCGCCTGGCCGCCGGCGTCGATGATCTCCTGCACCACGGTATCGGCGGGGCGGGCCGATGCGCCAGAGCCGTCGGGCGCGCCGCCCAGGTCGTTGACGACGACGCGCGCGCCGCGTCTGGCCAGCTCCAGGGCATAGACGCGGCCCAGACCGCCGCCCGCGCCGGTGACCACCGCCACCTGCCCGTCGAAACGGATGGATTTTTCGGGCAGAGCGCACTCTGCCTCTACGAGAGGCACGGCTTTCCAAAAATAGCCGGTAAAGCCGCGCCCGGCGTCGCTGTGGTGTTTACGAAAGACCATCCGCACCGGCTGGCCCACTCGAAGATCGTCCAGCGCGCAGTCGGTGAAATCGGCCATGAAACGTCCGCCGCCTTCGAATTGCACCATGCCATAAATGGCCGGTGGGTCTTCGGAGACGGCCAGCATGTCGCCGGTAAAGCTCATGACCGTGGCCGGCACGTCGGCAAAGGGGTAATCCTCCTGGGTGTGCGCTGCGCCGCAATCGGGGTTGACGCAGATGTCCATTTTGGGGAACTGGGGTGTGCCGCAGGCGGTGCACTTGCCGCCCACCAGCCCCAGGATCATCTGCCGCCTGCGCCACAGCGCCGTCATGGCCGTCTGGTTGGGCGCCTCGGCGCGGATGCCGCTCTCGGTCTCGATCAGGCCGCGAAACTTGAGGAATTTCAGGTAATTGTCGGTGGTGAGTTTGTTTGCCAGCGCGCCGCCGATCCCGGTGCGAGGGCCGAGATCGCGGATGGCGTCGGTGACGCGGAAGCAGAGCACGTCGCAGCCCTGGCCAAAGCCGGCGACGACGATGCGCTCGCCAGGTTGGGCCGATTCCAGCGCGTGGGTGAGCATGACCAGCGGGTGGGCGGCGCCGGTTTCGCCGCACACCTCGTGCAGGTTGTCGACCACCTTTTCCGGCGCAGCGCCGAGCGCTCTGGCGATGTCGGCGTGCTGGCGTTTGATGAAGCAGGGGTAGACCAGCCGGTCCACGTCGTTGATGTGCAAACCCAGCTTGCCCAGCAGGCCGTCGATCGCCTCCGGGATGATGCGGGCGTAACCTTCGTCGCGAATCCAGCGCTCTTCCCAGGTATAATCGAAGCGGCGTTCCGCGGCCCGGTAGTGGCTGACAAAGTCGTATGACACTGCGTGCGCGCCCTCCAAGCCGGCGATGATATTTTCACGGCCCAGCAGCAGCGCGGCCGCGCCATCGCCGAACCACATCTCGTAGAACGAGGCGGCTTTGGCCTCGCGCCGGTCGGCGGCGACCACCATAGCCGCCTTTTTGTCGCCGCTGCGGATCGCCTCCAGCGCGGTGATGAGGGCCGTGGCGCCGGCCTTTTGCGTCGAGGTGAGATCGGCGGCCAGGATATCGGAGCGTAGATCGAGCGCGGCGGCGACAATCCCGGCGTTGAGCCGGTCGGCAAAGGGCAGCGTCGTCGAGGCCAGGTAGAGCGCGTCCACCTGAGACTTGTCCACGCCGGTCAGACAGTCACGGGCCGCAGCCACGGCCATCGTCAGGCTATCTTCGTCCCAATTGCAGAAAGAGCGTTCACCCTGGGCTACCATCACCACCGCCGGGGCCAGCCAGCCCAGGCCCTGCACGATGCTCATGCGGTCGAGGCGCAGCCGGGGGATGTAACCGCCGTAGGATACGATGCCAATCATGTGTCACTCCTTGGGTCGTCGTGTGGTGGTGAGTTGGGTGTCAAACGTCAAAAGTCAAACGTCAGGCGTCGTCCAGGTCGGGGAGGGGGATGTGTTGGAGCAGAGAGTGTGATGTTTCGTCTGCTTGGTCATCGTCGCGGGCGACCTGGTAGGCTCCGGGTTGTTCCCGCAACACACGACCCCCTCTGCCCCTTGCCATTTGACGTTTGACGCTTGACGTTTCGCTCTTTCTCTTTACCCCTCAAAACTTGAACAACTTTTCAATGAGCTGTGATTTCATCA
The DNA here is from genome assembly GCA_049324835.1 of Chloroflexota bacterium. Classification (GTDB taxonomy): domain Bacteria; phylum Chloroflexota; class Anaerolineae; order CAYNKW01; family CAYNKW01; genus JBMOMT01. The sequence goes on along the minus strand of JBMOMT010000031.1, from coordinate 8,981 downwards.
GGTCGCCTTTGATCTTGAGCTTGCCGCCGGTGTAGGCTTTCATCGCGGAAAGCCGACCGCCAATGAGCGCCAGGAAATCGGCGTCGGCCATTTCGAGCGTCGTCGTTGGGCTGTTGTGGGCGCCGGGCGTCACCACACACCCGCCGTCCTTGATCGCCATGTGCCAGTCGCCGCCGCCGGGGCCCGAGATGTTGAACTGAAAGACGACGTTCACCCCGCCTGCTTTTTCGGGCTGGAAAAACTGGGGCATGCGCTCGAAAACGGCGGCGACGCTCGTGGGCGGCTCTGATCCGGCCGGCGGGGCTGCGGCGGGCGCTGCAGCGGCCGGCGGCGCCGCGCTGAGCATGGCCATCAACGCGGCGTTGGCGTCGGGATATTCCTGCGCGCCCTGCAGCGAGAGGATGGCCGGCCAGTGGGCGGCCACTGCTTCGGGTGTGAGGATTTTGCCATCCAGCCGCACGCCCGGCCCGCTGACCACCGCCGCCCGGCCAAAAAAGCCGCCGCCGGCGTTGTACACCCCACCGCTGACCGGACATTCCCTGGAGCACAGATACAGCACCAGCGGGGCGACGAGTTCGGGCGCCAGCCGCTCGTGAAAATCGGGCGGCAGGATGTCCTGCGTCAGCCGCGTCGCCGCTATTGGCGCTACCGTGTTCACCTTGATGTCGTACTTTTCTCCCTCCAGCTTGAGGGTGTTCATCAGCCCCACCAGCCCCATCTTGGCCGCGCTGTAGTTGGCCTGGCCAAAGTTGCCAAACAGCCCCGCCGCCGAGGTGGTGAATACGATGCGGCCATAACCCTGTTCCCGCATGGCGATGAACGCCGGCCGGGTGACGTGATACGCACCCTGCAAATGCACCGCCAGCACCGCCTGCCACTGCTCGGCGGCCATCTTGGTGAAGGACTTGTCGCGCAAGATGCCGGCATTGTTGACCAGGATGTCCAGCCGGCCAAAATGCTCCAGCGCCGCCCCGACGATCCGCTCGCCGCCCTCTGCCGTGGCCACCGAGTCGTAATTGGCCACCGCCTGGCCGCCAGCGTCGATGATTTCCTGCACCACGGTATCGGCGGGGCGGGCCGATGCGCCAGAGCCGTCGGGCGCGCCGCCCAGGTCGTTGACGACGACGCGCGCGCCGCGTCTGGCCAGCTCCAGGGCGTAGACGCGGCCCAGACCGCCGCCCGCGCCGGTCACCACCGCCACCTGCCCGTCGAAACGGATGGTGCCCGCCGCCCGCCGCGCGGCCTGCTCGCGGCTCACCCACTCGACCAGGCCACGGTCGATGACGACCTCGCCCGTTTCGGCGTTGACCGTCCGGAAGACAGCCGTGCCCTCGCCGGTCTGCCAGATTTGGGTTGTGATCGGCGTGCCGGGGTAGAGGGGACGGGAGAAACGATTCTTGAACCGTTTCAACCGCTCCGGCTCGCCGGGAAAGAGGTGTTTGATGACCGCCCGGCAGGCATAACCGTGGGTGCACAGGCCGTGCATGATGGGCCGTTCGAAACCGCTGGCGCGGGCAAAATCGGGGTCGACGTGCAGGGCAAAGGTATCGCCGGAGAGGCGGTAGAGCAAGGGCTGGTCCGGCGAAGGCCGGTCCAGTTCCTCGAAATCGGGCGGCCGGTTGGGGAAATCAAAAGCTTCCGGCGGCGCGTTCTGGCCGTCAAAGCCGCCGTCGAGCCGGGCGAACAGAGTGACGATGTTGGTGAACAGCTTGCGCCCGTCGGAGGCGTGGGTATCGGTTTGGGCCATCACCAGCGCGCCGCGGCCGGGGCCTTTGTCGTACATGTGCGTGATCTGTCCGGTCGTCGAGAGAGTATCACCCTCTGGCGGGATGGGCGCGTGCAGGATCAGATCGTGCTCGCCGTGCAGGATGCCCGCCAGGTTGACGCCGGAGAGAGCGACGAATTCGGCAAAGAGATGGTAAATCACCGGCACGGCAAAAGAGGGAATCACCTTGAGCCTGTTCTCATAGACGTATTCCAACTCGTCGGCGCCGGCGCCCACGCCCAGAGCATAGAGAACAATGTCCTTCCAATCGTAGCGGCTGGAAATAGGGCCGACCTTTTTGCCCACCGCGTCCAGATTCAGCGCCATCATTTCCTCCTTGTGCCAAAATAACGTATCAGGCGACCGTCACCTGAGGGCGAGTGGTTATGCCGTACCCATCGTGACGTTCATACCGCCATCGACCACGAACACGCCGCCGGTGATGTAATCGGCTGCCGGTGAGGCCAGGTAAAGCGCCAGACCGGCCACATCGTCCGGCTGGCCAAAGCGGCCCAGCGGCAGCCTGCCCAGCATCGGCTCGGCGATCTGGGGCGTCTGCCACAGCACCTGGCTGAAATGGGTCTTGATCACCCCCGGCGCAATGGCATTGACCTGGATGTTGGCCCGGCCCAGTTCCAGGGCCAACACCTGGGTGAGCATGATGACCGCCGCTTTGGAAACGCCGTACACCCCCATGACGGGCGACGGTCGCAGCCCGGCGAGAGAGGCGATGTTGACGATCTTGCCGCCGCCTTGCTTTTCCATGTGCGGCGCCACCGCCTGGCACAGCCGAAAGACTCCTTTGAGATTGGTGTCGAGGATTTTGTCCCACTGGCCTTCGTCGGCGGTGAGGATGGGCCCAAAGTGAGGGTTGGTGGCGGCATTGTTGACGGCAATGTCCACCCGGCCCCAGGTTTCCACCGTTTGCGCCACCAGCGCCGTCACCTGATCCGGCCGGCCCACGTGGCACGGCGCGGCCAGCGCCTGGCCGCCGGCCGCGGCGATCTCGTCGGCCACGGCCTGTATGCCCTCCAGCTTGCGGCTGCTCACCACCACCTTTGCCCCGGCCCGGGCCAGCCGCAGGGCAATCGCCCGACCGATGCCTTTGGAAGCGCCGGTGATGACGGCCACCTTGCCGGCCAGAGAAAACTCGCTCATAGCGCCCCCTTGAGAAAATCGACGTAGCGGCCAAAGACCGGCGCCGCCTCTTTTTTCAGCAGCATCGGCCCCATGTGGGTCACACCCTCGAACTCGACCAGCTCGGCTCCGGCGAGCACCTGTGCCAGCTCGCGCGACATTTCCACCGGCGTGGTGGTGTCGGCGGCGCCGTTGAGCAGCAGGATCGGCAGGCCGCCCACGCGGGGCAGACCCCCGGCAAAAACGGGCACCTGGCGGGCGATATCCTGGACGTAATAGCTGAACAGATCGACGATGGCCTGGATGTGTGCGCCCTCCAACGCAGGGTAGACCATACGCCGCACCAACCCAGCCTTGACTCGCTCCACGAGAGATAGATCGGCGTGAGGTTTGCCCAGCAGAGCCGGCACATAGAGGTGGTTGAAAAAGCGCGTATAGTTTTGCCGGTTCACCCGCTGCGGCCAGAGGTCTTGCAGGTCTTCCAGCGCCCTGATCCGTTCCTGAAAGATGGAAAAGGTCGATTCCAGGCTGCTGGAAAGCAAGTTGGGATTGCCCAGCCCGCAAAAGCTGGCCGCCCGCTCGCGGTGCAGGATCAGAAAGGCCTGGCCCACCATGCTACCCTTGCTGATGCCCAGCAGATGCACCCGCTCCTTTACAGACAACGCATCCAGCAGGTCGCACAGCTCGTCGGCCAGGTCCAGCACATTGAACGGCGTGGTCTTGGCCGACGAGCCGCCAAAGCCCACGTAATCGTACTGCAAAAAGCGGCAGCGTTCACCCAGGCCGCGCTGCAGAATGGGCAGCGCCTGCCTGTCCCACTGGTGATAGTTGAACACCGAACCGTTGATCAGCACCACCGTTTCCGGGCCGCTGCCGGTCCATTCACAGGCCAGCGTGCCGCGCCCGGCCAATTCTACCGTTGCCATCTCTGCCTCCCCACCGATTTGCCGATTTTCTACTTGAGCTGGGAACTGCGGAAATCCAGAATGCGGCGGGCAATAATGAGCTTGTTGATCTGGCCGGTGCCCTCGAAAATATCGTTGATCTTGGCGTCGCGCATCCATTTTTCCAGCAGCAGTTTACGCGAGTAGCCCAGCGGGCCCATCAACTCGACCGCCTTCTGGGTGATCCAGGTCACCGCCTCGCCGGCCTTGGCCTTGCACATGCTGGCCTCGGCGGGGTTGTTCAGGCGCATGTCGGCCATCCACACCGCGCGCAGCGTCAGCAGCCAGGCCGCCTTGAGCTGGGCCTCCATGTCGAGCACGTCGCGCTGCACGGCGCTGAGTTTGTGGCGCGGCCGGCCATAGGGAATCTCGACGCCGTTCTTTTCCAGCTCGGCCCTGACGAACTCGAGCGCCGCCCGCCCCACACCGATGGCGCTGGCCGCCACCGCCGGTCGAGAGGCGTCAAAGGTCTGCATGACGCCCTTGAAGCCTTTGGTTTTGGAAGCGTCGTGTACTTCGGCGCTGCCCAGGATGTTTTCGAAAGGGATGCGGCAATCTTCAAAGACGAGGGTGGCCGTGTCGCTGGCGCGGATGCCCAGCTTGTCTTCTACCTTGGTGACGGTCATGCCGGGCGTGCCACTCTCGACGACGAAACTCTTGATGCCGGCCCGGCCGGCAGAAGGATCGACGGTGGCCCACACCACCACGATGCCGGCCGATTCCTGGGCGGCCATGAGGCCGCTGGTGACGAAAATCTTTTCGCCGTTGAGCAGCCACTCGTTGGTTTCCGGGTCGAGCGTGGCCCGGCAGCGGATGGCGGCGGTGTCGGAACCGCAGTGCGCTTCGGTGATGGCCATGGCGCCCCACTTGGGTTCACGTTCGGTAAAACGTTTGAGAAAGCGCTCTTTTTGTTCGTCGGTGCCCACGGCCTGGATGGCCGCGCCGGCCAGGGCCGCATCGGGCGTGCACAAATAGATGCCGGCATCACCCCACGAGGCCATCTCGACGATGTGAACGATCATCATGTTGCCGATGGGCGGGCGCTTGTCTTTCTTTTCTGTGGTGGGTTTTTCTTGTTTGGGTTTGCCCAGGCCGAGAAAGCCGCCGCTCATCTTTTGGAATTCCCACACCATATTGATGTAATCCCACGGCTTTTCGTGTTCGTCTTCATCGTATTGCCGGGAGACGGGGCGCATCATGTTCTCGGCGGTCATTTTGATCATTTCGACGTTACGCTGAATCACACCGGGCACTTCAAAGTCTATCATGTCATTCCTCCTGGGAATCAACTCAGCCGGTTGGCGAATCACACGGTGGCCATGCCATCAAAGGTGGCAAAGCCGCGGCCATTACGCAGCCACATCTCGACCGGGTGATCGCGGATGTAGCCGTGGCCGCCCAGCACCTGCACGGCGCGGTCGGTGACGGCGAGGGCCATGTTGTCGGCGTAGGTTTTGGCCAGGTAACACTCTTTGGTGGCCTCCTCGCCGCGGTCGAGCTTCCAGGCCGCTTCCCAGGCCATGAGCCGCGTCGCGTCCACTTCGATAGCCATCTCGGCCAGCATAAAAGCGATGGCCTGCCGCGAGGCGATGGGCTCGCCAAAGGCGGTGCGTTCCTGAGCGTACGCGAGAGCATAGTCGTAGGCCGCGCGGGCCACACCCACGGCCATGGCCGCCAGCGCCAGGCGCGAATAGTTGAACAGGCGGCCAAAATCACAGCCCGCCTCGCCGCCCAGTTTGGCCGCTGCGGGCAGGCGGCAGTCGTTCAGCGTCAGCTCGTAGGTGGCCAGAGCTTTGAGGCCCATGTTCTTTTCGCGTTCGCCGATGCTGAGGCCCGACGCACCTTGCGGCACGATAAAGCCCTGCGTGACGCCGTTTTCGGCGGCCCACACCAGCAGCAGATCCGCCTCGGCGGCCAGGGGCACGTAGCACTTGTGACCGTTGAGGACGTAGGCGTCGCCGTCCAATGTGGCTGTAGTTTTTAAATCGTTGGGGTCGAAATCGTAGCGCGGCTCGATGAGGGCCGCCGTGGCAGGTTTAAACGTTTCGCCGCAAAAGAGGGGCAGATAGGCCGCTCGTTGTTCATCTGTGCCGCTTTCGAGCACCGGAAAGGCCACCAGCCCCGGCGCCAGAGCGTGCATGGCCATGCTCAGATCGCCATAGGCCAGCTCTTCGGCGGTCAGCACGCCGGTGAGGGCCGAATGCTGGCCAAAACCATCGTACGCTTCGGGGATCTGGCTGGCGACGAGTTCGAACTGCCAGGCGGTGTCGATCAACTCTTGGGGAATGTGCCCAGCTTCGTCGCATTCGTGGGCTGCCTGGCGCATCTCGTCGACGGCGAATTTTGAAACGGCTTCGACGATCATTTTTTGTTCTTCGGTCATCTCAAAAGATACCATCGTTTCCTCCTTGAAAGCTTATAACGGCTCGTCGTTTTCAACACGGATCAACAAGCCTCGTAGCCAGCCGAGTTCGGCCTGTAAATGGACTCGAAAACGGTCGGTCACGGCCCGCACGCCCATGAAGGGCCCATCACGCACGTGGCCGTTCTCATCTTGTGGTGTTACGATGTGGCACTGTTTTTCTACGATGCGGATACGGCGTTGAATGAAAGTCAGGATTTCGTCGCGAGGCAAAACATCGGGGGCGGCGACGGCGATGAACAGCGGCACCGGTACAGGCTGATTCGAGTGCCACACCTTTCGTAGCATCTCGGCAAACGCCAGGCGGCCGCGCTCGGTGATGCCATAAACGCTCCGGGCGCGGCCGCTTTTGACCTGCACGCCGACCTTTTCGACAAGCCCTTCACGGCTCATCTTGGTCAGCTCGTTGTAGAGAGTGGTCAGGGGAATGGCGCTCCACATGTCGATGCACTCCCGCTCCAGGGTTTTTTTGATCTCGTACCCGTAGAGCGGGCCGTGACGCAACACCGCCAGGATGGCCAGTCTCGTCTCGGACATGTTGCCTTCCCCCCGGCTGAATGACATGCCAGTATATCCCAATGTGGAATATTATAACAAGGAACATGAGGCTTGTCAAGAAAGGGTTGACAAAATCACCACTCTGGTTATAATACAGGCGCGTGGGCCGCTAGCTCAACCTGGCAGAGCAGCTGACTCTTAATCAGCGGGTTAGAGGTTCGAGTCCTCTGCGGCTCATCTGGAAGGCGGTGGCTACCGCCAGGACAGATTGGTGGTTAGCAGTCCGCCAATCTGTCTTTTATTTGTTCAGCCAGATGATGCCGGCACAGGAGGCCATCATGGCGTCCGGACTCGAAACCTGCATCCCCCTGAAAGAAGCGGCCAGGAGATACGGCGTCCCCGTCAGGACGTTGACACGACTGGTGCAGGATGGTAGAATAAAGGCAGTACGTGTCAACGGAGGGATCGCGGTGGCAGATACAAACGCAACTGTGGTTGCAGCACAGGTACAGACTGCAAAAAAATGGAAACCCCCACTTTTTGTGGGACGGCGAGTACGACGACTATTACAGCTACCGCGCCCTCTACTACACCCAACTCCAGGTCGATGGCTCCTGGCTCACCGGCACGCTCTACAGCCCGGCCTTCACCACCACCGTCTCGACTGACCTGCACCCGGCTCTGGCCGTGGCGGGTGATGGCACCGCCCACGCCGTGTGGGTCGAAAGCGGCGACCTCTACTACAGCCGCCGGCTGAACGAGACCTGGCAGGCGCCAACCGCCCTCGTCACCGCCACAGGCAGCCTCAGCGACACCACGCCGACCTTCGACCGGCCGGCCATAGCCGTCGACAGCGATGGCACGGCCCACGTTCTGTTTGCCGAGGGTTATGGTGGTTACACCGATTATCCCATTGCCACCCTCTACTATCTGCCTGTGACCGACGGCCAACCCGGCGCGTTGGAGGTCGTCAGCGACGCCAGCGCCCACCAACACGGGATATTGCGCCCGGCGATAGCCCTCCAGGAAGATGGTGGCAGCGTGACGGTCCATGCCGCCTGGGAAGTGCGGGTGGACAATTACGGCGCCGACGATTACTATGTCTACTATGACCGGCGGCAGAGCGGCGCGTGGGCCACCGACCTGAGGTTGGACGATCTGGTCACCCCCGCTGCCGATGTCAACCTGGCCCCCTCCCTGGCCGTGGAAGACGACGGCACGGCCCACGTGGTCTGGCAGAGCCAGGACAACCTCTACCACATCAGCGGCACGGGCGCCACCAGCCAGACCTGGGACGGCGGGGTGGTGCTCACCTACACCATCTCCTTTGCAGACCTGCCAACCGACCTGGGCGATGTCCAACCGGCCTCTGCGCTGGCCCTCAACAGCGCAGGCGAGCTTTTCCTCTTTTGGAACGAGCCGCGTTTCCTGGGTTACAATGATTACGGAGAAGCGGACTATGCGGGCCAGGTCCACTGCGCCGCGCTGGCGGAGGGCGGCCTGCTTTCGCGTACCCTGGCCAGCGACCACCTGACCCTGGGCAGCGTCTATGACGGCCAGGAGTTGGCCGCCGCGCCGGGTCTGAGCGGCACGCTGCACCTGGCCTGGACGGCCGAACACCTGACCGATGAGGCGGTCAACGTGGTCTACGACGTGCTGGAGCCGGAGGAATTGGGCGCTGCCGAGGAGACGCGTTACTACTTTGCCGGCGGGGGAGCGGCCGCGCTGCGGGTTGGCCCGGCCGGCGAAGCGGGCGACGTGTACTATGTACACGGCGACCAGGCTGGCAGCACGGTGTTGCTGACCGACCAGGCGGGCGGGTTTGTCGGCCGGGCCTTCTACGACGCTTATGGTGGCGTCATCTCCAACACCATCCCGCTGACACTGACCGACCGCCTGTACGAAGGCCGCCCGTTTGACGCCGCCACCGACCTGGTGTATCATGGGGCCGGCAGGTATTACGACCCACAGCTCGGCCAACGCTTGCAGCCCAGTGCCGCCGGCGGCCCGCCCGCGCTGGCCCAGGCCCTGAACCGCTACGCCGTGCCGCCGGGGCCTGCCCTGAGCCACGCCGAAGGGTCGGTGGTAGGGCAGGCGGAAGACAGTTGGAATGTCCTGGATAGTCCGCTTGCTTCCAACCTGGGCACAGGAATCAGCAGCTACCTGCTGGCCGAATCGGTCGAGAAGGGGTTGGCCGCTTACCACCGCGCAGCGT
>JBMOMT010000030.1:0-108288 GCA_049324835.1 Chloroflexota bacterium | reverse complement strand
TGAAGCCATACATCACAGCGAGAACGTCGAGGGCAACAGGGGTAAAATAACAGCGAATTCATCGGTCAAAAATCAAGGGGCTCTGCATTGTAACACGCAAGCCCCGGTGCCACGATTCTCGCCCACTTGCCCCCAACACGAGGCAAAGAATCCACGAATGTGCATCAGTATTATCTTATTACACTTTGGTTAGAGAGTTGTTAGAGAGTTGTTAGAAAAGGGTTAGAGAAGGCCCGGCTTTTCAGCCAGCCTACCCTTTCTTTTTTGGGGGGCGGTGAGACGGGTTATCTTGTGGCGCGTGGCATCACGCCTGTCAATAGTGTATCTTGACCAGTGTGCCCACTGCTGCCCAACCGTAGAGCCACTTGGCCTCAGCCGTGGGCAAGTTGATGCAGCCGTGGCTCATGGGGGCGCCGAAATTGTCGTGCCAGTAGGTGCCGTGCAGCGCATAACTCCGGTCGTAATACATGACATGGGGCACATTGGGCAAATAGTAGCCCGGCCCACTCATCGGCGCCGAGGCATATTTGACATAGATGCGGAACTGGCCGACCAGTGTCGGCGTGCCCGACAGGCCGGTAGAGACGAGTGTGCTACGCACCGGTATGTTGCCCTGGTAGGCCGTGAGCCGCTGCGCACCGAGGTCGACGTCGATCCAACGAACGCCTGAGGACGGCGGCGCGCCCTGCCCGGCCGGAATGTGCAACACCTGTCCCACGAAAATGAGCGACGGGTTGCGGATGCCATTGGCCTGCACCAATGCCCAGAGTGACACGCCGAAACGCAAAGCGATCGCCGAGAGGGTATCGCCGGGGCGCACCACGTAGCTCTGGCCCGACGGCGGCGTGGGGCCGGGAGAAGGCGGCGCAGCGCCGCCGGGGATGACGAGTCGCTGGCCGACATAGATACGACCAGGGTTCAGGATGTTATTGACCGAGGCCAGCGCCTGGACGGTGGCGCCGTAACGCAGCGCAATACGATACAGATTCTCGCCCGGTTGCACGATGTGCACCCCGCCCGCTGCCGGTGGTTGCGGCGCAGGCGCGCTGCCCGCGGCGGGAATCACCAATCGCTGGCCGACGAAAATCAGGCGTGGGTTGCTCAGGCCGTTCGTGGCTGCGAGGGCATCGACCGTCACACCGTAGCGCAGCGCGATGCGATACAGGTTTTCGCCCCGCTGAACCACGTGCACCGTCGATCCCTGAGCCATCGCAGGGACAACGATGCCAAAGACCAGCAAAAAAGCAATAACAAACGCCAACAGCCGCTGCATGTGTATCCTCCCGCCCCCCCAGATCAAAAAAGTCGATGCTCTCAACTGCCCTCGTCCAGACGGGCAGTGTGCTCCTGAACCAACTGCCACGCCCGGCGCAGATGGGCCTCTGTGGTGCGCAGGTTGCCGATGGCCATACGCAGGGTGTAACGGTCGCCCAGTTTGGTGTGTGAAAGGTAAACCCGGCCGGTAGCGTTCACTGCCTCCATGACAGCAGCGTTGAGCCATTCCAGGTAAGCCTCAGTTTCGGGCGAGGCATCGTCGGCAAATCGATGCGGGCGAGCGCGAAAGCAGACGGTGCTGAACGGTGTGGGCGCCGTGCGTTCAAAATCGGGATGCGCATCGATCCATTGGGCCACTCGCTGCCCCAGATCGATGTGCTCGCGGATGCGCGCCGCCAGACCCTGCCAGCCGAAATAACGAATGACCATCCAAAGCTTGAGCGCCCGGAAACGCCGACCCAACTGCACGCCCCAATCCATATAATTGGTCACCACCTCCTGTTCCGCCGTTTTGAGGTATTCCGGCACCAGGCTGAATGCCTGTTTGAGCGTTTCCGGATGGCGCACGAAAAAGGCGCTGCAATCGATGGGTGTAAACAACCATTTGTGCGGGTTCACCACGATGGAATCGGCAGCGTCGCAGCCCTGCAGCACGTGGCGATATTCAGGCGCCACTGCCGCCAGGCCGCCATAAGCCCCATCGACATGCAGCCACAGGCCGTGCTCGTGGCAAACGGCTGCGATCTGGGGCACCGGATCGATGCTGGTGGTCGACGTGGTGCCAACGGTGGCCGCCACGAAAAAGGGCCTCCAGCCGGCCGCTTTGTCGGCCTCGATGGCCCGCGCAAGAGCCTGAGCGTCCATACGGAAAGCAGCGTCCACCGCGATCTTGCGCACGTTCGCCTGCCCGATCCCCAGCGTGATGGCTCCCTTTTCCAGCGACGAGTGCGCCTGTTCAGAAACGTACAGGCAGAGACGAGGCGCGTCGGGCCGGCCGCTCAACCCTTCCTGCCGCACGCGCAGCCCTGGCACTCGCTCGCGGGCGGCAGCAATGGCCACCATGCTCGAAATGGAGGCCGTATCCATGATCACGCCCCTGAAATCAGGCGGCAGCCCCAACATCTGACGCAGCCAATCGAGCGTGACCTCCTCCAACTCGGTGGCCGCCGGCGAGGTCTTCCACAACATGCCGTTGACGTTGAGCGCCGCGCTGATCAGTTCACCCAGAATGCCCGGCCCGGAACCGGTGATGCCAAAGTAGGCGAAAAAAGCCGGATGATTCCAGTGGGTGATGCCCGGCATGATCACCCGGTCCAGATCGGCCAGAATGCGGCTCATCGGCTCCGGCTCGTCCGGCGGCGACTGTGGCAGGCGGGCTGTTATCTCGCCCGGCATGACCTGCGAAAGCACCGGGTAATCGTCGATACCGGCCAGATAATCGGCGACCCAATCCACCACCTGATGGCCGTAGCGCCGGAAATCCTCCGGGCTCATGTCGTGAACGCCCAACTGCGCCCCATCCTGTTCTCGTGACATATCTCCTCCTGCAATGGCTGCGGGACACCGATGGCTACTCGCGCTTTAGCCACGCCAGCAGTTTGTCCAGTTCCCAGCTATTCACCACCTCGGCGGGCGTGGCCCAGCCACGCCGAGCCGTCGCCACACCGAAAAACAACAGATCCATCGCCTGGGCTTGGTGGGCGTCCGAATTGATCGCCAGCTTGACGCCCAGTTCAACCGCTCGCCGCACATAGACGTCCGACAGGTCCAACCGATCTGGGTGAGCGTTGATCTCGATGATGGTGCCCGTTTCCGCTGCTGCCTGGAGGACCGCCTCCATGTCCAGATCGGCCCCCTCGCGCCGCCCAATGAGCCGCCCGGTGGGATGGGCAAGGATGTCCACATGGGGGTTACGGACCGCGGCCAGAACCCGCTCGGTGGTGCGTTCGCGGCCAGAGCGCAGCCCGGTGTGCAACGAGGCCACCACCAGATCCAACCCGGCCAGCACCTCATCGGCAAAATCGAGCGCGCCGTCGGCGCGGATTTCGACCTCGCTGCCGGCCAGGATACGGAAATCGTCGTAGCGAGCGTTAACCGCTGCGATCTCGGCCCGCTGCTGTTGCAGCTCCTCCTCATTCAACCCACCGGCCACACCCATGCCGTAACTGTGATCCGTGATGGCGATGTAACGCAACCCCCGCGATCGGGCCGCTTTGGCCATCTCGGCCACCGGGTTGCGCCCGTCCGACCAGGTGGTGTGCATTTGCAAGTCGCCCCGGAGATCGCTCCGTCGGATCAGGCGCGGCAGTTTACCTGCCAGGGCCGCTTCGATCTCACCCCGGTCTTCGCGTAACTCGGGCGGGATGAACGGCAGCCCCAAATGGCGATACACCTCTTCCTCCCCGGCGCACAGAATCTCGCTGCCGTCTGCCCGTTTCAGAGCATACTCACTCAGGCTCAAACCCTGTTCTCGGGCCAGCCCTCGCAGGTGAATGTTATGCGCCTGGTTGCCGGTGAAATACTGTAACCCCGTGCCCCAACGATCTGGCGGCAGCACCCGCACATCCACTTGCAGGCCCTGCTGCGTGCGGACTGCCGTCTTGGTATCGCCGCTCAGCAACACCTCAGCCACCTGAGGCAACTCACGGAAACAGGCCATCACCGGCGCCGGGTTTTCGGCAGCCACCAGCAAGTCCAGATCGTGCACTGTCTCGCGCATGCGACGCAGACTGCCAGCCGGCTCAATCCGTCTCACGCCAGGCACAGTCCGCAGCGTGGCAATCAGCTCTTGGGCCAGAAACCAGGCCAGGCCCAACGGCGCGCGATCGCTCTGCCGGCGCATGGCCTCGATACCGGCCAGAATCCTGGCCTCGGTGCGGGCGCCCATGCCGGGCAGCGCCTGCACCCGACCCGAACGGGCCGCCTCTTCCAGCGCCTCGACGCTGGTGAGCCCCAGTTCCTGCCACAGCCTACCGGCCGTCTTGGGGCCGACATCGGGAACCTGGAGCATCTGCACCACGCCGGGCGGCACCTCGGCTTTGAGACGTTGGTAAAACGCCAGATCACCCGTGCTGAGCAGCTCCTGGATCTTTTCGGCCAGCACCGCGCCGATGCCGGGGATATCGGTCAGCGCCGCCTCGCGCCACACGTCGGCTACCTGGCGTTCCAGGTGGGCAATGGCCTCCGACGCCCGCCGGTAGGCCAGGACACGGTGGCGGTTCTCACCTTTGATGGCCAGCATGTCCGATATTTCGGCAAATATGCGGGCGATCTCGCGATTATCCATCGTCATCCAATCCTACCAGGGCCGGCCAGTCGATGGCCTGCACGGTTTTGTGCAGGCCGTGGTCGTCGTCTACTGTGTGGAAGGTCAGGTTACGGAAAACCTGTTCGGCCAGGGCCTGCACCAACGCCAGGGGTATCACGTCGTCGTGGCGACCGTGATAGATCACCGTCGGCACGTCAACCGGGCCAGGCAGGGCAGCGGCAAAATCGGGCCAGATGAGCGCCGGGGCCAGCAGAATCGATCTGGTCACCTGCTGCGGATGGCGGCAGGCAAAAAGCGCCGCCATCAGGCCGCCAAAACTGGAACCGATGAGCTTCCAACCCGCCTCGATGCCGAGAACAGCGTCGAGTTGAGCCATACGCTCCTGAAGCGAACCGGAAAAATCGGGGGTATGGATTTCAGGAAAGAGCCGGCGCAGGTATTGAGCCTTGAAACCCTGGCTGCTGCCCTCCAGACCATGAACAAAGACGAGCCGTCTTGCAGGCGACATCGAAAGAACCTCCTCACCATCCCTTCCCAACACCGATTGTACTACAAGCAGCCAGGTGCGTCAAGATGTTCTCACCCGGGCAAAAAAAAGGCGTGCTTTGACAAAGTCCTGCTCCTCCATTAAAATGTCCTTCTCATTCACCGATGCCAGTCGCACGATCAGGAGGCAAACAGACTGTGTCCCCTCAAAAAACGGCCATCCGCCCGGCGCAAGTGCTGCTGCCCCTGGGCCTGGGCACCGCCCTTTCGCTCATGGGCGACGCCACTCTCTACACCGTATTGCCCACCCACACCGCCGATGCCGGTGTCACACTGGCCAGTGTCGGTTTATTGCTGGGGGCCAATCGAGCGGTGCGACTGTTCCTCAACGGCCCTGTCGGTCTGGCCTACGACCGTTCGCCCCGGCGGCGGCTCTTTGTACCGGCGCTGTTCATCGGCGCCCTCTCGACCGCCCTCTATGCCGCCACGAGCGGCTTCTGGCCGCTGCTGGCCGGCCGATTGTTGTGGGGCCTGGCCTGGTCGGGTATCTGGGTAGGCGGGGCCACGGTCATATTGGACATCACCACCGATACCGACCGCGGACGATGGACCGGCCTGTACCAGACCTGGTTTTTCCTGGGAGCCGCACTGGGATCTTTTGCCGGCGGCTTTTTCACCGATCTGATGGGCTACCACGCCACCCTGTGGCTCGGCGCCGCGGTCACTGCCGCTGGGGGACTGGTGGCCCATGTGATACTGCCCGAAACCCGCGATGCCCATCGCAGCAGTAGACAGATGCCAGAATCGACGGTTCTACCCCGGCTGCGCTCGAACAAAACCCTGTGGGGCGTGGCCACACTGCAAGGCATCAACCGTTTCGTCACAGCAGGAGTGCTCACGGCGACCATGGCCCTGCTGGTGGCCGATCGGCTGTCCACCATCGGCCTGACGCTGGGCGCGGCCACGCTGACCGGCGCACTCATGGCCGGGCGGACCCTGCTCAGCACGGTGGCGGCCCCACTGGCAGGCACACTCTCGGACCGCACCGGCGGTCGCTGGCAGGTCATGGCTGGCAGTCTGGCTCTCGGCGTGGCCAGCATGTTGCTCATCGCCTGGGGCTGGCCCTGGGCCATCCTGCTGGGTATCGTGTTGGGAGCAGCCACTGCCGGAGGCGTGCAGGCCCTGACCATCACCCAAACGGGCGATCTGGCCGGGCAGACGCAGCAAGGACGCGCCATCGGCCTGCTGCACACGGCCGGCGATCTGGGCAGCGCCATCGGGCCGCCGGTGGCCTATGCACTGCTGCCGTGGATCGATCTAGCGGGAGTCTATCTGCTCTGCGCCGCTCTGTTCGGCCTGGGCCTGGTAGTGGTGTTTTGGACTCGTACATCGCAGCCACAAGTCTTGCGACACCCGCCAAACTAGAGTATAATTATCCAGAACGGCTGACTCTTGTCAAACGCGGAGGCATCGATTGAAAGCGCTCATCACCGGCATCTCGGGTTTCGTGGGCACACATCTCACCCGCTACCTGCTGGAACACACCGATTGGCAAGTGGCCGGTACGGTGTTCGGCCCCTATGACAGCATCAGGCCGTGGTGGGATCGATTAGAGTTGTATCCTGCCGAACTTTCGCGGCTTGAAGTGGTGGTTTTTATCCTGGAGCAGGCGCAGCCCGATTACATCTTTCACCTGGCAGCCCAGCCAATGGTTTCTCTCTCTCACCGGGACCCATGGGGCACACTGGAAAGCAACATCCGCATGCAGTTGAACATCTTGCAGGCGCTGGTGGAGCTCCAAATGATGCACACGCGGCTGCTGGTGGTGGGCTCCAGCGAAGTTTATGGGCCGGTCAAGCCTGAAGAACTGCCCATCCGAGAGACGCAGCCTTTTCGGCCGGCCAACCCTTATGCCGTCAGCAAGATCGCTCAGGACATGCTGGGCCTGCAATATCACCTCACCTATGGCGTGCAGGCCATCCGCGCCCGGCCTTTCAATCACATCGGGCCGGGCCAGCGACCGGGTTTCGTAGTGCCCGATTTTGCCCAACAGATCGCCACCATCGAAGCCGGGCAGATACCACCGCGCCTGCGCGTGGGCAACCTGGATGCCCGCCGCGATTTCACCGACGTGCGCGACGTGGTGCGGGCCTATCACCTGCTCATCACTCAGGGCCAGGCGGGTCAGGCCTACAACATTGGCGCCGGCCAGTCGCACGCCATCCAAGAGGTGCTGGATCATCTCCTGGCGATGAGTAAAGTCAGGATAACCACCGAGCGCGACCCGGCCCGGATGAGGCCGTCCGACGTGCCGGATGTGGTCTGCGACTTGGGTAAGCTGAATCGAGATACCGGCTGGCAGCCAACCATCCCGTTCCAACAGAGTCTGGCCGACGTGTTAGACTATTGGCGGGAACAGGTGCGCCAATGACGAGAGGACATCGAAGCCCATGAAAAGTGCGTTGATTACCGGCATCACCGGCCAGGACGGCTCTTATCTGGCGGAATTCCTGCTGGAAAAAGGTTACCAGGTCGTCGGCATGGTGCGGCGCACCAGCACGCTCAACTTTGAGCGCATCAAACACATCCAGGATCGCATCGAGCTGGTGCCGGGTGATCTGCTGGACGAAGTGTCGCTGATGAGCATCCTGCGCCAGTATCGCCCCCAAGAGGTCTACAACCTGGCCGCCCAGTCCTTCGTGCAGACCTCCTGGCAGCAGCCGGTGTTCACCGGCGAAGTCACGGCGCTCGGCGTCACCCGTCTTTTGGACGCCATCCGCATGGTCGATCCGGACATCCGTTTTTACCAGGCCAGCTCGTCCGAGATGTTTGGCAAAGTGCGTCAGGTGCCGCAGAACGAAAACACACCCTTTTACCCGCGCAGTCCTTACGGCGTGGCCAAAGTCTACAGCCACTGGATCACCATCAATTACCGCGAGAGTTACGGCCTCTTTGCCTGCTCTGGCATCCTGTTCAACCACGAAAGCCCCCGCCGCGGGTTAGAGTTTGTCACCCGCAAAGTGACCCACGGCGCAGCGCGCATCAAACTGGGCCTGGACAACCAACTGCGCCTGGGCAACCTGAATTCCCGCCGCGACTGGGGTTACGCCGGCGATTACGTCACAGCCATGTGGCTCATGCTACAACAAGACCAACCCCAGGATTACGTCGTTGGCACCGGCAAGACCTACTCGGTGCGCGAGTTGTGCCAGGCAGCCTTTGGTCATTTGGGCCTGGACTGGCAACAATACGTCGTCCAGGACCCACAATTCTACCGCCCGGCAGAAGTAGATCTGCTGGTGAGCGACCCGGCCAGGGCGCGTAGCGTGCTGGGCTGGGAGACGACGGTCTCTTTCCAGCAACTCATCCACATGATGGTGGATGCCGATCTCGAAACCCTGAAGCGAAACAAGGAGTATTCAGCGTGACAGACATTCAATTCGGCACCGATGGCTGGCGAGGGCGCATCGCCGAGGATTATACTTTTGACAACGTGCGTCGTTGCGCTCAGGGCTTTGCCCAATACCTGCTGGATCACGGCAAAACGAACGGCGGCATCGTCGTTGGTCACGACCGGCGTTTTGCCTCCGAAGACTTTGCCGTGGCCGCCGCCGAAGTGTTGGCCGGCAACGGCATCCGCGTGCACCTCACCGATGGCCATGCGCCCACGCCGGTCATCTCGTACGCGGTGGTGGCCCAGGGCGCAGCCGGCGCGGTCAACATCACCGCCAGCCACAACCCACCCACCGACAACGGCTTCAAGGTGCGCGACGAGCACGGCGGCGCGATCGCTCCCGATGGCCTGAAAGAGATCGAGGCGCGCATCCCAGCCATTGAGGGCGTCAGACGGCTGCCCCTGGCCCAGGCAGAGGCCGAAGGCCTGATCCGGCGCTTCGACCCGGCTCCGGCCTACCTCAAACAGCTTTCCAAACTGATCGACGTGACGCCGATCAAAAACGCCGGGCTGACGATTGCCTACGACGCCATGTGGGGCAACGGCGCCGGCTGGCTGGCGCGCATCCTGGCCGGCGGCAGCACACGCATCGTCGAGATCCACGCCGAACGCAACCCGATCTTTCCCGAAATGACACGCCCGGAGCCCATCCCACCCAACGTGGACGTGCTGTTGGGCCAGGTGACCGAGATCGGCGCCGACGTGGGCCTCGTCCACGATGGCGACGCCGACCGCATCGGCGCAGCCGACGAAAACGGCGCGTTCATCAACCAGTTGCAGGTCTATGGTCTCCTGGCGCTCTATTTTCTGGAGGTGCGCGGCGAACGCGGCCCCATCGTCAAGACGCTATCCACCACCTCGGTGCTGGAAAAGCTGGGCCAGATCTACCGTGTGCCGGTGCACCAGACCGGCGTTGGTTTCAAATACGTAGCGCCCAAGATGCTGGAAACCGATGCCCTCATCGGCGGTGAGGAAAGCGGCGGTTATGCCTTTCGCGGCCACGTGCCAGAGCGCGATGGCATCCTGGCTGCCCTCTATCTGCTCGATATGATCGTGCGTACGGGCAAAAAACCCGGCCAGTTGCTCGACTGGCTGTACGAGATTGTCGGGGCGCGTTATTACTACGATCGCATCGACAGCCGTTTCCCGGCAGAGATGAAAGCCGCTACCCGGCAGCGAATCGTCGACGCCCGGCCAACCCACATCGCCGGTCTGGCCGTCAGCGACATCATCACCACCGATGGTTTCAAGTATGTCCTGGAAGACGGCGGCTGGCTGCTCATCCGCTTTTCAGGCACCGAACCGATCATCCGGGTCTATTGTGAAACGACCCACGAAAGCAAAGTGGCTGATATCCTGCAAGCCGGGATGCGCCTGGCAGGGTTAGCCTAGTGCTGATCGACACCCACGCCCACCTGGATTTTGAGCCATTCGACGCCGACCGCCAGGCCGTTCTGGAAAGGGCCTGGCAGGCAGGCGTCGAGGCCATTGTGACCATCGGCACCGACCTGGAAACCAGTCGGGCGGCGGTGGCCCTGGCAGAGAGTGATACTCGCATCTATGCCACGGTGGGCTTTCATCCACACGACGCCAAAAGCGCCGACGAGACGGCCCTGGCCGAGATCGAAGAACTGGCCCGGCAGCCGCGCGTGGTCGCGGTGGGTGAGATCGGTCTGGATTTCTACCGCGATCGTTCGCCGCGCTCCGTGCAGCGGCGCGTTTTCGAGCAGCAATTGCACATCGCGGCCAGGGTGGGTAAACCGGTGGTGATTCACGACCGCGAGGCGCACGCCGAGACGCTGGCAAGCCTGCGGCAGTGGGCCGCCGAAACGACTGCCGCCCGGCCAGAGTTTCGCGGCGTGCTGCACTGCTTTTCCGGTGATCTGGCCATGGCCCGGGCCGCCACCGGGCTGGGATTTCTCATCGGCGTCGATGGGCCGGTGACCTATCACAATGCCCGCCAGCTGCCGGCCATCGTGCAGGCTCTGCCGCTGGATCGGCTACTGGTGGAGACGGATGCCCCGTTCCTGACGCCGCACCCTCATCGGGGCCAACGCAACGAGCCGGCCTACGTGCGGCTGGTGGCGGGCAAAATCGCGCAGTTGAAAAACCTGACGCTGGATGACGTCGCCAGAGCCACTACGGTTAATGCCCGCGCCCTGTTTGCTCTGGTCGAGGCCAGCGAACCATGACGAAATGTTGGTAAAGGGTAACTGCTCAGCCTACCCTCCCGCAGGCTAAAATCGTTCATCCCGTCCCACAATCTGGCCAACTGGACGCTGGCGATTCGGCAAATTGCGGCAGTGTAGGGGCGCGGCAATGCCGTGCCCCTACAAGAGCCTGCGGGAGGGGAGCAGTTACGGTAAAGGACCGATTTGAAAGGAAATGGGATTGAAGACGATTCCTGGCCTCGCTTTGGTCAGCGATGACCTCGTTCGTGTTGAACAGCGGATGCGAGAAGCACCGCACGAAGGCATCGAACCACTGACCATCGCGTTGGATACACTCTTGAAGAGCGGCGGCAAGCGCGTGCGACCGGCGCTGGCTCTTTTGGTCAACCAGATGTACGGTGGCATCACCGACAAAACCATCTCGCTGGCGGCAGCGGTAGAGATGCTGCACACCGCTACCCTGGTGCACGATGACCTCATCGACGGCGCGTTGCTCCGACGCGGCAACTCGACGCTCAACGCCATCTGGAGCCCTGGCGCTACCGTGCTCACCGGCGACTTTCTCTTCGCCTGGGCGGCCAACCTGGCTGCCCAGACAGATAACGTGCGCGTGATGCGTATTTTTTCCCAGACGTTGATGGTCATCTGCGGCGGCGAGCTGCGCCAGCTTTTCAGCCTGCCCTGGCGTCAACAAACCCGCGAGGACTATGACCGGCGCATCTATGCCAAGACGGCCTCCCTCTTTGCTGCTTCCACCGAGGCGGCCGCTGTGCTGGCCGGCGCGCCAGAGGCAGAGACCTCCGCCCTGCGCCACTACGGGCACCAACTGGGCATGGCCTTTCAGATCGTCGACGACGTGCTGGATTTTGTAGGCTCGACCAGCGAAATGGGCAAGCCGGTTGGTTCTGACATGCGCCAGGGCATCGTCACACTGCCCACGCTGTATTATCTGAGCCGGCACCCAGACGACGAGCTGTTATACCAGGTCTTTGAGGGCCACGCCGACAACGGCACCATCGAAGCAACCGTGGCCCGCATCCGCCAGGCGGGCGACGTGGAGGCCGCCCTGGGAGATGCCCAAGAGTACGTACGTCAGGCCCAAATGACACTGAACGAACTGCCCGGCAACGGATACCGCCAGACGTTGGGTGATCTGGCTCAATTTGTCGTCCAGCGCCGCCTCTGAGTCCACAAAACCACTGAGGAGGGCATCTGTCATGCTGCCGTCCCTCGAAAGCCGGCAACGGCCCGACCTTTCTGTGGTGATCGTCAGTTGGAACGTGCGCCATCTTTTGCGGGAATGTCTGGCCTCGGTGCGGGATAGCCAAAAAACCAGCCCGCAGATGAGCATCGAAACCATCGTTGTCGACAATGCATCCACCGATGGCAGCGCCGAGATGGTGCGCCAGGACTTTGCACAGGTCATCCTCATCGCCAATACCGATAATCCCGGCTTTACCGGCGGCAACAACCAGGGCATTGTCGCCAGTCGCGGGCGTTACGTGCTCCTGCTCAACCCAGACACCCGTGTGCTCGACGATGCCCTGGCGCGTATGGTGGCCTACATGGAAGCCCACCCGGCAGTGGGCGCACTCGGTCCGATGCTGCTCAACCCCGATGGCTCGGTGCAATCGTCGCGCCGACGTTTTCCCACCCCACTCACGCCCTTTTTAGAGAGCACCGTGTTTCAAAGCTGGTTCCCTCGCCACCGTATCTTGAGCGAGTATTACGTGCTGGACCAGGACGATCACACTACCAGCGAGGTCGATTGGGTCACCGGGGCCTGTCTGTTGGCCCGCCGCACAGCCTTCGACCAGGTGGGCCTGCTCGACCAGGGTTTTTTCATGTACTCGGAGGAATTGGACTGGTGCCACCGCGCCAAAGCGTCCGGCTGGCGAGTGATCTATTACCCGGAGGCGCAGGTGATTCACCACGGCGGCCAGTCGAGCGAGCAGGTCAAAGCCTTTCAGATCATCCGTTTCAACCGCAGCAAGATCCGTTACTCGGCCAGGTATCACGGTGTGGTCCTGGCGGCGTTGCTGCGCCTCTTTTTGTTGCTCAATTATTGTTATCTGCTCGTGATCGAGACGGCCAAGTGGTCTGTGGGCCACAAACGGCCCCTCCGCCGCCAGCGAATGCAGGCATACTGGCAGGTTGTGACATCCCGGCTGTGAGCAACGACGCATCTGGACGACACATAGAGCCGGGTCGTTGACGCGCCACTACTCGCCGCTGGCTGCCGGACGAAGCGCGTCCGGCGGCACCAGCTCCAACTGGCCGCCGGGCCGCACCCAACGGAACTCGATCAGTTTGGCGCCGCTGCGCTGAAAATAGTCCACGCGGATGGGATACACCCCGGCAGCCATCTCCACATGGGCCTCGACGACGTTCGAGGCATTGGGCCGCAAGGATTCTCCCAACAACCGGCCATCCAGCCAGAGACGCACGCCGTCGTCGCCCACCAGAGCCAGAAAATAAGCGCCATCGACGGGCAGGACGATCTCACCCTCCCAACGCACACTGAACGGATCGGGCAGCGGTTCGCCAGCGTACCAGTGGAACAGCAACAGTGGATCCAGCCGTTCCACAACCGGCTCTCCCTGCCAGTCTGACCCACGGTAGTACCGACCCCACAATCCCTGTCCGGGAGGCGGCGTCTGCACAGCCGGCAGTGATGTCTGCCGGGGGACCTCCAGCGTCAAATAAAGCGGCTGGCCATCGGGCGCGCGGTGCACATGGATGATCCCATCGGGGTGATAATGGGTCAACAGCGACACCAGGCTGAGGTATTGCGTCTCCAAAATGACCAGAGCGGGCCGCTCAGAAGGCCCGGCAAGAGGAAGGTCACTCAAGGGCGAAAAGAGACGGTACGGCGGCTCTGACAGCCCACCGCCCCCCTGCGAAGGGCTGCGGTACGTGGCAAATCGCAGCGAGGAAAAGTGAGCCAGCTTGGGCGCCAGATAGAGGTCGTGGCTCGCCAAAACATCGGCTGCCGTGCGGGCGATGCCCGTCTCCAGGGGCGTAAAAGCCCAAAAGATACGCGGGTCGCGCGCATAGGTCACAAAATAGGCCCACAGATTGTGAGCAGCGCTCAGAGCCAGAAACACCCCCACAGCGGCCCCCACCGCTGCCTTTGGCCCCATCCGGTCCGGAGGCGAGAATCGTTGCCAGAGGCGCGCCAGGAAATCACCCAGCAGCAGCGTCACCGCCGGCAGCACGCCCAGGGTGCGGTAGGCCTGAGGCGCTTCCCAGGACGCCGAAAGGATACCCCCCAGCAGTGTGACGCCGATCCAGAGCAACAGCAGTGCGTAACGCCGGTCGCGCCAGTGGTAGAGGGCGTGGCCCACAGCCAGCGGCAGCAAAAGGCCTGTGAACGGGTCCAACATCGGCGCGCGGGGCAGGTTGTGGCGTGGGTTGGCATCGCCCTGCTGATTGAACATGCCCAGGTGCTGCAACAGGTTCTGCCACAGGGGTTGCAGGCTCTGGGCAGCTTCCAGGTCATTCAGCAGGCTGACCTGCCGCGCCCGGTTGGTGAACAGAAACGGCTCTTTGAGATAGGTCAGGCCCAGCGGGGCAAAAGCCATCAGGCTGACCAGCGCCAGCAGCACAAGATGGACGGCATGGCGGCGCAAGAAGCGGCGCACGGTCAGCGCCTGATGCAACAGGAACAGCAGCACCATCAGTGGCACGAGCCGCGCCGCCAGATAGGTATATTGGCTCGTTCCCAGAGCCAGGCCCGCCAGAACGAAATCGCGCGGGCGGGCGGTATCCAGCGCGCGCAGGAGAAAAAAGGCCACCAGGATCTGAAAAAGCGGCGGCATCAGCTCGTTCCAGCCCCAGCGGCTCATGTGAATGTGCCAGCGGGCCATGGTCAGCAGAAAAAGGCTCAACAACGCCGTCGCCGGACCAAAAGCCCGGCGGGCCAGGGGATAGAGCGCTGCCACCGTGAGCAGGCCGGGCAGAATAGAAGCCAGCTTGAGAGCAAAAAAGCTGGCGCCCAGCAATCGGAACAGGCCGGCCATGTAAAAAGCGTACAGGGTGGGGGTTTCGAACCAGCCGGTGGCAAAGGCTGACACATGCTGTCCATCGAGGATGCCGAGGGCGTCCATGGCGGCGTTGGTCTCGTCGATGAAAACCCCAGGCGGCAGATCGTTCAGACGAAACAGGCGGACGAATGTCGCCAGCAGCAACAGCAACACGACGACGACGATTTCGAGTCGGCGCAGGCGCTGAGGCCCAGAGGATCGTGCGCCCGGCGCCGCCCAGGCCATCGCCCCCAGGCTGAGCAGCCACAGCCAAAAGCCGGGACAACTGGCGTCGTCTCGCCAGAGGAGATAGAGGGCCAGGCCGCTACAGACCCCTGACAGGCAGGCCATGCCCAGACGAGCGCGGCTCCAGGAAAACTCGGGGGGGGCACCCGGCGCCGGGCGCGTCTCGACATGCTGCCGGCCGGCGGAGCGGCCGGTCAGCCCATAGACGGCCATCGGCGCAGCGATGGCAAAGAGCATCCAGCCCCAGAGGGGGTTTTCGGTGGCCAGGCCAAGCTGGCCCAGCCCGGCCAGCAGGAGCGCCAGAGCCAGCATGCCCCGCCGATGCCCTGACCGGGGCTCGGCAATGGCTCTCATGGCGCGCTCCAGGAGCCATCTGCCGGTGGATAAAGATAGTGGCTGGGGATCAACTGGCGAGGCTGATCTGGCGGCTGCCAGTACAGGTAAACGTGCGAGTGATCGCCGGCATCGAGAAAGCGCAGGCGGATATCGTACCAGCCCGGCGCGAGATGCAGCTCGATCTGAGCGTAATGGTTCGGCTCGGTATTGACCAGCACCTGGCGGCCATCGAGTTCCAGCCAGGTGGCCGAGAGAGCCTCGGTGCCCAGCGCCCATAACCCGCCCTGGGGAATCTCCAGGCGACCACGCCACTCGACAGTGTAGGGCCGGGTCAGAGGCAGATGGTGAAAATAGTAGGCGAGCATGGCATCCATGCGGCTGAAGGCAGGCGCGCCCTGCCAGGCATCGTTGGGATAAAAAAGGCCCACCAGGCCATGACCGTCAAACGGCTCGTGGTATAACGCCGACGCGGGCACGGTCTGCCAATCGCTCTCCCCGGAGGGTCGCCACAAAAAGCGCACCACGCCGGGCTCGTCCACCTGACACACCAGGTGCAGGGCATGCACGCCGCGCGGCAGCCGGATGGCCGGGCTCAAGCCGGCGTCGTCGAGGGGCAGAGGCGACTGATCCAGCCACAGCTCGGCTTTGCCCGGCGATGCCACCGCCAGTTGATAGAGGCCGTAGGCAGGCACGTTGAGCACACCCTGCCAGTCGGCGCGCAGCGGAAACGAAACGGGCGGGTCATCCAACAGCCAATCGAAATCCAGAACCGGATCGATGCGCTGAAAATAGGGCGCGGTATCACCGGCGCGGTAGTAGCGCCCCACCAGGCCGTGTGGCCCGGCGATCAGTGGCCAATCGAGCACGTAGGTAAACAGCACCGTGGTGTCGCTGTAGTGATGGGAGAACTGTTCAAGCCGGGCATCGGGGTAATAGGTCTGCAAGAGGGCGCGTGTGGCAAAACTATCGGGCGCGATGAACAGCACGATCCCTTTTTTGCCGGCCGATGGATCGGCCACGGGCAAAACTGCCGCCGGGTCGTAGGTCTGGTAGGCATCAAAGTCCGGCAGTAGAAATTGTGTGGTCAGGTGGCGAAAGAGCAGTGGGTCGAAGTAGAGATCGTAATCGCCGCGCAGACGCTGAATCTGTTTTGCCAGTTCGGTCTCGGCGGTGGCAAAAGCGTTCCACACCCGGAAATCGCGCGCCTGGCGGTAAAAATAGGTGTGGCCGTTGGCCCAGGCCACGCCGATCAACAGGGCCAACAGGGCCAGCCGGATGGCGCGTCGCGCCGGAGGGCGGCGGAAAACGGCCTCGGCCTCGGCCAGCAGCATCTCCAGCGGCACCACCGCCAGGGCACAGGCTGCCGGCAGGGCGCCGATGGCCCGCAGCGACTGCGGTGATTCGAACGTCACCGATAGAATGCCACCCAGCAGCATGATACCGAGCCACAGCAACAACCATACATGGCGAGGCTGCCTCAACCGCCACAGGCTGACCAGAACACCCAGAACAAAAAACAGGCCGCTTGCGGCGTCGAGCATGGGCTCGCCGGGCAGGTTGTGACGGCCGTTGGGATCGCCGCGGTAGTTGAACATGAGTAGATGGGCGGTGGTGTTCCGCACCAGCGCCGCCGGCAGGTCGGTGGCGTTCGGATCGTTCAGGATGGACATTTTGCGCGCCCGACCCCAAAATACGTCGGGTTGGTCGAACGCGAACTGCATCACCGGCGCGATGGTGAGCAAGGCCGCCGCAGTGAACAGGATCAGTGGCGGCAGCGCGGCCCGCAGGCGCGGCAGCAGCGGGCCGCTGCGCAGCCTGCCCACAAGCCAGATTGCCAGAAACAACCCCAGCGCCACCGGAAAAAGGCGAAAGGGGGTGTAGAACGAAAGCCCCAAACCCAACGATACCCCGGCCCAGGCAAAGGTGGGCAAACACCCCGTGCGTAAGGCCCGCAGGAACAGACCGAGCGTCAGCAGCTCAAAGAGCGGCACCGAGACGCCGTGCATGCCGATGCGGCTCCAGTTGATATCCCACCGGGAGACGGCCAGAAAAAAGGCCAGCACCAGCGCCAGACGCCGACCGCCGGGATACAACTCGCGGCCACACCAATAGGCCGCCAGCACGGTCAGCAGGCCCAGCAGCACGGCCACCAGGCGCAGGGCCAGCGTCGTCTGGCCCAGCCACCGAAACGCCCACAATACCAGGTAAAGAAAATGGGCCGGCAGGTTGGTCGAGGGCACGAAAACGGGCCGCCAGGCAGGGTCCTGGATCATGCGCCGCACCTGCAAGCCGTTATCGGCCTCGTCGTACCACAGACCGGCAGGCAATGTATCCAGGTGGTAGAGGCGCAAAAAAGCGGCCAGCAGCAAAATGAACAACAATACCAGGTGGGCGGGCTGAAAAGCTGGCCGGGAGAGGGTACAGCCGGAGAAAAGGTACACGGCGATGAGAAAAAGGCCGATGCTGCTCAGGTAAAGATACCAGGCCACCGGCAGGCCGACCTGGGCGTCGAAACGATACAGGGCCAACCACATCAGCGAGATCGAAAGCGCCAGCGCACCCAGACCCAGGCCACGCCTCCAGACCGGTTTCGGGCGAGCCACAGACCGCCCGGCCGCCAACAGGCTCTCCCAAGACGGCTGGTTGACTCGATGGCGCAGCGCTGCTACAAAGATCGAGCCGGCCAGACCATAAACCACCAAGCCATCGGCGAGGTGCTCCTGGGCCAGCAGGCGCTGGCCCAGGGCGGCCAACAAAACAGCCAGCAAGGCCAGCGCCAGGTTTCTCAAAGAACGCTCGTCTGTTGGGGATGGAACCATGCCCGCCGAGGCTCCCTTACGGCAAAAGCGGCGCCAGCTTGACCACACGGTGATTGTCGGCGTCGGCGATATAGATGTTGCCCTGTCCGTCCACGGCAACCCCGGTGGGCAGGTTAAAGGCATCGGCGCCCGCACCGACCTGCCCAAAGACGGCCAGCGGTTCGCCGTTGGCCGTAAAGACGAGCACACGGTAGCCTTCAGGGTCGGTGGCATAAACACGACCCGCGCCATCCACAGCCAGATAGGGCTTGTTGACCACCGACTCGCCCCACCAGCCATCGACCGGCCATTCGGCTTCAAAAGTAAAATCGGCAAAGACCTGCACACGCCGGTTCCAGGTATCGGCCACGTAAATCCGGCCGTCCGGGCCAACGGCGATACCCACCGGCTCGTTCATCTGGCCCGGCTCGACGCCAAAGCCGCCGAACATGGTGATAAACTCACCTTCGGGCGTAAAAACCTGCACCCGTTTGTTGCCGGTATCGGTCACCAGCACCCGACCCTGGCCGTCGATGGTGATATCGCGCGGGCCCCAAAAGAAAGCAGCGGTATCCGGGTCGAGGCCCTGCACCTGAGCGTGAGCGCCCCAAGCGGCAATCAAGGTCCCATCACCGTCGAAAACCTGCACCCGATGATTCCACGTATCGGCCACATAGACGCGGCCCCGGTCATCCACGACCAGGCCCCACGGCTCTTGAAACTGTCCGGGGCCATTGCCCTGGCTGCCCCACGTCAGCAAGTGATTACCCTGCAAATCGAACTTTTGAATACGGTGATTGCTGCTATCGGTGACATAGACATAACCCGCCGGGTCGATGGCCACATCACGTGGATAGTTGAACTGGCCATCGGCGGCGCCCTGAAAACCCCAGGTCTGGATGGCCGTCAGGGCGCGGTAGAGATCGCGGTAGGGGTCTTGGGGCAGTGTTTCCGGGGCCGCCGGAGCGGCCTGGAAATCCCACAACTGATTGGCCACGTCCTTGCGCACGTACAGCGCAAAACGATCCACCAGCGGCCAGGCAGCGGTGCTCTCTTTGAACTTGCGGTGCCAGAGAATATCCCACAAGGCCGCCCGTTTGGCCGGGTCTTGATATTGCTCACGTATCTCGGTCAACAATAACTTGAGGTAGGTCCACAGGGGCACGCGCTCCTGATCGTTTATCGCCGTCAATTCCTCCGGTGGCAGTTTGTATTTGAGGCTCTGCCAGGCAAAGCTCTTGTAAGACTCTTGAGGCCACCAGATGAGCCGATTTTCAAAACGATAGTACGCGTCGCCCAGGTAGGGTCGACAGTCTGCTTCGTTCTCGTAGCCCACGATAACCGCCGCCTCATCGAAAGGTTGGGCGGGTTTTTCCACAAAGTAATGCGCCTGGGTAAAGTTGCGCAGGTACCAGGCAAAGGGCCACGAAGATTCATTGTCGTAGGCCACCGGCATGGAGAGATCACCGGCGTAACGACGTGAAAGCTCTTCCAGCTCGCGGGCCACACGCATCGTATCGGGCGTGCTGTGGGCGTATCCGATCCACTCGGTGGTATAATTGATGTTGATGTGGGTCGCCATGATCGACACACGCACCGTCAGCAGGTAGAGCACGGCCAGCACCACCACAAAGAGTGACTGCGCCGCGCCGCGCCAGGTCAGGCGGCGGGCCACACCATACAGCCCCGCTCCCGAGGCCGCCAGGACGATCAACGCTCCGATCCAGCGCATCGTCTGGCCCAAACCCTGCAACGTCACATCGGTGAATGGGCGAAAGCGCACAAAGGTCACCAGACCCAACGCCGCCAGCGGGATGAGCAGCACCGCCAGGCCGCCGCTGCGCGCCCACCAGGCCCGCCAGTCGACAGTCTGCAAAACCCGGCCCGCAAACCACGCCCCCAGCAGGATCCAGGGCAGCGTCAGGTGAGTGATGAGCCAGGGCATCTTTTCGCCTGCCCAGGAGAAAATGAGCAGGCTGGCCACAGCCCAATAGATCAGAAAGGCCACCAGCCACGTCGAGACAGGCCGAGTTGCTTCCTCAGGCCGCGCCTCACCTGCCCGCCTGCCCTGCGGCCGGATCAAGAGCCAGAGCGCGCCCATCCCGCCCAGCAGCAACGGCATAAACTCGTACAGCGGCATGACGATCAAGTAATAGAACCAGGGCTGCCCCCCACGGCGGACATCCTGCTGCCTCAGCCAGTAACCCAACGAACCGACATAGCCGGAAACGATACCCAGCCCATTGGTGAGAAAAGTGGTGAACAGCAGCAAGGTGATGCTGTAGAAAATGGTTGCCGAAATCAACCAGCGACGGTGGTCCCACATCAGGCCGGCCACCGCCGTGACGGCGATGACGATGAGCAACACGATGAGCGACGGCACGGCGTTTTGGGGATCGGAATAACCTGCCGGGTCAAAGCCGCGCCACTTGACGATGACCGGCGTCAGGCCCATCGGCGCAACCAGCGTGCCGATGACCATCACCAGATCGAAGGAAGCCAGTTTCGTGGGCAGCCGTTCGCCGCTGGTCGTCCACTCCCACAGCAGCAGAAAAAAGAGAAACGAGCCAACGATAAAAATCTCGATAAAGGCCACCTCTTTGGTGCACAGCGCCAGCGCGGTGGCCGCAGCCGCCAGGTAGAGCCAGCGATCTGCCCGCTGCCGCAGGTAACAAAAGACCGCCACGACGAGCAGCATCGTCCACACCGCCAGGAACATGTCGTGGCGCAGCGTCTTGGAATAGGCCACGAGCAAGGGCGAAACGACCATCATGGCCGAGGCCAGCAGCGTCCCGATGCGCCCCAGCTCCTTACGCAGCAGCCAGGGTAGACCGATCAGCAGCACCCCAAAAATGGCCGGCGATGAAAGCATCGTCACATCGGTATCACCAAACAGAAAGAATATCAACGCCGTAAAGTGATACAAAAACGGGCCGTGATAGGTGGGATTATGTCGATACCCCTGCCCGCTGTACAGGTCGTGCGACCAGGAGGCGTGAATGCTGCCATCGTGGCCGATGCTGCGCACGCCGAGTCCGGCGAAACGTATGACCGCCCCGGCCAGCAGAATCGACACAAACAGCGCCGTTTCCCAGTTCAAGACCAAAAAACGCCACACCGGCGTGGCCAGCAAGTCGCGCCTTCTGACCTCTACATTGTCCATACCGTCACCTCAACGTTGAAAATTGCAAGTGCCTCACGGCACCAATGGCCCAAACTTGACCAGGCGGTGATTGTCCGCATCGACGACATAGATTTGGCCGGTTTCATCCAGTGTAATGCCGCTGGGCAGGGCAAACGAGTCTGCAGCGACGCCATATTGTCCAAAAACCGCCAGCAGCGCACCCTGGGCATCGTACACCAGCACCCGGTAGCCCTCCGGATCGGTGACCCAAACACGTCCGGCAGCATCTACCGCCAGGTAAGGTTTGTTGACCACCGACTCGCCCCACCAGCCATCGACCGGCCAGGCGGTTACGAACTCGAAAGCGGCGTCGAACACCTGCACGCGGCGATTCCACGTATCGGCCACGTAAACACGGCCATCCGCGCCGACCGCCACTCCCACTGGTTCATTCATCTGGCCAGGCTCCGCACCTGCCCCGCCGAACATGGTGAGATACTCACCCCCGGCGGAAAAGACCTGTAGCCGCTTGTTGCCGGTATCGGCCACCAACACCCGTCCCTGTCCATCGACGGCGATGCCGCGCGGGCCCCAGAAAAGGGCCGCCGTGTCGTCGGCCAGGCCCTGCACCGGCGCATAGTTGCCCCACTCGGCCAGATAAGCGCCATCGCCGGTGAACATTTGCACACGATGGTTCCAGGTATCGGCCACGTAGACCCGGCCATCAGGCCCAACGGCCACCCCCCAGGGTTCCTGGAACTGGCCCGGCCCGTTGCCCTGGCTGCCCCAACTCAGCAGATGGTGGCCTTCCAGATCGAATTTTTGAACGCGGTGATTGCCGCTATCGGCCACATAGACGTACCCCGCCGGATCGATGGCCACACCACGCGGGAAATTGAACTGGCTATCGCCATTGCCTTGTGCGCCCCAAAGTGCGAGCGCCTCCATTTCACGGTCGACCCCGGCATCGAGGGGGGGAGACCAGGTGGCCGGCGGGGACTCGCCGCTATACAAATGCCACAACTGATTGGCCACATCCTTGCGCACAAAAAGGGCAAATTGCCCGCCGCCCATCAACGGCCACGATTCGGTTTTCTCCTGGAACTGACGCCGCCAGACAATGTTCCACAGGTTCTGTCGCTTTTGGAGGTCCTGGTGCTGCTCCCGAATCTCGGAGACCAGCAGCTTGAGATAGGTCCAAATGGGTACCCTCTCTTTCTCACCCTCAGCCGGCGGCGGCGGCAGTTGATCGGCGGGCAGTTTGTACTTGAGGTTCTCCCAGGCGAAATCTTTGTACACTTCGAGCGGCCACCAGATGCGGCGGTTCTGGAAGCGAAAATAATCGTCACCCAGATAGGGTTTACAGGCCGGTTCGTTCTTTTCCCCGATCAAGACCACCGGCTCGGTAAAGAGTTTGTCTGGCTTTTCGACAAAATAACGAGCGTTGGTAAAGTTACGCAGATACCAGTGAAAGGGCTGATTGGTTTCATTGTCGTAAGCGATGGGCATGGAGAGATCGCCGGCATACCGGCGCGACAATTCTTCCAGCTCATGGGCCACGCGCAACACGTCGGGCGTGCTGCCGGCGTAACGCGTCCACTCGAGGGGGTAATCGATGTTCTCGTGAGCCGCCATCACCGAGGTACGGATAGTGAGCGCCAGCAGCGCCACCAACAGAGCCAGAAAAACCGAACGTCCCAGGCCGCGCCAACCCAGACGCCGGGCCGCAAAAAACAAACCTGCCATCGCAACGATCAACGTGATCCACGCGCCGACCCAGCGCAGAGTTCCCTCCAGGTCCAGCGGCAAAGCCCGTTCAAAGGGCCTGATCCCCAACAACGTCGCCAGGGCAAAGAGCAGCACCGGCGCCAGCAGCATCGCCACCATGCCCGCCTGCCGCCACCAGGTGCGCCAATCGAGCCGCGCCAGCACCCGGTCTGAAAACCAGGCGCCGAGCAAGATCCAGGGTAGCGTCAGGTGGGTGATGAGCCAGGGCATCTTTTCGGCAGCCCAGGAAAAGATGCTCAGGCTTAACAACGCCCAATAGAACGCCAGGACCGCCAAGGTCCAACCTGCCCCATCATCACCCGACTTTTCCCCCGATCTGGCCTCGCTGCCGGCTGGTCCAACCGCCCTGCGACCGGCCAAAAGCCACAGCCCGCCCAGACCACCCAACAGCAGCGGCATAAATTCGTACAGCGGCATGACGATCAGGTAAAAGAACCAGGGCTGGCCGCCCCGCGCCACCTCTTGCTGCGACAGCCAGTAACCGAGTGAGCTGACGTAACCAGAAATCACCCCGCGGCCATTGGTGAAAACCGTGGTATAGAGTGTCAACGTGATGGCGTAAAAGAGACCCGCCGAGATCGCCCAGCGTCGCCGATCCCAGAACCAGCCCACCACCGCCGTCGAGCCGATGACCAGCAGCAGCACAACCAGCGCCGCGACAGCGCTCTGCGTTTCGGTGTAGCCTGCCGGGTCGAAACCCAACAAGGTGACGATGAGCGGCGTCAGGCCCAGGGGAGCCACCAGCGTGCCGATCACCATCACCAGATCGAAGGAGGCCAGGCGCGTCGGCGACGGTCGCCCGGCTACCAGCCATTGCGCGCCGAAAAGAATGAACAGAAACGAGCCTACGATGAATAACTGGATAAAGGCTACCTCTTTGGTGCAAACCGCCAGGGCTGTGGCCACGGCGGCCAGGTAGAGCCATCGGTCCTGGCGCTGACGCAGGTAACGCAAGACAGCCACAATCAGCAACAGGGTCCAGACGGCCAGAAAAATATCGTGGCGCATGATGCGCGAATAGGACAGCACAAAGGGCGAAACCGCCAGCATGGCCGAGGCCAGCAGCGATCCGATCCGGCCCAATTCCTGCCGCAACAGACGCGGCAGCGCCACCAGTATCAGGCCAAAAATGGCCGCCGGTGCGAGGGCGGTCACATCGGAATCGCCCAAGAGGAAAAAGATCAAGGCGGTGAAATGGTAGAGAAACGGCCCGTGAAAGGTGGGGTTGTGCCGATAGCCATCGCCGCGCCGTGAAAAAAGATCGTGAGCGCCCCAGACGTGGGCGCTGGCATCACTGCTCAAGCTCAACTTGTCGAGCCCCACGAAGCGCAGTCCTGCCGCTGCGGCCAGGATCAGCAGAAACAGCACCCATTCCCAATCCAAATGCACCAGACTCAAGAGTGGCGCATCCAGCCAACTCGACGGACGGGACACCCCCCGTCTTTTCTGTTGATCAACCTGATAGCTCGTGCTCATCTATTCCCAATACCTTTCCGGAGAGATGCTCGTTCGCCTGGCAAAAAATGTACCACCGGATACAAAGGCAGCCATTCAGGGCCAGGGGATCAGGTCTCGGCGCACGAAAAGGGCATAATCGTGGCGCAGGGGCCAGTCGGAAAGTGCATACTCGTAGCGACGGAACCAGATCAGGCGCCACACGCTGCGGCGGCTCTCTGAATCGCGCAGGGCCGAGAGCACCTTGCCCGGCGTCAGGTCACGATAGATCGCCTCCAACGGCCACCACAACAGGCGACCATCACGCCGCGAATAGTCGTCGCTCAAGAGTGGCAGGTTCTTTTGCCAATTCTGGTCGCCCAGGATCACCAGCGGCGCATCGATCAGGTCCTCGGCTGTCAGCTCGTTGCCAAACATCTCGGCATGGGGATAATCGCGCAGATACCACTGCAAGATCCAACGCACGTCGTCGTCGTACAACAGCCGCAACTCACGTTCGCCCGTCTGCGCCAGTGAAATGGCTTCGATCTGGCCCATGGTGCGCTTGACGTCGGCGGAACTGTGAGCGTAGACCAGGTATTCCAATGGGGTATCGGCGTGGATGAAACTGGCCAGCCAGGCAAAACGCACCGTCAACAGGCCACAAATCACCAGCAGCGTCACAACCGCCACCTGGCGCGCCGACCGTCCCCCCAGGCTGCGCAGCAGTCGCCAGGCGGCCCACAGCAACACCAGCCCCACGGCCACCGCCAGCAACCATCGCCCGGTCTCGGCCAAATCCCACACCGACCAGCCCTGGAAAGGGCGCACGTCGAGCAGCATCAACAGCAGATAAACCAGCAGCGCCAGCAGCAATCCCAGCGCCCCTTTTTGCCCAGGCGCCGCACCATCCATCGACCGCAGCGTGCGATCTAGAAACCAGCCGCTCAGCAGGGCCAGAGGCAAAACCAGGTGAAGCGTCAGCCAGGGCATCTTTTCACCGGCCCAACTATAGATCACCAGCGACGCCAGAAACCAGTAGGCCAGAAACGTCACCAGGTCGCGCGTCTGGCGCGATTCGGCTCGCCACGCCGTCCGCGCCAGCCAGAATCGACCGAGGCCCAAACTACCAAACAACAACGGCAGGAACTCGTACAGGGCCAGGACAAAGCCATAATAATACCACGGCTGGCCGCCTCGTTGCACCCGATGTTGCGCCAGCCAATAAGAGAGCGCCCCCACTGTGCCTGTTGCCAATCCGGCAGGGTTGGTTAAAAAAGTGGTGTGGAGCAGAACAAAGAGCAAGACCCCAACGAGAAACACATCGCGCCAGACTCGACGTTCCGACGCTGCCAGCAGCGATCCCCAGCGACCATCGGCCGCCGGCAGCCGGGGAATGGTCAGCAAGACCGCCAGCAACAGCCCCAAAGCCAGACAGGCAAACGGCAACAGCGCCTTGAATGCTCCCCCCGCAGCCAGAGAGGTCATCCTGGTTGTTGCACAGAATCCGGCCAGCAGCAAAACCGCTCCCCAGCCCAGGAGCCCCCAGCGACGCCCCACCGCCGGCCGCACGCGGTCTCGAAGCCAGGCCAGTCCCAGAAAGGTGAGGCCGACGAAGCCGAAAATGAGCGCGATCTCTTTGGTGCACAGCGCCAGCGCCGTCGATAGCCCCCCCACCCACAGCCAGGCAGGGTGACGCGTGGCCATGAATTGAAAAAGAGCTGCCACCATCAACAACGACCAGACCGCCATCGGCGTGTCGTGGCGGATGTAACGCGCGTAAAAAAGCGCCGTCGGCGAGACAAGCAGCACCAGGCCACTCAACCACGCCCCCCACTGGCCGATCCATTGCCGCAGCAGATAGGGCAGGCCCACGAGCGCCACGCCGAACAGCGCCGGAGCCAGCCGGGCGGTGGCATCGCTGGCGCCAAACAGCGCATACACCAGCGCCGTGAGGTGAAACAAAAACGGGCCGTGTGTGACCGGTGTGTGCAGGTAGCCCTGCCCGTCGTAGAGCCGCCACGAGTAAAAAGCGTGCAGCGCTTCGTCGTGGCTCATGGTGCGCGCCCCCACATCCCAGAGTCGGCTCACAGCCGCCACAAGCAACAGAGCCAGCCACAGCAGGGTTTGAAGATTCAAGTGTTGGAAGGTTGGCAGGCTGGAAGGTTGCGCGCCTGCCATTCTGCCATTCTGCCATTCTGCCATTCACCCCTACTCCTGCTGCTTTAGCCAAAGCACAACGTTCTCTCGGTGCAGCTGGTCGGGTGAAGTACGGTAAATCAGCCAGTTGACCCAATCGGCCCAGGCCAGGTTTTGCGGCTGCCAGGTGGTGCGCACCACAAAATCTCCGCCAAAGTAGGCCGCGCCCAATTCCGGCGTCCAAGATTTCCAGGGCAGAATGACGGCCTCGCTGGTCACAGCGGTGTAGACCGGCTGCGATAGCCAGGTCTGGTAACGAAAACTGCGCAGGTACCAGCGCACCACCGGCCCCACCGTTTCTTCTACCGTGATAGGGATGATCTCTGTCGCGCCCAGGCGCTGCATCGAGGTTTGCTCCAGGACAGCCGCCAGATCACGCACGTTGGGCGAGGTAGCCTCCACCACCAACAACTCTCGTGGATCGTGGCTGCGATGATAGGCCAGGTTCATCGCACACGAAAGCGTCACCAGACCCAATAGCAGCAACACAGCCAGACCACCGCCGCGCCAGCCGGCAAGCCGCCCAAACCAGGCCGTATAGAGAGCAAACAGGCCCACACCCAGACCCAATGCCAGTACCGCCAGCCAGAGATAGTTACTCTCGCGCCGCAGGCCATAGGTGGCCAATTGCAAGAAAAAGAAAGCGGCCACCACCACAGACAACCCAACCACCAGGCCATCCTGCGACCATCTCATCTGGCCGATGGTGTTCTCGAAAAAGGCGCCGGTGGCCTTGCCCCCCAGCAGGGCCAGGGGCCCCACCACCAGCAGCACATCGCCGGCGCCGCGCCCTCCGGCGAGCAACGCCAGCACCAAGGCCACGCCGGCCCAGACGGCCAGCAACTGCCCCGGCCAGTCGCGCCAACGAAAAGCCAGGCCTGCCCCCGCCAGACCAAAGACCAGCGTCAACGGCTCCTGGAGCGCCAATACCGCCAGCGCGTAACCCCACGGCTGATCGCCGGCCCAGGGTGCCAGGTGATTCACCCAGGCCGGAAACAGATCCGCCACAGACTGCACAGCCTCGAGGTGCAGCAGCAACGCCGTGGGCAGCAACAGCCACACGCCGAAAAACAACGCGGCACACAGCACAACCAGCCGCGGCTGCCTGAGCATCTCCCGCCAGGCGTCGCGGAATACCACCCAACCCCCGTCCTCGAAGGCGCGAAGGCCGAGCAGGCGCAGCGAAACCAGAGCAGCGATCAGCGCCAGGATGAGCGTGAAAACGCCAGGCGCAGACACCACCGCCAGAGCTGCCGAAACGGCCATCAGGTACAAATGGGCCGGGCGGCGACGATCCACCCAGCCGACCCAACCCGCCAGCGTTGCCAGGCCTGCCGTGAGCAGCAGAATGTCGCCGCTGGCATAACGCGAGGTGAACAGGGCCGTCGGTGAGATAAGCAGCAGAGTCGAGGCCGCCAACGCGCCCAACCGGCCCAGTCGATGGCGCAACAAATAAGGCAGGAGCACGAGAACCACCCCGGCGAGGGCCGGCAGCAGCCGCGCCGTGCTATCGCTGGCGCCCAACAGGGCAAAAATCAGCGTTTGGCCGCCAAAGAGCAGCGGGCTGGCCACCAGCGCCTGGCCGCCGGAGCCACTGATCGACTGCCAGGCGTAAAGAGCCTGTTCGGCTTCCGGGGCAGCAAGCGGATGATGACCCAGCGCGGCCAACCG
Source organism: Chloroflexota bacterium (assembly GCA_049324835.1). GTDB lineage: Bacteria > Chloroflexota > Anaerolineae > CAYNKW01 > CAYNKW01 > JBMOMT01. The sequence continues at coordinate 80,013 of JBMOMT010000030.1, read as the reverse complement.
GCTGATCAATGCCAGCAGCCCCAGCAAGGTATACAGCGCCGTCTCGACCGTCAGCCAGGGCCAGACACGCGGTTGCACGTTTTGAGACTCGAAAGTAGATTCAACGGTACTCATAGTGAACGCACCTCGATACACAAGACGTGAAACGTGGAAATCTCGTTTCACTTTTCCGGCACACGATAAATCGTCGCCTCTCCCTGCTGAAAGACCGGCACGAGCAACCGGTCGAATTTCTCCAGACCGGCCTGGGAGTAATGGCTTTTTTCGGTCGCGCCGACGATCACATAGATCACGTCATACTTGGCCAGCAGAGCCAACACCTGCCCGGCATCGTCCTCGCTGCGGACCACCGTACTATAGATGGCTTCGATGTCTGATTCGCGCCGGCCCTGCTCTTCGTAAGAGCCGCGCCACTGCCCCTCGTGCAGCGCCCAGCCCAGCACCGATGGTAATCCGGTCAGCGCCGAGATGCGCCCTTCGTAATTGTACGATTTGCCGGGCGTCTCCAGCACTACCGGCGCGCCTTTGGTATGGGTGTTGAGCCATTGAACCGCGGCGTAATCGTCGGGGTGGTGGCGGGCAATCCAGGCCGCGCCGTCGAGCGTCCAGTTTTCGTTTTGTAGGCCCTCAGCCCGGCTATAACCGGCGAAAACCGTATAGACCAGCCCGCCCGACAGCAGCAAAACCAATCCGGCCGCAAACAGCAGCCGACCCAGCCGCCGTCCACGCGCCAACAGGTAATAGCTGGCGTAGGCGCTGGCCAGACCCATCAATACCCAGCCCTGGTAGTAAAACTTGAACACGGTGTTCATGCGCACGCCAAAATTATCGCGGATATAGACCCACTCGACGGCCAGCGTGCAGGCCAGACCCACCAGCGCCATGATCAGCACAAAGATGGCCGTGGGATCGATCTGGGGAGAGAGCGCCGAATCGTCGCGGTGTTTCATCCAGCGCCAGACCAGCACCAGCGCCACGCCGATCAGCAGCGCCAACAGGGCCGAGGTCCACGGATCGCTCAGCCGGACGCGGGCGGTTTCGGCCAGCAGCGAACCGATCGTCTGCTCGCCGATGACATCACGCACCACGTCCATACTCAGCGCCTGGCGCACGAAATCGCGACCGCTCTCGGTGAGCAACAACAGCACGACGGCCGCCAGCATGCCCAGTGGGAACAACAGCAGCACGGCCAGCCAGGTCAGAGCGGCCTGCAGGGGCAAACGGCGCTGACCACTCGCCTGCGCCAGCCGTAATTGCCCCACGAAAAGCGTCGCCAGCCAGCAGAGCAGCACGAAAACAAACGGGCCGAACATGATCAGATACTGGTGCAACCGGGTGGGAAAAATCAGGTTGGGCAGCACGCCGCCTGCCTGAGAGCGAAAACTGGTGTAAAAGGGAAAATAGAGCACAAAAGCCGCGCCGATCAGCACCCCGGCCAGCACTCCCAGGTCTTTCCAAAAGAGACCGCCTGCCTCACCGAGTTCGCGGTAGCGACGCACGCCATAGGCCAGCAGCGTCAGCCCCAGATAGATGGGAAAATCCCACGAGTTGAGGAAAAACAGCCCACCCAGGACGAGCGCCAGCAGGCCGGTCTCCGGCCAGGACGGGCGACCCCGCCCGCGGAATAGGTTAAAGGCCAGCGCCACGGCCAGCAGCACGAACGGCAAGGCCAGCACGTGGGGGTGCATATCGCCCAGGATAAAACTAAAGAAGGGAAATTCATCGATGGGCTGGATGCCGATGGGTTGCCCTTGCAGGTCGAGATCGCGGATGACGCGCGAGCCGCGCCACCACCACCAACCGACGCCGGGGAACCAATCGCCCGTGACGGTGACATTCTCCCACAGGCCCGGCACATCCAGCCATTTCCAAAAGGACTCTGAGCCGATGCCTTTGCTGCGCAGGGCCTCCAGCAGCCCTTCCAGGTTACCCATCAGGGCCACAAAAGCCGCGCCCAGCAGGCCAAAAGCCGTCGCCGTCCTGCGCTCACCGCCGTCGTTACGCGTCGATTGCACCAGATTATAAGCCACCCCAAAGGCGCCGGTGACAGTCAGAGCCAAGAGATGGGCAATGCCCAGGGTAAAGGCGCTGGTCGCCGGAACGCCGGAAAAACGCGCCAGCAGCGACGTCATGACGTAGCCCAGGTAGTAATAGCTGATGGAAAACCCAGAGAGCCACGGGTCGAGCGGCGGAAAGGTATCGGAGCGCAGGATGGCGTTGATGAAAGCGATCTCCATAAACTTTTCGCCGCCGGTGGTCATCAGGTCTGGGCTGAAACCGCGCAACCAGGCCCAGCCCACAAAAACCAGCGCGAAAACCAGCTCGATAACAGCCACCAGACCCCAATGCTGGCGCAGCCAGGGCAACAAACCGTCCTCTCCCTTGCCGGGCCAGCGTCGATAGGCCAGCCAGGAAAGGGCCGCCGCCAGAATCAACACCAGAAAAATACCGCCCCAACGGTTGCGCAACAGGCCCAGGCAGTTGCCCAGCCAAAAGAGATAACTCACCAGCAACAGGCCCAACGGGCGGGCAAAGGCATAACCGCGATCCGGCAATCGGCTAAAGAGCCGAAAAGCCAGCGGCAGGGCGACCAGACCGATGAGCTGAAGGGTCAACCACCAGAGCAGAATGAACATAGGGCCCTCTCAGACGTGAAACGTGATGCGTCAGCGGTACGGCGCAACCGACTCGGCCACACGGATGATCTCGTCGGGTGTGAGATCTAGGGCCGTCAGGGTAAAGATGGCCTGCTCGCCTTCCCACACCAGATGCAGCAGCCGTTCGCCAGGAAGCATCGACTCGGACGGCTCGCGGCTCATCAGCACCGCCGGGCGGCCTGCCACAGACACATCCTGCACCGATTCAAACTCTTCCGGAGGATAGGTCAGCGCCCGGATGGTCCCCGGCCCACCCGGCGCGACGAAATACTGACGATAGGCCAGCTCCCACACCACCTCAGAGATCTCGCGCCTGTACGTTACGTCGATGAAAAGGGGTTGTGCCCAGTCTGGCAGATCGTCAAAATAACTGGTAGACACCCGATGCAGCCGATAACCCGATGGCAAGTCGATGGGCGTCATCAAGATGCGTGGCGCTACCATCGACTGTGCTTCGGCCAGGCTGGCGAGCGTCGTCTCGGCGGTGGCGGGGTACAGCCGGGCCAGCTCTGTCGCGCCAGGCTCCAGGCGCACCTGGGTCTGACCCAGTTGAAAAACAGCCATCAGCCGGGCCAGCGCCGCCTGCCCCGACGAGATAAACAAGCCCACCGTCAACAGCGCCACGACCAATACCACCGCCCAGGCCAGACGTGGCCGTCGCGAGGTTGCGCTCAGACGCGCCTCAACGCGGGCCATCAGACGCTGCTCGAAATCTGGAGCGGGCGGGCCGAGGCGCTCGCCGAACCGGGATAATTGTGAAACCACGTCGAGCAGATCGTCCGATTCCGCTGTTCCGGGCCGGGGCTTTAGTGCATCAATGCGTTCCGACAACCGTCGGGCAGCCAGGCGCTCGTCGATGGTGCGCACAAGTGCTCCTTGAGCGCCTTGCCAGGGCGATTAGCCCTCACAAGGCGCTTCCTCTTCCAACATGTCTCGCAGACGACGGATGGCGCGATACAGGATCACCGCCACATGACCGGCCCGCAGGCCGGTTGCACGCCCGATCTGGCGGTTGTCGAGATCACCCACAAACTTGAGAGCAACGATCTCTTGTTCTCGTTCCGAAAGGCAGCGTAACGCAGCCAACAGACGATCCAGATCGTCATGACGTTCGAGCCGGGCCTCCGCCTGTGGCTCACCGGAAGGATGATCGGCGATGGCTTCCAGTGAAACCACGACTCGCCGGCGGCGGAAATATTGGGCCAACTCGTTGCGTGCGATCCGGAACAGCCAGCCGCCAAAAGCATCCGGCGCACGCAACTGGTGCAGATGCGTCAGGGCGCGCTCAAAAGTGGCCGCGGTCAGATCCTGAGCCAGCGCCTCGTCTTGCACACGCAGGCGCATAAAGTTGAGCACGCGGGGCAGATATTCCTGATAACGCCGGACAAATTCGTCGCGAACGGCGACCTCCTCGCTGTTCTCACACCAGTAGAGATGCAGTTACGCCCGGAATATTACAGGGGCTGCTGACCAACCTGGTAAATCGTGGTCCCCTGGTTCCGAAAGACCACCCGCAGGTAGCCCTCTCGAGCCATCTGATCGAACTTGGCCAGACCTTCGGCCCGGTAATAGTTACGCTCCAACTGCCCGATATAGATGTAGCGGATGTCGAGCTTTTCGATGATCTGTTTGGTCTGGGGGATGTTGGTGCCGTTGAAAAACGACTCGGCGTCACGGCTGCGAGGGCCGGTCTGTGAGCCCCAGCGCTGCTCGCCATCCTGGTGATGTCCTTTCAAGGTGGGCAAGCCGGTGTAGGAGGCCACCCGCCCGCCATGCTCGCGATAATAGCCCAGGGCGGCCTCGGCCAGCACCGGCGTGCCGACCACGTTCTCCTGCAGCCAGCGAATGGCCTCGGCATCCCACTCGAGATCGATCATATCGTCATCGTCCGGCCAGGTAAAGCGTCCCACAGTCATAAATGCCAGACCATCCAGCGTGCCGATGGCCGGTTGGGCGTTGGGAAAACGCTCGCGCACGCGCACCGGCGTGGCCAAAAACGGGTAAACCAGACCCCCACCCAGCAGCAGCACAAAAACCGCCAGCCACAAATTGCGCCCCACCGCCGACCGCCACCGGGCCGTGGCCTGCCACATCCAGGGCAGAGCTGCGCCAAAGCCCAGGCCAAACAGCACCCACACCTGGATGTAGAATTTGAACAACGTGTTCATACGAAACGCCGAGCCGCCATCCAGATGATCCTTCAGGTAAAAAACCTCCACGCCCAGCAATACCAACAGGCCGGTAAAGATCAGCGCGCCGCTGAACCGATCCTCGGCGTTGAGCTGCCAGCGCAGCAACAACAGTCCGGCTACTACCACCGGCAGCAACAACAACGCCGGCACGGGGAACTCGAAGACGACCAGCGCCGCCCCCCCCACGATCAGGCCCACCAGCCCCCACAGGATGGCCTGAAAAGCCGTCGTCTGGCGGCGCACCAGGCTGGCATAAAGCTCCGACCAGCGTGGCAGCGTCTCCCACCGTGCCAGGAGCAGCCGTAAATAACGCAACGCGCCCGGCCATCGCCCCCGGCGTTGAAGCTCGATCAGCAGGTACCACACCGTCAGGAACAGGAACAGTCCCCAGATCGCCAAAAAAGGGCCTAACGGTGTCTTGACGCGGCTGAGCGCCAGGCCCACCCCACCCAGGGCCGTGGCCTTGTAACTGAGAAAGAAGGGCCGGTACAGCAGCATCGCCGCGACGCCCACGATCGCCGCTGCCGCGCCTGAAACCGCGAGATTGCCCCAGCCCCCCTTCCACGGCCAGCGCACCACGAACAGGGTGAGAAACAACAATCCGGCAGCCGTGGGCAGGTCCCAGGTATTGATCACGGCCACCGCGCCCAAAACCAGCGGCAGGACCACCCAGTGCGCCACGCGCCACCTGCCGCCGACCACCTGCCACAACAACGCCACGAACAGGATGGTGAAAGCAATGTTGATCATGTGCGGGTGCAGATCGGCAAACAAAAAGCTGAAAAAGGGGAATTCGTTGATGGTGTCTGGGATGACCCGCGTGGGCTGATTCCAGTACTCAAAGCCGGGAAAGCGTGTATCGGTGACGAGCACCCTGCCCAGGCCAATCGCCGCCCGCACCAGGTATTGCAGGCCAGGGATGCCGCTCTCGAAGGCGCTGCCGCTCAGCGCCGCCAGCCGGTCGATCACCTGCACCGCACCGGCCAGATTGCCCATCACCGCGATCAGTCCGGCGGCGATCAGTCCGGCGGCCCTGGCGAGACTCTCGCCCCGGCGAGCGGCCAGGTTGTAGGCCACGGTGAAGGCATTGGCAACCGTCAGGGCAAAGAGTAACGGCACCGAGAGATTAAAGCCCACTTCTGGCGCGATGCCGGTGAGCCGCATGAGCAGCGTCATGAGGAACTGGCCGTAATAATAATAATTGAGATAACCGTGGGCAAAATAGGGATCGTAAGGTGGAAAATACGCGCTCTTGAGTGAGGCATTGATGTAGGCCATCTCCATGCCTTTTTCGCCGCCGAACCAGGGTTGCCACAGATCCGGGTTGAGCACACGCAGCCCCACAAAGGCCAGGAAGGCCAGGCCGAACAGCAATTCTTCAAACAACAGCAGGCGCGCATTCTCCCGCCAGAAAACGATCATTTCTGTCTTGCGGCGGCGGAACAACAGATAGCTGATGCCGCTCAGCAGAGCCAACGCCGCCAGCGTGAGCGGCAGGCCGTTGCGCAGCAGACGCAGGCTGCTGGGCAGCCACACCAGATAGCCCAGGATCAACAGGCCCAGACTGCGACTGAGCAAATGGCCCCGATCGCGCAGGCGACTCAAGACGGTGTACGTGATGGGCCAGGCCGCCAGCGCCACCACATCCACGGCCAGCCACCACAGTAACACCGCCAGCGGCGTCGACCGGCTGGCGAGTGTGTTCCAGCGGAAATCATCGACCACCGGCAATTCACCCACCGGCGCGTCCAGCAGCAAGCCCTCCTCTTCCACCTGGCGTGGCGGCTGGGAGGCGGCATCGCCCGTCAGCGCGGCCCGCAATCTGGCCATAAAGGGCAGCTCACCCACGTAGCCAGGCTTTGCGCCGACCCAGGAACCGCCCAACAACGCCTCCCATTCGTCGCTGCTCAGGTCTCGCGCCTTGCCCAAGATGATGGCTTTGGGATGATCGTAAACGGTGAAACTTTCGTCGGCGGCCTGATCGTCAAAGACCAGCGGGCCCAGGCGCGGCGGCGTCTCGAACGTAATGAGCTGCTCCAAGCCGAGCTTTTCGGCAAAGAGCAGCTCGTAATAGCGGCTGGACATGGGGTAACGCTGCGGCAGGTTGGGGATAGAGCGGTAGAGCCGATTGGTTGCCAGCACCAGGTAATCGCAACGGGCGAGCCAATCGCGGATTTGGAGATACTTTTCCGCCGTGTCCTCGTGGTACATTTCCATCTTGACGATGTCATACCCCCGCGCCCCCTGGCTCTCTGTGGGCGAGAGGTTCTTGGGCAGATCATCGTCCCAATGCTCGGTGCAGATGACCGAGCCATCCGGCAAGTTGTCATAGATCCAACGCGAGGCCGTGATCCAGGTGTGCTCTGTGCCATAAACGCCGTTGACAAAGGCCAGCGACCAGACGATGGCGCCGCCCAGCACCACGACGACAACCGCCGTGGCGAGCCTGGTCGATTTGCCGGTTTGTCCATTCGCCGATGGACCGGCCTGCCATCTCATCAGCAGCCCGGCCCCCAAGATCACCCACAGCGGCGTGACCGGGATCATGTAACGCATGAACTTGGCCAGGAACAAACCCGTCAGGCCAAAATAGGGCACCAGCCAGGAGAGAATGATCCACTCACCGGCGAGGGCGCGGCGGCGCACCGCCCGAACGATCAGCCAGACGAAACCGGCCACGGCGACCAGCCCCAACGGCCAGCCCATGCCCCAGCGCACTTGCTGCTCGATGAAATAGAGATAGGGCAGCGTGCCCCGGTACTGCCGCGTAAAGGGAAAATCGGCCGCCCCACTGACCATACCCCCCTGCTCGGTGACGACCGCCCGCCAAAACAGCTCAAAGTCCAGCAAGACGTAAGGTGAGGTGATGACAAAACAGAACAAAGCCACGCCCCCGGCAAGGATCACGTGCTGCCAGGCCCGCCGCCGCGCGCTGGCGCGCTCTGCCTGCGGCGTCTGGGCGACAGATATCAAGGCAGCGACGACAGGCGCCAGGGCGATGGGCGCGGCGCTGAATTTGCAGGCCACAGCCAGCCCAGCCCCCAATCCGGCTATCAGGGCTGCGCCCGCCGTGCGATCCTGAGCCATGCGGATCGAGCCGTACAGCGCCAGAAAGGTAAAGGTCGCCGAGGCCGGATCGACGGCGAAAAAATGAGCCAGTTGAATCTGCAGCACGGTAAAGGCCGAAAACGCCGCGGCCAGCAGACCCGCTCCCCGGCCATAGAGACGACGACCGATCAGGTAGATCAGATAAATGGTCGCCGTATCGACCAGGGCCATGAGCGTGCGTCCCACAGATGCGATATCGGGGGTATGGTTGGCGCGCACCAGCGCCTGAGCGACATCCGGCGCGAGCCAGCCGCCCGCCTGCGCCCTGAGACCGATCTCGTGCAGCCCATTGGCCACGCCCACCAGCACGTACAGCGGAAAATGGCCATAGGTATAACTGCGATACTCTTGCGTCTGGACGTTCCACAGCGGATTGAGCGGTGATTGGCGGGGATCGAGCGCCGTCTCGAGGTCTTGGGGCCAGTGGATGGTGGTGGCGTAATAATAAACTGTCGAGCGCTCGTCGGGATGGGCCAGCTGGCCTTCGTCCCACGCCACATTGTACAGGCGTAACAACGCCCCCACCAGAATGACGATCAAAAGAACCCCAGATTGCCAGTCCAAACGGCGCCCGGCGGGCACACTTTCCTGGCCAACAGTGCGATCAGGTCTGAGATTATTCAATGCCTTGCTCCTTGATGTGGGCACAACAGGCATACAACGCACAGTCGGCACACCAGGTGCCGACAGTTCCGTGCGTACACCCCACCCACGCGGCGATGGGGCGTATTTTATCATTTTCAGACCGTAATCGCAAACCGCGCCGGTTCACTCTGGGCGATACAACGCGGTGGACATGTCGCCCACGAACTGCGGCAGGCTGCCGTGGCCCAACATCTGCCGCACGGCGTGGGCCTCGCCTGTGTGGAACCAATAGTGATACGTGTTGCGCAAAATCAACGTGCCGATACTCTCTCGCATCGGCTTACCTTCCCAATCCATGTACGCGCCGAGTTTTTCGGTGGTCAGTGTGCTCAGGAATTGATCGGCGGCCAGAGTGACGGTGTGCCAGATGGCCCACATCTCATCCAGAGGCGGCGTACTGGCCGGCTGGCCGGTCCCCACCAACTGATACAGGCCCGGGGCCAGAAACCTGTTCTGAGGCGCCATCACCCACAGGAAATGTTCCTGGTTGGCCAGGTGGCCGACGATCCAACTGATGCAGTTCATCGGCTCGAAGCGACGGACAGCCTCCTCGGCCGAGACGCCTTCCAGGCAACGACGAAATTCGCTGCGGGCGAACCAGAGCTGGGTCACCAACGGATGGGCCATCCAAACCTCCCTATGTTTCGTCGCCCAGGCGCAACACACTCATGAACGCCTCCTGCGGGATCTGCACCTGGCCGATCATCTTCATACGCTTTTTGCCCTTTTTCTGCTTCTCCAGCAGTTTACGTTTGCGCGTCACGTCGCCGCCGTAACATTTGGCCAACACGTCCTTGCGCAGCGCCTTGACGTTGGCCCGGCTGATGACACGGCTGCCCACCGCCGCCTGAATGGCCACCGGAAACAACTGCCGCGGGATGACCTCTTTCATCTTGCTCACCAGCCGCTGCCCCTTGTGATAGGCGTCGTTGCGATGCACAATGATCGACAGCGCATCGACCGACTGACCGGCCACCACCACTTCCAGCCTGACCAGATCGGCAGGCCGGTTGCCCGCCAGAGTATAATCCAGCGACGCATAACCGCGCGTGCAAGACTTGAGGTCATCGTAAAAATCGACCAATATCTCACTCAGCGGGATGTGATAGGAAAGCAGCACCCGGCTCTCGTCCAGATATTCCATCTTGACGAACGCGCCGCGTCGCCCGGTGACCAGATCCATGATAGGGCCGATGAACTCGGCGGGGGTAAAAATGCCGATCTCCATCCACGGCTCGCGGATCTCTTCGATCTCGCCTTCTGGCGGCAGCTCGGCCGGGCTGTCGATGGTAACGACTTGACCATTCCTTTTGAGCACCTCGTACTCTACACTGGGCGCAGTAAAAACGATGTCCAGATCGTACTCGCGCTCCAGCCGCTCCTGGACGATGTCCATGTGAAAGAGGCCCAGAAACCCGCAGCGAAAGCCAAAGCCCAGCGCCTGCGAGGTTTCGGCCTGGTAAACCAGCGAAGCGTCGTTGAGTTGGAGCTTTTCCAGAGCGTCGCGCAGCAGGGTGTATTCCTCACCCTCAGCAGGATAGATGCCGGCAAAGACCATCGGTTTGGCCGGACGATAACCGGGCAGCGGCTCGGCAGCCGGCTCGATAGCCGAGGTCAGCGTGTCGCCCACCCGGCACAGGCGCACCTCTTTGAGGCCGGTGGCCACATAACCCACCTCTCCGGCCAGCAGCCGTTCCACCCGCTGCATGCCGGGCCCAAATACCCCCACTTCGATGGGCTCCAGACGCTGCCGCGAGGACATGAGGTACAGCGGCTGCCGCCCCTCGACCACACCATCGACCACCCGGACATAAGCCACCACACCCTTGTAAGAATCGTAATGCGAGTCAAAGATCAGGGCGCGCAGGGGGGCATCGGGCTGCCCGGCCGGCGGCGGCACACGCCTCACCGCCGCTTCCAACACCTCGTCGACGCCGGTGCCCGCCTTGGCCGAGGCAAAGATCACCTCTTCGGCTGGAATGCCAAACAGATCTTCGATCTCTTGGGCGGCGTCTTCGGGCTGCGCCGAGGCGAGATCGATCTTGTTCACCACCGGCACGATCTCGAGGTTCTGATCCAGAGCCATGTAGAGGTTGGCCAGCGTTTGCGCCTCCACACCCTGCGAGGCATCCACCACCAGGATGGCTCCCTCGCAGGCTGCCAGAGCGCGCGAAACCTCGTAGGCAAAATCCACGTGACCAGGGGTATCGATCAGGTTCAGCTCGTATTCCTGGCCGTCGGCGGCGCGATACATCATGCGCACCGCCGAGGCTTTGATAGTGACCCCTTTTTCGCGCTCCAGATCCATGGTGTCCAGCACCTGATCCGTCATCTCACGATCCGTCAGCGTGCCGGTGCGCTCCAGCAAACGATCCGCCAGGGTCGATTTGCCGTGGTCGATGTGGGCGATGATACAAAAATTGCGTATAGATTCCTGTGCAGACATATCCCAATTCCATTGCTAGACTGGTGAGGATTATACACCATCTCGACACAAATGAAAAAGCAGCCGACCAGCATCGGCTGCCTGGCGAGCCCTGGTCGCGCGCCCGGCTCAAGCCGAGATCTTTTTCTGCAGCGCCACGGTGAACGAACTGCCCATGCCCTCGACACTCTCTGCCCAGATGCGCCCACCGTGCAATTCCACCATACCCTTGGCGATGGAAAGCCCCAGCCCCATGCCCTCGTAATGGCGCGCCAGGCTGCCCTCCACCTGATAAAACCGCTCAAAGATCCGATCCAGCTTGCCGGCCGGGATGCCAATGCCCGTATCGCGCACTGCGACCCAGACCTCCGTATCTCGATCTTCGACGACGATCAACACCCGCCCGCCAGACGGCGTAAACTTGAGGGCGTTGGACAACAAGTTGACCAGCACCAGGTAGATTTTTTGCCGGTCGGCCACGATTTTTATCGCCTGCGATGGGCGTCTCATACTCAGGCTCAAACGTCTGGCCTCGGCCACGCCAGAGAACTCTTGAATCACGTCGGTTACGAGTTGATGCACCGGAAACTCGGTCAGCTCCAGATGCGCCCTGGCCTCGCCGGTGTCCAGGTGGCGCAGGTTGACCATGTCATCGATGAGCGACCGCAGGCGCATGGCGCTCTGAAGCACGATCTCCAATTGGTCGCCGGCATCGCCGCGCAGGTCATCTTTGAGAAAAGTGGCGTATCCCAAAATGACGTTGAGCGGGGTTCGTAGCTCGTGCGAAGCGATGGCCACAAAATCGGACTTGACCTGATCCATCTCGGCCAGGCTGGCATAAGCCCGCTGCAATTCGGAAAGCAGCCGCGCGTTCTCGATGGCAATGGCCGCCTGCGAAGCCAGGGCTGTCAACGCTTGCAGGTCCTCATCGGCAAAGTCCTCATCCCCAATGCGATTGATCACCTCGATCACGCCGATGGTTTCGCCACGAAAGTTGAGCGGCGCGCCCATCAACGAACGGGTGAAAAAAGCAGCCTGCCTGTCCACGCCACGGAAATGGCGTGGGTCTTGCTGCGGGTTGCGGATGATGACCGGTTCTTTGCGGGTGAAAATCCAGCCGGCAATACTACCCTCCAATGGCACCGTGACCCGTTTGACCTCGTCTTTTTTGTCGCCCGTGACGGTCTCGAAGAAAAGCTCGCCGGTGTTCTTGTCCAACAGCATGATCGAAGCCGCCTCGGTTTTGGTGAGTTCGGTGGCTACCTCGGAGATGATGGTCAAAAGTTGGGGCAGATCCAGCGTCGAGGTGATGATCTGGCTCACCCGGACCATACGCTCCAGAATGGCAATGCGCTCTTCGAGATAAGCCATACGTTCTTGCCCGCTCCACGGTTCGTCCATGCAGAGCCACTCTCCTCAGCCATGTCTCTCGATAGAGCTTTTCAAAAAGGCCGAAACGACCTCGAACTCGTCCTGCCAGCCACGCCACAGGCCCTGATGCCGACGTTCGTCCAACAACTGCACGACGTCGGCAGGCCCCGGCAAAGACTCGCCAGCGCCCGCTACAGAGGCCGCCAGCCCTCCCAGGGCATTGGCCAACAGACCACTGGCCCGCCAGCTCAGGCCGTTCAAACGACCGGCGATGATGCCGGCGTCAAAACTATCACCAGCGCCGGTAGTATCGAGCACCGTCACGTCAAAGGCCGGCACGCCCAAGACCCCCTCGCGGGAGCCGATCACACAACCCATCTCGCCCAGCTTGAGAATGACCGCCTCCAGGCCATAGTCCAACAACTTTTCCACCGCACCGACACCGTTGGCATGGCCGATGAGGCTCTCTGCCTCCAGCTCGTTAGGAAAAAGCCAATCGGCAAACTGGAGCAACTGACGCATCTCGTCGGTACGGCTTTGAGCCGCCTCCACACCCAGATCCAGGCTAACCTTCACCCCTGCCCCGCGGGCCAGGCCCATCGCTCGCCAGGCCGCATCGCATTGCGGCGATTGCAACAGAGCATACCCGGACACGTGCAAGAGCCGGGCTTGAGTGACTTCGACGACATCGAGCAGCGACGGGTCGAGGCTCACGTTGGCCCCGCGATAACCAAACATGGTGCGCTCGCCATCGGGGGTGACGGCGATAAACATGACCCCTGAGGTTAACGTAGGGTCGTACTGAATCTGGCGAGTATCCACGCCGGCCTCGGTCAGCTCCACCAACGTCTGGGCCGCCAACGCATCGCGGCCCACACGGGCGATCAGCCCCACGTCTACGCCGCACCGGGCCAGCACCAACGCCGTATTGGCCGCCGATCCACCGCTGTAGAGCCGGGCATGGTGAGCCACGCCGTCGCCTCCTGGCCTGGGATAAAAGGGAATATGCGCCACAAAATCGACATTGATGTCGCCCAGGGCTAGCACATGGGGCATGAAGCACCTCCATCAACGATGCGACAGACAGATACCTTAACCCCCCGACGAGCAGGCGATGCGACTCACCCCAGAACCAACGCGACCACCCTTCAACCCAGGAAACCACCAGCCGCCAACTGGCGTTTGATCTCGGCCAACGACTGGCGACCCACTCCCCGAACGGACAACAAAGCTGCGTCTCCCTCGGCCAGACGCTCCAACAAGGCGTCCACCGTGGTCAGCCCGGCTTCGTTCAGCACTCGCTCCAGCCGCGCCCCAAGTCCCAGCGCCGTGATGGGCGCCGGGACGGCTGCCTCCGCCACGGGCAGGACCACCACCTCTTCTACCCGGCTTGCTGGCCTGGCCGGTTGCGCCCCGGCAGCGGCAGCGGGCAGATCACCCAGTCGCTGCCGGGCATCACGGTACACCTGGCCCATCAGACGCGCCTGCACCAACGACAGATAAAAGCCAACCGGTGCGGCCAGCAGCAGACTGGCAAAAGGGAGCCAGCATAGAACGGTGCTCAGGGCGCTCACAACCGTGACCAGCAGCAGGTTGATGCCCAGCAACACCAACCAGGCCAACAACAGCCCGCCCAGGTTGGCCCGTGTCAGACGCCACACCACACCCAGCTCAAAAGCTGCACCCAGGCGATCTTGATCCAGATAACGACCGACCGCCATCGGGAAAACCAAACCTGCCCACAGGCTGATCACCACCGCCACCAGAGACGCCAGACCTATCAGGCCGATGTAAAGGAACGAGAACAGCACCGGCCCGAGGTCTGAAACGCCGGTCTCCTGTATGGCCTGGATGCCCAGGCCCAACACCATCCCTCCCCCAACGACGATGACCAGCACGCCGGCCCAGGCCAGCCACACCGGCAGCGAATAGAGGAGCATGATGCCGTAATAAGCCAACCCCTTGACGCCCATCCCCTCCCAGTCATCCCACCCGGTCAGCCGGGGTGATAAACCCAGCAGCGCATCGCGCCAGACGCGCAACGAATATCCCCGCGGCAGAACGATGGGCAGGTAAAGCACCAGCGGCGCAATCAGGTGCAACAAGCCTCCGATGAGAAACTTGGAGCCCCAGTCCTGCTCTCGAAAAGGAAAGGTAAAGGTTTTTTCCTCCAGCATCTCAGACTCCCTTCGGGCCTCAGAGCCCAGGTCACACATTCCCATGCCCCCAGATTCAAAGCCTTACACATCGATGCGTACGGTTTCGGTGCGAACGCGACCCAACGCCTCGCCGGGCGAAACCGGCTCGTCGGAAAAGCGCAGGTAGAGATATTTGAACACATCGCGGATGAGCGCCGTCACCGGCACTGCCAGCAGCATGCCCCACAGCCCGGCAGCCTCGTTGCCCACCACCAGCACCACCATCACAAAGGCCGGGTGAAGCCGCACGCTCGCCCCAGAGATGCGCGGCACCAGAAGCAGGTTTTCCACCTGCTGAATGACAAAAAAGACCACGGCCGCCCAACCGGCCGTGGGCCAGGAAACGAGCGCTGCCACGATGACCCCCGGCACGGCCCCCAGCAACGGCCCGATATAAGGGATCAACTCGAACACGCCGGCCACCAACCCCAACAGTAGCGCATACGGCACGCCGACAACGCTCAACCCTACCGAGGCCATCACTCCGACGAACAGGCACAGCAACAACTGGCCACGAATGTAGGCGCTGAAAATGTCGTCGCTGATGCGCAACAGGTTACGCACGTCGGCCTCGAGCCGTTCTGGAATCAGGTGCAACAACGTCAGAGAGACGCGGGACTGATCGTTCAGGATGTAAAAAAGCCAAAAGGGGATCACGATGAAACCCAACACAAAACTGACGGTCGACGTCACGGCGCTGACAGTGCGGCTGAGGCCGCTCTGAATCAACGTCGCCAGTCGGGCCGAGATTTGGGAGAGATTGTCCTCAATCGCCTGGCGAACCTGATCCGGCACATCGCTGCGGTAGCGGGCCATCAGCGTCTGAAACAGATCCGAGATTGTCTGGATGAGTTGTTCTCTGGCCTGCCACAGGGCCTGCACCTGCTCGCTGATGCGCGGCACCAAAAAGGCCACGATTCCGATCAGCACCGCCAGCCCGATGAGATAGACCATCAAAATGGAAAACGGGCGGGCGAGTTGCCGCCGTTTCAGAAATGCCGGCACACGACGTTCGAACCAGTTGACCAGCGGCAGTACCAGGTAAGCGATCACCAGACCCAGCAGGTAAGGAAAAAGGGCCGCCCGGGCCACGAAAACCATCGCACCGACGATCAGCCCCAACACCAGGATCAATACCAGACGGTTCCGACGCGCAGCGGACATTTGCCAGCCCCCTCCCCACTCTATTCGACGATGCCGACGACCTCGTAAATCTGCTCCGGCTGAACACGGCCCTTGACGAGCACCGGCTCCAGCTTGTTGACCCGCACAGCCTGCTTGACCAGTTGATAGGTCCTCTCGCTGATGAGAATCTGGTGCGATTTGGCCAGGCTGCACAGCCGGGCCCCCAGGTTCATGGCGTCGCCGATGGCAGTGTAATCCACCTTTTTGGAACAGCCAATGTTGCCCACCACCATCTCGCCGGAATTGATGCCAATACCAATGGGCACAGCCTCCCGGCCCACAGCAGCCAGCCGCTCCATCAACATCTGATGTGCTGCCTGCATCTCTAGCGCCGTCCGCACCGCCAGTAAAGCGTGATCCGCCATGGGCAGCGGCGCGCCGAACAGAGCCACCACCTCATCACCCACAAACTTGTCCAGTGTGCCCTGGTGAGTCAACACCACGTCGGTCATCGCGCCCAGGTGGGCGTTGAGTGTCTCCACGATGACCGCGGCATCGGTTCGTTCGGCGATGGTGGTAAAGCCTCGCATGTCAGAATACAACACCGTGATGGGCATACGCTCCACGGCCAAAAAGTCACGGTCGGTGCGGCGGAGCATCTCTTCCATGACCGCCTCACCCACATAACGTTCAAAGGCGCTGCGGATGCGACGTTTGTCCAGGCTCTCGAAAATGGCCGTGTCCACCTGACTGGTGATGGCCTTGAGCAAACGCCTGTCATCGCGGGTAAAGCCACCCGGCCCGTGCCGGTTGACGGCCCCAAAAACGCCGATGACCTTGTCGCGTAATACCAACGGCACACACAACAGGGAGCGAATTTGCGGCGTCAACCCCTGGCGACTGATCAGATCCCCCTCGTGCAGGGCTTCGTTGGCCGCACGCTCGATCCACTGATATTGATCCACAGTGCGTAGAATGTCGTCCTCGGTAGAGGCCTTGAGCTCCAACTGCTGACCACTCTCATCGAACAGCATGATAAAGCCTGTGTCGGCCTCCATGACCGTGCACAACTCGTTGAGCACAGCGCTGAGCATGCTGCCAAAATCCTGGATCTGATCCCGGATGCTATCCACGCGATAGACGGTTTCCAGTTCTTTGGTGCGCATCTCCAGATGGCGAAAAGTGCGGGTGTGAACCACAGCCGAATCGGTCTGGCTGACCACCGCTTCCAGCAGCGCCACATCGTCAGAGGTAAACGGCCGGCCGGCAGTGAACAGCAAAAACGCGCCCAACCTTTCCTCCCGCACACGCAACGGCGCGCCCAGACCGTGGGTCAGACCATGACGCACCCACAGATCGTTCTCGTGCAACGCCAGGAAACCAGGCGCCTCCATCTCCATGACACGGTCGAGGGTGTCTTGAACAACGGCCCGATCCAGCCGACCAAAGAGACCGCTGCGGTCGTCGATGGCCCGCAGCTCGATCTGGCCCGTCTCTTCACTCACCAGGCTCATCAGGCACAGATCGGCCCTCAGAGCACTGGTGACGACATTTGCCACGGCAGAGATGAGCTGCTGCGTATCCTCGATCTCGTCGCGGATGCGGTCGATCTCGTAGATGGCCTCGAGCTGGCGGTGGCGTTGCTGCAAGTGATGCAACGCGCGGGCGTGCACGATGGCCGAATCCATCTGCGAGGCCACCGCCCGCACCAGCTCCACATCGTCCGGATGAAAGGAACCTTGCCGATTCGCCAGCAAACAGGCGCCCAGCTTGTGCCCGTCGATGGCCAGCGGCACGGCGAGCGCCTGATCCAACTCTGGCGCGCCGACGCCCGCTGCCAACGGCAGCCAGCCGATCTCCTCCAGATCGGTGGCCGCCCGGAGCGCCGCCTGCAACCGCTCCGACGGCAAACGGCGCAACAACCCCATACGGTCGTCCACGGCCCGCAACTCGACCTGGCCGCTCATCTCGTCCACCAACCCCAGCAGGCAGCAGTCGGCGGCCACGGCATCGGTGATGACCTGAGCCATAGCGGAGAGCATGTCCGCCGAGTCCATCGTCCGGTCGCGAATACGATCCACCCGATAGATCGCCTCCAGGCGGCGGTTTTGCTGCTCCAGATCGTGCAGCAGATGGGCCTGCGCCGCTGCCGAATCGGTTTGGCTGGCCGCAGCCGCCAAAACCGCACGATCTGCGACCCCAAAGGGCCGCTCGCGATTGGCCAGCAGCAACGCGCCGAACCGCTCGCGGTTGACGATCAGAGGGGCGGCCAGCAGATACTGCGGGCCGGTCGCACCCCAACCGGCGTCCGCCGCCAGCGGCGTGACCCCATCCAGCGCCAGGGAGGCTTCCAAAACCTGCCGGATAGCGTCCTGATCCAGAGCTTGAAAAATCTCGGCGCGATCCACCACCGCTGCCAGGCCGAGGTGGGCTGTTGCCCGGTCGACAAGGCCCAGCAGGCACAGATCGGCATCCAGGTGCTGCCCCACAGTGCGGGCGATCTCGGCCAACATGGCCTGCGGCGCCAGACCACGGTCGCGGACATGGTCGATGGCCAGAATGATCGCCAGTTCACGTTCTTTTTGGGCCAACGCTTCGTGTGATGGCATGTTGCATCCTCCTGCATACCCCCCACCCTTCATTATACCATTGCCGGGCACGCAGGTCAACGCAAAATCGCGTTAAGATTCCTTAACCAAATAGCCGTCAATTTCCAGCGGCTCATAACTCACACGGTGGAATGCCAGCCGCTCTTCTTCAGAGCGCGCCCCTCCCCGGTGGGTATGCCAGGGAATGGTGGCGTCCAGGCCCATTTTGGCCGTGCGAGCTTTTTGACCCGGTTCCTGCGACGCCGAAGGGTCCAGCGAGCTGCTGGGCTGATCCTCAAACACCATCAGGTCTCGATCGGCCTGGAAGCGTGTGGCTATGGCCCACTCGACATCGTGCGGGTCGAAGGGGTTCACGTCTTTGTCGACCACCACCACATGCTTGAGTGATCCGTGGCCCTCGAAAGCCGCCTCGATGGCCCGGCGACCATCGTCGGCCCGGCGTTTGTGGATCTGCACCACAGCGTGCAGCCAGCTCATGCCCCCCGGCGTGATAGACACGTTGCGACAATCGCACACCTGACTCACCGCCGCATAGATGCCCGGCTCGCGCGGCATACCCATCAAGGCCTTGTGCTCCAGTTTGCCCGGTAGCAGCGCGTGATAAATGGGCCGGCGCCGATGGGTGACACAATCGATCTCGATCACGGGCTGCCGTCGCACCACGTCCCAGGTCTCGGTGAGATCCAGGAACGGCCCTTCGTCGGCCAGGCGGCGCGTGATGCGCCCTTCCAGCACCACCTCGGCGTCTGCCGGCACGGTCAGGTTCTTGGTGAGGCAACGCACCAATGGCGTGGAGCGTAACGCATGGGCAATACCCAGCTCGTCGACGCCCTTGGGTGGGGACATGGCCGCCGCCAGCAGCACCGGTATGGACACCCCCAGACAGATGGCTATCTCCAGATCGCCGCTTACTTTGCCCATCGCGGTGTGGGTGCCGCGCCCTTCCACGATGCGCGCCGTGAAACGTCGCTCGTCCAGTTGCATCAACCGATGATAACTCACGTTGCGACCAAAATCGGGGTCCTGAATCACGGCCACGCCGCTGGTGATGTAGGGGCCGCCGTCGGCGGGCATATGGGTCAGGATCGGCAATCGGTTCAGGTCAACCTGGCGCTCGACGACCTCCTGGCAGGGGCCGGCCGCCACCAGCGGCGGCGGCGCGGGCCGGGCAAAAGCCTGGGCCAGCTCAAAAAGCAGCCTGTCCGGCGGGACGCCCAGGTCCAGGGCGAAAAACTCACGCCGCGAACAGATGCCCGAGACGACGCGGAACTCGGAGCCTCTGACGCGCTCAAACAACACCGGTTGGCCGTCGAGGGCGTTGATCAACCGCGCCATCTCCAGGTACGGATCGACCTGCCTGGGAATCCGAACCAGTCTCCCGGCCTGTTCCAATTTATCCAGAAACTCACGCAAGCTCATCTGGCTCACCCTCTTTCCAGCGGCGATACAGGCTGTGCTCGATGTTGAGCATATCCAGGATCTTGCCCACGAAAAAATCGGTCACGTCGTCGATGGTCTGCGGGGCGGCGTAATAGCCCACCATGGGCGGCAAAACGATGCCGCCGGCCAGCCGCACCTGGCGCATGTTCTCGATGGCCATGAGAGAAAGCGGCGTCTCGCGCGGCACCAGGATCAGCGGTCGATTGGTGCGCAGCATGATCTCGGCCACCCGCACGATGAGATTATCGGCATAACCGTGCGCGATGGCCGAGAGTGTCTTCATGGAGCAAGGCGCGATGACCATGGCATCGGTGTGAAAGGAAGAACTGGCCAGCCGGGCGTCGATCTGGTGCGCCCGGTAATAGTCTGCCGGCAACTCGACCGCCCCCAGCTCCTGGGCGATGACCGCCTCCCCACCCTGAGAAACAATCAGGTGCACCTCGTGCTGGCTCAGGTTGTGCAACAACCGCACGCCGATGGCCGCACCCGATGCGCCGGTAATGGCAACCACTATTCGCCGGCCCACGTTCCTATTTGACCTCCGTCACGATGACGTTTTTGGCCCCGGCCAGCCGGAGCATCATGCTCACCTGGCCGGCCGTCTCGGCGGTGACCACCGCCACCATGTTGCCGCCGCGGCCCGCGCCCACCAGTTTGGCGCCCAGCGCCCCGCCCTGCCGGGCGGCGTCGATCAGACCCTCCAACTCGGGCGAGGAGACGTTCAGCAGCCGCAGCAGTTTTTGATTGGCGTTCATGAGCCGGCCGATGGTTTCCGTATCTCCCGCTTCGATCGCTTCCCGGCCCATGTGGGCCAGTGTGCCGATCTCGTCAAAGACCTCGTCGTAGCGTTCGGGGTCGTTTTCCCAGGCAGATCGCACGTCGGCCACCGCGATCCTGGTGGGGCTGGAAACGCCCGTATCCCCGAGGGCCAAACGAAACGGCTTGCGCACCCAGAGCAGATCTCGCACCCGATCTTTGACAAAAAACACCGGCTTTTCAAAAGCGATGACCGTGTTGTCGATGCCGCTGGGTGTGCCGTGATGGATCTTTTCCGTCTCGAACACCAGATCCGACAGCGCTCGCGAGGTCAGCCACTGGCCCAGGTGTTTGCCCAATGCGCGGGCAATCGCCGTCGAGACCGCCGCGCCACTGCCCAGTCCCCGCGCCATGGGGATGGTCGAGGAGAGCGTGATTCTGAGATCCATCGACAGGCTCACACCCAACCGTCCCAGCGTGGCCGAAACGATCAGTCGCAGGGGATCATCAGGCGGCACATCAAAGAGGCCAAACGTACACCCCAGGTCTTCGGCCACCACCGTGATACCCGAACCGGCGCGTCCATCTTCTACCACGGCTGTTGCCCGCACGTCCAACACCGGCACGGCCACCGCCGGGCGGCCATAAACGACGGCATGTTCACCAAAGAGAATCACCTTGCCCGGTGCGTGCGCTATCGTTGTTCCCACGTGTGCCTCCAGGATCCCATCTCGCGTCGATTCGTTGCCAAAACGCCCTACCGCTCAACCGTTGTTGTATTGTAACTGCTCAGCCTACCCTCCCGCAGGTTATCACAGGTCATATCGATGAAGCGCTGCATTCGCCAGGATGGTGTTCTCTGGCTCAAAAGTGCCTAAACCCGCGGGAGGGTGAGTAGTACGTTGTATTTTACTCTCAAAGCCAACGACAGGCAAACACCCTTCCGCCCTTTAGTTGCGAAAGAGACGGTTGTGTGATATGATCGAGCCACCAAACCCAAAACCCAACCAGGAGGGGGATCATGCGAAAGCCCATCATCGCCGGCAACTGGAAAATGTACAAAACTATCGCCGAGGCAGTGGCGCTGGTCAACGAGATGAAACCACAACTGGCCGCCATTCGCCATGTGGAGGTGGTGCTCTGCCCACCGTTCACCGCGCTGAACGCCGTCCGAGACGCGCTCGGCGGTACGACGATCGGCCTGGGCGCGCAAGATATGTACTGGCAGGAAAAGGGCGCTTTTACCGGCGAGGTTTCACCGCCGATGCTGGCCGAACTGTGCCAGTACGTCATCCTGGGCCACTCGGAGCGACGCCAGCACTTGGGCGAAACGGACGACGGCGTGAATCGTAAAATCGTGGCGGCCCTGACCCATGGCCTGACACCCATCGTCTGCGTCGGCGAGTCGCTGGAACAGCGCCAGGCCGGGCAGACCGAAGAGTGGATCACCGACCAGGTCGAAGCAGCGCTGATGGGCCTGGATGTGCGCCAGGTGCGGCAACTGATCATCGCCTATGAACCCATCTGGGCCATCGGCACCGGCATGGCGGCCACCGCCAACGACGCCCAGGCCGTCATCGGCGGCACCATCCGCGGCGCATTGGCCGAGATGTTTGGCCCCGAAGCAGCCCAGGCGGTGCGGGTGCAGTACGGCGGCAGTGTCAAACCAGACAACATCGCCGAGTTTATGGCTCTGCCAGACATCGACGGCGCGCTGGTGGGCGGCGCCAGCCTCAAAGCCAACGATTTTGTCGAGATTGTGCGCCTCACCGCCGAGGTCAAACGATAACAGCGCCATGACCTCTGAGCTGCTGGGCGATTGGACACCCCTCATCTTTCTGATCGCTCTTTTGCCACCTCTGTACCTCCTTCAGCGATGGATCAACCGTCACCTGCAAGGCCTGGGCCTGCTGCTCACCGACTCGACCGACACAGCCATCATGGTCTATTTCCTGACGTTGCTGCCGGGCATCGCGCTGCACGAGCTGAGTCACTGGCTGGCCGCCGTCATGCTGCGTGTGCCGGTCGGCGGCCTGGCGCTGTGGCCCAGAAAAAAACGGGGCGGGCAGGTGCGGCTGGGATCGGTGAGCGTGGGCGCCGCCGATCCGGTGCGCGCCAGCCTGATCGGCCTGGCGCCGCTGGTGGCAGGTTGCGGCGTCATCCTGCTGGTGGGCCAGATCGTGTTGGGCATCGACGATCTGGGCCGGTTGCTGATCTATGGCGCCTGGGCCGATCTGTGGCGCGAGTTGGTGGCCTACTGGCATGCCCCCGATTTCCCGATCTGGCTTTACCTCATCTTTGCCGTGGCCAACGCCATGTTACCCAGCGAATCTGACCGCGGCGCGTGGCCGACGATGGCCCTCTTTTTCGGCGTAGCGACGGTGATTTTCGGCCTGCTTGGGGGGCTGCCGTCGATCGCAACCAGCCTGCAGGCCACATTTCTGGCAGCGATCGGGTATCTGGCCTATGCCCTGGGCCTGGCAGCCGTGGTGGACGCCGTTTTTGTTGTGGCCATCGCCCTGACAGAAGAACTGGCCGGACGGGCCCTCAAACGCCGCGTGGAATACTGAACCACCCCCTCACCGCCGCTACCTGGGTGGCCGGGCGGCGGCAACCGATCACAAAAAAAGCGCGAGCACCAGCCTCGCGCCTTTTTTGTCTGCCGCCGAGCGACCCGCTACCCTTTTGGCGTGTCGACCACCAGCTTGCCGGCCACAGCCCAGTTCTCCCGTGGAATGTCATAGATGATGACGCGCACCGCCTCCGGGCCGACGCCGAGCGCCTCCATCGTTCCCTCGGTGAGTCTGCGGGCCAGTTCTGCCTTTTGCTCGTGGGTTCTCCCGGCATACATCTTGACTTCGATCACCGGCATAGTTTTGCCTCCTGTTCTCACTCTAATCTCTCGAACGAGCGCAACGGACGCTCGTTGACCAACAAACGGAAAACGTCTGGACGGGCATAGTGACCCATCACGTCAAAATCAAAGCGAGCCTCGGCAATGCGGGCCATGTCGAGGTCAGCGTAGAGAATACCCTCCTCACCGTACAGCGGTCCGGCCAGATACTCACCCAGCGGCGACAGGATGGCGCTGCCGCCGCGGCATAACACATCGGGCTGATGGGCCAGGTCCTGGATGCCCTCCAGGTCGGCGGGGTACATGGCCTTGGTGACGAACTGGTTGCAGCCCAGCACAAAGCAGCGACCCTCGCAAGCAATGTGACGCAAGGTGGCCTGCCAGGTATCGCGGGCGTCGGCGGTCGGCGCCAGGTACACATCGAGGCCGTGGGCATACATGTAGGTGCGCGCCAATGGCATGTAATTCTCCCAGCAAATCAAACCACCTACACGGCCAAAATCGGTATCCAAAAAAGTGAGGCTGCTGCCATCCCCCTCGCCCCACAGCAATCGCTCGGCAGCGGTGGGCTTGAGTTTACGATGTTTACCCAGCAGCCGACCATCGGGGCCAAAGTAGAGCAGCGTGCAATAGAGCGTACCGTGGCCCCTCTCACGCTCGATGACCCCCACCGCCAGAAAAGCCCGCGCCTCCAGGGCCATCTGCCCCAACGCCTCGGTCGTCGGGCCGGGCACATCGACCGAGTTGTGCCAATAACGCGCCCACAACCGCCGACCGGCCTCTGTCCGCCCACCGACCACCGTGCCAAAGCCCAGCCCGCGTGGATAAGCCGGGATAAAAGCCTCCGGAAACAGGATCAACCTGGCTCCCTGCGCCGCCGATTCGAGCACCAATCGGCGCGCCTTTTCCACCGTTGCCTCGCGATCCATGATCACCGACGCCGCCTGAACAACACTCACCCGGATTTGCATACTCGCCTCCTGTCTACTGGACATGTGTCAGCCATGACGCATCAATTGCATAGGCCAGAAAGATATGGTATCATACATTCCCGCTGAACGCAAACATCCCGTCGACAAGATGGAGAGATAGAAATGAAAGCCCCAAAAAGAAAAATACCCCAGGCCACGCCGACCTCCCCACGCCAGACAGTGCAGGCGCGGCTGCCCAATGGCGCGCTTTACCAGGCAAGCGTCGGCGCCCCTATCGAAACGTTCATCGCTCAGGCACTGGCCGATAGAGTGCTAGACCCTTCCATCCCGGTCGTCGCCGCTCTGGTCAACGGCCGGCTTTGTGAGCTGACCTACACCCTGCACACCGATGCCGACCTGTCGCCCATTCCTGTCACCTCTGGCGACGGCACACGCATCTACCAGCGCTCGCTCTGTTTCCTGCTGGTGACAGCAGTGCGGCAGCTCTTTCCAGAAGCACGCATCGTCATCGATCACTCTCTGACGGCTGGCGGCCTCTTTTGCACGGTGCAGGGTCGAGAGCCGTTTTCACTCGACGAGCTGGCGCGCATCGAAAAGCGCATGCAAGAGATCGCCCACCAGGATGAACCCATCACCAAACGTCGCATCCCGCTGGACCAGGCCAGAGCCCTGTTCGAGAATCAGGGCTACCAGGACAAAGTGCGCCTGCTCAAGTATCGCCGCAAAGACTATCTCACCGTCTACTCGTTGTGCGGCACAGAGGACTATTTCTACGGCTACATGGTGCCCTCGGCCGGCTATGTGAAATGGTTCGATCTCAAGCACTATCCGCCCGGTTTCATCCTGCGCTACCCGTTATCCAGCCGGCCCCAGGAAATGCCGGCCTTTCGTGATTCACCGCGCCTGGCGACGGTCTTTCGTGAGTACGGCCAATGGCTGCAACTGATGGAGGTGGATAGCGTCAGCGGCCTCAACCGGGCCATCGAGGATGGGCGCATCCGCGAGTTGATTCTGGTGGCCGAAGCGCTGCACGAGCAGCGTATTGCCCACATCGCCCGCGACATCGCCGCCAGACACAAAGACGTGCGGCTGGTGCTCATTGCCGGCCCATCGTCGTCCGGCAAAACCACCTTTGTCAAACGTCTGGCGGTGCAGTTGCTGGCCAACGGCATTCGTCCGGTGGTCATCGGCATGGACGATTATTTCGTCGAGCGGCACCTCACTCCGCGCACGGCCAACGGTGAATACGATTACGAGTCGCTGACCGCCCTGGACCTGGCCCTGTTCAACGAGCATCTGCTGCAACTGATGGCCTATCAGAGCGTTGCACTGCCACATTACAACTTTCACACCGGCAGGCGCGATCAGGGCCACACCATCTCGCTACGACCGGATCAGATCATCCTGGCCGAGGGCATCCACGGCCTGAATCCCAAGCTGGTGCCGGCCATCCCCGCCGAACGCATCTACCGGGTTTATGTCTCGGCGCTGACCAACCTCAACATCGATCATCACAACCGCGTGCCCACCACCGATACGCGCCTGCTTCGCCGCCTCATCCGCGACGCTGCCTATCGCGGCTATTCGGCTCAGGAAACCATCGACCGCTGGGCCAGCGTGCGCCGGGGAGAGGGACAAAACATCTTTCCCTTCCAGGAGCACGCCGACGCCATTTTCAACTCGGCGCTGGCCTACGAGCTGGCCGTGTTGAAACCCTTTGCCGAACCCCTGCTGCGGCAGGTGGAGCCAGGCACCATGAATCACATCGAGGCCAAACGTCTGCTGGCCTTTTTGCAGTGGTTCCTGCCCTGCGAGCCAGAACCCATCCCAGACAACTCGATCCTACGAGAATTCATCGGCGGTTCCATCCTGCGCGACTATAGCCCGTAAAAGTCTCCGAGCCAACTTGTAAACGAAATTGACAAGGTAGTTTGAACATGATATAATTCAGGAAAGCTGCTTGAGAAAAGTGGCGCAATTGTTGCCCAAGGACGAGTTTGCCAAAGGGAAGCCAACATGCCTGGCACCACCACCCCCCTGTACGCGATCGGTATCGCCGCCGAATTGCTGGGTGTTCACCCCCGCACCCTTCGCCTGTACGAAGAGAGCGGGCTCATCAAGCCCGCCCGCCGTAACAACCGCCGATTGTATTCCAATCACGACCTGACCTGGGTGCGCTGCATCCGGCACCTCATCCACGACCAAGGCCTCAACCAGGAAGGGCTACGCCGCCTGCTGGCCCTGATCCCCTGCTGGGAGATTCGTCAGTGCGACCAGGCCGCTCACGCCGACTGCCCGGCGCGCCAGGATCGCAGCACCCCCTGCTGGCAAATAAAGGACGTGGCCTGCCAGGAGAACCGGGAATGTCACGAGTGTCCGGTTTACCTGTCCGCACCCGAACACCTCCTCTCGCCCAACGAATTGGCGGAAATCCAACGTGCCCAGGCTTGATGGCTTGTGAAAACTATGTTGCAGCCCGATGGGTGTTGAGCCACCGGGCCGCGTCGATTTTTCAGCCCGGAGAGTCGATGCGCAGCAAGACCTTGTGGATCAGAGAACCATACGTGCAGCAGATCCTGGCCGGCCGCAAGACGGTCGAGGTGCGCGTGGCGTACACCAATGTTGCCCGTCTCCAGGTTGGCGACCGCCTGCTCCTCAACGATCGACACCCTTGCGTCATCGTGCGCACAGGCCACTATGCCACTTTCGAAGAACTGCTGGCCCATGAAAACCCCGCCGCCATTGCGCCAGGCCTGCCTGCCCACGAACTGCTGGCCGCCATGCGAGCCATCTACCCGCCGGATAAAGAGGCCCTGGGTGTGGTGGCCCTGGAAATAAAATTGGAGTCAAGCCATGTGTGAGTTTTGCACCGAACACGGTGAGGGCAAAGAATGGTATCTCACCATGAACAACTATGGCCAGGAATTGCTCACCCAGAATGGGCGGCGGGAGCAGATCGCCGCCTTTTTCCAGCATTTCGAAGCGCGCGCCGCCCGCTCCTTGGCCATGCTCGACGCCATCCAGGCCCTGCCTTTTGTGCCCGATTGGGTCGGGCGCATCGCCACCGCCCGCCAGAAAAAGAGCCATTTCGGTCAGGTGGTGCCCCTGGAAGACGTTGACCAGATACTGAACCTGGTCGATTCCATCGTGCGGCTGCCATGCGCCTGTCGCAGCCTGACCACCGGCCGCCGCCAGGTGCGTTACTGCTACGGTCTGGGCATCGATCCCAGCGGCCTGATCGGCCAGTTTCCCGATTACGGCGAAAACCTGGAATGGCTCAGCCGCGAGCAGGCGCGCCAGGCGATCCATCGACTGGATCGGGAAGGGCTGGTGCACTCGGTGTGGACCTTTGGCACGCCGTTTATCGGCGGCCTGTGCAACTGCGATCAAGACTGCATGGCCTATCGTCTGCAGGTGAGCAGCGGCATGATGCAGGTCTTTTTCCCCGCCGAGTACGTGGCAGCCATAGACTGGCAGCGCTGCACCGGCTGCAAACAGTGCCGCACCCTCTGCCCCTTTGGCGCCATCCGCTACACCGCCAGCGACGACAAATGCCTCATCGATCCGGCTCTGTGTTATGGCTGCGGCGTGTGCCGCGCTGCCTGCACGCACCAGGCCATTCGCCTGGAGCCGCGACGACGGGCGTTTCGTTGGCAGCGACGAGCCGCCACAGCCGGACGGTTCAAGATCGACCTCCAACCCTGCCAGGAGCCTCAGAATTGCCACGCCTGCCTCGACGTCTGCGCCCCGCGTGTGTTTGGTCTCGTACCCGTGCGGGAGCGCGCCGTCGGCGTGCCGGCGGGCGATTGGGCCGTGCGCACGCTCACGCCATCGCGCTGCACCGGCTGCGGCGATTGCGTAAGCGCCTGCCCGCAGGGCGTGATCACCATCCACTGAACCGATCCGGTCGGCTCTCTCGTTCTCCCTGCGCCCCCGACTTGCCAAAGACCTCCCCATCGACTACCCAATTTGGTAAAAGTAGTGTATCATTGGGCGCGCCATGACTCACCATAGCGTGCTCGCCAAACTGATGCGGTGGATTCACACCCTGACGGCCATCACTCTGCTGTTTCTGGGCTGGCCGGTTCCACCCGCCGTTGCCCAGGAAAGCGATCCTGTAGCCGCGTGGGTGGCGGCCATGTCGCCACAAGAAAAAGTGGGCCAGCTCTTCCTGGTGACTTTTATGGGCCGCGACACCTCCTTCGGCTCCGACATCACCCGACTCATCACCGAGGACCAGGTGGGCGGCGTGGTGCTGCTCACCAGCAACGGCAACGTGATCAATCAGGGTGATACGCCTGCCCAGGTACAACAACTGGCCAACGCCCTGCAAACCCTGGCCCTGTCGATGCCCGGCCCGGGCGCGCCGCTTTTCATCGCCGTGGATCACGAGGGCGACGGCTACCCCTTTACTCGCCTCACCAACGGCCTCACGTCGCTGCCCAACCCCATGGCCCTCGGCGCAACCTGGCGGCCGGATCTGAGCCGTCAGGCAGGCGAGATCGCTGGCCGCGAGTTGGCCGCAATGGGCATCAACCTCTTGCTGGGGCCGGTGCTCGACGTGCTCAACGTGCCCCGGCTTTCAGGGCGGGGCGATATCGGCATTCGCGCCTTTGGCGGCGATCCCTACTGGGTGGGCCGTATGGGCCAGGCCTACATCCAGGGTGTGCACCAGGGCAGCGATGGACGCGTGGCGACGGTAGCCAAACATTTTCCCGGCCACGGCGGCTCCGACCGCCTGCCCGATGACGAAGTCGCCACGGTAGATAAATCGTTGCAGGAACTGCGCCGTGTGGAGCTGGCCCCTTTTTTCGCCGTCACCGATCCAACCTGGGACGATGCAGCACTCACCGATGCACTGATGAGCTCCCACATCCGCTACCGCGGTTTCCAGGGCAACATCCGGCAGTTCACCCGCCCCATCAGCTTTGACCCTGAGGCCCTGCCGGCCATCCTGGCTCTGCCGGAGCTGAGAGACTGGCGACAGCATGGTGTGCTGGTGGCCGACGCCCTGGGTGTTTTGGCGGTCAAACGTTATTTCGATCCAGATCTCGAGACCTTCCAGCACAAACAGATCGCCAAAGAGGCCTTTCTGGCCGGCAACGACCTGCTCATCCTATCCGAGTACGCGCTGACCTCCGACTGGCCCACCCAGCTCGAAAATATACGCCAGACCATCGCCTTTTTCCGCGACGAGTACCTCATCAACCCCACCTTTGCCGCGCGGGTAGACGAAGCCGTCAGCCGCATCGTGCGCCTCAAGATGCGGCTCTACCCCGATTTTTCTCTCAACCAGGTGCTGAAAACGCCCGCCGATCTACAGGCTATCACCGATGAAACCGCTTTTGTCAACCAGGTTGCCCAACAAGCTATCACGCTCATCTATCCCTCGCCGGAAGAGTTGAGCAACCGCATGCCAAGCCCACCATCTCTGGACCAGGACATCCTCATCCTGACCGACGCCCGGCGATCGCGCTGTTTCACCGCCGAGTGTCAGCCGTTGCCGCTCATCGATCCGGAGGCGCTACAAACCGCCATTCTGCGCCTCTACGGGCCAGAAGGCGAGGGACGTGTTGCACCGGGCCAGATCACCAGCCGCACCTTTGCCCAGCTCAAGGCCTTTCTCACCCAGTCGCCCAACGGCGCGCCGTCGACCGAGTTTGTAGAGTTATCCACGCTGTTGGATGAGGCCGAGTGGATCATTTTTGCCATGCTCGATCCCGACCCGGCGCGTTACCCCGATTCGGACGCCCTGCGCCTGTTCCTGGCCCAGGCCGCCGGCAGTTATCGCGACGCGCACCTGGTGGTGCTGGCCTACTCTGCACCCTATTACCTGGACACCACCGAAGTCAGCAAACTCACCGCCTACTATGGCATCTATAGCAAGATACCCGCCTTCATCGAGGCCTCGGCGCGTGTGCTTTTTGGCGATTGGACCCCCCTGGGCATCTCGCCGGTGAGCATCGAGGGCACCGGCTACGATCTGGTAACCCGGTTGGAGCCGGAGCCCTTCCAGGCCCTGTCGCTCACCCAACTCTCTCCCGGCGAGACCATGCCCACCGCGCCGGCCACACTCGTTGTGCGCACTGCCCTGGTGCAGGACCGCAACGGTCACCCGGTAGCCGATGGCACCCAGGTCACGTTCGAGGCCCTCGATAGGGTCTCGGCCCAGGTATTGGCCACCCAGACGACGACCACCGTTCTGGGCGTGGCCCAGGCCGATCTGCTGTTGAGCTTCCCAGGCGACATTCAGATCATCGCCCGCTGCGGCGATGCCCAGACAATTGCTCCGCTGCGCATCACACTGCTGGCTCCGCCCACTGCCACACCTCAGCCAACCGCCACACCCACCCCAACACCCTCCCCTCCGGCCACACCTTGGCCCGCAGCCACCGGCATGCCCACCCCAACACCCACCCCAACGCCCACCCTCACCCCGGCGCCGCCGGAAAACGGCGTCTGGCGCGCCGGAGCGCCAGAGCTACTGGGAGCACTGTTTGGTTTGGCGCTGGCGCTGACAACGGGTTACGCCTGGCAAGGGCGCAAGGTGGCGTCTCTGGCCGCCCGCGTCCGTTGGGGCGCGCTCGTCTGGATCGGCAGTGTGGCCGTTTTCCTGCCCTTCGGCCTGGGATGGCTGTGGCCGCCGGGCTGGCCCGGCTGGCCCGTGGGCTCGATCCTGACCTGGCTGGGTGGATGGGTGGGAGGTTTTATCGCAACGAGAGGAAAAGCACCAACGCGGTGAGAACCATCGCCAGGGCCAACCAGCCGATATTGGCCCGCAGCGCGGCCCACCAACCAGATGCAGACGCAGCGGCAGAATCGGGTGGGCCATCTGGAGAAAGCCAGAGCCGTCGCCAGGCGCTCACACTTTCCGGACGTTGCCGGGGGTGAATGGACATGGCTGCCAGCACCGCGGCCTCGGCAGCCGGGGAAATATCGGCGTTGATCTCTCGCGGCAGCAGCAGAGCGTCCGGCTGCAAAAAACGCTGCTGAGCGCTCGGCGGCGACTGACCGGTCAACAGGTGATAGAGTGTAGCGCCAAGCGCATAAACATCGGAGCGGGCATCGGTGTGACCTTCGACATCAGCGTACTGCTCCAGCGGCAGATATGGCAGCGAACCCAGTCCACGCACGCCGCTCAGAGTGCGCGGATCGTCCGGGTCTACCGGTTTGACCAGGCCAAAGTCCACCAGCTTGATGAATCCATCGGGAGTGAGTTTGACATTGGCAGGCTTGAGATCGCGGTGGATGACCGGCGGCTCTTGCCGGTGCAGGTAACTCAGCGCCTCGCAGAGCTGGCGCGCCCAATCGGCAACCAGCGTCTCATCGAGGAACCGCCCCTGCCGGGCAGCCTCCTGGACGATCTGGTGCAGATCGCGTCCGGGCACAAAATCCATCACCAGATAATCGCTGTCGTCATCGGAAAAAAAGTCGGACACCTTGGGCAGGTTGGGATGATCCAACCGCGCCAGCGTGCGCGCCTCTTGCTCAAACTGCCTTCGCGCCTGAGCAACCGCCGCCGCGCTCAACAAAGGCGGCAGATGCGTCTTTTTGACGGCGCAACGCCTGCCCGGCAGCCGTAGATCGTGAGCCTCGTAGACAGCGCCCATCCCACCCTGGCCGATGAGGGCCACGATCTGATAGCGTTCGCGCAGAATTGTGCCTTGAAGCATCAAGTGACTCATGGGTTCTTCTCTCACAAAAGACAGCACTATTGTAACACATCCCAGGCCGTTCAGCAACAGTCGGGATTCGAGTGAGGTGACAGGAAATGTCCGTGGAATACAGCCCACTCTACACTCAGAGCGCGCTGCTCGTGCGGCACCAGGCCGGTGAGGTGAAACAGAGTTGGCCGCTCTCGAAAAAAGAAATGACCATCGGTCGCTGGCCAGATAACGATGTGGCCATCGACGACCGTTGGGTCTCGCGCCATCATGCCCGCATCGTGCGCCAGGAACGCTGTTACCTCATCGAAGACCTGGACAGCAAAAACGGCACATTTGTCAACGGCCAGCGCCTGGAAGCGCCCCACGAGCTGGTCGATGGGGATCAGATTCAGGTGGCTCCCAACTGCCTGTTCACCTTTGTCGATGCCGAAGCCACCGCCCCCATCCGCCCCACGGGACCGGGTCTGCACCTGGACGCCGAGCAGCGGCGCGCCTGGGTGTCCGGGCGCCAAGTCCAACCGCCCCTCTCGCCGTCTCAATTCGCCCTGCTGGAGCTTTTGAGCGGTGATCCGGCGCGGGTTTTCAGCCGCGACGAGATCGTCGCCGCTGTTTGGCCCGACGTCATCTCGGAGGGCGTCTCGGCCGAAGCCGTCGATTCCCTCGTCCGCCGTCTGCGCCAGCGTCTGGCCGAGCTCGACCCTGACAACCAGTACATCGTGGCCGTCAGGGGTCACGGCTTCCGGCTGGTCGGGCCAGACTGATGCAGCGGCAAACAGTACTATTTTCCCATTGTTGGCGGCCAGAGGCCCGTGTTACAATGTCAGAGAATCACGCTTTTCTGGGAAGGGACACCATGTTACCGAGTCTCCGCATCTTGCTGGCGCTCGTTTTGACCTTCGGGGCCGTGTGCGCTGCCCCATCCCCCGTCAAAAGCCAATCGACGATTGCCCCTCAGGGGTTTGGCGCGGCCATCGCCGACGCCACTGTTGCACCGGCAGCGACAACGGCAGCCTCGCCGCCGGTGCAAGCGGCTGCCGCCTCTCCCCAGATTCACCTGGGTTACGGCATCAACGTCAGCGCCTGGGACGCTCAGAAACAAGCCTGGGCCACCGAGCTTGGCCTCGACTGGGTCAAGCTGTACAATCTGCCCGGCGAGCGATTGCCCTTCAACGTGCTGCTGCGATTGCACGGCAACTGGGCCGACTATGACGACCTCGACGCTTACTGCGCCTACGTCCAGGGACAGGCAGCCGCCGGGCTGGGCAAGGTGGAAGCCTACGAGATCGGCAACGAGCCCAACCTGGATTGGGCCTGGTCCGAGGGCGCGCCCGGCACCGAACTGCCCAACCCGGCAGAATACACCGCCGTGCTGCAAAAAGCGCACCAATGTATCACTGCCATAGACCCCACGGCGATCATCGTCAGCGGCGGCCTGGCGACCGTCGGCCCCTACGATGCAAACGCCGACCCGCCCGCCTATCCCAACGCCTGGAACGACCTCAAATTCCTTCAGGCCATGTACGATCACGACGCCAGGGGTTATTTCGACGCTTTGGGCTCACATCCCTACGGTTTTTACTTTCCGCCAGAACAAGAGCCGGGCGGCTGGGCCGACAACCCCATCTATGGCAATATGTACGTCGATGGCCTGGCCTTCCGCCGCGCCGAGCAACAACGGGCCGTCATGCTGGCCAACGACGACGCCGACACCCCCATCTGGGCCACCGAGTGGGGCTGGCTGTTGCAAGAGGCAGGCTGTCGCAGCGCCTGGGAAGCCCAGGGGCGATGGTGGCAGGTGGTGGACGAGACCACCCAGGCCGATTATATCGCCCGCGCCTTTGATTACGCTTACGATCGTTGGCCCTGGATGGGCGTGATGTTTCTGTTCAACCTGGATTTCAGCCTGTCCACCTGGTACGATGCCTGCGACGCCGTGCGTTATTACGCCGTGCGCCACACCGATAGCAGCGCGCGTCAGGCCTACAACGCCGTGCGAGACCTGCCCAAACGGCCCTACGCCGTCGTCAGCCCGCAGGCGGTGAGTCTGTTCCTCGCCGATGAAGAGCGAGGTATCTACAGCCGCACCGTGCAGGTGCAGAGCGCCGGCGTGGAACCGCTGACCTACACCGTGAGCGCCGACGCCCCCTGGCTGGGGGTGCCCGGCGGCGTTTTCACCAACAGCGGCCACCTCACCCTGACCATCGACACCACCGCTTTTGCCATCGGCGCCACCACCGCAGCGATCACCGTGACCACCAACGGCGGCCTGAGCCACGTCCATAAACCGGTCACCGTCACCGTCGTCGTCGCCGATGAGGTCTGGCGTATCTACCTGCCGCTGACGCTCAAGGCTTTCGAATCACCCTAAAGCCCTTCAGTTGAAAAGCAGGAGAAAGAGTTATGTCGAAACATCTCAAACGACCACCCATCCACCGCCTGCTGCTTTTGCTGCTGCTCCTGGCCGCGCTGACCGGGCAACTCCCCGTTCTGGCCGACGACCCCAGCCCCGCGCCGCCGGGGATCGCCGATCGAGCCCTGGAGCCGCTTGGCGCTGGCGATCAGGATGCCTGGGAGTGGCAGGTGATTCGATTGGTCAACCAGGAGCGCGCCGACCAGAGCCTACCGCCTCTCAAGTTCAATGCCAACCTGCGCAGCGCCGCCCGCGCCCACAGTCAGGACCTGGGGGTGGACAATTACTTTGCCCACGACAGCTACAACTATACCGGCGGTTCCTGGGCTTACGTCCAGTCCTGGAATGATCGCATCCAGAGTTATTACGGCGGCGATGGCGTGGCCGAAAACATTGCCGCCGGTTATGACTCGCCGGAATCGGTGATGGCAGCCTGGATGGGCAGTGAAGGCCACCGCGAGAACATCCTGAGCCTACGCCGCGAGATCGGCGTGGGTTATTATTATGACGCCTCAGACGCCGCCAACATCTATTGTCCAGCCGGTTGCAGCTCCCAGTACAACAACGGCCCCTATTACAATTATTGGGTGCAGGATTTCGGCAGTCGCTCCGACGTCTATCCGGTGATCATCGACAGCGAGGCCTACTCTACCACCAGCCGCACGGTACAGCTCTACGTCTATGGCCCTGCCGGCGCCTTGCAGATGCGCTTCAGCAACGACAACCTCAACTGGTCCACCTGGGAGACCTACAAAGCCAACAAAACCTGGAGCCTGGCCTCCGGCAGCTCGGGTGTTCGCACCGTCTACGCCCAGGTACAAGACAGCACCCAGACCTACTCGGCCAGTGACGACATCCAGTACATCACCGAAGACCCGGTGCTGTCTGTCAGCCCGACGACTGTCACCTTTTTCAGCCAGCACGGCAGCGGCGACTGCCAGCCAACGAACGCCATCGTTCAGGTGACCAACAACGGCGACGGCGACATGGACTGGAGTTCCAGCGAGAGCAGCGCCTGGTTCCAGGCCGCCGATGGCGCAGACACCGTCACGCTCACCTGTGTCGCCTCGGTTGTCGATGATTACCCCGTGAGCGAGCGCAGCGGCCCGCTCACCATCACCGCGCCCGACGCCGTGGACAGCCCGCAGAACATCACCGTCGGGCTGCTGGTGGTCGATCAGCTCTACACCGTCCACCTGCCGTCGGTATCTCGCGGCTACAGCGATTGACCGGCCAGCCGCAGCATTCCCGCTCCGTTGCGGAAAATTTACTCAACGTTTACTGACACGAAATTAAAGACATGGTACAATAGATTCATCGGCAAGTGACAGGAACAACACCTGAAAAGAGGTCAACATGCCCACATCCAAACGACGCGCAGCCAGATACAACACCCTGATCGCCACTGCTGTGCTTATCGCCAGCCTGTTGATCGGCAGCACCGGCGTTCAAGCCCGGCCGACGACACAGTCAGACCCGCCCACGCCATCGCCTTTTGCCTTTGGCGTGAGTTTTCTCTCGCCCACCGGCCAGGTCGGCACCACCTACCACGGCGCGCCGCAGGGTGCGACAGCCCTCGTCAGCGCCGACGCGAACGAAATGGCCGCCCAGGCTCTGGCGCAGATCAACGCCGCCCGCCAGGCGCACGATCTGCCCCCACTGGCGATCAGCGCCGCCCTCACCGGCGCCGCTGCCACCCACGCCGCCGATCTGCTGGCCCACAACACCTTTGCCCACCGTGGGGCCGACGGTAGCTGGCCCGCCGACCGCGTCGTCCAGCACGGCCATCCTGCCACCTATCTGGGCGAAAACCTGGCCGGTGGATTTGCCACCGCTCAGGAGACCGTCGACGCCTGGCTGGCCGATGGCGGCAGCCAGGCCAACCTGCTCGACGCCCACTTTACCCACGCCGGCCTGGCTCTGGCCCACAACGGCCCGTGGCACAACTACTGGGTGCTGCTGCTGGCCGACCCACCCGCCTACCGACATGGTCGGGTGTTGGTGCGCTTTCAGCCCACCGTCGCCGCGACGAGCGTGCGCCAGGTGCTGACCCAGGTCGGCGCGACGTCACTCGGTCGCATCGGCAGCCTGGAGGTGCAGCAACTGGCCGTGCCGGTGGGCCAGGAGGCCGCCGTCGTCGCCGCGCTGCAACAAAACAGCGGCGTCGCCTTTGCCGAGCTGGACCGCCGCGTGCAGATCGTCACCGACCCCGATGACCCCGGCTACAGCGGCAGGTGGTGGTGGGACAAGATTCAGGCCCCCGAAGCCTGGGACGTCACCACCGGCAGTCCAGACGTGATCATCGCCGTCATCGATACCGGCGTCGACCTGGACCACCCCGATCTGGCCGCCAAGCTGGTAGACGGCTACGATTTTGCCAACCTCGACACCACCCCCGACGACGACCACGGCCACGGCACCCACGTGGCCGGTATCACCGCCGCCGTCACCGATAACAGCCTCGGCGTGGCCGGTCTGGCCTGGCAGGCGAGCATCATGCCGGTCAAGGTGCTCGACAGCAGCGGCAGCGGCTGGCTGTCCGACGTGGCCGGCGGCATCGTCTACGCCGCCGACAACGGCGCCCAGGTCATCAACCTGAGCCTGGGCGGCCCCGATAGCGACAGCACGCTCAGCGAGGCCATCGATCACGCCCACGACCAGGGCGTGTTCATCGCCGCCGCCGCGGGCAACAACGGCAACAACACCCTGCTCTACCCGGCCGCCGAAGAGCACGTCGTTGGCGTGGCCGCCACCGACAGCGGCGACGCCCGCGCCTACTTTTCCAACTATGGCGCGCACGTCGATATCGCCGCCCCCGGCGTGAGCATCTACAGCACCTATCCGGGCAGTTACGCCACCATGAGCGGCACCAGCATGGCCACCCCCTTTGTGGCCGGCCTGGCGGCATTGCTTTTCGCCCTCGACGCTGACCTGACGCCCGACGACATCGAAACGATCCTGGCCGACAGCGCCCACGACCTGGGCCCCGCCGGCCGCGACGATTATTTCGGCTGGGGCCGCATCGACGCCTACGCCGCCGTCGCCGCCGCCTCGCCCAAAACCCTCGAAGGCGCTGTGTTGAGCCAGGATGGGCGCGGCGTGGCAGGCGTCCAGCTCACCATCCAGGGCAGCCAGACCTACACCGCCGCCACCAACGCCGACGGCTTTTTCCGCTACGATGATCTGCCCCGCGGCAGCTACACCGTCACCCCCAGCCTGGCCGACCTGACCTTCTCACCCGCCAGCCGCGACGTGACCCTGGCCGACGCCGATGCCAGCAGCGTGGCCTTTACCGCCGAGATCGCCGAGACGTTTACCCTCAGCGGCACGGTCCAGAGCAGCGACGGCAACGGCTGGCCCGATGTCAGCGTGAGCATAACCAGCCAGCATCTACAAACCACCGTCACCACCGACGCCCTGGGCCGCTTTGCGCAGCGTGGCCTGATCGGCGACAGCTACAGTATCGCCCCTGCCGCCGAGGGTCACGCCTTTTGGCCAGCCTCGGCAGTCGTGACCGTGGGCGACGCCCCGGTCTCGACCCAGGATTTCCAGGTGACCGCCTTTTTCGTGCGCGGCGCGGTGAGCACCACCACCGGCCTGGGCGTGCCCGGCGTGCTGCTGACGCTGAACGAAGTGGGCAGCGCCGCCCCCATGACCCGCACCACGGATAACAACGGCCTTTTCTCCTTCAGCGGCGTGGTCAGCGGCACCTACGTGCTCACCCCCACCCTGAGCAACGCCACGTTCGATCCACCCACCCGCACGGTGACAGTCACCACGGCCAACGTTACCGGCATGGATTTCATCCGCCAGGACTATGCCCTCTTTTTGCCGGTGGGCCTGCGTCACTATTCCGACGTCGTCTACCCCAACGACCCCTACTTTGACGACCAGTGGGGCCTGCACAACACCGGCAAGACCGGCGGCCTGGCCGACGCCGACATCGACGCGCCGGAAGCGTGGGGCCTCAGCCGCGGCGACAGCGACGTCATCCTGGCCGTCATCGATACCGGCGTCGATCTGGATCATCCCGAGTTTGCCGGGCGGCTGACTGCCGGTTGGGATTACGTCAACGATGACGGCGACCCCGACGATGACGAAGGTCACGGCACCCACGTGGCCGGCATCGCCGCCGCCGCGGGTGACAACGGCAGCGGCGTGGCCGGTGTGGCCTGGAACGTGCGTATCATGCCCATCAAAGTCCTGGACAGCGACGGTGAGGGCTACCTATCAGACGTCGCAGACGGCATTCGTTACGCTGCTGATAACGGGGCAAAGGTGGTTAACCTCAGCCTGGGCGGATCAAGTGACAACGAAGGGACACTGCAAACTGCCGCGAACTATGCCTACGCGAGAGGCGTACTACTGGTTGCTGCTTCGGGCAATAACGGCACCTACACCATCGTCTATCCAGCGGGTAATGCCCACGTTCTGGGTGTGGCCTCTACCGACAACAACGACAACCGCTCTCAATTCTCCAACTATGGCCCGCACGTTGACGTGGCTGCGCCCGGCTCTGATATCTATAGCACTGCTTGGGTAGGAGATGCAGATCCATACTGCAACCCGACAGTTGAAAATCCTTATTGCTACAAGAGCGGCACCAGCATGGCCACCCCCTTTGTGGCCGGCCTGGCGGCGCTGATCCTGTCCCGCTACCCCTCTTACACACCGGACCAGGTGGCCGATGCCATCGTCCACAACGCCGACGACCTGGGAGCCGCAGGCCGCGACGATCTGTTCGGCTGCGGGCGCATCAACGCCTACGCCAGCCTGCGCTACGGCGCAGTGAGTAGCGGCTGTTCCGGCTGGGGCGGCCTCTCGGTCGAGAGCGTCGAGGCTCTGGCAGCGCCGCTCGCCAACGCCGAATTCCGCCCCGGCGTGTTGCTGGTCGGTTTCAAAGACACCGCGGCCCAGGCCGAGCGTGAGAGCGTCCTGGCGGCCCACGGCCTGACCACCCTGCGTATCATCGACGGGCCGGACATTCACATCGTCGCCGTGCCCGAAGGCCAGGAGCTGGCCCTCAGCGAAACGCTCCAGGCCGACCCGGCGGTGGCCTACGCCGAACCCGACTACAAGGTCTACGCCCTGCCATAAACCCGCCGGTGCAACGCACCAGGCCCGGCAGGTCTCGAATCGGAGACCTGCCGGGTCCCGGTGGGAAAAGGCACACGGTACTATTCAGACCTGACAGGTCTCCGGCTGAACAGAAAAGACACATGAATCACACCAGACTTTTCAGCAGCATCATCCTTTGTGGTCTGCTGGCCCTCCTGCGCGGCAACCCCTCCAGCCACCTCCACGCCCAGGCAGGCGACAGCCGCAGCCACGACTGGACGCAGACGACAGCCGCCGATTTCGCCGGCGGCGAGTGCGACGGCGTGGTGGTTTCAGAGTTGGCCGGCGGCGAGCTGCACCTGCCGCCCGGCGCCACCGATGGCCGCTACACCTCGCCGGTCGTCGCGCCGCCGATGCCGTTTAACGCCGTCGCGCCCCACTGGCGGGCCGTGGTGCCGCCGGGGAGCGCGCTGGATATCGAGATGCGCATTTTCACCGCCGGAGGCTGGTCGGTCTGGGTCGCCTTTGACGAGGTGGAGCGGATCGATGCCGCCGCAGGCTTTTTTCCCGAAGCGCCGCTGCTGGCGGCGGGTGGGGCACAGTACCAGTACCGCCTCACCCTGACCGCCGCGCCCGACGGCCAAAGCCCCATCCTGCAAGAGATGACCGTCACCGCCATCGACGCGACTGCCGGGCCGACCACCACCCAGGCCAAAACGAACGTCCTATCCAGCGGCGACACCGTCCAGGCTGTCCCACAGCCGACGATCATCTCCCGCGCCGGTTGGGGCGCCGACGAAAACCTGATGACCTGGCCGCCAGAGTATCGCAGCGTCGAAAAAATCGTGGTGCATCACACCGTCTCACCCAACGATTACACCGAGGACGAAGCAGCCAGCATGGTGCGGGCCATCTATTACTACCACGCCGTCACCCGCGGCTGGGGCGACATCGGCTACAACTATTTGGTCGATAGATTCGGCAACATCTATCAGGGGCGCTACGGCGGGCCGGGCGTCGTCGGCGGCCACGTCTACGGCTACAATTACGGCAGCCTGGGCATCGGTGCTATCGGAAGTTATGGCAACACCTACGACAGCGTCGAGCCCTCCACGGCCACCCTGACCGCCATCGCCGATCTGGCCGCCTGGGAGGCGGAGCGCAGCCTCATCCACCCCCTGGAAAGCGCGCCCTTTTTGGACGCCACCACGCCCAACCTGGCCGGTCACCGCGATTATCCGCCCGGCACCACCGCCTGCCCCGGCGATTATCTCTACGCCAAACTACCCGACCTGCGCGCCGATACCTGGGATCGCATCGAGACCTGCATCGACGCCTATCGGGTGGATTGGCTCTCGTGGAACACACCGCCGCCCACCTTGCTGGCAGGCGAGACCTACAGCCCCACCGTGAGCGCGCGCAACGTCGGCTGGCGCACCTGGAGCCGGGCCGGTATCGTCGACGCCGTGCGGCTGGGCTATCACTGGCTCGACGAAACGGGCCAGCCGGTGGCGCAGCCCTCAGAGGACGATCATCGCAGCGGGCTGCCGGACGATCTGACCTTCAGCCACAGCCACACCTTCCAAACGGCTCTGCTGACCACACCCATCACCCCCGGTCGCTACACCCTGGCCTGGGACATGGTGCACGAGGGCGTGAACTGGTTCCACGACGCCAACCCTGCCAGCCCTCTCCTCACCGCCACCGTGACCCTCACCGATACCCCACCCGTCGCCATCCTCGGCCTGGTGCAGGACGTGCACGGCCGCCCGGTGAGCGGCGTCGAGATCGCTCTGCCCAACTGGATCACGGCCACCTCGGAGGCCGACGGTAACTACACCCTGTCGCGGCTGGCCCGAGATGTCTACACCCTCACCGCCCGCGCCGAGGGCCACGCCGCCCTGCCCTCCGCCCGCAACGTGAACGCAACCGGCGGCGACGTGACCTATCCCTTTGTCCTCGCCCCCGACTCGTTCGTAAACCTGGTGACCAACTGGGATTTCGAGAGTGACCTCGACGGCTGGGCGGCGGGCGGCGTCGCCGCGCCGCTCTCGACGGCAGCAGCCCACACCGGCCTGGGCGCGGTCCAACTGGGCGGCAGCGTTTTCAGCGGCGCCGCCTGGCTCTCGCAGACGGTCAACCTGCCGACCAATGCCGTCTCGCCCACCCTCTCGCTGCTCTACCGCGCGCCCGCCGCCGGAGAAGGCGCATCTCTGACCGTCACGCTGCGTTGCAGTGGACAATCCACCAGCCACAGCCTGCCCCTCACCGCCGCCGATTGGACGGTCTTTCAGACGCGCCTGCCAGATGGCTGGCACGGGCCGCTCAACGTCCAGATCACACTGACCCAGGGCGGTGCTCCCGATGCGGCCAATGTCCTGATCGACGACGTGCGGCTGGGCCACGAAG
Source organism: Chloroflexota bacterium (assembly GCA_049324835.1). Lineage (GTDB taxonomy): Bacteria > Chloroflexota > Anaerolineae > CAYNKW01 > CAYNKW01 > JBMOMT01. The sequence continues at coordinate 38,157 of JBMOMT010000030.1, read as the reverse complement.
GCGTCGAGCCTGTCCATATCTACCTGCCGCTGGCGCTCAGGGCCTACGCTGTGTCTCCCTGCACCGAGGTGATCGTCAACGGCGGTTTCGAGGCCGACGCCGGCTGGGAAATTCTAGAAACCCCCTATCCCGCTGCCTACGTCACCGCCCCCATCCACAGCGGCAAGCGCGCCATGCGCGCCGGCATCGAGCCGGGCGGCGTCAACACCTACAGTTACAGCTCTTTCCAGCAGACGGTCGCCATTCCGGAGGCGCACGACGCCACACTCGGCTACGAGTGGTACCCCGCCTCCACCGACCCCGACGATCTACAATACCTGCTGCTTCTGGACGGCGACGGCGCCATCCTCGATTCGCTGCTCTGGACCAGCGCCAACGACCAGGTCTGGCTCCACGCCCAGGCCGATCTGTCCGAGTACGCCGGGCTGACGCTCAGCCTGCGCTTTGGCGTCTACAACGACGGCAACGACGACCTGGGCCGTATGGTCGTCGATGACGTGTCACTGCTGGCCTGCCCCACGCCATGACCGAACTGTAACCCAAACGTAATCGCCCCCTCCACCTGCCTGTGTTACAATAGACACAACCGGCCCTCCCGCAGACGACAGCCCATCGCTGCCCCAGCCTCAACGCGCCCGGCCTGCGCCAGGGCAACTGTCACCCCTGCACAATTGAATCCTGCCAAGGAGTGCAAGATGAACACCCACAAGATTCCAATTGCAGCGGCCACGGCCCTGCTGGGTCTCTTCATCACCGCCGCACTCATCGCCGCCCCAGCGACCCCAGCCCAATCACCCCATGACCCACCAGCGGGCCCCCAGGCCAACGGCGACGCCGTGGCCATCAGCAAAACGATCGGCGTCCAGCTGGCCATTCCGGGCCAGCCGATCACCTACACCATCCGCTACCGCATCGACCCCACCACGGTGACATCGGTCACCCTCACCGACACCCTGCCCCTCAGCACCACCTGGCTGGCCGACACCGCCACCGCCCTCGGTTTTAGCCGCGCCCAGACGGCAACCCAGGCCGTTTGGAACACATCGACCCTCAGCGCCGGCAGCGCCAGTTTTCAGCTCACCCTGAACGTGCCCGCAGACCTGAACGCGCCGCTGCTCACCAACACCGTGCGCCTGCATGCCATTTCCGGCAGCGTGCCGCTGAGCCACACCTTTGTGCTCACCGTGCCGGTGGCCAGCCAAAGGCTCTACCTGCCGTTGATAACGCGCCACTATCCCACCATCGAACTGCCACCCAAGATCGTCGTGGGCGCGCATCCCAAGTCGCTGGCCATTTCAGAGCAGCACGGGCGGGTCTATGTCACCCTGTTCGACGACGACGGCAGCGGCAACCCCGGCGGCGACGGCGCGGTGGCAGCCATCGACCTCTACACCCACCAGGTGTTGAGCCAAACGGCCACCGGCGGCCTCAACCCTGCTGGCATCGCCGTCATCAGCGACACGCTCTACATCGCCAACAACGGTTCCAACAGCCTGTCCGTCATGAACGCCGTCAGCCTGACGCTACAGCAGACCGTCAGCGTGGGCGCTGCGCCGCTCGGCGTGGCCGCCACCGCCGAGCGGATTTACGTGACCAATTTCGACGACGATTCACTCAGCATCATCGACGCCACCACCCTCGACGTCATCACCACGGTGGCCGTCGGCGCCGACCCGCTCTTTCCGGCAGCCTGGGGCAACTGCGCCTACGTGCCCAATCACGGCGATGGCGCCGAAAGCATCACCGTCGTCTGCGACGATGGCAGCGAGATCTATCGCCTGCGTCAGGAATGGGGCTACTTGGCCGCCGCCTACACGCCCAATCCCAACGCCCTGTGGAACCCGCTGATCCTCATCAGCCGCCGTGATGGCGCGCCGGGCCTGTACGAGATTTCGACCATGCCGCCCTACGGCGCCGACAAGCCGGTGCGCAAAAAAGACATGACCGCCACCCCGCCCTTTGCCGTGGCCTACAACCCCACCACCGACCACCTGCTGGTGGTCGCCGCCGACAACGATCAACTGCACATCGTCTACCCCGGCGGTTATGCCACCGGCGCCGTCTGGTCGTTGCCGCCGCAGCACGAAGGCCCGGAGCGCCTGGGCGGGTGTGGCGTGGCCGCCTCCGGTCACTGGGCCTGGGTAGCCAACTATGCCGATGGTTCGGTGAGCGTGTTGTACGACCCGTAATTTCGACTTTATCGGAATCAAGGTGACAGGCACTTTCACATACCAGATGTGGGGTATCCCAAGCCAAAGTGGTACGATATATTGGGTCTAAAGTGCCTGTCACCCCTCTCACAACAAAGGCGCCACATGAACGCCTGGTTCAACAAAACCGTGCTGATCGCTTCGACGCTGCTGGCCGGTCTGATCCTCGGTCTGGCTTTGGTTCTCGGCCCGCAGACCATCGCGGCGACCACCCGCCCCGCCGGAACAGCCGACGTCTATAGCACCACCCTCGTCATCAACACCTATCCTTATACCAACTATCTCTACGACCAGCACAACCCCAGCTACAACATCAGCTACAAAGTGCTGGATCGTAACGCCTATCGCGGTTCCAACCCCCAGCCATCGGCCAGGAGCTATACCCTGCTGGTTGCCGAAAACGACTATCTCAAGCTCACCTTTCTGCCCGAACTGGGTGGACGGCTCTACCAGGCCATTTTTAAACCCACCGGCCACAACGAGTTATACCAGAACCCCGTCATCCAACCCACCGACTGGGGCCCGCCGGAACAGGGCTGGTGGCTGGCCGCAGGCGGCATCGAGTGGGGGCTGCCGGTGGAGGAACACGGTTACGAAACCGGCGTGCCGTGGAGCTACGAAACCCTCAAAGCCGCCGATGGCGTCACCGTCACCCTGCGCGACAGCACCGCCCCCGACCGCCTGCGAGCCGTCGTGAGTGTCTACCTGCCCGCCGACCGGGCCTGTTTCGTTATTCGCCCGCGCATCGAAAATACGCGCGGCATCCCACTCGACTTTAAATACTGGACCAACGCCATGATCGCCCCCGGCCCGGCCAACACCGTCTCAGCCGATCTACGTTTCGTCTTCCCGGTGAACACCGTGACCGTCCACTCTACCGGCGATTCCTCTCTGCCCGGCGAAGGGCAGCCCATGAGCTGGCCGGTCTACGATGGGCGTGATATGAGCCGCCTGGGCAACTGGCGGGGCTGGTTGGGCTTTTTCGAGCACCCCACCGCCCAGGACGATTTCAGCGCCGTCTACGACCCTGCCGTCGATGAAGGTCTGGTGCGTATTTACCCCGCGGATCAGGCCCGCGGCGCCAAGGGTTTTGCCTTTGGCTGGGGGGCCGATGCCCTGCCCGCCTACCTGTGGACGAACGACGGCTCGTATTACGTCGAGATGCACGGCGGCCTGGCACCCACCTTTTGGGACAGCGCCACCCTGCCCGCCGGGGGCAGCGTCGAATGGCAAGAAACCTGGTACCCGGCGGCAGGCATCGGCGGCATCAGCGTCGCCAATCACGAGGCAGCCCTGTACCTGGAAACAAGCGGCGAAAGCGTGACCATCGGCGCGCACAGCACCGCCGCCCGGCCAAACAGCGCCATCGTCGTCTGGCAACCGGGCGCTGCCAGCCCGCTGTACCACCAGACTTTGCCACACCTGGACCCGGCCCATCCCTACACCGCCAGCCTGATGATCGGCGGCTCGGACGATCTGGCCCTCGCCCTGCTCGACGCCCAGGATCAACTTCTCGCCCTGACCGGCGCTGAGCCCGAGAGTTCACCGCCGCTCTCCCGGCTCACCCCACTGCCAGCCTACGTCACCGACACGCACATCACCCTCGCGTGGAGCGCCGCCGATGACTCGGCGGTGCTCAATTACGATCTGCAGGTGCGCGATGGGCCAGATGGCAACTGGACCGACTGGCTCACCCGCACCACACAGACGAGTGCTGTCTATCAGGCAGAGAATCACCACACCTGCTTTTTCCGCGTCCGCGCCCGCGATGTGTTGGGCAACACCGAGAGCTGGCGCGATGCCACCTGGGGCGATACCTTCACCTCGGTGCTGCTCACGCCGGCAGCGGTGCTCATCACCTCGAACAAAACGTCGGCCGGCGCCATCCTGCCGCCCGGCCACAGCGTGACCTATACGCTGACAGTGCGCAACAGCGGCACACTCACCGCCAGCGCCCGCCTCACCGATACCCTGCCCGCGTCCATGCGCCTGCTCACAGAAACCCTGGATGCCTCCCTGGGCACACCCCTGGCGACGGATGGCCACATCACCTGGCAGGCGGAGGTGGCAGCCGGCAGCCAGGCCACTATTACTTATGCCATGTCACCGTCGGCCGGCGTCACCCTGCTCACATCCATCACCAACACCCTGATCCTCCAGGGCGGCCTGCACAGCCCCTTCACCCGCCAGGCGACGATATACTACGGTTATCCGATCTGGCTGCCACGGATCGCCAAAAACGGCTGATCCACCGCCCTGACCGGAAAGGCCGCCGATGCGGCTTTTCCCCAAAGCTTGCGTAAACACCCCCCTTGGACTATAATCCCTGACGCCGTGTCTCACACCTTTGACCTTCACGGAACCGATCATGCGCCTCGGTTTTGCCGTTCGTATCCTGGGACAGCCAGGCCTCAAATCGCACGATAGCCGCCGCTGGCAGAACGAACCGCACCTCAGCGTCAGTCTGGCCTGCGTTCGAGACATCCTGCTGTACCTGCAACGGCAGCGCATCGACCTGTATCGTCTGTCTGCCGATCTGGCCCCCTACGCCACTCACCCAGACATGCCGCAGTTTCACGCCCAGATCGACGAATGCGCCGCCGAGCTGGCCCTGGTGGGCCAGCTTGCCCGCCAGGCCGCGGTGCGCCTCTCGTTCCACGCGCCGGCAGCAGCCGTGCTCAACGCCCCCGACGAGACAACCGCTGCCCGGGCCGCGGCCCACCTGAACAGCCTGGCGCGTATCCTCGATGAGCTGGGTCAAGGGCCGGAGGCGGTTGTGGTGGGCCACGTCGGCGGCGGCTATGGCGATCATACTGCCGCCCGGAGCCGCTTTGTCGAGCGGTATCACACCCTGCCGGCCGGCGCCCGTCGCCGGTTGGCCCTGGAGCACGACGACAACCGCTTCTCCGTGGCCGACATCGCCTGGATCCACGATCACACCGGCGTGCCGCTGGTTTACGATCACCTGCACCACCGCTGTCACAATCCCGAAGGCCTGGACGATGTCGAAGCGCTGAGACTGTGCCTGCTTTCCTGGCCCGACGCGGTGCGGCCCAAAGTCCACTTTGCCTCGCCGCGCACGGCCATGCGTATCGTCGAGCAGCAGCATGCCGCCAGTGGTCGACGCGTCCGGTTTTTTCACCCGCCCCAACCGGCAGAGCACGCCGATTTTATCCATCCTTTTGAATTCATCGCCTTCCTGCGCCGGGCGCGGGCAGCCCAACTGCCCGGTTTCGATATCATGCTCGAGGCGCGGGCCAAAGATTTGGCTCTGCTGCATCTGCGGCAGCAACTGGCCCGCTTTGCGCCAGACCTGCAACAGAGCCTGAAAGGCGATCCGAACGTCTCGAACCAGGAGCTGCTTTACCCATGACCAGTCACACGGAAACCCTCATCCAACAGCATCGACTGCCCGGCCTGGATCATCTGCCCTCAGAGTTCGTCCTGCCGTGTTACGATGGGCTGTCCATCGCCAACCTGCCCGCCACCGCCGCCGCCCTCCTGGGCGGCAATCTACCGGCCCCCGCCGCGCCCCCACTGCCCTCTCACTTGTGGGCCGATTGGACCCCCAACCTGAAACGGGTCATCCTGGTCATTCTGGACGCCCTCGGATACCGGCGGCTGCGGCGACAAATGGAAACCGATTCCGATCTGGGTATTTTGCGCACCCTGGCCGATGCCGGCCGTTTTTTCCCACTGACCTCCGTGTTCCCATCGACCACCACCGCCGCCCTTTCTACATTTTGGACGGCCCGCACACCGGCTGAACACGGTCTGTTGGGCTACGAGCTGTACCTGCGTGAATATGGCGTGCTGGCCAACCTCATCGCCCTGTCGCCCAGCTACGACAAACGAGCCGAGGTGCTGGTCAGTTGGGGGCTGGAGCCGGAAAAGTTTCTGGCGGTGCCCGATCTGGGCGCTCTTTTGGATTCCGAGGGCATCGGTTTACGAGGCCTCACCTACACCGGCTTTGTCGATAGTGGTATGTCTCGCATCTTTCGGCGTGGCCTGGACGATTCGCACAGTTACGTCACCTTGCCCGACATGTGGACCGTGTTGCGCCACATGCTGACGCCCACCAGATCGTCATCGACTCCACGGGAACTCATCATCGTCTATTGGAGCGGCATCGACAGCGTGGCCCATGCCCGCGGTCCCGACACCGAAAACTGGCAGGCCGAGCTGCGCGCCATCGCCTGGACGCTGGAGCGTGAATTCCTGAAACAGCTCCCCCCAAAGGCACGCCAGGACAGTTTACTGCTCATCACCGCCGATCACGGTCAGGCCTACGCCCCGCCAGAAAAGGCCACCCTGCTCACCGAGCACCCCGCCCTGCGAGACATGCTGGCCGTGCCCCTCTGTGGTGAATCGCGGGCCAGCTATCTTTTCGTGCGCCACGGCCGGATGCACGACGTGCGGGCGTATTTTGCGGCGCATCTTGCAGGCCAGTTCACCGTGGTCGACTCGGCCACGGCGCTGGAGGCCGGGTTGTTCGGCCCCGGCACGCCGGCCCCCGAAACACCGTATCGTATGGGTGATCTGCTGGCGCTGGCCCACGGCGGCAACACCCTGCAACGCGGTGATAGACAACCGCGGCTGATCGGGCGTCACGGTGGCCTGACGGCGAACGAGATGCTGGTGCCGCTGATCGGCGTCCGGCTGGATGCACTGGAGGGCATCTGATGGGGCGATTGTTCGATGACCTGGACGATCTGGAAAAGGATACCGGCCTGCCTGGCGAAGAGGAACCACGCGTGCTGGTGGCCGTGTTAAACGATCCTCAGGCGTTAGACATAGCGCGCAGCCTGGGCTGGTATCGCATCCCGGTGCGCCGCGCCCCGCCCCGGCTGGCTGCCGAGTACCTGGCCTTTTACCAGACGGCCGCCTTTGGACCGGAGCAGCGCTGGCGGATCAACTATTACGCTCCCGTCCGCCGCTACCGCGCCGTGCGGCGCATCGACCTCTTGCCAGACCAGGCCGATCATCCTCGCGCTCAAGAGCTTTACTTTAGAATCGACATCGGGTCGCTGGAGCTGCTGCCGCGTCCCATCCCCAGCCGGCGGCTGCGACGCATCACCTTCATCCCCACCACCCTCAACCGGCTGCTGCACGCCGACGAGATCAACGATCTCTGGCTGGGGGAACAGGCCGAAGAACAGCTCTGGCAAAGTCTGAAGGCGAGGGACCTTCTGGCCGAACGGCGGGTGGACATGGAGGGCGCATCAGAGGCCGACAGCATCATCGATTTCGCCATTTACTGCCACCAGGGTAGAATAGCCATCCTGTGTGACTGTGAAGGCCTGGACATCCCGGTGGTCAGAGAATCACCAGCCGCCGCCGACTATAGCCTGATCGCCGCCGGCTGGACGCCGCTCCACCTGGCGGCCAGGTCGATGCCAGACTGGCCCAGCGAGGCCATCGCGCAGATCGAGCGACTGGCGCAAACGCTGGGAGGGGTTGCAGATCGTTGAGGAACCGTAACTGCTCAGCCTACCCTCCCGCAGGTTGGAAAACCGACTGAAATCGTTTGCCGGCTTTGATACTTGGCCGATTTCTACTCGAAACCACTTCCAGGCCTGCGGGAGGGTGAGCAGTTACGAGGAACCTGGCCTTCAAACCAAAAAACAGCACGAGCCGTGGCCCGTGCTGTTTTTTCTCGTATCTGGCGGATTTCATGGATCGCGCACGTACAGCCGCATCTCGCACGGTGGCGGATAATTGCCCGACCAATCGACGATGACCACGCGGAACCAGTACCAGCCATCCGGCAACTGGAGGGCATTCAGATTCCACTCACCCAGAACACCGTTGACCACCGGCGTGTACTTGAGATCGTCGTAGGTGATCCAATTCTGTTGGCCATCGTCTTTTCGGTACTCGAACTTGTAGTACCAGAAATTTTCCACGTTGGCCGTGCCACGCACCGTCACTGCGCCGCCGACCGTGCTGCCATGCCGCGGTGAGCTGATATTGGCGCAGCTTGCGCTCACAGGTGCCGGTGATGGGCTGCTGCCGCCGCAAGGAATGGAGAGCCGCTGCCCCACATAAATACGATTGGCGCTGGCCAGATTGTTGGCCGAAACGATAGCCCACACCGTGGTGCCATAACGCAACGCCAGCGCGCTCACCGTATCACCACGCTGAACCGTGTACCACACCCCACACCTGGGCGGCTGAGGCGCCGGTTCCTGCCCCGGAATACGCAGCCGCTGGCCGACGTAAATGGCATTCGGGTTCATCAGACCGTTCACCCGGGCGATGGCTGTCACGGTGGTGCCATAACGCCAGGCGATGGCCGTCAGAGTGTCGCCGTGTTTGACCACGTACACGAAACTTGGCCCGGCAGGCGACGACTCACTTCCAGGGATGACCAATCGCTGGCCGACGTAAATGACCGTGCTGGCAAGATTGTTGGCGGCCATGATGGCATTGACGGTGGTGCCGTAACGCAGCGAGATGCGGAACAGATTCTCGCCAGCCTGCACGATATGAATCACCGGCTCGGATTTGGACGGCGCGCCCAGAGCCGCGCCCGGCCCGATCACCATCTGGGCCAGCAACAACAACGAAATGACCAACAACAATTTGTGTTTGACCAATCTGGCCATGGCTTTCCTCCTGATGCACAGTGGGGAGCGCGTGCATCTGTTGACCATAATACCACAATATGACAGCTATGTCAAGTATCGGCAGGTTCACGCTGCGCCATCTGGCGCAGAAAAGCGCGATCCGCCTCCGACAGGCGCGCCTGCGACAAAAGATCGGGCCGGCGTTGAAAGGTACGGCGCAACGACTCTTGCCGTCGCCAGTGGACGATCTCGGCGTGATGGCCAGAGAGCAATACCGGCGGCACCGCATGGCCACGATACACCGCTGGCCGCGTGTAATGGGGATATTCCAACAGGCCATCGACGTGCGAATCCTCAAAGGGTGCACCCGGATCGCCCAACACACCCGGCAGAAGCCGCGTCACCGCGTCGACCACGACCATGGCTGCCAGTTCCCCCCCAGACAGAACATAGTCACCGATCGAGATCTCGTCGGTGCAGAGGTGTTGCCGCACGCGCTCATCCACCCCTTCGTAGCGCCCGCAGATGAGCACCAGCCTCGGCTGGCGGGCCAATTCTCTGGCCACCAGATGGCTGAACAGGCGACCCTGTGGACTGAGCAGCACCACCGGCACCGGCGGCGCGCCGTCGTCCTGCCACAGCGAGGGCGACCGATCGCCCAGGAGCGCTTCCACCGCGTTGAAAATCGGCTCCGGTTTCATGATCATACCACCGCCGCCGCCATAAGGAGTGTCATCGGTTACCTGGTGTTTTCCCGGCGCGTGAGCGCGGATGTCGTGGATCTGGATGGCAACTCGGCCGGCTTCGACCGCCCGCCGGATGATACTCTCGCGGAACGGCCCTTCGAACATGGCTGGAAAAAGGGTCAGGATATCGAATCTCATGCTTCACCTCCACATCGATGGGGATTGTAACACATCCTGTTTGGATGAGCAAAAACGGCTCGCCTGCCGCACCGCCCCAGTGGCGATACGCCAAATTGCGCCACGTTGCCGGTTGGCGGTTAAAGTGCTATAATAAGACCAGAAATCCGAGTGTACCACACAGCCAACCTCGCCTGCGTCTTCTGGATTGACTGAACGCCATGAAAATCATCTGGCTTGGTTCATGGGAACATCCGGCGCTCACCCTACCCCAAGGCAATCTTGGGTATCTGCTGCTGCTGCTTTACCTTGCCGGTATGTTTCCCGCACTGGTTTTTCTGCGCAAAGAGTTGCCGTCGCTGCGCGGAAAACGGCTGGCTCTTTTTATCTTGTTGCTGCTTTCAGCGGCCTTTTTGAGTAATACCCTCAAGCTCCAATTCCCTCGTCTGTGGCTGCCACCGGTGCCGGGCACAACCGGAGCGGCACAGCCGCTAGAGATTCCCATCGCCGGTTTGTTGCTCATCGGTGCGACTGCCGCCAGCCTGGGCACACTTCCCGCGGCTGTGGTGGCCCTGGGCAGCGGTTTGGTGCGCGGCGCATTCGAGACAGGCCAGTTGCTCCAGGCTTTCGAGAGCATGGGCTTTGGGCTGATCGCCGGCTTTTTGCTCACCCAGGACTATAGCGGGCGCTTCGGCCAGGCCCTGCGCCAGCCCCTTCTCGCCATGCCACTGGCATCACTCGCCGCCTGGTTGCTGCGGGTGCCGATATTGTTCGTCGACGCCCAGGCATTTTCTCTGTACGCCTTTAACTATGCCGGTTCTTACAGCATGCGCACACTGGCGCCACGCTTCTGGACCGGCGTCGCCGTGGGCGCAGTCATGCAACTGCTTTACCGGGTCATTCCCGGCCTGATTCCGGTACACCAGGCAAAAACCACCCCGCCTTACGGTCGCAGCCTGCAACAGCGCCTTCTCTTCTCCCTGGTGCCCATCATGCTGCTGGTGGTGACCGCGCTCTTTTACGCCGTGACGGTGACCGGCGTGCGCACCTCGACCGAACAGGTGGTGACTCAGATCGAACAGGACGCCCGGCACGCCGCCGATTGGATCCCACTCTTTTTCGCCGAGGGTCGCGCCCTGCTGGAGAATTTTGCCCAGGACGACGCCCTGCTCAGCCCAGACCCCGCCACGCGGCAGAACCGACTCAGCCGAGACATCAGCTCGCCGGGCTTTTTCAGCGAATTGCTGCTCATCAACGGCCAGGGTGAAACGATCGACCTTTTTCCGTTGGATGCCAACCCCCAACTGCTGGCGCGTGAAGAGCTGCTCTTGAGCGGCATGTCCTCCGGCATCGTGCTGCACTCGCCGGTGCATCGTAATGCCAACAGTCGATTGATCGTCAGCTTTATGGCCCCCCTGGATCAGACCAATCCCAACCGGGGCGCTCTGGTAGGACGGGTGGATATGGGCCTCAACCTGACATTCACCGGCATCATGAACGGCCTGCAAGATACTATGGGCGCCGGCATTGGATTTCTGATCGATCACACCGACCGCATCATCGCCCACCCAGACCCGCACCTGCTATTACAGACCTGGCAACCCAATCCCGATCCGCTGGTGACACACACCACCCACAACTCCGGCAGCCGCGCCTGGGAAGACCTTTCGCCCGACAACAACCTGCAACGATTGACCTACTCTTATCCGGTAGAAGGCCACGACTGGACGGTGGTCATTCAGATGCCTTACGAGGTCATTCTGCGCCAGGCCATGGATATCTCGACGCCCTTGCTGATCCGGTTGTTGATTTTGGGCACCATCGCCTCGGTGGCCCTCTTTTTTGCCGCGCGCTACCTGATGCAGCCGGTGAAACAACTGGCCGCCGTGGCTGCCCAGATCGCAGCCGGCGAGTTGGATACCTCGGTCCAGGTGGGTGGTGAAGACGAGGTGGGTCGCCTGCGGACGGCGTTCGAGGGCATGCGGCTTAGCCTCAAAGAACGCATCGAACAGCTCTCGCTGTTGTGGCAGGTGAGCCAGGCCGTGTCCAGCAGCCTGGAACTGGAGGAAAGCCTGCAACCCATCCTCAGAAGCGCCACGACCAAAACCGGCGCTCACGCCGCGCGCATCGTGCTGTTCTCCGGCGAAGGAGTCGCAAAAACAACCCTCTCTCAAGGCGCGGGAGCGCACCTGCTGAGCACGCTGGACTCACTCAGCCACGGTCTCATCCAGCCTCAGTTGCCTTTCATCGCGCCCAACCTGGCCCGCGCGCAAGCGCCCCACCTGCTGGCGCTGCGACAGGCCGGGTTACGAAGCCTTTACGGCCTGCCACTGACCACCCGTGGCCGCACCATCGGCGCCATGTGGCTGGCCTTCAATAGCCCTCGCCCAGCAGATGCCAGCGAGATGGACTTTCTCTCCACGTTGGCCGGACAGGCAGCAGTCGCCGTGCAAAACGCCCGCCTCTTTGCGGCAGCGCGCGACGGTCGTCAAAGGCTGGAAGCCATCCTCGCCAGCGCCTCCGATGCCATCATCGTCACCGACGAACAGAACCATCTCTTGCTGGCCAATCCTGCCGCCGAGCAAGCCTTCCGGTCGCTGGCGGATGCCCGCGGCCAGGCCGTGGAAAAGCTGTTGGCGGGCGAGCCAGCGGCTGCACTGCAATTGTTCGTCACGCCTCTGGAGGGTGAATCGGGAGTGCTGACCGAGGAATTGCCCCTGGCAGACGGCAGGGTGCTCTACGCCAGTGTCTGCGCCATCAACCAGCAGGGCGAGCAGGCCGCCGGCCGGGTGGCCGTGCTGCGCGACATCACCTACCTCAAAGAGCTGGATCAGATGAAATCGGATTTCGTCAACACGGTCTCGCACGATCTACGCTCGCCGCTCACGTTTATGCGCGGTTATGTCACCATGATCCCGATGGTGGGTCAGGTGACGGCCAAACAGCAAGAATTCGTGGACAAGATCGTGCTCGGCATCGAACAGATGACCAAACTCATCGACGATCTGCTCAATATCGGGCGCATCGAGGCCGGAGTGGACATCGACATGGCGCCCTGCCGGCTGGATGAGCTGACGCACAAGGTGGTGCAGAACCTCCGCCCGCGGGCCATCGCCCAAAAACTAGAGCTCAACACACGCCTGCCAGAGGTATCCCCGCCACCCGTCTGGGGGGATAGGGTACTGCTGGAACACGCCCTCACCAACCTGGTGGACAATGCCATCAAGTACACGTTTCAAGGCTCAGTCACCGTCGGTCTGGCAGAACAAAACGCCCAGGTGGTGGTGTGGGTCAAAGACACGGGCATCGGCATCGAGGCTCAGCACTTTCCGCGCCTCTTTGAAAAGTTCCACCGCATCAAACGCCGCGACACGGTTCAGATCAAAGGCACCGGGCTGGGGCTGGCCATCGTCAAATCGGTGGCCGACCTGCACAACGGCCGGGTGTGGGTGGAGAGTGTGCCCGGAAAGGGCAGCACTTTTTTCTTTGCCATCCCGAAACATCTGCCGGATTGACGGAGTGGGAAATGTCACTGGAGATCGGCATCGTTGGCCTGCCCAACGTGGGCAAATCGACGCTCTTTAATGCCCTGACCCACGCCGGGGCGGCTGTGGCCAGCTACCCCTTTACCACCATCGAGCCTAACGTGGGCGTGGTGCCGATCCAGGATCGGCGCCTGGACGATATTGCCGTCCTGATCCGGCCCGAAAAGGTGGTGCCGGCCACCGTTCGTTTCGTGGACATCGCGGGGTTGGTGCGAGGCGCGCATCGCGGCGAGGGCTTGGGCAATCAGTTTCTGGGCCACATTCGTAACGTCGACGCCATCGCCATGGTGGTGCGTTGTTTCGAGGCCCGAGACGTGGCTCACGTGACGGCTGAACTGGACCCTGTCAACGATGTCGAAACAGTCAACACCGAGCTGATGCTGGCCGATCTGGCCACCGTCGAGCGGCGGATCGAAAAAGTCAAAGGCAAGGCCAAAGCCCAACCCAAAGAGCACGCCGAAGAACTGGCCTGGCTCGAATCGTTAGGGCAACACCTGAACGATGGCCTGCACGCACGCGGCTTTGCTCGAACAGAGCAAGAAAATCTGTGGCTGCAAGAACTGTTTCTACTGACCACCAAGCCCAGACTGTACGTGGCCAATATCGGCGAGGAAAATTGCCCCAATGGCGGCCCTCTGGCCCACCGGCTGGCTGCCTATGCTGCCGCCGAGGATACCCAGGCGATTGCCGTGTGCGCCCAGGTCGAGATGGGTCTGATCGAGTGGCCGCCCGACGAGGCAGCCGCCTATCTGGCCGAACTGGGCATGGCTGAAACCGGCCTGCAACGACTGGTGCACAGCGGCTACCGTCTGCTGAACCTGATCAGCTTTTTCACCACCACCGGCGGGCGAGTGGTGCAGGCCTGGACAGTCCAGCGGGGCGCGCGCGCGCCCCAGGCGGCAGGCAAGGTCCACACCGACATGGAACGGGGGTTCATCCGGGCCGAAGTGGTGACGTACGAGCACCTGATGGCCGCCGGCTCTGTGGCCGCCGCCCGCGACAAGGGTCTGTTGCGGCTGGAGGGCAAAGAGTACGTCGTTCAGGATGGCGACGTGATTCACTTTCGGTTTGCCGTCTAGGCCGCAGGCCGTCAGCCGTTTTGCGGCAGCCAGCGGGTGCAAGGCCCGCTGGCGACGATCACCGCCAGCCCCTCGAAATCCAGCCCCTGTGTAATGGCCGCTTCGATGCTTTCGCCCCGCGCCAGATCCACCGCCAGCACCGAGCCTGCACCGGCCTGCTGCGCCAGAGCCGCCAGATCGACCGCGCGTTGCGGCCTGCCGCGGGCATCGGTCCGACTACCCGGGTGGGGCTGTCCCCCGGAAAGGGCGGTGGTGCCGTTATCCAAAACGATCACCAGCATCGAGGCGCCGGTCCTGGCGGCATCGACCAGGGCATTAAAGCCGGAATGCAGAAAACCCGAGTCGCCGCACAAGGCCACCACCCGCTTGCGCGGTTGGCGTCTGCGCTGGCTCAGGGCCAGGCCGGTCGCCATGCCGATGGCAGAACCGAGGCTGTGTTTGACGTCCAAAAGCTCGTAGGGCGGCAGTTGAGAGCGTACCATGCAGCCCGGATCACCCACCACGATAAACGCCTCGCGCCCGCCCAGCCGGGCCATAATGGCAGTGAGAGCCTCAAAAGTGGGCACGTAGGGGCAGCCATCGCACAGGGCTTCGCGGCTGGGCATGGGCCGACCCGCCGGCCCCCCGGTGAACAGCGACAGATCGGGCACAAAGGCGTTCAGCGCAGCCGCGATGTGGGGCGCAAACAGCTCGCCGACACGCTCCACGTGGCCTGTATCGCGGCCGTAGATGGGCCGCATCAATTGTTGTTGCTGCGCCACAGCCCGCACGGCCCGTTCGACCAGCGGCGTATTTTCCTCCAGCACCAACACCGAATCGACCGCCCGCAGGAAACTCGTAATCTGTGTCGAGGGTAACGGGTGAAACGTGCCCAGACGCAACAGCCGTAATCCCGGTGGGAGGGCGCCATCAAACAGATCGAGCGTTTTTTGGTAGGCAAAGCCGGCAGCGATCACTCCCAGCGAGCCATCGCCGTGGAGGCCGTTGAAAGGCGAAATTTCGAAACGCTGGCCGATGGCATCCAGGGTTTGCAGCAGCCGGGCGTGGAGCGGCGCCACGTTGATGGGCAGCACCACCCAACGCATAAAAGCTCGCTCAAAGGCCAACGATGACGCCGGCAAGGCGATCTCCTCCGCCAGCGTGGCCTGACGGGCCGTTACCAGCGCCCGCGTGACGCGCACCATGACCGGCAGCCCCATCTCTTCCGAAAGTTGAAACGCCTGGCGCATGGCGGTGCGCGCCTCGCCCACAGTGGCCGGCTCCAGCAGCGGGAGTTCGGCAGCCAGGGCCAGCGCCCGGCTGTCTTGCTCGTTCTGTGAACCCCAGCCACCGGGATCGTCACCCAGGAGCACCACGAAACCGGCGTGACAGCCAGAGAGGTTAAAAGCCATCAGCGGATCGAGGGCCACGTTGAGGCCCACGCTCTTGACGCACAACAGCGCACGCTCGCCGCCCAACGAAGCGCCGTAGGCCATCTCGACGGCGACCTTTTCGTTGGCCGTCCATTCGATCTGTACCTGCTCTGCCGTCGAGAGTGTCAGCAAGGCATTGACCACCGCCGTGGCAGGCGCGCCGGGGTAGCCGGTGACCAATGAGATGCCGGCCTCCAGTGCACCCACGGCCAGGGCAAACGCCCCAGAAACAGGCGAACTCGTATGCATGCTTTCCTCCGATGCTATCGAATGCTCTAGTGTTGTTTCCTGCTGGCCGTCACCAGCATCACGCCCAGGATCACCGCCGCCCCGCCGGCAAGCTGCTGCCAGGCAGGTATCACATCAAATAACACCCACGACCAGAGGATCGTTGCCACCGGTGTGAGTGTCAGCACCACCGAGTGAACGCTCATCTTGAGCCAGCGCAGAGCCAGGTAATAGAGTGTCCGGCCGAGCACCACACTCACCGTGCCCACAAAGAGGATCCATGTCCAGGCCGTCGGGCTGGGCCAGACCAGGCCCCCACGCCCCAGCGCAAAGAGGAACAAAAAGCCCACCGTGGAGAGCAGACGGAAAAAAAAGAAATCGACAAAGTCGATCGGCTCGCCGTAGCGTTTGACGATGGCAGCGTGCAGGGCATACATGAAAGCCGATACCAGGATCAGTAACGAACCGAGGCGCAGATAATCTCCCGGTTGGAAGGCGATCACAAAAGCTCCGACCAGAGCCACCAGCGCACCCACCCACTGGCCCAACGACAGTTTTTCTCGCAGCCAGAACAGGCTCAGACCCAAACTGAAGAGAATGGAGGTCTTGCCCAGCAACGAGGCAGTGCCCGGATCGATCCAGGCGACTGCCTCGTAGTTGATGTTGGTGTTGGCCGCCACCAAAAAACCGATGGCCAGAAAAAAAGCCCAATGTTGGCGCCACACTCTCAGGTGCAGGCTGCGGCGCGCCAGCCCAAAAAGCCCCACCTCGAGCGTGGCAATGCCCAACACGTACAGAGCCGATACCCTGGGTGAAATGTGAGCCAACAGCAGACGGGCAAAAACGAAATGTAAACTGTCGATGACCAGTAGGGCCCCCAGCAAAAAAACGCTGGCGGAAGCACAACGGCCAATTTCCATTCGAGGCCGATTCATCGCTTTTCTCCCTGCAAGAGGTCTCAAAGTGGGCCACAAAAAACGCGCCACGGGGTTGTGACGCGTCAATCACCGGCCTCGACGTGAATCCAATGCATGGCAACCTCTCTGCTGTGGCGCCATTTTTCACCTTTGGCCCAAGCATACCACAGCCATGCCGAGATGTCAATTCGGCCGTCAATTGCTGATTGCCCCCAACTCACCGAGACGCCGAGGACGCAGAGAGGAACTTTGCCTTACCGGCCCGGTCGTGTTATAATGCGCCCGATGATAAATAGCCGGAGGTTCCTGTTGATCCGATTGGCAGCCGTGATCCTGACCAAAAACGAAGAGAGACACATCGGCGATTGTATCCAGAGCGCGGCCTGGGCAGATCAGGTGGTGGTCTTGGACAGCTACAGCACCGACCGTACGATCGAGATCGCCCGCCAGATGGGCGCCACGGTGATACAGCATCCTTTTCACGATTACGGCCAGCAACGCAACGTCGCCCTGGACACAGTAAAGGCCGAATGGATCCTGTTTGTCGATGCTGACGAACGTGTGACCCCAGAACTGGCCGCTGAAATCCGCCAGGTATTGCAACGAGATGATGTTGACGGCTGGTGGGTTCCGCGGCACAATTTCATCTTTGGCGCCATCGTGCAGCACGCTGGCTGGTATCCCGATTACCAGATGCGCCTGCTGCGTCGGGCCCAAGCGCGCTACGATCCGGCCCGCCAAGTGCACGAGCTGGTCGTGCTGGATGGCCCGGAAGGCTATCTACAAAACGTGCTCATTCACTACAATTACGATTCGATCCGCCAGTTCCGAACCAGGCAGGAAAAATATACCGCCTTCGACGCCCGGATCCTCTTTGAACAGGGCGTGCGACCCCAAGTGCGAAATTTCATCTTGCAGCCCCTGCGCCAGTTCAAATGGCGCTACCTTGAGCTGGGTGGCTACAAAGCGGGTTGGCGTGGCCTGCTCCTCAGTTTGTTGATGGCCTATTACAATCTAAAAATGTATCTGCGGCTCAGAGCGATGTGGCAATGCCAGGAGCGGGTCTGAGATCGAACCGGCCCACATCTATCCTTGCTATTCCTCCCTGCTTCTGGTATAATTTCCCCCGTTCACCCCAATCCCTTGCATGGAGGTTCCAACGAGCATGACCACGGCCCCGCGTCTTCAAAGACGACAGACGCCTGTCTTGATGTTGCTGCTGACGGCGCTGATCGCCAGCGCTGTCACGAGCAGTTGCGCTACCGAGCGCCAACCTACTCCGACGCCCACCAAAACGCCTCGCCCGGCGGCCACCCATACTCTGCCACCCCCATTGCCCAGCGCCACCCCCACCTGGACGCCAAGACCAGCCACGGCCACCCCATCCAACACACCCCTTCCACCCACCGCTACTCCCACCCCTGAACCGCCATCACCCACACCCACTTTCCCACCCCCTACCCCCACACCCACCCCTACGCCGATCCCTTTGCCGCCCACCGCTACCCCCACCCAACCATCGGCCAGCAGCCAGTCTTCCGCTCCCCCGGCGGCAGCGCCCACCGTGCGCGCCCCGGAAGAGATCGGCGGCGGCGGCATGGGGAACGTAGCCATGCCGACCGGACCGGGTGTCTATAGCGCCGTGCCGCAGGCAAGTCTGAGCGGCAACGTCAGCCCTCTCACCGGCCAACCAGTCGCCGATGCTTCTCGCCTGGAGCGACGGCCCATCGCGGTGAAAATCTCCAACTCACCGGCAGTGGTGCGCCCTCAGGCCGGCATCCAGTCTGCCGACGTGCTTTTTGAGCATTATGCCGAAGGTAAACTCACCCGCTTTACGGCAGTCTTTTACTCTCAGGATGCGCCCAAGATCGGCTCGATCCGCAGCGCGCGCCTCATCGACCTGGAAATCCCGGCCATGTTCAAGTCGATGTTTGCCTTTTCCGGGGCCAGCGCCGGTGTGCTGGATCGGCTGAGGAACTCGGATTTCGCCGAGCGCATCATCTCGCCCGATTTCGGCCATCACAGCCCCTTCCGACGCATCCCGGCAGAGGGCAAGGCCTTCGAACACACCCTGTTCAGCGATACCCTCACCCTGGAAGAGGTCATGACCGCCCGCGGTCTCCGAGCGCGTCAGGATCTCAGCGGTTGGGCTTTTTCCGAACAAGCTCCGGCAGGCGGTATGCCAGGCAATCAGCTCAAAATCAGCTATCGCGGCGATACGACCACCGCAGCCTATGTCTACGACAGCCATGCCGGCGGTTATCGGCGTTTCACCGACGGCGCCGCCCACGGCGATGAACTCACCGGGCAGCAGGTGGTGGTCAAAAACGTGGTGGTGCTGTACGCCAAACACGTCGAAACCGACATCCTGGAAGACACCTGGGCAGGCGGCCATTATTCCATCGAGATTCAGGTGTGGGGCAGCGGTGTGGCCCAAGTCTTTCGCGACGGCCAGATGTACGACGTGCGCTGGGAGCGGCCCCAACGCTCCGATCTGTTGCGTTTCGTGGATGGCGAGGGCAAGCCCTTTCCATTCAAGCCGGGCAACACCTGGGTGCAACTCGTCCCTCTGGATTTTGTCATCGAAGCGGGGTAGCCATAAAAAGGCGAGCCGGGGGCCGCTCCTGGTTGTCCTTTCGCTCGCCTTGCGGTATAATTACGCCAACCCGTACTACTCACCCGCCCGCAGGTTTAGGCGCTTTTGAGCCAGAGAACACCATCCTGGTGAATGCAGTGCTTCATAGATATGCCCTGTGATAACCTGCGGGAGGGTAGGCTGAGCAGTTACGCCAACCCATTCAACGTGTGTAATCGACCAACCTCAGGAGGTGTAGCCATGAAATATAAAATTCTCGGCAGCGTGATGCCATCGTTGGATCTCGAACTGGATGCTGGCGAAGCCGTCTACACCGAATCGGGTGGTATGGCCTGGATGAAGGGTGACTTTGAGATGAAAACCTCCACCCACGGCGGTTTGCTGTCTGGGCTGGGCCGTAAACTGGCCGGAGAGTCGCTCTTTATGACCACCTATACCTGCCGCAGCGGTCAGGGACTCGTCACCTTTACGCCAGAAGCGATGGGCAAAATCCTGCCGTTTCAACTGGAAGCCGGGCAGGCGCTCATCTGCCAGAAAGACAGTTTTATGGTCGCCACCACCTCGGTAAAGCTAGAGATGCATTTCCGCCGCCGCCTGGGCACCGGCCTTTTCGGCGGCGAAGGCTTTATCCTGCAAAAGATCAGCGGCCCCGGCCTGGCCTTTCTGGAAATAGCCGGTGAAGTCCGCGAGTACGAACTGGCCGCCGGCGAAACCATGAAAGTCGATCCCGGTCATCTGGCCATCTACGAGCCCTCGGTCAGCTATGACCTGACCACCGTCAAGGGTGTGACCAACATCCTCTTTGGCGGCGAAGGGCTGTTCCTGGTCACGCTCACCGGCCCTGGCAAAGTCTGGCTGCAAAGTTTGCCCCTTTCCAACCTGGCCAGCAAACTGGCCCGCTATTTGCCCACTCGGAGCAGCTAGAATCTGCAGCTGCGAGTGAGCCACATGCGCCCGGCATCGTCGCCTGGCCCATCGTGGATGGTGGCGAGCCTTACCTTCAATGGCTTTTCGAATCGACGCCTGAGGGGTGATACCCACGGGCCAGAAGGAGAGTGCCATGCCCTCACGGCTTGGCGCAGTGGCTGGTCGATACCTCCTCACCCGGTTGCTTGGCGAGGATGCCGCCGTCGCTACCTACGAAGGCCTGGACGGCGTGCAGGATCAGCCGGTGCTGATCAAATTGCTGTCCAAAGCACTGACCGCCGATCCAGACCGTCAGGACAGATTGCAGAATCTGATGGGGCGACTGGCGGCGCTGAACCATCCCAACCTGCTACCTGTCATCACGGCAGGGCTGGAAGAGGGCATTCCTTACCTCATCGCCGAGGCCATCGCCGCCACACCTCTGGCAGAAAAAATGGGCCAGCCGCTGGATGTCGATCAGGTGGCCCGCATCGTGACCCAGGCCGGCGAGGCGCTCAGTTACGCCTATGGCCAGGGCTTGATCCACGGCAATCTCTCGCCGCGTACTGTGCTGCTGACAGCCGGAGACCACGTCCTGGTTTCCGAATTGGGATTGGAATCGGTGCTGGAGACCCCCTGGGAAAAGATTCGGGGCGCGCCCAGTCCTTATCTGGCCCCGGAGCGCATCCGGGGCTGGCAAGCCGATGCCCGCAGTGATGTCTATGCCCTGGGCGTCATGGTGTTCGAGATGCTCACCGGCTTGCAACTCGATGGACCGGCAGACAAGGCGCTCCCCTGGCTCGCCGAGATCGCGCCCGAACTCGCCCCAGACCTGATCCCCGTGCTGGCCCGCGCCCTATCCGCCGACCCACAGGTCCGCCATGCCACTGTCGACGAGTTCACCATCGCCTTGAAGGCGATTTTCGCCCCCTATCTCACAGCCCAACCGACACCTTTCACGCCGTCAGAGCCGCCGACCAGCTCGCCTGTCCCCGAGCCGCCCGTGGCCGGCATTGGGCCTGCCCTGGAAAGCATACCCGCCATACCCATGCCGCAGCCGCCGCCGATGCCCTCCTTCGACTGGGACAGCTTTGCCATGAGCCTGACACTGCTGCCCATGCCAGACCCTCCACCCCCACTCGAATTACCACCGATGCCCCAGATCGAGATGACCGAGCCCCCCACACCAACGCCACCCACCGTCTTGCCTCAAGCCAGCTCCAAAAGGGCGCTCCAACCGACACAACCGCCATCGCGACCCCAAGAACGCAGCATGCCACGGGCCCAAATCCAGCCAGACCAGCCGGCCAGAGCGGTACGGCGCGCCACACCCACCGCGCCGGCCCAGAGACCCCCAACGCAGCCGCCGCCTCCAAAGCCGACCCTGCCCATCGACCTGCAGCGACTGGAATTCTCGCGCGTGATGCGCGTCATCCTGCTGGTGGCTGCCATCCTGTTTGCCCTGACCGTCTGTTGCTGCCTGGCGCTGTTGAACAGCGATCTGCAAAACCAGGGAAACCTTTCGGGCATGGCGCCAACACCTTTGCTTATCACCTTTTTTGCTGCATAGGAAGCCGTTTTGAATGTGGCTCAGGCGTGTGCCTGCAACGCCCGCCACACCCGCTCCGGCGTGAAGGGCAACTCGCGGATGCGCACGCCGGTGGCATGATAGACCGCGCTGGCCACCGCCGGGGCCACCCCATCCTTGGGGATCTCGGCAATCGCCTTGGCCCCATACGGCCCGCTCGGCTCGTAGGTCTGCACCAGAACGACGCCCAGCCCGGGCATCTCGTCGGCGCGGTAAACATGATAATCGGTCAGGTTCGTCGTCAGCAGACGGCCCTGGCGGTCGTAGGCCATCTCTTCGCACACCGCGTAACCCACAGCCTGAGCCATGCCGCCCTCCACCTGGCCGGCCGCCGTGACCGGGTTGATGGCCACACCACAATCGACGGCGGTGACCAGTTTTTTCACCTCCACCTGGCCGGTCTCCACATCCACCTCCACCTCGGCGTATTGGGCGGCAAAGGGCGGCGGCGAGGCGTAACTCATGTGCGAGGCGCTGGCCATGATCTGGTGCTGCTCGGCCTGGTGCAGCGAGTGTAACGCCACCTCCTCCAGCGTCACACTGCGCCCGTCGGGCGCCCACACGCGCCCCCCCTCCAGCCACAGCCGCTCCGGATCGCTGCCGGGCAGCAGGTGTTTGGCCGCGTGGGCGGCGATCTGCGCCCGCACCTCTTCGGCGGCCTTGAGCACCGCCCCGCCAGACACATAAGTGGTGCTGCTGGCGTAGGCGCCGGTGTCGAAGGGCGTCAGGTCGGTGTCGCTGGCATAGACGAGCACCTTTTCCACGGCCACCCCCAGCGTCTCGGCGGCGATCTGGGCCAGGATCGTATCGGAGCCGGTGCCCAGATCGGTGGCGCCCACCAGCAAGTTGAAACTGCCATCGTCGTTGAGCTTGAGGCTGGCCGCGCCCATGTCCAGCCCGGCGATGCCAGAGCCGTGCATGGCCACCGCCATGCCCAATCCACGCCGGATGTGGGGCCGCGCCGGGTCGAGGCGGTAGCCATCGCCCAGGGCGCGCCGCTGCCAGCCCGCCGCCGCCGCGCCCTGCTGCACGCACTCCTCCAGGCCAGAGCTGGTCACCCACTGAGCAAAGCCCTCGCGGCCCTCGCCCATGGCCCGCGCCAGCACCAGCTCGTCGCCTTCTTTGACCCAGTTGAGCCGTTTGAACGCCACCGCGTCCATCCCCAGCGCCTCGGCGATCTCTTCCATGTGGCTCTCCAGGGCGAACTCGGCCTGGGGCGCGCCATAACCGCGATAGGCGCCCGCCACCGGTTTGTTGGTGTAGACCACGTGACAGTCGAATTGCAGCGCATCGGCCTTGTAGGTGGTGAGGCCACGGAAGCCGGCCACAAACTGCACCGTGAGGCCGTGCGTGCCGTAGGCGCCGGTGTCGCCGATCATACGCAGTTGCATGGCCGTCAGCGTGCCGTCGGCGCGCACGCCGGTTTTGTAACGCAGGATTTGTGGATGCCGGGTGCGGGCGCTGGTGAACTCTTGCTCGCGGCTGTACTCCAAACGCACCGGCCGGCCGGTGGCGATGGTGAGATGGGCGCACAGGTCTTCCAGTAACATCTCTTGTTTGCCGCCGAACCCGCCGCCGACTCGCGGCTTGATGACGCGGATACGATGCACCGGCAGGCCGATGAGCGGCGCCAACATGCGCCGCGTGTGAAACGGCACCTGGGTGCTGGTGCGCACGGTCAGCCGATCGTCTTCGTCCCAATAGGTGATGCACACGTGGGGTTCGATGGCGGCGTGTTGCACCTGATGCACCCGGTATTCACCCTCCAAGATGTGATCCGCCTGGGCAAAACCGGCCTCCAGATCGCCGTAATCGACGTGAATGTGGTGCACGATGTTGCGTATCGCGTCGTGAATGTCCACCGCGTCCGGCTCGTCGTGGATGACCGGCGCGCCGGGCTGCATCGCCTCTTCCGGATCGAGCACCGCCGGCAGCACCTCGTAATCCACCGCGATCAGGCGCAGCGCCTGCTGGGCGATCTCGGGCGTCTCGGCAGCCACGACAGCCACGCGGTCGCCGACGTGGCGCACCTTGTTGTCCAGGCTGAACTGGTCGTAGGGCGGCGGGTTGGGGTAGCTCTGGCCGCCAGAGGCATAGGCCACGCGGGGCACGTCCGCGTGGGTGAGCACGGCGTGGACGCCCGGCAATTGGCGGGCGGCGGTGGCGTCGATGTGGCGGATGCGGGCGTGGGCGTGCGGGCTGGTGAGCAGCGCACCGTAGAGCATACCCGGCAGCTCAAAATCGTCGGTAAAGACAGGACGGCCCTTGGCCAGCTTGACCGCGTCCACCTTTTCCACCGACTGGCCCACCACCCTGGTCGCTGCTTCGGGCGCGGTCACCACGGTCATCGGCGGCGCGACGGTCTGGGTGGCAGCGCCGGGGCCAGACGCGCCGCCGTCGAAGGCCGGCGGCGGCTCCATCTCTGCCGGCGGGGGCGGAAAGAGTTCCGGCGGCGCCAGGTAGCTGTCCACATCCACCGGCGGCACGGCCTCGCCGCGTAGAATGGCCGCCGCGCGTTGCACCGCCTCCACCGGCCTGACATAGCCGGTGCAGCGGCACAATACGCCGGCCAACGCTTCGCGCACCTGGGCTTCGCTGGGATTCGGCTCCCGATCCAGCAATGCCCTGGCGGCCAGAATCTGCGCTGGAGTGCAATAACCACACTGGATGGCCCCGCTCTCGATAAAGGCGCGCTGGATGGGGTCCACCTGGCCGCGGCGGCCCGGCTCATCGGGCGAGAGGCCCTCGACGGTGGTGATGTGTGCGCCTTCGGCCTGGGCCGCCAGCAGCGTGCAGGTGTTGACCAGCCGGCCGTTCAGGATGACGGCGCAGGCGCCGCACTCGCCCGTCTCGCAGCCGTGTTTGACGCTATAGTAGCCCTCGCGGCGCAGCACGGCCAGCAGCGTATCGCCAGGGGCGACGGAAAAGGTGCGATCCTGGCCATTGATGGTCAAATCAAGCTTCATACCCGCTTCCTCCCAGGGCCGTGTTTCGTATTTCGTATTTCGTATTTCGTATTCCGTAACGCACCACGCACTATGTTACGTTTCGCCGCGCAGCCAGAGGGTAAAGGTGCAACCCTGGCCTTCCACGCTCTCGACCGTCACCTGGCCGCCGTGGGCGCGCATGATCTCCTGCACGATGCTCAGACCCAGACCGGTACCAGGCACGTGCCCGGACTCGGCCAGAGCACCACGGAAAAAGCGATCAAAGACCTTTTCCTGCTCTTCCGGCGAGATGCCAGGCCCGTTATCGCGCACCGATAGGGCCAGCCAGTCATGGTCTTCTCGCCTGACCGTTCTGACATCGATGACGATCTCGCTGCCAGCGGGCGAAAAGACGAGAGCATTCTCCACCAGCTCACCCAGGGCCTGGCTCAAACGCTCCACGTCGCCCATGACGAGCGGCAGATCGGGCGGCAGTGGTTCGTTGGTCAGGATCAGGCCGGCTGTCTGGGCGCGGCCCTGGAAACGGGTGACGGTGTCACGGACCAGGCCGGGCAGAGACAGGCGCTCCCAGGCCAAGATCGCCCTGCCACAATCGATTTCGGTCATGGTGAGCATGTCCTGCACCAGCTCGGTGAGTCGATCCGATTGCTCGACCAGCACGCTGAGGTAATGGCCTGTTCTTTCGGGCCGTCTGCCCATTTGCAACAACTGGGCGTACAGTTTGATGTTGGACACCGGCGTGCGCAACTGGTGCGAGACGTTGGCCATGAACCGCTCCCTGGCCCGATCCAGCTCTTTCTGCCGGCTGATGTCGCGGTGGCTGGTGACGAAACCCACCAGCTTGCCCTCCGCATCGTGCATGGGAGCATTGGACATGGCCGCTTCGTAGGTGCGCCCATCCTTGCGCCGGATGGTCAGCTCCGTCTGCCACGGCTGCCCCTCGGCCAGAGCGAGCCGTGCGATCTGCCGGTCTTGCTCGGCCATGTGGCCGCCCAAAAGCTCATTCGCCCGCCGCCCCAGGGCCTCGTCGGCCGTGTAGCCGGTGAGGGTTATGAAGGCCTGGTTGACGTACCGGATGCGCATCTCCAGATCGGTCATGGCGATGGCATCACCCACGCTGTGCAAAATGGCCTCGACCTTTTCTCGTTCGGCGTGCAGTTCTATAGTGCGCGCCGCCACGCGCTGCTCCAACTCTTCAGTATAGGCCTGGATTTCGCCGTGCAGCCGGGCGTTCTCGATGGCCACCGCCGCCTGGTTGGCAAAAGCCGCCACCGTGTCCATCGTGGCGGCACCGTAGGCGTTGACGGTGGCGCTGTCGACGTTCAGCTCGCCGATGAGCCGCCCCTGCACCACCAGCGACGCGCCCACGTGGGCGCGGATGTGCTCCACGCCCGGCGCAACGAACCAACCCTCGGCCTTGTGGGTATCTGGGATGAGCACCACGCTTTTCCGCCCCCAGCGGTTGGCCAGCACCTTCCATTCCAGACCGGCCACAAATTCCAACACCGCCGCGACATCGTCAAAGCCGCGCTGGGCCACCATCTGCGCCCGGTTGTCACCGGTTGGCACGAAAATGGAGGCGCTATCAAAAGACACCACACCGGCCAGCAGGTCAAAGAGCCGCTCGAACACCTCCTCCAGGCTCATTTGCGCCGTCAGCAGCGCGCCCACCTCTTGCAGCGTCCGCGCCAGTTTGAGTTGGGCCCGCGCTTCCTCGTACAGCCGGGCGTTTTCGATGGCCAACGCCGCCTGTTGGGCCACACCGTGACAGAGATGAATCTCCTCGGCGGTAAACTCTCGCGCCCACCGGCTTTCCCACAGCTCGATGAAACCGATCAGTTCCCCTCTGGTCTTCAACGGCACGTACAGAATGGCCTGCGCCCCGTACTGCTGCATGTGGGCGCGCTCGGCCTCCGACAGGGCCGGGTCTTCTATGTGGGAATAATCATACCGGCCGGCCTGCATGAGCGCCACAAACTCGGCTTCATCTTGCAGGGGGTAAATGACACTCAGATCGGAACTTTGTTCATCTTTGCAAGCCTGGGGGCTGTAATACTCGGCCAGCACCATCGACGATACGGTCTCCGGCTCGTAACTGCAGATGTAGGCGCTGGTAGCGTCGACCGCCCGGCCTATCTGCTCGGCGATGTGGCGCAACACGGTCGGCAGGTCCAGCGTGGAGGAAATGACAGCCCCCGCCTCGCGCAGTGTAACCTGCTCCTGGAAACGCTTCTGGAGCTCGGTGTGAAGCCGGGCGTTCTCGATGGCCACTGCCGCCTGATTGGCAAAGGGTATCGCCAGGTGGACGTGCTCCTGACCAAAGTGAACCGACTCGATACTGTCCAGCGTCACCAGACCGATGACCCGCTGGCCGATCATCAACGGCACACCCAGCCAGGAGCGGATGTGGCCGTGCGGGGCGTCACGGAAAGGGGGGTGGGCAGCCGGCGCGTCGGCCAGGATCACCGGCTGGCCGCTCTCTACCACGGCGGTGTTGGGATTATCGTCGGGCACGGGGAAACAAAGCCCCAGAACGGCGTCCACATCCGGATGTCCCCGGGCGGCGACGATCTCGGTGTAGCCGGGGCGTAACAGTTGCACCGACGCGCTATCGTACGGCACCACTTCTTCCAGTTGTATCAGCAGACGCGCCAGCGTTTCGTCCAGACTCAGGCTGGCGGTGACCACTTCACCCGCCCGGCGCAGCGTTTCGGCCTCTCGCAGCCGCGTTTGCGCCTCCTCCAGCGCCCGGGCTTTGGCCACGGCCAGCGCGATCTGGGCCGCCACCTGCTCGCCGCGGCTGATCTCTTGGTCGGTGAAATGGTGCGGCTCGTTGAAGGCGATCAGCGCCGCGCCCAGTTTACGCTCACCCACGATGAGGGGCAAAGCGAGCTGGGAATGGATCGGAAACCGCCCGGCAATGCGGCGGCTCAGGTGCGGCGTGTCGAACACATCCTCCACGGCCAGGGGCCGCCCCGTGGCCAGCACGGCCGCGGTGAGGGTGGCTTCGCCCGGCTCGACGCGAAAGGTGGGGTAGATCTGGCGCATAGAACCGAAAGCAGCGGCTGGAAGTGGCATCTGAGTCGCCTCGTCCCACAGGACGAGATACGCGCCGTCGGCCCCGAAAAGCTCGCCCAGCCGGTCGGCCAGGGTTTGCATCAAGCTCCGCACATCCGACGTTTCCAGGGCGGCGCGGGTGATGTCGCTGAGAGCCGTCAGGAAACGCTCACGCTCACGCAGCGACTCTTCGACCTGGACCTGCTCAGTGAGATCCCGAACAGCCGTCACGCGGACGTTTTTGTCCTTGTAACGATACATCCTGCCCTGGAATTCGGCGGGAAACGTGGCGCCGTCTTGGCGCCGGGCGACAGCGCGGTAGGACTTCTCGTAGCCGGAGAGCATGTTGTGTTCGACAAGTTCTCTGGATTCTTCGGCAATAACATCTGTGCCAAACCTGCCGATCAGTTCGTCGTGAGTATAACCAAACATGTCACTGGCCGAACGGTTGGCCTCGGTGCACACACCGCGGTCTGAAAAAAAGATGGCCTCAAATGAAGCCTCGGAGAGCGCCCGGTTCCGCTCTTCACTGTCGCGTAGCGCCTGCTCCGCCTGTACCCGCTCGGTCACATCGCGGGCCACCCACACCACCGCGTGCGGCTCGCCCGGCGGCGTGGGCATGGGCGCGGCCCGGCCCTCGAACCAGACGTGCCCTTTGGGCACGTCGAGGTCATACTCCAGAACCTGCGGTTCGCCCGTCTGGATCGTGCGGCGCACGGCTTCCAGAATACGATCCGCCCGATCCGCCGGCAACACCTGGTGCAGAGAACGCCCCTTCATCTGTGCAGCGTCGACGTACAGCAGGTGCTCCTGGGAGGTGAGCACCTCCAGGTGTTGGCCGTTTTCGTCGATGACAAAGGCCAGGTCAGGCAAAGCCTGCGCAAAAGCCCGCAGCCGCTGCTCACTGCGCCGCAAGGCCGCCTCAGTTTGCACCCGCTCGGCTATCTCGCGCTGCGCCTGCTCGTACAACCGGGCATTTCGAACAGCGACGGCGGCGTGGTTAGCGAGCAGCGTCAGCAGATTCAGATCAGCCGCTGAAAAGTACCGACCCTCTTCTGAACGCACCAGGTCGATGACACCGAGCACCTGTTCCTGCCAGATGAGCGGCGCGACGAGTGTGGCTCGCAAAGACGTCTCGTCCTGGAAAACCAAAGCCCGCCCCTCCCAGTTACAGTAATCCTGGATCATCAGCGGCTCTCCGGTTTGGGCCACCCTGCCGGCGGCACCCTCGCCGTAACCCAGCGTTATCCCACGATAATCGTGGCGCGTATTACGGCTCACCACACAGCGCACCCCTTCCGGCTGGCACAAATACAGGCCGCCGATAGGCGCATCCAACAGCCGTGAGGCCCGCTCAACGATGGTCTCCAACAGAGAAGACAACTCGCGAGCGGCAGTGATATCCAGCACCGTCTCTTGCAGGGCCTGCAATTCCTCGGCCTGGCGGCGCAGCGCTGCCCTGGCCCGCACCCGTTCGGTGACATCACGCAAGACGATCAGCCGCCCGGTAGCCAAACCTCGCCGATCGTGCAGCGGCGAGATGTGCAGGTCATAGGTGCGCTGCGCCTCACCCTGGCCCTGGGTGATCTCTTCACGCGCCTGGGCCACGTCGCGATAACGCTCGAACAGGTCAAAACGATAGGTGAACATCCTGACTGCCGGCTGCCCGATGATCTCAGAAGGTGAGCGGTCGATGATGCGGGCCGCCGCCGGGTTCAGATCGACGACGCGGTTCTTTGTGTCCAACACGATCACACCATCGGCCATGCTCTCGATGACGGCGTCGCGCGCCACCGGTGCCAGATCCAGCAACCGAAAACGAAAAAGCCCCCAGGCCACCACCAGGCCCGTCAACGTAAAGGCAAAAGGGCCCAGGTCCAAATTGGGCGCCGGGCTCAGATCAAAAACGTACAATACGTTCCCCAGCAGCGGCAGCAGGACGCCGAGCAACAAAATGCTGGCTTGCTGGCGGTAAAAGGACTCGCCCCGCGCGTGCGCCTGAAAGATCAAAACGACGCCGGTGAACGAGAGAAAATAGCTGTACGCCATGTGAAACCAGGCCCAAAGGCCGTAGGTCAGATCGAGCAGCGGCAAGGAGCCGCTGGTATCCAGCCTCACCTCGCGCCAGATCAGACCGTGAGCCGGGTTGGTCCAGGCCAGCATCATGGTGACGGCGGGGATGACCATGAGCAGCGCCACGTGTCTGCGCCGCAGCCACCCAGCACGACCGGTGTATCGCAGCACGAGAATGAGCCAGGCCACTGGGAGGGTGACGATGCCCGGGTATTCCGCGCGCACCCAAAAATATTTGGCCGAAAAATCGACGGCTGCCAGCTCGGCGGCATACGTCAGCGACCAGCCGGCGACGGCCAGCATGAGCCAGGCGAGCGGCGCCGCTCCCGGCACCGCGCGCCGACGCCAGGCAATCATCGCCAGCGACAGTGATACAATGGCAGCCATGACCAGGGGAACGAAATAGGGCCAATATTGCCATTGCATGAGCCATTCCCTCCTCGTAACGCCCAGCCTACCCTCCCGCAGGTTATCACAGGTCATATCTATGAAGCGCTGCATTCACCAGGATGATGTTCTCTGGCTCAAAAGCGCCTAAACCTGCGGGAGGGTGGAAGGATTTTTTCACGAGTCTTGGTGGGGTGGTTTTTGGCCGCCGCGTGGGCCACTCCCAAACAAACACCTGTCCTGCTCTGTCCTCGTCCGCCCTGTCCTTGTCCGCCCTGTCCTTGTCCGGACAGGACAAGGGGCCAGGACAAGGGGCCAGGACAAGGGTACCGGACAGGTACAGGGTTCGGAACTCTTACCGCTCAGGCAGGGAAATGCGCTCAACTGCGCGCCCTGACCCACGCCTCCTGCAGCGCGCGCCGGGCCAAAATCGGCGCCATCACCCGCCGGTATTCGGCGCTGCCGCGGAAATCACCCGGCGGCTTCAGCAGCGCCGCCCAGCCTGTCAGCGCCCCGGCCAGGGCTTCAGCGGTGAACGGCCGGCCCGTCAACGCCTCTTCGACAGTCGTCGCCCGGACAGGCACGCCGGCCACGCCGCCGAGCGCCAGACGCAGCCGCGCCGCCACACTGCCCTCTCGCGCCAGCAACGCCGCCGCCATCACGATGGGCCGATCCTGAGGCGTGCGGCCCAGACGCGCCAGACCCGCGCCCACCTGATCGTTCGGCAGCGCGAGGCGCACCTCTGTCAGCAGGCTACCGTTCAGCGCCTGGGCTGGCGCGTGTAAAAAACCGCCCAGGGGCATGGTAAACTCACCGCCGAGGGTCTGGATCAGCACCTCGGCATCCAGCAAAAGCAGCGCCAGCAGAAACGCCGAGGCAGGATCGCCTGCGGCCACGGTTCCGCCCACGGTGGCGGCGTTGCGCACGTTGACGGTGGCGCTCATTCGCGCGGCGCGGTCCAGCAGACCGCCGGCCACCGACACGCAGACCTCGTTCTCCGTCACGTCGGCCAGCGTCGCCGTGGCCCCCAACCGCAGCCAGCCATCCTGGCAGGTGATGGCATCCAAACCCAGGTCACTCAAATCGATCACGGCCTGGACTGTGTTATCCGCCCGTACCAGGCGCGGCACCAGCGCCGTGCCGCCGGCCAGTGGCGCGCCGGTCCAGCCGGATCGGGCCAACAGCGTCAGGGCCTCCGCCAGCGTCTGCGGTCGATGGTAGGTTTGCACACGCGCCATGTCGCACCTCCTGGCCGGGTTAAGGCCATTTTGAGTTCATGGTAGCACAACCTGATAGATTTGTCAATAAAAAAAGCCAGACGCCCAAAACGTCTGGCTTTTCCGGTGGGCACGGCTTTCAAGCCGGCAGAGAATCGAGAATACGGCGAAAACTGTGATAGCGCGTCTGCGATATCTGACCCTGCCGCAGGCCGGCCTTGACAGCGCAACCCGGTTCGTGGGTGTGAGAACAGTCGCCGAAACGACACTGCGCCTCAAGGCGCGCGATTTCCGGGTAAAAGGCGGTCAGCTCGACACGCCGCAGGCCGGCCAGGCCAAACTCGCGGATGCCGGGTGTGTCCACCACAAAACCTCCGCCGTCCAGCGGCAACATGGTCACCTGAGTGGTGGTATGACGGCCCTCACGGCTGTAATCACTCACCTCCTGAGTATAGATGTCGAACCCTGGCTGCAAGACATTCAGCAGTGACGACTTGCCCACTCCCGACATGCCTGCCAGGACGGTAATCTGCCCGCGCAGCGCCTGCCGCAGGTCAGACAGACCCTGGCCGGTGACGGCGCTGGTGTACAATACCTGGTAACCCAATTCGCAGTATGGTATTAGCTCAGCCTGGTAATCACCCGGCTCCCGGCTCAGATCGATCTTGTTGATACAGATGATCGGCCTGAGGCTGTTGCGCGCGGCGGTGATGAGGTAACGATCCACCAGCTCGAACCACAAGGCCGGCTCACGCCACGAGGCAACGATGAGCAGTTGATCGGCATTGGCCACCACAACCTGTTGCAGGTGCTGGTAGAACGGATCGGGGCGTGTCAGGGCGCTCTGGCGTGGTAACACCAGCTCCACCACACCCCGGTCGGAGCCGTTCAGCGATACGATCACCCGATCGCCAACGGCCACGACGTTGGTGAAACCACTGTCCTCGGCGCTGAGCGACCCCCGCAGGCCGCACAGGATTTCCTGCCCAGCGAGATCGACCCGACACAGACCACTGCTCACCTGGACGATCACACCATGCGGCGGCGGCGAGTCCTCTTGCGGCGGGATCGAATCGAGAACCGTTTCCTCCTCCACAGTCGCCAGCGCCATCGACATCAGTTTTTGCCGCCGCTCACGCTCGCCGCGCGGCATGACCCGTTCAGTCTGAACAGAGCCATCGAGCTCTTCGGCATCCAGCGCCATCCAGTCGCGGCGACGTGGCGGTTTGGTTTTGCGATTACGTTTGATCTGTTTGCGTACCTGGCGCATTGTTTTGTTCTTACGGTAATGCTGCCATTGTCGTTCTTCACGAGTCGGCACGTTTGTTCCTCCACAACGGTGAAAAAAAAGAGGCCACGAAACCTTTTGCTCGTGGCCTCCAGACACACACTGCGGCAATATCAGAATTGCCTCACAACAAAAAGCCACGAGTGGCGCGATCTTGCCAACTCGTGACCCAGGCAACTCGTTGGAACTATAGTCACAACGCAGAACCCTGCGCTACAGACCTTCCCCTGCCAGGAGACAGCCGACAAGATCGACGCCTGAAACGTCGCTCACAAGAGTCTTGGATTGTGTCATCACGCTGCCTCCTTTCATCGGCTGGTGAATATCACTCGAGTGTGGCAGGATTATACCTCAAAGCGCGGCTTTGTCAAATACCGTCGGTAGTGAAAAAGGCCATGTTCGCTTCCCGGCGAACATGGCCTTCTCATAGCGGGGTCAGGATTCGAACCTGAGACCTCCGGGTTATGAGCCCGACGAGCTGCCTCTGCTCTACCCCGCATCGTGAGGCGGATTATACTACAATCCCGCTTTCAAGTCAAACGCCCCACAGTCCCCCCATCAGGCACATTCGCCCCTCGTGCGCCCTACAACATGCGACGATCTGGCCCAGCTCGCACGCTACCCGTTGTGGTCATCAAAGCGTCCGGGCGGTCAACGACCCGATGGCTGGTCAACCGGCTCTACATCCGAGGCAAAAAAGAACTGCCACCACTCTTGCCAGTGGCTCGTCGCTGCCGGCTCGACCACAAAAGAAACCGGCTCTTCCGCCAAAGACTGCCCAGACGAGCTATCGGCGGCGGGCGGCGGGCCTTGCGCCGGCAGCGGCACCACCGGCGTCTCACCCACCTGAACCATCCGACCCTCGGTTCGCGCCCACTCGGCGACGTATTCGTCGGTCTGCACCTGCTGCTGGCGGGCCGTGAGATCCGCCTGCTCAGCCTCCAGTGTGGCTACCTCCCACGCCAACTGTTGCGACTCGCGCTCCAGGCCGGCATTGACCGCCGCGCGATGGCCCAGATCCAGCACGATGGACAACCCAACCGTGATCAGGATGATCGAGACGAATTGAATCGACGTTACAGTGCGTGAATGTTTTCCCTGCTTGGGACTTTTGTCACCGACCATTGTACCACCCAACCTGGCGTCGCCCGATCGCTCGAGTGCGTCGCACCTTTCCCGATCCTCCCTGCTGCTATCTGCGGTTGTAGTACTAACCGGTGGGCAGGAAAAAGAAGGCAATGCCCAAAATCGTATAAACTGCCAGGAGCTGCGCCCCTTCCAGCCAGTGCGATTCACCGTCCAGTGAAACCAGTGCCGCGATGAGCACCGAGACGCCCAACGCGACCACCTCAAAAGTATGAAAATAGAGGTTCATCGGCTGCGGGCCCACGAAAAGGCTCACGAAAACCAGCAACGGGGCCACAAAAAGAGCGATCTGCATGCTGGAGCCCAACGAAATCGAGAGTGAGAGATCCATACGATTCTTGATCGCCATCTGCACACCCACCAGGTGCTCGGCCACGTTGCCCACGATGGGCACCAGGATGATGCCCAAAAAGAACTCGCTGATGCCCCAGTCATGGACCACCGGCTCCACTGCGCCCACCAGAAACTCGCTCAGGAAAACGATGGCCAACGTCGCACCGGCCAACACACTCGCCGAGCGCGGCAGGCTCCACGCCGCTTTGTGCCGGCGAATCTCGTCGCCAGGGACAACAGTGCCCGGCTCCCGGCCCATAAAATCTGCGGTAAAGGTGAAAACCACGCTCAACACGTATAACAACAATAACACCCCGGCCACACCCAGGCTCAACGCCTCCAGGTCCTCGGCCAGGTGATCGGGGCCATGAAAGGCCTCAAAGACAGTCGGCACGATGAGGCCGATAACGGCCAGGATCATCATGGTGGCGCTGACGCCGGCCAGGGTGCGATCGAAACGCAGAAAACCGTTCTTGAATCCGCCTAACAACATGCTGAAACCCAGGATCAACAACAGGTTGCCCAGAATCGAGCCGGTGATAGAGGCCTTGACCAGCGTCACCTGCCCGGCCTTCAACGCCACGATGGTGATGATCAACTCGGCGGCGTTGCCCAAGGTGGCATTCAGAAAGCCACCCATCTTGGGGCCGGTGAGTGCGGCCAGCTCTTCGGTGGCTTCACCCAAAAGCCCGGCCAGCGGGATCATGCCCAGCGCCGAGAAAACCAGGATCAATCCGGGGCTCCAATGCGCCAGCTCGGCGATCACAGCCAGGGGAACAAAGATAAGCAGGGCATAGATGTACTTCAACGGTCTCTCCTTTTCTCGCGGGTCGCTTCAAACGGCTACAACCGCTGCCACACTGCCGCCGCAAGCTGGCGGGCGCGGGCGCTGATGGCTTTTTCATCGAGCGTCAACAGCTCACGGTGACGCATCAACACCCGCCCGCCGACGATGGTGGTATCCACACCGCTGCCATCGACGCCGAAAACCAGGTGCCACGGCAGGTTGCCGTCACTGAGAGGGGTGGGAGGAAAATAATCGACCAGGATGATATCGGCCAGCGCACCCGGCACGAGCTGTCCCAGCGGGCCGGGAAAAAAGAGGCTCGCAATTTCGGCGTTGTGGTCAAAAACCATACGCAGCAGCACATCGGCGGGCATGGCCCGAGGATCGGCCTGCGCCATCTTGTGAACCAGATAGGCCGCGTGCATCTCGGTGAACATGTTGTTGGAAAAACCATCGTTGCCCAGACCCACCCGGATGCCCTGCGCCAGCAGATCACCCAGCCGCGCCGCGCCGACGGCGTTGTTCATGTTGGAGCGTGGGTTGTGCACCACACGAGCACCGCTGCGGCGCAGAATCTCGATCTCGGCATCGTCCACGTGGACACAGTGGGCGGCGAGCGTCTTGGGGCCCAAAATGCCGTGGCGGCGCAATCGCTCCACCACCCGCACGCCGCTGCGCCGTTGGCTGTCGCGCTGATCGACCACGTCCTCGGCTACGTGGATGTGAAAACCAACGCCCAATGGCTCTGCCGCCGCCAGCGCCTCGTGCAGCGTCTCTTCAGACAGGGTCAATGAGGCATGCAGACCGAAACTGGCCCCCAGCAACGGCTCCTGCCGCGCCTGCAAACATTTGATAAAACGCACGTTCTCGGCGATGCCGGCCCGTCGCCGCTCCGGACCGTCGCGGTCGGTCAGCTCGTAACACAGGCTGGCCCGCACGCCGGCCTGGCGCACCGCCTCGGCGATCACATCCAACGAACCGTCGATGGCATTGGGGCTGGCATGATGATCGATGAGGGTGGTGGTGCCGTGTCGTATGGCATCCAGCAGGCAGACGAGAGCGCTGTAACGGATGGCTTCTTCGTCCAGTGCTTTGTCCAGCCGCCACCACAGACGCTCCAGGATCTGGGAAAAGTTGGCCGGCGCTTCGCCGGGGATCGCCATGCCGCGCGCAAACGCGCCGTAGAAATGGGTGTGGGCGCAGATCAGGCCCGGCATGATCAGCCGGCCCTCGGCGTCCAGCACCTCTTCGTCAGGGTGATGGGCGCGCAACTCGGAGGCTGCGCCTGCTCTGACGATGCGGTCGCCCCGAATGAGCAGCGCGCCGTCAGGGATCAATCGGTTTTGCTCGTCCATCGTGGCCAGCGTGCCACCCAGGATCAACATTTTCTGCCTCTCGTTTTATGTCGGCGCGATGGGGCAATTGTAGCAGATTTTGCAGCCCCGCGCAAGAGAGTATCTCTCCGGCCAGGAATTGGCGCTCAAGGAGCAAGCGCAAACAGGCATTTGAGATAGGCCCCCTCTTTGAAGCCAATCGGATGATCCAGAGCGTGAGCGGTGCGCTCCAGTTCACGCAACGGACGCCTCGCCTGCACAGCAGCGCGATGGACGGTCTCGAAAAAAGTTTCCGCACT
The DNA here is from genome assembly GCA_049324835.1 of Chloroflexota bacterium. Classification (GTDB taxonomy): domain Bacteria; phylum Chloroflexota; class Anaerolineae; order CAYNKW01; family CAYNKW01; genus JBMOMT01. The sequence continues at coordinate 1,375 of JBMOMT010000030.1, read as the reverse complement.
CACCTGGCTGGAACAGGATGCCTGCACCAGTGTGCCGCCCGATTGCAGGACGCCTAAACTCAGACGGGTCAGCCTGGCGTAGGCCGAGAGGGCCTGGGTCTCTTGCTCTCGCTTTTTGGCAAACGCGGGCGGATCGACGATCACCATGTCAAAGAGGCGAGCATCCTTTCGTAGCCTGGTCAGCACCTCGAACGCATCCCCAACCAGGATGTCGTGCGAGGCGGCCGCCACGTTCGGAATGTGTCGATTCCACGCCAGGTTGCGGATCGTAACTTGCAACGCTGGCAGGCTGGCGTCGACGCTGAGAATTCTGGCCGCACCGCCTCGCGCCGCATACACGCCAAATCCACCCGTGTACGCAAAAACGTTCAACACCGTCTTGCCATACGCCAGCCGTTCCACACGCGCCCGGTTGTCCCGCTGATCCAAAAAGAAACCGGTTTTTTGCCCACGAATCGGATCCGCCTCGAAGCGTAATCCATTCTCCAGAAACATCACCGGCCCGTCGAGTTCGGGGCCATCCAGCACCGTGCCGTCGCTCAGGCCAAACAGGTCTTGCGTATGCTCTGGCAGCGTCTGGCTGAGACGCAAAACCAGACGTTCAACCGGGCAGACGGCTGCCAGCGCGGATAACACATCCTTCAAATGGGGCATCCAGGCAGCCGTGTACAGTTTGAGCACACAAGTCTGCTCGTAGCGGTCGATGACCAATCCTGGCAGGCCATCGTTCTCGCCGTGAACGAGTCGGTAGCCGGTGGTGGCGACCTCCAAAGGCCGTTGGAGCAGCGGCGCGCGTCGCAGAGCCGCCGCTGCCAGCCTGCCCCTGAACCAGTCCTGGTCGATGACCGCGGGCCGGCCGTGCTGCAAAATGCGCACACGGATCGCCGAGTGAGGGTCGTACAGACCCACGGCCAGAAAACGTCGCCGGGTATCAAAGACGACGGCCAGATCACCGGATCGGCCCTCGCGGCTTTGCTGGCAGATAGCCTGATCGAACAACCATGGATGCCCGCGCCGCACAGCTCGCTCCGCCTCTGGCGTGATGCGCAGAGCGATGCGCCGGGCAGCGGGCTCTGGTATGTGTGACAGGACAGACAGGCCAGAACGTCTAGTGGACAAATCGTGGGTCTCCAGGCTGCTGAGGCAACGAAACTCCAAATGGGGTAGCCAGCGTTTCACCCAACGGCAAATTGTCACCGATCTGCCCTCAAATGTCAAACTTGCGGTTAGACGGCCCGCATGCTGTGGTTTCACTACCGGACACTTTTGCATAGCGCGTCATTCTGAGGAGCAGAGCGACGAAGAATCTCACTTAACTTCAGAGATCGCCTGGGCAGAAGCGAGATTCTTCGCTCCCTTTGGTCGCTCAGAATGA
>JBMOMT010000029.1:0-15658 GCA_049324835.1 Chloroflexota bacterium | reverse complement strand
GCGGCTTCCACTGCGCTGAAGGCCTTCTGCGCCGCAACCAAGAACTGAATGTAGTCCATTTCGTCACATTTTGCTGGGTTCATACCCTTGATTCTATCACACTTCATCCAACTGCGTAAGTCCTAAGCCTTTGACGGCGATCTCTTTTTGGTGTATCTCCAGGTTCAGCCACTCGCCGCGGTAGGCGTATTGGCGCGGCTCGGCCGGGTCAAGACGTTCCAGGTACAGGTCTTGGGTATCGATCGCAGCGTTGGTCAGCCCCCAGGCGATGTGTGTATTGTGGCCGAGAATCACACCCGGCATGCCAGGCAGGGAAAAGCCGGCCACATCGTAGCCGCCGCCGTGCAGGCTCACCTCGTACCACAGCGATGGCAGGCCGAGTGGCGTGTGGGGGGCGCTGGCCAGGAGGGGATGGCCGCTGGTGGTCAATCTGCCCGCCACCCCCCAACTGTTGCCGCCCCACGACGTTTCGTCCGGCGTGGCGGGCAGCGACAACCGGGTCAGGGCGCGATAGTCCGAGATGTTGGGCGGTAGGGTGAGTGGTGTGTGGTCTGGTTCGGTCGGCAGCAACTCGGCGGCGCGGGCCTCGCCCAGGGTGGCGATGAGTCGGGCGCGCAACAGCTCGGCCCGCCAGTCGATGCTCTGGCTCCAGGCGAGTGTCGCACCCCACACCAGGCTGTCCAACGGCTGCCACGGCTCCGGCTGGTGATCCAGCAGTCGGAACTCGACCGGCAATCGGCTGCGGTGGCTCTCGATGAAGGCATTGACCCCGGCGGCGTAAGCCTGGAGAGCGTCGCGGCAGGATTGATCCAAAGACTGCCACTCGCGGGCGGCGGCGTGGCTCAGTCCAATCGTGCGGAAAAAACGATCACTCTCCAGGGCCGGTTCACCCATCAGCTCGGCCAGGCGTCCGTGCCCGGTGCGCCGTTGATACTCCATCTGCCACAGTCGATCCTGCGCGTGCAGGTAACCCTGGGCGAAAAACAAGTCGGCGGCGCTGGCTGCGTCAACGTACGGCACACCCCATCGGTCGCGGTAGATCTGAACTGGGGATGCCAGGCCCGGTACGGCGACGTTGCCATCGTAGCGCGGATAACCACGGCTGGCATAGTGGTAACCGATCGCCGCCAGCAAAGCCCCCAAGACCAGGCACAGGGCAACGATACCACCGATGATACGCCACAATTTGCCCAAATCAACCTCCCGGCGCAAGCTGCCGATCTTGTTGTCCTTTTGGTTTTTGTTTCATCTGGCGTAACTGCTCAGCCTACCCTCCCGCAGGCTGGAAAACCGACTGAAATCGTTTGCCGGCTTTGATACTTGGGCCGATTTCTACTCGAAACCACTTCCAAGCCTGCGGGAGGGTGAGCAGTTACCATCTGGCAAGGATTTTCCACAAGATCCAGAGACACGAACCGTTTCGAGCAGGGCTAAAGGCAATACGGTTTAGATAAGGTGCGACACACTTGGTGGGCTACGCAACGCGCCCGAGAGTCGCTTTTTGTGCAGGTTTATCGCCGCCATGCACTTTCCCAAGTGCGTCGCACTTCTTGACGCGCGCTTAACTGAACCGTATTGGGGCTAAAGGCTGTGGAGGCGACAGGCCGTCCCACAAGTTGAGAAAGAACGATACAGTTGCCAAAAACGGCCAATCTGATATAATGGGTGGACGCCTTTTCTAGTGGGAGGACCAGATGCACCAATCCAGATTTGTCTCCTTGCTCCGCCATTTGAACCGCGATCTGCTCTCGATCTTGTTGCTGTTGAGCGCGGGGGCGGCATTGTTTGTCTTGGCCACCACTCCGATAGGTGCGGCGGCGCTGGAGACGCTCTTTCAATCGCCGGCGAACACACCCACATCGCCGCCCCCCACGGCTACCCTGGCGCCCACCGCCACGTCGCCTGCTGCCACACCCACCAATTCGCCTGTGCCGCCCGCTGCCACCCCCACAGAAACGATAGCCTCTGCCACCCCGACAGAAGCACCAGTTACCGCCACCCCGACAGAGGCAACAGTCACCGCTACCCCGTTGCCCCCTACGGTCGCGCCCATCGATACACCATCGCCGACGGCGGGTTTTGTACGGATGCCCCTTTTGCCGTCCACGGCCACCCCGCAGGGCCGGCTGCCTACCCCTAACCTCACCTCGACCGAAGGTTCAACGGCGGCCACCGATTTCGTCGGCTGGATCGTGGTGGGAGTCATCCTGGTCCTGGCCGCCGTCGCCGGGTTGTACATCGGCAACGCATTGCGCAACCGCACGCAGGCATCGTGATCCGGCAGAACCCACCCTGGCATTTCAAACGCACCAACCCCTCAGCGCAGCGAGTGTTCGTCTGGCTGGTTCTGTTGTCGCTGCTGGCCTTTGCGCTGCGCGCCTGGCACCTGGAGTTTCAGAGCCTGTGGCGCGACGAAACAGACGCCATTCGTTTTGCCCGGTCGCCTGTGACAGAGCTTTTGGCCCATTTCACCCGCCCCGGTTGGAATGGGCCGCTCTATTTTCTCCTGCTTCGACCCTGGTTGGCTCTGGTGGGCCAGACCGAGTTCGCCGCCCGATATTCCTCTCTCTTTTTTGGTGTGCTGGCCGTGCCGCTCACCTGGGTGGTGGGCCGCCGATTGGCCGGTCGGTCGGTGGCTGCCATCGGTGCGGCGTTGGCAGCCCTTTCACCTTACCTGGTGTGGTATGCCCAGGAACTCAAGATGTACAGCCTGGTGCTGGCGTTGGGGTTACTCTCTGGCTACCTTTATCTGCGCGCCCTGGATGAGGGCCGCTGGCAGTGGTGGCTGGGTCACGTAGCGATCACCAGCCTGCTGATGTATACGCACGTTCTGGCGGTGTTGATCTTGCTGCCCCAGGCGCTGTGGTTCGTTTGGGGCTGGCAGCGATGCCGGCGATACTGGCGCGGCTGGTTGGTGGCCATGGCCGCGCTCACGCTGCCCTATCTGCCACTGGCGATCTGGCAGGCGCGCACCCTTTTTTCCGACTTTCAGACCGGCCACCTCTTTTACTCTTTGCCGCACATGGTGCAGATTCTCTTTTTGGCCTTCAGCCGAGGTGTGGCGACACCCTGGGAGCCTGTTTCGAGGGGCCTGTTTCTGTTTCTGCTGTTGAGTGGTGTGGTATTACCTTTTCAAGGTGGTTACCGCAGCGTGCTCCAACTGGTCTCGTGGCTCGTCTTGCCGGTGCTGGCCGTCTATCTGATCTCGTTGGGTATGCCCATCTTTACCGATCGTTATCTCGTCTACGTGGCGCCGGCCTACGCGCTGCTGCTGGCGCGCGGGCTGGCGGCCATCGGTTCACGCTGGCGACCGGCGCAAATCGCAGCGGCGGTGCTGCTCGTCGTCTTTGTGCTCCAGGGTTGGTGGGTGCAAACCACCCATGTCATCAAGTCCGATTTTCGTAGCGCGGCGCGCCTGGTGGCGGAGGGTTACCGACCCGGCGACTTGATCGTCTTTCAGATTCCCTATGGCCGCTACACCTTTGAGTACTATTATCCCCAGCCCTTTGATGCCGCCGAAGGATTGTACACCAACCACCGCGATCAGACTGGTTACTATTTGATGGACGAAACTGAAGCGGATCGGCAGATGCAGGCCCTCATCGACGACCGACAGACGGTGTGGTTGATCGGCACCGAGATGGAAATGTGGGATGAACGCCATCTGGTGTTACGCTGGCTTCAGACGCACCGGCAGCAGGTGTTGGAGCAAGGTCTGGCCCGGGTCACGGTGTGGCGTTTCCAGTTGGCCGAATAACCGTCCGTATCATACACCCATTCGTATCGCCAGACAACTTGATCGTTGTTCTCCTTTCGATTATAATATACCAGCCGCATCTCGATCAGATATTGATGGTATATCAGTTGTAACTGCCCAGCCTACCCTCCCGCAGGCCAAAATCGTTCATCCTGTCCCACAGTCTGGCCAACTGGACGCTGGTGAATCGACAAATTGCGTCAGCAGAGACACGGCTCCTACAAGAGCCTGCGGCAGGGTGAGCAGTTCTATCAGTTGGTTATGGTTTGCCCAGGCCTTTTCTTCTGACCGCAGAGGAGGTGACCGGATGATTTTTCCCACCGACGAGATCGATGGGCTGTTTGCCCCGTGGGCCAGGCCCGATTCACCGGGCTGCGCGCTGGGCGTCATCTGGAACGGCGAGTTGGTCTATGCGCGCGGTTACGGCATGGCCAACCTGGAGCACGATATCCCCATTTCACCCCGCACCGTTTTTCGCATCGCCTCGACCTCTAAACAATTCGTTGCGGCCTGCATCGTCTTGCTGGCCGGGCAGGAAAAACTGACGCTGGACGATGACATCCGCACTTTTCTGCCACAGATGCCGCCTTACGAGCGACCCATCACGCTGCGGCATCTCGTGCATCACACCAGCGGCATCCGCGATTACCTGAGCCTGATGAGTCTGGCCGGCATGCGCGACGACGATTTTTTCACCAACGATGAGGCTGTCGAGATGATCGGCCGGCAAAAAGGGCTCAACTTTGCGCCGGGTGAGCAGTATCTCTACAGCAACTCGGGCTATTATCTGCTGGGCGCGATCGTGCAGCGGGTCAGTGGCCAGACACTGCGCCAGTATGCCCAGGAGAACATCTTTGGGCCGCTGGGCATGGCGCACACCCACTTTCACGACGATCACACCGAGATCGTCAAAAACCGGGCGGCCGGATACACACCCCACGGCGAGGGTGGTTTCCGCATCTGTATGACCACTCTGGACATGGTGGGTGATGGTGGTCTTTTCACCACGGTAGAGGACCTGCTGCTGTGGGACAGGAATTTTTACCACAACCGGCTGGGCCAGGGCGGGCAGGCGCTCATCCAGCAGCTTTTGGCGCCCGGCCGGCTCAACGACGGTCGCCAGCTCGATTACGCCTTTGGTTTGGAGGTCAGCAATCACAGAGGGCTGACGATGGTCAGCCACGGCGGCGCTTTTGTGGGCTTTCGGGCAGAGATGATCCGTTTCCCGCAACAGGCGCTGTCGGTGATCTGTCTGGCCAACCTGAGCACCTTCGAGCCGACCTGGCTGGCGAAAAAGGTGGCCGATCTCTGCCTGGCCGGCTTGCTCGGTCGGGAGTGGGCCGGGCGGACGACGCCCGCCGAAACCGAGGACTGCCAGCTTGCGGCAGAGGATGTGGCCGACAAGGTGGGTGTGTATCACAGCCCTGCCAGCGATGCGGTCCTCGAACTGGCCCTGGAGGACGATAAACTGGTGGCCGGTATGTGGGATCAACGCCTGGGACTCGTGCCCGTCAGCCCCACCGAGTTTCGGGCCGAGGAGCCGGCCTATGCGGTGCGCCTCGTTTTCGAGCACAAGTGCGTCGCCGCAGAGGAGGAGCAACCTCAAAATCCCTGGCTCATCCGGCTGAGTGAGGGTGAGTCGCCGCCCGACACGTTGGAGGCTGTCGCGGTCGTCGCTGTCGGTGGCGCTCAATTGGAGGCGTATGTCGGCGCATACCACAGCGCCGAGCTGGACGTTACCCATCACATCGTGGTGAAGGATGGCCGGCTCCATCTCGTGTACCGCGGCGCTTCAGAGGAACCACTCAAGCCGGGTTATCGTGACATGTTCTGGCACGATCAACTGACGCTTCACTTTGAGCGTGATGCGGTTGGCCAGGTCTCGACCATGCGCCTGAGCTGCGATCGGGCGCGAAATATCCTTTTTGTCAGGCGCACTGCCTGAACAGACCGGGAGGGACATCGTGGGCAAAAACCCAAGACTCCGCGCCGTTCAACCGGACGATCTGTTTCGTCTTGGATTTCTCCAGGACGGCCAACTTGCTCCGGACGGCCAGACGGTGGCCTATACGGTCGCTCGTGTCGAGACAGAAAACGAGCCGCCCCAAGAGCGCACCGCCATCTGGCTCCTCTCGCTGGCGACGGGCAAAACGCGCCAGCTCACCGCCGGAACCGCCAGCGATACCAACCCTCGCTGGTCGCCCGACGGCCGGCACATCGCATTTCTCTCGACCCGCGATAAAAAACCCCAGCTCTATCTCATCGCGGTGGATGGCGGTGAGGCGCGCCCGCTGACGGCCATGAAACAGGGCGTGGGCGGCGGGCCGGAATGGTCGCCCGATGGCAAGTTTGTGGCCTTTACTGCCGGGCCAGAAGCAGAGCCGCCAGACGCTGCCATGCCCTACCGCCTTTCGCGACACATTTATCGTTTTGATGGGCTGGGTTACCTGCAAAACGCCTGGCAGGACATTTACCTCATCGCCGTGGAGGGCGGCGAGCCACGGCGGCTGACCGACGAACCCTGCCAAAAAAGTGGGCTCGTCTGGTCGCCGGATGGCCGCGAGATCCTGTTCCTCGCCGCTCTGTTTCCCGATTCACATCGCACGTACCCGGATCTGCGAGCGGTCGATCTGGAGGGCCAGGTGCGACAGATTGTGGCCGGTTGGGGCGAGATCCTCTCGGCAGCCTGGACGCCCGATAGCAAGCGGGTGGCCTTTGTCGGTGTGCCCGCCGAACGGCCCATTGGCAGCCAAAACGATCTCTGGGTCGTCGAGGGTGGCGGCGGCGAGCCGCAGTGCCGCACAGCCGGGCTGGATCGGCAGGTGGGGGGCGCGATACAGCCGGACATGCCGGTGATGTCGGTGCGCGCACCGCGAATTCTGATGCCGCAAGATGGCCGGGCGGCCTACGTGCAGGTGCAGGATGGCGGCGCCGTCCAGATTTATCGCATCGCGTTGAGCGGGCCGCAGAGATGCCTGCCGGTGCTGGGCGGCGAGCGCGCCTGCGTGCCGCAGGATATGCGGGCCGGTCGCCTGCTTTACCTGGTCAGCACGTTACACAACCCCACCGATCTGTACCTCAGCGATCTGGAAGGGGCAGACGAGCGCCGTCTGACCCATCTCAATGCCGATCTGATCGCCGAGTGGGCGCTGCCTGTGGTGGAGCACCTGTGTTTTCCTGGCAGTGACGGCGTTCAGGTAGAGGGCTGGATCATGCTGCCGGCGCAGGGCCAGGCACCGCATCCGACGATCCTGTACATCCACGGCGGGCCACACTCGGCCTTTGGGCACCTGTTCTCTTTTGACTTTCAGATGCTGGCCGGTGCGGGTTACGCCGTGCTGTTTATCAACCAGCGCGCGTCCACCGGCTATGGCAACGCCTTTAGCACCCAGATCGTTGGCGATTGGGGCAATCTGGACTACCAGGACCTGATGGCCGGTGTCGATCACGCCATCGAAAAGGGCCTCGCCGATCCGGAGCGCCTGGGCTGCTGTGGCCTTTCCGGCGGCGGCAACCTCTCGTGTTGGATCGTGGGCCAGACGGATCGTTTCAAAGCTGCCGTGCCGGAGAATCCGGTGACCAACTGGCAGAGCTTTTACGGCGTCAGCGACATCGGCGTCAGGTTCGCCGTCAGGGAACTGGGCGGACATCCCCACGAGATGCCGGAGGTTTACCGGCGCTGTTCGCCCATCACCTACGCCCATCGCTGCACCACACCCACGCTGCTGGTGCAGGGCGAGCACGATTGGCGCTGTCCGGCGGAACAATCGGAGCAGTTTTACACCGTGCTCAAGGCCAACGGCTGCACGGTCGAGATGTTGCGCCTGCCGGGCAGTCCACACGTCGGCTCGATTGCCGGGGCGCCGATTCTGCGCCGCGCACAGAACGAGGCGCTGCTGGCCTGGATGAACCGTTACGTGCTGGGCATCGAGACGGCGTTCGCCGCCAACTCAAAGGAGGAATGAGATCGTGTTGACCGATCATTTGCCACGGGTCGCGCTGGCCCAGTTGCCCACGCCCCTGGAAGAGATGCCGCGCCTGCGACAGGCGTTGGGGGATGCGCCGCGCCTGCTGATCAAACGCGACGATCAGACAGGGCTGGCCACCGGCGGCAACAAAAGCCGCAAACTGGAATTCACCCTGGGCCACGTGTTGAGCCAGGGGGCCGATACGGTCATCACGGCCGCCGGCCAGCAATCGAATCACTGTCGGCAGACGGCTGCCGCCGCGGCCAGGCTCGGACTGCGCTGCGTGGTGGTGCTGGGCGGTTACCCGCCGCCGCGCGCCGGGTGGAACGGCAACCTGCTGCTCATGGACTTGCTGGGCGCCGAGATCCGTTGGGGTGGAGATCGGGGCTGGAACGAAGCGCTGGCCCAGGAAGCAGACGCCCTGCGGGCCGAAGGCGCACGGCTGTACGTCGTCCCCGTGGGCGCTTCGGACACGATCGGCTCTGCCGGTTACGTGGCTGCGGTCGAAGAGTTGGCGCTCCAGTTGAAGGAACAGGGCCAGCGTGTGGATCGTATCGTGGTGACCTGTGGTTCCGGTGGAACGTACGCCGGTCTGCTGGTGGGCCTCAAGGCCTTGAGGCTGGAGGCGCAACTGGAGGGCATGAACAACCAGGCCATCCCCGGCATCCGGCAAAAGGTCGAGCAGTTGGCGAGGGAAACGGCTGCCTACCTGGGCCTGTCGTTGGATTTTGCCGACGAGGATTTTATTCTGATCGATGCCTGCGGCACCCACCGTTACGGCGCCATCACTGCCGCCGAGCGTGAGGCGATCCGTCTGCTGGCCCGCACCGAGGGCATCATCGTGGATCCGATCTACACCGGGCGCGCCCTGGCCGCCTTTGTCGAGCGTCTGCGCCACGGCCTCTACCGCGCCGATGAGACGATCCTGTTCTGGCACACCGGCGGTTCGGCGGGGCTTTTTGCCCGCGCCGCCGATATGATGGTCTGAGTCGAGGTTTTTATTCTGCACGGCGGGAGGTTTTTATGAAGAAACGGGATTACACGGCTTTGCTGGCCGAGATGGCGGCGGCTTTTACGCGACATTCGCCCACATCCGCGGCTCTGAACGACCGGGCCAAAAAGTGTCTGGTCGATGGCGGCAGCCACGCGCTGCGCCTCATCCGGCCCTTTCCACCCCGGATCGTCTCTGCCCAGGGGGCCTGGTTGCGGGACGAAGACGGCCACGACATCCTGGATTTCTGGCAGGGCCATCACGCCAACGTCATGGGCCACAATCCGGAGGTGATCACCTCTGAACTGGCGCGCGCGCTCGATGGGCGTTGGGGGTTACAAACCGGTTTCACCGATCAGTTGCAGGTGGAGGTGGCCGAGATCCTCTGCCAGCGCACCGGCGCCGAGCGGGTGCGTTTCACCACCAGCGGCGCTCTGGCCACCATGTATGCCATTTTGTTGGCCCGGGCCCACACCGGGCGCGAGCTGGTGATGAAGGTGGGCGGCGGCTGGCACGGCGCGCAGCCGTGGGGCCTCAAGGGGGTGGGTTTCAAGAGCCAGGGCGACGGCAGTTTTCAGCACGTGGACTCGGCCGGACTGCCGGCGGCCATGACCGAGCAGGTGGTCGTCACCCGCTTTAACGATCCGGACATGTTGCGGGATCATTTCAGGCAATACGGCGACCAGGTGGCCTGTTTCATCGTCGAACCGTTCATCGGCGCCGGCGGCTTTATGCCTGCCTCGCGGGCATACATCCAGACGGCCCGCGAGTTGACGCACCACTATGGCGCGCTGCTCATTCTGGATGAGGTCATCTCGGGCTTTCGTTTTCGCGCCGGTGACGCCGGCGCTCTCTTTGGCGTCCAGCCCGACCTGGCCACGTTTGGCAAGGCCATCGGTGGGGGCATGCCGTTGAGCGCCGTGGCCGGCCGGGCCGATGTTATGGCCCTGGTGGGGCGAGAAAGAGGGACGGTGGTCAAGTTCTCCGGCGGCACCTATTCGGCGCATCCGGCCTCGCTGTTGGCGGCCAGAGTGTCGATGACCTATCTGGTGGCGCACGAGGATCGGGTGTATGGCCATCTGATCAATCTGGGTCAGATGGTGCACCGGGTGGTGGAGCAGGCTTTTGCCGACGAGGGCATCTATGCCCGCTGCACCGGCTATGGCAACGATGCGCTGCCCGATAGCTCGCTCAACATGCTGCTTTTTCCCTACGAAGCGGGCTGCCAGCCCTGCAGCCCAGGCGAGACGCACAATCCGGCGGTGTGTGACATCGAGCTGGGGGAAACGGTGTTGCAACTGGCGCTGCTGCTGGAGGATGTCCACGTGGTGCATGGCCTGGGCTCGGTCACAGAGGCCCACACGGCGGCCGATGTCGAGCGCTTGGGTGAGGCCTATCGCAGCGCGGCTCGCCGTATCAAGCCGTATCTGTAAAAACCGCGCCGACCGGCTGCGGTGCGGCCAACCGGCTGCGGTGCGGCCGACCGGCTGCGGTGCGGCCGACTGGCTGGGAAGGGGTTGGTACGATGGCCGAAGAACCGGCATTACCCCGCAAGAGCGATCAGGTCGAAGAAAAACTACGACGGATGATCATCAGTCTGGAGCTTGCGCCCGGAACGATGGTCAGCGAATCGTATTTGATGAAGCTGCTGGGCTGCGGTCGCACGCCGCTGCGTGAAGCGATCCAACGGCTGGCGCAGGAATATCTGCTGGCGCCGGTGCCCAAACGGGGCGTGGCTGTGGCCGGTCTGGATGTGTTTGACTTTGTAGCCCTGATCGAAGCGCTGGTGCTGGTGGAGGGCTTTTCGGCGCGCCTGGCAGCCGAACGGATTTCAGAGAAGCAACTGGCCCACCTGGAAGCGTTGGTCGACAGAGCCGAAAGGCTCAGCCAGCAGGGCGATTTCTCCAGCGTGGCGCAGTTGGATTACGAGTTTCACTGCACCGTTGCCCAGGCCACGGGCAACCGTTACCTGGCCGATTCGATCGTCCGCCTGCACCGGCTGGCTACCCGCTTTGGTTACGTGGCCTGGCAGCGCGAAGAGAGCGCGGCCGCCTCTCTTGCGGAACATCGTCAGATCATCGCCGCTTTCAAGAATCGAGCCGCTGCCGAGGCCGAGCGCCAGACACAGGAGCACATGTTGAAGGCAAAGGAAAGAATCACCGCTTCATTTTAGCCTTTTTGGCTGACAAGACCGTAAAGGGGGATGAAATGCTGGACATTCTGATCAAAAACGCTCAGGTGATCGATGGCTCTGGTGGGCCGCGTTTCCGCGCCGACGTGGCCGTGGAGGGAGATCGTATTGCGGAGGTGGGCGCGCTGGAGGCTGCTCAGGCCAGGGTGGTGATCGACGCCGCCGGGCAGGTGGTGACCCCTGGTTTTGTGGACATGCACTCCCACGCCGATCTGACGTTGCCCATTCTGCCCACGGCGGAGAGCCTGGTTCATCAGGGCATCACCACCGTGGTGATGGGCCAATGCGGGGCCTCGCCGGCCCCGTTGCTGCCCGAGACCCGCCAGCAGGTGGTGGAGATGATGGACAGCGAAGAGAATCCACTGCCGTGGCAAGAGTGGTCCACTTTTGGCAGTTATCTGGACTATTTGCGACGCATCGGTACGTCGGTCAACGTGGTGCCACTGGTGGGCCAGGGCATGGTGCGTTCGGCGGTGATGGCCTTTTCGGCCGCTTCACCCAGCGCGGAGCAAATCCGCCGCATGCAGGCCGAGGTGATCCAGGCCATGGACGAGGGCGCGGTTGGGGTGAGCACCGGTCTCATCTACCCGCCAGGCTCCTACGCCTCCACGGAAGAGTTGATCGAGGTCGTCAGACCGGCGGGCGAGCGGCACGGTTTTTATTTCAGTCACATCCGCGGCGAGGGGGATACGCTGCTGGAAGCGGTAGCCGAGGCCATTCGCATCGGCCAGGAGAGCGGCACGGCAGTGCAGGTGAGCCACTTTAAGGCTGCCGGGCGAGACAACTGGGGCAAAGCCGCCGCCGCCCTGGAGCTGATCGATCAGGCCCGCGTCGAAGGGCTGGACGTGGCGGCCGATATGTATCCCTACCTGGCGGGCGGCACCGGTCTGGTGGCCATCCTGCCCGAGTGGGCCCAGGAGGGGGGCAAGGAGGTCATTGCGCAACGCCTGATGGATGCTCCAACGCGTAAGAAAATGATCGCCGATATGCAGACGACCGGCTTTTTCCGCATCGTCGAGTGGGATGGGGTGCTGATCAGCGGCTCGCCCAAGAACCGGGCCTACGAAGGGCGCACGGTTGCCGAGCTGTCTGCAGCGGTGGACAAATCGCCTTACGACTGGATTTTCGACGCCTTGCTGGAAACCGAGGGCGACATGAGCATGGTTCTGTTTATGATGGCCGAGGAAAACCTCCACCACCAGTTGCGCCATCCCATGATGATGATCGGCACCGATGGTGTTGGGCTGGCCGTGGAGGGGCCCATGAGCCAGGGCAAACCTCACCCGCGTAATTTCGGCACCTATCCTCGCGTGCTGGGCCGCTACGTGCGCGAACAACAGGTGATCTCGCTGGAGCAGGCCATCTGGAAGATGAGTGGCCTGGCGGCCAGACAGCTTTGCTGGACAGACCGCGGCCTGCTGAAAAAGGGTTTCAAAGCCGATCTGGTGGTCTTGGACCCGCAAACGGTAGCCGACCGGGCGACCTACTCGGAGCCGCACCAATATCCTGTGGGCATGCCGCACATCATCGTCAATGGCCGGCTGGTGGTGCACGACGGCCAGCACACCCAGGCGCGACCGGGCAGCGTGCTGGGGCGCTTCTGACATCGACCGGGGCAGACGGCGTCGAGTCTGTCCTCGTAAGCTCTGGCATCGGCGTAGGCCACTGCCATCGCTTTGGTCTTGTCGCCGTTCTAGCCTCCCAGCTCGTGATCGAAATCCTCGCGGATGGCCTGGTAGCCGTCGCGCAGGATGATGATGGCCGCGCCGCAGGCGAAAAACTGGGCCCCTTCTTCCTCGTAGAGCCGGGCCGCCTGTTTGGCGTTACCCACCGGCATGCCCCAAAACTTGCCGTGCTTTTGGGCCGTAGCGCCGATCAACTTGCGCGCCTCGATCATTTGCGGGTGATCGAATTGCAGCGGCACGCCCAGCGATTGTGACATGTCGCCGGGGCCAAAGAACAGGCCGTCCAGCCCCTCCATGCGGGCGATGTCGTCGATGATGTCCAGCGTTTCCCGGTCTTCGACCTGAAAGAGCACAAAGGTCTCGCGCAGTGTCCAGGCCATGTATGCGTCCATCGGCACCAGGCTGTATTTGGCCGCCGCTTCCACGCCGTCCATGCCGCGCAGGCCCACCGGCGCAAAGCGGCAGAACTTGAGCGCCCACTCGGCCTCCTGTCGGCTGCGGATGTGCGGCACCATGATGCCCGTGGCCCCGGCCTCAAAGACGCGAAAGAAGGAATGATCGCCCTCTTTGCGCACCCGGATCATCGGCTCCATGCCGCTGGCCCGCGAGGCCAGGCACTGGTTAAAGACCTGATCGTACGAGTAATCCTGGTGCTCCATGTCGATCCAGACGCAGTCGAAGCCGATGAGGCCCATCATCTCGGGGATCTTGGGCGAGGCATAGGGTGTAATATTGCCGCACAGCACATATTTGCCGGCGCGGATGCGCGCCAGCACGCGGTTGGGTTTCAGCTCCAGTTGTTTGGCGCGCGAGTGTTCTGTCATCGTGTATGTGTCCTTTCCGTTCGAATTTTATAGAGCCTTGCGCAGGTTTTTTGTAAACCTGCGCAAGGCTTGTCCCCTCGATTTTTCTCAGACAGCGAGATACGTAACGAGATGGGCCAGGCGCATCACAAGTTCGGCTGTGATTGTGTAATGGATCAAAACGCATGGGCCTCACCCCCTGTCGGCAAAGGCAAAGAAATCGATCTCCTGGAGAATTTCTCGCACCTGGCCTCTCTGCGCCTCAGTCAGCGGCAGGTTGGGCGACCGCGCCGCGCCGCAGTCAAAGCCGATGAGGCGCATCATTTCCTTCACCGCCGACAGGGCAGGGAATTTTTGAAAGACAGCGATCACCCGGTTGCCCTGGGCTTGAAGCTCGCGCGCCCGGGCCAGATCGCCGGCGTTGATGGCCTGGTAGGCCTGCACAAAGAGGCGCGGCAGAATGTTGTAGGTGGTGCCGATAGCGCCGTCGGCGCCCATGGCCTGGCCGGCGATCATCATCTCGTCTGGGCCAGAGACCACGTTGAGGCAGCCGCCCTCCAGCTCGATGAGTTTGCGCATCTCGAAGAAATTGTGCGAGGTGTATTTTATGCCTCGCAGGGTGGGCAGGGCGGCGACGAGATCGCGCATGATATCGACGCTGACGTCGACGCCGGTGGTGGCGGGGATGTTGTAGACGTAAAAGGGCAGGCTGGAGGCGCCGGCCACCTGGGCATAGTACTGGCGGATGCCCTCCGCTCCGACGTGATAGTAGATGGGCGGGATGGAGCTGATGGCATCGGCCCCGGCCTCCTGCGCCTGGACGGCCAGAGCGCGGGCCGAGCGGGTGCCGATGGCGCCGACGTGGGCCACCACCGGCGCGCGGCCCCGCACCTGATCGACGGCCGTTTCGACGACCAGCTTACGCTCGGCCTCGGAGAGCAGCAGTCCTTCGCCGGTGCTGCCGGTGACGTAAAAGCCGGACACGCCGTGCGCCAGTTGGAACTCGATCAAGTCGCGGATCATGGCCGGATTGACGTTGCCCTCCCGGTCAAAGGGTGTGAGCAGTGCGGGCATGATGCCTGTGAGTTTCAACATGTTGTCTCCTGTCATTCTGGTGTTATAGATCGTCGAGTTCCGCTCGCAGCGCGGGCGATAGATTCATGGCCTCGGCTTCAAAGGCCTGATCCACGTGCCGGGTGTGGCGCGCGCCGGCCAGCACCGTGGTGATGCCCGGCTGGCTCATGGCCCAGGCCAGCGCCAACTGGATCATGGTAGCGCCCAGTTCGGCGGCTTTGGCCCGCAGCCCTTCCATGATACGAAAGCCATCGGGGTGAAAATAGAGCTTTTGCATGAGTGGCACCACGTCCATGCGGGTGCCCTGGGGGATGCCGCCTCCTTGGTGGTATTTGCCGGTCAAAAAGCCGCCGGCCAGCGGGCTGTACGAGATCACGCCCACCTTTTGCGCGGCGCAGAGCGGCAGCAGTTCGGCCTCGATGTCGCGCACCACCAGGTTATAGTTGGGCTGCACCGAGGCCATACGCGCCCAGCCGTTGCGCTCTTGCAGGTCCAGCGCCCGGCGCAGTTGCGCAGCGGTGAAATTGCTGCAGCCCACGTGGCGCGCCATGCCCCGCTGGATCAATGTTTGCAGGGCTTGCAGCGTCTCTTCCAGGGGCACGTCGGCGTCCCACAGGTGAAGCTGGAACAGATCGACGCACCCGGTCTGGAGGCGCTGCAGGCTGGCGGCGGCGGAGGTGAGGATGTGCTCGCGGGTGAGGGGCGCGTGGACCTTGGTCGCCAGCACGATTTTATCTCGCGCGCCGCGGTCGGCCAGCCAGTGGCCCACCACCTCCTCAGCGCGGCCCGCGCCGTAAATCTCGGCGGTGTCGATCAGGTTGATGCCCCGCGCCAGAGCGTGATCCATCACCTCAAAAGAGGTCGCCTGATCGATCTCGCGGCCAAAGGTCGCGCTGCCCAGGCCAATCGAGCTGACCCGCAGATCGGTGTGGCCCAAAGACCGGTATTCCATGTCTCCCTCCCTAACCCTTGAAATGGGTGATGGTTTTCTTTGGGGGATCAGATAATCGCAGCCGTCGATGGACCCGGCATAGAGCGCGGCGATCTGCCGCCGCAGCGAGACGTAAGGGTCTGTAAAAGAATAACTTCCGCCACTGTCATTCTGAGCGCCTGTAAGGGCGCGAAGAATCCCGTTTGAGTAGAACGAGACCCTTCGCTTCGCTCAGGGTGACACGGGAATTTATATTTT
>JBMOMT010000028.1:0-2079 GCA_049324835.1 Chloroflexota bacterium | reverse complement strand
GTTGGCAACACCCGGGTTGGTGCTCGCATTGCTGTTGGCAACGATGGCAGCGCCATTGCTGTTGCTGATATGCGAATACGAGGTGTACAGGTTGGTGCGCTTGGACAGAGAGTAGGTGTAACCAATCGCGGCCTGTTTGGCTTGCGCAGAACCACCAGCCATTTGGTTCTTGTACACGCTGTACGAGGCCAGGATGGCGCCCGGACCAACCGGCACGGTAGCGCCCAGCATCCACTGTTTCTGGCTGCCAGAAATGCTATCCACCTTCAGGTTGGAGTACAGACCAACGACCTTGGCGATGCCGAAGTCATAGCCACCGAAGATGTCGTACATCTTGATTTTCGGCGAGCCAGTCAGTGCGGACAGAGCAGTAAAGTTCTGGCCGTTGCTGATCTGCGAGTAATCCACGCCAGCGGTGATCGGGCCGTTGTTGTAGTTACCGCTCAGCCAGTAGGCACGGCTGGTGCTGCCAGCGGTGTTGATGGGCTGTGTAGCTGAACCCACGTTGAACGTGTAGGCCAAAGTGGCATTGAAGCCCGAGAAATTCGGCGTAATGTAAGCTAGGGTTTGGTCAGCGCGCGACAGGTTTGCCACGCCGTTTTGTGCCAGCAGCGAGGTGTTGCCGATGCTGCCGGTCAGGCCATAGCCGAACGGATCGATGGCGACTTGGTTGTTATACGCCGGGTTGTACAGACGACCACCCACGACGGTACCGAAGCTGCCGGTCAGGCCGACATAAGACTGGCGCTGCATGAAGCCGCCGCCCGAGCAGTAGCCGCTGGAGTTACCTCCAGTGACGTTGGTGCCCGCTGCGCAGAAGCCGGTCTCAGCGTTGAAAATGGCGCTCAGACCGCCGCCCAGATCTTCCTTACCCTTCAGGCCGATACGGGAAGGCGACTGGATGCCGGACTGCAGGCCGGTGAAGCTGGCGGTACCCGTGCCAGCCGAAGGTTTGACGCCGGTGTAATGGGCAACGCCCATGTCGATGATGCCGTACAGCTGAACGCTGCTGTCAGCAGCAAAAGCGGAGCCGGTGAAGGCGCCGATGACGGCGAGGGCGAGTAGTGATTTTTTCATTGAGCATCTCCAGGTTGTAAAGGGCCGACTTGAGACAAGCCGGTAAAGAGACGGGCGACAGAGTTTTGCTCTGCTGTGCCCAGCTCGTCGCAGACCTAAAGCATTCCGCTTCCGAGACTTCAACAATTTAGCAGTGCATCAGCGGTGATGCATATGGCAAGAGCAATTACCTCAAGGTTTTGTTGCCCAACAACAACAAAAACAGCCCGCGAGCGGGCTGTAAGTTCTTAAGTGTCCGCCTGCACCCCGGCAGGAGAACTGGGCATTCAGGCAATCAGCAAGTCTGATCGACCAACCCGATCAGAACGAATGCAGGATGCCCACGGCGAAGCCGCTGGAGCCTTGGCCAGTGACGCCCAAGTTCCCATTGGTTGCCGTGTTGACAGCAAGCGCCGTACCCGCGCGGCTACCAGCGACAGCGGCATCGTTGTTGATGTGGGCGTACGAGGTGTACAGCATGGTGCGCTTGGACAGGTTGTAGCTGTAACCGATGGCATACTGCTTGGCAGTCGAGGTGCTCATGCTGGTGCCGGCTGCTGACAGCGAGTTGCCGTACTGGCCGTAGGACACCATGACGTTACCGGCGCCGACGGGCGCGTTGGCGCCGATCAGCCAAGACGAATCGTGACCGCTGTAGTAATCAGCCGTGCCGCGTTCGTAAATGGCCATCAGGTTGGCGATGCCTACGTTGTAGGAGCCGAACAGTTGCCACACCTTGTAGGCGCCGTCGCTATTGGTGCCCGTGAGGTTGTTCACCTTGGTGTAGTTAGCGCCGACGGTTGCCACATTTCCGAAGGCATAGTTGCCGTCGAGTGACAGCAGAGTCGGCTTATTGCCTGCGGTGTTGATCGGGGCAGTTGCGGCGCCAGTGTTGAAGGAATAGTCGGCGCGTACCGTCAGACCTGCCAGCGAGGGCGAGATGTAGGTGATAGTCTGGTTGGAGCGAAGCAAGGAGCCAACGGCGTTGCCATTGTCACCAAAAACACCGAGGCTGAAGTTGGA
>JBMOMT010000027.1:0-110714 GCA_049324835.1 Chloroflexota bacterium | reverse complement strand
AGCCACGGCCACGCCGACCGTCACCCCCACCCCGACACTCACGCCCACCTTTACGCCCGTTCCCCCCACCGCCACGCCCACACCCGAGCCGGTTGGGCCGGCGGTCATCACCGCCTCCATCCCCGACCCCGTGCCCTGCACCCCCTGGGATACCGCCGGCTGCATATGGGATTACGCCGTCACCTTTAAAGAGACCAACGGCATTGCGGTGACCATCGAACGCATCGGCCAGCGCTACACAGATCGCCAAGGCACCGTCTGGGTGGTGGGCGCCTCCGAGTGGTTCGACCGTGTCATCAACGTTCCGGCCCGCGGCACGGGCCAATACACCTCCTGGGTGCGCACCCGGCCCGACGACGATCCGGATCTGCAAGGCGGCATCGTGACCATCAGTTGGAGCGGCACAGACGCCAGAGGCAATTTCATCAGCGGCAGCATCTCGGCCAGCCTGGCCTGGCGATAAGAGAACGCAGAACGGTTGGCTTCGCTGACGAGTTGGGGTTCCAACAAGACCAAGGAGGATCACCTTGAAACTCGATTGGAAGAAGACCTTTTTCATCGGTTTTGGTTTTTTCGGCATCAGTCTGATGTGGGTGCTCTACAACACCTACGTGCCCATCTACCTCCAGGCCGGGAATCCGGCCTTCGACGCCGACCGCGCCGCCCGCACGTTGGGCTTTGGCCTGGGTCCGGCCATGACCGGCTTTATCATGACGCTGGACAACATCGTTGCCTTTTTCATCCAGCCGCTGGTGGGCATGTGGAGCGACCGCACCCACACCCGCCTGGGCCGGCGCATGCCCTTCATCGTGGCCGCCACGCCCGTGGCCGTCATCGCTTTTGCGCTCATCCCGGTGGCGCCCATGCTCATCCCGGAGAACCTGAGCGGCCAGTTGAGTGAACTCACCAGCCCCTTTGCTCTGTTCATCGGCGCGGCCGGCCTGATGTTGCTGGCCATGGCCGTCTTTCGCACGCCGGTCATCGCCCTCATGCCCGATCTCACCCCCTCGCCGCTGCGCAGCAAGGCCAACGGCGTCATCAACCTGATGGGCGGCCTGGGCGGCGTGCTGGCTTTTCTGGCCGGCGGGCTGCTCTACAAAATCTACAACCCGCTGCCCTTTTGGGTGGGCGGGGCCATCACGCTGATCGCGGTGATCGTGCTGCTGATCTATGTCCGAGAGCCGAAAGAGCTGGTCGAGTCGGCGGCCAGCAGTCAAGAGAGGGCGGGGCTACGCCATCTCTTTGACGGGCTGCGCGGCCTGCCCCGCGAGAACGCCCGCAGCCTGGGCATGCTGATTCTGGCCATCTTTTTCTGGTTCGTGGGTTATAACGCCATCGAGACCTTTTTCAGCTCTTATGGCGTCTCGGTGCTGGGCGTGGCCGAAGACACGGCGGGGCTGATTTTCAGCGTGGCCTTTGTCACCTTTATTCTGTTCTCCATTCCCAGCGGCTACATCGCCACCCGTTTTGGCCGGCGGCGCACTATCCTGGTGGGGCTGGTGATCTTTGGCGCGCTGCTGCTGCTGGTCTTTTTCCTGCCCAATCTCTACGTGGCGGTGACGGCCCTGGCGCTGGGCGGCATGGCCTGGTCGCTGGTCAACATCAACTCGCTGCCGATGGTGGTGGACATTTCTCCGTCCGAAAAAGTGCTGGGCACCTACACCGGGCTCTATTACGTGGCCGGCACACTGGCCGCCGTGGTGGGGCCCATCCTCAACGGCTGGATCGTGGAAGCGGCCAATTCCAACTATAACCTGATCTTTGTCGTCGCGCCGGCCTTTTTTGCCCTGGCCATTCTGTGCATGCTGGCCGTCACCAGGGGAGAGGCCAAAGAGACCATCACACCCTGACGCACAACCCTCGCCACAGGACTGCGTATAGAGGACAGATGCGCGCCAAGACTGGCAGCTTTGAAAAAGGAGAATACGATGCTCAAGTTGTTGGGAACGCTGATCGGATCGGTGGTCTGAGGGGCCATCGTCTACGCCGTGTGCGTGTGGCTGTTCAAGCTCAACGACCCGCTGCCCGTGGTCATCGGCGGTGGGATCGGTGCGCTGGTCTTGTTGAGTGGCACTGCCCGTTGGGCTATCGACCAGGCCAGGGCCAGCTCGTGAGGGGTTTTGCCCTTCAGGACAGACGAAAAAGCCACGGCGACTGACAGTCGCCGTGGCTCGATTTTTTGGCGCGTATGCCGATGCCGCTACGCCCTGACCGTGGGCCGTCCGGCGGCTTCCAGCTCGGCCTTTTCCTCTTCACCGGGCAATACCGGCCGAATCTTTTCCGGGCTATCGACGCGGTCGATGAACAGAATACCCTCCAGGTGATCCATCTCGTGCTGAAAGATGCGGGCCAGCCAGCCGGTCGCTTTTATGCGCACCTTTTTCCCGTAACGATCTCTGCCCTTGACCAGGATCTCGGTGGCGCGCCACACATCACCCACGTAGCCGGGCACCGAGAGGCAGCCCTCCTCGGCCTCTGCCTCTTCCTCGCCGGCCCACATCAGAACCGGGTTGGCCAGCACGTACGATCTGAGACTGTCTGGGTTTTGCTCGTCCTCAGGCCACTCGGCCACAAAAAGGCGCAGGCTCTGGCCCACCTGCGGCGCAGCCAGGCCCACGCCCGGCGCAGCGCGCATCGTGTCCAACATGTCGTCGATCAACGTCTGCAGGGTGTCATCAAAACGGGTCACCGGCCTGGCGACCTGTCGCAAAACCGGCTCGTGTGATAGGAAAATCCTTCGCAGGGTCATATCTTCCTCACTTTCGCCGGTTATTATAATCCTCCCATCGCCACTTGTCAAGAGATTTGATAGTATCTTGACGACGAAATCCTTGCACGTCTGGCAAGAAAATACACCACCAAGACCTTTTTTCTCATCGTTCGCTTATTTTCGGGGCACTTTCCGAAATTGCCCTACTACTACATCTTGTGGTCTCAAACAGCCAGGTACTATATGTAGACTTGCGTCTTTGGGCATCGTCGTGCCGTCCAGCCGTCGGAGTGGCTCACAGCCGCTTTTGAAGCAAATTTGGGCAGTAAGTTGACGATAACTGGATTCTGGGAGCCCAAATCTTGGATTTGCCTCTCAAAATGAGCGAACCGAGAGTTTTTGTTCCGGTCTGGCCGGATTAGTACCACAACCGCACTCGAGAGCCTCTGAAGCAGCCGGTTCGTGCTGGCAACGCGGTCTTGTTGGCATGACAACGACCGACAAAAAAAGTGCGTCGCACCTTTCCCGATCCTCTCTGCTGCTATCTGCGGTTGTAGTATTAGGGAAGATGCAACAGGGCCTGTCGAGCCGAGGTGTGCAACCCGGTCAGTTTTTTTCGCCAAACCACACATCGGTCTGGCGAAACTTGGCCTCCAGAAAACGCCCGTGCGCCATCAGGCGTTGGGTGTCGTTGCGGTAAAAATCCTGCGTGATCTCTTTCATCTGCTGATCCAGCAGATCCAACTGCTCGGCCAGCAGTTGTTTGGCCGTCTTGCCATCTCTAACCGGGTGCAGGTTACGAAAAGCCGGCGGCAGGTTGAGGTAATTCTGTAGCGTCTCAGGCAGGTAATCCAGAGCCGTCTGGCGAATGGTATAGATGTCGTAATCGCCGCTGCTCAGATCGGCAATGTAGGGCAAGATGTCCAGAATGGCCTTTTTGATGCTTTCCACCCTGGACAGAATATCCTTGGGCACGCTTTTGCGGATGGAACGAACCAGGTTTTCCAGCCCCTCGCGTATCTGGTCGGCGGTGAGCTGCTGGCGCAGGCGTAGATCGTAGGTGGGGCTTTTGGGTGTGACCAACACGCCGATGCCATACAAACCCAGCACGATGAAAAGCCAGAACTGCTGGATGAAACCCAAGAAAAAGAGCAGCAGGCCCAGCAGGCCGAGGATCGAGCCTGCGATGTTGCCGTTGCTGTACAGAAAAAGCAGTGCGCGTTGTCGTCTGGTCATGGCCTACTGATACCCTCGTATCTGTTTAAAGATCAGGCTCAGCGGCTCGGATTTGGCGTCAAACATCTTGCCGCCGGTGGCTTTGGCGATGGCGGCCATCGCCTCTTTCTCGGCCTGGCCAAACAGGATGGTAAAAGTTTTGATGCCCCGCGCCTGCTCAGGCAACGACCGGTAATAGGACAGGAATTGCGACTCGGAAATGCCGTCGGTGTTCTGGCCATCGCTCATGAGCACGATCGAATAGTAGCGATCCGGGTCTCGTTGCATGGCCTGCGCGGCCAGCTCGTAGGCCTGGCGCAGCGAGGAAAAGATGGCCGTGCCGCCGCCTGCCTCCAGCCGATCAACGTAACTGGCGATCTCGTGCAGGCTCGTCTGCTCGCCGATGTCTACCTCAAAATCCTGAACCTCCTTGACGATGTTGTTAAAAGGCATCATCGTCACCCGCTCGCGGTCTCGGAAGCGGGCGAACTGACCGGTCAGGCTGGTGTCCGCGCCGGTCAGGTTGGCCAGAGATGTCTTGAGGTCACGCAGGCCATCACCCTTCATCGAGCCGCTCACGTCGAGCACATAAAAGGCGTGAGAGGGAATACGCTGCTCATCGAGGTAGGAAAAGAGCAGCGTGTCAACGACTTGCAGGCTGTTGGGGAAGGGCAGCTCGACCAAAAGCTGCGCCGGGAATTCGGCGCTCAGCGGCACGCCGGCGATGGCCGGGCGGCGCAGGGTGCGTTCCATCAGCTCCTGCTGAAAGTCGGGCGAACGCAGGTAAGCCACCAGCCGGTCGTATTCCTCGCGCCGGTCCTGGTTGATCAACATCAGCGGGTAATCGGCGGTGATGATGCCCTCTTTGGGGTAGACCAGGTACAGCTTTTCCCGCAACTCGCCGCTTCTGTTGAGTCCCAGCAGCACCGACTCGTAGTTGATCAGCCCATCGAGCCGATCTTGCTCACGCACATAACTCTCGGCCAGCCAGCCGGAACTGCCCGACGTGAGCGCCTGCCCCCGGAAGAACGCTTCCAGATCCTCACCGACGCGCTCGATGTCTGCCACTTGCAGGGCATCGCCGCTGCCCGCCAACGCCGACGCCACGCCGACCAGCGCCGTAAAACCGGTGTTGGACGAGGCCGGGTTGGTCATGCCGTAGCGCAAATCGCCGTTGTTGGCCTTTTCTACCACGTCGCGCCAGGTGAGCTCGGGGTTATCGACCCAGCCCCAGGCGCGGGCTTTGCTCTCCTTCACGCCCAGGACCACCGGCGAAAGCATGATCTTTTCCTGAGCCACCACCCGGCCCTTCGCCCCCTGCAAGAGAGTGAGGTATTTGGCGTGGGAGAACCAGGCCAGGTCGAAGGCTTCGCCGGCCATCAGCTTTTCCGCGCCGTCGAGGGAGCCGATGTAATGCAAGTTGAGCGAGAGGCCCGTTTCTTTGCGGATCTGATCCAGCAGCGGCTCGATGTCTTGAAGCTCCGATCCGGCCAGCACCGTCAGCTCGGTGGATGTAGAGATGAGGCCGCATCCGGCGCACACACCGGCGAGCAGCAAGAGCAGTAATACGACAAGCCCAAATTTCCAGGTACGTTTCATTTTACCCCACCCGTCAAAAATCGACCACACCATCATTCACTTGCGCGCCGGCCAACAGGTTCAGATCGCCGGTGGCGCTGGCAAGCTCTTCACTGCGCATACGATCCAGGTAGGATTGCGCCTTTTCCACCTCACTCGAAAGGGCGTCCACCGTCTGGCGCATGGCGCCCAACGCCTCGATTTTAAAATCGGCGATCATGTCCATCGTCTGATAGATGTTGTTAAAAGCGGCCTGAAGCTGCTCCATGTTGACCGCCGCGCTGGTCGCCTGCTCGTGAATGTCGGCTGTCTGACGCTTCAAGAGCACCGAGGTAGACTCGATGAGGTTGCTCGTCGTGGTGCGTAAGGCCGTGATCTGATCCAGCACCAGCTTTTGGTTAGCCAGCGCCTGGGCCACCATCACCGCCGTGCGCAGCGCCGAGACGGTCGTCGTCGTCGCCCGGTCTACACCCTTGATCAGTTCCAGGTTGTTCTTGCGAATCATATCCAGCGCCAGATAACCCTGGATGTTGACCGCGAGCTGCGTCAGCAGGTCTTGCACCTTTTGCCGCACGTAAAAGAGCATCTCTTCCTTGACGATGCGCGCCTTTTCAGGGTCCCGCACCTCCATCTCGGCGATGCGCACCTCGAGTGCGGCATCGATCTGTTTGCCGACATAGACGTATTGCTGCAACTGCTGCATGAGCTGCCACATGTTTACCTTTTCCTGCTCGATGACGGCGTTGTCCTTACGCAGCTCGTCCTGGCTCTGGTACAGGGTGTTGAGGATGGCGTTGATGTGGCTTTGCGCCGATTGATAACGCATGAAATAATCTCGCAGCCGGTCGCCAAAGGGGATCAGGCCCAAGAGTTTACGCGGCGAAAACAGGTCGCCTTGCCGGGCCGGATCCAGGTCTTCGACCGTGCGGCGCAGATCGAGCAGCGAGCGTGAAACCGGTGAACGTTCGTCGAACAGGTTGCCTTCCATCGCTTTGACCGGCCGCTCCAACATGCGGTTGGACACGCCGGCCGAGGCGCGGATCTCTTTGTTGCCCAGGTTGTGGATGGCGGTGATACGATCCTCGAACGGTTTGCTGTGCGCCGGGGAGCCGACGACGACCTCCACGAACTCGGTTACTTTTTCATCCAACCGTTCAATCGTCGGCGACTCTAACCTGACCAAGCCATCGGCCTGATCCTGCGGCACGGGCGCCACCGCTTCCGGTGGGGTCAGCGTTTCGGGAGGGGTCAATTCAAGCGTCATCGTTTTGCTCCTTCAATATTGGTTCTCGATACGTTGGATCATGTTTTCCAGGATTTCGTAACTCGGCGGTTCCACCACGTTGACGATGGCCGCGGGCATCGCCAGTTGGTGCTGCTCCGCGAACTCGCGAAAGTAGGCCATCTCGTTGTTGCGAAAGCCAAACTCGATGGCCAGGCGTTGCAGCTCGGCAGCCGCTTCCTGCAGTTTGGGCTCGTTCTGCAGCTCGGGGTCATTCGCCAGCAGTTTACCCAGCCGTTCGCCGCCCTCGCTGAAAGCAACGAGCACGTGTTTGGAAAAGATGGTGGGCTGCGGGTACATGAGCACCATGTCGGCGCTGGTGGCGCCCTCGGCGGCGGCGGCGATGAACTGCGCCTCGTAGATCATGACCAGCGGCGCTTTGCCCATGCCCATGACGAGATAGTCCTCAAAGGGCACCTCTGAAGAATACTCGACGTAGCCCTGCTTCAAAAAGAGATTCTCCAGCAGCGGCATCAGCCGCGTTATCTCGGCCTCGCTCTGCACGATATTGTTGCCGTTGGCCACGTAACTGGCCAGCGCGAGATACATGGCCGCCGAGTTGGATTTACGCACGTCGGTGGAGGTGAGCAGGATGCTCTTGTTCACCGGGTAAACCGTATTGCCCTCGAAATCGGTCCACCGTTTTTCGGCCTCGATGGCCGTCAGCAAGGCAGCCATATCCAGCGTATAATAACCACCCTGATCCTGGGCGATGCCATTCTGAGCCAGCAACTGCGCGATGGGCTTCCACGAGGCGACCGCCATAGGCGTAAAAAAGGCATCGTAGGATTTGCTGCTCGCCTGCTCGCGGCGCATCTTTTCTGCCGCCGGCACGCCGGCCGGGAAGGCAAAATCGTATTCGGCGAGATCGTAACTGGCGGCGATCTGGCGCGAACCGGCCTTTTCGATATGGACCTCCAGGCCACCTTTGCGCAGCGCCTCGACCACCCGGGGGTCCTGGAAAAAATCTTCCTTTTCAGAGCCGATCAGGCCATGCACCGCGATCACTCGCCGCACGGCTGCCTGTTCTCGCACCGAAAGGAAAATCGCCGCCCCCACTCCCAACACCAGGACGACGAGCAAAAGAGGGCCAAGTATCCGCTTCATGAACCAGCTCCTGAATTCACCTTGAAACAATGTGCCTTGATGCCCACCGCACTCTCATTTTTTACGCAAGGCCTGGCCTTACGTTTCAGACACACCCCGAATCGTCTGGCCGGCAGCAACCTTCACGGCGCAGCAGGCGGCAAGAAAAAACGGCCAGCGTCGCCCCGATAAAAGGCGCGGTCAGATAGAGCCACAGATGAGCCAGTTGCCCCGAAACAAGGGCCGGCGCCAGCGAGCGGACCGGGTTCATCGAGGCGCCGGTGATCGGCCCGGCGAACATAGCCTCCAGACCCACCATGCCGCCCACGGCCACGCCGGCCATCAACCCTCGCTCTTTGGCTCCCTCGGCCACGTGGACGATGACGAACATCAACAAAAAAGTGAGAATGATTTCAAAACCAAAAGCGCTGAGCGCCGGAATGGCCGGCAAGGTCGCGCCGAGGGTTGGGTGTTGTGGGAAAACGATCCGCAGCAGCAGGCTTGCCGATACCCCTCCGGCAAACTGGCTGGCCAGATAAGGCAGAACCTGCCGGCCCGGCAGCCGACCGGCGACCCAAAAGCCGACCGAAACAGCCGGGTTGAGGTGCGCGCCGGAAATGTCGCCGACGGCGTAAATCATGGTCATCACCACCAGGCCAAACGTCAGGGCGATGCCCACGTGGGTGACAGCTCCAGCGCTGATGTCGTTGGCCACGATGGCCCCCGTGCCGGCAAAGAGCAGGCCAAAAGTGCCCAAAAACTCTCCGAACATTCTGCTCATGGGCATATTCATCTCGGCAGCGGGGCAGCAACGATGCCCTGCCCGGCCAGCCACTCTCTCAATCGCTGGTCGATTTGATCTCGCACCTGGCGGAATTGATCCAGCTTTTCTGCCTCCGTACCCACAAAAGCGACCGGATCTTTAAAAGACCAGTGCAAATGGTTGGTAATGTCGGGGAAAACTGTGGGGCACTTTTTCTCGGCCACATCACACACCGTCACGATGCACCCAAAATGAACCCGCCCCATGTACTCCATGACACTCTTGGCATACTGACCTTCCAGACCCAGCCCCAACTCTTCCATCACCTGAACCGTGTACGGGTGGATGTCCCTCGGCTCAAAGCCGGCACTATGGGCCTCAAAACGATCGCCGCCATAGTGTTTGAGTAACGCCTCTGCCATCTGGCTGCGGGCCGTATTGGCCGTACACAAGAACAGGACTTTGGTTTTTCTCATCCTAACCTCCTCTGGCAAAAGTGAGACCCAATGGAATAACGATACACTGACAAGAGGGGGCACAACGGGTGTTGCACCCCCTCCAAAACACGGAACGCCATCGAATCAACTAATCAATCGTGACATAGTCCTTGGCCACGATCGTTTGCCCCAGCGGGCTGAGGATGTAGCTCAAGAATGCCTCGGCCAGCGAACCCGGCACGCCGTTGGTCAACATGTTCAACGGGCGCACGATGGGATAACTGCCGTTTTTGACGTTGCTCACGGTCGGCTCGACGCCATCGACCGCCACGGGCCGGGTGGTGTCGTCCAGAAAACCGAAGGACAGATACGCGATCGAGTTGGGCGTCGTCGACACCGTCGTCCGCACCTGGCCGTTCGATTGCTGCAACAGCGCCTTGTCGGTGATGACCGTCTCTTCGCCCATCACCATCTCTTCGAACGCCGCCCGCGTGCCAGAACCTTCCTCACGCGAAACCACCACGATCGGCGCGTCTGGGCCGCCCACTTCACCAAAGTTGGTGATCTCGCCGGCAAAGATACCACGAATCTGCTCCACACTCAGGCTGGTCAACTGCACGTCCGGGTGAGTCACCACGGCGATGCCATCGTAGGCGATGGTAAAGACCTGCAACGCCGGGAATTTCTCGAACTCGGAGCTCTTGACCGCGCGCGAAGCGTTGCCAATGTCCACCGTGCCCTCAGCTGCCGAGGTCACACCCACGCTCGAGCCGCCGCCCTGCACCTCGATGATCACATCGGGATACTTGGCCATAAAGGCCTCGCCCAGCTCTTCGGCCAGCGGCTGCACCGTCGTCGAACCGGC
Source organism: Chloroflexota bacterium (assembly GCA_049324835.1). Classification (GTDB taxonomy): domain Bacteria; phylum Chloroflexota; class Anaerolineae; order CAYNKW01; family CAYNKW01; genus JBMOMT01. The sequence continues at coordinate 100,778 of JBMOMT010000027.1, read as the reverse complement.
CAACTGCAACTGACCAGAGACCTCGGCCTCGCCGCCCATGTAGGCGGCCGCTTCTTCGGCGGTGGGGATGTAGAGTGTCCAGCCGATCTCGATCAGATCCGGGTTCTCGATAAAGGTATAGGTGCTGTCTTCTTTGGCCTTCAGGTTGTTGTAGTAATAGATGGCCTCCCAGGCATAGGGATCGCCATACTCTTTGTCGGCGATTTTGGACAGCCAGTCGTCTTTTTGAACGGTATAAGCCTTGCCCCCACTCTGAAGCGACGGCGCTGCAACGACCACAGCCGGCAGCAGGCTTGCCAGCAAGGTAATCAGAACAAACAAGCTCATCAGTTTCGAACGCATGATTTTCCTCCTTTTGAATTCCCGTATTGGTCCAACGGGGCTGAACGTCGATCCGATCTCTGCTGTGTCCAACTGAAATATTCGCCGTGCTGTTCGATAGACATCCCTCCCTTCGAGATGCGCCCTGCCACTCTAACGCGCACAACGAAAACCCAGGTCATCGTTGGCTGTCTTGCTTGGCACTGCCGCGTTACGATTGAACGTGGTCGCCTGGGGCTCAACATCGAACCAACCGCCGCCCCGGGTCACGCGGAATTTTTCACCGTAATAGGGGTCAGCCGTGGCGTTGCCGGGGTACGGCTGATACCAATCGGCTGTCCACTCCCAAACGTTGCCTGCCATGTCGTCCACGCCGTAGGGACTCGTCCCTGCACCAAAACTGCCCACAGCGCTCGTGCTGCGCAGCCCGCGCTCCTTCACGTTGGCATTGTTGGCGTCCCACTCGTTGCCCCACGGGAAAACACGACCATCCGCGCCGCGGGCTGCCTTTTCCCATTCGGCCTCGCCGGGCAATCGTTTACCCAGCCAGGCGCAGTAGGCCTGGGCGTCTTCCCAGGTGACCATGACCACCGGATGGTTGTCCTCACCAGCGGCCCACTCGTCGCGCCAGCTCCGCAGCCCCTTTTGCTCGGCAAAGGTGACATGGCCCGTAGCCCCGGCGAACGTGGCAAAGTCGACGTTGGTCACTTCAAAGCGGTCGATCTCGTAGGCCGGAAGGTCCACCTCTTGCGCCGGGGCGTCTTCGGGGTCGCCCTCGTCGCTGCCCATGAGAAAAGGCCCCGCCGGAATCTGGATCATGATGTCGCTGACCTGGGCCCTGGCATCCGGGGTGGGCGTAAGAGTCGGTGGAAGCGGCGTATCCGTGGGGGTTTGTGAACTCGAACCGGACCCGGTGGCTGTTGCCTGCGGTGTGGGTGTGGGCGGCAAAGGGGTGGGAGTGGCGGTCGGTGGGATGGGGGTGGGTGTGGGAGGCGCGGGCAGAGGGGTGGGTGTGACGTAGACCGGCCGGGTGGCAGCAGCAGGTTGTGTCGAGACGGTCGCCGCGGGCGAGGCGACAGACTCCGAGTCGCCGTTGGATGGACCACAGGCCGCCGCGCCCATCAACAGCGCCAAAACGATCAAAGCAACAAACGATCTCTTCATGGCCTTTCTCCTCTTACGCCTGGCCGCCCCGGTCAGACTCTGACATCGCGGCAACTGGGCCGGCACGCACTCTGGCTGCCGATCCTGAATCAGCGGGCCAGACCCGTCCAGCCGGGAACCTCAAGGTAGATCTTCCAGACAGCCGGCACCTCGCCGTATACCACCACATAATCCACGCGTGGTGTTTTGGGCTCCCAAAGGAGCCTCATGTTGGCCTCGTGAGGCATACGATCTCCCTTGCGCTGGTTGCACGACGGGCAGGCGCAGGCTGTGTTGACCCAATTGTTCTTGCCGCCCCGACTCGACGGCAAAATGTGGTCGATTGTAAAATCCTTGTGGCGCAGAACCTGGTGGCCCTGTCGATCGCCGGCTGCGATGCCGCAATAGATGCAGGTGTAAGCATCGCGCTCCAGCACCGCTTTTCGATTCCAGCGCGCCCCCCGACGGGGCACGTTGACGCAACGCCGCAGCCGCAGGACAGTCGGGATTTGAAAAGTGCCGGAAACGCCCCGCACCTCGATGGCCTCATCACAGGCTGGCTCCACCCGCTCGCGCACGAGCAGAGCGACCGCCCGCCGGCGGGTGATCACACCCAGCGGCTCGTAGCTCATATTCAGCAACAGAACCTGAGGCATGGTGGCCCACCTCCAGCCACGGGTAAACCTCTGCCATCGGGAGTCAGACAGCACAACAGGCAGGCGCCATTTCTGGAACCTACCCCCACAGACGCTCGGTGTCACCTTGCCCGATCAGCCGGAAAACCCTTTTCGTTTCGATCCACAGCGATGACGAGCCACAACAGAGCCATCATATCACGCCCAGTTTAATAGCCTGTCAAAGATCGGTTAACGTCGTGTTAACGTCAGGTAAACATCGTGTTAACAATGCATACCACTCTCAAGCATGAGAGCCGGGGCCCCTACTCCCCGGCTCTCAGCGAAAGGAGGAAGAAATTACTCACCGCAGACAGAGAACAGCTTTTGTCATCCAACACTCACCGGCCCGTTGTACCTTTCAGCCCTTGAAGCAGTAACCCACACCCCGCACGGTGACAATACGTGAGGGATTGGCCGCATCCGCCTCGATCTTTTGTCGCAGCCAGCGCACGTGCACATCTACTGTGCGACTGCCGCCGTCGTAATCCCAGCCCCACACCCGTTCCAGGATCAGATCCCGCGACAGAGCCACCCCACGGTTGCGCGCCAGAAAGGCCAGCAGCTCGTACTCTTTGGGTTTCAGGTGCAACACCTTGCCCTGGCGCAACACCTGTCGCCGATTGGGATCGATGATGAGGTCCTGACACTGGAGCCTCTCGACACTGGGAACAGATTCTTCATCGGACATCTCGTGGCGAATGAGGGTCACGCGGCGCAGCAAGGCCTTGACGCGGGCCAACAACTCGCGCATGTTAAAGGGCTTGGTCAAATAATCGTCGGCTCCCACCTCCAGGCCCACCACCCGATCCACCTCGTCGACGCGGGCCGTCAGCATGAGAATAGGCACCGACGTCTCTCGCCGCAAGATACGACAGACCTCCAGCCCATCCAATTTGGGCAGCATGACATCGAGCAAAATCAGGTCAGGACGTTCCTGCCGGGCCACGTCCAACGCCGCCAGGCCGTCCATCGCCGCCAACACCTGGTACCCCTGACGTGTCAGGTTATATTCCAGAGCCTCAACCAGGATGGGATCGTCCTCCACGACGAGCACGGTTTGATCCATGACTGTGCCCTCCTTTGGCTTCCAACCGCGGTTATCGTGTTTTCCAATCACCTCAGCGCTTCAGGCTGTAACGCCCGTCCTCGTCCACTGAAACGTCAGGATGCACCATCAGGCAGGCAATCAACCAGTCATCGGTCAGAATCTCTTGTCGCCTGCCATAGTAGGCTGTGGCCTTGAATCGTTTCAAGACCCTGGCTGCAGATATGGGTTTCTTGCGCTTTTTCAGCAAACCGATCAGGCGTTCCTGAACGTTCTTGAGTTCATCGAGTGGGCGATCTTGCACCCCCCAGGCTTTGGTCCGGCGCAACCATTTGACGCCGGTGTCGAAACTCAGCGCCAGACGACTCACACCCACCGCATCCACCGCCCCAACCGTCAACTCTCGAGCCAGCGCCAGCGCCAGCAGGGGCCGGTTGATCAGGCCGCCGTGCTGTTCCAACAGATGGCGCAATAAGGCCATGAAGGGCCGAACAACCCTCTCTGACTGCGGCGCGCCCAAAACCCCCAGCGCACGCTCCTGAATCTGGCGCACCCGTTCGCGGCTCACACCCAGGCGATCCCCAACCTCCCGCAGGGTGAGTTTATGGTCATCCAGGCCGTAGCGCCAGCGAACGATCTGTCGCTGGCGATCCTGGAGCGGCGACAGCCACCTCACCACCAGATTCTCCAACGATGTTTCCGATAGGGCCAGTCGATGCAGCGGGCTGATGCCCTGCCCGGCCACTTCGGCCCTCCAGACCGGCTCTTGCTGCGCCAGCAGCCACTCCAGATAACGGCTCAACGGCTGCAGGATAGCCCCACTCCACTCCCACCGACCCCATGGTTGCCGGGCCAGCCGATCCACCGACTCTATACCCTCCTCAGCCAACAGAGCCAGCAATGACTCGGACAACCCCAAACGCCGCACCGAGATGGCCTCTATCGGAACGGCTTTCTGCCGGGCGAGATCGAGCAGGCCGGGGTCGGCCAGTGGTGTAGAAGCCAGGTTCCGCCGTGGCGCCCCGCCCACCACGCCCGATGACACCCTGGCCAGGCGCACGCTCAGATAATCGCCCAGCCGTTCACGAATTTCGGCCACCGATTTTTTGCCCAACTGATGCACGTTCCACAGCTCACCCTCCCCCAGCACCGCCACCTCTCCCACAGTATGGTAGCCCGCCCGACGCAATCCGTTGTAACTCCGCCTGGAGAGGTTGAGCACTTCCAGCGGCGCATCCAGGCCCACCGCCATGACGCCTGACCTCCTTTCGGCCCTTCTTTCAGGCCAGCACTGTCCAAAGGGCTGATCGGCTGACAAATCTTGCTTGGACGCAGATTCACATAGATGAGAACAGGCCAAATCTGCGAAAATCGTAACTGCTCAGCCTACCCTCCCGCAGGCTAAAATCGTCCATCCCGTCCCACAATCTAGCCAACTGGACACTGGCGAATCGACACATTGCGGCAGCAGGGACACGGCCCCTACAAGAGCCTGCGGGAGGCTGAACAGTTACGTGCGTCGCACCTCTTACGCGCGCTTAACTAAACTGTATTGGTGCAAGGCCCACCTTTCTTGCCGGAAACCGTCAGTTGGATCACAGCCGTACAACAGGCTATTTTTTTGCGCCGCCGCTGGTCTGCGCCGCTACCTCGGAGCCCTCGAGCGCCCCCTCACGATCCACAGACCGGAGCGACAACCACGAAGGCGCTGCGTCTGCCGTGTCGCCCGGCACGCGCCGCAGCTTTTTTCGTGCGCCCAGCTCGCTGCTGTAAACCCGCTTGATGCCATCACCCAGGGCCTTTTCGATGTCGCGCGTGTCGCGCACCAGCCGATGCAGGCCAAATATTTCCACCGAGGCCGCCTGATCCGAACCCCACATGGCCCGGTCGAGGGTGATGTGCCGCTCGACAAAGGTGGCCCCCAGAGCAACCGCCGCCCAGGTGGGCGCCAGGCCCACTTCGTGGCCCGAATACCCCACCGGCACGGCGGGGTACATCTGTTTCAGCGTCTGGATCATGCGCAGATTCAGTTCTTCGGGCGGGCAGGGATAGGCCGACGTGGAATGGGCGATCAGCAGATTGTCGGCGCCCAGCATGGCCACAGCGGCCTGGATCTCACCCAGTGTGGACATGCCTGTGGAGAGAATCAACGGCCGGCCTGTGGCTTTGATCTTTTTCAGCAGCGCATAGTCGGTCAGCGAGGCCGAGGCGGCCTTGTAGAACGGCGGGGCAAACGGCTCGATGAAATCGACCGCTTCTTCGTCCCAACAAGACACCGACCAATCAATGCCCCTTTCTTTGCAGTAGCGGTCGATTTCCGCGTACTGCCCGGCGTCCAGCTCGACCTTGTGGCGGTATTCGATGTAGGGAATGCGCCCCCAGGGTGTGTCCCGCTCCACGTACCACTGATCCAGCGGCACGCACAATTCGGGCGTGCGTTTCTGGAACTTGACGGCGTCGCAGCCGGCAAAAACCGCGCCGTCGATCAGTCGTTTGGCCACCTCCAATGAACCGTTGTGGTTGATGCCGATCTCGGCAATGATGTACACCGGCTCTCCATCACCGACGTACCGCTCACCGATCTTGACTCTGGCCTGGCTCAACATACGATTTTCTCCTCCTTCTTCTCTCGTAACCGTTCAGTGAGTCACGCATTTTTCACCGCAGAGGGCGCAGAGACCGCCGAGACAGGCGAATTTTCAGAGCTTTAACCAGCTTGACAGGTCTCTTTTCTTCGTTTCTCTGCACTCTCGGCGTTCTCAGCGGTAAAATCGCCTCTCATCTGAATGGTTGCCTCTGTCTCAAGCGTTGTTGGCGGTGATGATCAGCTCGGCAAACTCGCGGAAAGCGCCGTGCCCCCCATCGCTGGTACAGACGAAATCGGCCACCTGCCGGGCAAAGGGCGTGGCATCGGCCGGGCAGGCAGAAAGCCCCACGCGACACATCACTTCCAGATCGTTGGTGTCATCGCCGATGTAGGCCACCTCCTCAGGCTGCAACCCCCGGCGGGCCAGAATCTCGTCCAGCACGGCCAGTTTGTCTCGAATGCCCAGGTAAAGCTCGGTGATGCCCAGCTTTTCGGCCCGGCGCTGCAAAGACACCGATGCCTCGCCGCTGACGATGCCCACCTCCACGCCCGCCAGCTGGCGCACCCGCGCCGCGCCCATGCCATCGCGGATGGAAAAACGTTTCATCTCTTCGCCGTTCTCGGTATAATACACCCCACCATCGGTCAGCACGCCGTCACAATCCGTCAGCAGCAGCCGCACCCGGCGCGCCTTTTCCAAAAGCGAATCGTCGCTCCAACGATCTACCATGCTGTCCAGCCTCCATCCACCACCAGGTTAGCGCCGGTCATGTAGCTCGAGGCGTCGCTGGCCAGAAAAACCAACGCGCCGGCGTAATCTGTGGGTTGAGCCATGCGCCCCAACGGCGTCCGGGCGGCATAGTTGGCCACGAAATAGTCTTCCTGGCCGTTCTGCACCCCGCCCGGTGAAAGTGTGTTCACCCGCACGCCGATCCGGCCCCAGTAGGCGGCCAGGAAACGGGTGAGAGCGATGACCGCCCCTTTGGTGGTGGGATAGGCCGGCGATTTGAAGAACGGCTGGCGACCCTCAGGTGTGCGGTAAAGTGCCTGATCCGGCGCCACGATGCCATAGGTCGAAGCGATGTTGATAATGCTGCCACGGCCCTGCCGGGCCATCTGCTCGCCGACGACCTGGGCGCACAGAAACACACCGGTGACGTTCACATCGAGCGCCCGCTGCCACATCGCCAGTGGATAGTTTTCCAGGCGAGATTGCTCCGCCGCCAGGGCCGGGTTTTCAAACATATCGTTGACCGCGGCGTTGTTCACCAGCACGTCGACGTGTCCAAAACGCTCCAGCGTCGCATCCAGCATGGCCCGCACCGATTCGGGTCGAGTGACGTCGGTTGCCACGCCGATCGATTCGGTGGGCAGGCTCCGGGCAAAGGCATGGCTCGCCTCGCCATCCAGATCGCTGGCCACCACGCTGGCCCCGGCCTCGGCCAACGCCCGGCAGTGCTGTTTGCCCAGCAGCCCCACAGCGCCGGTGACGATCGCCACCTTGTCTTTGAGCGAAAACCTGTCCATTCCCTCGATCCCCCTCACACTTTACGTTTTGCGAAAGACCGGCTGCACCGGCTCACCCTTCAGATACCTCTCCACCGCGCCCTCTTCGACCGCGCTCTTGAGAACAGGCAACACGTCGCGGTAGACATCGAGCGTATAGGCCACGTCCTCGTCGCTGTGTGAGAAACACAGGTTGTGAAAACCCGACCACAACACGCCGCGTTTGATCATCTCTTGCTGCAGCAGCGATTTCATGTGCAGCGGGTTGCCGGCCCAATCGGCAAAAGTGACGATGCTGCGGCTGGGGTGGCCCTTGCACCGGGTGTAACCATCGATGCCCAATTCCCCGGCGATCTGGTTGTAACCCTCCAAAAGCCTGCGACCCTGAGCGGCCAGGTAGCGCGGCACGTCTTTTTCGCGCATCTCGGCCACCGTGGCCAGCACCGCCGCCAGCGAGAGCGCCTCGCCGCCAAACGTGGAAAAGAAAAAGACCTCCTCATCGAGCAGTTGCATCACCTCTTGCCGCCCGGTGAGGATAGAGATGGGCATGCCGTTGGCCACCGCCTTGGAGAAACAGGCCAGGTCGGCCTCGACGACGAAATACTCTTGCGCGCCGCCCAGCGCCAGCCGAAAGCCGGTCCACATCTCGTCAAAGATGAGCAGCGAACCGTTCTCCTGACACAATGTCCTCAGCTCGAACAGAAAATCGCCTTTGGGCAGGTCAAAGATCATCGGCTCCAGGATGACACAGGCCGTGTTCTCGTCCAACGCCGCCCGCACCGAGTCCAGGTCGTTGTAAGTAAAGGTGCTCACCAGATCTTTGACCACCTCAGGCACGCCCCGATTGCGCGCCGTGACGCCGACGTACCAATCGTGCCAGCCGTGGTAGCCGCAGCACAGCACCCTATCGCGGCCGGTGAAGGCCCGCGCCAGGCGCACCGCCGCACTGGTGACATCGGCGCCGGTTTTGCTATAGCGCACCGCCTCGGCGTTGGGCACCACTTCACGCATCAGCTCGGCCACCTCCACCTCCAGCGGGTGAACGAGCGAAAAGGTGATGCCATCGGCCAGTTGTTTACGGATGGCTTCATCGACGCGCGGGTAAGCGTAACCCAGCGAGATGGGGCCGATGCCGGAGTTAAAATCGATGTATTCGTTGCCATCCACATCCCACACGTGCGAGCCCTGGCCGCGAGCCAGATACTTGGGCGCGACGCCCCTGACATACTGCGTTGGCCCTTTGGCCAGCGTCTGAGAGTGGGCCGGTATCAGACCCGCCGCCCGAGCATACCAGCGGTCCGATTCGTCGATGTTGGGATAATCGGCGTTGAATTGTACAGTGTTTGGCATGTTCTCTGCTCCTCTAATCCATCCAGGCCAGTTTACGAGCCACTTTTTCTGCTATCTGTGGGCCGGTAAAACCTTCACAGGTCAACACTTGGTCCAACGTGGCGGGTCTGAACCAGCGATCGCGCAGCGCCAGCGGCAACACGGGGGCCATCACCTCGCGCTGCACCAGCACCTCACTCAGCACAGAAAAGAGCCCGCCGGTGATCAGGTGATCCTCCAACGTCACCAGCAGACGGGTCTCCTCGGCGGCACGGACGATGACCCCTTCGTCGATGGGTTTGAGCGTGCGTAGATTGACCAGTCGCACCGATAGTCCCTGCCTTTCGAGAATGGTTTTTGCCTCCAGGGCCTGAGCGAACAACATGCCATAGACCAACAGCGTCACGTCGGAGCCGCCAGAAATCACTTCCGCCCGGCCAATCTCAAAATTCGGATCGTGCGCCATGGCGGCCGGTTCGGCGTTAAAACGAATGTAAAAGGGATTGGGGCTGTGCAATACGCTCCGCAAACCGATGAGCATGTCTTGCTCGTCGGCCGGGCAAAAGACGTACAGGTTGGGAATGCCACGCATCAGCGCCACGTCTTCTATGGCCTGATGGGTGGGGCCATTGGCCGTCGAGAGAAACCCGGGCACACCACCCACCAGCTTGACCGGCAGGCCGGGCAAACCAACATCGGTGCGCACGAATTCAAAGGCGCGCATGGTGAGAAAAACTGCCAGCGCATGGACCACCGGCACCCGTCCGCGCAGCGCCAGCCCGGCGGCCATACCGATCATGGCCTGCTCGGTGATGCCGGTATCGATAAAACGCGGCCCCAAAACTGCCGGCAAATTCCGAATGACCGCCCGATTCTCTGCTGTCATGACCAGGAATCGCTCGTCGGCCAGGGTGATCTCTTGAAGGAGTGTTTCGTAGCCCATCAATCCGTCCCATCTCTGTGGGCGTTGGCGTGCAGTTCCCACAGCACCTGTTCGATTTCATCGGCGTCAAAACTGTAAAGCCAGCGGTCGGCGCGCCGCTCGATGCTGGGCAGCCCCCGGCCGCGCACGGTGTGGGCAATGACCACACTGGGCCGGCCCCCGGCAAAGGGAACGCGGGCGAACGTTTCGTCCAGCCCGGCAAAACTGTGGCCATCCACGTCGGACACGGCGCAGCCAAAGGCCTCGAACTTGGCCGCCAACGGCTCCAGAGGCAACAGCTCCTCGGTGGGCACGTTGGCCTGAAACTGGTTACGATCCACCAGGATCACCAGGTTGTCCAGCCGATAGGCCCGCGCCACCAGCACAGCCTCCCAGTTGGAGCCTTCGTTCAGCTCGCCGTCGCCGGTGATCACCACCACCCGATTGTTCTGGCCGCGCAGTTTACAATCCAGGGCCACGCCTGCCGCCACCGGCAACAGATGGCCCAACGAGCCGGCGTGAAACTCGACGCCGGGGATGCGCCGGTTGGGATGCCAGTAAATCGTATCGTTGGCCCGCAGGTGATTCTGCAGCCGGGCGGCATCCAGCCAGCCCAACTCCACCAGCGTGCCATAGAGCGCCGGCACGGCGTGGCCTTTGGAGAGAAAAAGGTAATCGCGCCGGGGATCGTCCAGCCGGCGCCGGTTCAGGTCCAGGAAATGGGTATAGAGGTAAACCATCAGATCCACACACGAAAGCGCCGCACCGATAAAGCAGCCGCCGCCGGTGGCCATACGGATCACATGCTCACGCACGCAAAGGGCCATCTCTTTTGCCCGGGCTATCTCTTGTTCGGTCATCGCGCCCCCTTGTGCGATCTAAAAAGTCTACGCAGCGATTCTGCCCGCCGGGGCAAAAGTACAGGCTGCCGACGCCAGGCAAAACTACAGAACTGCCGGACATAGGCTGCCAAACCGTCAAACGATATCATTTGAGCCACCATTTTGAACTCCTGGATCAGGCCCGAGATCAACCCGACTTTGTCCATCTTGTAGGTATTTCGCGCCAGGGAGGGCGCCCAGACCACCTCTTTGCGGTGCTGCATCATGTAGCGGTTGATGGCCATCTCGAGCTGGTATCCCTGCGGGCAACTCTCGAGCGCGGCGACCAGGTCGGCTGTCCTGAGAATACGCTCGCCGGCAAACAGGACATCACCCCGGCTGATTTTGGCGTGCAGGCCGGCCCGGATGCGGCGCAAGATGATCATGTCGATGTGCGGCTGGTTCACCATCTGCACGATGGCCGCGCCGATCTGGCCGGCATCCAGGCCCTGCAGATCGGCGTCGAGCAGCAGGACGTAGGGGTTCTCCACGAACGCCAGTCCCTCGGCCACGGCCGCGGCTTTGCCCCGATTCTGCGACAACTGGACGAGCGTGACCTGCCCGTGGCTCCGCCGGATGTTACGCCAGATACCATCGCTCGACCCATCGTCGACGCAGATGATCTGGGCCACTTCCCTGACGGTTTCCACGACGCGCAAAACGTCCAGCACCCGCTGCCCTTCGTTGTAGAACGGAATCATACACGAACAAAGATTACCCGACATGAGCCTCCTGTGCAGGTTCCAGCCGCGTGTGGGCCACCGAGACGGTGCGCAACTCGTCCAGGTGGTGACGGTACCAGTTGACGCCGGCGTACTGGCTGTTGAGCGCCATGAGATAGGGTCGCCGCTCCAACAAGACCAGGATGTCCTCCAGGCCAAACAACTGGTTTTGGGGATAGAGTGTATGAAAGACCACTTTGATAAAGCGGTAATCCTGCTCATAGTCGATCGTCCAGCGATGGCTCATCGAATAATCCAGGCCGCTCTCCCAGACGACGTTACCGATGCAAAAGCGCTCCGGGTTCTCCCAAAAGAACGGCGTGGTGTGCTCACGCTCATAATCACGCTGCGCCTCGCGCCAGGCCGTCTCCAGCGCAGGCATGGCCATGATCTCCACATCGTTGCCGTCGGGGTAGGAAGCCGGGTGAAGGTTACTGACGTAATCGTAGACGCCAGGCTCTTGAAGGTAAAGGCCGATGACCCGATCGATGATCTTGGGGTCGATCAGGGGCACATCGGACGGAATCTTGACCACGGCGTCGGCCTGAAAGAGCTGGCCCGCCTGATAGTGACGATCCAGCAGATCGGTGGGGTGGCCGCGGAAACAGGCCAGGCCCTCGGCCCGGCACAACGCGGCAATGGGATCGTCGGCCGGCTCCCAGGTGGTAGCGACAACGACCGTGCCCGCCAGCCCGGCGGCCTGCACCCGCTCCACCAGGCGCGCCAGCAACGGCTTGCCGGCCAGGGGCAGCATGATCTTGTTGGGCAGGCGTGAGGAGCCTGTTCGAGCCTGAACGACCGTCACCAGCCGCATCGAAGACATGGGTCTCATCCTCCCTCCACCAGCCGGCGGCACACCTGGGCAATGTTGGCGGCAGATGCGCCTCCGTTCTGAACCGGCGTGAGCGTTTTGAGCTGCTGCACGTCAAAGTACGAATGAACCTCTTTGCCCAGCGCCAGGCCGATGTACACCACCGAAGAGTATTGTGTGATCAACACCTGACAATTGGCGATCATGTGATTCGTATTGCCGCTGGCCAACACCAACGCCTGCGGGGCCAGAGCCTCGATCTCGCGCGTGGCGCGCTCGACGTTCTCGTTGGGGTGCAGTTTAAAGATGAGGGGCCGCCCGTCGGCGATCTCTAGGCAGCGGCGAATGAGCTTGTTGCGATTGTCGTACCGAAAGGTCTCGCGCAGGTCTGTGGTAGCGACCAACACATAACCGTGATAGGGAAAATCGTTGTTCAGAAACTGCGCGACGTTGTCGAAATTGGGAATGCCGGTGACGACCACTTTTTCCGGACTGACACCCTTGCGGATGAAAAAGTCGCGATAGCCCTCCGAGGCCACACAAAAAACGTCGTAGGCGTTGGAAAGGCCGTTGGTAGAGGTGTTGCCGGCCAGCCAGCGCGGCAGGCCCAGGCGACTCACCAGGGCCGTCATCAGGTTATCAGGATCGGTCATGCCCTCCTGGACGAGCACGACCTTGTGGCCGCGCAGGTTTTTCTGCCAGATGATATCACTCGTGGTCAGGATCAGATCGTAACCACCCTGCCGACCGCCGTAATCCACCTTGAGGCCATTCTCCCGAAAGTAGGCTTCGGTGGAGGCGCGAAACTTGCCGCCGATGATCGAGAAATCGAGCAGGCCCGCTTTGGCCGCCAGCGTGAGCAGGCCATCGCAATAAAAGGCCGAAAAATAACAGTCGTAGCCGGGCTCGAGCTGCCGGGCCACGGCGTGGGTCATGGAGGTCTGGTTCAGCGAGCCGCCGATGCACAGCACTTTTTTTCTAGCCATGGCCATTCTCCAATGGCCGCCGATAACTGCGGTGGCGCTTGTACCACCTGGCGCCAATGACTTCGATGTCGGCCAGACTGGCCACGTTGCCCTCTTCGGTCTGGATCAGATCCAACTGTTCAAAACGCGACGACTCGAGGGTTTTGGCCACCTCGACGTACAGCACGGCGTTGCCGCCCAATCCCTGGTAGGCCGGCAGGAATCCCAGGCCATTGGCGTTGAGTCGTCTGGTGCGCCGCCGCTCGCGCAGCAAGTGATACCAGCCCCAGGGCCACAGCCGTCCCTGGGCTTTTTGCAGCGCGAGCGAGAGATCGGGATACACGAAAACAAAACCGGCCAACTCTTCACCCTTCATCACCAGTTTGATCAGCCGTGGGTCGGCCACACTGAGCACCGTTTCAACAATGAGCGCGATCTCGGCATCGGTGGGTGGGCAATAGGTGTGGTTCTCACTGAAGGCCTGGCGGTGCGCCTGCACCACTCGCGGCACCCAGCGGCGCATCTCGCGCTTGTTACGAAAAGCCCTGACGTGGAAACCACGTCGCTCTTGGACCTTTTCGGCGATGCGGTAGATGCGTTCCGGCAACTGATGTCCCCGCCGGACCACGCCGGACAGATAGTCGGTGTCTTTGACCAAGCCCGCACCCGTGATGAGGGCATCGTAATAGGGGTGATTGTAGGGCACACCCAGGGCGGGCGGGTGCTCGAAACCCTCCACCAGCACGCCGCCGCCGTCGGTGCCGAGCAATCCTCTGGGGCCGATCATTTCATCCAGACCTCGTTGCCTGGCCCAATCGAAGGCAGCGTCAAAGAGGGCCTGGGCCACCCGCTGCTCCTGGATCACCTCAAAGTAACCGAAAAAAGCGGCCCTGGCGCGGCGATATTGGTTGTACCGCCGGTGGTGCATCACGGCGATGCGACCCACCACCTGGCCGTCGCTCTGAGCGACGAAAAAATCGGCTGTCGAGTGACGGTAAAAGGGATGTTTGCGCCGGTTGAGCGCCTGTTTTTCGCTCGAAACGAGGGGCGGCACCCACCGCGGGCAATCGGCATAGAGCTCAAAAGGAAAGTGAATAAAACGTTCGATGTCTGCTTTACGTTCCAGATCGATTTTACGAACCTGCATGATCATTCCTCAAATCGTATATCGCGCCCCGCAACGCTGCGTCTACTGCCAGGCGTCTATTCGATTCAATTTCCGGGCCGTTGCCAGGCGTTGGTAGCCCTCACCCACCGACCAGCGCACCGGTTGGATGTGCCCGTCCCGGATCTCGATGCCGGTGAGCACACCGGGCGTCACGCCACAGCCGGTATTAAAATAAGATGGGGCGCCGTGGGGGGCAAAGGCCTGGCGATGCGTATGGCCGCAAATGATCGTCTGGTGTTGATCCTGCGCCCAAATCACGATACGCTGCTCGATCTGGCGCAATTTCGTTTGCAGCCAATCGACCACGCATTGCCCAAAACAGCCCCACTGGCGCCGAAAGTCGCTGGCGCGGCTGGAGGCGCTGCCAAAACTGAGCAACTGCAAACGCCGCCAGATGTAACGCACCGCCAGGCGACTCATTACGTGTAATCGGTCGCTGGCAAAATCGGCCTGATGCCCATGCACCACGAAAAGGCGCTGACCGGTGCCGGCGTGCTGGAGGATCAAACCCTCCTGAGCAACGAGGCCATCCTTCACCACCGGGCGATGCCAGTTGCCCTGAATGTCGTGGTTGCCGGCGACGAGGTGCAAACGGTTCCGTTGGTCGAATTGATGCAGCAGGTCAAAGACACGCCCGTGGGCCTGGCGCACGGCGCTGAATTTCCGGTTCTGCCACAACTCGTCGCCATCACCAACCTCAACGTAGGCAAACCCCTGACGGTAATAGTGATTCAACACTCGGAGAAACAACGCTTCGTTCCTGGCAAAAGCGTCCGTTGGGCCATTGTCGCCCCGGTGAAGGTCGCTAAAGAAGACAAAACGGCTGGTATCGTCAAAGGGCGCGACATCCGCCGCTTCAAAAACCTGCGTCAGACGCCTGTGGGCAACGTTTTGCCAGTGGTCGTGGGCAATCTGGCCGGACCACAGCCAGGTCTGCCTGAGGGTGATCTCCTCACCTATGGTGGCCATCAGATTCGGACCTCCTCCTGACTTGTGTCCTCTACGCGGTCCGAGCGGATTGACTGCGGAACCCCGGAGATGAAATCGATACCCGTAACTGCTCACCCTCCCGCAGGCTCTTGTAGGGGCCGTGACCCTACACTGCCGCAATTTGTCGATTCGCCAGCGTCCAGTCGGCCAGATTGTGGGACAGGATGAACGGTTCTAGCCTGCGGGAAGGTAGGCTGAACAGTTACCGATACCCCAGTATAAAGCGTTGGTATTAAGACCGAGTTATCGCTATTTTAACAGCCGGTTAACAGATGGTTAAGGTTGAGTAAACGCCGCCGAAACGGATCGTGAGGCCGCCCGGTTCGTCAGACCATTAACACCACGTTAAGAAACTCTTAACCCGCCGTTAAATCTCCGTTCAAGCGCCGTTAACACACCTGTGATACGATCCAATTGCACGGTTGTGAACTGTGTTTCAGGCGGCATCGCAAGAGCGCCTGGGGCGCTGTTTACGCAGACATAATGTCGTCTGCCGAAGGAGGTGTCGACATCCCGCCAGTATCACCCACCGGGCCTGATACGCCCACGCAGGAACCTTTAGGGTTCGCAAGACGTTCGTCCCCACAATGCCAAAACTTGATAGGAGGAAAACATGCACAGAAGCAAATCCAAAACAGGGCTGTTCCTGCTTGTCTCCCTCTTGCTGCTGCTGGCAGCCTGCGCCGCGCCGACCGCCGAGGTGATCGAAAAGCAGGTGGTCGTTGAAAAGCCGGTGGTGCAGACCGTCGTCGTCGAAAAGCAGGTGCCCGTCGAAGTCGAGAAAAAAGTCGTCGAAACGGTGGTCGTGGAAAAGCAGGTCGTCGTTGAAAAAGAGGTCGTCAAGGACGCCCCAACGTCGACCCCCGCCAAAGCCAAATATCTCTTTATCTTTGTCGGCGATGGCCTGGGCGTGGCCCAGCGTAACGCCGCCGAGCTTTACCTGGCCGCCACGGCCGGGGCAGGCGCCCGGCCAGAAGACACCGACCTGCTGATGAACACCTTTCCCGCCCAGGGCATGAACACCACCTACGATCTGAGCAGCGTCATCCCCGATTCCGCCTCGACGGCCACCGCCATCGCCACCGGTTTCAAGACCAAGTCCGGCGTCATCGGCATGGATGCGGCGGGCACGGTCAGTTACGAATCGATCACCGAGGTCGCCAAGGCCCATGGCTGGAAGGTCGGCGTCATCTCTACCGTCTCGCTGGATCACGCCACGCCGGCCGCTTTTTATGCCCACGTTCCCACCCGGAAAAACATGTACGACATCTCGATGCAACTGGCCAACTCGGACTTTGACTACTTTGCCGGTGGCCAGCTCTTGCAGCACAAGAGCAAAGAAGAAGGCAAACCGGATGCCATCGAGGCCGCGCGGGCCAACGGCTTTACCGTGGTGACCAGCCGCGCCGACTTGGAGGCGCTCGAACCTGGCGTGGGCAAAGTCCTGGCCATGAACGACATGGTGGACGGGGATGCCGCCATGTACTACACGGTCGACCAGCCCGAAGGTTATATCACGCTGACCGAGTACGTGGCCAAAGGCATCGAGCTTTTGGACAACCCCACCGGTTTCGTCATGGTGGTCGAGGCTGGCAAGATCGACTGGGCCTGCCACGCCAACGACGCCGGCGCGTCGATCCACGACACGCTGGCCTTCGATGAGGCCATCGCCGAGGCCTACCGTTTTTACCAGCAGCATCCCGACGAGACGCTCATCGTCGTCACGGGCGATCACGAAACAGGCGGTATGACCATCGGCTTTGCCGGCACGGGCTACTCTTCCTTCTTCGACAAAATCCAGCATCAGAACATGAGCTACATCGGCTTTGACGACAAACTGGCAGAGTACAAAGCCAGCCACACCGCCGCCGACGCCAAACTCGAAGACCTGCTGCCGGTCATCGAAGAAGCGTTCGGCCTTTACGTCATCCCGGCTGAGGAAAAGGCCACTCTGGAAAAGGCCATCGCCGACGGCAAGGCCGAAGGCGCCAGCGACGAGGCCAAAAAGGCCGCCGCAGCAGCCCGGGCGACGCTCACCCAAAGCATGGCCCTCACCGACCTGGAGCTGGCCGTCCTGGAAGAAGCCTTCCAGAACACCATGCTGGGCAAAGAAGAGCGGGCCAGCGATCAGTACACCTACCTGCTCTACGGCGGCTACGAGCCCCTGACCGTCAAACTGACCACCATCCTGAACCAGAAATCGGGCATCGCCTGGACATCCTATTCTCACACCGGCGTGCCGGTGCAGACCTCGGCCATCGGCCCGGGCAGCGAGCTGTTCAACGGCTACTACGACCAGACCGACATCCACAGCAGCATGATGCTCGCCGCCGGCTTTATCACCCAGGTAGCACGCAGCCAGTAGGCGCATCCTATCATCCTCATGGGTTGTGTTCACCCTCCCGCAGGCTCAGCAGCAGTTTCAGGCAGAAATCGGCTGAAATATAGGATGAAACGAACGATTTCGACCGATTTGCCAGCCTGCGGGAGGGTAGGCTGAGGAGTAACGACCAAACAATGAATTGGGACAATCGGTTTTGCCGATTGTCTCAATTCGTGCACCTTTGCCAGGTGGAAAGATGAATCAATTGAAGGCTCCCAAACGTAGGCTCGGTCGAGATGCCGCCCTGAGCGGCCTCGTTCTTGTGCTTTCGGTCGCGCTGCTGGTTCTGCCGGCCGGCTTTGAAAGCCCTTTTGCCCAAAAAGTGTCGCGCGTGCGTGGACAGGTGTTGGAGGTGGATAACTCGCTCATCCAGCAGTTCGGCATCGTCAAGGCCGGCAGCCAGGTCTTGATCGTCAAGATCCTGAATGGACCGTACGAAGGCCAGCAAGTGGAGGCCAGCAACAACCTGATCGGCAAGATGGAAACCGACAAGATGTTCCAGGTGGGCGATATTGCCTTTCTGGTGCTGGACGCCGTGGAAGAGGGGCGGGCCGTCTCGGCCACAGCCTACGATCACTACCGCCTCAACATCGAGCTGCTGCTGGTGGTGCTTTTCGCCGTGCTGATGATCGGCTTTGCCGGCTGGGGGGGCGTGCGAGCGTTGTTATCCTTTTTCTTTGCCCTGCTGCTGATGTGGAAAGTCCTGTTTCCCAACATCCTGCTGGGCAAAGACCCGGTGCTGATCGCCCTGGCCGTGGTGACCGGCATCACAGCCGTCACTCTTTACCTGGTTGCGGGCGTAAACAAGACCGCCTGGGTGGCCCTTCTTGGATCGTTATTGGGCATCCTGCTCACCACTGCCCTGGCGATGATCCTGCTGCCGGCGTTCCGCCTCCACGGCGCGATCCAGCCCTTCACCGAGACACTGCTCTACTCTGGGTTCGAGCATCTGAACCTGACGCGCGTATTCCTGGCGGCCATTTTTATCGGCGCCTCCGGCGCGGTGCTCGATGTGGCCATCGATGTCTCGACGGCCATGAGTGAGGTGATCCAAAAACGGCCCGATCTTGCACGCCGCGAGCTGATCACATCCGGCTTTGTCGTGGGGCGCAACATGACCAGCACCATGGTCACCACCTTGCTCATGGCCTACGCCTCGGGTTACATGGCGCTGTTGATGGTCTTTATGGCCCAGGGCATCCCGCCACTTTTCCTGTTGAACACCAATTACCTCGCCGCCGAAATCCTCAAGACGATCGTCGGCAGTTTTGGGCTGGTGACGGTCGCGCCCTTTACGGCCATCGTGGGGGGATTCATCTACGTGGGGCAGAGAGGAAAAGCCTTTGAGCACGAACCAAGACACACGCTCGCCGGGCCGAATCCTGTTCAGGATTGACGCCAGCCGCTGCCAGTTGTCCGTTGGCGACACGGTGGCCCCAGAGACGGCCATCGGCGAGAACCCCGACACCGGCGCAGGGGTGGTGGCCGGCTGTCATGGGCAGGTAGAGGCGATTACGTTCTGCGCCGCAGACCACACGTTGATCGTCACCGTTCGCCGGCGCGATAGTGACAGACACGTGTTGTGAATTCACAGATACGAGTGCACGAAAAAGCCGCCGAGAGCGCCGAGTTTTGGCTGTTTTTCTGCTTTTCTCAGCGCACTTGTCCTGGACTGACAAGTACAGGGTTCTCTGCGCACTCGGCGGTGAGAAAAGGGTTCTTGGCCGACTTTGGGAATGCCCTGAACAGCACCACCGACGTGTTGCGATTTTCGTTCGAGTGTGTTAGAATGAGTCAAGTCCACTGCGGCAATTCAGAAAACGAACGACTCGCAGCGTTACCCTGATCAAAGACGGGTTGTGGGAAACCGGCTACCGGTCGGAGAGACGGGCTGGCCGCCCGCCGCGCGTTCAGGCGCTTTTACAGATGCAAAGGAAGGAAAAGTGACAGGATGACCAATCTGAGGGTTATCGTCGAGGGCATTCTGGGGGGCCTGACCATCGGCGGCACGGTGCTGTTTTCCCCGCTGCTCCGCCCCTGGTACAGCCGCTGGGGAACAACCGAGGATGAGGCGCGGCGGCGGCTGCCGGGTGACGAGTTGGCCCCCACCCCCAGGTCCGAGATCACCTGCGCCCTGACCATCGACGCTCCCGTGGCGAGCGTCTGGCCCTGGCTGGTGCAGCTCGGTTGCCAGCGCGCCGGCTGGTACAGCTACGACCTGCTCGACAACGGCGGTCAGCCCAGCGCCGACCGCATCCTGCCCGAACACCAGCACCTGGCAGTCGGCGACCGGGTGCTGCTCACGCCAGATGGCCGACTGGGTTATCCCGTCATCGCCGTGGAGCCGCAAAAAGTCCTGGTGCTGGGTGGCACGTTGGACACCCACAGCGGGCAGGCAGTCAGCGCCGGCGATCCGCTCCCGGAGGCTTTTTTTAGCGGCATCAACGCCTACGTTGTGGAACCAATCGGTGAGACGGCCACGCGGCTGATCTTTCGCCAGCGATTGGACTGGAATCCGAGCCTGGCCAACACGCTGATGTACCGCATTTTCCTGGAACCGATCTCGTTCGTGATGGGGCGCAAGATGCTCCGGGGCGTCGAGCGGCGATCGGTCACCCGGCCCCCTGGTTAGCCCCCGCCATCATCCTCTGCATCGGCTGAGAGCTTTTCCAGCAAGAGCACGTCGAGCCCCAGCCTGGCGGCGGTGCGGGCCGCGTTCAGGCCGGCCGGCCCGCCGCCGATAACGATCACGTCGTGTTTGATCGTAGCCCACCTTCATCGCGGTGGGTGATTCAGAGTGTGGCGACGATTCGCCTGGCCCAATCGGCGGCGCGTTCCAGTTCACCTTCGAGCAGCGGGCCTTCGGTGTCGGCCACGTAGAACCCTTCCGGCGAGATGGCCAGTACCCCGCCCTTTTTCACCAGCCGGTCGGCGATGGGTTTGGCGGCGTAGCCGAATAGCCGTACAAAGAAGGCCAGGATGCGGATTTCGTCCACCTTGCTCTGGGGGATGCGGGTATCAAAGGCCGCCACCTTGACGCCCTTGAGCCCATTCTGGGGGATGCCTTTCAGAAAGCGGGTGATGGTGCCGAGGGGGCTGAACTTTTGAGTCGGCGAGCCGACGATCAACAACGTCAGGCCGGTCAGTTGGTCGAGCTGGACGTTGCCCACCCGCATCGTCTTGACCTCCTCCGCCGGACCGAGCGCCTGGCCAATCGCCTGGGCGACTTTTTCCGTGTTGCCATACGCCGAATCGTACACTACCAGTGCTTTCATCGAGAATATCCTCCTTACCCTTCTTTCAGTTCGTCGGCGATAGCCGCCCCCCAGGCGGTGATGGCCTGCCAGTCACGGTAGTCACCGACGGGGGCCTGTACATTCTTGAGCATCCATTTTTCGATCAAGTTCAGTTTGTTGGCATCCGTGGCGCCGTGAAAGAGGGCCACGTCGCGCGGCTTGATGCGGTCGGCGAGGGGTTGCAGCCCTTTGGGAAAGCGCCAGCCTTGCGTCAATTCCGCCGGGTTGCCCTGGCCCGTGGGGCCGCTCGAAAACAGCCACACCGGTTTCCCCGTCAGCGCCGCCTCGTTGGCCTTCAAAAACCTGGCCGCCTCTTGGCGCCACTGGCCGATGTATACCGCGCTGCCCAACACCACAGCCTGGTAGACGCTCAGGTCGCCGACGCGATCCGCAGGCAGCACGTCGGTATCCAAACCTGCCTGGCGCAGCACCTCGCCGATCTTTTCGGCAATCCCGGCCGTTGCGCCGTATTTGGTGGCATAGGCCACCAGAACTTGCTTTGTCATTTTTGCCTCCTGTTGGCAGTACGTAACTGCTCAGCCTACTATCTTTGCAGAGTGAAAATGCTATATGGTCATTCTGAGCCGAAGCATAGCGGAGGCGAAGAATCTCGTTGTTTGCACTGCAATATGTATGTTTAACGAAAATGAGATTCTTCGTCGCTCTGATCCTCAGAATGACAGATTGTCAAAACCATGTTGAAAAGGTAGTAGTTACGGCAGTACTATGTTCGGTTCTCGACCAGTTCTTTGGCCCAGGCGGTAGCGCGCTCCAGCTCGCCCTCTTTTAGCGGGCCTTTGATCCCCTGGACCAAAAAGCCCTCCGGCAGCGCCAGGAGCGTCCCGCCCTTTTTCTCGAGTCTGCTCGCGATCCGGGGCGCTGCGAAACCAAAGATGCGGCTCAGTATCGTGGGGGGAGTCCGGGTGTCGAACGCCGCAACGCGGAGGCCCTGCAAGCCGGTTGCCGGGAGCTGGTCCAACCAGCCTTTTAACGCCTCTGTGAACCAGCCGCCGTGAGTCGGAGAGCCGACGATGAGCAGGTCAACGGCTTTTACCTCGGGTGCACCATCGGCCCCGTCGGGTCGGCGCACGCTTACCTCGCCCGCCAGCGCGTCGGCGATAGCCTGGGCGATTTGGGCTGTATTCCCGTGAAGTGAGTCATAAACTATCAAGGTGCGCATGTCATACCTCCATTCTGCTGTCTTGTTGCATCCTGGGCGAGCGCTACGAAACCGTCGTCGATCAGGTTTCGCTGCCAACCAGCCCTCTCGCCCAAACGGCAGCGCGCTCCGCTTCGCCCCGCTTGAGCGGCCCTTTCTTCAAGCCCCGGACGAAAAAACCCCCCGGTTCACCGGCCAGCGTCCAACCCTTTTCTTTGAGAGCATCGGCCATTTTGGATGCAGCGAAACCGCCCCAGCGCTCGAGGAACTTCCACGTCAAGCGGGTGTCAAAGGTGGCCGCTCTGGCCCCCTCACGGGCCGGCGGCCCGATCCGCTCCAGCAGACCCTGGACCGCCTCCGTGGGCAAGGCGCCGTGGGTGGGCGAGCCGACGATGAGCAGGTCGGTGGTTTCCAGGTCGCCCGCCTTCACCTGACCCACCCGTAACACCTGCACCTCACCGGGGATCGCCTCGCCGATAGCCCGGGCGATTCTCTCCGTATTCCCATAAACCGAATCGTAGACAACCAGCGTTTTCATCGTCTACCTCCCTCTTTTTGACGTCTCTCTAGCAGCCAGGCACAAGATACAAGGTGGCTGCGCTGGAAAACGCGGCCAGCATCGGCCCACCGGTATAGCTGCGGCCGCGCCCCTTGTCGCCCTGGCGGCTGGCGTTGAGGGCCAGGTTTCGATCATCCAAAACTCATCCTCCCGGCGTAATCGAGCCGGCAGCCATGAAAGAAAAGATGAGCACGTCTTGCACCAAGTGGATGAGCCAGGCCCAGAAAAAACCGCGAGTCTCGAACATCGCCTTGCCCAGCATCCAGCCGAGAAATGTGGCCATCACGACCCCGATGATGCCATAAGGCACGCCAAAATAGTGGGCAATGCCAAAGAATACGGCTGCGTTCCATAGAGCATGTTTGGCACCGACGACCTTTTCCAGACTGGCCAGCAGGGTCGAGCGATAGGTCAATTCCTCGTTAAAGGCATTCATCGCCGCCAGGAGCAGCACGACCGGCAGCATGGGCGCCGCCTGGACGAAGGATTGCAGCGATGGGCGGCCACCCAGGATCAAAAAGGCCAGTAACCCCAGGCTGATATAGATCACCCACTGCCCACCAAAACGCGTCCACGGTTCGGGCTTGGGAAAGCCCAGCCAGCGCACCGGCTCGATGGGGGCATCCACCTGGCCGCGCACCAGGAAAAAGTCGGCGCGGCGGTAGCCCAGGGCCAGCAGAACGCCGATCAGCAACAGCGAGACCAGCAGCCGGCCCAACTGGATGCCCAGCATGCTCACGGTGAAGGGCGCCCCTAGCCGACCGAACCAGCCCTGCCAGAAGGGCAATGCCGTCAGCCGTGCGATCAGTTCCTCGGCGAGGTAAATAACCAGCAGGAGCAGGATGAAATTACGCAGAGGACGGATCGGTTTCCAGAAAAAGGTGATCACGACCAGCACAGCCAGCAGGGCAACCTTGACCCCGAACAGCCAGCGGGTGTCGCCGCCGGCCAGCTCGTGCCACAGAATGTTGGGCAGGAGGCTGACCAGCAGCATGATGGCCCAGGCCGAGCCTACGAGCAAGCGGGAAGGGTGAGCGTGGTCCCTATTCATGTGTCAGGTCTCCTGGTTCGGCAATCATGAGCCTGTCAGAGTCGGGCGCAATGCCTGAGCCCAGGCGCGAATGGCCTCCCAATGGCGCGCATCGGGCATCTCGTTGGACGTGGCATCGACGATGGAGCGAAAGGCGAAAAAGAGGCGCTTGAATTCGGGCGTGTCGGTCAGCACGGCGCCACCAAACAGACCGGTGTCCACCGGCTGGACGTCGGGCGCAGCCCGGCGCAGCGGCTCCAAATAGCCCAGCGCCGTCTTGCGGTTGTCTGGCGTATCTTTGGCCATGGTGCCGCAAACGACAAAATGGGCCACCGGCAGGCGGCTCAGCACCCGGCGCTGGCGCCGGACAAAGCGGGTGATCTCGGCCGGCAGCCGGCCCATGTGCACCGATGTGCCCACCACGACCGCCCCGTAGGGGCTGAGGTCGCGAACCTCTTTGGCGCGGCGCACCTCCACCTGCGTGTCCGCGGCGCGCAATTCCTCGCCGATGGCCTCGGCCACCGTGCGCGTGGCCCCGGTCCAGGTGGCATAGACGATCAGAATCTTGTGCATTGTGCCTCCTCAAAACAGAAATGCGATGGGAGCTGAGTCTCGTCGCTGCCCGGATAACTCGAGTGTGGCGGCGATCTGCCTGGCCCACCCGGCAGCCCGTTCCAGTTCACCTTCCAGCAGCGGGCCTTCTGGGGGAACCGCCAGGGCGATCTTGGCCGTGTTGCCAAACGCCGAATCATAGACGACCATAACTTTTATCGCGAACCTTTTCAAGATCGTGCGCATAGGCGGCAGCGGGCGTCAAAACCAGGGTGCCGAGGATCACGACAAGAATCAGGTAGCCGTTGGCCAGCAGCCAGTCGTTGAAAAAGTGACCGATGACCCATTGTCCCAAAATCCAGACCACATAGAGGGCCAGCGACCAGGGCCAGAGAAGGGCCAGGGTTCGCAACAAACCCCCGGAGAGACGGCTGCCCGCCGGGTTCAGCGGCTTGTGGATGCGGGTGCCCAGCGCCCCGGCGATGATACCAATGAGCGGCGGAAAGATGCCCCCGCCAAACAAAAGCAGCGGAATGCAGAGCAGCATCAGCAAAAGGCCCCCGCGCTTACTCTGGAGAAAAAAGGCCGACCAGACCGTGACACTGACGCCCAGGATCACGGCCAGGATGCCGGTGATCAAAAAGTTGGGGAGGATGGTCATGGCCGGTTCGCACTGGTTCCAGCTCAGCTCCGCCACGCAGGGCGGGCCGATGGAGGCGATCATCAGGCCCTCGGGCCGGCTATTGCCCTGGAGAATCTCAAAGATGCCGTGCTCGATGCCGGCCCCACCGGCAGTCAAACCGAACACCGTGGCCGAAATGCGCGTCGCTTTTCTCATGCCTGGCTCCATTTCGATCCAAATATCACCCTGGGGAATGGCCTCACCCGGTTACGGAATCCATCTCTTGACCCGAGATGGTGCTGGCCAGTTTGAACAGGCCCACGGAGACCAGGATCCACCAGGCGAACCACAGCAGGCCGTTGACGGGCATGATCATGGCCGCCATGTCGGGAGCGAGCAGCCGGGCAAGGTAATTGGCCAGGGCGGCGACAAATCCGATGACGCCGACATAGGCCGCTGCTGTGCCAATCGGCAGGCGCTGTTGGCCGCTCCGCAGCACGACGAGGGAGATGATCAGGCCGGCGGCAGCCATCAACAAAAAGCCCAGGGTCTGCGGCGTGGCGCTGCTCACCTGGGACAGGGCCTCTCCGGCTGCCAGGTAGAGGGCCCTCTGCGCATCGGTGGTCGCTGCGGCGTGCAGGTCGCTGAGAGGCAGCAAGGACAGATGCAGCGTGCGGGGCACGATAAAGACGGCGACCCCGAGCAGGGCCAGGTAGACGGCGATCAACATCCAGGCGGGGCGAACCCGCCGGAGCGCCACGTAGAGGGCCAGGAACATGATGCCCAGGAGCACAAACGAGAGAATGTCCAGGGCGTTGAGGTACCAGAGGGCCAGGAGTTTGCTGCGCTGGACGAGCGCGTACCAGCCCGCAATGCCGCTGGGATACGGCTCCCCGACGATCAGCAGACTGAACTCGACCAGGTAAAAAGCGATGGCGACCAGCGGCGACAGGGCGCCGGCCCGGTAGAGGGTCAGCCAGTTGGAGTCCATGGACTGGTTGTCACTGTTTTCCATCCGCTTGCGCCTTTCGCTAGTGACCCAGCACCAGGTAGAGAGTTACGGCCGAGAAAAACGTGGCCAGCACCGGCCCAACCTGGTGTACCCGCAAGACAAAAGCTGGCATCGGTTTCTCGGCGCTCAAAAAGCCGCCCGAAGCGACGACGCCCAGGAAACACAGGCCGGTGATCACGCTGGTGATCCACTCCGTCGTATTCAAGGGGACCACCTGGTTTCGCTGGTAGATGATCACGAGCAGGTAGATGCCAGCCGCCAGCGAAATCAGCTTGTGGACCGTCGAGATGCCCACGTTGAGCGGCCTGCCAGTCCGGCTCAGCCACAGGCCGGACAGAACGATCAAGAGGAAAAAAACACCTGCGACGATGGCTCTACCAGTTGGGTCCATGTCTACTCCCGCGCTTTTGTAGCTCGCGTTTCACCGCTCCTGGGCATCCCCCGGCTGTTTGATCAAGAACGATTCCATCGGGAACGGCTTTCCATGCCCAGGGTAAACCGTGTGGATCTCGAAGCCGCGCAGTTTTTCGAGACTGGCTTCACAAGCCGCCGGATCGTCCATGATCGAGTTGGTCGCTGGCTCCTTGACATTCTCCAACAGGTCGCCGCAGAACAGATCGCCGCCGGCGGTCAGAATGCCGATGGAGCCCAGCGAATGGCCCGGAATCGACACAACCCGGGCGGCAAAACCGTATTCGGAGAAATCGTCGCCGTCCTCGACGTACACGTCGGGCGTGAACCGGTTCGCTTTGGAGAATCGAAAGAGGATGGGAGAAACCATCCGCAGCAGCGCGTTGCCCGATGACCGGTTCCAGAACATGTCGCCCCGTTCGGCCATGCCGGCATCGCCCCGGTGCATGGTGATCTTGGCCCCGAACTTGGCGCGGAGATAGGCAGCGTTGCCGGTGTGATCGAAATCGCCGTGGGTCAACACGATGAGCCGGAGGTCGCCCGGCTTGCAGCCGGCGCCGATCAGTTCCTTTTCCAGCTCGGCGCGCCGGTTCGAGCTCCCCGTGTCGATGAGAACAAAGCCACCGCCGGTTTCCACCAGGTAGCAGTTGATTGTGCCCAGCTTGTAAGGCAGCGCCAGCGAGATGATCTTGAGGTCTTTCATTCGAGCCTCCGCTGATTTGAGCCCTCGATGTTTTTTTGGAACCCCACCAACCAGTACGCAGACACGCTGCCAGGGTTGCACGGCAACCCGCCTGATGATTATTGTCGCACACCAATGTTAACAGCGTGCTAACGACTTGTCAAGATTTTTTTAACAACATCGCCTGCGCATCGCCTGGCACCTGCGACCGCCATCAGCGCCAGGGCGCCGACCGCCCAGGGGAACGCGGCGCTCGCCTGCTCCACGCTGCCAATGTTGAAGGCTTTCTCCAGACGCAGGTGGATGAAGCCATAGTACAGGAACAACTCAAACAGCCCCCCCGCCCCGGCCAACACGACGACCGCCCGTCTCAAGGACTGCGGTCGGAACGCACTCAGATCACCTTCAAAGAGCAGGACGGGCAACAAACGGAATGGCACAACCGCAGGCGATATAGACCCCCCCGTAGTGGATGAGCCGCGCCGCCACCGACCCGGCCTCGAACAGCAACAGCAACGCGCTGAGGGCAAAAGCCAACAAGCCCATCCCCACCGCCACCCCGGTGTGGCGCGCCGGTGCCAGCGGAAGGCCAACGCCTCCTTTCGGCGCACGACGACGGCGACTATCAAAACAACGACACCCATGATCAACTGTTCCATTTTACACCTCTTCCCTAACCTGGACAAGCCGGAACCCATCAGGGAAATCTCACCACCAGGACACCAAGACACAAATTATAAATCAAAAAAAGAGCTTTGTGCCTTTGCGCCTTTGTGGTAAATTCCTTGCCCGGCGTGCAAGAATTTCACCGGTAAGGTACTAAAACATGCCGCCTCATCCCCAACCTGAAAGCCGTACGCGGCCCACGCCTCCGGCGGGACTGTCAACTCCCACTCTGGCCCGACAACCACCCAGCCATAGACCCACTTGCCGCCTTTGACCAACTGTGGCATCGTCAGCCCTCTTTGACCACCATCAAGTCCAGCAAATCCTCGACGATGCGCCAGCCTCGCAGGTGTGATGTCTCCAGGATGGCCGTCAGCTCTTGCGGCGTGTACGACGACCGGATCGAGTGCCAGTAGTGCTCCCGGAAATCGCGCGGCAGCGTCAGCCCAATGGCCCAGGCGAACAGACGCGGCCCCCCACGCTGCAACCGCTTCGAATCGCGGATGATGCAATGTCCGCCAGGCTTTAGCACCCGCGCTATCTCGTTTACGACAGCTTGCGGGTCTTCCCAGTGATGCAGCGAGCCGGAAGACACCACCGCGTCGAATTCATCGTCGTCGAAAGGCATGGCCCTGGCGTCGCCCTCGCGCCAGGTCAACAGATCACTCAGACCCTGTTGCGCCCCATTTTCGGCGGCCACGACCAGCATCGCCGCCGAAAGGTCCAGGCCCACCACCTGGCAGCCGGTTCCCTGCAACAACCTGGCCACCTCGATGGCCACAAAGCCCGGCCCCGTCCCCACATCGAGCACCCGGCCGCCAGACGGCACGCCCATCCTCACCACCTCACGCGCCAATTGACAGTACTCGTGTTGCACCAGCCGTCGGCTCATCACCTGGCTGTAGCGACGTGCATCCGCCATCGCCGCAATCGCCTCACTCTCCGGTATACGTTCCATGGTTGTCCTCCTCGTATTTTACAGCGAATGATAAACGATGAATATACAAGATTGAATTAAATACAAAAATTTGTCAAGCCCAAGTTGAGCCGGGCTGGCAGGAAAAAAACAGGCCCCTGTTTGAAATGACAGGAGCCTGCGCCCACGCCGTGCTCGTCAAGGCCGTGGTTTTGCGCCCAGTTGGGCCGAGCAGGCCCTGGCCGCTTCTACGACGCCTTGGGCGATCTCGTCGATGCGTTCTTGAGTGATGAGCAGCGTCGAACCGGACGCACTCAGTGCAGCCACCACCCGTTCACTGTCCCACACAGGCGCGCCGATGCAGCGTAAACCGGGCAGCGACTCTTCGTCGTCAACGGCATAGCCCCGGCTTCTGACCAACGTCAATTCTTCGAACAATCCCTCGATAGTGTTAATGGTCCGGGGGGTCAACACCGGCAACTCGTGGCTCAGCATTTCCTCCAACTGCTCAGCAGGAAGAAAGGCTATCATCGCCTTGCCCAGGGCCGTATGATGAACCCCAAACCGATCGCCGGTCGAATAGGCCACTCGCATGGGTGAGCCCTGCGGCTCAATCGCCTTGACATAGATGATCTCGTTGGCCTCTCGGATAGCCAGATTGGCCGAGAGATTGAACTTGTCGACCAAGCGCTGCATGAACGGGCGAGCAATGACCTCAATGTTCATCATGCGCGTGCGATGAAAAAGACTGCCGATCTCGAACGTTTTGATCCCCAGGCGATATTTTCCCGTTTCCGGATTCTGTTCAATGAACCCCTCGTCTGCCATACACTGGAGGAGCCGAACCAGCGTGCTCTTGTGGATGTCCAGTTTTTCGTTCAACTCGGCGATGGACAACTCGAAATCGTTGATCGAAAAAGAGGTCAAGATCCGCAGAGCCCGGTTCACCGCTCGGGTGTGATAAGTTGATTCGCCACGCCGCTCACCCGTTGATGTCTGTTTCATCGTCTGTCTCCTCGTGCCTGTCGAAGAAGAAGCTGGATGCTGCTCCGGTCATCTCGTGCAACCAGGCAGTAGCTTTTCAAGCCTATCGATTTCCCAAGTGTTATGTATTATACAACATTCCCGGTATTTTGTCATCATAAGGATAGCAGCGCTCTATGTGTGTTCAAGATCAGGCGTGCAGGGCTTCAACCATCTGCTCGCAGGCCCGCATCAACAGGTAAACATCTACACTGACCGCCACGAACTGGATGCCCAGGTCCCGCCAGCGCCGCGCCCCGGCCACGTCGTCGGCATAGATGCCCACCGCTTTGTCTGCCCGCCGCGCCGCGACGACGATCTGTTGCACCTTTTCCCGCACGACCGGGGCGTCGATCTGGCCCGGCACACCCAAAGACTGGGATAGATCGTAGGGGCCGATAAAGATCAGATCGATCCCTGCCACCGCGACGATGTCGGCCAGGTTGCCAACGCCCTGCGTGCCCTCCACCTGCACCCCGACCAGCGTCCGCCGGTCGGCCTGGGCAAAATAGATCTCTTGGGGGATAGCGCGGAATCGGGCCGCGCGGGCATGGGGATCCATGCCCCGCTCTCCCAGCGGATGAAACCGCGCCCCACGCACCACCGCTTCTGCCTGGGCCTGCGTCTGCACGTGAGGCACTACCACCCCCGCGCAGCCCGTGTCCAGGGCGCGCACCAGCGTGGACGGACGCCCATCGAAAGGGCGAATGACGGGCGCCACGCCGGCCACCTGGCCAGCGCGCACCATCTCTTCGGCCCGCTCGAAGGAGAAAGGGCTATGCTCCAGATCGATGATGCAGAAATCAAAACCCGCGTAGCCGGCGATCTCGATGGGCGCCGCCGCTGGGATCTTGAGAAAGGGTCCAAAGACCGTTTCCCCGGCGGCCAGCCTGTGGCGCAGCGTTCTCTTTTCGGTCATTTCGCGCATCTCACTTGCTTTTGCCACGCCCTCAAACCCTCAGAGCTGCCTCGGCGGCCTGGGCCGTGGCATCGGCGATGCGGGCCACCTGTCTGGCGTCACCCACCACGTACAACTCGTCCACCACACCCCTCAGCGCCTCGATCAGATCGTCGGCGGGCGCGCTGCCCGTGGCCAGCACCACGTTGGTGAACCCATGCAGCAGGCGCTGCTGCCCATCGATGGTCACCAGAATGCCGAGCTCGGTGATGGCCTCCGCTTTGGCCCCGGTGACGATCTCGACGCCGTATTGCGCCAGCCGGCGCAGCAGATAGGCGCGCGGCACGCGGGGCATGTCGGCGGCGATGGCGTCCAGCATCTCGACGACCGTCACGTCACGGTGATGATCGGCCAGATACTCGGCCGTCTCCGAACCCACCATGCCGCCGCCCAGCACCGCCACTTTGATGCCCACAAAGGCCCGGCCGGTGAGCACGTCTTTGGCCTGCACCACCTCCGGCCGGTCGATGCCGGGGATGGGCAGCCGCTGCGGCAGCGCGCCGGTCGCCACGATGACTGCGTCGGGCCTGGCCTGGCGCACCATGTCGACCGTCACCCGCGTGCCCAGCCGCACCTCGACGCCGTACCGTTCCAGCAGCGGCACACGATTCGAGATGGCGTTGAGCAGCTCGCCCTTGTGGGGCGGCGCAGCGGCAGCGTGAATCTGGCCGCCGAGCTGCGCCTCCTGCTCGAACAACGTCACCCTGTGGCCGCGCCGCGCGGCCAGGTGAGCGGCCTCCATGCCCGCCACACCGCCGCCGATCACCCACACCGTTTTGGGCGTTTCCGCCAGGCGCAGCTCCCAGCTCAGCTCGCGGCCCAGTTCCGGATTGTTGTTGCAGTGGCGGTAGGAGCGGGTGCAGGCATCGGCGCAGCCGAAACAGCGGCGAATCTCGTCAAAGCGGCCCTCCCAGGCCTTGTTGGGAAAATCCGGATCGGCCAGCGACGCCCGGCCCATGGCCACCAGATCGGCGTGACCATCGCCGACGATGCGAGCGGCCAGGTGGACGTCGGTGATACGTCCCACGGCGATGACTGGCACGTCCACCGCCCGCCTGACGGCCGCCGCCGCGTAGACGTTAAAGCCCCAATCGACCGCCATGGGCGCCACCACCCGGCCCAGCGAGGGGCCGACGTTGCCGACCGAAACGTGGATCAGGTCGACGCCGGCCGCTTGCAGCCGCACGGCGATGCGGGTCGTCTCCCTGAGGGTGAGGCCGCTGCCCAGCGGCAGCTCCTCGCCGACGATACGAAAGCCCACCGGGAAATCGGCTCCCACCAGCTCCCGCACACGCTGCACCACCTCCAGCGGGAAACGCAGCCGTTTTTCGAAACTGCCGCCGTAGGCGTCGTCCCGCCGGTTGAACCAGGGCGATAGAAACTCGTTGATCAGGTAGCCGTGCGCGCCGTGGATTTCGACGGCGTCAAAGCCTGCCTCTTTTGCCCGCCGGGCAGCCTGCCCAAAGGCCTCCACCAGCGCTTCGATCTCGGGAATCGTCAACTCGCGGGGCAGGTAGCCCTCGGCGATGGCCGACGGGGCGACGATCTCGCCGCCGGAGAACTGGGGCCGGGCCCGCAGCCCACCGTGATGGATCTGCAACGCGATCCTGGCCCCATGCGCGTGCACGGCCCCGGTGAGCCGCTTGAAGCCGGGGATGAAACGATCGTCGTAGAGACCGATCTGCGTTTCCGTGCAGCGACCGCCGGGGTCTACCGAGGTGTATTCGACGATGATCAGCCCCACGCCGCCCTCGGCGCGCCGCCGGTGATAAGCGATGAGCTGATCCGTCACCTCGTGCGTCGTCGAGCCATAGCCGGTATCCATCGGCGGCACCACGATGCGGTTGCGCAGCGTCATGCCGTTGATGGTGATAGGTTCAAACAAATGAGTCAGTGCTGGTCGAGATGTCGTGTTCATCGTTCAGTCTCTTTCTCCGTGGCACATCCAATTCGCGGCAGGCCTCATAATTACCATAAACCCTCTCGTCACCGCCGGGCTGTTCGTTGCCCGGCAATCACCGCCCCATCGATCCCCAGATCGTCCATTCCACTCACAAAAAGCTCTACGGGTTGGGCCACTGCCCTTTGCCGAATTAGCCGGCCTCGCTCGGCCTATCGACGACGATCTGGCCCTCTTTGATGACCATCTCCACACTGCAGAGATGCGTCAGATCGGCCAGCGGATCGTCTGGAACCACGATCAGGTCGGCCAGTTTGCCGGCCTCGACTGTGCCCAGATCGTCGGCCACGCCGCACAGCTCGGCGGCGCGAATGGTGGCCGCCTGGAGGGCCTGAAGGTTGGTCATACCACACCGGCCCAGCCAATAGATCTCTTTGACGCTGGTGACCCACATGGGATTCATATCGGCGCCGCTGGCGATCTTGACACCCGCCCTGAGGGCCAGCTCAAAGCTCCGACGATGAGCCTCGGCCCCTGCCAGCGCCCGCTCAATGGAGTAATCTGGCGTCCGGTTGAGGCGCAGCCGCTGCTCGTCTTCGGTGACGGTCAGGGTGGGCACATACCAGACGCCCCGCTCGGCCATCCTATCCACCACCTCTCGATCCAGCAGATAACCGTGCTCCACCGAATCCAGACCGGCCTCGACCGCCAGCTTGGCCGCAGCCGCCGCGCCGATGTGGGCACACACCTTGAGTCCCTTGTTGTGCGCCGCGTCACAGGCGGCCTTGATCTCGTCGAAGGTCATCTGCGATTCACCCATACCCTCGCGCACCCCGGCAATGCCCCCCGTGATCATCAACTTGACCCAATCGACGCCCATCTTGATGACATAGCGCGTGGCTTTGCGCACCTCATCGGCGCCATCCACCTCGATATCCCAATTGACCAAACCCTTGACCCGCCGCTCGGCGCCGTGGCCGCCGGTGATGCGAAGCCCCGGACCCGCCACGAACATGCGCGGCCCGTGCAGCGGCGCCTCGGCATACACATCGTGCCACATGCCGGCCGGGGCGACGCCGGCAAACGCCTCACGCAGCGCCACGTCCACAAAAGCCGCCTCGGCCACCACGCGCAGTCCGGTCACGCCGGCCCGAAAGGCCGCGGTGATGTTGCGCAGCGCGCGCAGCGTCAGCTCGGATTCCGTCTCGAACGACGAGTATCGCTCCGGGTCCGGGATCATACCGCCGGGATGGCAGTGGCAGTCCCACAGGCCGGGCAACAAGTAATGTCCCTTCAAGTCCACTACTGCCGCATCCTCCGGCACAACCGCGCCATCTCCAGAATGGAGCCAGGCGATCCTGCCATCCTCCACCAGTACGGTGGCCGCCGGGAGGGGTTTGGAATTCAGACCATCCACCACAAAGCAGTTGGTAAACGCCGTTTTGGGCATATTGCCATTCCTTTCTCCATCGTAACTGCCTAACAAAGCTTCACCTCAAGCCGACAAGTTTGTCTCACCGCAGAGACGCAGAGGGCGCAGAGACTTGCTGGTTTTTTTCTCCGCGTGCTCGGCGGCCTCGGCGGTGAAATCTTGCTCTGTCTGTTGAGAATTTCCTTTGTCAAGGATTTCAGCCTACCCTCCCGCAGGCTAAAATCGTTCGTCCCATGCCACAATCTGGCCGACTGGGCCCGGTAAATCTGCAAACTGTAGCAGTACAAAGCGGCACGGCATGCCCCTACCAGAGCCTGCGGGAGGGTGAGCAGTGGCGGAAATCAAACCATAAATGGATTGCCGGTCATAAAACCCGATTCATCGGAGGCCAAATAGAGCACCGCGTGGGCCACTTCCTCCGGGGCCAGCATCCGCCCGCGGGGCAACCGTCCCTCATAGATACGCCGGGCCTCGCCCAGATCGTCCGAAATCTCACGCAGGATCAGATCCATCAACGGCGTATCCACCGCGCCAGGGCAGATGGCATTGACGCGGATGTTGTCTTGGGCGAAATCCAGAGCCATCTGTTTGGTCAGCAGCACCACGCCCCCCTTGGAAGCGCAATAGGCCGGCGAGCGCACCGTGCCCACCAGCCCGGCCCCGGAGGCGGTGTTGATGATGCTCCCGCCTCCCTGCCGCTTCATCACCGGCACCGCGTACCTGGAGCCCAGAAACACACCTTTGAGATTGATGGCCATGACCCGATCCCAGTCTTCTTCGGTGCATTCGTCGACCGGGGCGCGGTGGGCGATGCCGGCATTGTTGAACAGCACATCGAGCCGCCCGTAGGTTTCGACGGCAGCGGCGATCATGCGCTCCACATCGGCGGCAACCGTCACGTCGGTGCGGACAAAGGTCGCCTCGCCGCCTCGCTCCTGGATGGTCTGAACCGTGTCGCGCCCGCCAGCCTCGTCGATGTCGGCCACGATCACGCTGGCCCCCTCGCTCGCCAGAAGCAACGCCGACGCCCGGCCAATGCCCGAAGCCCCACCAGTGACCACGGCCACCTTGCCTGCCAGTTTCTTTTTCCGTTCGCTCATGTCAGCCCAGCATCTCCTCTTCCACCAGCCTGAGCGGCAGCGAGCTATAGCTCATCAGGGTGTCGTGAAAGTCTTTGAGCCGGAAACCAGCGCCATTTTCCGCTCTGACCTTTTCTCGCAATTCCAGCAGCATGGCAAAACCCACCTGATACGACGAAGGATAAGTGGGCCGCGTGGTATAGTGGCGCGTCTCGCTCTCGGCCCAGCGAGGCTCCAGCCGGGCGCGCTCGGCCAGCCACCACGCCGATTCCTCCAGCGACATGCCGCGGCTGTGCAAGCCGGTATCCACGATGATGCGCACCGCCCGCCACAGCCCGTTGCGCAACTGCATCAGACGGAATTCGGGACTGGCTATCAGCCCTGTCTCGTAGAACAACTCCTCGGTATAGAGCCCCCAACCCTCACTGTAAACCGGACTCCAGAACTGTTTACGCAGCGGCGTGGCCACCAGTTTGGCGATCACGTGCTGCAGGTGGTGGCCGGGATAGATCTCGTGCATGGCGATGCCCCGGATCCAGGCCCAACTGTTATCCCGAATGTGCTGAGTCTGCCGTTCCGGCGTCGCGTCAGGGTCGATGGGCGTGATGTACCACTTGCTCGCCAGGCCCGATTCAAAAGCCGGCGAGACCCACGGCAGCGCGATGGGCGCCCGGGCCCGCAAAAAGGCCGGCGTCCACTCCAGCACGCAGCTCTCTCCCTCAGGGAAGGTGATCAGGTCCTGCTCCAGACAATGCCGCCGGGCCAGCATCGTCTCGTCTTCGTAGGCCTGGCGCAGCTCCTGGGGCTGCGGGTGATCGTCTTTGACCGTCTCCAACACTTCGATCCAGCTTTGGTCCGGGTCGATCTGGCGCGCCACCTCGATCATCTGCCGTTCGTAACGCTGAATCCATTCCAGGCCAAAGGCGTAGAGGTCCTGAGCGTCCATATCCAGCATGTGAAAGCGCTTCAGGATGCGGTCGAACCGCTCCCGACCGATGGCGTAATCTCCCCTGGCCTGGTCGTTCAGATTCTGCAGATAGGTCTCAAAGTCGGTGATAGCCTCCGCCGCTGTCCGGCAGGCCGCTGCTACGTCGCGCTGCATGGCCGGCACCTGGGCCGCCGCCTGAGGGACATCGTTGGCCACGAACCGGCGCGCGCTCTGCGCGTTGAGTAATCCCTGAGTGACCCACACCGGCGGCACCGCTTCCGGTTGGAGTGTGCGCTGCGCCGCGTCCAACGAGGCAGGAATGGCCTTCAGACGCGCCAGCAGCGACGTCAAGCGCTCTTCGGCTGGCGCAAACGCGCCGATCAGTAGATTGTGCAGGCCGCTGCCCAGGTCTTGAATGTGATAATAGGGCGAGCGCCGCCAGAGCTCCAGGTCGTGCGTGACGAGCTCGTGATCCAGCACGGCCAGCGCCCAGCGCCGGTCCAGAGCCTCGTCGCGGGTGAGCGCCGCCGGATCGACGGCCTCAAAACGGCGCTGGAAATCGAGCAGCGCCTGTCCCCAGGCAGCCATCGCCTCGTCACTGCGGACGGCCAGGAGGTGATCGTAGTCATGAATGCCCTTCCACGTGGCCTCGACCGGCTCGTGGCGCCAGGTTGCCGCCAGAAATTCGTCCACCAATCGCCCAAAATCCGACATGGTACCTCCCTCTGTGTGCGCTCCCCCTCCGGCAAACCAGGGCCCAACCGGACAGGGAGCGTTTTCTACGCAGCCATCCGATCCACGACGATCTCGCCCTCTTTGATCACCAGCCTGACATCTCGCAACGCCGAGATGTTCTGCAGCGGGCTCTCTTGCACCACGATCAGATCGGCCAGTTTGCCGGGCTCGACGCTGCCCAGAAGGTCATCCAGACCACACAACTCGGCCGGGCGGCGGGTGGAAGCGATGAGCGCCTGGGCCTGGCTCATGCCGGCGCGCACCACCCACTCGATCTCGGGGATGGCGGTGTCGGCGATGGGGTTGAGATCGGCGCCGTTGATGATCTTGACGCCCGCCTCGAGGGCGAATTTCAGCGCCTGGCGGTGCCTCTCGGCTCCTTCCAACGCCCGGCGCAGCGAATATTCAGGCCACTCCCAACGCCGCATATACTCCTCGTCGTGCGTCACCGACAGCGTGGGGCAGTAATACACCCCCCGCTCGGCCATCATGTCGCACACCTCGCGATCCAGCTCGTAGCCGTGTTCCACCACATCCAAACCGGCCCTGACGGCCAACCTGGCCGCGGCGGCCGCGCCGGTGTGAGCGCCCACTTTGAGTCCCTTGTTGTGCGCGGCGTCGCACACCGCTTTGATCTCATCGAAGGTCATCTGCGATTCGCCCATACCTTCGCGCACCCCGGCGATGCCACCGGTGATACAAATTTTGACCCAATCGACGCCCATTTTCATGACGTAACGCGCCGCCTTGAGCGCCTCGTCGGCGCCATCCACCTCCAGCGCCGGGTCCAGGTACATGGGCTGCACGCGCCCGTTGGCCCCATGCCCGCCGGTGATGCGTAATCCCTTGCCCGCACAAAACATACGCGGCCCCAGCAGGCGCTTGTCGGCGTAGCCCTTTTTCCATAGGCCCGCCGGCTGGCGATTGGCGTAGGTGTCGCGCAAAGCCACGTCGATAAAGTTGGCCTCACCCGCCGAGCGCAGGGCCGTGACGCCCACATGGAGCGCCGCCGACGTGTTGCGCACGGCCCGCAGCGTGCGCTCGGCCTCGGTCTCGAAACAGGCTTCACGGTTGGGATCGGGGATCATGCCGCCGGGATGGCAGTGCGCGTCCCACAGGCCGGGCATCAGATACCGGCCCGCCAGATCGATGACGGTTGCGTCTTCCATTGGCGGCGGCGCGGGCGGGCCGTCCGCACGGTACACCCCCACAATCCTGGTACCTTCCACCACCACCGTCGCGGCGACGGGCGCCGGATCGTCGGTCACACAGTCGATCACAGAACCGTTGATCAGATAGAGTTTCATGGCATCTCCCTCCATACCTGGGCGAGGCATATCTTGCCCCTACTGAACACCCGCGTATTTGATCAGACATCCACCGTCCACGTACAAAATGGTGCCGGTGATATACTCGGCCTCGTCGGAGGCCAAAAAGACTGCCGCATTGGCGATATCGCGCGGCACGGCCACACGTGCCCAGGGGATACGCGTCTCGTAGCGCGCCCGCACCGCCGGATCGTCAAAATGGCCGCGGCCCGAATCGGTGGTGCCCGGCCCGATGGCGTTGACGTTGATGCCGAAAGGCGCCAGATCGTAGGCCAGCGCCCGGGTCAGCATCAACAGCCCACCCTTGGAGGCCGCATAGTGAGCCTGATCCGGGCAGGCGGCCTCTGATTCGATGGAAGCGATGTTGACGATCTTGCCTTTGCGGCCGGCGCCGATCATCTCTCGCACCACCGCCTGCGAGCAGAGAAACGGCCCTTTCAAGTTGACGTCGATCATACGATCCCAATCGTCTTCGGTCATCTGCAAAAGGGGCATGCGGCCTGTGATGCCGGCGTCGTTGACCAGGATATCCACCCGGCCAAAGGTCGCCATCACCTGGGCCACCGTCGACTCTACCTCTGACCGCTGGCTGACATCCATCTCGATAGCCAATGCCTGGCCGCCTGCCTGGCGGATCATCTCGGCTGTCTCTCGTCCCATGTCGTCCAGGATGTCGGCGATGACCACTACCGCCCCTTCTTCGGCGTAGCGCAGCGCGATGCCGCGACCAATGCCTCGCGCCGCGCCGGTGACGATGGCCACGCGATCGGCAAGTCTCACATCATCCTCCTTTTTCAGCGTCCGCGCAGGTGCGGGTCCAGGGCGTCACGCAGCCCATCACCCAGCAGGTTGAAGGCCATGACCGTGACAAAGATGGCCAGGCCGGGAAAGAGCGTGCCCCACGGAGCCTGACGCATGTAATCGCGTCCCTGGCTGAGCATGCCGCCCCAACTGGGTGTGGGCGGCTGGGCGCCCAGGCCCAGGTAACTGAGGCTGCTCTCGATGAGAATGGCCTGCGACATGAACAGCGTGGCCTGGACGATGATCACGGCCAGGGTGTTAGGCAGCAGATGACGGGCGACGATGCGCCAGCCGGGCACACCCACGCAGCGAGCGGCCTCGACGAACTCTTTTTCCCGCAGCGAGAGGAACTGGCCCCGCACCAGGCGCGCCGTGCCCATCCAACTGGTCAGGCCGATGACCAGCATGGTGTTGAGCAGGCTGGGCCCAAAGAGGGCCACGATGGTCAGCAATAAAAAGAAGCCCGGAATGGACATCATCATGTCCACAAAACGCATCAGCGGCCCATCCAGTTGACGATTGTAACCGGCGACGGCCCCAATGGCGACGCCGATGGTGATCAGAATCAACACCGACACGATACCCACCGATAGTGAGACGCGGCTGCCGACGATGATGCGGCTGAGAATGTCTCGGCCCCATTGGTCGGTGCCCAGCAGATTCTCCGCGTTGGGTGGGCAGACACAGTTACGCACGTTCTGCTCAGCATAGTCGTAGGGTGCGATCCGTGGCCCCAAGATCGCCACCAGGCAGATGAGCAGAACCGTCATCAATCCTGCCAGCGCCAGGCGATTGCGCCGAAAGGCACGCCACAGGCGCAGGGTCTCACCAATGTGTCGAGTCTCCGGCGACTGAACGTTCGTCAGCTCTTTGACCATATCACATCCGCTCCTTGCTGGTATAGGCGATACGCGGATCAACGAACGAATAAAGAATGTCCACCAGCAAGTTGACAATCATGACGAACGTGGCCGTCAGCACGGTGAGGCCCATGATGGTGGGGTAGTCCCGCCGAAGCACCGCATCGTAGCCGAGACGCCCAATGCCCGGCCAGGCGAAAACGCTCTCGATGATGATCGAGCCGCCGAGCAGCCGTGGCACCGATATACCCACCACTGTGATCACGGGCAGAACGGCGTTTTTCAAAGCGTGCCTGTAGAGAATGCCGTGCTCGCTCAAACCTTTGGCCCGGGCCGTGGTGATATAATCCTGCCGGATGACCTCCAGCATGCTGGAGCGCATAAAACGAACATAGGTGGCCATATAGTTGAACGCCAGAACCACCGAGGGCATGACGAAATATTTCAACCGTTCCACAAGAGGTTTGTCCAAACCCGCCCCAACCGCCGGCAGCATATCCCATTTGACCGCAAAAAGCAGCATCAGCAGCAGGGCAAACCAGAAATTGGGCATCGAGAGGCCAAAAAAGGCAAACACCGTGACGGTGTTATCCAGCAGCGAGTACTGCCGGGTGGCAGAGATGATGCCTATGGGAATGGCAACGATGAGAGCCAGAAACAAAGCCGCAAACTGCAAGTGCGCCGTGGCCGGCACGTGCGATCCGATGAGCCTGAGCACTGGCTCTCCGTAGCCATAGGCAAAGCCAAAATCCCCCTGAAGGGCGTTGCCCAGCCAGCGGATATACTGGATGTGTATCGGTTGATCCAGGCCCAGGCGAGTCATGACTCTCAAACGAATCGCCGGGTCGGCTGCCTGTTCGGGTGGAAGGTAAAACAGCGTGGGATCACCCGGCGCCAGCCGAATCAACACAAACACAAAAAGGCTGAGCCCCAAAAGCAGCGGCAACATGAACAAGATGCGACGAACAATGTAGCGAGTCATAGATCAACTCCTCACTCTTTCGTCGTCGACGGATCGTGACGAGATGACAGCCGTCCCTGACGATCCGGCAAAAGCAGGTGTGGGGAGGGGCAGGGTTTCCGAGCCCAGCCCCTCCCGATGCGTTCCCTGTCTTCAGGCTACAGGCGATGCAGCCTCTCGCGGAACGGCGTTCACCAGCGTGACGTCACTATTTGACGCACCAGTTGTGCACGCCGCCGTAGGTGTGGAGCACCGAGGGCACCACATTGCCGTACCTGGCGTTGGCAACCAGCGGGTTGGGACGCCAAAAGGCCGGGAAGCCGATCAGATCCTCGTTGAGCAGATCCTGAACCTGGTAGTACATCTGTTTACGTTCTTCGAGGTTGGTGCTCAGCCCGGCCTCTTCGAGCAGACGATCCACCTCAGGGTTGCTGTATTTGCCATAGTTGTTGGCCCCATCGGTGTGAAAGACCTCCACGATGACATCCGGGTCGGGGATGCCGCCGGTCTGGTTGTGGAAGCGCATCTCAAAGTCGCCAGCCATGACGGCACCGATAAAGGTGCCCCACTCGGCTTTGACGACCTCCACCTCAATGCCCACCTTGGCCAACTCTGCCTGGACGTACTCGACAAAGTGCTCGCGGAAAAAGTTGCCCTGATTGGTGGACAGCTTGATCTTGAAACCATCGGCATAACCCGCTTCGGCCAACAGCTCTTTGGCCTTCTCAGGATTGTACTCCGGCAGGGTGGCATTGGGGTTGTAGGCCCAACTGGCCGTGGTGAGCTGCGAGTTGGCCGGATCGGTGGTGCCCTGAAGCACGCCCTCGGTGAAGGCCTGGACGTCGATGGCGTGAGCGATGGCTCTGCGTACCCGCACGTCGCCCAGGATGGGGTGATTGGGGTTGAACCACAACACTTCCGCACCCACCGACGGCTGCTTGTAGTAGGCCAGCCCATCCACCTGGGCCAGGCGCGCCACCTCGGTGGGCGGCACCATGATGGTCATGTCGATGTCGCCGGCCTCGACAGCCGCTGCCAGCGCCTGCATATCGGGGATGACCACCGTGGTCAGCGTCTTGACACAGGGGCGGCCACCCCAATAGTCCTCGTTCCATTCCATGACAAAGCGGTTGCCCTTGTCCCATTCTTTGAACTTGTAGGGGCCATTGCCCACCGGCGCCAGGCTGTAAGGCATGTCTTCGGTGATCTCCTGGCCTTCCAGCAAGTGTTTGGGCAGGAATTTAAGATCGCGGATGGCATAGGCCAGGAACGAAGCGTTGGGCTGGTTCAACTTGAACTGCACCGTCTTGTCGTCGATGACTTGAAAGCCCTCCAGCTCTGTGGCCTCCCCGGCGATCACCTTGTCGGCGCCCACCAGGTCGGCAAAGCGTGTCTGGAAAATGCCGGTATAGGTGGACTTGAGGATCTCCATCATGGTGAACTCGATGTCTGCCACCGTAAACGGCTCACCGTCGTGCCAGCGCACGTCGGCATCGACCAGGTGAAAGGTATAGGTGGTGGCGTCATCCGAGATGTCCCACGATTCGGCCAGCTGCCCCACCGGGGCGGTGGTCTCGGGATCGACACGAACCAGGCTGTCGAACATCAGGTCGGTGCGCCAAAAGCCATCGGTGTCGATGGCCAGGATGGGGTTGACGATCTTGCCATCGCCGTTGGAGCCGATGATGACGTCGCCGCCACATTCACACACCCCAGCCATAGAGGCCGGCGTCGGCTCTGCCGTCGCGACAATAACCCGCGTGACCTCTTTTTCCACCACCTGAGGCGTGCCCTCGACGATCACCGTCTCCTTGACCGTCTCTTTGATCACCTGGGTGACCACTTTTTCGATCACTTCTGGCGTCGGCGTGGCGCACGCCGACAGCAACAGGCCAACGATCATCAAACCTACCATCAGAACACCAGGTTTTCTGTACCACATGGGAATTCTCTCCTCTCTGAATCTCCTCTCAGTCGGGTCAACTTATCGAATCCTACATCGTTGCATCACCGCGGTCTCATCACCTCCTCCCTTCATCTGGACTCGTCCTCGAGCCTTCGGTCCGGCGCACCCCTACTGCTCGGCCAGCATCCGCTCGGCGATGAGCTTCACTGGCGGCGACCCGAAACTCAGCAAAAGATCGTGAAAAGCCTTGAGGCTGTACGAGTCGCCCTGCTGGCGGCGCCATTTCTCCCGCAGTTCCTGGATGAGCACCTTGCCCACCAGATACGACGAAGGGTAGGTGGGGTTGTTGTGGGTGGTATAACGCCGCACCTCACCCTCGGCCATGTGTGGATCCAGGCAGACCTCCTCTTGCAGCAGATCGACCGCATCCTCAAAGCTCATGTTCCGCGTGTGAAGGCCCGTATCGATGACCACGCGCACCGAGCGCCACAGAGCGTTGCGCAATTTAAACAGCATCACCGGCGGTTCGTGGATAAAACCGGTCTCTTCGAACAGGTCTTCGGTGTAAAGGCCCCATCCTTCCACAAAAACGGGGCTGCTGAAATAACACCGCATGGGTGAATTCTTTGTCGCCAGCTTGTGGTGCACTTTTTGCAAGTGGTGGCCCGGATAGATCTCGTGCAACGCGATAGAGCGAGCAAAAGCATAACAATTGTCCCGCATGTGCTGTTTCTGCCGTTCCGGTGATGCCTCCGGATCCAGGGGCGTGATGAGCCACTCACTCTCCAGACCGGGCTCAAAGGGCGGCGTGGTGCCCATCACCGCGATGGGCAGACTGGCCCGCAAATAAGTGGGCAGCCAGACCATGCGGCACACCTCACCCTCCGGCAGGGTGATCAGGTCTTGCTCCACACAATGCTGCCGCGCCAGTTTCATCTCGCAGCCATAAGAGTCTTTGAAATCCTCCGGTTGGGGATGCGCCTCTTTGACACGGTCGATCTGCTCGACCCAGGTGCGGTTGGGGTCCTGCTCGCTGGCATAGCCCTCCAGCCGGGCCCGGTCGGCGGCCACGTGCTCCAGGCCAAATTTGTACAGCGATTCGTGATCCATGTCCAACAGGTGAAAATTCTGCAGCAGGAAATCAAAGTGCTCCGCGCCGCAGGCATAATGCCCCCCGGCGCGACCGTGCAGCCCCTTCAGAAACGCCTCGAAATCGGTCAGAGCCGCCCCTATCCCCTCCACGGCCCGCTGCACGTCTGCCTCCAACGCGGGCGGCAGCTCGGCAGCGAATCCCAGCACCGCCTCACCCAGGAACTGCTTCAGTCCTCTGGCCGATGTCAGGCCCATCTCGACGTAGAGCGGCGGCGATTCTTCGTTGAGGTTGGCCTGGGCCGATTGGAGGTAATCCGGCGTCTGCCGCATGCGCGAGAGCAGCCGCCGGCCCCGTTCCTCGGCCGGCGCAAACTGGCGGCCGATCAGGTTGGAAAATGCCCCGCCCAGCCGTTCCAGATACCAATAGGGCGCGCGTTGCCACACCCGCAGGTCTTCGTGGCGGCGCAGCGCCGTCTCCAGGTCGATGATCGCCACCCGCAAGTCCATGCGCTCGTCGGCATCGAGTTCTTTGGTTTCGATGGCCTGAAAACGGCGCAGGAAATCCTGCCTCGTGGCTGCTTCCTGGGCCACCGCATCGGGCGTCAGGACGCCCAACTGATGGTCATAGTCGTGCACTCCCAGTCGCGTCGCCTGGATGGGATCACTCTTGAAGGCAAATGCCAGGTAGTCTTTGATCAGGTTCTGCAGTTCCGCCATGCCGTCCTCCTTAAAAAAACGACGATAAACAATCTCAACCTGGCCCAGGATCGCTCCGGCACGCTATCGCCAGGCCAGCATGTCTGACAAGATTTCACACTGGGGCGGACGGGCACCCTTCACCGCGACTGGCATGTCTCGGTTGCCCTTTTATCCCATCCGCTCGATGATGGTGGCGATGCCCAGACCCCCAAAGCAGCACATGGTCTGCAAACCCAGCGCCGCATCGCGCCGCTCCAGTTCGTGCAAGAGCGTGGTCATGATACGCGCGCCGCTGGCCCCCAGCGGATGCCCCACGGCGATGGCGCCGCC
Source organism: Chloroflexota bacterium (assembly GCA_049324835.1). Classification (GTDB taxonomy): domain Bacteria; phylum Chloroflexota; class Anaerolineae; order CAYNKW01; family CAYNKW01; genus JBMOMT01. The sequence goes on along the minus strand of JBMOMT010000027.1, from coordinate 56,391 downwards.
GTTCACGTTGACCCGATCCATATCCGGTTCCACCTCACGCTGCCAGGCCAGCACCACCGAGGCGAACGCTTCGTTGACCTCAAAAAGATCGATGTCCCCCAGGCTCATGCCCGCCCGCTCCAGAATGCGGCCCGTGGCGGGGATGGGGCCAGTGAGCGCGATGACCGGATCCACCCCCACCACCACCTGCGCGGCGATGCGGGCGCGCGGCCTGAGGCCCAGCAACCGGGCCCGCTCCAACGACATCAACAGCAACGCCGCCGCCCCATCGGAAATGGGACTGGCATTACCGGCCGTCACCACACCATCTTCTTTGAAGGCCGGTTTCAGACTCGCCAGCGCGTCCAGGCTGGCGCCGGGCCGGATGGTCTCGTCCGCGTCCATCGTCTCGACGACGCCCTCGGCGGTCACTTCCAGCGGCAGGATCTCTTGCCGGAAGCGCCCTTCCAGCGTCGCCTGGTGGGCCAGTTGATGGCTGCGCAGGCTGAACGCATCCAGCTCGGCGCGGGCCAGGCCCCACTTTTCGGCGATCATCTCGGCGGCCAGGCCCATGCTGGTGATGGGATAACGCGCCAAAAGCTCGTCGGTAAACGGATACCCCCGCCCGTCGATGCGGCGTGTGCTGCCCATGGGCACACGGGTCATGCTCTCCACACCGCCGGCGATGACGACCTCGCACACGCCCGTCTGGATCAGATTGGCCGCAAAGTGGATCGCCTGCTGCCCGGAGCCACACTGGCGATCCACCGTCGTGGCCGGCAGCTCCACCGGGAAACCGGCCAGCAGAGCCGCGTTGCGAGCCACGTTGAGACCCTGATCCCCGGCCGGCAGCACGCAGCCCATGACAATATCGTCCACCATCGCCGGTTCGATGCCTGCCCGGCGCACCACCGCATTCAAAACGGCAGCGGCCAGCCCGGTGGGGTGAAAATCTTTCAGTTTGCCGTTGCGCCTGCCAGAAGGGGTGCGCACGGCTGCCACAATGACGGCTTCTGGCATATCTTTTCCCTCTATTTTTTCATGTCAAATTATTGTGCTGGGCCGATAGACACCATAAACCCGGCGCAGCGTATCGCAGATCTCACCCAGCGTGGCGTAGGCCCTGACCGCTTCGATGGTGGCCGGCACCACGTTTTCGTCGCGGCGCGCCGCCCCTTCCAGGGCGGCCAGCGTCCGCGTCACGGCTTCGGGATCACGCGTCTGGCGCAGCTCGCACAGCCGCTGCACCTGTCGCCGCTCGGATTCGGCATCCACCTTGAACACCGGGATGCTGACCTCTTTTTCGTCCTGATGACGGTTGAGCCCCACCAGCACCTTGTCGCCGCTTTCGATGGCCTTTTGTCGCCGGTAGGCCGCGTTGGCCAGCTCCCGCTGGAAATAGCCCTGCTCGATGCAGGCCACAGCGCCGCCGGCCGCCTCGACGCGCTCGACGATCTGGCGCACCTCCCGCTCGATGCGGGTGGTCAGATGCTCCAGGGCGTAGGAGCCGCCCAGCGCGTCGACGGTGTGGGTCACACCGATCTCGTGGGCGATGATCTGCTGCGTGCGCAGGGCCACCGTCACCGCCTCCGGCGAGGGCAGGCAGTAGGCCTCGTCGAAAGAGGAGGTGGCGATGGTCTGCACGCCGCCCAACACCGCCGCCAGCGTCTCCACCGCCACCCGCACGATGTTGTTGAGCGGCTGGGGCGCCACCAGGTTGCCGCCCAGGGTGTAGGCAAAGATGCGCAGTTTCATCGATTCGGGGTTTTGCGCGCCAAAGCGTTCCCGCATCAGCCGCGCCCAGAAACGACGCGCCGCCCGGAACTTGGCCACCTCTTCGAGAAAATCGATGCTGGCCGCCAGAAAGGTGAAAAGCTGCGGCGCAAAATCGTCTATGGCAAGCCCCCGCTCCAGCGCACTCTCGATGTAAGCCAGAGCGTTGGCAAAGGTGAAGGCCAGCTCCTGGGCCGCCGTGCTGCCGCTATCGCGGATGTGATAGCCGCTCATGGCCAGCGGCACCCAGGCGGGCAGGTGTTTGGCGCAGTACTCGATGACATCGGTGGAGAGTTTGACCGACGGCCCCGGCGAAAAGATGTAGGCCCCGCGACCGATGTACTCTTTGAGCACGTCGTTCTGGATAAAGATGCGCACGTCGCCCGGCGAGATGCCTCGTTTCTCAAAGGCGGCCACGCAAAAAGCCAGAAAAACGGGGCCGATGGCGTTGGCCGTGGTGCGGATCTGGCGCACCTTTTCCAGCGGAATGCCGTCAAAGAGCCGTTCCACGTCGGCCAGAGAGCCCAGGTGCACACCCACTTTGCCCACCTCCCCTTCCACCAGGGGATCGTCGGCGTCGTAGCCGGTCTGGGTGGGCAGGTCGAGCGCCACCGAAAAGCCGGTCTGGCCCTGAGCCAGCAGCATCTTGTAGCGCTCGTTGGCCTCTTCGGCCGAGCCAAAGCCGGAGTACTGGCCCATGATCCAGAAATCGTCGCGGTACATGGCCGGATGCACCCCCCGGGTGTAGGGGTAAAGGCCAGGATAACCCAGCTCCTGGGCAAAGTCGAAACCCTGCCCGGCCAGCTCCTCCGGCGTGTAAACCGCCTCCAGCGGCAGGCCCGAATCGGTGGCAAAAACCTCTCGCCGCTGCCGGGCAGCGGCGAGAGCCGCCCTGTACTGCCGGCGCAACGATGCTTCATCCATTCTGTCTTCCTCAGAACCCATCGCATCACTCCCCGTGCGCGTCTAAATCTCCCGGCCAACCTTGCTGCCCTGGTAGATGGCGTCGATGGCAAAGCCGGGCTGCACACAGTCGCCGATGACGTGCACCTCGGCGTCCAGTTCCCGGAAAGAGCGGACCGCCGCCTCGTTGGGTCTGGCGCCCACGGCCAGGACAACCGTGTCCACACCCTCCAGCGTCGCCGTCCAGGCCACGTCCAGCCCAGGCTCTTTTTTGCTCAGCGCCACCCACCCCTGGCCGATCTCTTCCACCCTGGTGGAGGTCAGCGTGACCACACCGGCCTTCTCCAGCCGCTCCAGGAGAAAATATTTGGCGTCGGGCAGCATATCGGGGCAGAGGGTGTCCAGCATCTCGACCACGGTCACCTTTTTGCCACGCACGGCCAGGAAATCGGCTGTCTCGGCGCCACACGAACCGCCGCCGACGATCAGCACGTTTTCGCCCACCTGGGCCTTGCCGGCCAGCACGTCGTCCGTGGTCACCACCAGGTCCCGATCGGCGCCGGGGATGGGCGGCACGATGGGACTGGCGCCGACAGCGACGACGACCACATCCGGGTTTTGCGCGGCCACGTCCTCGACCGAGACCGCCCGGCCGGTCTCGATTTTTGCGCCGTGCTCGAGCGCCTGATCGCGGAAATACTCGATCAGGTCGTAGAAATGCTCCTTACACGGCACCTGCGAGCCCAGATACCAGCGCCCGCCCAGGCGATCCTGTTTTTCGTACAGAGTCACGTTGTGCCCCCGCAGCGCGGCCACACGGGCCGCCTCCAGCCCGGCGGGGCCGCCGCCCACGACGATCACCTTCCTGGGCGTTTCGGCGGGCGTGATCGGCAACTCGGCTTCACGACCGGCCTCGGCGTTGACCAGGCAGATGGTGTGGCGCACCTTTTTCATCGGATCGTGGCAGCCCTTGTTGCAACTGATGCAGGGCATGATGTCGTCCACGCGCCCGGCGGCGACCTTGTTGGGCCACTCGGGGTCGGCGATGAGCGCCCGGCCCAGGGCCACCATGTCGGCCTGGCCGTTGCGCAGGATAGCCTCGGCGTGTTCGGCATCGGTGATCCGGCCGGCCACCATCACCGGCACGTCCACCGCCGCCCGGATGGCCGCGGCGTAGGCCACGCTGTGCCCACGCTCGTGATAATAGTCGGACACCGTCCAGTAATAGGGCGCGATGCCGCGTGAAACGCTGATGGCCGCCGAGCCGGCGTCGACCAGCATCCTGGCGATGACCACCATGTCGTCGAGGGTCAGGCCGCCCTCCACCAGTTCACTGCCGACGATGCGGCACCAGACCGGCACATCGGGGCCGACAGCCTCTTGGACGCGCGCCAACAGCTCCAGTGGAAACCTCATGCGACCGTCGAGATCGCCGCCGTACGCATCGCTACGTTTGTTGGAAAAGGGCGACATGAACTCGCACGGCAGGTAGCCGTGGGCGCAGTGCAGCTCGATGGCGTCAAAGCCGGCGCGCACGCAGCGCCGGGCCGTCTGGGCGTAGGCCTCGATGATCTCTTGGATCTCGGCCACCGCAAGCTCGCGCGGTTCATCGCTGTACTTGCCGCCGCGAGCGATGGGCGACGGCGCCACCGGCTGCTGCCCCTCGATGGCCGCTCGCGTCGTCTGCCGGCCGGCGTGGTGAATCTGCGCCGCTACCCTGGCGCCGTGCGCCTTGACCGCCGCCACCATATACTCGTAGCCGGGCAGCAGGCTGTCGTCGTACAGACCCAACTGGCCCACGCCAAAGCGGGCGTGGGGGTGCTGCACGTAAATGGAACCCATGATCAGCAGCCCCGCCCCGCCCCTGGCCCGCGCCGCCATAAAGTCGATCTGGGGCTGCGTCATGGTGCCCCGCTCGTCGGACATGTAATTGGCCATGGGGGCCAGGGCGATGCGGTTGCGCACCTCCAGCGCGCCGATCTTGATGGGATTGAAAAGCGTCTCAAAGGTCTTGCTCACCGTATCCTCCTGTGTGAGAGTGTTGATGATGATAACAAAACGTTCACGAAATGGCTCACTGGGTCAGCCAGCCGCCGTCCACCACCAGCGTGTGACCGGTCACATAAGCGGCCTCGTCGCTGCACAAAAAGATCACCGCGCCCACCAGATCTTCCGGCAAACCGGCGCGGCCCATGGGCGTCTTGGCCCTGACGCGGGCCTCCAGCGCCTCCGGGCTGGAAAAGTGTCTGGCGGTCAGTGGGGTTTTGATCAGCCCCGGCGCGATGGCGTTGACGTTGATCCCGTAGGGGGCCAACTCCGCCGAGGCCGCCGCCGTGAGCATACGCACGCCCGCCTTGGAGATGGCATAGGGCACTTCTTGACGCCCGGCCACGAACGACGACGTGGACGCCAGGTTGACGATCTTGCCCCGCCCCTGCTCGACCATGATCCGGGCGGCGTATTGGCTACAAAAAAAGGCCGCCTTGAGATTGACGTCGATGATCTGGTCCCAATCCGCTTCGGTGGTTTCCAAAAAAGGGGTGGGCAGGGCGATGCCGGCGTTGTTCACCAGGATGTCGATGGCGCCGAACGTTTCCACCGTCTTTTGGATCATCGCCGAAATCGCCGCGAGATCCGAAACGTCCACGCCCAGGGCCAGTGACCTGCGGCCCATTTTTTCTATCTCGGCCGCCGTCTCGGCGGCTTTGGCTGCCTGCAGATCGGCCACCACCACGTGGGCGCCTTCGCCGGCCAGGCCCAGGGCGATGGCCCGCCCGATACCCTGGGCTGCCCCGGTCACAATAGCCACACGATCCATCAGTTTCACCAGACACTCCTTTGTTATTGCCCTCCAGGCGGTCAGGCGTATTGCATGCGCCTTTCGAGCAAAGCCACTGCCTTTGACGAGAGCCAGACGATAAAAACGTAAATCACCGCTACGGCGGTGTAGAACTCGAAGGGCCGCCAACTGATGTTGGCCTGGAGCATGGCGGTGCGCATGAGCTCCATCACGCCCAAATAGGATACCAGCGACGAGTCTTTGATGGCCCCCACCCACATGTTGCCCATGGGTGGGATGATGATACGCAGCGCCTGCGGCAGCACGATGTGGCGGTAGGTCTGGGCGGTGGTGAGCCCAACCGACAGGGCCGCCTCGGTTTGCCCCCGGTCGATGGCCTGAATGCCAGAACGAAAAATCTCGGCCAGGTAGCCGCCATACTGTGTCGCCAGACAGATGCCGGCCGCCAGAACCGGTGCAAAGTCGAGGCCTGTGGCCATGGCGATGCCAAAGTACAACCAGACGAGGTAGACCATCTGTGGGATGCCTCGGAAAAAGTTGATGTACAACCCCGCCAGCACGCTCAATGCACGGTGCCGGGAAAGGCGAAACAGCGCAATGAACAAACCGATGATGCTGCCAACACCGAGTGCGATCGCGGCCAACAAAAAGGTATAACGCAGAGACAACAACAAGGCATCCCAAAGGCGCAAAACGGGTCGGAAATCTGGCACGTAGGGCATAGAACAGGCTCCTGTTTTCCCAAAAGACAGGCCTAACCAACCCTGAGTTTACGCTCCAAGGCCTGGTTGCCAAAGAAAAAGACAAAGGTCAACACGATGTACAGAATCGCTGCCAAAGAATAAAACTCGAACGGCCTAAAGTAATCGTTCGAGTTCAGGTAGGCCGTGCGCATGATCTCCATCACGCCGATGACCGAGAGCAAAGAAGAATCCTTGATCATGGCGATCCACATATTGCCGATGGACGGCAACACGATGCGGATGGCCTGGGGTAAAATGATATAACGATACGATTGTACAGTCGTCAGGCCCATACTGACCGCGGCCTCTCGCTGGCCCCGATCGATGGCCTCGATGCCTGAGCGATAAATCTCGGCCAGAAAACCGCCGTACTGGCTCGACAGAGAAATGATACCGGCGGTAAAAGGAACAAAGTTCACACCTGTCAACATGGCCAGGCCATAATACACCCAAAAGATGAGCACGTACTGCGGCGCCCCTTGAAAAAAGTTGATATAAGCCTGAGCCGGCGCCCTCAAAATACGATGCCTGGAAATCCGCAACAGGGCAACGACCAGGCCCAACACCAGGGCCACCGCCATGGCAGCAGCAGACAAAAGGAGCGTCATGCGCACCGCCAGGATAAACTCATCCATGTTGTCCAAGACGACCTTTAAATCCAACTGATATCCCATACCCATCTCCTGACCGCGCCCGCCCGATTCACTCCCGAGGATCAATGGCTCAGAATGGTGCCCAAGAACCTCTGTGTTTCGGGATGTTGAGGGTTAGTGAGCACCTGCTGGGGAGGGCCGTCCTCGACAATGGCACACTGATCCATAAAGATCACACGGTTGCCTACCTCTCTGGCAAAACCCATCTCGTGTGTCACCACCATCATGGTCATGCCGGCCTGGGCAAGTTTTTTCATCTCTTCCAGAATACCGGCCACCAGTTCCGGGTCCAGCGCCGAGGTCACCTCGTCAAAGAGCATCAGCACCGGATCGGCAGCCAATGCGCGGGCGATGGCCACCCGTTGTTTTTGTCCGCCGGAAAGTGTGGCCGGATAGGCATGGACCTTGTCGTTCAGGCCCACCCTTTCCAGTTCCTGCATCCCTCTCTCTTTGGCTTCTTTTGGCGACATCTTGAGCACCTTTTCCAGCGCCAGGGTCACGTTGCCCAGGGCCGTCAGGTGCGGCCAGAGGTTAAAGTGCTGAAACACCATGCCGATCTGGGTACGCAGCTTTTGTACATGCTCACGCTGCAACTTTTTGCCGTGTCCAAACTCGAATCGCATATCCCGAAAGTGCATGGCGCCGGCATCGGGCATTTCGACCAGGTTCACACATCGGATCAGCGTGCTCTTGCCCGCCCCACTGCGACCGATGAGCACGACGACCTCTCCCCTGGTCAGAGAGAGATCGATGCCATTGATGACCTGGTGATGCCCAAAAGACTTGCAAATGCGTTCCAGTTTCAAGATCTCTTCTGCCATAGATGCCCTCTCTTGATGCCCACCTGGCAGCGCCAGGTGGCGACCACACATCCAAATCGGGGCCTGGCTTCCCGCTTCTGCCACAAGAAGCCAGGCCTCGTCGAACGGTATCGGCGAATCTGCTGTCAGAACCGATTCGCCGATCGGTTTACTCCCAGGTCACCTCACCCCGCAGGGTAGGCCCAACGATCTTGTCGTACAACGCCGGCAGCGTGCCTCGCTCCCAGTACCAGGCGATCCAGGCGTCGAGAAAATGCATAAAGCTGTGCTCGTTCTTGCGCACCGGGATGCAGCCCCACTCGCGGGCCAGCAGACCTTTGGCCTCGTCCGGATAAGCCAGCACTTTGGTGTTGGCATGTTTGGCGGCAAAGGGCATAGCCAAATAGATCTCGATCACACAGCCATCGGCCCGGCCCGCCTCGACCTCCAACATGACCTCCGGCACATTCAGCGGCACGATCTCGGCCTCAGGAAAAGCATCGCGGGCGCGATACTCGGCCGAAGCCCCGATCTGAGCGGTGATCTTTTTGCCCGGTTTGTTCAGCTCGCGCCAATCTGTGGCCGTCTCGTCGGCCCGCACGAGCAGCCACTGGTCGTAAGGCACGTATCCACGGGTGAAATCAAAGGTGAGCAGGCGCGAAGGTTTGTTGACAATGCCACACAGCGTGGTATCGTATTTGCCGGCCGAAACACCCGGCAAAATAGCCTCCCACTCGACATCGACCAGATCCAGTTCGACTTCCAGGTCCTGGGCGATCATCTTCATGATCTCGACATCGTAACCCGCCGGCTCGTTGGTCACGGGGTCGCGATACATCTCGGGCGGGAATTTCAGAATGGTGGCGATGGTGATCTTGCCCCGGTCTCGGATCTCCTGGATGATGTTGCCAAAAGCACCGGCCACATTTTCCGTTTCCGTGGGCGAGGTGGCCTCAGACTCGTCATCCTTTTTGCAGCCGGCCATCAGGCCAGCCGCAGCCGTAAAACCCACAGCCATTCCGGCCGTCCTGAGAAAATCTCTACGGCCGAGTTGATCGTTCGTTGACATGTTCCTCCTCCTGGTTATCCGGACGACGAAACCCCGACAGCCCTTGCATCGATGCAAGAGCCTCCAATACCCACAACCGTACCCTCACTCCAACCGCCGTTACGCCTCACCCCCTTTCATTGTGCGCTCGGCGGCGTCTACTCTAGCTCCTGGTCGGAGCCAGGCAGAAACGCCGGGCCATTCATCACCAGGTAGGTCATGTGACCATCGAACACGTAAGGCACACTCCGGGGCACGTAAACGAAATCGCCCGCGACAACCGGTTCTGGTTCGTCGTCTCCCACCTGGAACTCGCCCTGACCGTCGATGATGTAATAAACACGATCGCTGGCATCACAGACCATCCTTTTGTGATGCCCCCATATCTTGACCCAGGTGACGCTGATATCTTTGGTGTGCACCTGGCGGTTGATCACCGTTTTCATCACCAGCGGATAAGCCTCCGCCGTGATCTCGGGTAAATCCTGCAACCGAACGATCATCGCTACAACTCCTGTGGCAGCCAGCCCGGTGCGCGGAAATCAATCCGCGTCGATGATCACCAACGTGTCGCCCTCTTTGACAAAACCACCCGGGGCCACGGCGATCTCGGCCACCGCGCCGGCCGCCGTCGACTCGATGGGGATCTCCATCTTCATCGATTCGAGAATGGCAACCGTGTCGCCCACTTGAACGACATCACCCACCTGAACGACGACCTGCGAAACAGTGCCCGATAGGGGCGCTCGAATGTTAACTGCCATCTTGTTCGTCCTTTCTGTTCTGCGATTGTGAATCGGGATTAGCCCCAATCCAATACGGTTCAGTCAAACGTCAAGAGGTGCGACGCACTTAAAGTGCATGGCGGCGATAAACCTGCGCAAAAAGCAACTCTCAGGCGCGTTGCGTAGCCCAACACGAGTGCGTTGCACCTTATCTAAACCGTATTGGGATTAGCCCGGTATGACCCCACACCGGCGCTCGATGCCCCTGGATTCCTTCAGCGAATACGTTTCCAAACGCCGGATCAACTCCTGCCGCAGTCGAGTCGCCGGGATGATGGTCTCGAAAAAGAACTCGTTGGCTATGGCATAAGGATCGATGTTGTCCTCGTATTCGTCGCGTTTGGCCTGGATAAAAGCCACCCGTTCCCTGGGCGGCAACTCCATGATCTGGTTGTAATGGACGGCGTTGATGGCCGGCGCCGGTCCCATCAGCGCCGGTTTGGCCGTTGGCAGGGCGATGACCGCATCGGGGTTCATCGGCGCGCCAGACATGGCCAGGTAACCGCCGCCGTAGGCCTTGCGCACCACCACACAGATGCGCGGCACGGTGGCCTCAGACACGGCAAAGAGCATCTTGGCCCCGTGGCGGATGATGCCCATCCGCTCCACCTGCGTGCCGATCATAAAGCCGGCGATGTCGTTCAGGAACAACAGCGGGATGTTAAAGGCGTTGCACAGCCACACGAACCGCGCCGCCTTGTCCGCCGAATCCGGAAAGATCACCCCACCTTTGACGGTGGACTGATTGGCCAGGATGCCCACCGCGCGCCCGCCCAGCCGGGCCAGGCCGGTGAGCATCTCGGGCGCAAAGAGTTTTTTGTACTCGAACCAGCTCCCCTCGTCGATAAAGGCGTCGATGAGCTCGTACATGTCAAAGGGGATGCTCTCCCGCTCCGGCACGATCTCTTCGATGGGCCGACCCGCCCTGGGCGCCACCGCCTCCACCAGGGGCGGTTTTTCGCGCCAGTTCTGCGGAAAAAAAGAGAGATACCTGAGCGCCGCGTCCAGGGCCTGTCGATCGTTCTCCACCAGCACATCACCCAGGCCGCTGACCTCGCAGTGCATGCGAGCGCCGCCCATCTCTTCCATGGTCACCTTTTCACCGATGGCCATCTCGGCCATACGCGGCGAGCCCAGGTAGGCGCTCGCGTTCTTGTCTACCATGATGGTCAGATCACACAGCGCCGGCACGTAGGCCGAGCCGGCCGGCGAAGGGCCAAAGAGCACACACACCTGAGGAATGCGCCCCGAAAAGACGATCTGATTGTAAAAGATGTTGCCCCAGGCGTCGCGCCCGGCATAACAGTGATGTTGATCGTCGATGCGCGCGCCGGCCGAATCGATGAGATACAGCAGCGGCATGCCCAACTGATCTGCTTTTTGCTGCATGTAGGTCATCTTTTTGTAACCGACGCGCCCCCAGGTGCCGGCCTTGACCGTCATGTCGTTGGCGATGACCGCCACCTTGCGCCCTGCTATCGTACCGATGCCCACGATCATCGCATCGGCGGGCACGTCTTCGGTGTAGCGGGCAAACAGGCCATCTTCCACAAAAGAACCGGCGTCCAGCATGTAATCGATGCGGTCACGCACAAACATCTTGTTTTCCTGGGCAATCCGCTGGTGATATTTTTCGGGGCCGCCCTTTTGCAGATCTGCCATTCGCTGCACGAGCCGCGCGTGCAGCGGCGGTAGGCCTTCTGATTCACTCATCTGTCTCCTCCCAACCGTTCCTAGCCCTCGTCAGGCACCGGAATTTCCATGCGCAACAGAGCCGTCGACATCGACTTGCCCGTCTGGTCAAAGATCAGGGTGCGGGTGGCCCCGCCGCCCAGCGCGTTGCGCAGCACGATCTCTAGCGCGTTCAGCCTGGGCAGTGGATACACCTCCACGTCGCCCTTGACCATATCACCAAAGTGGGCCTTGATGCGCTCCGGTGTCACCTGGCGGGCAATGATCTCGTAAGCCCGGTCGTCAAACGCCAACAGCCCAACGTTACACACGTCGCCTTTGTCGCCTGAACGGGCAAAGGCCAACTCGCGCAGTTGTTTGGTCGCCATGATAAACCTACTCCTTCCTCTTGACTAGTCCTTCGAATTGGCCGCCGCGGCGAGCCCCTCCAGATAGGGGCGCGCCACCTGTGGAAAGAGGGCATACGAGATCACGTCCTCTTCGTCGCGGGCCAGATGGCCGATCTCTTGCCAGGCCCTGTCCATGCCCGGCTCCAGCAGATCCGCCGGGCGGCAGTTGATGGGCAGCTCATCGCCGATGGCCTTCTGTTTGACCTCCGGATCGATGGGCGCCGGCGGGCGGCCATAGTAGCCGCGGATGTAATTACGCACCTCTTGTGGGATCAGCTTGTAGCGCTGGCCAAACATCACGTTCAGCGTGGCCTGCGTGCCCACGATCTGGCTGCTGGGCGTCACCAACGGCGGATAGCCCAGCTCTGCCCGCACGCGCGGCACCTCGGCGATCACCTGCTCGAACTTGTCGCTGGCGTTCTGCTCGCGCAACTGGGTGATCAGATTGGAGAGCATGCCGCCCGGAATCTGATAGCGCAGCACCCGCACGTCGACGCTCTTCATGCCACTTTCGAACTCGGCGTATTTTTCGCGCACCTGGGCAAAGTGGGCCGCGATCTCGGACAACGGCTCCAGGTTCAGGCCGGTGTCGCGCGGCATGTTGCGCAGGCTGGCCACCAGGCTCTCGGTCACCGGCTGAGAGGTGATGCCGGCGATGGACGAGATGGCCGTATCCACCACGTCCACCCCGGCGTCGACAGCCTTGATGAGCGACGAATCGCCCATACCGCTGGTGTTGTGAGTGTGCAACTGCACCGGCAGATCCATCGCCTTTTTCAGCTCCACCACCAGCTCGTAGGCAGCATAAGGCGCGATCAGCCCGGCCATATCCTTGATACAAATCGAGTCGGCCCCCAGGTCGGCCAGCTCTTTGGCCATGTTCACAAAACTGGCCACGTCGTGCACCGGGCTGATGGTGTAGCAGATGCAGGCCTGCACGTGACCGCCCTCCCGCCTGACAAAGGCCATCGCCTTTTCCATGTTGCGCACGTCGTTGAGGGCATCAAAAATACGAAAAATGTCGATGCCGTTGGCCCTGGCGCGCACCACGAACCGCTCCAGGACGTCGTCGGGATAGTGCTTGTAGCCCACCACGTTCTGCCCCCGCAGCAACATCTGGAACGGCGTGTTGGGCATCTCTTTTTTGAGCAGCCGGATGCGCTCCCACGGGTTTTCGTTCAGGAAACGCATGGCCGAATCGAACGTTGCCCCGCCCCACATCTCCACCGAATGAAAACCCACCTGATCCAGCCTGGCCGCGATGGGCAGCATGTCTTTGGTGCGCATGCGCGTCGCCAGCAGCGATTGATGGGCGTCACGCAGGATCGTTTCGGTCACTCTTAACGGTTTTACAGTCATCATCTCCTCCCCATCAGGCCGCCCCACCGGGCCGCGCTTGCATCCACAACTTGTACACGCAGACGATGACCGGATCGCCGTGCTGATTGACCATCCGAAAGTCGAACGCCACCACGCCGCTGCCATCGTCCCGCTCTTTTTTCTCCAGCGCCTCCATCTCCAGGTGCACCGTATCGCCGATGAACACCGGCGCGATGAACCGCACCCGGTCGACGCCGTACAGCGCCAGCACCGTTTCCCGGCGGGCGGGCACCATGCCGGTGGCCACAGATAGCACCAAAAAGCCGTGGGCGATGCGCTGCCCAAAAGAGGCGCCGGCGGCGTACTCGGCGTCGGTGTGAATCGAGTGCCAGTCGCCGCTCAGGTAGGCAAAGTTGACCACGTCGGCTTCGGTGATGGTGCGCCCCTTGATAACCCACCTCTGGCCGATCTCGATCTCGTCAAAGTAACGATCGGGCACGTCGGACCTCCTAACCCCAATTCGGCTGGCGTTTGTTGAGAAAGGCGTCCACACCCTCGGCCACGTCGTCGGCCAGCATATAGGCCACGCGGATGTTGCGGGCGAACTCGAGCGCCTCGTCGTAGCCCATGTCGGCCGTGGCGTAGAACAGACGTTTGCCCATGGTCACGGCCGCCGGCCCCTTGCGGGCGATGCTGGCCGCCAGCTCCATGGCCGTCTCCAACAGCTCGGCCCGCGGCGTCACCTGGTTCACCAACCCCATACGCCGGGCCTCTTCGGCCTCGACCATCCTGCCCGTCAGGGCCATCTCCAGCGCCTTACGCTCACCCACGGCCCGGCGCAACGCCGGAAAGATGATCATGGGAAAGAGGCCGATGCGGATCTCGGTGGTGCCCAGCGTGGCATCCTCAGCAGCGACGGCCAGATCACACAGCGCCACCAGGCCGCAGCCGCCGGCCAGCGCGTAACCCTGCACCGCCGCGATCAGCGGCACCCGCATGGCCGGCGCCAACTGAAACAGTTCGATCCACGGCTCGGCGGCTTGCCAGTGCTCAAAAGCCGACAGGTCGAGCTCCTGGGCAAACTCTTTCAAGTCGCCGCCGGCGGAGAAATGATCACCCGCCCCGGCCACGACCACCGCCCGCACCTCCGGATCGGCATCGGCTTGCCGCAGCGCAGCGATGAGGGCGTTGACCATGGCATAGTTCATGGCGTTGCGTTTGTCCGGGTTGTTGAGCGTCAGCCGGGCCACACGCCCCACTTTTTCCAGCAAAATCAATGGCTCGCTCATGCTACACTTCCTCGACTGTCACTTTGATCTCCACCGCGTCGCGCGGCACCAGCGTGGGCCACAGCGCCACCACCGGTCGCGGCCGGAAGGGCACACCAAAAGCGGTGCCGATGCCGCCCAGCGTCCACAGGTGCGTGGCCTCACGGCGAACCAGATCGGCCTCCTGTTCGGTGCGCACTTTGGCGGCGATGCGCAGCCCCACTTCGTTCAACTCGCCATCGGGCAGCGCCGCCGTCTGGCCGTGCAGCGCATTGACGCCGATGTAATCGAAGCGGATCTCTTGCGGCTCCACCCCCACGCGGTACTTGAGCCGCTTGCGCACGATATCTTCCGCCCGCTGGGCCTTTTCCAGCGCGTCGGGCCAGGAAAAGAGTAGCAGGCCCTCGGCGATCCAGCCATCGCTATAACCGATGCACAGCTTGAGCGTATCGGGCCGCGGCTTGCCACGAAAGCCCTTCACCCGCACCCGATTCTCACCCACCTCTTCAACCGTCACGTTGCCCAGGTCGGCGATGCCATCGGGCATGTAATAGTTGTGTGGATCCAGCACCTCGTAGAGCAACTGCTCCTTCACCGTCCACTGGTTGACGACGCCGCCCGTATCCGGCGCTTTGGTGACGACCGCCTCCGGAATCTCGTTCACCTCGGCGATGGGAAAGCCGATCTTCCAGGCATCCACGGCCTGGCGCCACTGATTGGAACCGCCGCCGGTGCTGAAACAGGCGCACTCGAGCAGATGGCCAACGATAATGCCGCCGCCGATCTGGTCCCAATAGCCGTCCTCAAAACGCCAGCCGAACTCGTGCATCAGCGCCGCCACAAAGGGAGCGCCATCGGAGATGCGGCCGGCGACGATGTACCTGGCTCCGGCGTCCAGCGCCTCCAGCAGCCCCTCCGAACCCACGTAAGCGTTGGCCGCCACGATGTCCTGGCGGATGCGGTCGAGCCCCGCTTCGCCGGTGTCCATGTTGACAAAGGGCACACCCGCCGCCTCCAGCTCATCCAGCTTGTCGAACACGTCGTCGCCGCCGACGGTGGCCACCTTCAGGCCCTTGAAACCCATCTGCCGCGCCAGTTCGATCACCCGTCGCCCGCCCTCTTCTGGATTGGCCCCCCCGGCGTTGGTGATCATGGTGATGCCCTTCTCAAACGTGATGGGCAACAGCGCCTCGGTCCAGGGGATCAGATCCGGAATAAAGCCGTGCTTGGGGTTCTTTTTCTTGTAGCGCTGCAAAATAGCCAGCGTCAGCTCGGCCAGGTGATCCAGACCCAGATAGTCGATGTCACCCCTGGCCGCCACGTCCACCGCCGGGTCGAGCATGTCGCCCCAGTAAGCCGATCCATTTCCCAAACGTACTGTTTTCATGTATTTCCTCCCCAATGAGTGATTTCGCCGTTCAGGCATCCACCCGGACGATCACCGCCTCGCCCTGGCCGATGCCGCCGCAGATGGTTGCCAGCCCCCAGCCGCCGCCCCGCTGGCGCAGGGCAAAGATGAGCGTCATCACCAGCCGGGCCGCGCTGGCGCCGGTGGGATGGCCGATGGCGATGGCGCCGCCGTTGATGTTGGTTTTTTCGCGGATGGCGGCGATCCTGGCCGGATCGCCGCCGCCCAGAATGTGAGTAGAAACCAGTGGCATGGCAGCAAACGCCTCGTTGATCTCGATCCGATCCACATCGTCCACGGTCATGCCCAGCCGATCCAGCGCCTTTTGCGCCGCGTGGGCCGGGATGCTGGCGATCTTGTCCGGATGGCCGGCCGCCATGGCCCAGGCCTCGATGGTGGCCAGCGGTTCGATGCCCCGCCGCCCGGCTTCTTGGGCTGTGGTCAGTACCACCGCCGACGCGCCGGTGCTGAGATCGGGCGCGTTGCCCGGCGTGACGGTGGGGCTGTCGTAGATGGTGGGCAGCCGCGCCAGCTTTTCCAGCGACGTATCGGGCCGCGCCGCTTCGTCCCGGTCGAAGAGAATCGGCGGCCCCTTGCGCTGAGGCACCTCCACCGGCACGATCTCGGCCTCGAAAAAGCCAGCCTCTTGCGCCGCCACCACTCGCTGGTGGCTGCGCAGCGCCCAGCGGTCCTGCTCTTCGCGGCCAATGCCGTAGGCCACCGCCTCCTCACCGGCCTGGAGCGCCCGCGCCCGGCCGCTATAAGGGCAACTGATGACCAGCTGGTCTTTGAGCACGATGTCGCCCAGGCGATTGCCCCAGCGGGCGGCGTGCACGAAATAGGGCACCAGGCTCATGTTCTCGGTGCCGCCCCCCACCACCACCCTGGCATCACCCAGGCGCAGCGCGCGGCAGACCATGTTGATGGCCGCCATCGACGAGCAGCAGGCCCGGTCGACGGTGTAGGCCGGCGTCGTGTCCGGAATGCCGGCCCGCAAGGCCGCCTGCCGGGCGATGGATCGATCCGAGCCGGGCAGGTTGACGCCCAGCGCCACCTCGTCCACCTCCCCGGCCGCCACACCTGCGCGCAACAACGCCTCTTTTACCACCAGCCCGCCCAGATCGGGCAGGGTAAAATCCTTGAGCGTGCCGCCGAACCTGCCGAATGGCGTACGCACGGCGCCTAAAACGACCACTTTTGTCATGCCAACGAACCTCCTCTACTATTGCCCATCAGGTTTTTCCCTCTCACAGCACGCCCGATTCGTCCAGTTCCCGGATCAGCTCCGGCGTGTAGCCCAAAAGCTCTTGCAGTATCTCGGCGTTGTGCTCGCCCAGTCGGGGTGCGGGTTGTGCGATGGGCGCCATCTGGTTGGACATTTTGATGGGCGGGCCAACCA
Organism: Chloroflexota bacterium; assembly: GCA_049324835.1. Lineage (GTDB taxonomy): Bacteria > Chloroflexota > Anaerolineae > CAYNKW01 > CAYNKW01 > JBMOMT01. Next base: position 39,431 of record JBMOMT010000027.1, on the reverse strand, counting down.
GCTTGACCTTTCCGGCCACCGGATCGTTTATCTCGACGAATGCCTGACGCGCCGCTGCGTGCGGGCACTCGAAAATCTCCTGAGCGTTCTGAACCGGCCCCACCGGCAATCCCTGGGCCAGCAGTTTGTCCACCACCTCCGCGGTCGTATGGCTCGCGATCCAATCTTCGACGATAGACTTTAAGGAACCAGCGCGCATGTTTTTCGCCCGCGCCGGGCCGGAATCGGTCTCGCCGGCCAGGCCCACCAGATCGGGCCGCTCCATGGCCTCGCAGAAACGGGACCAATCGCGCTCGGTGGGCACGATCAGGGCGATCCAGCCGTCTCGTGTCTGGAACGGCCCCCACGGCGCGATAAAGGGCTCGATGCCCCGCTCCAAAATGTGGCCGGTGAGTGAATAGGCGGTGATCGAGCGCTCGGCCAGAGAGAGTATGGCATCGTACATGGAAACGTCGATGTATTGACCCTGGCCGGTGCGGCTGCGCTCGAACAGGGCGAACAAAATGCCCTCGACGGCCAGCGCCGCCGAATAGAGATCACCCAGCGCCACACCCAGCCAGGTGGGTGGGCCACCCTCCTGGCCGCAGGTGAACATCAACCCACCCATGGCCTGCGCCACGATGTCGTAGGCCGGGCGGCCGGCATAGAGACCCTCCAACTCGGGCATGGTGCCAAAACCACTGATAGAGACATAGATCAACCCCGGATTGAGAGGCTTTAGATCCTCGTATCCCAGCCCCAGCTCATCCATCACGCCGGGCCGCAGATTGTCGATCACCACGTCGGATTTCCGGGCCAATTCGTAATAGATCTCTTGAGCCTGGGGCATTTTGAGATTCAGGGTGATGCTGCGTTTGTTGCGGTTGAAGCGCATAAAGTAACCACTGACCCGCTCGCCGGCATCGTTCTTGAGCACCGGCGCGCCCTCGCGGGCCGAATCGCCGTATTTGGGCCGTTCCACCTTGATCACGTCGGCCCCGCGGTCGGCCAGGGTCATGCTGCAATACGGCCCCGCCACCTGCACCTCGTTGGATAACACCCGAATGCCGGCCAGCGGACCGGATTTTTCTTTCGAGCTCATCGTTCCTCCTCGTTCTATCCTGTCCAGATCGACTCGTCGACTCGCGCGCCCGTCACATGGCCGTCAGGCCGCCGTCCACCGGCAGCGTGACGCCGGTGACGTAGGACGAATCGTCCGAGGCCAGAAACAGGGCCGCCCGGGCCAGCTCCTCCGGCTCGGCCACGCGCCGCATGGGAATGCGGGCCACCAGTTCTTGCATCTTTTTCTCCGGGTCTGGCGCGCGGTTGATAAAGCCCAGAAACATGGGCGTGCGCACCTCGCTGGGAGCGATGCCGTTCACCCGGATGTTGTGCGCCGCATAGTCGATGGCCATCTGGCGCGTTAGCGCCACCACGCCGCCCTTGGCCGCGCTGTATGGCGCCTGGTTGGGCGACGCCACCAGCCCACACATGGAAGCAGTGTTGATCACCGCCCCGCCGCCGCCCCGGATCATGTGCGGGATGGCGTATTTGCAGGGCAAAAAGACGCCCTTGAGATCGATGGCCATCGTCCTGTCCCACACCTCCTCCGTGGCCTCCACCACCGAGGCGGGCAGGGTGACGGCGGCGTTGTTGAACAGCACGTCGATGCGGCCAAAGGCCTGAATCGTCGCATCGACCATCACCATCACATCGCCGGCTTTGGAGACGTCGGTCTCGACCCAGATCGCCTCGCCGCCTTTGCGCCGGATGGCCTCGACGGTTTCGCGGCCGCCCTCCGGCGCGATGTCGGCCACGACGACGCGGGCCCCCTCCCTGGCGAACAGGATGGCCGTGGCGCGCCCGATGCCGCTTCCACCGCCGGTGATGATAGCCACTTTACCTTCGAGTTTCATCGCCTCTCTCTCCTGACGGTTTAGCTCCATGGCGATGTCAAAATCATGCCGCCGTCGACATAGAGCATCACACCGGTCACGTAACTGGCCCTATCCGAGGCCAGAAACACCACCGCGTCGCCGATGTCCTCGGGCCGGCCCAATCGCCGCAGCGGAATCTTGGACGAAATCTGCTCCGCCATGCCCGGATCGGCCAGGCATCCCCGGCTGCTCATGCCATTCTTCACCACCCCCGGCCCCACGGCGTTGACGGTGATGCCATAGGCAGCCAGGTCCAGCGCCAGCGATTTGGTGAGCATCAGAATACCGCCCTTGGAGGCGGCGTAATGAGGCTCGCCGGGCGCCGGCATCTCGGACATGATGGAGCCGATGTTGATGATCCGGCCGCCGTTGCCCCCCTCGGCCATGACCCTGGCCGCCGCCTGGGTGCACAGCCAGGCCCCCTTGAGATTGACGGCCATCGTCCTGTCCCAATCGGCCTCGGTGATCTCGAACACGGGCCGGATGATCTCCACCCCGGCGTTGTTGACCAGCACATCGATGCGGTCCTGCCAGCCCAGAGCGATAGTCACCATGTCGGCCACCGACTCGGCGCTGGAAACGTCGGTTCCCTTCACCAGGGCCTTTCGGCCCATCGTTTCCACCTTTGCGGCCACCCCTTGCGCCGCCGCCACGTCCAAATCGACCAGCACCACGTCGGCGCCGGCCCCGGCCAGCGACAGCACGATGCCCTTGCCGATGCCGCCCCCCGCGCCGGTGACGATCGCCACCTTGCCATCCAGTCTCATCGAAAAGCACCCTCCACTCGTGCAAGTTTGTCTTTGTGCTTCACCGCCGAGACGCCGAGCGCGCAGAGGTCTTGATCGTTGTTGCCAGGGAGGGGCTGTTCTCTGCGGCCCAACCACTGGCTCGGTGGTCTCTGCGTTCCGGCGGTGAATCGTCACGTTATCCCAACAAAAAACCGCCATCGACCACCAGGTCGGCGCCGGTGATCATCGACGCCTCGTCGGAGGCCAGAAAGAGCGCCGCCCGGGCGATGTCCTCCGGCCGGCACATGCGGCCCAGCGGCATCCGCTGCGCAAAGGTCTGCCGTCGCTCAAAGGCCGCGGGGTGCTCTTGCAAATAGGCCAGCCGATGGCGCGTCGGTTTCTCCATGGGGCCGGGCGAGACGCTGTTCACCCGGATGTTGCGCCGGGCATAGTCGCGGGCCATCTGCCGGGTGAGCAGGAGCAGCCCGGCCTTGGAAGCGCCGTAAGCAGCCTCCTGCGGCATGGGCGCCAGCCCGGCCACAGAGGCGGTGTTGACGATGACCCCGCCGCCCTGGGCCACCATCTCTGGGATGACGGCCTTGCAGCAGAGAAAAACCCCCTTCAGGTTGACGGCCAGCGTCCGGTCCCAATCCTCGATCCCGGTTTCGACCACGTTGGTGGCCTGGGGCAGATCGATGCCGGCGTTGTTGTGCAGAACGTCGATGCGACCGTAGCGGTCGATGGCCGCCCGCACCATGGCCTGCACAGCGTCTGGATCGGAGACATCGGCCTGGGCGAAAATCGCCTCGCCGCCGTCGGCCCGGATCAGAGCCGCCGTTTCCTGGCCGCCTTGTGGGTCATAGTCCACCACCACGACCCCGGCCCCTTCTGCGGCAAACAACCGGGCCGTCGCCCGCCCGATGCCCATGCCGGCGCCGGTGACGATCGCCGCCTTTTCTGCCAGCCTCACAGAAATACTCCTCACTCGTCCAATTCAGCCGAATGTAAGGTAAAAGGAGGTTGGGCGCCCGCCGGAGATGGAACGGCGCACCGATGAGGCGGGGGCCCAACCGTGGAAAAGGACGCCATTGTCCTGCACTTAGATCTTGAGCGCCACGCCGGCGGCGTCGTGCACGGCCTTGCGATAATCGCCCGCCCCGGCGCAATCGCCGATGAGATAGACGTTGTCGCGGCGGGTCTGGAGGGTGCGGCCCAGATCGTCGTTCGGCGCCACACCCACAGCCATCACCACTGTATCAAAACCGGTGAGCCGATCTTTGCGGGCGTATCGCCTCACGCACAGATTCAGTTTGCCGTCGCTCCGTTCCACGCCGGTGACCAGCGTGCTGGTCAGGTATCGAAAATCCTTGTCGATCAGCTTGTCCAGCAGGGCCAGCTCGGCGTCGTGGCTGATGTCCATCAAAATAGTGTGCATCATCTCTACCACCACCACTCTCTTGCCCGGCTGCTGCAGAATGAACTCGGCCGTTTCGATACCCATGGAGCTGCCGCCCACGATGGCCACGCTTTGGCCCACCTGGGCCCGACCCAGCAGCACGTCGTCGGCCGTCACCACGCCGGGTTGATCCAGCCCCTGGATGCTCTTGGGCAACAGCGGCCTGCCGCCCGTGGCCACGATCACCACGTCGGGGTTGAGCGCGTCCACGTCCCTGGCCGTGACCTCGCGGCCCAGCTCCAGCCGCACGCCCAGCCGCGCCATCTCGTGAGCGTAATAATCGAGCCACTTTTTCTGCTTGTCCTTGTCCGGTGGGATCATGGCCAGAAGCACCTTGCCGCCGATCTGATCCGCCTCGTCGATCAACGTCACCGAATGGCCGCGGAGGGTCGCCAGGCGGGCCGCTTCCAGCCCGGCCGGCCCTGCACCAACGACCAGCACCTTCTTGGGAGCATCGGTGGGCAGCAGCCCCGCCTCAAAGGCAGCCTCCTGGCCCACGGCGGCGTTGACCGTGCAGCGCATGTCCTCCGGCCACACACCGGCGCTCTTGGAACAACGCAGGCAGGGGCGAATCTCTGCCAGCCGGCCTTCCCGGGCCTTGTTGGGCCATTCCGGATCGGCGAACAGCGGGCGGCCAACGGCCACGAGATCGATGTTGGTTTCTGCCAGCACCTTTTCGGCGAAAACCGGGTCTTCGATGGCGCCCACAGCGATGACCGGCACGTGCGGGCCTACCGCCTCCTTGATACCCTCGGCCAGGTAGACGTTGTAGCCCTGGGGGATGGCGGCCGGCAAAAAGGTGTATTGCCCGCTGGGAGCCATGCCGGCCGAGACGTGCACCACCTCCGCTCCGGCGTCGACCAGGATTTTGGCGATCTCTTGAGCGTCCTCCAGTGTGTTGCCGCCGTTCACATAGTCGTGGCCGTTGATGCGCACCTGGAGCAGCAGATCGTCGCCCGCCACCGCCCGGATGCGTTCGAAAATCTGGCGCACGATGCGGCTGCGGTTCCACACGCTGCCGCCGTATTCGTCGGTGCGGCGGTTCTGAAAGGGAGAGAGGAATCCGGCCAGCAAGTAACCGTGGGCGCAGTGGACCTCCACGCCGTCAAAGCCGGCCGCCTGGGCGCGGCGCGCGGCCTGGGCATATTCCTCCACCAGCGTCTCGATCTCGGCCACGGTGATGGCCCGCGTGGGGTCTTTGCGCACCGGATCCGGGATGCCGGAGGGGCTGAGGGTGGGCGGCCCGGCGACCAGGCCGTAGCGCTGCCGCCCGGCGTGATAGAGCTGGATGGAGGTTTTGACATCGTAAGCGTGGATGACGTCGACCAGTTGTTTCAGGCCGGGAATGTACTTGTCGTCGGTGATGCGGGTCTGGTTGGGATGTGATCGGCCGCTGGGCTCGCTGACCACGGTGGCGTTGACCACGATGTAGCCCACGCCGCCTCGCGCCCGGGCCTCGTAATAGTCGATCAGCCGCTGCCTGACGAACCCCTCCGAGCCGGGGATGTAAATGGCCATGGGCGGCATGACGATGCGGTTCTTGACCTCGAACGTACGAAACGTGATGGGCTGAAACAGGTGTTCAAACCGAACGCTCATTTACAGGCTCCTTGCAATTTTGACATCAATGTTTAAGAATGGCAGACAAAAACTGCCGGGTGCGCGGTTCTTGCGGGTTGGTCAGCACCTGGTCGCACGGGCCTTCTTCCACAACCTGACCCTCGCACAGAAACACGAGCCGCGAACCCACCTCACGCGCAAAACCTATCTCGTGCGTGACCACGATCATGGTCATGCCGTCTTCGGCCAGCCGTTTCATCTCGGCCAGGATGCCGCCAATGAGCTCCGGATCCAGAGCCGAGGTGACCTCGTCGAACAACATGAGCTGAGGCCCCATCACCAGCGAGCGGGCGATGGCCACTCGCTGCTTTTGCCCGCCGGAGAGCGTGTCCGGATAAGCGTTCAGTTTGTCGCCCAACCCCACCCGCTTCAACTGCTCTCTGGCCCTCTCCTCAGCTTCGGCCCGCGAAACCCGGAGCGCCTGTTCCAGACCCAGGGTGCAGTTCTGCAACGCCGTCAGATGCGGGAACAGGTTAAAGTGCTGGAAAACCATGCCGATGTGCGTCCGCAGGTAACGCAGGTCATCCCTGCCGCGCCCTGTCAGGCGATCCAGCCAGGAATGGCCCCCGGCATAATCCTTGCCGAAAAAGATCACCTGGCCGGAATCGGGCCACTCGAGCAAATTGATGCAACGTAACAACGTCGATTTTCCCTGTCCGCTGGGGCCAATGATGACCACCACCTCCTGGCGATGCACCGTGAGATCGATGCCTCTCAAGACCTGATGATCAGCAAAGGACTTGTGCACGTTTTCCAGTCTCAGAATTTCCTCGGCCATGATATTCACACACCCTCTGTTTGGACGTGACGCGAGAAACGGCGCTCGAGAACAGCCACCAGCCGCGAAAAGGCAAAAACCAGGAGAAAATAGATCGCTGCCGAAGCGGTGTAAAACTCGAAAGGCCGGAAATGATACTTGGTCAGGCGGTCGGCCTGCTTCATGAGGTCCCACACCCCCACCACCCCCACGATAGCCGCGTCCTTGAGCATATCGACGAACAGATTGGCCGCCGAAGGGATGACGATACGCAACGCCTGGGGCAAAACCACCAGACGAAAGATGGGCGCCTCGCCCAGACCCAACGACCGCGCCGCCTCCCACTGACCAAAACCCACCGTACCCAGGCCGGTGCGATAGACCTCGGCCATGTAGGCGCTGTTGAGCAACCCCAGGCAGATCACCGCAGCCTCGAAAGGCGGCAGGTTGATATCGAATGCGATGGCCAATCCAAAATACACCCACAGAATGAGAACGTATAACGATGTGCCCCGAAAAAACTGGATGAACAGAAAGGCTGGCCACTTGAGCGCCCTGAAGCGCGACGCCCTCAACAGTGCCAGCGGCAACCCCAGCGCCAGCGCCACCAGCAGGGCCAGAAACGCCACCTCTAACGTGACCAGCGTCCCATGTAACAGCGGCGCTCGAGCGTTCCAGATGAGGTTCAGCCTAAGATCCACGCGCCTTTCCTTCCCTCAGCTTCGCCGCCAGCGATAGCGCGACTCTAGCCAGCCGGCCAGAGCGGCGAATACCAGCGTGCTGGCGATAAAAATGACGCCCGCCGTGGAGTAAAACTCGAACGGCTTAAAAGTCAGCGCCGCAGACGTGCGGGCAAAGTACATCAGATCGAATACGCCAATGATGCCAACGATGGTGGCGCCCTTGAGAACCCCCACGAACTGATTCATCGTGGCCGGCAGCACGGTGCGAAACACCTGCGGCAACACCACCTGGCGGTATAGCTGGCCAGTCGTGAGGCCAAGGGAAGCACCGGCCTCGTATTGACCCCGGTCTACGGCCAGCAGCCCAGAGCGATAAATCTCTGACATATAAGCCGCCGCGATCAGGCCCAAGGCCAACACCGCCGCCTGAATGGCCTGCAAGCCCAGGCCAAAGGCTACTTTGAAACCGTAATAAAGCCACAACAAAAAGACATATAACGGCAGCGAGCGAAAGAATCCCACGTAAACGCGCGCCGGAGCCTGAACAAAGGGGTTCCTGGAGTTTCTCAACAGCGCCAGGATCAGGCCCAGCGCCATAGCAAAAAGCATGGACCAGGCCGCCACGTAATAGGTGATCAGCGTGGCGTTGAGGAAATTCTGCCAGTTGCCGGTGACGATCTTCCAATCAAACACAAATTCCATAACCCTGCTCCATCCCCAAACCGATGTCCCTCACGCCAGCATGGCTGGCAATTGGGGAGGGGCGAGCTGCCGGCCCCGTAACCCTATCTTGCAGCTCGCACCCTCCCGGCTGGAGAGATCTACTCCGAGCCGACTGCCGCAGGCCTACTGGCCCCAGGCATCCTGAATGGCCCGGACACCCGGCAATTCACCGATCCAGTATTCGAAGCGGGTCTGCTGCCAGCGGTGGGCAGAGTAGTAGCGGAACCAGGTGCCCATCCACTCTTTGGTGCGGTAATCACCCTGCGGCACGTAAAAGGTGTTGACATCGGAGAACAGAGAGCCACCTTCCCAGACATCGACAGTGCCGGGGTTTTCGTTGAGGTAAGCGGCCGCGTTCCAGATGGCGATCAGGCAGGCGTCGGAGCGCCCGGCCGCCACTTCCAGCACCGTCTCCGGCCAGTTGAGCGGCTTGAACGTGGCATTGGGAAACAGCAGCCGCGCCGAGGCGTCCTGCGCCGAGCCGGAAAGGTTGCTGAAAGTGATGCCGGGATCGTTCAGGTCGCTGAGTTTGTCAAAGGTAAAGCCCTTTTTGAGCAACAACACCGAGTCTTCAAAAAAGGTCGGCTCGTCGATAAAGAGCACCTGTTTGGCCCGCTCCGGCGTGCTGGTAAAGGCGATGCCGATCCAGTCAAACTTGTCGGCCAGCAGGCCGGCGATCAACTCGCCAAACGGCATCTCGACGTATTCCAGCTTGACGCCCAGGTCTTGGGCCATGAGCGCATCGATCTCGGGCATGAGACCCTTGGGCTCGTTGGTGCTCGGATCGCGGAACTGCAACGGTGGAAAAGTCAGATCCACGCCGACGCGCAGCACGCCGTTCTTGATCACCCGATCGAGCCGGGACTCGACGGCCTGCATCGGCGGCGGCGACGCTTTGACGACCTCGGTGGGTGCGCTCGTCGCTGCGGCAGCCTCAGCCGGCGTGTCGGTCGGCGGGATGACCACCGTCGGTTCTTTGGCGCCCATCGAGCAGCCTACGGCAACCGCTCCCAACGCGCCCGCGCTGGCCGAGAGCAGAAAATCCCGGCGATTGATTCGTTTCCTGTTAACATCCATCTCGTGTCTTTCTCCTCCTGACTCAAGTCAGATTGCTGGACGCGATCAAATCGACCGTTCGAATAGACAACCACCAACCCTCACCTGCCCGATCGAATCACCCCCTTCCGCTTTCCACCCCGGAACCACGCCAGTCAGCCGCCAGTGACCAGCCTCTCGATATACTGTTGCATCCTTTGGATGCCCTGGCGCAGATCGTTTTCCGACGAAGCCAGCGAGATGCGCACATAGTCCCGCGCCATTTCGCCAAAAGCCGTGCCCGGGGCCACCGCCACCCTGGCCTCTCTGAGAAGCTCGAAAGCAAAAGTGCGCGAGTCCATGCCGCTGCGAGACACATCGGCCATGGCGTAAAATGCGCCGCGCGGCGTCGATGTCCACAGGCCATACTCGCGCAGCATGGCATCGACCACATCCCGGCGGCGCTTGTAAGCCCGGAGCATCTCGATCACCGGCTCGCGCGGCCCCGTCAACGCCGCCTGGGCCCCTTTTTGGGCAAAACTGGTGGCGCAGGACATGTTGGCTTCCAGGATTTTGTTGATGACATCGGCCAGTTCAGGGTTGGTGACCACGTAACCCACCCGGTAGCCGGTCATGGCGTAGGTCTTGGAAAAGGTGAACACCGAGATGACGTGCCCCTCGTCCCAGAACGAGGCCGGAGAAACGTGCTCGCCCTCAAAGACGATCTCGTCGTAACACTCGTCCGAGAGCAGGTAGAGATCGTGCCGCTGGCACAGTTCCACGATCTGTTCCACAGCCCGGCGGGCAAAGACCGCCCCGGTGGGATTGCAGGGTGAGTTGATGAGCAACAATTTCGTGCGCGGCGTGATCAGGCGCGCCAGCTCCTCTGGGTCTGGCGCAAAATCCTGCGCCGCGTGGAGGGGATAGGTCACCACCCGGGCGGGCGAGTAGCTCAGCGCCAGCCGATAGTTGGGCCAGGCCGGATCGGGCGCCAGCACCTCGTCGCCCTCTTCCAGCAGGGCCAGCAAAGCGGCAGCGATGCCACCCACCCCGCCGATGGTCACGTTGATCTGTGAAGGTTCCGCCACGATCCCGTTCACCGTCGCCAGTTTCTGCACCAGCAACTCGCGCAGGCTCAGCATACCGGCCGTGGCGGTGTATTTGGTGGCTCCCTCGCGCACGGCCCGCACCGTGGCCTCCACGATGTGCGCCGGCGTGTCGAAATCCGGCTGCCCCACCTCCAGGCGAATGACATCTGGCATGGTGAGGGCCACGTTGACCACCTCCCGAATGCCGGAATGGGCCGTCTCGCAGGGGCCTGTTGCCAAAGGCTTCATGCTTCTCACCTCTCTCGACGTAACAATTCTACCCGACCAACTCGAAAGTCATCCCCAGAAAGCGTAATTCGCCGCCTTCCACCACGTAGAAATCGACCCTCGGAGCCAGCCGGTCGCCCTGCGGGCTAAACGTGATGGGACCGCTGGCGCCGGCAAAATCGACCGTCGCGGCCAGCGCGCGCCGCACCGCCTCCCGACCGGCTGCCTCGGCGCGCCGCACGGCCTCGATGAGCACGTTGGCCGCATCGTAGGCCTCGACGGTATAGATGGTGTAATCGGCGAATTCGGGAAAGCGCTGCGCATAGGCGCGCCTAAAGTCGGCGGCTGAGGGCCGCCGTTTCACATCGGCGCAGGCGCTGGTGTAATATGGCCCCACCACCTCGGCCTCCGGCGTCTCCAGGTAGCGCGACGGTTTCAAACCGTCGGCGCCCAAATAGGGCGCGGTCACCCCACCGGCCCGAAGCTCATGCGCCATGGCCGAGCCTTCGGCTTCGATGAGCCCAAAATAAACGAGGTCGGGCGCGGCCTGCCGAACCCGTTTCACCGTTTCCGGAAAGCGACGCTGACCTCGGTTGATGCCTTCCATGAGGACGATCTCCGCCCCTTGTTTGGCGGCCTCGTCTGCAAAGATCTCGGCCAGAGGCTGGCCAAAGGCCGATCGGTCGTGCAGCACGGCGATCCGACGGGCCTTTACGACGTGCGCGGCGCACCTGGCCGCCTCTCGACCCTGCACCTCGTCGGAGGCCACCACCCGAAAAAAGGTATCCCATCCCTGGCGGGAGAGATCGGGATTGGAGGCCGCCGGACAGATGTGGGCCAACCGGGCGGCGTGCAAGATGGGCGCGGCGGCCTGGGCAGGCGTGCTGTTGAACGGCCCCACGACGCCCAAAACATCGGCGTCGGCGCTGAACCGCCGGGCAACGGCCTCACCGGCTTCGACAGTGCACTCGTCGTCCAGCGTGAACAACTCGATCTCGAACGGCAGGTCGTTCCGCGCGTTGGCCAGAGCCACGGCCAGCTCGACGGCGTGGTTGGCCGCCCGGCCGTGCACGCCCTCCTCACCCGATAACGGCGCCGAATGCCCGATCTTGACTGTCTTTTTCACCCTGCTGTCCTCCTCGACAAAGCGTCTGCCCTTCGAGCGCTCTGCTAAACGTCCGTTCGACTCGGCTACTCGTACTCGGCCTATAGGCCCCCATGCATCCAGGTCACAACAGCAATCTCATCTCGCCATCGACGACCCGCCAGATGGTCACACGGGCATCACGGCGGTTGCCGTTGGCCTCGAAGGCGAGCGCCCCCGTGGCGCCCTCGAACCCATCCAGCGTTTGCAGCTCGGCCAGCACGGCGCGGCGATCCACCGCGCCGGCCCGTCGGAGCGCCTCCAGGAGAAGGCTGGCCGCGTCGTAGGCCTCCGGGCCAAAGATGGGGCAATGGCCGTAGCGGCTCTCACACGCCTGCACGAACGCCAAGGTCTCGGGCTCCACACCGGCATAGGTCTCGTAGACCCCTTCGGCGGCTTTGCCCGCCAAGCGGGGAAAAGGCGACTGGCGACCGCCATCGGCGCCAAAGAGAAGAGACTCCACCCCCGCCCGCCGCAGATCGCGGGTCAGGTAGGCGCTTTCGATCTCGGTCAGGCCGAAATAGACCAGATCGGGCGCCACCGCTTCGATGCGGGCTACCGTTGCGCCGAACTCACGCTGGCCCAACGCAACCCGCTCCAGCAGCGCCACCTCCGCGCCGCCATCGACAGCCGCCGAGGCAAAGGTCTCGGCCAGTGGAAGGCCATAATCGGTGCCATCGTGGATCACGGCCAGCCGGCGCACCCCCAAAGACTCCTGCGCGTACCGGGCTGCGGCGGTCGCCTGGCGGTCGTTGTCGGCGCAGATACGAAAAAAGGTGGGCCAGCCCTGCCGCGCCAGGTCCGAGTTGGTAGACGAAGGGGTGATCTGGGCCAGGCCGGCGGCGGCGTAAACAGCCCCGGCTGCTGCCGACGGCCCGCTGTTTTTGTGGCCCACCACGCCGACGACAGCACGGTCACGGGTCAGAGACTCGGCCAGTTGCCGGGCCTTGAGTGGGTTGGCCTCGTCGTCCAGCGCCAGCAACTCTACAGAGAAGGGAAACTCGAAACGAGCGTTGGCCTCTGCCACCGCCAGGGCCACGGCCTGCATCATGGGCACGCCGACGACAGACTCGGCGCCCGTCAGCGGGGCCAGAAACGCGATCTTGGCTACCGATTCAGTCACCATCTCGTCATCAGGGGCATAGCTTGTCGAACGGATAACGTGGAGGTGATGGCCTCAACAGCCGAGGCCATCACCTCCATCACGGTTGACTATTTGGCGCACAGGAAGGGATCGACCTTCCAGGCTTCGTTGAACACGTAACCCTTGAGCCATTGCCGGTGAGCCACCACTGCGCCTGGCTGCACCAGAGGCACAAAGGGGCTCTTGAGCTGCAAATAGGCTTGAATGTCGGCCCATATCTCGGCGCGTTTGGTGTTGTCCATCTCGACCGCTGCGGCATCACGCAGGTCTCTGATCTCCTGATCGGCCCGCTCGTCTGTCCACTGCGCCCGCAAGCCGACGATGCCCTCCGGCAGGAACTCGAGATAGTCCGAGACGTCGTAATAGTCAGCGCCCCACATCCAGAAGGAAAAGCCCTCTTCACCGGCGCGATAACGTGCCAGGACGGTCATCAACTCACCGGGCTTGAGGGTGACATTGATGCCTGCCTCGGCCAGGTCGGCCTGCACCTTTTCGGCAATGATGTCAAAGTCGACGCCGCTACGGGCAAACTTGGTGGGATATTCCATCTCGATGTCAAAGCCGTTCGGGTAGCCCGCCTCGGCCAAAAGCTCTTGGGCTTTGCCCAGGTCGCGTTTGAAGGCCCGGTCGGGTCCCCAGGCGCCCATAAAACCATACGGCACGATGGTGGCCGGGGTGATCGCCGAACCGCCGACCAGGGCGAGGATACCATCGTAGTCGATGGCGTAGCGAATGGCCATACGCACGCGGTCGTCGCTCATGACGCCAGCGGTCAGCTCTGGGTTGGCATTACACAGCAGGAAAAACATGTCGGTGCCCTGCCCTTTGACCACCTTGATCTCGGGGTTGAGCTCCAGAGCGGCCACCTGATCGCTGCTGACCTCTACTGCCAGATCGATGCCGCCGGCTTCCAGGGTCAGTTTCTGGGTCGCCGTGTCGGGGATGTTGCGGTAGATGACCCGGTCAAAGAAGGCCGGCCCGCGCCAGTAATCGGCAAACTTTTCCACCACCACTTCAGTCTCGGGCACCCAACTCTTGAGGATAAAGGGCCCTGTGCCGGCCGAGTTCTGATTGAGCCATTCCTCAGCCTGATCACTTTGATCGGCATCGGGGCCACTGGTACCCCCGTGCTCGATCACCACTTGACTGTCCAGCACGGAAAAGACGCCAAAGGTCGATTTGGCCAGAAAGGCCGGATCGGGCTTTTCTTTGGTCACCACCACCGTATAGGCATCCGGCGCTTCGATGCTGACCACCCCATCGAACAGGAAGGAGGGGTTGCCCTTGAGGCCCATGGCTCGTTCCCAAGACCACTCGACGTCGGCAGCGGTCATCTCGTTGCCGCTGTGGAACTTGACACCCTGACGCAGTTTGAAAGTAAAGACCTTGCCACCCTCCGACACCTCCCAGCTCTCGGCCAGGCTTGGCACGATCTCGCTCACGTTGTCGTCGGCCCAGGTGACCAGGGTGTTGTAGGTGGCCTTGTGAACCATCCCACCCGTGATCTCGAAGCCGCGTCCTGGGTCCAACGTGGCCTGGTCGAAAGAGACACCCACCACAAATTCTTTGGTTTCGGGAGCCGCTTCTACCTCTTTCTCCACGACCACCGTCTCTTTGACCACCACCTCTTTGGTGACCACCTTTTCCACCACCTGGGGCGTGCCTTCGACGATGACCGTCTCTTTGACCGTCTCTTTGATGACCTGCGTCACCACCTTCTCGATGACCTCGGCAGTCGGGGTGGCACAGGCCGCCAACAACATACTCAAAACCACCATCACTGACAGAACAGCCCACATTTTCTTTTCGTAAGACATCTTTTCCTCCTTCTGCAGCCATGCAGAAAACCTCTTTGACTTTTGGGTCAACATGCGGTGTGCGACTGGTCGTGGAGCTCCACATCACCTCCTTTGCTTTGAAAGGGCCACGATGCTCGTCATAGCCGGGTGAGATCATGTCACAGAGCGTCGTTTTTCACAACCGTAACACAGCACAAAACAAGGTAGCAGAGTCGGCGATCGGTGAGAGACGGACAAAAAGCCTGGTGAAAGCATTCACAGCACCTGGCAATTACCTGAACCTGGGGCACGTTCACGATGAGGAAGAGTCAAAGAGGTCATGGATGCTCGCACCAAAACACAAAATGCTATTCCACATTTAGCATATTTTAGCACGAAGGCCTCAGATTGTCAAGCATAAATGAAACTCCGTTTTATCGTTTAAGAACAGACAGCCATCGAGCGTTGACCGCAGCCCAACCAACTGAGGCCTACCCTCCCGCAGGCTAAAATCGTTCATCCCATGCCACAATCTGGCCGACTGGAGCCGGCAAATCTGCAAACTGTAGCGGCACAAGGAGGCACAGCATGCCGTGCCCTTACGAAAGCCTGCGGGAGGGTGAGCAGTTACAGAAAAACGTCCCAAACCCGGCGCTCTTGGTTTCTGCGGTGAATTCTGCTACTTTGGGAAAGCCCTGCATCAACTCCAAGGTTGACAACCGTGCCAAACGAGTGTATAATTACAAAAAGCCATTTCATGGTTTTCGACCAGGATCCTATTCCGATCAAAAGGATTCTACCAGATGCAAAGGGGCCAGGTAGATCAAGATGGCGAACAAATATACCGAAGTGCGGTTCCATGGCCGGGGGGGGCAAGGGATCGTAACTGCCAGCGCGCTGCTATCGCAGGCGTTTTTTTACGAAGGTAAATATCCTCAATCTGTTCCACTGTATGGCCCACAGCGACGAGGTGCGCCGGTCACCGTCTTTTTACGCATCGGGAACCATCAAATCCACCAGCGTTCCTGGGTCTACAACCCTGAATACGTGGTCGTGCTCGATGATTCTCTGATCCAGATTGCCAACGTGACTCAGGGTGTGCCCCAGGGAGGAACTATTCTGGTGAATACCCCTCACAGCGATAAACATGCCCTGAGCCTCGGCGATTCTTTCACGGTCGCCGGTGTCGATGCCGACGAGATCGCCTATCGACTCGGATTGGGCGGACCGCCCTACCCGCGTATCAACACCCTCATGCTGGCAGCCTTTTCCAAAGTGACAGGTCTCATATCCCTGGCATCAGTGATCCGGGCAGCCAAAGAAAAATTCCCACCCAAGGATGATCGAATGGAATCTGGCATGCGACAAGCCTACGAAAGGGCCATGGTGCTATGAGCCAAGAGAACGAGTTTGTCATTCACAAACCTCCCGCAGAACTGGCCCAAACACAAGACCCCATCGAACTCGACACTCTGGAAGACTATCCCTACAAATCCGTCGCTTTGGGTTCCACCCGCGCCAACCTCACCGGGCTGTGGCGTTACTGGCGGCCCTATTACCAGACCAAACGCGCCCCTTGCGATGCCCATTGCCCGGTTGCCAATCATGTGGTGGATTTTATACAAACCATGCTCGAGGGCCATTGGCTGGAAGCGGCCAACATACTGCGCGCCGAAAATCCCCTGCCAGCCATCACCGGCCGCATCTGTCATCGCCCCTGCGAGATGCACTGCAACCGACGCCCGTACGATCAACGCATCGCCATCCACGACATCGAGTCTATCCTGGCCGCGGTGCAATACCAACCACTCGACTTGCCGCTCCCAGATCGATCCCGAAGCGTGGCCGTGGTGGGTTCTGGCCCGGCTGAGCTCGCCTTTGCCCACTTTATGGCATTGCTGCACCACCAGGTGACCCTCTTTGAAGCTGCCGCTGACCTGGGTGGGCGGCTTCGATACGGTCCTCAGAGCCGTCACTTGCCAGATGGCATTCTCGACGCCGAGATCGAACGGATCGTCGCCGGGAGGGTTACGATCCAGCGCCGAGAGATCAAAAGGGCGGAATTGGAAACCGACTACCAGGTGGTGTTCGGCAGTCTGGATTCGCCGGATCACCTCAGCCTGCACGTTTCGAACCCAGACAGCCCAGGCTCTGGCCAGCATGCCGGGCCTATGGAACTCTTGGGCGGCAAAGACCATCAAGAGCCCAACATCCCGATCCCGCTCCGCGTGTCGGAAGCCATCGGCTACGGCAAGTGGGTAGCCTTGCTGCTGGACGCCGATTGGCGCGGTTTAGACGCCGCGGCTGTGCTGGCTCGCATCCAGTTGGGAGGTAACAGCCGCATCGTTTCGGCCATGAAATATCTGAGCCTTCTCACGGGCCACGAGATCCAACGCTCCGAAGAAATCGTCACCTACGACAAGCTCCATCTCGACATGCTCGATCCTGCTCGCCCGATAGCGCCATCCGAAATAGCGCGAGCACAGCACCTGGTCGGCGCCGTTTTTGCCTCAGCCGCCGATATCCAGCATGCCCTGGAAGAAGCGGCCCGCTGTTTCTCGTGTGGCCGTTGCAACAACTGCGACAACTGCTGGATCTATTGTCCGGATGGTGTCATTTCGCGGCCACAGGGCAGCTACCAGATCGACTATGATTACTGCAAAGGCTGCACCCTCTGCGCTGCCGTATGTCCCCGCGGTGTGATCTCGATCATCGAGGAGGAAAAATGGAGCAAATAATCATCAACGGCAACTCGGCAGCCGCCTTTGGCGCGCTGCTGAGCCGCGTCCAGGTCACGGCAGCCTACCCCATCTCTCCTCAGACCGGCATCGTCGAGGCGCTGGCCGATTTCGTGACCAGCGGTCGGCTTGAAGCCAAATTCATCATGTCCGAGTCGGAGCATTCGGTGATGGCCTCACTGATCGCCGCCTCCGAGGCGGGCGCGCGGGTCTTTACGGCCACCAGCAGCCAGGGGTTGGCGTTGATGCACGAGCTGCTGCACTGGGCAGCCGGCGCACGATTACCCATCGTGATGGTCAACGTCAACCGCGCCATGTCTGCGCCCTGGACCATGTACTGCGACCAATCGGACATCGTGGCCCAGCGCGACACGGGCTGGCTACACGTTTATTGTGAGGGAAACCAGGAAACACTGGATGCCATCATCCAGGGATACAAAGTTGCCGAACAGGTGATGCTGCCGGTGCTGGTGAACATGGACGGCTTTTACAATTCGTACACCACCGAACCGGTCATCATCGACGATATCGAGGCCGTCGACCGCTTCCTGCCACCCTACGACCCACCGGTCAAGCTCGATCCGGAGGAACCTCACACCCTGCACGGCGGCACGGGGCCACCTCTGTTCATGGAGATGCGCTACCAGATGTGGCAGGCCATGGAACATGCCCTCACCGTGGCCCGGCAAGCCGACGAGGAATTCGAAAGCCTGTTCGGACGCCGCTACGGGCTGACCGAAGCCTATCGCTGTGAGGACGCCGAGTTGATCCTGGTGAGTTCCGGCTCGCTGGTGGGCACGCTCCGAGAGGTGATCGACGATTATCGAGAGCGTGGCGAAACAGTCGGCCTGCTCAAAATCCGCTACCTGCGCCCCTTTCCCACGCAGGAGGTGCGCCAGGCCCTGGCGCCGGCCAGGCAGATCGCCGTCATCGATCGTAACGTCTCGGTGGGCATGGGTGGCGTCTTTTGGCAAGAGGTGCGCTCGGCCCTCTATGGCAGCCCGATCGCAGACACACCCGTTCTGGGGTTCATCGCCGGCATCGGCGGCCGCGATGTCACACCCAAAAGTGTCGCCCAGATCATCCAACTGGCGCGCTCCAATCCGCCCCAGGACGTGCCCATATGGGTAGAATTGAAGGCATAAACATGGAAAACCCGGCCGAAATTGCCATCTGCGTGCCCGATGAAGAGCTGCTATCTCCCGGCATGTATTCCTGCCCCGGCTGTATGGCGGCGCTGGCCATGCGACACGTGCTCAAGGGCATGGGTCCCCATACCATCATCGCCCTGACCACCGGCTGTTGGGCGGTCATCGACGGCCCCTTTCCTTACACCGCCGTCAAAGTGCCGCTGCTTCACGGCGCTTTTGGCACGGCGGCCTCCATGGCGCGCGGCCTCAGGGCCGCCCTCGATATCCAGGGCAAAGAGGATGTGCAGGTGCTGGCCTGGGGTGGCGATGGGGCCACTTTCGACATCGGCATGACCGCTCTGTCTGCTGCGGCCGCTTACAACGAAGACGTGCTCTATGTTTGTTACGATAACGAAGCCTACATGAACACCGGCGGCCAGCAATCTACGGCCACTCTGCCTGGCATGAAAACCACCACGACCACCCAGCAGAAATCGGGCGGCATCCGCAAAAAAAACATCGTCGAGATCATGGCCGCTCACGGCATTCCCCTGGCGGCGTCAGCCTCCATCGGTTATCCTCACGACCTTTTGAAAAAGGTCCGGTTGGCCATCTCACTCAAAGGATTCAAGTTCATCCACGTCCACACGCCGTGCCCCACCGGCTGGCGGCTGCCACCCGATGAAGGTGTGGCCATGGCGCGCCTGGCCGTCAAGACGCGCATTCACCCCCTCTACCACGTTCTAGACGGCCACAGGTACGTCATCGACTTTGATCCCGAACCCGTTCCGGTGGAAAACTATTTCAACCCCCAGGGACAACGCCTGCTGGCCCTGAGCGCAGAAGAGATGGCCTGGATTCAACAGGACGTCGATCGGCATTGGGAGACCCTCATCACCCGCAGCCAGCCCAAGGGGAGCTAGGCGGCGCATCCCCCGCCGCTGCGTCCCTATCGACCGTCAGAGAAATGGTATGGCCTGAACGTAACGCTTTCCGGCAAGAGCCGTACCACCTGGGAGTGAGTCTATGAACATGCAGCAGTTTATCCTGCGTCGGTTGCTCTTGATGATCCCCCTGCTGGTTGGCATCTCGCTGATCTCTTTTCTCATCTCACACAGCGTGCCGGGCGACCCGATAGCTGCACACCTGAGCCAGAAAGCGATGGAAGACCCGGTGATCGTGGCCACCTTTCGCCAGCAATGGGGGCTAGACCGGCCTCTGTGGGAGCAATACTGGATCTATCTCAAAAACCTGCTCCGAGGCAACATGGGCGTTTCTATTCGAACCCACCGCCCGGTGCTGGACGATCTGCGGCAGTTCTTGCCGGCCAGCACCGAACTGGCCATCGGCGCCACCATCTATAGCCTGTTGCTGGGCATTCCTTTTGGCATCGTCTCGGCGATCAAGCGGGATAAACTCGTCGATCACGTGGTGCGCATCATCTCGCTGATCGGCGTCTCTACGCCGGTGTTCTGGCTGGCTCTGATCAGCCTGTATGTCTTTTACTTTCGCCTGCGCTGGCTGCCAGGGCCGGGTCGCCTGGACCCCGGCATGGAACTGGACGTCCGGGCCAGCATCACCGGCATTTATGTCATCGACAGCCTGTTGCGGGGCGATTGGGACACGCTGACCATTGCCCTGAAACATCTCCTTTTGCCCACACTGGTTCTGGGCAGCGGCACGCTGGGCATCGTCACCCGCATGACCCGCTCCAGCATGCTCGAAGTGCTGGCACAGGATTACATCCGCACCGCGCGCAGCAAAGGTCTGACAGAAAAAGCCGTCATTGTGGGCCATGCGCTCAAGAATGCCCTCATCCCCACCGTGACCGTCATCGGCCTCTCGTTTGGCGGCATCATGGCCGGCACCGTGCTGACCGAGACCATCTTTACCTGGCCCGGCATAGGCCGTTATGCGTACCAATCTTGCATCACCCTCGACTTTCCGGCGATCATGGGCGTCAGTATCCTGATCGCTGTCATCTTTGGCGTCGTCAATTTGTTGGTCGACATCTCGTACGCCTTTCTGGACCCCAGATTGAGGGTGGGGAGCCGTTGACATGACCTCAGCAGAAAAGGCCCCAACGCCCGGCGGTGGCCGAGACCAGGCTCTGGTGGGAGCTTGGAAAAGAAGCTTTTTGTCGGAAGAGTTGCTCAGAGCGTGGCGCTACTTTCGACACAGCCCGCTGGCGCTCACCGGTCTGACCATCGTGCTGATGTGGGTGCTGGTGAGCGTTTTTGCCGCCGCCGTTGCCCCTTACGAACCCCTGAAACAGGATGTCGTCAATCGCCTCCAGCCCCCCTCCGGCCAACATCTCATGGGCACCGATCAACTTGGCCGCGACGTCCTGTCTCGCATCATCTACGGCGGGCGCATCTCGCTGCCCATCGGCCTGTTGGTGGTGGCCCTCTCGACCCTCATCGGCACGATACTGGGTTCCATCGCCGGTTACCTGGGTGGCGCCGTCGATACCGCCCTGATGCGCCTCACCGATATGGTCATGGGCTTTCCGGGCATCATCCTGGCCATGTCGATTGCGGCTGCCCTGGGCGCGGGGTTGGAAAAGAGCACCCTGGCCGTGGTGGTGGTCTGGTGGCCCCACTATGCACGTATCGTGCGCAGCCTGGTGATGTCGGTGCGGGAAAACGAATACGTGACCGCCGCCCGGTCACTGGGCTGCCGGGAGGGGCGCGTTTTGCTGCGCACCGTGTTGCCCAACTGCATCGCCCCGGCCATCGTCATGGCCACCATGGACCTGGGCAACGCCATCCTGACCTTCTCTGGCCTCAGTTTCCTGGGGCTGGGCGCCGTCCCCCCCACCCCGGAGTGGGGCACCATGGTCGCTTCCGGCATCCTGGTGTTCGATCAGTGGTGGGTCTCGGCCTTTCCCGGCCTCGCCATCCTGAGCATCGTCATGGGTTTCAACTTTTTGGGCGACGGCCTGCGCGACGCCCTCGACCCCCGCTTGAGACGGGGAACGTAATTGAGATCACTCAGCAAAAAGGAGATCTTGCAATGTCATTCCACAGTTGGCAGGTGCCTGCCGATGCCTACAAAAACAAGATTCTGCCGCTGCGGGCGCGGGCCGAGGTGCGTAATACCTGGCTCACCCAGCGCCTGGACGAGGTGTTGGCAGAGTTGATGCAGCGCGAAGGTTTCGATATGTGGATCGTGGCTGCCCGTGAATACAACGAAGACCCGGTCATCATGACCCTGCTGCCCGAACCGGCCATGTCGGCGCGGCGGCGCACCATCCTGGTCTTTGGCCTGGACGCCGATGGTCGCCTGGAGCGGCTGACGCTGGACCGTTACGGCCACGGCGATTTTTACCGGGCCGCCTGGAACCCCGACGAGGAAGACCAGTACGACTGCCTGGCCCGCATCGTGCGCGAGCGCGACCCGCAGAGCATCGGGCTCGACGTTTCGGAGAATTTCGCCTTTGCCGACGGCCTGACTCACAACGAGTATACCAACATCGCCGCCGCCCTGGGTGAGCCATACACGGCGCGGATCAAAGGCGCCGAGCGGCTGGCCGTCGGCTGGCTGGAGCGGCGCATCCCCCCCGAACTAACGGTCTATCGTGGCATCGTGGAGATCGGCCACGCCATCATCGCCGAGGCCTTTTCCAACCTAGTCGTCCAGCCCGGCATCACCACCACCGACGACGTGGTGTGGTGGATGCGTCAAAAGATGCTCGACCTGGGCCTGCAAGCCTGGTTCCAGCCCACGGTCGATATCCAGGCCCGCGGCGAGCCGTTTGCGCCCATCGGCAAAAAAGAGCAAGAGCGGCGCAAACTGATCCAGCCCGGCGACATGTTGCACTGCGACGTGGGCTTTGTGTACCTGGGGCTGGCCACCGATCAGCAGCAACTGGCCTACGTGCTCGAACCCGGCGAGAGCGAGGCGCCCGCCGGCCTCAGGGCCGGCCTGGCCGAGGGCAACCGTTTTCAAGATATTCACCTCGAAGCCATGGCGGTGGGCCGCACGGGCAACCAGGTGCTCCGGGTCGCTCTGGAAAAGGCCAAAGGTGAGGGCCTCAACCCGATGCTCTACACCCATCCCATCGGTTATCACGGCCACGCCGCCGGCCCCACCATCGGTCTGTGGGATCAGCAGGGCGGCGTGCCGGGTCGCGGCGATTACGAGCTGTTCGACGATACCTGCTATTCCATCGAGCTGAACGTCAAAAAGGCCATCCCGGAATGGGACGGCCAGGAGGTGATGTTCGGGCTGGAGGAAGAGGCTGCCCTGAGCGGCGGTCGCATGTATTGGCTGGATGGCCGGCAGACGGCCTTCCACCTGATAGGCTAACACCAAGAGAGGCGCATGGTAAACCATGCGCCTCTCTTTTTTTCCCCAGAGCTTTTATGCCTGGCCCAAGATCGCGGCCAGCGCCGGTTTGAGAAACTGCTGCACCTCAAAAGTGTAACCGCCGGGGTCTCGGAAAAAAAAGCACCGAATCTGGATGTCGGCCCTGTGCTGCACCTGGCTCAGCATCTCGACGCCGCTGGCTCGGAGCCGTTCATACCAGGCCGTTACGTCGTCCACCACCAGCGTCACCAGCACGGCGTTCTCCGGCCGGGGCGCGTGGAAGCCCTTTTCACCGGCCACGATACCCAAAAAAGCGGCCCCGGCCACACGATAGATCCTGGCCCAGCCCTGATCCTCCACCAACTCCAGGCCCAGTATCTCTTGGAAAAACGCGGCGACGGGCGCCATCTCTTGGTAGTACAGAAACGTGATCTGCGATTTGAAACTCGTCAGCGCTTGCATGGGCAGTTCCCTTCCCACCATTGTGTTACGGCGTGTCAAGCTCGCCGCCGGTAGCTCATGACCAGCAGCACGGCGATGCCCACCAGAACCACAGCGCCGGTGAACCAAAAGACCGCCCGCAGGCCCCAAAGATCGGCCACCGCGCCCAACACCACCGGCCCGGCCGTCGAGCCGATGCTGCCGGTGGTGCCGTAAACGCCCAACGCCGCGCCCCGCTCCGACCCGGCGAAATGCTCGGCGACAAAGGCCTGCCCGGCGGTGAGAAACATACCAAAACAAACACCCTCGCCGGCCAGCGCCACCGTCAGGGCCACCGGATCGTTCAGGCAACAGATGGCAAAAATCATCACCATGCCCAGAAACAGGGCCACGACCATCAGAGTTCTGCTGGAAACCCGGGCTGTCAGCACGCCCGTGGGCAGCCGCACCAAAGTGGACATCAGCGCGCGGATGGCAAACATGGAGCCGATGACCGCCTGGCTGATGAACAACGAGGCGGCGTAGAGGGGAAAAAAGTTGACGATGGCGGCGTCGAACATCAGGATGACGAGCAAATTGCCCAGGCTGGCGGCGAACAGGTGCGGCTCCCGAACCAGCAAACCCAGCCGGGTCGAAAAAGAGAGGACCGGCGCGTGGGACACCTCTCGCTTTGGCGATACGCCCAGTCCCCACCAGGCGACGGCCACACCCAGCAGGGCCGCCGCCGCGGCCAGGCGAAAAGTGATGTCGTAACCCAGCGCGGCCGCCATTTCGCCGCCCAGCCCGGAACCCAGGGTGAACCCCAAGCCCATGCAGGTGGTGTACACGCCGATGGCCACCCCACGGTGGGCTTTGTCCACCACGTCACCCACGTAGGCGATGCCGATGAAAAAGGTCGACGAGACAGCCAGGCCCGTCAGGACGCGGATGGGAACGAGCCAGGAGGGATGGCGAACGACGGTGTAGAGAAAAGAAGAGACGGCCAGAAAAAACATGCCCGCCACAAGCACCCCCTTGCGCCCCTTGACGTCCGAGATGACGCCGATGGGCACCGAGGAGAGGATGCGCGTCAGGCCCACTATGCTGCTCAAAAGCCCGATCAGCGTCAGAGACGCGCCCAGGCCGGCGGCGTAAAGCGAAAAGGTGGGCGAAAAGATACCCGTCACCACGTCGGCGATAAAGACCATCACAAAAACGGCGACCAGTTCTTTTCTGGTGAAGAGATGGCGCAGCCTGCTCAGAATCGTCTGCAATCTAGTCTCGCTCCTTCTCCACAATCTGGAGCTGCACGCGCGTGAACTTTACGCATCATGGCCGGTGAGAAAGTGGCGCTTTTGTTGCACGCGGGCGTCGAGCACGGCATATCGGGAACGGCCCAGGTAAAGTGGAATCTGCAACCGATCCAGATCCGGCAGCCCGTTTTCCAGGAACAGCTCGTCGTCGCGGTAGAACCGGGTGATGGCTCCCACGAACCAGTCGTGATCGCCGTAACGCTGCACGTCGATCAGCCGGCACTCGTAGGCCACGTAGGCCGCCTTCATGATGGGCACATCGACCGTCACCCCGTCCTGGTAATCGATGCCAAAGGCGGCGAATTTATCCAGTTGGCGGCCGCTGGTCACACCCACCTGCTGGATCCACTCGCTCCGTTCGGCCGGCATAAAGTGGACACCAAAAGCGCCCGCGCCCCGAATGAGGCGGTGGGTGAACCGTTCTTCGGCCACGGCCACGCCATAGATGGGCGGCTCGATGGAGATGAACGAGTGCCAGCCGGCGGCCATGACGTTCTGTTGGCCTCTCCAGCGGGCGGTCACGATGGCCACCATGCCGGGGTAGCTGTGCATCACCACACGCTCCGTGGGTTGGATCATCCTCTGGCCTCACAATCCAGTCAGATCAAGAGGCGCGGGAAGGCCGCGCCTCTTGTATGCAGGTATCCGCTGCCTCAGCGGGATGGGATCAGGATCAGCTCTTCTTGCGGCGGGATCAGATACTCGGCCCCGTCCTGGGTCACGACGACCATCTCTTCCACCGAGATCATCTTTTCGGCTTTGCCACCCTCGTGATCGATCTGCCAGCTGAAAAAACCGTCGTAGGCAAAGGTCTGGCCGGGGCGCAGCACACGCAGCGCATCGCCGGAGGGCGGCTGTTGATACTGCCCGCCGCCCAAATAGGGGCCAATGTCGTGGGCCCAATAGCCCACCGGGTGGCCCGTGCCCCACTTTACAGGCAGCGAGCCGGCCTCCTGCATCCACTCCCGCTGGACTCTGTCCACGTCGTAGCCACGCAGGCCGGGTTTCATGGCCTGCTGCACCAGACGGCTGCCCCGTTTGGCCTTTTCCCACTTTTCCAGGGCCTCCGGCGGCGCTTCTGTCTCGCCGGGAGCCAGCACGTAAGCAAAGCGCTGGTAATCGGTGCACCAGACGCCATAGACCTTGATGCCGAAATCGGTCTGGATGAAATCGCCGGGCCGGATGATCTTGTCGGTTGGGCCAGAGTGGCCACGGGGAATGCCCGAATTGACGTTGGGGTTCTGATCCGGCGCCCAGCCATCCTCGACGCCCAGTTCGGCCATGCGCTTTTTGATGTAGCGGGCCACGTCGACGTCGCGCGTCTGGCCTGGCGACACGCTGCCGTAGGCCTCGATCTCGAGCTGCACCGTCAGCTCGCCGGCGCGGCGCATGATCGCCACCTCTGCCGGCAGTTTGACCGAGAGCCACTCGGCGATCAGGTCTTCGGCCGAAACCAGCCGGGCGGCCAACGCGGGGCCGAGGGCTTGCTCCAATGCCATGCGTTGCGTCCACGACAGGCCGTCGGCGATGGGTCGCGGCGAGCAGTTGACGCCGATTTTGGCCGGATCGACCGCTTGGAGCTGCTCGGCCACCAGGGGCCACACGTTGCCGCCCCGCTCGAACTCGATGACCCGATCGTGCAGCGCCAGGTCTCGAAGGGCCGTGGCCTCGCCCCACGGCGAGAGGGCCAGCGATTCGACGCGGTCGCCCCTCAAAAAGAACATAAAGGCCGCCGTGCCGCCGGCGTTCTCGCCGCCCACGTGCAGGGCCAGGGGATCGTTGTTGTTCTCACGGCCGATCACCACCCAGGCGTCGACCCCGGCCAGCCGCATGGCCTGGGGCAGCAGTTTCTGAATGCGGGCCTGGCGGATCTGGGGCCAGGGGCTGTGTTGGGGGTCGAAAGGTTTTTCTACGTTCGGCTGTTGCGTCATGGCTTTCTCCATTCTCGAAAGAGATAGAGAGCCAGCGTCTTGGTTATGGCTGACTCTCCACGAAAAAAAAAGAGTTCTTTTTTTGCTCCACCATCAGAGCCGCATGCGCGGATCGAGGGCGTCGCGGAGCGCGTCGCCCATGAAATTGATGCACAGCGTGGTGAAAAAGATCATCATGCCCGGAAAGATCGCCACCCAGGGCGCGGTCCAGATCAGGTCTTGGGCGTTTTTGAGCATGTTGCCCCAACTGGGCGTGGGCGGCTGAATGCCCAGCCCCAGATAACTCACCGCCGTCTCGGTGAGGATGGCCGAGCCGACGGTGAGTGTGGCCGCCACCACCACCGGCGCCATGGCGTTGGGCAAAATGTGGCCCCACATGATCTTGGTATCCTGAATGCCCAGGCAGCGGGCGGCCAGCACAAAATCCTGTTCTTTGAGCGAAAGAAACAACGCCCGCACCACCCGCGCCACGCTCATCCAGTTGAGAAAACCGATGGCCAAAACGATGGTCTGCAGCGAGGGGCCGAGAAAGACGGACAGGGCGATGATCAAAAACAACCCCGGAATGCTGAGCATCACGTCGGTCAGGCGCATGATCAGGCTATCCACCCCGCCGCCGAAATAACCGGCCACCGAGCCGAAAAAGATGCCCACCGTGATGGCCACCAGCATGGCCAGCAAACCCACCATCAGCGAGATGCGCCCACCGTAGATGATGCGGGCAAAAATATCGCGCCCCACCTCGTCGGTGCCGAACCAGTGGCGGGCACTGGGTGGGGTGTTGATGGCCAGTGGATCCGGTCGAAAGGCCGAGTCCTCGGCGATGAAAAACGTCGGCCCCAGGGCCACCGTGGCGACGATGAACAACAATACGACGGCGGCGACCACACCAACCCTATGCCGCAGGAACCGGCGACCCGCCAACTGCCACGGGCCGGCCGGTTTACGATAACGCCCGTCATCTGGTAGAGCGCCCTTGGAATTTTGCGCCATGAACTTTGCTCCCATCTCGCCAGGGTTTTCAGGCATCTATGCGAATCCGGGGGTCGATGAAAGCATAAGACACATCGGCCAGCAGGTTACAAAAGACCACCAACGCCGATACCAACAGGATGATGCCCATCAACACCGGGTAATCGACCCACACAGCGTGCTCCCAATACATGCGGCCCATGCCGGGCCAGGCGAAAACCTGCTCGGTGATGAGCGCGCCGGAGAAAAGAAAAGGAATGTCCAACATGATCAAAGTGATCAAGGGAATGATGGCATTTTTGAAGGCGTGACGCCACAGGATCAGCCGCTCGGTCAGCCCTTTGGAGCGGGCCGTGCGGATGTAATCCTGGTTGATCACTTCCAGCATGCTGGATCGTAAGTAACGTGTGTACTTGGCCACCGAGATGAGCGAGAGCACCGTCACCGGCAGCACCATGTGCCGCAAGAGTTGGAAAAAAGACGGCTCCTCGCGGATGGGATACATGCCCGCCGCCGGCAGATAAGGCAGGCCCCACTCTCTGAATTTCACCGCAAAGACGATGATGAGCATGAGCCCGAACCAAAAGCTGGGCATAGAATACCCCAAAAACGAGACCGTCGTCACTACGTAATCACCGACCGAGTATTGATGCGTGGCGCTGTAAAGGCCCAGTGTGACCGAGATGATCAGCGTGACGATAAACGAAGTCACCATCAGGATGGCCGTGTTGCCCAGGCGACCGCCGATCATCGACAGCACCGGTTGATGCGTCAGGAACGATTGTCCCCAATCGCCGCGCACCACTTTGCCCAGCCACAACAGATACTGCACGTACACCGGTTTGTCAAAGCCATAGGTCTTTTCCAGGCGGGCAATGTCTTCTGGAGAGAGGTTGGGATTCGAGATATAGACCGCCATCGGATCGCCTGAGGCCTGCACCAGGAAAAAAGCCACCAACGAAACGCCGATCAAAATCGGTATCGAGATCAACAATCGTTGAATGATGTAACGAACCACAACCGCCTCCCAGTCACGATTCTACCCACGATCCATTCTCTCCAGGCGACAGGCCCTTGAGACCCAATATATCGTACCGCTTTACCTCGAGATACTCCACATCTGGCATACAAAAGTGCCTGTCACCTTTATTCCGATCAAGTCTATTGTACCACAACCAACCGGCAAAACAAGAGAGGACCGTGGTCCCCCGCACGGCCTGGTGCAGGAGACCACAGCCCAACGACTCTCAGCGACTCTGAGAGACTGCTACTGCCCAATTTTCCAATCGGTATAGTTCCAGGTCCAACTGCCAAACACCGTCGGGTTGAAACCCTCCAGGCGTTTGTTGGATGCGTACACGTCCACCCGGTCGTAGACGTACAGGGCGATATAGTTGTCGTAGATGAGCTTCTGGGCTTCTTTGATACACGCCACGCGTTTTTCCGGATCCAGCTCGTTGATGGAGCAGCTCAGCGCCTCGTCCACGGCTTCGTTGCAAAAGCCCCAGGAGTTGGTGCCGGCCGGATTGGTCTCGCAGTCTTTGACGGTATCGCAGAAGAAAAAGTCAGACCACTCGGAGGCCAGGTCGATGCTGGCCGGTTTGTTGGTAAAGCCCATCATGTCGAAAGAGCTGGTGCCAAAGGTTCCGTTGTCGGCGCAGCCGCCGAACAGCGTGGCCGCCGGATAGTTCTCGATGCGCATTTCGACGCCGATGTCCTTGAGGTTCTGCTGGAAAAAGACCTGCAGGTTCTCGCGCACCTGGTTGCCCGACGTGGTCGAGTGGCCAAAGCTCAGCGGCACGCCGTCTTTATCGCGGATGCCATCGCCGTCGCTGTCCACCCAGCCAGCCGCGTCGAGCAGGGCCTTGGCGGCCTCCGGATCGTAGGGCACAGGGGATAACTCTTCGTTGAACCAGGGGTGGTTGTCCAGCTCGGTGATGGCCACCTCGCCGTAGCCCTGCAGGATGGCCGCAACCGCGGTGAAACGATCCATGCCCATGGCGACGGCCTTGCGCACGTTGATGTCGGCAAAGATGGGATGCGGCTCATCCAGGTTTTCCGGGTTGCGCAGGTTAAAGTAGTAGCGCTCGATAGAGACGCCGGGTATCAAGAACAGGTCCTCATCCTTCATCTTCAAGATCTCGGGGATCTGGGCCTCACGCAGATCGTAGGCCACGTCCACGTCGCCCGTGCGGAGCAACGCGACCAGGGTGTTCATGTCGGGCACAAACTTGAAGATGATCTTTTCTACCTTGGGCGGAATGGGCGCCTCCGGATTGGCCACCACCGTGATGTGATCACCCGGCACCCACTCTTGAAAGACGAACGGGCCATTGCCCACAGGATTGCGGGCAAAGTCGCTGCTGGCCGGGTCTGGGACGCCCTCCAGCGCGTGTTTGGGCAAGATGGGGAAGGCCAACGTAGCCGCCACAAAAGGCACAAAGGCTTCCTGAAGCTGCACCACCGCCGTCAGAGCATCGACCACTTCCACCGAGGCGATCTTGTTCCAGCCGGCCGTCGTCTGCGACATGGTGGCCGGGTCCATCACAAACTCCCAGGTGAATTTAAAGTCTTCGGCCGTCACCGGCTCGCCGTCGTGCCACTTGAAGCCCTCTTTGAACTTGAGCGTGATCGTCTTGCCGTCCTCAGACACGCCACCGTTCTGCACAGTGGGCAGCTCTACCAGCATCTCTGGCACCAACTCGTCGTTCTCGTTCAAAGCTACAGGTACATAGTACATCGAATCCAGGATGTCGTTGGTGTGGGCCTGGTAAAAGATGTTCCAGATCAACCCCTTGGGCTCCTGCCAGACACCCACCACCACCGTGCCTTCCGGCATGTCGGGGGCGGGCGTGGCCGTGACCACTTTTTCGACGACCTTGGTCACCTCTTTTTCCACCACCTGGGGTGTGCCTTCGACGACGACGGTCTCTTTGACCGTCTCCTTGACCACCTGCGTCACCACCTTTTCGATCACCTCTGGGGTGGGCGTGGCGCACGCCGCCAGGGCGAGACTGACCATCATCAGAATGGCCACCAGTGCGCTCAATCGTTTGTGAAACATGCTTGCTTTCTCCTCTTTCTCAGATTAAAACGGTTCTCAAAGCTTTGGTATCTACCGTAACGTTCACGCCAACAGGAACCACCTCCTCTCTTTGCCAGGCTCGTCGACAAGGCTCAATCTCTGCACCCGGTTGCGCCGGTCTGGCCACATCAACCAACGATAGCCAGCTCGTGGCTGGTCTGGTACAGCGACACGCCGCCTTTCCCGGTCACCTGCACCACGTCTTCCACGCGGTTGTGATAGCCGTCGGCGATGCGGATGCTCGGCTCGACGGTGAAGGTCATGTTGGCCTGCAGCACCGTGTCTTCCACCACGTCCAGCCAGGGCGGCTCGTGCACGGTCACGCCGATGCCGTGACCCAGGCGATGGCTGAACTCGGGGCCATAGCCCCCCTCCTCCATCACCTTGCGGGCGGCGGCGTTGGCCTGAGCGCCCGTCACCTGGCCGGCCACCATGACCTCCATGGCGGCCCGCTGAGCGTTCAGCACCAGCTCGTGCATGCGGCGGTATTCTTTCGATGGCTCGCCGGCAAAGGCGGTGCGGCCAAAATCGGAGGCGTAACCCTGGTAGATGCAGCCGAAATCGAACGTCACCGCGTCGCCCGGCTGGAGCCGCCGCTCGGTTTTGCGCAGGGCAAGCGACGGGTCCTTTTCAGGGTTGGTAAAGATGACGTTGGTGGGAAAAGAGTTAAAATCGCTTCCCATCTGCCGCAGGTGATAATCGATCTCGCACTCGACCTCCCAGGCGGTCACGCCCGGCTTGAGGCGGGCCAGCGCCTTTTGAAAGGCGGCGTCGCAGATCTGGCCCGATTGGCGCATCAGATCCAGCTCGGCCTCCTCTTTGATCATACGCATGGGCGCGATGAGCCTGGAGGCCATCACGAACTCGGCCGCCGGCAGCAACCGCCCCAGGCCCATCACCGACTCGGCCCAGGCGTGATCTTCCACCGCCACCCGCCTGCCCTTCAGATCGAAACGCTTCAGCACCTCGCCCATCACGTCGAGAGGCGCTTCCGATTCGTCGATGATACGCACCGGCTCGAACCAGGGCTTGTCTGCCGCCTGGGCCAGGAAATACTCGCCGCCCATGCGCGGGGCGGTCATGGCCACCCCCTGGCGCAGACCGATATAACCGCCCACGGCCCAATCGCCATAGGCGTTGTGATCGGTGCGATAGTGATCCCGGTGCGGGATGCCGGTCAGGTAAAACAGGTTGGCCCCCGGCGTGAGAAACATCAACCCCACGTTCTGCTCCGCCATGCGAGCGCGGATCGTCTCCAGGCGTTTGGTATACTCGAACACTTGGCCTCCTTTGTCAGCGAAAAACGTTAATCGAACGACAATCCATAAAGTGCGCCGTACTTTTGTTTGAGATAACCGACATAAGCGTCGATGGTCAGCGGGCCGCCCGTGACCCGCTCCACCAGCTCCGGAATGGTGAACTTGCGCCCGTGGGTGTGAATGTTTGCCGTGAGCCAGCGGCGCAGCGTATCGAAACAGCCCTGGGCCATCTCGGCCCGAATCTCGGGGTGAGCCTGGGTGGCAGCGTCGAACCAGACGGCGCTCATGAGATTGCCCAGCGTAAAATGTTGATACAGCCCGCCGATGCGGCCACAGTACCAGTTCATCTCTTGCAGCACACCGTCGCGGTCGTTGGCCGGCGCGATGCCGAAATTCTCCCAAAAGCGCTCGCGCCACACCTGGGGCAGATGGCCCACGGCCACACGCCCCTCCAGCAGATCCACCTCGAGCTGAAAACGCATGGCGCAATGCAGACTGTAGGTCACCTCGTCGGCGCCCACGCGGAACAGCCCCGGCGCCACTCTGTTGATGGCCCGGTAAAAAGCCTCCAGCGGCACATCGCCCAGTTGATCGGCAAAGACGGCCTGCATGCGGGGGTAGGCGTAACTCCAAAACTCGCGGCTGCGCCCGACGAGGTTTTCCCACAGGCGCGATTGGCTCTCGTGGACGCCGGCCGTAGCGCCGCGCCCGATGGGCGTGCCCTCTAGCTCTTGGCGGATATTCTGACCATAGATGGCGTGCCCGGCCTCGTGCAGGCTACCAAACAGCGCGCCGGTCGGATCGTACTCGTTCACGCGGGTGGTGATGCGCACGTCGTCGAAGGAAATAGAGGTGGTGATGGGGTGATCGCTCAGGTCTTCCCGCCCGCGGGCCAGATCGTAGCCCAAGCGTTGGACGATCTCGAGTCCAAAGGCCAACTGTTGCGCGGCGGGAAAACGTTGGTGCAAACAGGCGACGTCGGGGGCAGGCCGCTCGGCGATGGCCCGCGCCAGGGGAATCAGGTTGGCCCGCAGATCGTCGAACAGCCGGCTCAGATACGCGCCGGTGACCCCCTCGTCCGAGATGGCCACCAGCGGATCGATGACCTGCCCGGCTTCCGGGAAAAAGGCAGCGTAACGCCGGCTCAGGTCCAGCGTCTTTTCCAGGTAGGGCCGCACGGCAGCGAAATCGTCCCCGGCGCGGGCCCGGGTCCAGACCTGATAAGTCATGGCGGCGTTGTGATCGTATTCGGCTTTAAAGGCGGTGGGAATGCGGGTGGCCGTCTCGTAATCGCGGCGGGTGACGCGGATGAGGCTGGCATCGTCCGAGTCGTAGGGTAAGCCCTCCTCGTAGGGACGCAGATCGTCCAGCAGCTTTCCGATGGCCGGATCGGTGAACTTTTGATGGGCCAATCGCTGTAGCGCGCCGATCTGCCGCGCCCGCGCCTGAGCGCCCCCCGGCGGCATGTAGCTCCGTTGGTCCCAGGCCAACACCGCCGCCGCCGATTCGAGATCGTACACCTCGAACAGGCGCGTTTTGAGCTCTTTCAGTTTACTTTTCACCGCGCTTCCTCGTTGAATCGTATCGCCCGTCTGCGTCGACGGCGATTTTCATGAACGGTTGCCGCCTGGGCACGTGCCTGCTACTACAACCGCACCTTCCCTGGCCCTTCCCCTGCCATCTGCGGTTGTAGTACTATCAAGACCTGAGGATAGAAGGATCGATGCTGTCGATGGTTTTGCAGCCGGTGATGGACATGTTTCGGCGCAGTTCTTCGTACAGATTGAACAGCATATCGGCCACACCCTGGGCCCCGCAGGCCACAAAGGCCAGCAGCAGCAGATTACCAAAACAGATACCATCGGCGCCCAGGGCCAGCGCCTTGAGAACGTCGGTGCCCCGTTTGAAACCACTGTCCACCAGTATAGTCATCTCTGGCACGGCTGCCCGAATCTCTGGCAGCACCTTCAAAACAGGCACCGAGTAGTCGATGGCCTCGCCGCCGTGGTTGGAAACCACGATGCCATCGGCGCCAACCTCGTCGCGGGCGAGCCGGGCGTCGTGCACGCTCAACACACCCTTGAGAATGAAGGGCAGCCTGGTGGCGGCGCGGAAGGTTTTGATCTCGTCCAGGCTCTTTGGCCCCAGAAAGGGCGGCCCGGGCTTTTCGTCGAAAGCCTTTTCCAGATACATGGCGTCGATGTCGATGCCCACCGCCACCGCGCCGCGCGCCTCTGCGTCTTGGATGCGGTGCAGGATGGTATCGTTGTCCGCCAGCGGTTTGACGATCTTGATCACCGGTGCGCCCCGCTCCATGACCCGCCCCAGCTCGTAGGTGGTGCTCATGCCCAGCCACATGATCGAGCCGGCCTGAGCCACCCCAGAGGCGAACAGCTCCAGCCAGGGGTCTTCCCACATGGCCAGCTTGTTGATCACCCGGCTGGCGGTGAGCGCCGCCGGCATGATGGGCGCCGGCAGCTCCACACCAAACAGAGTGGTGCGGGTATCGGCCCACCTGCCATCGCCCAGGAAACGCATCTCGAAAGTGAGGGAATCCATATACTCCCGGTTCAGCCGGTTCTGAGCTTGTGTCTCGGCCCCCAGATTCAACCAGTGCTCAATGCCGGCCTGCCTGAGAATGTCCAGCCCCCTTCTCACGATCTCGTCATAGTGCACGGCGCGCTCCTCAATGAACTCTCGTTGTGGAACCAAAGCCGATGTCGATAATCACAAAACACTCTTTCGCGATTATACACCCTGCATCCGATTTTGTCAATCAGTTCACGCCTATGATCAAGATCATACCCCTGCTTCCTCTTTTCTGGTATGATATTTCCACACAGAGAATTCAACCGGCGTTATCCACACAACACAGAAAGGATCCCATCTCATGTCCGATTCATCACAAAAGACGACCACAGACACCCCCAGGTGCTTCCTGTGCCGCGTTTCAGACGAGCGAGTCGCCCTGTTCCGGGTGTTGTTCAAAGGCCAGAAACGCTGGGCCTGCGCCCAATGCGTGCCCACCCTGATCCACGGACCGCAACCGCCCGAAAAAACCTGAGGAGAGACGCATGACACTTTACAAAGGCTGCCCAGGCGCCATCAACTTTCGAGACGTCCGGCCCAACGACATCGAATGCCCCTTTTGCGGCGCCAAGGTGGAAATCTGGTCCGACGAAGCCTATGCCAGGTGTCCCGGCTGCGGCCGTGAGGTCACCCAACATCGTGGCGCCTCGTGCATCGACTGGTGCAGCCATGCCCGCGAGTGTGTGGGCAGCGACAAATACGAGCGGCTGATGCACATGCTGGAGAACATGGCCGCCGAGTCCGAGGCCAGCCCATGACCGCCGAGGTGCCGCTCTACGATGCCCTCGGCGCCGATTACGACCGCTTTGTGAACTGGGAGGCGCGGCTGGCCCACGAGCTGCCCTTCTTTGAACGGCTGTTCGCCGAGCACGGCGTGCGCCGGGTGCTGGACGCCGCCTGCGGCACCGGCCATCACACCATCGCCCTGGCCCGGCGCGGCTACCAGACCTCTGGCGCCGACCTGAGCGCCGAGATGATCGCCCAGGCCCGTCGGAACGCTGCTACAGCCAGAGTGAGCCTGGAGTTTGCTGCGGTCGGTTTTGGTGAACTGGCCCCCACCCTCGGCCGAGACTTTGACGCCGCCCTCTGCCTGGGCAATTCGCTGCCCCACCTGTTGAGTGCACAGGCTGTCGCCGCCGCGCTGACCGACATGGCCGCCACGCTGCGGCCGGGCGGGCTGTTGGTGGTGCAGAACCGCAATTACGATCGGGTGTGGCAGCGCCGGGAGCGTTTCATGCCGCCCACGATCCACGGGCGCGGCGACGAGGAAATCCTCTTTTTCCGCTTTATGGATTTCCACGCCGAAACGATGGCCTTTAACATGGCCCGCTTTTGGCGCAGCGGCGACGGTTGGGATTTCCGCGTCGACGCCACCGAACTGCGCCCGATCTTTCGTGACGAGTTAGAGATGGCCCTGAAAACAGCGGGTTTTCAGAACATCACCTTTTATGGCGACTATGCCGCTGCTCCCTTTGATGCCGGACATTCGGGCGACCTCATCGCCGTCGCTCAACGCCGATAAGAAAGAATGAAGCCCATGAACAACATGAGCGCCTGCCCCATCACACTCGACACCTGCATCCTCGATCTCATCGAAGGCTACCCTCGAACCGTGGCCGTCTTTAATACCCTGAACATGGCCTGCCCGGGTTGTTACATCTCTCCCTTTCACACCGTGTCCGACAGCGCACGGGAGTACAACCTGCACCCTGGGGAGCTGCTCCAGGCCCTCAAGGATGCCGTAAATCGCGCCTGACCCGATACGAATGGAACTCGAAAAGGAGCGTTGGTCATGAGAAACAAGATTTTTATCGTCCTGTTGGTCGTCATAGTCCTGATGTTGGGCGCGTGCAGTGAACCAGAACCGACCGTCACCCCGCCGCCGCCAACCCCTACCGAGGCCGCCGCCGCTGTGGCTGCTGCCACCGAAACAAACGTGAGCATCACCAACATGGCCTTTCAACCCCACACCGTGGTCGTTGCCACCGGCGCCGCCGTCACCTGGCACAACGACGACGCCGTCGCCCACACCGTCACCAGCAGCCAGGGCTGGTTCGATTCGGGCCAGCTCGCCGCCGGCGAGAGCTTTGCCTACGAGTTCGACAAGCCCGGCACCTTCCGTTATCAGTGCACCAATCATCCCAGCATGGAAGGCGTGGTCATCGTCCTGCCCGGCGGCGCAGTCGCCCCGACGCTCTTTGACGGCAAAGAGGTGAGCATTGCCTTCCGCGATAGCTGCAGCGGCTGCCACGGCCCCAACCGTGAGGGCGCCACCGGCCCGGCGCTCATCCCCGGCCGGCTGGACGCCGACGACGATTATTACTTTGAGGTCATTCAAAACGGCAAACCCGGCACCGTCATGCCTGCCTGGGGGCCCACCGGCATGAGCGACGAAGAGATCTGGGCGCTCATCGGCTTTATGCGCAGCGAGCCTGAAGCCGAGGCCGTCGAGTGGACGCTGGAACAGATCGCCGCCACCCGCCAGGCGCTGGTGGACGAAAGCACCCTGCCCGAAGCGCCCATCCACGGCGGCGACCTGAACAACCTGATGCTGGTCACCGAACGGGAGGCCCGCTCTATCGCCGTGTTCGACGGCGACACCCATCAGCTATTGGCCCACATCGCGGCCAGTTATCGCGCCCACGGTTATGCCTTCGACCCGACGAACGAGCGTTGGGCCTACAACGTCGGTCGCGACGGCTGGTTGTTCAAGATCGAT
This sequence comes from Chloroflexota bacterium, assembly GCA_049324835.1. GTDB lineage: Bacteria > Chloroflexota > Anaerolineae > CAYNKW01 > CAYNKW01 > JBMOMT01. The sequence goes on along the minus strand of JBMOMT010000027.1, from coordinate 2,664 downwards.
CTCTACACCCTGCAGGCGGTAACCCAGGTGCGCGTCGGGCTGGACTCGCGCGGCCTGGCCATTTCGGACGACGGCCGCTACGTCATCGTGGGCAACTATATCCCCAACAGCGCCGTCATCCTGGATGCGGCCACGCTGGAGCCGCTCAAGGTCATCACCACCGAGGGCGTGAACCCCCAGGGTGAGTTCGTCGCCTCTCGCGTCTGCATCACCTCCGACGTCTCGCCGGAGCTGGTTGGCCCTTACTTTGTCCTGGCCCTCAAAGAGGCCGGGCAGATGTGGCGCATCGACTGGTCCAGGCCCGATTTTCCCATCGACAAAGTCGAGGGCGTGGGCAACATCCTGCACGATGGCTTCCTCAGTCCAGACAACAAATTCTTCTACATCGCCTCTCAGACAGACAACTGGATGGCCGTGATCGACGTGGCCAGGTGGGAGCTGGTGGCCAAGATCGAGACGGGCAAGACGCCCCACCCCGGCTCCGGCGCGGCCTGGGAGGCGAACGGCATCACCTACGGCGCCACCGTCCACGCCGGCGAAGGCAAGATCACCGTCTGGGACCTCTCGAACAACGAGATCGCCGCCCAGATCGAGACCACCGGGCCGGGGCTGTTCATCCGCAGCCACCACGACAGCCCCTACGTCTGGGCCGATACGCTGTTCGGCGATCCGGCCAACCACATCTATGTCTTTGACAAAGCCACTTTTGAGGTGGTCAAGGTCATCGAAGATGGCGTGCAGACGCTGCACCCCGAGTTCACGCACGATGGCAAGTTCGTCTACGTGGCCGACTGGCAGGGCAACGCCGTGCGCGTCTACGACGCCGAAACCTTTGAAAAGGTGGCCGAAGTGGGCGGCGTGACGACGCCGACGGGCATTTTCAACACCTCGCGTCGCAGCGAGACGCTGGGCCACTGACATATAAATGCCAGGTGCGACGCACTTGAAAGTGCGTCGCACCTGAAAGGACGCTCTCATGACCAACGTTCACCCCAGAATGAGACGCGAGCGGGCCACCGTCGAGGCCATGATCGCCCTCTATTGCCGCCAGCAGCACGGCCGCCGCAACGGGTTGTGCCCCGAGTGCGCAGACCTGGCCGATTATGCCCGGCAGCGGCTGGAGAAATGCCCGTTTCAGGCGGGTAAAACCACCTGCGCCAGGTGCCCCATTCACTGCTACCGGCCCGATAGACGGGCGCAAATCCGGGCGGTGATGCGGATTGCCGGGCCGCGCATGGTCTGGCGCCACCCGGCGCTGGCCCTGCAACACCTGCTCGACGGCCTGCGGAAAGAACCGGCGCATCCCGCCGGGGAAAAAACCGGACGTTCTCCAACCAGGTAAAAATGGAGGGCCAGGTGGAAGAATCTCTATCACGGTTTCGTTTTCCGCTTGTGGCCCTGGCGGGCCTGGCCTTGCTGGCCGCCCTGTGGGCCGGGCTGCTACGCCTGGGCTGGAGGCTGCCGCCGCTGCAATCGGCTCTGGCCATCACCCACGGCCCGCTGATGGTCGGCGGCGTCCTGGGCACGGCAGCTCAAACGATCCGGAGGCCCAAACAAGTGCGACGCACCCCATTAGATCGGGAGAAAGGAGGAGACTGAAAAAAATCGACAAATTGGCAAATCGACACCAAGCAAGGAGCAAAGGAGCAAAACTCGAGGAGGGAGAAATGTACATCACCGACGTCATCTGGTGGGTCTACACCGCCATCGTTGCTGCTATCGCCCTGTTCATGATCGTATTCGCTCTCAAGGTGAGGGAGAAAGGAGACTGACATGGACGTCCGAGAGCGACGCTGGCTTTACGTGCTCATTGGCGTGTTCGTCCTGGTCAACGCCATCACCCTCTCGCCGCTGGTGCCCTGGCAAAAGTGGCTGCTGTGGTCCAAAGCCACCCCCGATCAACGGGTGGCCATCGAGGTGGAGAATTACGAGTTCAAACTGCCCGAAGGGGGCATCGAGGTCAAGGCGAACGAATACATCGAGTTCACGGTGACTTCGAAAGACGTGACCTATGGCTTTGGTGTGTTCCGCCCCGACGGCACCATGGTTTTCCAGATGCAGGTGCTGCCCGGCTACGAGAACCGCATCATCTGGAAGTTCGACGAACCCGGCGCCTACGACGTGCGCTCCACCGAATACTCGGGCCCCCGCCACTCCGAGATGTTCGTCCCCGGCGTGATTCGCGTGAGATTGTGAGAGAGGAGATACAGATGACGCAACTGGGTTGGACACAGAAATGGACGCTGCGTTTCGCGGTGGTGGCGCTGCTCTTTCTGGCGGCGGCTGGTTTCGAGGGCAGCCTCATGCGCACCCAACTGGCCGCGCCGAACCTGGTGGAGGGCATGGAAACCGCGCTGAATGCCATCCGCCCCACGGGCGCCGAGCCCACACCGGCCGAGCTGTACTATGGCATGCTGACGGTGCACCCCATCGTCGGTGTGTATGGTTTCGTTTATATGGCGGTGATGGGCGCGTTTTACTTTTTGGTGCCTCACCTGCTGGGCAAAGAGATCCGCTTCAAAAAGCTGGTGCCAGTCAACTCTCGGTTCGCTCATTTTTAGGGTGGAATCGCAAAATGTGCGAGCCGCGTATAAATCTCTGCCGGCAAGTCCAGCAGAGCAAGTATCTTGAGCTGTAACTCGGAAAGCGGCGTCAGATGATAGT
>JBMOMT010000026.1:0-2182 GCA_049324835.1 Chloroflexota bacterium | reverse complement strand
CACCCACACGCCCACGCCCACGGCCACGCCGACTCACACGCCACCACCCACGGCCACACGGCGGCCCACGAACACACCCGTTCCCACCCACACGCCCACCGTCACGCCCACCTACGAACCGTTGGGCCATTTCTACTGGGATCATCAGACCTCGGAGCGCTCGGCGCAGGGTGATTACGAACACTGGCAGGTGTACATCTATTTCCACGTGTCCGGCGGCGATGGCCGTTACAGCTTTTACAACGGCGAAGAACTCATGGGCCCCGGCCCGGAATTTACACTGATTTACGGCTGTGGGTTCCCCATGCTGGGCAAATTTACCGTCGTCTCGGGCGACGGACAGACCTGGACCAAAGACTATTACTTTGATCCCCATCCGTGCAAACCCAAACCCTGAGAGACAGCGATGGAAGACACCTGGATCGGTAGAACGATTGGGCATTACCAGATCGTCGAGCACCTGGGCAAAGGCGGCATGGCCGAGGTCTACAAAGCCTACCAGCCGGCCCTGGATCGTTACGTGGCCGTCAAAATCCTGCACCCCTTTGTGGCCGACGACGAGACCTTTTTGGCCCGTTTCGAGCGCGAGGCGCGCGCCGTGGCCGCCCTGCGCCACAGCCACATCGTGCGTGTGTTCGATTTTGGCCGCGAGGACAACACCTACTTTATGGTCATGGAGTTCGTCGATGGCCAGACGCTCAAACAACGCCTGAACCAGGTGCGCGCTGCCGGGCAGCCCCTGCCCCTCGACGAGACGGTGCGGCTCGTCGGCCAAACCGCCCGCGCCCTGCACCACGCCCACGGGCGCGGTCTGATCCACCGCGACATCAAACCGGCCAATATCCTGCTCACCTCCCAGGGCGAGGCCGTGCTCTCGGATTTTGGCATCGCCCACATGATGGAATCCACCCGCTACACCATGACCGGCGTCGTCGGCACGCCCGATTATATGTCGCCGGAGCAGGGTCAGGGCCAGGAAGTAACCCTGCGCACCGACATCTATTCGCTGGGCATCGTACTCTACGAATGTCTCACCGGCCGCACGCCCTTTAGCGCCGATACGCCCCTGGCGGTCATCTTTAAACACGTCCAGGATCCACTGCCCATGCCGCGCAGTCTCAACCCGGCCATCTCGGAGGCAGTGGAGCGCGTCATACTCAAGTCGCTGGCCAAAGACCCGGCGGATCGTTTCGCCTCGGCGGAAGAAATGGCCGAGGCCTTGCAGGCTGCCGGTCAGGGCGAGGACACTCTGGCTGCGGAAGCCGATACGCTCAGCGCCCTGTTCGCCGATCTGGGCCTGGAAATGCCCACCGATCTGGCTGCCGCTCCAGACGAGACCGCCACCGTCACCCCAGAGACCCTCGTCGGCGCTCCGGAGACCCGACGGATCGAGATCGCCCCCTCCCGGCAGCGTCGCTTCCCCTGGCCGATCCTGCTCCTGGCGCTCATCGCGCTGGCCGTGCTGGGCGCAGGAGGTTATTACCTCTTGATGCGTCCGCCTCAAGAGACGCCGACAGCCGCACAAAGCCGCCGCGTGACCGTGGCCGAGGTATCGGGCGAAACCCACGGTCGTCCTGAACCCAACACCGCCTACGTCGCTGTGCATCAGGGCGACGTTCTGGAAAGCAACAGTGAAATCCAGACCGGCGTCGATGGCCATGCCAAACTCTCCCTCGACGAGGCCATTCTCCGGCTGGCCCCGGAAACACAGCTCCAGGTCAACGACATCTCACTCACCGAGGGCGGTCAGGTGGCCCGTTTCAAGCTGCTGCTGGGTCGCCTGTGGGGCCAGGTGCGGGGCAACATCGATCCCACGAGCCAATTCGAGATCACCATCCCCTCCGGCACATTGCAGCCGCTGGAAGGCCGCTTTTGCGTGAGCCTGAGCGCCGACAACCAGACACTCATCTCCGTCGACGAGGGCCGTGTGCGCCTGATAGAGGGCCAGGGCCAGGCCAGCCAGGAGATTTACGTGCTGGCCGGCCAGCAGTTGAGCCTGCCGGCCGGCGGCGGCCCCGGCAACCTCGAACCGATCTCGGATCAAGAGGCCAGCCTATGGAGCCTGATGGCCGTCGGCAACGACCTGGAACTGGCCACACCGACGCCCACCCACACCGCCACAGCCACCCCCACCCCCACCGCTACCGCCACACCGACGCCCACCCACACCGCCACCCCCACC
>JBMOMT010000025.1:0-16932 GCA_049324835.1 Chloroflexota bacterium | reverse complement strand
CCCCGGGGGGGGGGGCAATTCATCGGGCGAGGGAGAAGGCTCCTGAAGCGGCGGGGGCGGCAGAGGCGCTGGCCTCACGCCGGGGATGAGCCGGGTATCGACCGGGCTGGCAGCAGCCCCCTCGCCCTCGAGGGATTCATCCGCCGCCAGCAGGCGATAGATCTCGAGCCGCTCGACCTCTCGCGGCGGCGTCCAACGCACCTCGGCGTCCGACGAGACGATCTCTGGCGGCAGCGGCAGGCAATGAACCTCGTCCAGCGGCAGCGGATGGGCGCGCAGATACCCGGTAAAAGCCATCGTGCGCGCCAGCGTTTGCCCTACTGCCGCCAGGCGTCCGGAGGCCATCTCCTGAACGACGACGGCATTACGCCAGCGAGGGCCATCCGGCGTGTCGATTTTTTCTTGCAGTGTACGATAGCGCATGAAAACACTTTCAAACGGCCTGGCTAACCTGCGGCAAGGCAGGCTGAGCAGTTGTGACCGGCCCGGTTTTAACCGTGCTCACGGATGAATCGATCCGCCAGGTCTACGTCCTCGCGACTGCCGATAAAGAGCGGCACCCGCTGATGCAGCGATTGCGGCTGGATGTGCAGGATGTTCTGGCGTCCATCGGAAGCCCGCCCGCCTGCCTGCTCGACGATAAAAGCCAGCGGAGAGGCCTCGTAGAGCAGACGTAATTTACCTTCAGGTTTGTTGACGTCGGCGGGGTACATAAAAATGCCGCCGGCCAGCAGGTTGCGGTGAAAATCGGCCACCAACGAGCCGATGTAGCGTCCAGAGTAGGGGCGGCCGGTGGCTTTATCGGGCGTTTTGAGATAATCTACGAAACGACACACGCCCTCGCTCCAGCGCGTGTAATAGCCCTCGTTGACGCTGTAATATTTGCCCCTGGGCGGGGTCTGGATGTTGGGATGCGAGAGCAAAAACTCACCCACGCTCGGGTCCAGAGTAAAGCCGTGCACCCCCTGACCGGTGGTGTAAACCATCATTGTGCTGGAGCCATAAATGACGTAACCCGCGGCGGCCTGATGGTAGCCCGGTTGTAGAAAATCCTCTACGCTGCCGCGCGGTCCTTTGGACACTTTGCGGTGGATGGAAAAAATGGTGCCGATGCTCACGTTGACGTCGATGTTGGACGAGCCATCCAGCGGGTCGAAAATGAGGGCGTAGCGACCACATGGAAAACGCTCCGGTATGGGAATGATGTCGGCAATTTCTTCGGAGGCCATGGCGCACAAGCGTCCGGTGTGATCGTTCATACGCACCAGCATCTCGTTGGCAAAGACGTCCAACTTCATCACCTGTTCACCCTGCACGTTTTCCTCGCCGGTCTTGCCCAGGATCTCCACCAGGCCGGCCTTGCTCACCTCGCGGGAGATGATCTTGGCCGCCAGGGCGATGTCGTACAGGAGATTGGTGAATTCGCCCGTCGCGTCAGGAAAGCGACGCTGCTGATCTAAAATGTGCCGTTCGATGGTAATGATCTCGTTGGTCATGGTTTTCTCCTCTCTGAGATGAACCGTGTCCAGAATCCTGGCAACAGGCATACCCAAATTTTCGGTACTGGATGACATTATAACACAGGTGTGCCACACGTTCAAGCTCGACCCACAACCCAGAGCCATGAATTGAGCATTGGGCCATTAAATGGTATAATTACTTTTGCGTTGGTTCAGGAGAAAACCATGTCTGTCGTTAGCGGTCACAACCTGGCAAAATCGTACGGCGCGCAAGATATTTTCGCCGACGTCTCATTTCAACTGGCCCACGGCGACAAGGTGGCGCTGGTGGGGCCCAACGGCGAGGGCAAAACCACGCTGCTGCGCATCATCGCCGGCCTGGAGACGCCCACCGAGGGGGCCATCCATCGCATGAAGGGGCTGCGTATGGGCTACCTGCCGCAGATGGGCGGCCTCAGCGGCGGGCGCAGCCTGTGGGCCGAGATGTTGTCAGTTTTTGAGCACCTGCTGGCGCAACAACAGCAGCTCCGCCGCCTGGAAGAGGTCATGGCCGGGCCCAGCAGCCAGGAGACCCTGGCCCGCTACGACCGGCTTTTGCTCGAGTTCGAGATGGCCGGCGGCTACGAGTTCGAGCTGCGTATTCAAAAGGTGCTCAGCGGTCTGGGTTTTACCCCGCAGCGTTTCCACTATCCCCTGGAAATGCTCAGCGGCGGCCAACAAACGCGCGCCCTGCTGGCGCGCCTGCTGCTGGAAGAGCCAGACCTGCTGCTGCTGGACGAGCCGACCAACCATCTGGACGTGGACGCCCTGGAATGGCTGGAGGAATACCTCGTCGGCTGGCCCAAGAGCCTGATCGTGGTGGCCCACGACCGCTACTTTCTGGACAAGGTGGTCAATCGTGTGTGGGATCTGGCCTTCGGGCAGTTGGAAGCCTATCCCGGCAACTATAGCGAGTACGTGCAACTGCGCGGCGAACGTATGGCCCGTCGCGCTGCCGAGTACAAAGCCCAGCAACGACACATCGCCAGGGAAGAGGACTTTATCCAACGCTACATGGCTGGTCAGCGCACCCGCGAAGCCCAGGGCCGCGCCCGGCGACTGACTCGCCTGGAGCGGTTAGAACGCCCACGCCAGACCAAACACATCCATCTGCGAATGGCCGCCGTCCAGCGGAGCGGCGAGATCGTGCTGCGCACCGAGGGCCTGCGTGTGGGTTACGCCGCGCACCTGAGCAGCACTGGCCACGAGGTTTCGCTCTTTGCCACGCCCGATCTCGAACTGCGGCGGCTGGAGCGGGCAGCGCTCATCGGCCCCAATGGCTCCGGCAAGACGACCTTGCTCAAGACCATTCTGGGTGATCTGCCGCCGCTGGCGGGTGGGGTGCAGTTGGGAGCCAACGTGGTGGTGGGCTATCTGGCCCAGGCTCACGCCGACCTGGACACGCAGCAGACGGTGCTGGACGCCGTGCTGGACGCGGCGGATCTCAGCGTGGCCGAGGCGCGCGATTTCCTGGGCCGTTTTCTGTTCAGCGGCGACGACGTGTTCAAACAGGTGGCCGATCTTTCCGGCGGCGAGCGCAGCCGCGTGGCGCTGGCCCGGCTCACCCTCCAGGGCGCCAACCTGCTCGTCCTCGACGAGCCGACGAATCATCTCGACATTGCCTCGCAAGAGATTCTGGAAGATGTGCTGGCCGAGTTCAATGGCACCGTGCTGCTGGTGAGCCACGATCGTTACCTGATCCGGGCGCTGGCCACCCAGATGTGGGCGCTGGAAGGCGATCGGTTGCAGGTGTATCAGGGCGACTATGACAGCTATCTCCAGCAAAAACAGGCCGCCCGCCAACCAGAGCCAGCCGCGGCCCCCCGGCCCGCACACCCAACCCAGGCTGCGGAACGGGCAAGACGCCGCCAGCAAGAGCGCCATGCCCGCCGCGTGGCGCAGATCGAGATCGAAATCGCCGGGCTGGAAGAGCGCCTGGTATCGCTGAGTGGCGCATTGACCGCGGCCAGCGCCGCGCAGCAACTTGACAGGTTACAGACGTTGGGGGTAGAATACACCCAGACTGAGCGCGCCTTGGAGCGTTTGCTGGCCGAATGGGAGAGCATCGCCGAAACGGTGGAGGTGTGAGACGTTGGCGCCGTACCTGATCGGCCTCACGGGCAACATCGCCACCGGCAAGAGCGCCGTGGCCGGCATGCTGGCCGGGTTGGGGGCGCGGGTCATCGACGCCGATAGAGTAGCGCATCAGGTGATGGGCCACGGCACGGCCACCTGGCAGGCTGTGGCGCAGGCTTTTGGCCCCCAAATTCTCACCCCAGAGAGCGAGATCGACCGCCAGCGTCTGGGCCAGATCGTTTTTGCCGATCCAACCGCGCTGGCCCGGCTGGAGGCCATCGTTCATCCGGCCACGACCCGTGCGGTGAGTGCGGCCATCGCTGCCGCTGCCGAGTCGGTGATCGTCGTCGAGGCCATCAAGCTCATCGAGGCGGGTATGCACCGCGCCTATGACGTCCTGTGGGTGACCACCTGTCCACCAGAGGTACAGGTGGCGCGTTTGACGGCCTTTCGTGGCCTGAGCGAGGCGGAGGCCCGGCTGCGGGTGGAGGCTCAGCCGCCCCAGGCCGCCAAAATTGCTCTGGCCGACGTGGTGATCGACACCAGCGGCTCGTTGCAAGAGACACGTCGCCAGGTGATGGTCGCCTGGGAGGCCATACCAGGCGCGTGAGCCATTGCCGAGAGGCGATACACCTGGCCAGTCCTTTTTTGCCACCCGATCGGGGGAAGGAGACCACCCATGAGCGAAGTGAAGGTTGTCGTCAGACGTGCCAGGCCCAGCGACGTGCCTGCCATCACCGGGTTGGTCAACGCCAGCCGCAAGGGCAGGCCGCCTGTGAGTCAGGAAGAGATGCGCGAGCGCATCCTGCAAAAGGGTTATCGCATCGCCATAACCCGCCAGGGGGCGGCGGCGGTGGGCTGGCAGGCGGAGAACCTGGTGACGCTGGTGGACGATTTTTACGTCTATCCGGTGCAGCTTTTGGCCGAACTGGCCCCGCCCCTGCTGGACGAGGTGGAACAGGCGGCCAAAGACCTGGCCTGTGAGGCGATCATCTTTTTCCTGGATCAGACCGCGCCAGAAGAGATATTTTCTCTCCTGCTCGACCGGGAGTATCTGCCCCGCCAGATGGAGAGTTTACACCCCTACTGGCAGGAGGTGGCCCGCGAGCGCATCGACGACAACTCGGTGATGATGGTCAGGCAGATCTCGGATCAGATTCGCATCGAACCGTTGTGACAGGAGGAGTTATGTCAGGCGTCAAGGGCTTTTTCGTCGCTCACCCCCGGCTGCTGGCCTGGCTGGCGCTGGCCGTGGGTATGGTGATCATTCTGGTGTGGGCGGCCAAAGACGTGGGCCTGCTGGCCGGACAGTGGGCGGCGCTCATCGCCAGCACGGTGCTATTGGCCGGGCTGTGCGTCTGGATCATCGGCTGGGAGGACAACGGCGAGCAAACATCGGAGGAAGGACAGTGAGTGCGCCTTTCGATAATGCCGTCACAACGCTGATGCAACAGCACCGCTCCATCCGCCAGTACAGGCCAGATCCGCTGCCGGAGGGGATGCTGGAGGCCATCGTCGCCAGCGCGCAGATGGCCTCGACGTCATCCTACTTGCAGTATTATAGCGTGATCGCGGTGCAAGACCCGGCCAGAAAAGAGCGGCTGGCGGCGCTGTGCGGCGATCAGGCTCACATTCGCCAGTGCCCGGTGTTTCTGGCCTTCTGCGCCGACGCCTATCGCCTGCGGCGAGCCTGCGCCCTGGAGGGCAAACAGCTCCAAACCGACTATCTGGAGGCCTTTTTGGTGGCCACTGTGGATACCGCGTTGCTGGCCCAAAACGTGGCCCTGGCCGCCGAGTCGTTGGGATTGGGCATCGTTTACATCGGCGCCATCCGCAACAACACCGCCCAGGTGATCGCCGAGCTGGAGCTGCCGGAACTGGTTTTCCCCATCACCGGCCTGTGCCTGGGTTACCCTGCCGAAGACCCGGCCCTCAAACCCCGCCTGCCTCTGCCCGCCGTGCTCCACCGGGAGCGTTATCACACCGGGGACACAGACGCCCACCTGGCAGCGTACGATCAGACCATCCTGGCCGAACAGGTCTTTCGCAGCGCTGAAACGGGCGAGCTTTACACCTGGACCAGCCGGGCAGCCCGCCGGGCGTCCTACACCGATCCCAAACAGCTACGCATCGAGATGGGTCAGGTGGTGCGAGATCAGGGCTTCGGCCTGCTGTAGCGGCCACCTATCGAACGAAACGCCGGGGGGAACGCGCCCCCCGGCGTTTTTGTCATCTGCCGGCCGTTTTTTCTTTCAGCCAGCCAAAAACCTCGTAAATCACCTTGAGCGCGGCAAACGAGGTGATGTCGGCGCAGTCCAACGGCGGGGCCACCTCTACGACATCCATCGCCCGCACCGGCAACCGCTGCAAGATGATCCGGCAGAGCTCGAGCAGCTCGCGCGTCGAGAGTCCTGCCGCTTCCGGCGTGCCGGTGCCGGGAGCAAAAGCCGGATCGAGGCTGTCGATGTCGAGCGTCAGGTAAACGGCGTCTACGTCGACCAGTTGATGCACCACCGCCTCTGCCACCGCCTCGACGCCCCGGCGATAGACATCGCGGGCGGTGTGGACGGCGATCTCGGGGTGGCCGGCCAGAAAGAGCCGCTCGTCGTCTACCAGCGAGCGGATGCCCACGCAAGCCAGATGGCGCGATGCGATGTTGGGCAGCTCCAGCGTGCGGCGCTCGGTGCAGGCGTGCGACCAGCGATGCCCCTCGAACACGTCCACCAGATCCGGATGGGCGTCCACGTGTACCACGCCCCACTGCCCCCTCACCACCCGGCTAAAAGCAGCCATCAGCGGGATGGTGACCGAGTGATCGCCGCCTAAAAACAGGGCAAAGGGATGGCGCAGCACCTCGGCGGCGCGGGCCTCGACGGTGGCGAAATAACGCTCCCAGTCGAGGTCGATGGTCACGTCGCCGTAATCGCACACGCGTAAACCAGCCAGCGAGAGGCCCTCCTCGGCGCCGGCCGTCACGTGGGGTGTGATCTCGCGCAGTTTGGCCGGGGCAAAAGAGGCTCCCTTGCGGTAACTGGTGGCGTTATCGAACGGCACACCCAACACGCCGATCTCGGCGGTTGGGTCGTCGCAGGCCAGACCACTCCACAGCCAGCGATGGGCAGGACGAAGCGTGGTGGCCAAGCTCACGGCGCACCTCCAATCTCAACGCTGGTATTCGACGATCAGCTCGTGGATACGATCCAGGCCGCCGCGCAGGTAATCGGGCGGCAGGCCGTAGCTGATGCGAAAGTGGTGGTCCAGGCCAAAGTGATCACCCGGCACGATGAGCGCGCTCTTTTCGCGCATCAAACGTTCCACGAAAACCACCGAGTTGACTTCCAGGTGGTAACGCACAAAACAGATGGCCGCTGCCTGCGGTGGCACCAGGCTAAAGGTTCCCTCGTGGCTTTCCAGCCAGCCATCCAGAATGGGAAAGCCGCGCCGGATGTACTGTCGCGCCCGCTGGATGAGTCGCGGGCGCACCTGGGCAGAGAGCGCCAGGGCAGCCAGCTTGTTGGAGAGCATGGTGTTGCTGATGGTCACGTATTCGTGGCGCGCCCAGATCTGATCCACCGTGTCGATGGGGCCCACCACCCAGCCGGTGCGTAGCCCCGGCAGGCCGTAGGCTTTGCTCAGGCTGTTCATGGCCAGCACGCGCTCGTAGCGTCCCCAAAAAGAAGGCGTCTGCCGGTCTGTCAGGCGTTCCGCGCCGTTGTAGACTTCGTCGGCCAGGATCCAGGCCCCCACCCGCCCGGCAGCCGCGACGATGGCGTCCATCTCGGCTTCGGTGAGGATGTAGCCGGTGGGATTGTTGGGGTTGCAGACAGCGATCAGTTTGGTGCGGTTTGTGACCGCTTTGTTCAGCCCGTCCACATCCAGCGCCCAGCCCTGTTCCTCCTTCAGGTGAAAGGGCCGCATGTGCAGGCCCATATTTTTTGCCAGCCCCCAGATCTGCATATAGTTGGGCAGCATGATGGCCATCTCGTCGCCCGGCGCGAGCAGGGTTTGCAGGGTGATGAAATTGGCCTCGATGCAGCCCACGGTGACCAGGACGTGATCGGGTGTGGCGGCTGGATACAGCGCCGCGATGTTTTGGCGCAACTCGATGATACCGTTGGCCTGGGGGTAGTTCAGCTCCGTGTCCAGCAACGCTTCGAGCATCGCCGGGTCGTCGCTCAGCAATTCTCGTAACGTCACCGGGTGCACGCCGCTCTCGGAGAGGTTGTAATCGACGACGTTTTCCCACCTGGACATCATACGTTCCATCTCGAACGGTTGAAACGGGGACATGCCTTCCTCCTGTGAAGGGTTTCAGAGTATTTCTCTAGAGTTGTTGTGCCTATTCAGAGCTGACAGGTCTCGTTCTGGCCCGACGGCGTCAGGGTAATTGATCCAGGATCGTTTGTGTGGCAGGCCGGTCGTAGGTATGCTGGCCCACGTAAGCCCAGATCACCAGGCCACTTTCGTCGATCACAAAAACCGATGGCGCGGCGCGGTTGTCGCTCAACAGGTTGTAGACGCCGAAAGCCTCGCTGGCAACGTGGTCGGCGTCGGCCAGCACCGGGTAACTGTAGCCGTAACTCTCGACCAGAGCCTGAACCCGGCTCTGCGGCTCGACCACCAGGGCCAGGATGTCGGCGTTTTGGGCCTGAAATTGGGGGTAGCTGTTCTGCAACTCACCGAGTTGCGTCCGGCAAGGCCCTCAGCCGGTGGTGCGGAAAAAGACCAGGATCACCTTGCGCCGGTCGCGCAGGTCGCCCAGTGACACCAACTGTCCTGTGGCATCGGGCAGCGAAAAATCGGGCGCGGGCCGGCCCACCAGGTTCGAATCGGGCAGCACTTGCAGGGGAGAGGCGGCCAGCGATGTGGCGGTGGGGGTGGCGATGGGCAGCGTTGGCGCAGCCGTGGACAGTGGCCTGGGGGTGGGTAACAGCGGCTGCAAGCCCTGGCTATCCACCTCCACCTGAACCTGACGGCGGCGCGTCTGGAGCCACTCGCCGAGGGCGGCAGCCTGCCCGTCCGGAGGCGCGTCGGCCCACACTTTTTGGCTCAGGTAACGCTCGACGATCAACAGCCGGGAGATGGCCTCGACCCACACCTGGCGGTCGAGGCCCAGCGCGGCCAATTCATCCACCACGGCCTGGTCGCTGGTGTCCCAGGCGGCCTCCAGCAGGGTGATGCGCGCCTCCACCTCTGCCTGGCTGGCGCCGATCCCGGCCTCGGCGGCGGCCTGCAGCACCAGCGCATCGTTGACCAGCCGCTCCAACGTTTCGGCCGGCGCGGGTGCCGGCTGGCCAGAGAGGCGACTCATGAGGGCATCGAGAGTATAAGCCATGGCCCAATCGGCAAAGGTGAATGTTTGTTCGCCGACGCGCGCCACCACCTGCCGGGCGGGGTCGGGGGTTGGTGTGGCTGGGGCAGGCGTGGGCAGCGGCGCGCCGAGCCCTTTGAGCAGCAGGGCCACGGCCACCAGCGCCAGGCCCAGGGGGATCACAAAGACGAGCAGACGATTGACCAACCGGGTTTTGTTCATGCCAGTTTCACTCTATCGAACGACAGATGCCATCACATGATCGGTCTGGATTGCCAAGTATACCACAGGTAGCCGTCTTGCTACAAGTTGACAAATCTACCCCAGACGGTATAATGCCCTGTTGACGGCCCAGGTGTCACTTGAGCAGGGGGGCGCCTGAGAGCAATCATCACGCGGATGAAGCGAGAGAACGGAGCAAGCAGGTGTTTGAGCTGGTCTTTCTTGGCACGTCGGCGTCGGCCCCATCGGTGCATCGCGGGCTGTCTTCGGCCATGGTATTGCACAAAGAGTATCGATTCCTCATCGACTGCGGCGAAGGCACGCAGCGCCAGATTCTCAAGAGCGGTTTGGGCTTTCGCCGGCTGGACAAGGTTTTGCTGACCCACGGTCATCTGGATCATATCCTGGGATTGGGTGGGTTGGTGTCCACTTTTAGCCGTTGGGAATCGCTGGAGCGACTGGAGATCTGGGGCGGGCGTTCGACGCTGGATCGGGTGGAAGATCTGATCTATGGGGTGGTGCTGCGTGGCGCGAGATCACCTGTCGAGATCGAGTTGTTCGAGATTGCGCCGGGCCTGTTGATGGAAGACGAGGGCTTTGCCCTGCGCGCTTTTCCGGTGAGCCACCGTGGCGCCGATTGTTTCGGCTTTTCTTTCGAGGAAAAACGGCGGCGGCCCTTTTTGCCGGAAAAGGCCGAGGCGCTGGGCGTGCCGGCTGGTCCGGGGCGCAAACAGTTGGTGCAAGGCCATGCCATCACCCTGGCCGATGGGCGTATCATCCAGCCCGACGACGTGCTGGGCGACTGGTTGTCGGGGATCAAGCTGGTCTTTGTGGGCGACGCCGGGCGCACCGACGACCTGGTGGACGAGGTCCGAGACGCCGACCTGCTGGTCATCGAGGCCACCTATCTGGACGAGGAAGCCGGCCTGGCGCGCGAGTTCGGTCACCTCACCGCCCGTCAGGCAGCCGAGCTGGCCGTCTGCGCCGGGGCAAAGCAACTGGTGCTCACGCATCTCTCGCGGCGCAATCGCGAGCGCGACGTGCTTGCCGAGGCGCAGGCCGTTTTCCCCAATACTGCCGTCGCCCGCGATTTTGATCAGTTCCGGGTGGTCAAGGCCAAATAAAAGTCGCCCGGCCATTAGGCCCAATACCATCTTTCGATAGGCTCACTAGATCCAATTTTTAGACCTGACACACCAATTTCCCCGAGTTGGATCGAATTGGCAGAAATCCAGGTATGTGATTCGGGCCAAAGAAGTGTTGGGACTGCGCCTTCGAGATGGGAAAACGGTCAAAATGCGGCCAAAAACACTTTCTGTGGACTGAAAATCGGCTTTTCCACCGCTGTGATCTCGGAGGATATTTTGCCAAAACAGGAGCCTCAAATGCTCCGTAGGGAAATTGGTGTGACAGGTTTTTCAGAATCGGTCGGGCCAGGTTCTAGTGCGGCTCGACGATAACATCTTTCCAACGCGGCCCTCCCGTAGCCGATGGGGGCGGCTCGCCGATCCACGGTTTCAGCAGCCGGTGTAACCGTCCATAGTAGAGGGGAAGGATTGTGGCTGTCTGGATCAGTATCTTTTCCGCCTGTGCGTACAGCCGGATGCGCTCCTTTTGATCCGTCATGCGCCTGGCTTGTTCGATCAGGCGATCATAGTCCTCGTTCCGCCACCCGGCGCGCTCTCTCCACAGCCCCACTCTCAAAAAGTTATCGGGATCGGGATAATCGGCGACCCAGCCCATGATAAACAGATGGGGCAGCTTTTTCCGCAACTCATCCAGGTACACGGCCCAGGCTACCGGCTGCCATACGATCTCGATCCCCAGCCTGTCTCGCCACTGCGCCTGCAAGCACCCGATGTGCGGCCGGGAAATGGAGCGCGTCCACGCGTCCACCTTGGGAAAGCCGCGGCCATCCGGGTAGCCGGCCTCGGCCAGCAGGCGGCGCGCCCGTTCGGGGTCGTGCGGCAGACCGATGCCCGCCGCGTGGCCGGGCATTCCCGGCGGCACGAACCCGCCGGTAGCCGGAGAGACGTGCCCGCGAAGGACGACGTCCGCCAGCGTCTCCCTGTCGGTGGCCAGGGCAAAGGCGCAGCGCACACGCGGATCGTCAAAGGGGGGGCGGCTCACATCGAAACCCACGTACTCGGTGTTCAACAAGGGGAACGAGACGTATTCACCGGCGTGTTTTTGCCGCGCCCGGTCGATCTCTAACGGCGGCAAATCCACAACGTCCAGTTCGTCCGCTTTGTACATCTCTAGCCGGATGGCGTGGTCGGTATTGCGCAGGTCCAGTTCCACGCGTTCCACGTTGCCCCTGACGAGCGAGCGGCCGTGGTACGCCGGGTTGCGCGTCAGGACGATGGCCTGGCCCCGCTGCCAGCTTGCCAGGCGAAAAGGGCCGTTGGTGACAATGTGTTGCGCCTCTGCCCACGTCTCACCGCGCGCCGCGACCACGTGCCTGGGCACAGGATAGCAGGCGCTTTGCGCCAGCAGGTTCAGAAAATAGCCTGTCGGCCCTTCCAGTTCCACCAACAGGGTGAGGTCATCGAGGGCCTGTATCCCCACGTCCTTGCTGCCAGTCTCCCCTTCGACAGGCTCAGGGCAGGTCCCTTCGGCAGGCTCAGGGCAGGCCCCTTCGGCAGGCTCAGGGCAAGCCCCTTCGGCAGGCTCAGGGCAGGCCCCTTCGGCAGGCTCAGGGCAGGCCCCTTCGGCAGGCTCAGGGCAGGCTCCCCGATGGAAGGCCCTGGCGCCCCTGATGTCGTACAGCAGGTGGGCGGCGGGCGACCCGGTGGCCGGATCCAGGGTGCGTTTCCAGGCGTACGCAAAGTCCCCGGCCGTCACCGGCGTTCCATCGCTCCAATACACATCATCTCGCAGATAAAAGACAAACCTGCAGCCGTCTTCCAGCACCTCCCAGTTACGGGCCACATCGGGCACGATGTTGTCCCCGGCGTCCAGGGCCACCAGCCCACTAAAGAGCTGGTCTATCAAATCTACCGAGGCGCTGTCGTCGGCCAGTGTCGGGTCGAGCGTCGGCGGATCGTTCCACAGGGTCCTGAGGGCGTGCGGCGCGGGCGGCAGCCAGCCTCCCTCTCGAGTTTCCCCCACACGCTTCCACAGCGCAAAACCTTCTTCGTAAGCCTGGCGAGAACGGGCAAAGTCAAAGGCGGTGTGATAGGTCAGCCCCAACTTCATCAGCGTCCGCGCGGCGCGTTCGTGTTCCTTTTGTTCTTTCAGAAAAGCCAACGCCCGCTGGTAATAATCGATCGCCTCTGCGTGGGCATAGGCCAGGCGGGCCTGATCGCCCGCTTGCAGCAGGTAGGCCGTTGCTTTGTCTGGCTCTTCGGCCCGTTCCCAGTGATAGGCCAGCAGTCCCAGTTGCTCCTCGACCCGCCCGGGGAACAATCGCTCCAACGTCTCGGCCACTTGGCGGTGATAGGCGCGCCGTTCTTTTTTGAGCAGGCCATTGTAGGCGGCTTCCTGGGTCAATTGGTGCTTGAATATGTACTCCAGTTCAGGTGTGCGCGCCCGCTCGCGGATCATCTCTTCCCGCTGCAAGGTCAGCAGGTGGTCGTCGAGCCGTTGCTGCTCGCGGGCGATCTCGGCCAGCACACGGTAGAAAAAGAGCCGCCCGATGACGGACGCCAGTTGCAGCACACGTTTGCTCTCTCGATGCAGACGGTCGATGCGGGCCATCAGCACCCCGTGCAGCGTGTCCGGGATGGTGATATCGGCCACGTCTCGTGTGGCTTGCCAGCGCCCGGCGGCCTGGTCGTGTACGATGGCCCCGTCGTCGATCAGAGAGCGGATGATCTCTTCGACGTAAAAGGGATTTCCCTCGGCGTGGCTGAGGATGCGCTCTCTGAGGGGCAGGGGCAGGCCCTCCACGCGCAACAAGTGGCCCACCAGCTCTTTGCCCTCGGCGACCGAGAGTGGATCGAGCGCCAGGCCCGTGTGGCGATGAGGATAATCCCGCCCGGCGATCTCTTGGATCCGCCAGCAGCGGTGTTCTCGCTCCGGGCGAAAGAGGCAAACAAAGAGCAGGGGAGCGCGATCGACCAGGGGCAAGAGCTGTTCCAGCAATTCCAACGAGGTGGGATCGGCCCAGTGCAGGTCTTCACAGATGACGGCCACCGGGCGGTGTTGGGCCGCCCGTTCTATCCATGCCGCCACGGCGTCAAAGGTTCTCGCCTTGAGTGTTTCGCCATCCAGTTCGTGCAGTGTGGCCTCGTCTTTTGGCGCAAGCGGCAGTGACAGCAGCCGCGCCAGGTAGGGAAAAACCTGGTCGAAACGATCCGGGCACAGTGTTTGCGTCTGCTGAAGCAGGGCCTCGCGGACGGCAGTTGGTGTTGCATCGGCGGCTACACTCAACAGCCCACGCAAGATATCCAACCACAGCAGGTAGGCGATGGACGCGCCGTAAGAGAGGCAACGGCCCTCCACCCACTGCAGGGGCGCGGCAGCCACGCCCCCACGGATTTCTGCCACCAGGCGCGATTTGCCCAATCCGGCGTCTCCCATCAACGTCACGATGCCGCCTGCGCCTGCTTGCACCCGCTCGATGGCTTTTTGTAATGCGCGGAACTCGACCTCGCGGCCGACGAGGGGGGATGCCAATCCCACGATGCCCCGCATCTTGCCGGGGATGGCTCTGGCAGCCAGGAGGCGGTAGACCGGCACCGGCTCGGACTTGCCCTTGACCCGGACGGGAACCATCGTTTCGAACTCGAACAACGGCGCGGCCAGGCGGTAGGTATCCGGCCCAACCAGGATTTCGCCGCGTTCCGAAATATCCTCCAGCCGCGCCGCGAC
Source organism: Chloroflexota bacterium (assembly GCA_049324835.1). Classification (GTDB taxonomy): domain Bacteria; phylum Chloroflexota; class Anaerolineae; order CAYNKW01; family CAYNKW01; genus JBMOMT01. Next base: position 3,009 of record JBMOMT010000025.1, on the reverse strand, counting down.
GTTCACCGTATCACCCATCACGGTGTATTCCTGTCGCTGCCGCGTGCCCAAGTCTCCGGCGATGACGGGGCCGGTGTTGATGCCAAAGTGAATGCCGAGATCGGTGGCGTGCTGCGCGTTAAAGGTCAAGAGTTGGGTTTGCATGTCGAGGGCGGCGTGCAGAGCGCGTACCGGGTCGTCTTCGTGGGCCACGGGCGCGCCGAAAAGGGCCATGATCGCGTCGCCGATGAACTTGTCTACCGCGCCGCCGTATTTTTTTACCACCGGCACCAGGCACTCGAAGCAGGCGTTCATCAGGTCGCGCACGGTTTCGGGGTCCATCCGCTCGGACAGCGCGGTAAAGCCGGACACATCGGCAAACATCACCGTGACCAATCGACGTTCGCCGCGCAGATGAGGGGAGGTCATCTCTTGCGCCGAGAGCGCAGCCAGTTTTTCGCGCAGGGCTGCGATCGACGCATCGACGACGGCGTCGCCGAGAACGGTGCGCTGCGCTTCCAGCGCGGCGATGGCCTGTTCGAGTTGTTGAGAGGGGTCAGGAGACACGATAGCATTCATCGTTCTGCTCCTCGATCAACACGATGGAGGGTCACACCCCAAAATGCGAGGGGGGGATGGTGTGATGGTGATGCCATTTCGAAAACACGGCCATTGTACCATCAAATACGGCGTCTGTCTAGACGCCGCTTGCATCGACCGGGGGTGAACCGGGGAGCGACAGGCGTAGCCGGCGCTCCCCGGTCCGGATACGCTACCGGACGAACCTAAAGTACGCGATTCGGGGTGCGCTCCCATCGTTAAACTTGATGATCAACTGGCGGCACGTCCCTGCCCATGACCGATTCGTCTTCCAGAGGTAGGTGTACCGGTCGGTCCAGCGATTGTAGATCAAAAAGCTCCGGCTGGGCGTGACCGTCTCGACCACGTCGTTGTCCTCGGCGCCTGGCAGTAGCAAGCTGCAATCGATCACCTCGGACTGCGGATAGCCCGGCGCGAAAATGTCCATACCATAGTCATCGCCCAGGCTGAACCGCACCGGGACAAATATGCCCGCCTTGACCCGGTTCACTTGGGGCGGATTCGAGACGGGCCGGAAAAAGCCGGTGAACTGGAAGGTGACATTGTACTGCACGCTGACTGGGTCGGCGGCGTTGCCGGCATGGTCCACCGCGCCGGAGCAGGTGGCGGTAAAAGCGCCCACGCCCAGCGCGTTGCCGCCGCTCAGGCTGAGCGTGGCGTCCGTCTCCACGCCCGCAGTCGCATCACTGGTACTGCAGCCTGCCGCCGGCACCGCGCCCAGGAGGTAGGTGGCGCCCTCGGTCACGCCCGTGACGGCAACCAGCGGCGCGGTCGCATCGCGCTTGATGGCTACCGATGCATTGCTCGTGCCGCCCGCGCTCGTGGCCGTGCAGGTGTAGGCGGTTTCCGTCTGGTCGCTGGTGATCGAGACCGGATCACAACCAGAGCTGGAGGTGATCTCTGACTCGTCATCCACCACGCTCCAGGTCAGGACCACATCGCCGACGTACCAGCCGCTTTGCCCCAAGGTACCAACGATTTGAGGGGTGATGACCGGCGGGGTGGCATCGCCAATTTCCTGCACCTCGTAGGCGCCCATATCCACCTGCCCGCCAAAGACGCGAGGGTTGCCGTCCAGGTCGAAGGGGATGGGTTCAGTCGTATCACCATCGTTATCCAGATCGAGGGCATCGGCGGGCAGCAGGGTCTGATCCCCAGAGTTGATCGCCGGTGAGCCAGCCCGGAGATGCAGGTCGCCATTGGCGGCATCCACGAAGAGCGGATCGGCATCGATGTTGCCTGTGCCGGGCCAGCCGCCTTGTATATCGCTGTAGGTGACGACCGCGGGGCTTCCGGCATCGTGAATCTGCACGCTGTCGGGAGCCGTGTTGCCCCACAGGATGCTGTTTACGATGGTCAGCGAGCCGCCGGAGGCGGAACTAACGTTATAGATCGCGCTGCCCAGTTGGGTCGCCTGGTTGCCGCTGAAAGTGACGTTGGTAAGCGCGGCGCTGCCCATGACCTTGCACAACCCACCGCCGATCTGCCCCGAGTTGCCGCTAAAGGTCACGTTCGTCATGGACAGGTTGTTCATTCCACTGAGAAGCCCGCCGCAGCCAGCCTCGTCGGGGAGCGATTGAGTGGCGCGGTTGCCGCTCAAGATCACGTTCGTCAACGTTGTAGAGCCATACGTGTTGGATAGGCCGCCGCCCGTGAGCGCCTCGTTATTGACAAAGGTCACGTCGGTCAGCGAGAGGGTGCCGTTGTAACTGCTCAACCCACCGCCGCCCAGGCCACCTTCGTTGGTGCTGCGGTTACCGCTAAAGGTGACCCGCTGGAGGTTGACCGTGGTGATGCGTCCGTTCGCGCCGCTGACCCACATTCCACCTCCATCGTATCCGTCGGCGCCGGCCAGGCCGTTTGCCACGGTCAGGTTTTGCAGGTCCAAGGTAACGCCTGCGTTAACATAGAACACGCGCACGGCATTCTCTCCGCTGACAGTGACGCTATGCCCCGCGCCGTCAATGGCCATGTCGCGGTCAATGGTCAGTTGGCTGGCAAGCGGGATGGTATAGTCGCCGTCGAAGGTGATGGTATCGCAGGCAGGGGTGGCGATCTTTTCACGGAGGGAGCCGGGGCCGCTATCGGCGTTGGTGGTGACAATGCAGGAAACGGGCGGCTCGTAGGGGCCGTAGGGGCCGGGCTGGTCCTCGGCCTGGCCGACGTCGTTCCTGCCCCAGCAGTCGACGGCCCCGGCGGGCGTCAGCGCGCAAGTGTGATCACTGCCCGTGCCCACCTGGGTGTAGGGGCCGGGTTGGTCTTCGGCCTGGCCCAAGGTGTTCAAGCCCCAGCAGTCGACGGCCCCGGCCGGCGTCAGCCCGCAGGTGTGAAGATAACCCGCGCCGACCTGGGTGTAGGGGCCGGGCTGGGCTGTGGCCTGGTCGTAGTCGTTCATGCCCCAGCAGTCGACGGCCCCGGCGGGCGTCAGCG
>JBMOMT010000024.1:0-115568 GCA_049324835.1 Chloroflexota bacterium | reverse complement strand
TGTCATTCTGAGCGAGCAGAGCGAGCAAAGAATCCCGTTCCGGCAAGGCGAGAATGAGATTCTTCGCACCCTTCGAGGCTCTGCGAGCCTCTTCGGGTGCTCAGAATGACACTGACTGAACGGTTACGGTAAAACAAAGCCTTGCGAAGGCTTCTGAGCCTTCGCAAGGCGCTTATCCTCTTCTGACTGCCCTCTTGCCTCAATTCCCCAGGCAGATGCCCAGCCCCCGCGCTGTGACCAGCAAATCGCTGTCGAGCGGCACCAGACGCAGCTCGTGGATCGCCTCCTGCAGCGGAATGGTGATGATCTCGGTGCTGCGCAGGGCCACCATGTGGCCGAATTTCCGCCCGGCCACGGCCCGCACCGCCGCCGCGCCAAAGCGCGTCGAGAGGATGCGGTCGAATGGGCTGGGCGTGCCGCCGCGCTGCACGTGCCCCAGCACCGTGACGCGGATCTCGTGCTCCACGACCCTGGCCAGCTCGTCGGCCAGCCACTGACCGATGCCGCCCAACCGTTTTCCGGCCAACGGATCGCGCGTCTCGCGGTAAAGCTGCTGCCCACCGACCGGCCTGGCCCCCTCGGCGACGACGATGATGCTGAACTTGCTGCCGGCCCGGTCGCGTTGTTCGATCTTTTCCTCGACGCGCGCCAGATCGAAAGGAATCTCTGGGATAAGGATGACATCTGCCCCGCTGGCCAGGCCGCTGCGCAGCGCCAGCCAGCCCGCATCGCGGCCCATGATCTCGACGATCATGATACGATGGTGGCTTTCGGCGGTGGTGTGCAGCTTGTCAAGCGCCTCGGTAGCGGTGACCAGGGCGGTGTCAAAACCAAAGGTGATGTCGGTGCCGGCCAGGTCGTTATCGATCGTCTTGGGCACGCCCACCACCGGCACGCCGCGTTTGAAAAACTCGTAGCCGATGGTCAACGAACCATCGCCCCCGATGACGATCAACGCATCGAGGCGCAGCTCACGCACCCGCGAGACCACCTCGCCGGAAACGTCACGCTCGACGATGCGGCCATCCTTCTTTTGCACTTTGTAGGCAAAGGGATTGGCCCGATTCGACGTGCCCAGCACCGTGCCGCCGCGCACCAGCAGCCCCCGCACGTCGGCCAGCGTCAGCTCGCGCACACGATCCGGCAAAATCAGGCCCTCAAAACCGTCCTCGATGCCCAGCACCTGCCAGCCGTAGACGTTGATCGCCGTCTTGACCGCTGCTCGAATGACGGCGTTGAGGCCAGGACAATCGCCGCCGCCGGTGAGCAGCCCAATTCGTTGGATCGTATCGTCCATGTGCTCTCTCCTCTCACGGAAACGCCTGCTCCGTCCATTGCATCGGATCCACCGCAATGTTGCCGATCCGTAGCTCCCAGTGCAAATGTGCGCCTGTCGATAGGCCCGTGTTGCCGATGTAACCCAAGAGTGAACCGGGCACAACCGACTGCCCGACCTCGACGGCCATGCCGGCAAGGTGCCAGTAGCCGGTGAACACCCCCAGACCGTGATCCACGATCACGGCGTTGCCGCGCACGGTCAACGGCTCTGCCAGAACGACCACGCCCGCCGCCGGAGCGTAGACCGGCGTGCCCTCCGCACCGCCGAAATCGACGCCGGCGTGATAACTCGTCGCCGGACCGCCGTCGTACGAGCGGCGCGAGCCAAAGGACGAGGTGATGCGTGGATTCTCGACCGGCGCCTGCAAGAGGCCCTGCCACAGCTTTTCGCCCCGATAACCGCCGAAAACGGCGGTCAGTTTTTCCTGTTCCTGTTGCAACAGAACCGGGTCCAGCAGGTCGCCTTTGCCGGGCGGCAAGGTGATGTAATCGGTGGGGTACTGGCCAGCGCTCACTTGCAACCCCTGGGTGATGCGCGTGATGTTGCCGGCCGCATCCACAGCGGCCAGTTCGAGCGGATAGAGGCCCGGCTGCGCCATGGCGTGAACGCCGATGAGCGCCCAATAGGCGCCGTCATTGCCCACGAAACGCACCAGCCGACCGTCGAAACTGCCGCTGAGCGACACCTCGCGGTCGGCGCTCACGTGGACGACCACCGTCTGGCCTTGAGTGACGGCTGTCGGCTCCAACAACAGCCCGGTAAACGGCGCGAGCAGAGCCACCTGATCCAGACCGGGAATGGTCAATCGCTGGCCGACGTGGATCAGGTTGGGATTGCTCAAGCCGTTGGCCTGGGCGATGGCCCAGGCGGTGGTGCCGTAGCGCAACGCGATGCGCGCCAGCGTCTCGCCCGGCAACACGACGTGCACGGTAGTTTGTGCCACAGACGATTGCGGCCGGGTGGATAGTTCCAGCGACTGACCGACCACGATGAGATTGGGGTTCACGATGCCGTTGGCCTGGGCGATGGCCTCGACGGTGGTGCCGTAGCGTTGGGCGATGAGAAAAAGCGTATCGCCCAGTTGGACCACGTAACGCGTGGAATGCTCCGGCAGAGGAGAAACGGTCACCCCAGGCGCGGCAGTGGTGATCGGGATGAGCAGGCGCTGACCGACGTGGATGACGTCGCGGTCTGGCAGACCGTTGGCGGCCACGATGTCATCCACCGTGACGCCGTAGGCCTGAGCGATGCGGAACAACGTCTCGCCTGGCTGGACGACGTGCTCCGTCTGGCCCTGAAACGGCGGCGCAGCCACAACCCTGGATGGGTTCACACCGACCAGCAGAATGGCGATCAGTGACCTGGCGATGAGGCGAAGAATCGATGCCCGCATGGGAGCTCCTCGTGATCCTCTGAAAATAACCCCTTCACGGCAAGGTGACTGCTCACCCTCCCGCAGGCTCTTGTAGGGGCACGGCATGCCGTGCCGCCTTGTACTGCTACAATTTGCAGACTTGCCGGGTCCAGCCGGCCAGATTTTAGCCTGCGGGAGGGTAGGCTGAGCAGTTACACGGCAAGAGCATTATAGCACGCGAAACGGGGCAGAGCAAACGGCCGGGTATCTTCACAGGTAACCGTTCAGGTGGTCATCAGGTGACGGTCACCTTGGAGGTGACCGTCACCTGAAATCTCGGCGTTCTCGGCGGTAAAATCGACCCCCATCTGAACGGTTACCTTCACAGGAAAGGCGTTCTGTGTTGTAACCACTCAGGTGCAACGCACTTGACGCAACGAGACCGCCTGTTGCGGCATAAAAATTGCGTCGTGAAGCCACTGAAACCACGTGAACAAGTGCGTCGCACCTTTTGGCTGAAACGGCCGGGTATCTTCACAGGAAAGGCGTTCTGTGTTATAATAATGACGCCTTATGTCTGCTGCTGCCGACGGCCTCTGTGCCTGAGCCGGGTTTTGCCTCCGGGGGGAGTTATGAGCATCCAGCCTCTAAAAACGATCGGTAAATACGACATCCTCAAAGAGCTTGGGCGCGGTGGCTTTGCCCTGGTCTACCAGGCCCGCGATCCCGACCTCGAGCGTGTGGTGGCCCTCAAGGTGCTGGCCGCACACCTCACCTGGGACCCCACCTTTGCCCAGCGCTTCCGCCGCGAAGCACAAACCACCGCCAGCCTGGATCACCCCCACATCGTCACCGTCTACGAGGTGGGCGAAGCGGACGGCCAGCTCTACCTGGCCATGACCTACCTGCCGGGGCGCACGCTGGCCCAGACGCTCCAGGCCGAGGGTGCGATGTCCCTGGAGCGCGCGCTGTCCATCCTGGAACCAATCGCCGACGCGCTCGACTATGCCCACCGTCAGGGGGTGATCCATCGCGATATCAAACCGAGCAACATCATGCTCCAGGAAACAGAGCGCGGCCTCCGCGTCACGCTGATGGACTTTGGCCTGGTCAAGGCCATGGAAAGCAGCGAGAGCCTCACCTCCATCGGCACCATCCTGGGCTCGCCGGAGTACATGGCCCCCGAGCAGGCCGACCCGGACCGCAGGAGTGAGATCGGCCCGGCCACCGACCGTTACGCGCTGGGGGTGGTGGCTTACCAGATGCTGGCCGGGCGTGTGCCCTTTCCCGGCAGCACGCCCTCCACGCTGGTGGCCCACATGCAAAAGCCGCCGCCGGATCCTCAGAGCATCCGTGAGGGCCTGGCGGAAGACGTGGCGCGCGTGCTGCTCCAGGCGCTGGCCAAAGCGCCGGCAGAGCGCTACCCCACGGCGATGGCCCTGGTCGAGGCGCTGCGCCGGGCGCAAGTACAGGAGAAAACCACAGCCATGGCGCAGAGAGTGGAAAAAGAAGGCCAGCCGCCGCTTGCTGAACCCACGGTGGAGGGTAAAACCAGCCCTGCCCCCAGGGTGCAGGCAACAGAAGCCCAATACCCGCCAGAGATTCAACCCGCCCGCAAGCGCTTTCCTGCCTGGGGCTGGGCCGCTGCGGGCGTGCTGGTGCTGGTGCTGGTGGCCGCCGCCACGAGGCTGGGGAGCACACCCGCCCCAGAAGCGGGCGCCACGCAGTCCCGAGACAAGGACGGCGCAGTGATGGTCTACGTGCCGGCCGGCGCCTTTTGGATGGGCAGCGACGATAACGATCCAGCCGCCAAAAGCGACGAAAAGCCTCAGCACGAGATCACTCTGGATGCCTTTTGGATAGACCGCACCGAAGTGACCAACGGGCAATACCGGCGCTGCGTAGACGACGGCGCGTGCAGCCCGCCGTATGAATCCACATCGTACAGCCGCAACAGTTATTACGGCAACCCCGAGTTCGACGACTATCCGGTGGTTTACGTGGACTGGAATCAGGCCGGGGCCTACTGCGCCTGGGCCGGGGCGCGGCTGCCCAGCGAGGCCGAGTGGGAAAAGGCGGCGCGAGGCACAGACAAATACCTCTATCCCTGGGGCAACGATTTCGACGGCAGCCTGATCAACTTTTGCGACGTCAACTGCACGCTCGATTGGCAAGATGGGAATTGGGATGACGGCCACGCCGACACGGCGCCGGTAGGCAGTTATCCAGGGGGAGCCAGCCCCTTCGGCGCGCTCGATATGGCCGGTAACGTATGGGAGTGGGTGGCCGATTGGTACGCCCCCGATTACTATGCCGTCTCGCCGGCCAGTAACCCCCAGGGACCGGATTCAGGTAATTGGCGGGCTGGTCATGGCGGCTCGTGGAGCAACGCTCAGGGTGACGTCCGCGCTGCCTACCGCGACCGCGCCGAGCCATCCGATGCCGGCAATGAGTTGGGCTTTCGCTGCGCCCGCTCGCCCTAAAAGACCTCCGAGGTTTGGGAAACCTCGGAGGTCTTTGGGGCCAGCCAATCCACCAACGACAGGCCCGGCACACGGGCAAAATGGCGCTGGTTGTGGGTCGCCAGCGGCAGGGTATGGCACAACGCAAGGCTGGCAATTTGTAAATCCGGTTCAGAGAGAGGCGCGCCTGCCCGACGAAGGGTATCCTTCAGTTGACCACAATACCATGCCGCCTCCCTGTCGAAGGGGAGCACGCTCACACCATCGAGCAACAAATCTACCTGCGCCAGGTGATGCTCAGACCGATTGGATTTGTGGGCGCCGTAAACCAATTCACTCACCGTGATGGCAGTGACGAACAAGGGGGCCGTTGGCCCCACGTGCACGCCCACATCCAACCGCCCGCGCAAGATGGCGACGCAATGGTCGGTATCCAGGATGAGGCTCACAACGTCACCTCCCGCCCCGTGGCGGATTCGCGCGCAGCGTAAATCTCGGCCAACAATTCGTCCAGGTCTGCCCGGTCGGCCCAGCCGCCAAAGACGCGCATAATGGGGTGCACACCTGGGTCATTGTCGGGGTCGGTCGAATCCAATGCCTCTAACTGACGCAGGTCGTTGACGCTCACCAACGCCGCGACTGGCTTGCCTCGGCGCAACACAATCAACCGCTCCCGACCAAAAGCCACTCGGTTGATAATCTCGGACAGGCGGGCTTTGATCTCGGCCGTGCCTAACGCTGTGGCCATTGTACTCCTCCTGAACAGGTCATCATGACTAATTTGAGTATAACACATTCACCACAATCGGTCAAATAAGGCACAGGAAAAACCATGCCACTTTTTTGCCCCCACTGCCAATCCGACCTCGCCGATGCTGCCATCTGCCCCACCTGCGGGCAGCCCCGCCCTGAGCCGCCGGCGGTCGAGCTGCGCTGGACGGCGGCGCTGGCTGCCGCCACCTATGGCACGCCCGTCGCCGCTAAAGACTGGCTTTTCCTGCTCACTGCCGAAGGCGCGCCCGCCCAGCACAGCGCCCTGCTGGCTTTCGACCTTGCCACCCGCCAGGTGCGCTGGTCCTGCCGCCTGGAGAACCTGCTGGTCAGCGATCCGGCCCTGTTCCACGGCAGCGTGCTCTATGCCGCCGCCCGCAGCGCCGACCCTCTCGGTGCGGGCCTGCTGCTGGCCCTCGACGCCGACAGCGGCACAGAGCGCTGGCGTTGGGCGCCCGGTGCCCAGGCTGTCTCGGCCCCGGCAGTAACAGGCGATACCCTTTACGTCACCCTGGACGGCGATCAACTCTGGGCCGTGAGCCCCGAGACCGGGGAGCCAGACTGGCACCTGCGGCTGCCCATGCCGCGCAGCGTGGCCGCGCCTGCCGCGTCACCGGAGGCGCCGCGCCGGCTCTACCTCCCATCGCGCGGGCCGCACCTGTGCGCCGTCGATGTGGCCCGGCGCGCCATCGTCTGGCATCATACTTCCGCCGATGATGCCGGAACGTGGTTCCTGGCGACCCCGGCGCTGGCCCAGGGCCGTCTCCTGGCCGCCTCCTCCGGCGGGGCCGTGCTGGCCCTGGATGCCGCCACGGGCGAGCGGCTGTGGCGCGCCACGCCAGGCCGGGCGGGCAACCCCCTCACCGCCCCGGCAGCAGACGGCCAGCGTATCTATGCCGGCGGGCGCGATCATTGCATCTATGCCCTGGATGCCTCGTCTGGCGAAACGCTTTGGACATACGAAACCGCCCGCCGGATCGAAGGCCGCCCGTTGATCCTGGGCAATGTCCTTTATATCACCGGCCACGACCACCACCTGCGCGCCCTGGATGCCGTCACCGGGCGCGAGCTGTGGCATATCGAGCTGCCTGGTCGCATCGAGGGCGGGCCGGTCGTGTGCGGCGATCTTGTGCTGGCTGCTGACCAGGCGGGAAACGTCGTCGCTGTGGCGGGCGAGGGCCCCAAACCCCCGGATTACCTCCAGATCGCCCAAGACCATGCCGCTGCCGGAAACTGGGTCGAGGCGGGCCAGGCCTACGAACGCGCCGGCAAACCAGACCTGGCCGCTCCGGCCTTACAACAGGCGGGACTGCTCACACGCGCCGTGGACAATTACTGCAAAGCCGAGATGTGGGCCGAAGCAGCCTATCTCCACGAAACCCAGGAACAATGGACCCGCGCCGCCGATTGTTATGGAAAAGCCAACCGCTGGGCCGACGCAGGCCGCATCCAGAGCAGTCGCCTGAATGATTGGGCCGCCGCCGCCGAATCTTTTGTCCGGGCGGCCAGCTCCGGCGCAGCGACCTATATCGCCGCCGGATACTGGGAGCACGCCCGCCATAGTTATCTCCAATTGGGCGATAGGGTGCGCGCTGAGGATTGCCAGCGCGAAATCGCCCTTTTGCGCGGCCTGCCCCACATCCAGGTAAAGGTGAGCGCACCTCAGGTTATGATTCTGGGCGAATATGACGGGATCACTTGCGAGATCAAGAATGCGGGCGGCGGCACGGCGCAGCAGGTTTTTTTGTGCCATACCCTGAGCGAATTTGCCGGAGACTTGCAGGCCACGATAGAGATCCACAACATTCCGCCGGGTAATCTGGTGCACAGGGTGCTTTACCTCAGCGCGCGGGCCGCCGGGCGGCGGGTGCCGCTGGATATCATCATCACCTATGCCGACAAAAATGCCCGCACCTACGAGGTTCGCCACCGGCAACTACTCACTGTCCATCACGATAGGTCGCGGGAACAGAACCGGAACGAGGGAGAAGCGTGAGCAGAAAAGAACCCCACCAGTGGCCTGCAACCTGTAAGGGTCCGTAAAAATACAAATTCCCGCGTCACCCTGAGCAAAGCGAAGGGTCTCGTTCTACTCAAACGGGATTCTTCGCGCCCTTACAGGCGCTCAGAATGACAGTGACGGAAGTTATTCTTTTACAGGCCCTAAGCGGGAGCAAGGACGCCCACGCGCTTGCCTTTGGTCAGTTTTTGGAGTACAATAAGCGCCATCAGACTGGTCTCGATGTGGCCTCTTGCAGATGTTCCCGGGTGGAGATGCTATGCACCGAATTCTCACCATAAACCCCGGCTCGACTTCGACCAAAGTAGCGCTCTTTGAAAACGAAACACCGGTCTTTGTGGAGACTATACGCCACTCGAGCGCGGAAATCGGCGCCTTTGCTTGTATTGCCGACCAATACGAACTGCGCTACAACACCATCATCGCCCTGTTGCAGGAACGAAACGTCGATGTGTATGCCCTGCATGCCGTGGTCGGCCGGGGCGGCGTTTTACGGCCCATCCCCAGCGGCACGTACCTGGTCAATCAAAAGATGCTGGACGAGCTGCGCGCGCCCAAAGAACGGGAGCACGCCAGCAATCTGGGCGCCATCCTGGCCCACGAGATCGCTTCTGGTGCGGGTTTAGCGGCGTTTATCGTCGATCCGGTCTGTGTCGACGAGTTCGATCCCATCGCCCGCATCTCTGGATTGCCGGAAATCGAGCGGCGCAGTCTTTCCCATGCCCTCAACCTCAAAGCCGCGGCGCGACGGGCGGCCAGAGACATGGGCAAATCTTGTACCGAAACCAACCTGGTTATAGCCCACCTGGGGGGAGGCATTTCCGTGGCTGCCCATCGCCAGGGCCGCCAGGTGGATGTGAACCAGGCCCTGGATGGCAGCGGGCCTTTTTCGCCAGAGCGCGCCGGTGGCCTGCCGGTGGGCGACGTGATGCGCATGTGCTACTCTGAGCCACCTTATGCCGACGTGCAGCTCGATTATGAACAGATGTTCAAAAAACTGGTCGGCAAGGGTGGTCTGGTGGCCCATCTGGGCACCAATAACGCCCTGGAGGTCGAACAGCGTATCGCCGGGGGTGATGCACACGCCCGGCTGATTTACCAGGCCATGGCTTACCAGATCGCCAAAGAGATCGGGCTGATGGCCACCGTGCTCAAGGGCCAGGTCGATGCCGTGGTCATCACCGGCGGGCTGGCCCATTCGGAAATGCTCGTGAGTTGGATCGTCGAGCGTGTGTCCTGGATCGCCCCCATCCGAGTCTACCCCGGCGAGGATGAGATGCTCGCCATGGCTCAGGGGGCTTTGCGGGTCTTGACAGGTGAGGAAAGGCCACAGACGTACGAATAGCGCCGCCATTTCAGGCAACGGCGACCGGCTTTAGAGTCTGTTTCGACAGAGCCTGCAATTCCAAGGAGAGGATCATGGCCGAAGAACCCAAGAAAAAGGTGCTGTGCATCGAAGACGACCCCGAAATGATCGACCTCATCAAGTTGATCCTGGAAAGAAAGGGATTCGAGTTCATCGGCGCGGTGGGTGGCCGCGAGGGATTGGATGCCATCGCCCGCGATAGACCCGACCTGGTGTTGCTGGACATCATGATGCCGGATCTCGATGGCTGGGACGTGTATCGCCAGATGAAGGCCAACGACGAGTCCAAAAACATCCCGGTCATCGTTGTCACTGCCAAAGCGCAGAGCATCGACAAAGTCTTGGGATTGCACATTGCCAAAGTGGACGATTACGTCACCAAACCTTTTGGCCCCAAAGAGTTGCTGCGCAGCATCGACAAAGTGCTGGGTCTGGAAAACGATTGATCGGCGCTTTTGGGTTTCGAAAAAAAAGGTAACTGCTCAGCCTGTCATTCTGAGCGAAGCGAAGAATCCCGTTCTGCGGGAAACGAGACCCTTCGCTTCGCTCAGGGTGACACCAAAAGCATCCACTCCCGCAGGGGCTGAGCAGTTACAAAAAAAGACAACCCGCTGGCAAGCAGTCTTTTGGCTGCTGGGTTGTCTTTTTTTTTGCCTCGCTCAGATCTCGCAGATGACCCTTGAGAGGTGATCGCTGCCTTGCCTCAGAATGGTTTGCAGCACGCCTTGCCTGGTCTGAAGGCGAGCGGTGGCGTGCAGGGTAACCCGCACAGCCTCCACATCCCGCGGTTTCTCCAGAATGAGGTAAAGAAATTTGTTGCCGGACAACGGGTGTTTCTTGTGCGCGCTGAACTCCCAGCCGGGGTCTGAACGCTGCACGTTGAGACCCAGGATGACAGGTTCCAGCCGGCCATATTTGATGACCGTCTCGACACCACCCAGATCGACCTCACCGACCTTCGCCAGGTTCAGGTGGGGTTTGACAGCCACGTTGATCTCGCCTTCTTCCAGTTCGACGACCTGTTTGGGGAAAATATCGAGCGCCATCAGTGGCCTATCCCCAACGGACGCTCGCAGAAAGGCCGTCAGGGTGGCAAAAGTGATCTGCCCATCCGCAGGGGCGCGGAAAGAACAGGCCAATCGCACCAGGTAATAGTCGCTTTGCCGGAGCAGGGCCTCTGTGCCTTTGGGCATACGAAAATCGAGGCCGAACTTGCCCAGACAAATGGGCTGCCCCAAAGTGACCACCGGACCGGAGCCTGCTGAACGCTCGACGGCATGTTTTCCCAACAGGGCATCTATTTCCAGCTCACCCTCAAAAAGCACCTCGCTGATGTTTTCTGGGGTTGTGATAACAGTCGGCATGGTTCTCCTCCCATTTGTGTCATTGAGGCATGGTTTCAGCCAGAATCAACCTAACGCCAGTCGCCAACCAGAACAAAAGGCGACCAATCGAAAAAGTCCTGGTATGGCGCGCTCCGACAAAGGCCCAGGCAAGCTGCCTGTAAAGCTGCTGCGGCTTGCCCTTTCTTGTGCCCCTGCGGATAGAGTCGATCGAAAAAATCGTCCATCAGGGCCGCAGCCGCCCTCTCTCGCACCGACCACAACGCCACGACCACCGCTGCTGCGCCTGCATACAAAAAAGCGCGCGTCAAGCCGATCAACTCGTCGCCTCGCCGCACCAGGTTCCGACCCGACTGGCACGCCGAAAGGACGACCAGCTCAGCTTGCAGCCGCAGACGCATGATCTCACGAACGGTCAAAATATCCTCCTGCGGTTCCTGGCCTGCCGTCCGGGTTAGATACAGCCCCGAATTCAACGGCACGCCGCGGTCGAAATGGCCATGACAGTAAAAAAAGGCCACCCTGGCAGAGGGGAGTCTATCGAGCACGTAGGGTCTGGTAGCCTGGTGACGCAGCACCGCTTGAACTCTGAAGCGCTGCGCCACCCGGCGGGCAATCGGCTCGGCTGCGGCCAGAGAAGCCAGTTCGTCCTCAGGCCAACCGCCCGGATTGGCCACGACCAGAGCATCCTGCTCGCACTGCCCCCAAGACTGCCGGCTACGCAATAACATGCGCGACAGGATGGCCAGACTTGGGGCATAAACCACCGGCACACACTCGATCAAAGACCGATTCCCGACCGGCAGCGCATGCAGCGGCAGTCCATACAGCCCGCCGGAAGGGACCAGAACCAGCAGGTCAATCCCTTCCAGATGGGCCCACGCCTCGGAAAACAGCCGGTCGCCCAGATCACCCATCCAGGCCCGGGTAGGCACACCGTCAAGAACCGGCTCAAAAGGCTCCAGATGTCTGGCCTTCAAAGAGCGCTCATCGAGCTCGATGGGGATCACACGCGGTTTGTCCCAGCCCTGTCGTAGGACAAAGGCCAAAAGACGATCCCCAACCGGGAACAATTCGATCACCCCCACTGCGTCTTGGGTTTCATCCAACAACGATTGTATGGCCGAATAAACGATGGGTTCACCACGACGCAGGGCCACGTACTCTGGCGCCAAAGACGAAACCTCGTTCAACAGGCCATCGTATCGCTCTCTGGCGCACTCCTGCCGCCGGAACAATTCGTTGCGACGAACAGACCTGGCCGCTTCCGGAATCCACGCTCCTTCAAGCTGCACCAACTCTGCCGCGATGTGGCGTAGATCGCCCAGCATGTCACGCTCCTGCCGGGCCACATCTGGCGGCAGGACAGCCGGCACGGGATAATCAGCGGTGCCCATCTCGGCCAGAAAGGCACGGCCTTTGCTGGCCTCCAGGTGCGTTATCGCTTCCGGCCAAAAAGCCTGGCCGCGACGCACACAGGTGTCTACCAACCAGCGATAAGCCAGGGTATATCGTTCGGCAATGTGCGCGCGCCCCGGCTCACCCAGGGCATCGGCGTGTAACGATTCGATGCCCTGCACGGCCAGCCGGAGGGCCTGGTATGCCTCAGGCCACTGTCCCAGGGCGTGATGCAGACTGCCCAGGTTTATCCTGGAGCGCAGAACCTCGGCCCGTAGCCCCGAATGTTGATGGGCAGCGATGGCCTGCTGGAACAGATCGATGGCCGCCGACACCTCTCGCCAGGCCAGGTTTTCCGGAGAAACACGGGCCAGGTTCAACAACGTCACGCCGTAATCGTTGAGCGCCCAGGCCCGACGCAACGCCCAGGCCGGATCGTTGTACACCTGCAACGCATCCTGAAAAAAGGCCAGCGCCCTCCGCCAGCGTCGCTCACAACTTTTCCGAGTGCTCAGGTCGCTCAGGGCATTACCCATAGTGTACCGGGCCAGCGCCCACTCGAAGGGAAAGTGCTGGCGACTATAACAGCGCGCCGCCTTTTGGGCACAACCGATGGCGCGGCCCAGGTCTGCATCGGCCTGGGCGCTGTCCAGTGTCACATCGCGCTGATAACGCCCCCGCTCCCAGAACGCCCCGGCCAGGTTGTTCTGCGCCCGCGCCCAATGGACCAGCCATCCCCTCTCCAGAAGCATCTGCAAACCCGGCTCCAGACACGCTATCGCCTGATTCAGGTTCAGCAGACGATCACCCAACGGGCGCTCGCGATGAGCAGCCGCCAGACCGGCGGCCAGATCACACCACTCGGCGGGTGAAACCTCGACCCGGATCACGGCGGCGGCTCTGTTGAGCCAGTCGATCGCCTTTTCGATGTTCAGCGCGCGGTCGCCTCGCACGCGATGTATCAACGCCATACCCAGAGTCAGCTCGACCCTGGCCCGTTCCAACGGCGATAGCTGCGCCTCGGAGACGAGCTGCTCCAGAGTCTGGATCGCCTGCTCCACTTGCAGCCCTTGATCGCCCCACTGACCGCTCCATTGCAGCGAAAAAAGCTCTCGCCAGGTTCTGACCGCCTCGACAGCCAATCCGGCCGATTCTCGCGCCTGGAGCGCCAGCCGCAAATGCTCTTCGGCCTTTTGTAGGTTCTCCAGCCGCGCGCCTTCGAGTCGCTGGCCAAAACTGATGCCCAGGTTGTGCTGCAAGTCGCCCCAAAGACGCCGCTGCTGCGACGGATGCAATCTTGCCAGCGCCGCCTGGGCGCAGCCGATGGCGTGCTCCAGATTATCGGCCCGCTTGCCAGCCATGCGATAACGCCAGGCAATGTTGAGATTGTTCTGCACCTCAGCCCAATCGGCGAGGTGCTGGGCCGGCTGCAACACCTTTGACGCCTCATTCAGGCACACCAGAGCCAGCTCGACGTTCTGCGCGCGCTGGCCGCTCACGGCCTGGAGATAATACACAGCCAGGCCGTTGTGGATTTTGGCCCACTGGTAGGGAGTCTCCTTTTGCGAGACCACCGCCAGAGCGCCGTCGTAACACGCTTTGGCCTGCCGCTGGTTTTCGGCCCGCTCGCCCTCGATGCGTTCCAGGTAGAGATTTCCCAGGTTAAACTGGATGATGGCCCATTCCAAAGGGTGTTTGGCCTGTGTCAGCACCCGCTGAGCCGCACGATACAGGTCGATAGCCTGCTCTTGATTGGCCGATGGATCGCCGGCCTGGCGCAAACGAAATACCTGCGCCAGGTCGTTGGCCACGATCGCTTCAAGCTCGGGCAGATTGCTGCGGCGGTAGGCCTCTCGGGCAGCCTGCAAGTGGACAATCGCCTGCTCCAGATCGTGGGTTCGCTGCCCGCTCTGGCGTCTCAGCAGCTCCAGGCCCTGTCGGTGTTGTTGATCGGCCTGTTTTTTGTCGCCCGCCTGGAAACACTTCATGTTACGCCGTTCCGGCCACCTCAAGGGCGTCGCGCCCACGGCACGTCGCCAGAGATGCCATCGTACATCTGCGGGTTCTGATGATGCCCGGTGTGAAGGTACACATAGTCATCCACTCTCGATTCGGCATAGTGGAACGCCTCCTCGAAAGAGATCCAGCCATCGCTGTTGGTATCGCTGTTCGGATCCAACAGCGCCTGCACCAGGTAATAGGAAAACACCCCGCCTTCCAGCGCGCCAAACTCCCAACTGGCCTGCGTTTCGCTGGCAGCCGTCATGATCAGCCGCCCAGAGCCGCCAATGTCCTGTACCAGACCATCGCCGGCTCCCAAGGGAGAGACAGACGGCTCGCAGGACAAAGGCGCTACCGTGCGCACCCGAAGCGAATCGGATGGCGTCTCGCACGCGATCAGGCCGCCGGCAAAGCAGCTATCGATGATGAGCACGATTCGCTCCGAAGCAAGCTCGTCCAGCCAATCGGCCAATTCGTCGTCATAGATCACACCGGCCATATCGCTCGTGCCGTCGCTCTCGGCCGCCACGATAAACTCGTCGTAGCCGTCGCTCTCATCCAGCGGGGCGACATCCTGGCCATAGCCGCCATGGCCGCTAAAGGTGATGAGCAACAGCGTATCCGGCCGCAGCCACTGCTTTAGCCAGTCGAATAGCCTGCGGATCGAGAGTTTGGTGGCCAGCCACTCGGTGAGCCGCCGGACATTGTTCGAATGGAACTTTTCGCCCGAGATAGACAAATCGCCCAGGGCAAAAGCGTCGTCGTTGGACAGGCTCAAGTCAGAGGACTTGGGCGGCTCGCGGGAATCGGCCGCAGTGCTGGCGGGAAGATAGATGTAATCGGCGATGCCGATAAACACCCCCACGGCGTCATAATCGTGAGGGGCAACGGCGTTCTCGGCCAGAGTGGGCAGGAAAACGGTTCGTAGACCATCGGAATACCACAGCGTCACGTCCACCGCAAGTGGGCTGCCCTGCACCGCCGGCGAACTGGTGAGGCGTATGGTCTCGTGATAGACGTGGCCCTTGGCCAGCGTGTCGGTGATCACCGACGCCTGAATGGTGGCCGGTTCCACCGCCGAAAAAGCGCCGCTGGTGGCATCCAAATCCAACCACGTCGCCCCGCCCACCTTGGCGGCGCTCCAGCCGAGCACATCCACCGTGGTGCTGCTGAGCTCGAATGACAGGGCATCTGTGCGCACCGTTCGAGCGGGCACGTCCCAAGTATCACCCACCGTAAAGTACAGAGAAGCAGGCGCTGCTTCCATGGCCTGCTGCGGCAGCGAATACTGGATGACCAGCTTGGGTGAGGTGGTGGTGCCATCGGACGAAAAGGCGCGGTAGGCTTCGTTCTCCGAGCCACGGAGCATGATGCCATAATTGGGATAGGCGCCGTTGAGCCAGGCGCGCACCAGCGCCGTGACATCCATGGCGTACCAGCCCCACGATCCATGGCCTATCGAAACCGAGCCGTAGGCCTCGGCGCATGACGGCGCATTGTTCCACGTCACACGATGCTCTGTCCACCAGGAAGAGATGCGATAAGCCGTCAGGGTGCGGCTGGTGGCCGGATAGTCGTACGATTCGACGTGATACACCTGCAGCGTGGCGCTGTCGATGGTGACATCGGGCGGCAGGGCCGAGAGATCGGCCAGCAGCACGGCCCGCCGCACGCCACTGTATTGGCCCACCTTGAAACTATTCGCCGTGGCAT
The DNA here is from genome assembly GCA_049324835.1 of Chloroflexota bacterium. Classification (GTDB taxonomy): domain Bacteria; phylum Chloroflexota; class Anaerolineae; order CAYNKW01; family CAYNKW01; genus JBMOMT01. Next base: position 99,801 of record JBMOMT010000024.1, on the reverse strand, counting down.
AGTTGGTCGATGCCGCGCCTTGATGGATCTCTGCGGCAAACACCAGCGGGTAAGAACCGGTGACAGCCGCCAGATCGGCGGTTGATGACGGCGTCGGCGACTCGAGTCCACCATCGTCCGGCGCAACGAGACGCTGCATCCCCTCGTTTTGAAGCCCGGGTACAGGCTCACCATCCCCCGACTGGGCAAACGTGGAAGCCAGCGACACACCCAAAAGCAGCACCACCAGAAACAACGTGCGCCCACCCCTGAGCCAGGCTCTCATGACCATCCCCCTCTCTGCCCTGAAAGGGCCTCTGGAAACCATTCCGGTCTCCCCTCTTCAAACGGCGAACGGTGATCTCACCGAGAGCATGACCCACCGGTGAGATCACCGTTCCGCACTCCTATCGACCAGTGTGGCTCAGACACCGCTGCCCCCTTTACTCCATCACCGCCATGACTGTAAATTCATTCTATCACAAGCGTATCGCTCTTGTCAACAGCCAGGGCTTTCAACAGCAGGGTGGCATAACTGCCCGGAGGCAGGGAGAAGGTCACGGCGAGTTTGCGCCGCCCGGCAAATCGTTCGTCGGCTTCTGGCTCGCCCCGGCGTAAATCTCGAGGCCACACCAGCAGCGATCGGCTTCCCTCGGTCATATATGCCCTGGTCAACAGCCGCGCTTTGAAATCGGCTATCTGCAGGCCCTCGTCTGTCAGCATCGCCTCGACCAGCGCTTCGACCTGCGGCCGATGGAAACGCACACGGTGGTGCAGCAACGGCAGCTCTTCACCCGCCAGAGCCGCCAAAAGCGCCGGCGGCAGCTGGTCGTAGAGCGGCAAGGTTTCACCTGCCACGTTTATCGACGACGGCGCCACACCCGCCGCCGCCAGCCGGTCACGCAGATACCCGCCGGCCAATCGGTTCCACAGCCAGCTCTGATAGGCCGACAGGTACAACGACAGCACACGCGGCGTGACAAGATTCAATGCCCGCCGGAAAGCCTGCGGGTGATGGCGCAGATAGGTGAGCACGCTGCGATAATTGGAGGGTTTGGGAGCCCGGTCGAAAATGGCCTGCCAATCGCCCCAGTGCGCCCCGGCAAAGGCTTTAAAATCGCGCACGGGGGGCGGATCGCCAACCTGCACACCGGCCAGATGCGCCCGCAGCGCGCTCTCCTGGTCTCGCCTGAGGATGGCGCGAGCCGGAAACTCGCCGTTGGTCAGGCGCGAGCCGAAACGCTGCTCGTCGAAATAATTCGGCAACCCCCAGCGGGTGATCTGTTCCCAGCGGCCAATCACACCGGCCGCCTCGTCCGCGCCCAAATCGCGCAGCACGACGGTAAACCGGTTGCCTGCCAGGTCGCCCGGCGAGAGTGGCCGATCCAGCCAACCGATCCGCTCGGCAACAAAGCCGCTCCCCTGGATGCGCCTGGGGCCTGCCCCACGCAGCGTGCCAAACTGCACCGCCACGGCCTGCTTGTCCTTCAAAGCCGGAAAGGCCACCGCCGAACGCGGCCAAGCCAGCGCCGCCGCCAAGCGCGCCTGCACCTGGAGCGTCGTCAGAGCCCGCTTCTCGACGCGGTAAACCGCGTAACGACCACCTTCAGCCAGCGGTATGGCCAGCATTTCCTGGACAGAAAAATCTTGCGGCAGCACCTTGATACGCATACAACCCAGTATACCCGACTTTGGCCCGCCGGACAAGCGCCGACCGGCGTGTTTCAGTCGTCGACCCGGCAACGTTTTTCCTTTTGTGCCACTTGTGGTACAATCTGCTCACAAGCAATCGATCATCCCCGGCCTGAAAAGGAGAAGCAACATGGATACACCCTTTGGCCTCAAAATGGTGGTCATCGAAAAACCCGACGACATGAATTTTATCCTCGGCCAGTCTCACTTTATCAAAACCATAGAAGACCTCCACGAAACGATGGTCAACGCTGTGCCGGGCGCCAGGTTTGGCGCGGCCTTTTGTGAGGCCTCCGGCCCCTGCCTGGTGCGGGCCAGCGGCACCGACGAGGCGCTGGTAGAGCTGGCCCAAAAGAACGCTCTGGCCCTCTCTGCCGGGCACAGCTTTATCGTCATGCTGGGCCAGGGGTTATACCCTGTCAATTTCCTGAACAGTCTCAAAGCGGTGCCAGAGGTGTGTCGCATCTTTTGCGCCACCGCCAACCCCACCCAGGTGATCCTGGCCGAGACGGAGCAGGGTCACGGTATTCTCGGCGTGGTGGATGGGTTTTTCACCCAGGGGGTCGAGACCCCCGCCGATGTGGAAAAACGTAAGGCGTTTTTGCGCACCATCGGCTACAAACTGTAACGAGGGAAAACTGAAACGTGACGGGACAACCATCCACGACTGACATTTCAGGACCAGCGTTGCTCTCCCGTTACCTGCCCGGCGGGCGCCATTTCGCCGCCGGCGCCCACACGCCTGCCGGTGCCCGCGCGGTGCTGGAACATCTCGGCGCGCTGCTGCAGGCCATCCGCAGTTACCTGCCACGCTACCTGGTGGCCCAACTGGCCGCCGACCCCACTCCCGGCAAGATCAGCGGCGGCTTTTTCCAGGCCACCATCATGTTCGCCGACATTTCGGGCTTTACGGCCATGTCGGAAAAGCTCAGTGCATTGGGCAAGCGGGGCGCCGAAGAGATCACCCATCACGTCAACGCCTATTTCACCACCATGCTCAACATCACCGGCCAACTGGGCGGCGATCTGCTCAAGTTCGGCGGCGATGCGCTGCTGGTGGCCTTTTTCGGCCCCCAACACGCCAGCCGCGCCTGCCGGGCAGCGCTACAGATGCAGGCCGCCATGAATCGTTACAGCCAGGTTCGCACCGACGTCGGCGAATTCTCGTTGCGTATGACCATCGGCCTGGGCACAGGCCCCCTCTTTGTGGCCAGCCTGGGCTCCGAAGCGGGCATGGAGTACACCGTCATGGGCCCTGGGCTGGCACGTATGGCTCACGCCGAAGACCAGGCCGAGGCCGGTGAGATTTTCATCGACGGCGATACCCTGCAGGCCGTGGGCGCTTCCGCCCATACCGCTGAAGTGCGGGACGGCTGTCATCGCCTGCTGGCCCTGGCAGACGAAGCGCTGCCCCAAAAAGCCGATTGGGAATCGCTCTGGCCAGCGCCTGCCGCCGCGCCGCCATCGCAGGAACTGGATGCCTTACAGACACAAATCTCACACACCCTCGAACAGATCCGCGCTCTGGAGCCCTTTTTACCGCCGGACCTGATGACCCGCATCCAGCACGATCCGGTGCTGGCCGCCAGCCGGGGTGAGGGTGGATTTCGCCCGGTGACGGTGCTCTTTGCCAACTTTTACGGCGTCGAGGCCATCATCGAGGCGCTCGGCCCAGAGCGCGCTGCCGAAATCACTGCCATCCTCAACACCCACTTCACGGCCATGCACCAGATCATTACTCGCTACGGCGGCATGATCAACAAAGTGGATAGTTACGTGGTGGGCCATCGCATCATGGCCCTCTTTGGCGCACCGCGCGCCCACATCGACGACCCCCTGCGGGCCGTGCGCGCCGCGCTGGAAATGCAAGAGGCCATGGCCAGTTTTGCCCAACTGGAAACCTCGCGAGGGGTCTTGAGCCTGAAACAACGCATCGGCATCAACACCGGTCGCGTTTTTGCCGGTAACGTGGGGCCAAACTTTCGCCGCGAATACTCGGTGATGGGCGACGAAGTCAACCTCACGGCCCGGCTCATGTCGGTTTCAAAAGAGGGCCAGGTGCTCATCAGTCAGAGCACAGCCCGCCAGATCGGCGATGCCTTTCAGATCCACGAATTGCCCGCCGTGCGCGTCAAGGGCAAATCCAGGCCGGTGCCCAATTTCGAGGTGCTGGGCATGCGTCGGGTGCAGCGCCAAGAGCGCCGCGAACGGCAGCCCCTCATCGGGCGAGGCGAGGAATGGGCCAGCATACAAACCGCAGCCGACGAAGCCCTGTTGGGTCAGACCCGTTTGCTGCTGCTCAGCGGTGAGGCCGGCCTGGGCAAATCGCGCCTGGTCCAAGAACTGACCGCCTACTGGACAGAGCATCATGCCACCGCTTGTGTGGCCACCTGTCCTTCCTATGGCCGGCACACGCCCTACCTGCCCTGGATCGACCTGCTGCGTGAGGTCTTTGGCCTCACCGCCGACGACTCGGACCTGGAGCGCCAGGAAAAGATCGAATCGCGCATGCGAGCGGTCAACCCGGCCTGGGCCGATTGGACCGCCCTGCTGGGCCATCTGCTGGGCGTGCCGATGAAGGAATCGGAGTTTTTGCGCTCGCTGGATGGTAAACTGCGCCAGCAAGGGCTGTTTCGTATCGTGCTGGGCCTGATCCGGGCCGAAGCCGAAATCGCCCCCCTCCTGATCGTGATCGACGACTTGCAGTGGGCCGACGAAGCCTCGACACAACTGCTGGATCATATCTCTCAACGCCTGCTGCAAGTGCCGCTGCTCGTTTGCAGCGCCTATCGTCCGGAGGCCGAAAATTGGCTGCCCGGCGGCACGGCGACCCGCGCCCAGGCCATTGTCCTCAGTGAATTATCCGAGGCCGCCAGCCTCACCCTTTTGGAAACACTGCTGCCCACCACGCCCCGCATGCCAGACTATATCAAGATGCTCATCGTGCAAAAAGCTCACGGCAACCCGCTGTTCCTCGAAGAGGTGGCCTACGCCCTCATCGAAAATTACCTGGAGCTGGATGCCGAGAGCGGCACCTATCGCGCCCGCAGCGATCTGGCCCGCATCGAGATCCCGGACACCGTCAGTCGTGTCATTCTGAGCCGCCTGGATCGTCTGGACGAGCCCAGCCGCAACGTGTTGCGCGTGGCGTCGGTCATCGGTCGTGAGTTCGAGGCCTGGCTGCTTTCGGCGGTTTATCCTTACTCCAGCGACCGCGACGAGCTGCACCAGCAACTGGGCCAACTCACCGAACGAGAGCTGCTGGAAGAGCTCCGCCCGGAAGCGGCCTATCTGTTTCGTCACGTGCTCACGCGCGAGGTGGCCTACGAGAGCCTGCTCTACGCCGACCGGCGCGAGCTTCACCGGCGCATCGCCAGCAACATCGAAAGCCAGCGGGCCGGCCAACTGGAAGAGTATCACGAGGTGCTGGCCCACCACTATCAGCAGGCCGAAGACTGGCCCAAGACCGCCGAATACTATCTCCGGGCGGGCGAAAAGGCCCAGGCCATCTATGCCAACCAGGACGCGCTGCACCATTACGGCCTGGTGCTCGGCGCTGCGGCCAGGCTACCCGACAGTGACGCCCTCAAGATCGGCGCCTACGAGCGCATGGGCGACGTGCAGCAGATCACCGGCCAGTATCACGAAGCGCTGGAGAGCTACGCCCAGGCCAGGGCCATCCTGTTGCCCCAGCTCGAAACGACGACCCAGAATCAGCAGCGCTTTGCGGATCTCTGCCGCAAGACGGGCTACATCTATGAGGAATACCTGGGCGAGTACAACACCGCGCTGGAATGGGTAGAACGTGGGTTGCGGGTGTTGTTGGCCCAGGAATGCATCGAAACCGCCCGGCTCTACCTGGTGGGGGCGGCCGTCTTTCAGCGAGAGGGCCACTTTCAGGAGGCTGTGCGATGGTGCCACCTGGGCCTCGAGATCGCCGGCCGTCTGGATTCGACAGAAGCCCAAAAAGCAGCCGCCCATGCCTACTACCTGCTGGGCACCAATCATCGCCGCCTGGGCGAAATGGAACAGGCCGGCGACTTTTACCGCCGCAGCCTGCAAACCTATCGGGCGCTGGAAGACAGCCCCGGCATGGCCCGCGCTCACAACAACCTGGCCAATTTCCACTTTGAGCTCGATGATTGGGCCAGCGCCACCGACCATTACCAGAAGGCGCTCAGCATCCTGGAGCGAACCGGCGAGCTGCACGGCCAGGCAGTCATCGCCAACAACCTGGGCGAAGTGCTGCTCCACCGCGGGCAACTGGATGCCGCCCGCAACTGGTATCAGCGCAGCCTGGAAATCTCCAAAGAGCTGGGCCTGGGTTTCGGCGTGGCGCTGCTGCACAACAACCTGGGCCACACCTGCATCCGCGGCCAGGACTGGGAACAGGCGCTGGCTCACCTGCAACAGAGTATGGACATGTTTCACAAGATCGGGGCGCAAGAGATGCTGCCGGAGCTTTATCGCCACCTGGCCGAGGCGCACCTGGGTCGCCGAGACCCGCAGGAAGCGCTCGTCTGGGCGCAACGTTCGTTGGAACAGGCCAGCGCCGCCGAGATGAAGTTCGAAGAGGGCCTGACGCGCCGGGTGGTGGGCTGTATCACCCGCGCCCTGGGTCGCCTCGACGAGGCAGAGGATCAACTGCAACAGAGTCTGTCCATCCTAAAAGAACTCGATAGCCACTACGAAGTGGCCCGCACGGCGGTGCACCTGGCCTCACTTCTCGCCGAAAAGGGCCACGGCGCCCCGGCGGCGCAACTGCGCCGCCAGGCTGTTGCCGTCTTTGAACAACTCGGCGCAGAACTAGACCTGGCCGGCGCGCACGTCGATCTGCCCGACGCCTGAAAGGACCTGATCGGAGCGATGCTCGACGGCGCGCGCGCTCCCCAACGGCAACCGCTCAAAGGTTGCCACCGCTGAAGGAGGTTTCGTATGAGCATCAACTTGAGAAAATGGCCCCTGGTTCTGATCGGGCTGCTGTTGCCGCTGCTGGCCGTTGGCCTGCTCGCTTCCGGCCTGGGCCAGGATACCCTGGTCAGCGCGGCTCCCAGCGATGAACAACCTCGAGAGGCCGCTCCACTGCCACGCCCGGCAGCACAGATCGACGCCACCCAGGACACCGGGCGCGCCGCCGCCTACACCTCTTTTTACCAGCCCGACTATATGAGCCACATGTGGCTGCCCTTTTTGCCCAACGGTTTCGACGACTGGCACAGCGCCGTGATCATGCAGAACGTGGGCGGTTATACCACCACCCGCCAGGTGACCGTTTACGACCTGAGTGGCAACGTGGTGTTCGACACCGCCTTCACGTTGGCGCCGTATGAGGTTCACAGTCTGGCGCTGGACTCTATTGCCGCCCTGCCAACCGATTTCGTCGGTTCGCTGCGCATCGGCTATGGCATGGCCAGCGGTGAAGAGGTGGCCGCCATCGCCCGCCTGACCAACCTGAATTACCCCGCCGACGGGCTGATGATGTACGAGGCCCACACCCACAACGACGCTCGCCTTCACGTGCCGGGTGTTTATTACGATTACAACGGCCTTTCCAGCGTCGTCGTCGGCCTCAACCCCGACACCTCCTTTGCCAGGTCTTACAGCCTGGTCATCGCCGGTCTCGACGGCACCGAATATTTCTCGGAAAACGGCACGCTGGGGCCGGCGGAAAGCAAAATTTTCGACCTGTCCATCCTCGACCTGCCCAGCGGTTTTGTCGGCGTGGCGACCTTTGAAAACCCGGAACTCTCCAGCCCCATGGCCGTCATGGCCTACACCGTCGATCTCGAGCCCAGCAACGGGCGCACAGCCGCCATTCTGGGCATGGCCGGCGATGGCCTCGACAGTTACCTGCCTCACGCCACCTTTGAATCTGCAGACGCTTCCTCCACCTACTGGATATACGCTCAGGATGCCGGCAACCCGGCCAGCATCGTCAACGATTATTATGACCAGGACGGCAACCTGGTCTTTTCCGACACAGACCTGTTGGACCCCCAGACCATGAGCGGGCCATACCCCAACAACGGCGTGCCGAGCGGTTTTAAGGGCTCCATCGTCACCTCGGCCGACTATTCTGTCGTCGGCGGCCACTATGACCAGGCCGGCAAGATGCTGGTGGCCTATCACGCCATCCCCAACTGGTGGCCCGAAGTCGGCTATCGCGCCTTTTTGCCGCGCCTCGTGCGCACCGACGTGGCTCACACCCAGTTCTCCATCCAGAACCTGAACGGTTATGCCATCGACCTGACGCTCGAGTTTCGCACCACAGACGGCCAACTGGTTCACTCTGAGACCATCACCAACATCCCACCCTTCACCAGTCACATGGCCGACACCACCGATTACCCCCAACTGGGCAATGGCTTTGTCGGCTCACTCAGCGTGGACGCCGTCGAGGCCTACGTTGCCGCCGTGGCCTATGAAAACGAGCAGGCCACCGACAGCTACGAGCCCAACGACGACCCAGACCAGGCCATCCCAATCACCGCCGGCGCGCCTATCGACTCCTGGATCAGCCACCCACAGGACGCCGATTGGTATCGTATTTACATCACCGCCCCGGCCGTGCTCACCGTCACCCTCACCGATCTACCAACCGATTACGACCTGCACCTGTTCTACGACCTGCTGGCCCCCAGCACCATCCCCGATGCCGAGGCCATCGGTGAAATCCAGGACAGCGAAGAGCCCAACGAGCTCGGCCAGGTGGAATCCATTGGCCGCTGGGATTTCACCGGTCGTTGGGATTTCACCGGCCGCTGGGACTTTACCGGTCGTTGGGATTTTACCGGCCGCTGGGACTTTACCTCGGCCAACGTGGGCACCACCCCGGAAAAGATCATCCGCACCATTCGCAAGAGCGGCTGGTACTACTTGCTGGTGGCCAGCAACAACGGCGAATACAGCACCTCACCCTACAGCCTCCAGGCCGATGTCTCACTGCTCGATAGCCTGCCCACCTGCAGCACCACCTTTCCCTATGCCACGGTGCACAGCATGAGCCTCTACACCGCCGCCGCCACACCCAACACCCTCATCCTGCTCAACAAAGAACGGCTGGATCGGGCCTACGGCCTGGCCGCCAGCGATGTACTCTCGGCGCAATTAAAAACCCTGGCCGACGATCCCAACGTCAACGGCCTGATCTGGCCGGTGGAGAACGACGCCGCCGTCGCCGCCGCCTACACCAACTGGGATAACGACGCCTGCAGCGTCGACGCAGCCAATGACGTCACCTGGGCCATCTGGCAACAGATCGTCAGCCCCACCCTGGCTGCACACCCCAGCATCGCCTACGTGGTGCTGGTGGGCAACGATCTACAATTACCCTTCCACCGCGTGCCCGACGAAGCCCAGATCGCCAACGAAAAGACCTTCATCGGCAGCGCGCACGTCCAGACCGACACGCCTCTCTGGGCGGCGCTCATCGAGGGCAACATCCTCACCGATGACTTTTACGGCGACCGCGTCCCCTTTCGCTGGAAGGGCCGCTGGCTCTTCCTGCCCGATGTGGCCGTGGGCCGCCTGGTAGAAACGCCCACCGAGATCGGCAGCCTCATCGACGCGTTCCTGGCCTCCCCCCTGCTCGACGTGGATCGCGCCCTGGTGACCGGTTACGACTTTTTGAGCGACGCCGCCCACGCCATCACCGCTACCCTGGAGAGCCAGGGCCTCACCCCGGCCAGCCTCATCGGCGACACCTGGACGGCCCCGCAGCTCGAAACCAACTGGACCACGGCAGCGTCGCCGCTCGATCTGGCCTCGGTCAACGGCCACTTTGAGCACTGGCGCACCCTGCCCGCCGACAACTCGGCCGGCGATTTTTACAACAGCGACGTGCTCAACGCCTCCAACACTTTTACCGGCACGGTCAACGCCTCGATGGGCTGCCACGGTGGTCTCAACGTGCCCGATGCGACCAGCCAGGCCGGAGCCTGGAACCCCGATTACCCCCAGGTTTTTGGTCGCAAGGCAGCCGTCTGGATCGCCAACACCGGTTATGGCTACGGCATGGACGACGCCATCGCCGGTTCGGAAGAGATCTACTATGACTTTTTCAAGATGTTGGGCAGCCAGGATCAGATCGCCGTGGGCGAGGCGCTGCGCCGGGCCAAGTGGTACTTTGTGCAGCATCTGGGTTCCGGCGGCTGCGGTGTCTACGAGGAAAAGAGCCTCATCGAGGCCACACTCTACGGCCTGCCGATGCTTCAGGTGGACATGCCGCAGACGGTAGCTGTCGGCGGCCAGGGCGCGGCCGCGAGCGTTCAAAACCGGGCGCAGACGGCAGCAGCCGAGTACGACATGCAAGAACTGCTAATCGATCTGGAGCCGGCGCTGCAATCGAGCGACATCGGCCAGTTCTTCAGCCTCGACGGCCAGGTGCAGGCCCAGGCCGGGCGGCCTCTCCAGCCGCGCGCCAGCCTGGTCGTCACACCCACGACGGGCGACGTGCGCGGCGCGGTGGTTCTGGAAGCGGCCTTTGACACCTACGCCGGCTTTGATCCGGCCATCTATCGCCCCGTCACCGATACCGCGCTGACGGAACCGGCCTTTTTTGCCACGGGCTGGTATCCCAGCAAGTTCTGGTCGTTCAACGACATCGGCGCAGAAACCCGGCTGGTGCTCGTCGCCGGACAGTATCGCTCCACCACCGAGTACACCGGCACCGAACGGGTGTTCACCGCCCTCACGGTGCAGCTCTTTAGCTCCGACAGCAGCGATTACACCCCGCCAGCCATCCACTCGGTGAGCGCCTTTGGGTTGGGCGGCTCGGCCGACTTTGAGGTGGATGCCTCCGACACCGACAGCGCCGTGGAGCAGGTGTGGATCACCTACGACACCGGCGCAGGCGACTGGCAGAGCCTGCGTCTGACCTACAACACCGACACCGGCCTGTGGCAAGGGCAGGCCGATGACCTGCCCGCCGAGTTGAGCTTTTTCGCCCAGGCGGTCGATAGCGCCGGCAACACCTCTTTCGGCAGCAACAAGGGCCTCACCTTCCAATCGGAGGCCTACGACACTTATCTGCCCATCGTGCTGCGTGACTATCGGTAACACCGATACATCTTGCGCCTTGCGAGGTTGAAACACCCTCGCAAGGCGCCCCTCTTTTGGGCTGCTCTAGCCTATCAACAGGCCCACAGCGACCAGGGCGGGGGTCGCAACGTTGATCAGCACGTTCAAACCTAAAAAGGGCAATAGTCGGGGCACATTCTCAGCATAACGATAGCCCCCCGCAGCGGTGGGAATGGCCAATGGCAGAGTCAGCAGCCCCAGCAGGCTGGCGACGGGCAAATGGCCCAGCAGGACGCCCAGCAAGAGCGAGAGATAGGCCAGCAGTAAAAAAGCGCCATAGATGAGACTGCTGAGCCGTCTGCCGACGAGGATGGGAAAATGCCTCCGGCCCACGCTCTGATCGGCCTCAACGTCCGGCAACTGGTTCAGCAGCAGCAGATCGTTCACCAGGAAAAACGGCACCAGCGAGGCAAAAAAGGCCGTCCACGAATATCGCCCGCTGAGAACCAGGTCGGTGCCCATGACCATCAGCAGTCCAAAGCCCAGGCCAGGAGCGATCAGACACAACAGCGGATAACGCGCCAACCACGGCGTATAGGCAACGATGACCAGCAGGCCCAGCAGGCCCAGCGGCAGCAGCGCCCAACCCCTGACCCAGATAAAATACACGCCTATCAGACCGGTGAGGGTCAACGCAACGAGGGCGGTGGCCAGAGCCTGGCGCGCCAGCTCCGGCCTGGCGGGCAAAGTGCCGCTGCCGCCGCTAAAGGGGGTGCGCTCTGTCCGGGCATCCAGACCACTCCTGAAATCGAAAAACTCGTTAAAGGCGTTAACACTCACGTGAGCCGAGATGGCCCCGATCAGCGTCAACACAAAATGTAGAGCGCTCACCCGCCCCAAAGACCAGACAGCGGTTCCAAGCCCCACCAGCACGCAGGCCGGCGTCAGGATCAGAAAAGGAAGCCGCATGGGGCCCAGCAGATACTTTAGATGGCTCACCTCACTACCCTCCTTCAACCACACTCGTGGTCATTGCACGGCAACGAAACAACTCCGATCAAGCATATCACAGCGCCATCGAGTTGTCAATCGGCAGGCGTCCCCAAATTAACCAGATCAGCCGGATTCCCCAACTCGTTGGGGTATTGGGCCACGTCAGGCGGGCAGTACCCGAACAAGTTCGGGACTCCACCATTCTTTGAGATAACTGCTCACCCTCCCGCAGGCTCTTGTAGGGGCACGGCATGCCATGCCTCCTTGTGCCGCTACAGTTTGTAGATTTACCGGCTCCAGCCGGCCAGATTGTGGCATGGAATGAACGATTTTAGCCTGCGGGAGGGTAGGCTGAGCAGTTACTCTTTGAGCAAATCTCACCCCAGAAACGCTGCACCTTGCTTTTCCGCCCAACATGAGTATAATTGTGCTCTGCTGCTGACCGCCTACAAGCTTTTTGTGTGGAGTTCTCATGCCTGCCATCTTTCCGTTCACTGCCATCGTCGGCCAGGACAAAATGCGCCTGGCTCTTATTTTGAATGCCATCAGCCCGCAGATCGGCGGCGTGCTCATCCGCGGCGAGCGCGGCACGGCCAAATCGACCGCCGCCCGCGCCCTGGCAGCCCTGCTGCCAGAAATCGAAGTGGTGGCCGATTGCCCCTTCAATTGCGATCCTCACCGCGCCGAAGCCATGTGCGACAATTGCCGGGAGCGCGTCGGGCGGGGTGAGATCCTGGCGGCGACTCTGCGCCGCACCCGCTTTGTGGATCTGCCCGTCAGCGCCACCGAAGACCGCGTCGTTGGCACGCTGGATATCGAACAGGCCATCCAAAAGGGTGAACGCCACTTTGAGCCGGGTGTGCTCGCCGCCGCCAACCGCGGCCTGCTGTACGTCGACGAGGTCAACCTGCTGGACGATCACGTCGTCGACCTGCTGCTCGACTCGGCCGCCATGGGCGTCAACGTCGTCGAGCGAGAGGGCATCTCTTTTGCCCACCCGGCCCAGTTCATCCTGGTGGGCACCATGAACCCGGAGGAAGGTGATCTACGGCCGCAACTCCTGGATCGTTTTGCGCTGTGCGTCGATATCCGCGGCATCGCCGACCGCGAGGCCCGCGTGCAGATATTGGAGCGCCGTGTCCAGTTCGAGAGCGATCCGGAAGGCTTTGGCGCCGAATGGCAGCCGCACGAGTGGCACCTGAGCCAGGAGATCGGCCGCGCGCGGCAGGTGTTGCCCCAGGTGACGTACACCCAGAGTGATCTGTACCAGATCGCCGAGTTGACCGCCAGCTTCAAAGTCGACGGCCACCGGGCCGATATCGTCATCCTCAAAGCGGCCATGTCCCACGCGGCCTACCACAATCGACTCAGGCTGCTCACCCAGGACATCATCGCCGCCGCCGAGCTGGCCCTACCCCACCGCCTCAAATCGCAGCCCTTTGAGAATACCGAGCTCCAGACCCGCGCCCTGGAACAACAACTGGAACAGGTCAAAGCAGAGCTTTCTGCCGCCAGCTCTGGCGACGAAACCGGCACCACGGGAGAGCCTGGCGAAACGACGGTAAAAAAAAACGAGGGCTCGGCTACTGACGTGACCCCCATCCCCATGCCGGGCGGCGACACTCCCCTGCGCGGTCATCAGGTTGCCGCCCCACCGCTGGAAACGATCCGCAGCCAGGAGATGCCGGTGCCGGTGGGCCAGCAGTTCAGAGCCCGACGTTTGCAGACGCCTCTGGATCGGTTCACCCGCCGCAGCGCCGGCAAACGCAGCTTTACCCACACCGATCGTAAACGCGGGCGATACGTGCAGGCGCGCCCGGTGCAACAACGCACCAACGACGTCGCCTTTGACGCCACCCTCCGCGCCGCTGCACCCCATCAACTGCGCCGCCGGAGCAGTCAGAACAGCCACCGCGTAGCCTTTGCCATCCACAAAAGCGATCTGCACCGCAAAGTGCGCGTCCGCCGCGCCGCCAACCTGATCCTGTTCGTGGTCGACGCCTCCTGGTCGATGGCCGCCTCGGAGCGCATGGCGGCTACCAAGGGAGCCATCATGTCGCTGCTGCACGATGCCTACCAGCGCCGCGATCAGGTGGGGCTGGTGGTCTTTCAGAAAGACCAGGCGCGGCTGGCCCTGCGCCCCACCTCCAGCGTCGAACTGGCCCAGGAGGCCCTGAAGGATATCCCGGTCGGTGGCAAAACGCCGCTGTCCGGCGGTCTGCTGCTGGCGCATCGTGTCATCCGCCGCGAACAACGCCTCAACCCAGAAGTCATACCGCTGCTCATCCTGCTCACCGATGGCGCGGGCAACGTCGCCATGACCGAGCTGCCCCCCCGCGAAGAGGCCCTGCGAATCGCCCGCGCCATCCGCAAACACCAGGTACACTCGGTCGTCATCAACATGGAACATCCGTCGTTCGACCGCGGCCTGGCCCAAGAATTGGCCCATGCGCTCGACGCGCCCTGTTACTGTCTGCCAGAACTCCATGCCCAGATACTGTACCAGACCGTACAGGACGAGCTCAAATAGGAGAGGCTGATGAAACCCCAAGGTTTCTTTTTTTCGATCCTGCTCATCGTGGCGCTGCCCCTTTCGACTCTCACCGGTTGTGGGGCCAAGGAACCCGCCACCCTCAAGGTGGCCCTGCTGCCCATCGTCGACGTGCTGCCGGCATACGTGGCCGAACGAAACGGTTACTTGGCCGCCGAGGGCATCCAGGTGGAGCTGGTGCCCGTCAAGAGCGCCCAGGAAAACAGCGCCCTGCTCCAGGCCGACGAGGTGGATGGCACACTGACCGACCTTCAGGGAGTGGGGTTGTTCAACCAGGAATCGCCGCAGGTCAAAGTGGTGGCCATGGCCCGCAAGGCCTACCCCAACGCGCCCGTCTTTCGATTGCTGGCCGCGCCCGGCAGCGCCATCGACTCGCCGGCCGATCTGGCCGGTGTCAAGATCGGCGTCAGCAACAACACCGTCATCGAATACATCACCGAGCGTATGCTGCAAGGCTCTGGCCTGACTGCCGACCAGATCGTGCTCGAAAACATCGCCGCCATCCCGGTGCGTTTTGAACAGTTGATGAACGGCCAGATCCAGGCCGCCACCCTGCCCGACCCGCTGGCTTCCGGGGCCATCGCCGCCGGCGCCAGGCCGGTGATCGATGACAGCCAATTCACCCAATACTCGCAGAGCGTGCTGATTTTCACCACCCGCGCCCTCGAAGAAAAGCCCATGGCCATTCGAAAATTCCTCACCGCCTGGAACAAAGCCGTGGCCGATCTGAATACCGACCCGGACGCCTACCGCGATCTACTCATCCAACAGGGCCGCGTGCCGGAGAGCGTCCAGGGCAGTTATGCCATGCCGCCCTTCCCGCAGGACGAGATCACCAGCCAGACCGAATGGGCCGATGTGGTGCGCTGGCTGCAAGACAAAGGGCTGATCGACCGCGAGATTCCCTACCAGGACGCGGTAGACACCCGCTTTCTAAAGTGAAACGCCCGACGCCTGACGTTTGACGCTTGACGTTTGACGTTTGACGTTTGACGCCTGACACCTGACATGATTACCATCACCAACCTGACCTTCGCCTACCCCTCCGGGGAAACGATATTCGAAGACTTGGACTGGCGTGTGGCACACAACGAAACGTGGGCCATCATCGGGCCCAGCGGCTGCGGCAAAACGACGCTGCTCATGCTCGTGGCCGGCCTGCGCCAGCCGACGGCCGGCTCGGTGCGGGTAGATGGCCGGCCATTGGCCCGCCCGCGCCCGCGCACCGGCCTGATCTTGCAGGATTACGGCCTGCTGCCCTGGGCCACCGTCTGGGATAACGCCGCGCTGGGGTTGAAAATCCGCCGCTTTTACGGGCCGGACGGCACCCACACCCCCGCCGACGAGGACCTCTTGGGGCTGAACGAGCGCGTGGACTCGTGGCTGCGACGGCTTGACATCGACGGCGTGGCCCAGCAGTATCCCAACCAGATCAGCGGTGGACAACGCCAGCGCACGGCCATCGCCCGCACGCTGGCCCTGCAACCCGATCTGCTGCTCATGGACGAGCCCTTTGGCGCGCTCGACGCCCTCACCCGCAAAGACCTGCAAGCCCTCACCCTGGAGCTCCGCGCCGAGCAGGGCCTGACGACGGTCATCGTCACCCACAACATCGAAGAGGCCGTGACGATGGGGGGTAAAATCCTGGTGCTGGGCCGGCCACCCAACCGTAAAACGGTCATCGTCGACAATCCGAGCGTCGGACAGCCCGGCCACCGCACCAGCGAGGCCTTTTTTTCCTGCTGCAACCACCTGCGGACACTGTTGGAGGAGGGCAATCATGCGCTGGCGTGATCTGGCCATCGGCGTGGTACTGACACTGATCCTCTGGCAGTTGCTCTCCTGGGCCATCGACCGCCCCGTCTTTCCACCGCCCGGTCGGGTGATGATGGCCTTTGGCGAGAACATCTTGGGTGATCTGGGCCGCCACCTGCTGACCAGCGCCTGGCGCGTCATCGCCGCCACCGTGCTCTCGGTGCTGCTCGCTGTGCCACTGGGACTGGGACTGGGACAGATCGCCGCCCTCAACCGTATTTTGGCGCCGCTGTTGTACATCGTCTATCCCATCCCCAAGATCGTCTTTTTGCCGGTTATTTTGGTATTGCTCGGCTCCGGCGATCTGAGCAAGATATTCCTCATCACGTTGATCCTCTTTTTCCAGATCCTGGTCGTCGTGCGAGATGCCGCCGCTGACCTGCGCCCGGAACTGATCCTCTCGGTGCGTAGCATCGGCGCCGGGCGGCGAGCGTTGTACCGTTACGTCTACTTGCCGGCGGCCATCCCGGCAGTCCTGACGGCATTACGCATCAGCGTCGGCACGGCAGTGGCGGTGCTGTTCATCGCCGAAAGTTTTGCCACCACCAGCGGCCTGGGCTACTACATCGTCACTGAAACCTGGGGCGCGCTCAAGTATCCCCAGATGTACAGCGGCGTACTGGCGATGAGCCTGCTGGGCCTGGCGCTCTATTTTGCCATCGACGCATTGGATCGGCGGCTGTGCCCCTGGCGGGAGGCCAAATGACGCCACAGACTCACTCGCCGGGCCGGCTACAGGTTTGGTTATGGGCGGCGCGACCCAGGACGCTGCCGGCTGTGATAGGGCCGGTGATCGTCGGGACGGCAGCGGCCTTCAGCCAGGACAGCTTTAGACCAGGCCCGGCGCTGGCGGCGCTGACAGGCGGACTGCTGCTACAGATCGGCACCAACCTGGCCAACGACGTGTTCGATTTCAAAACAGGCGCCGATGCCACCGACCGGCTCGGCCCGCTGCGCGTCACACAGGCCGGCCTGCTGACGCCACAACAGGTGCTGCGTGGCATGTGGCTGGTCTTTGGGCTGGCGGCGCTGCTGGGCCTCTACCTCGCCGCTGCGGGCGGCTGGCCGGTTATCGTCATCGGCGGGCTGTCCGTTGCAGCAGCTATCGCCTACACCGGTGGGCCCTTTCCGCTGGGTTACCACGGCCTGGGTGATCTGTTTGTTTTTATCTTTTTCGGGCCAGTGGCCGTCTGCGGCACCTATTACGTCCAGGCCCGCACGCTGAGCGCGACGGCGATCTGGGCCTCGGCGCCGGTTGGCCTCTTGGCGACGGCCATTTTGGTGGTCAACAACCTGCGCGACATCGAAACCGATCGGGCCGTGGGCAAACGCACGCTGGCCGTGCGTTTGGGCCAGCGTGGAGCGCGGATCGAGTACCTGCTGCTGGTGGGGCTGGCCTACGCCGCAGCACCGATCCTGTGGTGGGCGGGGGTGGCGCCCTGGTCTGCCCTGCTCTGCTGGCTGTCGCTGCCCCTGCTGCGGTCACCGATCCAGGGCGTATGGCAGCAGAAAGGTCGACCGCTCAACAAGGCCCTGGCCGATACGGCGCGCCTCGAACTGGTCTACAGTCTACTTTTCTCCATTGGCCTGGTGGTGGGCCATCGGTGAACGAGCTCTGAGGGGCAGCAAACTGAAAACCTACCGACTGAAACATTTCGATCCCCATACCTTTCAGCCTGTCGACGCCCATACTGACGTGGACGTGGTGTTCCTCGACTTTGTTTTTGATCCACAGCGCCACAAAGGCATGCTTCTCGTCGACGTGACCGAAGAGAGCCTGAGCCAACGGCTCTGGATCGAGATCACCCTCGGCCCCAAGGGCTGGCACATCCGGCCTGCCAGGGGCTGCGAGATTTTACCCACCGTGGGGCTCCAACGCGCCCTGGACCTCACCCATCAGGCGGCGCTTCGCTCGACAGCCCACAACCAAAAGAACTGAGCCTTTGGTTTTGCTCCACTCGTCTCACCGTGCTATAATACCGCTGCGCTCACCGCGATCAGTCACAGGGGGAGGAAGAGGCATGCTGGCCAAAATCTCCAGTTGCGCTATCGTCGGCCTGGAAGGCACCATCGTCGAGGTCGAAGTCGATACGTCCCGTGGCCTGCCCGGCCTGCTGCTGGTCGGCCTGCCCGACGCCGCTGTGCGCGAATCGAGTGAACGGGTGCGGGCAGCGATAAAAAACAGCGGCCTATTCTTCCCCAGCAAACGCTTCACCGTCAACCTGGCTCCCGCCGACCTACGCAAGGAAGGCCCGGCCTACGACCTGCCCATCGCCGTGGGCATCCTGGTGGCCTCGGAGCAGCTCTTTCCCCCGGACGAAAAGGCCCTCTTTATCGGCGAGCTCTCCCTCGACGGCAGCCTGCGCCACGTCAGCGGTGTGCTGCCCATGGCCTCCCTGGCCCGCGAGCAGGGCATCCGCTCGTTGTACGTGCCGGCGATGGATGCCCCAGAAGCAGCCCTGGTACAGGGCATCGACGTCATCCCGCTGAACAGCCTGGCCTCACTGGTAGCGCACCTCAACGGTTTTGCCCCCATCTCGCCGCTGAAACCCGACCTGAACTATAACGTCGACGAGATGGCGCCCTATGCCAGTGACATGGCCGAGATCAAGGGCCAGGAACACGTCAAACGGGCGCTGGAGGTGGCAGCGGCAGGTGGGCACAACCTGCTCATGACCGGCCCACCCGGCGCGGGCAAGACATTGCTGGCTCGATCCATGCCCTCCATCCTGCCGCGCCTGACGTTGGAGGAAGCCCTCGACATCACCCGCATCTACTCGGTGGCCGATCTGCTGCCCCCCGACACACCCATGATGCGGCATCGACCCTTCCGCGCCCCGCACCACACCATCAGCCATGCCGGTCTGGTGGGCGGCGGCCGCTGGCCCCGCCCCGGCGAGATATCGCTGGCCCACCGGGGGGTGCTGTTTCTCGACGAACTGCCCGAATTCGGCACGCGCACGCTGGAGGTGCTGCGCCAGCCCATGGAAGATCGGGTGGTGACCATTTCTCGCGCGGCAGGCGCGTTATCGTTTCCTGCCAACTTTATGCTGATTGCCTCCATGAACCCCTGCCCCTGCGGCTGGTACGGCGATCCAACCCACAATTGCACGTGCGGCCTGTCGATGGTCAGTCGTTACCAGAAACGTATCTCTGGCCCACTGCTGGACCGCATCGACATCCACGTCGACGTGCCGCGCGTCGAATATACCAAACTATCCGACGACCGCCTGGGCGAATCGAGCAGCGCCATCCGTCGGCGGGTGGAGGCCGCGCGTCAACGCCAGCAAGAGCGCTTTGCACATCTGGACACTCGCGGCAACGCCAGCCTGCAATGCAACGCCGACATGGGCCCGGCCGAGGTGCGCCAGTTCTGCCCGGTGGATGAAACCGGCAAAGCACTGCTCAAGGCGGCCATGCAACAACTGGGCATGAGCGCCCGCGCCTATCACCGCATTCTCAAACTGGCCCGCACCATCGCCGATCTGGCCGGCAGTGAACAGCTTCAGACGGCCCACCTGGCAGAGGCCATTCAATACCGTCCCAGGCGGCAGCCATAACCCAGGAGGCCACTTCACCGGCATCGGCATCAAGAGTCAGACCGATCAGGGCAACACGTTCATCGTCTGGCTGCCGACCATCGCACAAACGAAGGAACGAACGAAACGCATGAAGCCCTACCTTATCGCTGTCGACATTGGCGGCACACAGATCCGGGCCGCCTTGTGTGATGCCCAGGGCACAATCTACCATCGCGTGGCCGATGCCACCGCCCCACAGGAAGGCAGTGCGGCCGTCATGGACCGCATCGAGCGGGCCATCCGCCAGGTCTGGCCGGCCGATACCGCCGTGGAGCACATCGGAGTGACCGCCCCCGGGCCGCTGGACCCCTGGCGCGGTGTGGTGCTGGAAGCGCCCAACATCCCCTGCTGGGAGAACTATCCCCTGCGCGATACCATCCAGCAGCGGCTGGGCATCCCCACTCTGGTCGGTAACGACGCCAACCTGGCTGCCCTGGCCGAGCAGTGGTTCGGCGCCGGTCAGGGCAAAAGGCATCTGATCTACATCACCATCAGCACCGGCGTGGGCGGCGGCATCATTGTCGACAATAAACTGCTTCTGGGGGCTCAAGGACTGGCGGGTGAACTGGGCCATATCAAGGTTCGGCCCGATGGCCCGCTGTGCGGCTGCGGCAGCCCTGGCTGCCTGGAAGCGCAGACGTCCGGGCCGTCCATCGCCCGCGCCGCCAGGCAACGCATTCTGGCCGGAGAAAGCAGCCGCGCCCTGGCGTTGGCCCAGGGCAACGCCGAGGCCATCACCGCCAGGCTGCTGAACCAGGCCGCCCAGGAGGGTGATCCTCTGGCGATGGACGTGTTCTCCCAGGCCGGCGCCTACCTGGGGCTTGGCCTGGTGACCCTGCTCCATCTGTTCAACCCCGAAATGATCATCATCGGCGGCAGCGTCAGCAAGGCCGGCGATCTCCTTCTGGAGCCGGCCCGCCAGATCGTGCGCGCGCGGAGCATCACCGAACACTATTGGCGCGACACCCCCATCGTGCTCGCCGACCTGGGCGACGACGTGGGCCTGCTGGGCGCGCTGGCGCTGGTGTTGAGCCAGCAAGCGTAAGCCCAAACGCCACAAAAAAAAAGACCCGCTCTTGAAGAGCGGGTTTGTTTTCTTTCCGAGTAAAAGCCGTAATCAGGCCTTCACGATGGCATCTGACGGGCAGACGGAGGCACATTGTGGTTCGTCGTGATAACCTTCACACTCGACACACACGTTGGGGTCGATGACATAGGTGTCATCTCCTTCAGAAATAGCCCCCACCGGGCACTCGGGTTCGCACGCGCCACACATGATGCACTCCTCGGTGATCATCATCGCCATTTGGTTCACCTCCTCCCTATCATGAATTGGAAGGAAGCCCCACAACGTCGTGGAGGGGTCTTCCTCGATATTCTGGACGCGGGGATTATACCGCCCTCACTCCGATTTGGCAAGTTGCAAACAAGTCGCAAAAACAGCGACTATAACCCTTGAGCGACGACGACCCGCGCATCGGCAGCCAGCGCGCCCTTTTCCAGAGCAAGAAGCGGGTTGATGTCTATCTCTGAAATTTCAGCGTGCTCGACCATCAGTTGCGAGAGGCTCAACAGCGCCTCCACCAGCGCTGCAACATCGGCGGGTCGTTGGCCTCGCACACCGCACAACAACCGACTGGCGCGCACCTGGGTGATCATCTCTTCGGCGTCGAGACGGCTCAACGGCGCCACACGCAGGCTCACATCGTCAAACACCTCGGCATAGATGCCCCCCAGACCAAACAGCACCACCGGCCCAAAGGTGGCGTCGCGCCGCGCGCCCAGGATCATCTCCCGCCCACCGGCGATCATCTTTTGCACCAGCATTCCATTGAGAACCACCTGCGGCGCACAGGCCCGGATCGAGGCCTCTATCGCCGCCCACCGATGACGCAGCGCAGCCTCGTCGACGATATTCAACGCCACGCCGCCCACGTCGGTCTTGTGGCTGATCTCGTCCGAGATCACCTTCAAGACCAGCGGGTAGCCCAGCCGCTTGCCGGCCTCGGCCGCCTCTTCCACTGTGCCTGCCACAGCCCACGGCGCCGTTTGAACGCCATACATCTCTAACAACCGCAACGCCCCGTCGAGTGTGCAGGGTCGACACAGCACATCGCCGTCGCTCCTGGTGATGGGAGCAGCGGTACCCTCGCGCCCAAACCGGTCTGCCCGGCCATGCCAATCGCGCGCCACGGCCAGCGCCCGGATGGTATCGCCCACCTCACGAAAGATCGGGTAACCCAGGCTCTTTTCCAGCGCGTCGATCTCTTCTACCTTGGCCGTAGGACAAACCAACAACGGTATCTGGATGCGGCGGCCCAGGTCGCGCAGGGCCTCTGCCACACGCCGCGCCTTATCGGCCTCCCAGGAGGGGGTATAGATGTAGGCCATCAGCGCCGCGTGGGGGTGCAGGCTGCGGATACCCTCTTCGAGCAGACGCACCCAGGCGTCGACGTCGAACATGGCTCCTAAATCGATCGGGTTGGTGGGCGTGATGACATCGGCCCGGTTGCAGCGGCGGACCTGCTGCAGAAACGATGGCGGCACCTCAACCAGACAAAAACCGTGCGCCTCGGCAGCGTCGGCAGCCATGACCGCCGTGCCGCCAGAGCGGGAAAAGATGAGCAGATCGTTTCCCCGCATCGGCGGCAAAAGAAAGGCCCGCGTGAGATTGACCATCTCGCGGAAATCGTCCACGCGGATGATGTTGGCCTGGCGGGCCGCCGCGCTGACCACCCGGTCGTCGCTGGACAGCGCCGCCGCGTGGGAACGTAATATCTCTCGACTGGCCTGGCCCCGCCCCGCCTTGAGCAGCAGAATCGGCTTGCACGCCGACCGGGCCAGCTCGATCAGCCGACGACCGTCGGCCAGGCCTTCCAGATAAAGCCAGATAACCTCGGTGCTGGCGTCGTCCAGCAGATAGGTCAGAAAATCGTTCTCGTTCAGATCGACCTTGTTGCCCAGGCTGACGCCCTTGTTGATGCCCAATCCGGCAGCGGTGAGCAAACTGGCCGCATGCTGGATGAGGCCGCCGCTTTGGGCCAGCACCGAGACCGGCCCCGGGCGCACCCAGTCGCGGCTCATAGGGGCAAACGGCACACACACCCCCGCCGCCAGGTTGATCACGCCCAGGCCGTTGGGGCCGGTGAAACGGATGCCCCACTTGCGGGCCACCTCCACCACCTGCGCCTCCAGGGCCGGCCCCCCCTCGGTGAACTCACCAAAGCCGCTGCTCTCGATGCAGGCGCGGCGAATGCCTTGCCGACCGCAGGCGTCCAGATAGGCCGGCACGGTGGAGGCCGGCGTGAGAATCACCGCCAGATCGATGCCCGGCGGCAGTTGATCGACCGTCTGATGCACCGGCAGGCCGGCGTATTCCTGGCCGCCGCGCCCAACCAGATAGATCTGGCCGCGATAACCATGCTCACTCAGATTGAGCAACACCCCCTGACCCAAATTGCCGGGCCGGGGCGAGATGCCGATGATGACGATGCTCTTGGGGGAAAAGAGGCTTTCCAATAAATCCTCCGATGCCAGGCGCAAACAGGCTGAGAAGCAACCCTTTCAGCCTTTCCAATCGACTTGTGTCGCACTAACGGCCTTTAAAATCCGGGGGGCGTTTCTGGAGAAAGGCCATGAAACCCTCGGCGGCGTCCTCGGTTTGGGCCACGAGCGATTGCATCATGGCTTCCCAATAAAGGGCGTCACGCAGAGAGCCGGTCAGGCCACGTTGCAGGCCCAGCTTGATGGCGCCGATGGCCAGCGTGGGGCCGGCGGCCAGTCGCGCCGCCCACTCGCGAGCGGTATCCATCAGAGCGTCGTCGGGCGCGGCACGGTTGATCAGGCCCAGTGTCACCGCCTGGGGGGCATAGACCCGCTCGCCCAGCAGGGCCATCTCGGCTGCGCGGCGCAAACCGACCAATCGGGGCAACAAAAAGGTGCTACCCATATCCAACACCATGCCGACCTTGACAAAACCAGCCGCCAGATAGGCCGATTCGGCGGCCACAACCAGATCACAAGCCAGCGCCAGACTGCAACCTGCTCCCACCGCCGGCCCGTTGACCGCCGCCAGCCACGGCTTTTCCATCTCCACGATGTCCATCAGCACGTTGTTCATGGTCAGAATGATCGAGCGTACACCCATGCCGCCGCTGGCAAGCGTCTGCGCCGATCCACCCATCAGGTTGGCTCCTGAGCAAAAACCTCGTCCGGCGCCGGTGAGGATCACCGCTCGCACGTCGGGATCGCGGGCCACGTCATCGACGATGTGCCGCAGCCTGTCCAGGGTGTCGATGGTAATGGCGTTGAGGGTGGCCGGTTGATTGAGCGTGACGGTGGCCACGCCATCGAATTTTTCACAAAGCACCACATCAGATGTCATCGCACTGCCCTCCTAAACCGCCAATCGCTGCCGCAGCGTCTCGGCCTGCTGAACCATGCCCCGGATCACCTCTGCCACCGACCCGATGTCGTTCACCAGGCCAATGCTCTGACTGCAGGCGATCACCCCCGAATCGACCTCGCCGTCCTCGTACATTTTTTTGGTGGCAGAGCCGGCCACCACCGCCAGGATCTCCCACAATTCGGCTCCTCTGGCCTCCAGATCGGCCACGCGTAGAGCGGCGGCGTTCTTCCAGGCCCGCAGGGTGTTGTGCACCGAGCTGAGCACCGGCAGCGTATCGTTTTCGGCAGCCGCGATCAACGCCTGCTTGAGATGAGGGTGAATGGGACACTCGTCCGTGAGCAGCAGGCGCGTGCCGATGGTCACGCCCTCTGCGCCCAGGGCCAGCGCGGCCAGCAGACCCCGGCCATCGGCGATGCCGCCCGCCGCCAGCACCGGAATGTCCAGCAGATCGGCGGTGCGGGGCACCAGAGTCAAAGTGGTGAGCCCCAGCTCGCCAATGTGACCGCCGCCTTCGGTGCCAAAGACCGTCACGGCGTCCACGCCGGCCCGCTGGGCGCTGACGGCGTGGCGCGCGCTGACACATTTGTGCATCAACTTGACATGGCCGCCCCGGAGCCTCTCCAACAAATCGGTCGGCGGCCGGTAACCGCTCGTCTCGACGACAGGCACACCCTCTTCTAGAATGACCTGGACGTACAGGTCGTTGTCGATGGGCCGCAGCGCCGGAAAGAGGCTCAGATTGACGCCAAAGGGCCTGTCGGTGAGTGCTCGTACCCGGCGCACCGCCTGTCGAAAATCGTCCTGAGTGATAAACATGGCCGAGGCCATCATGCCCAGTGCGCCGGCGTTCGAGATGGCGGCCACAAATTCCGGCCCAGAGATGTGCATCATGCAGCCGCCGACGATGGGATACTCGATGCCAAAAAGTTCGGTGACGCGCGTCTTGAACATATCAGATAACCCCCTCTGTCTTCATTTGCTCGATCTGTTCGTCCGAATAACCCAGGCCGTGCAGCACCTGCCGGGTATGCTGTCCAAACTCTGGCGGCGGCGAGCGCACCTCACCGGGCGTGCCGCCGAGCTTGATCGGCACCCCCAACAGCGGCATTTCACCCTGCGTCGGATGCGTCACCGTCACCAGCATCTGCCGCTCCAGGGCCTGCTCGTCGCGCAGCGCTTCCGGCAATTCCAGCACCGGCGCGACACAGGCCGCCAGTTGGCCCAAATCGATCAGCCATTCGTCGCGCGTTTTCTGTTTAAAGGTTCGCTGCAGAAAAGCGGTCATCTCGGGCCGCCGCGACTCGTCGTATTGCAACGGCCCGTATTCGGGTTTGCCCAGGTGCTGGCACAAAACCTGCCAGAAGCTCCGCTCAATGGCGCCGACCGCCAGGTATTTACCGTCGGCGGTCTCGTAGGTGTCGTAAAAGGGGTAATGGTGCGCCAGGAGCCAATCGGCGGGGGCAGGCGGCTGGCCGGTGAGCCAGTACAGGGTAGCCGGCAGAGTCAGAGCGGCCAGAATACTATCGGTCATGGCCACGTCTATGTATTGGCCTGCGCCGCTGCTCTGGCGGGCCAGCAGCGCCAGCAGGATGCCCACGGCGGCGTTCAGCCCGGCAAGAATATCGGCCATCTGCAAGCCGGGGATGAGCGGCGGCTTCCCAGGCGGCCCCATCAGACTCAATGCGCCGCCGTAGGCCATATAGTTCACGTCGTGGCCCGGCTGATCACGGCGTGGGCCGGTCTGGCCATAGCCGCTGATCGAACAATAGACCAGGCGCGGGTTCAATCGCCGTAGCGCCTCGTCATCTACTCCCAGGCGGGCGGTGATGCCCGGACGAAAGCCCTCCAACACCACGTCGGCCTGTGCTGCCAGCCGGTAAAAGACCTCACGTCCCAGATCGGTTTTGAGGTTGAGGCTCATGTGGCGCTTGTTGCGATGCAACGTCGGCACGGGGAACGGATCGTGGGCCAGGTGCGGCGCTTCGATGTGCAACACCTGTGCACCGTGATCGGCCAGGATCATGGAGCAATAAGGCCCCGGCAGCAGCCGCGCAAGATCGAGCACCTGGATACCATCGAGCGCACCGCTCATCTCTGGCCTCGATTCGTACACACCGTCATGATTCACTGCCCGCCTGTTACCTGGAAATACCATCCAAAACCATTGCGGCCCAGATGTCCGCGATCTGCTGGCTCGTCAGCCGACCATCCTGGTGATACCAGCGATGCATCCAGTTACACATGCCCAGAATGCCCAGCGTGACCACCTTTACATCGAGATCGGGGCGAAAGGCGCCACTCTCCATGCCCTGGCGCAAGATGGTCTCCCATAATTCACGATGTTCCCGCCACAGGGCCTGGATCACCGCCCAACGCTGGCCGTCCATCGTATCCAGGTTCTCACGCAGCAACACCTGCACACCAGGCAGGTGGGCGTCGAAAGCAGAGAGGTGATAACGCAACGCTGTGCAGAGTTTTTCCGCCGCCCCAAGATCCAGAGCCACCACTTCGGCCATCTGACTCACAAAATGGTACAGTGGATCGTGGACGATCTCGTAAAAGATTTCTTCTTTGTTGGCAAAGTGATAATACAGACTACCCTTGAGCATGCCAACGGCCTCGGCGATATCCTGCACCGTGGTGCCCCGATAGCCCTTTTCCTGAAACACTCTGGCGGCTTCCAGCAGAATTTCTTCCCGTCGTGCGCTCATCGTCTCACCTGTCACTGCCGTCCAACAATCAAACAAATGTTTGGTCAAGATTATAACACGGGAGCGATGGTCTGTCAAACGAGAAACGTGAAGGTTTGCCCGACGGCGCGCTTGGTGATATAATGCCCTCACCGTTCGTGAGGAGAGGCCCCATGCCCCAACGTTCAAACGAGCAATGGCTATCGGCCCTGCGAAGCCCAGAACCCGGCCAGGCTCTGTCCGAGTTGCGGAGTTTGTTGGTGCAAGGCCTGCGTTATGCCCTGGCGAGCTGGCCCAAGGTGGATCAGGACGCCCTGGAGGATTTCGCCCAGGACGCACTGCTGAAAATCCTCGCCGGGCTGGATTCGTTTCGGGGCGAGAGCCGCTTCACCACCTGGGCGCAAAAGATCGCCGTGCACGTGGCCTTTACCGAGCTGCGCCGCCGCCGCTGGCAAAATGTGTCCCTCCAAGAGCTGACCGAATCAACCCACACCGACTTTGCGCCCGATACACTGGTGGACCTGTCTGCCGGGCCGGAAAAACAGGCCCTGCAACGCCACATGCTGAACGCCCTGCAGCATATCATCACCACCGAGCTGACCGAAAAGCAACGCCAGGCATTGCTGGCCGTTCGGGTTCACGGCATGCCGCTGGCCGAAGTCGCCCGGCGCATGGGCAGCAATCGCAACGCGCTGTACAAACTGCTGCACGACGCCCGTCAGCGCCTCAAACAGCGAATGGAAGCGGAAGGCCTTTCACCTCAGGACGTGCTGGCCGCCTTTGAATCCTAGAGGACACAGCCAATGGCTTTGAAAAGATTCTTTAGCCGGTTCAAGCGAAACCCACCTGACCCAAAAGATAACGCCGGGCGCGCTTTGGACGTGGCCCTGCTCAAAAGCATGATGCAGAGCATCGTCTCGACCCATTCCGACGAGATCGGTTGCAACGAATGTTTCGAGCAACTGGATCGTTTCGTCGAGATGGAGTTGGTGGGCAAGAACGCCGCCGAGGCCATGCCTCTGGTGCAGGATCATCTGGATCGTTGCGGCAACTGCCGCGAAGAATATCTGGCCCTGCTGGCTGCGCTGCGCGCCCTGGCTTGAAACGTCATCACCGTGGCCTGTGGCATACGAGGGGGCGATGCCCCCTCGTTTTTTGTGTGGACGCACTCCCAACACACGCTTCCTGGTTGCATTTTCCCCTGCTTTGGGATAAAATGGAGCGCCATACCCCATATACCGAGGAGAACGAGCGCGTGACCCCTCAAGACATTTTCGACATTACCATCGTCGGCGGCGGCCCGTCTGGCCTGTTTGCGGCATTCTATGCCGGGCTGCGATCGGCCAGGACCAAGATCATCGACAGCCTGCCCCAGCTCGGCGGCCAATTGGCCGCCCTCTACCCCGACAAGTACATCTATGACATCCCCGGCTTTCCCCAAGTCCTGGCCCGAGATTTCGTCGACCGCCAGGTGGAGCAGGCTATGGCCTTTGGGCCCACAGTTTGCCTCAACGAAAAGGTGATCCGGCTGCATCCACGAGAGGATGGCCTCATCGAGCTGACCACCGAACCGGGCAACGTTCACCTGTCACGCGCGGCCATCATCGCCGCCGGTGTGGGCGCCTTTGTGCCGCGCACGCTGGATCTGCCAGATCTGAAACGTATGGAAGGCAAAGGCGTCTACTATTTCGTCAAAGACCTGGACGCCTTTCGCGGCAAGCGGGTGCTGGTCATCGGCGGCGGCGACACCGCCCTCGATTGGTCGCTCGGCCTGCTGGGCATCGCCCGCCAGGTCTCACTCGTCCACCGCCGCGATCGATTCCGCGCCCACGAGGGATCGATCCAGGAGCTCCTGGGCTCACCCAGCAAAATCTACCTGTTTCACGAGTTAAAGGCCCTCCACGGCGAGGATCGCGTGCAAGCCGCCACCATCTTTGACAATCGGAACAACCAGGAGCTCACCCTGGACGTCGATGCCGTGGTATTGGGGCTGGGATTCCTGGCCAATCTGGGGCCCATCAAAGAATGGGGCCTTCAGATCGTCCAGAACTCGATTCTGGTCGGCGGCAACATGCAAACCAACCTGCCCGGCGTGTATGCCGTGGGCGACATCACCACCTACGAGGGCAAGATCAAGCTCATCGCCACCGCCACCGCCGAGGCTGCCGTGGCGGTCAACTTTGCCAAAACCCACATCGATCCGGACGCCCGCGTGTTTCCAGGGCACAGCAGCGACAGGGACAAAAAATGACCAGGATGTACACCGGCAAAGGCGATGACGGTTATACCAGCCTCCTGGGCGCGGAGCGTGTGGCCAAATACGATCCACGACCGGAAGCGTACGGCGCTGTCGATGAGGCCCAGGCGGTCCTGGGCCTGGCCCGGGCCGCAGCCCAGGCCCCCCATACCCAGCAGGTCTTACTCGACGTCCAGCGCGACCTGTATCACGTGATGGCCGAACTGGCCGCCGCCACACCTAAAGCTGCGCAGAGAGTGGCCGGCTTGCCCCGCGATCGCACTCGGTGGCTGGAACGCACCATCGACGCGCTGGATCGAGACCTGCCGCCGCTGCGTGGCTTTGTCGTCCCCGGCGATAGCCCTGCCAGTGCCGCGCTGCACCTGGCCCGCACCGTGGTGCGGCGCGCCGAACGAGCGGTGGCCCGCCTGGCCCACCAGGACGAGCGGTCTGACACAGAGTTGATGGCTTACCTCAACCGGCTGTCATCGCTGCTGTTCGTGCTGGCCCGTTGGGAAGACCATCAGACAGGCAGGCAAGAACCCACCCAGGCCAGAGCACAAACTGCACACCAGGGAGAAGATTCGACATGACCAACAACCATGCACTGGTCCTCAACATCCTGCAGCAAGCCCGCCAAAACGAAATCGATACCCATCGTTTTTACCTCGACGCTGCGGAACAAGTTCAGGACCCTCGCGGACAAGAGATGTATCGTTTCCTGGCCGAGGAAGAACTGGAACACGAGCGCATCGTGCACATGCAGATCGACGCCCTCACCGGCGGCAAGGGTTGGGTGGCCCCGGCAGGCATACGCTCCGGCCCGCTGGACGACTTTCAGACCCTCTTTGGCGCAGCCCGCGAAAAGCTGCGCCAGTACACCCGCCCCGATGACAAAGAACTGGACGCGTTGATCATCGCCCTGGAGATGGAGGACAACAGTTATAAAGCCTATCGCCAGGCCCTGGAGGTCACCGTCGATGCCGTGGGTGAACTGGTGTTACAACACCTGGCCCGGGCCGAACAGACCCATTTCGACCTGGTGATGCAGAATTATGAATCGCTGCTCTACCGGCAGCACTGGCAAGGGCTGCTCAATCGAGAAGGAGAGGATCTGTGAGCCAGAGCGTCAACCAAAACCTGGTGGCCCTGCGCATGGCCATCCAGACCGAAATAGACGGCTACGAGTTCTACACCCGCGCCGCAGCCCAGGCGCAACACCCGCGCACCCAAGCCCTCTTTCAGAACGTGGCCCAGGACGAGATCGGCCACCGCGAATGGCTGGAAGCACAAGCAGCTTCCCTGCGCCGCGATGGTCACTGGCTGCCGCAGCAACTGCCTCAGACAAAAGAAATACCAGACGCTGCCGCAGGGCTGCCCATCTTTGCAAAAGAGCACATCGTGGACATCAGCGCCCACACCTCAGAACTCACCGCCCTGCGCACCGCCGTGCTCATCGAACAGGATGCCGTGAACTTTTACCGGCGCGCTGCCGGACAAATCGACGATCCCGCCGGCAAAGAGATGTTTGAATTCCTGGCCGATTTTGAAGCCGGGCATCGCCGCGTGCTGGAAGAAGAATACAACTTTTTGCTGGCCGCCTTCCGCGATGAGATGGGGTTTGCCCCCTTTTAAAACCACCTCACGAGCATGAAAATCTGTCTCATCACCGGCGAATTTCCCCCCATGCAGGGCGGCGTGGGTGATTTCACCCGCGAGTTGGCCCGCGAGCTGGCCGTTCAGGGCCACGAGACCCACGTGCTCACCACGCCGGGCCCGCGCGCCCCCGACGAGCCCAACGAGCCCTACACCGTTCACCGCGCCGTGCGCCATTGGGGTTGGAGCTGCTGGCGTGATGTGAGCCGCTGGATCGCCGCGCACCAGCCCGAGGCCGTCAACCTCCAGTATCAGGCGGCGGCCTATGCCATGCGCCCGGCGGTGCACCTGCTCCCCTGGCGATTGCGCCGGCTGCCGCACCGGCCCGCCATCGCCGTCACCTATCACGATCTCAAAGTGCCCTATCTCTTTCCCAAGGCCGGCCCGCTGCGCTGGCAGGCCGTGCTGGCCCTGGCCCGCTGGGCCGACGCCGCCATCGTGACCAACCAGGAAGACCAGCTCACCCTGAGCCGCTACCCGCCCCTGACCACCAAAACCGATCTCGTCCCCATCGGCAGCAACATCGCCGCCGGGCCGCCGCCCGGCTACGACCGCGCCGCCTGGCGCGCTCGCCAGGGCTTTGCCCCCGGCGATCTGCTGCTGGCCTACTTTGGCTTTCTCAACCCCACCAAAGGCGGCGAGACGCTCATACGCACCCTGCTCCAACTGACCCTCCACCCGCCACCCGGACAAAGCCCACACCTGTTGCTGATCGGCGGGCAGGTGGGCGCCTCCGATCCCACCAACCGGGCCTATTTGTTGCACATCGAGGCACTCATCGACCGGCTCGGACTGAGCGCGCGCGTCCACCGCACCGGCTTTATCCCCACCGGCGAGGTCTCGGCCAACCTGCTGGCCGCCGATGCCTGCCTGCTGCCTTACGAGGACGGCGCGTCGTTCCGGCGGGGCAGTTTCATGGCCGCCCTGGCCCACGGCCGACCCATCGTCACCACCCAGCCCCGCATCCCCCTGCCCGAACTGCGCGACGGTGAGAACGTCCTGCTCGCCCCACCCGGCGACATCGACGCCCTGACCGCTGCCGTGCGCCGCCTGGCCGTCGATCCGGCTCTGAGCCAGCGCCTCGGCCGGGGCGCAGCCGCACTGGCGCAGCAGTTCACCTGGCAGCACATCGCCGCCCGCACCGCAGACCTGCTGGCGCAACACAGCCCACGCCGCGCCGTCTGACACCCCTTGCCCCTCCCGATTTGCCCATCCGTCACAAGTGTGGTATAATTGTTGCAATTGATTGCAACAGCAAAGGAAGGCAACAATGTCCTGTGAAGAGTTTTTTTTCAAAAAACTACACGAGCGGGGCTTCCGCCTGACGCCGCAACGCGAAATGGTGCTCTCGGTTATGCACCATATGGACGAGTTTGCCACAGCCGACGAGATCTACCATCGCGTCTCTGCCCTGAGTAGCTCGGTGGACATCTCGACCGTTTATCGCACCCTCGACCTGCTCGAAGGATTCCAGATGATCTCTTGCCTGGAGCCGGGCGATGGGCAGCGCGTCTACAAACTATTGACCGTTCACGGCCTGCACATGCACCTGATATGCAGCGCCTGCGGCCAGGTTATCGGCGCCGACCTGGACCTGGCGCGGCCGTTGGCCATGCTCCTGCGTCAGGAATATGGCTTCGAAGCCGACCTGAACCGCCTGTCTGTGCCGGGCCTTTGCCAGGAATGCCAGGCCAGGCAATAGCTGAAACGCAAGTGTTCAGATGGAGCCTTTTCTAACCACCAGGACACAAAGATTCGGAAGGAAAATCGTTCTTGAATTGGCGTTTTCTTTTTTCTTGGCGTCTTGGCCTTTGGGGTGAAAATTTTCGGCTCCCCCTGAAAGGTTATGCCGCAACACCAACGACTGAGGGAGGAAAACGATGTGTCAGGCAACCGTTTATTTGGATCAGGAAAAAATCATGGAAGACGTGATCTGGCTGGAACCGACAAAAGAGGGCGTCCTGCTGCGCACCTTTTTCGAAGAACCCAAAGAAGTAAAGGGGAAACTCAAGAGCATCGATCTGCTCAAACACCGCGTCATGTTGACGTCTGAAGCCTGAAATCGAGGAGACTATCGATGAACGACGTAGAGAAACTGCGCGCCCTGCTGCCCCACTGGATGGAACACAATCAGGAGCACGCCGGAGAGTTCGAAGCCTGGGCCGAAAAGGCCACCGCCGCCGGGTACGCCGCCGCCGCGCAAACCATCCGCCGCGCCGCCGAAGCGATGCAGCAGGTGAACGCCGCGCTGCAATCGGCGCTGGACGAGTTGGGCGGCCCCGTCCACCTGGAGCACCACCACCATTCCCACTGAACGCCTTTCAAAACCCAAACAAAGGAGAACCCCGTCAATGAAGACGCCGTTTCGCAAAGCTTTTTATGCTACGCTGATCCTCGGCCTGCTGTTTATCACCGCCTGTCAGGCCACCCCAGAACCCAGCCACATCGCTGCGCCTCTGCCCGCCACGGCAATCCCGGAGCCCACGGCAGCGCCGGTTCCCCAAGAGCTGACCATCGGCCTGGGGCGAAACCTGTACTACGGCGCCACCGAGTGGTACATCGTGCATGGATCGTTGGGCGTCTGGGAGCCGCTGGTCATCCTGGATAACGACATGATCGCCCGGCCCGTGCTGGCCACATCCTGGGACATGAGCCCCGATGGCAGCCAATGGACCTTTCAGCTTCGCCAGGGCGTGACATTCCACGATGGCACCCCCTTTGACGCCGACGCCGTGCTGCTCAACGTGCCCGCGCTGCAACAAGAATACGACGCCACCCTGCCCAACCTGGAGACGCTGGAAAAAGTAGACGAGTACAGCGTGCGTTTTGTCATGAAAGCGCCCACCCCCAACCTGCCCCAGCTCATCGCCTACTTTTCCAGCGCCATGATCTCACCCAACGCCCTGGGCGACGACGGTCGGCCTGCCGCGCCGGTGGGCACCGGGCCTTTCAAATTCGTCGAATACATCGAGGGTGATAGCATCATTTTGGCGCGCAACGACGATTACTGGGGCGCAACTCCCAAGCTGGAAAAAGTGACCTTCAAATACATCGCCGATGCCAACACCCGCCTGGCTGCGCTGCAAACCGGCGAGATCGACGCCATCGCCGACGTAGGCTCGCTGCAACCCGAGCAGGCCGCCGTGATCGAACAAGACCCCAACCTGAGCCTGCACCAACAAGGCGTGGCCACCACCCATTATCTCACCTTCAACAGCGGCAAGCCCCCCTTCGACGACGTCCGGCTCCGCCAGGCCGTGAGCCTGACCCTGGACCGCCAGCTTTTGGTGGAAAAAACCCTGTATGGCTTTGGTGATCCAGGCGTCAGCGTCATCACGCCCTGGGCCAGACAATGGGTGCGCACCGATATAGCGCCGCAATACGACCCAGAAGCCGCCAAAACCCTGGCGCAAAAAGCCCTGGGCGGCGAAAGCGTGACCGTCAAGCTCGTCCTCAATTCGGGCCTGCTGGGGCGCTGGCCCTACGCCAACATCGGCCAGATCCTCCAGGCCGCCGTGGCCGAGCTGGGCATCCAGATCGAGATCGAGACGGTGGAAGGTGGAGCCTGGAACGAGGCCCTCAAGGCCGGCGATTACCACCTGACCATGATGCCCTACACCCTCATGACCGGCGACCCTGACTTTTTCATGTCCAACTGGGTTTGGAGCCAGGGTGATCTGAACCAGCGACGCAGCTACGGTTATGCCAACCCTCGCGCCGACGAACTGGTCGTCGCGGCCATCGCCGAACTGGACCCGCAACGCCGCAAGCAGCAATACGACGAGCTCCAGGCCATCGTGGCCCAGGACGCGCCCTTTACGCCGCTCTATCACGAGATCACCATCTATGCCACACGCAGCAACGTCCGCGATCTGACCCTCGACGTCCAGTTCAAACCCTCGCTGGAAACGGCCTACAAGGTCGCCGAATAACGATCCAACCGCGCCGGGCCTGGTCGATTTTCGGCCAGGCCCAGCCAGACAAGAGATCCCGTTGCAAACAAGACCGTACATCCTCCGGCGCGTGGCATCGTTGATCCCGGTGGTAGTGGGCGTGACGCTGATCACCTTTGCGCTCATGGGCCTGGTGCCCGGCGATCCGGCCGAGATCATCGCCGCCTACGGCCAGGAGGCCGATCCCTCTGCCAAAGAGATCGCCGCCGTGAGAGCGCAACTCGGGCTCGATCTGCCGTTGCACCTGCGTTATCTACGCTGGCTGAGCCGCGCTGTCCGCGGCGATCTGGGCCGCTCGCTGCGAACGGGCGCCCCCGTCTGGCGCGAGATCGCCGTCCGCCTGCCCGCCACGCTGGAGCTGGCCGTGGGCGGCATGGGCATCGGGCTGCTGATCGCGCTGCCGATTGGGATTCTCGCGGCCGTTCGGCGAGACAGCCTGCTGGATCAGATCAGCCGCCTGCTGGCCCTGCTGGGCGCCTCGCTGCCCTCTTTTTGGCTGGGCGCCATGCTGATCCTGCTCTTTGCCGTCCGGCTCGGCTGGCTGCCGTCGATGGGCCGCGGCGGCCTGGATCATTACGTGCTGCCTTCGTGTGCGCTGGGCGTGGGCGCATCGGCGCTGCTGATGCGCCTGACCCGCGCCAGCCTGCTGGAGACCCTGGATCAAGATTTCATCCGCACGGCCAGGGCCAAAGGATTGCCCGGCCGCGCGGTGGTGCTGGGCCACGCGCTCAAGCCATCGCTGCTGCCGGTGGTCACCGTGCTGGGGCTGCAATTGGGGCATCTCCTGGGCGGAGCCGTCATCATCGAGACCATCTTTGCCTGGCCGGGCCTGGGCATGTTCCTCATCGAATCGATCCTCGGCCGCGACTTTCCGGTGATTCAGGGATTCGCCCTGTTCATGGGGCTGATTTTCATCGCCATCAATTTCGCCGTCGATATGGCCTACCTGTGGCTGGACCCTCGCATTCGGTACGAAAGGTGAACAAGGGATTGACGACAGCCCCCTCCGTCCTTTCCGGAACAACCCGGCCGTTAAAAACCGCACTCCGCTGGCTGCGGCGCACGCCCACCGGTGCGTTGGGCGCGCTGCTGCTGCTGGCGCTGGCGGCGGCCGCGCTGGCGGCGCCCACGATCGCGCCTTTCGATCCGCTGGCCATCGACGTGCGGAACGACCTGGCCCCTCCCAGCCGTACCCATCCCCTGGGCACGGATCACCTGGGCCGGGACGTGCTGAGCCGCTTGCTGTTCGGCGCGCGAGCCTCCCTGGGAGCCGCCGGGATAGTGGTGGCC
This sequence comes from Chloroflexota bacterium, assembly GCA_049324835.1. Taxonomy (GTDB): domain Bacteria; phylum Chloroflexota; class Anaerolineae; order CAYNKW01; family CAYNKW01; genus JBMOMT01. The sequence goes on along the minus strand of JBMOMT010000024.1, from coordinate 63,939 downwards.
CTCATCACTATTATCGGGGTGAGCGTGGGTATGGTGGCCGGCTTTTTCGGCGGCTGGCTCGACGAGATCATCATGCGCGCCGTGGATACGCTGCTCGCCTTTCCCTCGTTCATTCTGGCTCTGGTGGTGGCCGGCTTGCTGGGACCGGGGCTGCGCAACGTGATCCTGGGACTGGCGGCGGTGCGTTGGGTGGGATATGCGCGGGTCGTGCGCAGCCTGACTCTCTCTCTGCGCGAGCGGGAATTCATCGAGGCTGCCCGCTGCCTGGGGGCCGGCAACTGGCATATCATGTGGCGGCACATCGCCCCCAATGTCCTGGGATCGGTGTTCATTCTCACCACGCTCGACCTGGGCAGCGTCATCCTCAGCCTCTCGGGTCTGAGTTTTGTGGGGCTGGGCGTGCAACTGCCTCACGCCGAGTGGGGCGCCATGCTCAACTATGGGCGGCCCTACATCCAGACGGCGCCGCAACTCATGATCTTTCCCGGCCTGGCCATCGGGCTCTCGGTGCTGGCGGCCAATCTATTGGGCGACGCCCTCCGCGATCTGCTCGATCCACGTTACCAGCGTTACCTGTGATCTGGTTTCAGAACCTGTTTTCGGCACTAGAGCATTTGGGTAGATTGGTTCACAATCCAGACACCCCAACAAGTTGGGGAATCCGGTCCAGGAGCCCCCAACTCGTTGGGGGATGTCGAAAACAGATCAGGAGAGATGAATTGACCGCATTGGAGCAGTGGCAACAACAGATCAGAGCCTGCCGCCAGGCCAGAAAAGAACCGGACGCCCAGCTCTGGCAGCGGGCGGCCGGCTGGTACGACTCGTGGGTCAGGCACAACGATTACACCACCCTCGTCCTGAACCGATTACAGCCGATCATCGACGGCCGTTCGCGCATCCTGGAAATCGGGCCGGGCAGCGGCGGCTTTACCCTCCCCCTGGCCGACGCGGCGCAAGAGATCGTCGCCGTGGAGCCTTCGGCAGACATGCGGGCCGTGCTGGGCGGCAAACTGTCCGCCGCCGGCAAAAACAACGTGCGCCTCATCCCCAAACACATCGAAGACAGCCTGGCTGAAATCCAGGGGCCGTTCGACCTGGCCCTGGCCTCCTTTTCCCTGTACAACGTCGAGCCGATCGACGCCGTGGTGCAGGGCTTGACGCGCCTGGCGCGCCGCGTGGTGGCTCTGATGGGCAGCGGCGAGCAGCGAGAATGGTACCGCCACCTGCACCGCCGCTTCCGCGGCCGGGAGCCGGTTCCGCCGCCGCAGGTGCAATACTTTTATCCGCTGCTGCTAGAGATGGGCATTTACCCCGACGTACAGGTCTTTTGGACCAGCTACAACTATGTCTACCCTTCGGAAGAGGCGTTGATCGATTGGTGGCTGCACCACTTGCACCTTTCCGAAAGCGACCGCGCAGACCTGGCCGCAGATCTGCTGCCCCTCACCGAACGGCGAGACGGGCAGATCGGCATCTACGGCCGCCATCGCGCCGCCCTGGTGTGGATCGAGCGCGGGCGCAACGCAGGCAACGATTGATCCCCAAGTCAGATTTGGTCACAGAGAAAACGAGGTCAGCCGGGCCAGCGGCTGAAGGCCCGGTGGGTGCGGGGGAATCTCGGGGTCTGGCTCCTCGACCATCTCCCAGCGGCCCGGCAGGCCCAGCGCCTCCAGCGCCAGCGCCACGTTGGCCATGCAGATGCCGCCATCGAACAGCCGGTATTCCGCACCGGCCCCCTGGCCGTAGCGGGGGTTTTGCCGGTGGACGAACAGGTGCAGGCGTCCCTCGCGCCACAAAAAGCGCCACGGCTGCACGTTGACCGCCGACGGCGCGTGACGCGCCGCTTCGATGAGCGGCGCGAGTCCCGCGGGCGGCAAAGCCGGCGCATCGAACGAGCCCTGGAAAAAGATCCGCTCGGCAGGCAGCTTGCGGGTGGCGCCGGCAGCCATCCGGATGGCCGAGTTCAAAAACCGACCGCCCAACGCCTCAGAAGGCCATCCGAACACCAAAAGCGCTCCGATGCGCGCCTGCGCCGGCAGTCCAAAGCGCGCCCGGACCTCCGCTTCCCGGCCCAGGCTGCCGATGTAGCAGCTTCCGAGCCCCAGCCCCGCCAGCCGCACGGCCATCTGCCCGGTGCGGTAACCCAGGTCTTGCAGCAGAAAAGCCTCGCCGCTGACATAGGGCGCCAGATAATGGGGCGGCTTGACGATGTGCCCGTATCCGCCCAACGCCGCCACCAGGTCTGTGTCGGTTGAGGTCTGGTAAAATTCCACCCGGAAATCGTTTTCAGCGACGAGAGGGTTGGCCGTGGAAACGACCTCCCGCACCTGAGCCAGATCAGCATCGGCCAGCGGCGTTTTTTCGTATCGCCGCACCGAGCGGCGGGCCAGGATAGCCTGATAGAGCGCGTTTTCCAACATCACGTCACCTCCGGAGCCATTGCGGAACCAGACCCCGGCGCGGGGAAAAGAGAAGCGTCAACACAAAAAAGACCGTGCAGACCAACACCACCGCCGGCCCCGAGGCCACGTTGACGTAGAACGAGAGATACAGCCCAGTCACCGACGAGAGCACACCGACGACCGCGCCGATGATCATCATCTGCCACAGGCGATGAGTGAGCAGATAGGCGGTGGCGGCCGGCGTCACCAACATGGCCACCAGCAGCGCCACCCCCACCGTCTGAATCGAAACGACGATGGTCAGCGCGATGAGCACCAACAGCAGGTAATGCAGCGCCGTCAGCGGCAGGCGCAGCGTCGTCGCCAGAATGGGGTCGAAGGAGATGACCAGCAATTCCTTGTAAAAAAGCACGATGGTCAGCAGTATCACCAGACCCAAGCCGGCGATCAGCCGCAGATCGGCGTTGGAGACGCCCAGCACGTTGCCGAACAGGATGTGGGTCAGGTCTACACTGTAGCTCTGCACCATGGAGAGCAGCGCCACGCCCAGGGCAAAGCTGGCGGCAAAGATGATGCCGATGGCCGTATCTTCCTTCACCTGGCCCTGCCGGCTCAGATACCCGATGCCCACCGCCGTCAACAGGCCCATGCCCAGCGCGCCCCAAACCAGGTTGACCCCCAACAAATAGGCCACCGCCACGCCCGGCAGAATGGCGTGGGCCAGTGCGTCGCCAAAGAAGGCCATGCCCCGCAGCACCACGTAGGTGCCCACCACGGCGCTCAAAGAGCCCACCATCAGTGAAGCCAGCAGCCCCCGCACCATGAACGGGTAACGCAGCGGCGCCACGAGCAACTCCCACACATCAGCCATGATGATGCTCCTCGCCGCAGCAATCGATGTCGCCCACCACCATGGCGTAATCCTCGCCTCGCCACACCGCCTTGCCGCCATAAGCTGCCGTCAGCGTCTCTGGAGTGATGGCCTCACGCGGCGTGCCATAGGCCACCAGCCGACCGTTCAGCAGCGCCAGCCGGTCAAAGCGCTCCACGGCCATGTTCAGATCGTGGGTGCTCACGATCACCGTCACGCCCTGACTGCGAAGGTGATCCAGAATTCCCAAAATGGTCTCCTGCGCGAGAGCATCCACGCCGGTGAAAGGCTCGTCCATCAACAGAATGGTGGCCTCCTGGGCCAGCGCCCGGGCGATGAACACCCGCTGCTGCTGGCCGCCAGAAAGCTCGCCGATCTGCCGGTCGGCGAGATCGATCATGCCCACCTGCCCCAGGCTGCGGCGCACAGCCTGGCGATCCACGGGCCGCTGCCAGCGCAGCCAGCCCATCTTGCCGATACGGCCCATCATCACCACGTCGTGCACGGTGACCGGAAAGCTCCAATCGACCGTCGAGCGCTGGGCAATGTAGCCGATCTCGGCCCCGTTCGTCTGGATGCTGCCCTCTTTGACGTGGGCCAACCCGACCAGCGCTTTGAACAGCGTGCTCTTGCCCGCGCCGTTGGGGCCCACCACCGCCACCCGCTCGCCGGCCTGCACATCGAAACTCACGCCCTCCAGAGCATAACCGCCGTTGTAGCTCACGGTCAGATTGTGAATTTTCAGAACAGGTTCCATGATCCTCTGCACCTTACCCCTACAACCACAAACACTGCTGGTGACAGTCACCTGGAAGGCCATGGACAGGGAAGCGTCTACGTTATTCCACGGCCCGCTCACGAGTTCCATTGCTCAGCCTACCCTCCCGCAGGCTAAAATCGTTCATCCTGTCCCACAATCTAGCCAACTGGACGCTGGCGAATCGACAAATTGCGGCGGCAGGGACACGGCAATGCCGTGCCCCTACAAAAGCCTGCGGGAGGGTGAGCAAGTTACCTTGCGTGAATCTTGAGCCACGCCCATTATATCACATCTGCGCGCCCCGGCCCAACCGGACTCACTTGAGCGCGTTCACGATGGCAGCCACGTCGTAGCGGATCAGATCGACGTAAGACTCGACGCCGCTGCCCGGCCCACCCAACGAGCCGGTGTACAGTGGCACCAACACGACGCCCGTATCCTGGGCCACCTGCTCCGCCAGCCTGGGGTTGACCGTGCTCTCGGCAAAGACAGCCGGCACACCAAACTCGCGGATGGCCTCCTGAAGCGCGGCAATGTCCAACGCCGACGGTTCCGCCGAAGGGCTGACCGGATAAACTGCCCCCACCTGCTCCAGGCCGTAACGGTCGGCAAAGTAACCAAAGGCGGGATGATTGGTCACCAGCTTACGGTTGGCGGCCGGGACCTCGGCCACCTGCTCGAACACCCAGGCATCCAGCGCCTCCAGTTCGGCCACATAGGCCGCGGCGTTTTCGGCATACACCCCGGCGTTGGCCGGGTCTAGCGCACTCAGCGCGTGCTCCACGTTCTCCACCCAATGGATCACGTTGGGCACACTGAACCAGACGTGTGGATCGACGTCACCGTGATCGTGCTCGTCCTCGGATTCAGCTTCGTCGTGTTCATCCCCGCCCGGAGCCGGGCGAAAGTCGAGGCCTTCGGAAACGTGGCTATGTGCCGCGCTGCCGCCAGCAGTATCGAACACCTCTTCCAGATCCACTTCCAAACCGGCGCCGTTGGCAAAAACGATGTGCGCATCGTGAATGGCCGCCGTATCCGACGGCGTGGGCACGTAAGTGTGAGGATCGACGCCCGGCGCCATCAGCACCTTCAGTACGATTTTATCACCCCCTACCCGGCCCACCACATCGCCCACGATGTTGGTGGTGGCGACGACGCTCAGCTTTTCGCCTTCACCCAGCGTCACCGCCGCGAGTTCCGGCATGGCGTGCTCGTGTTCAGTCTCTTGAGGCTCAGACATCGGCGTCGGCGTCTTTGATTGGCAGCCGCCGACGATAACAGTCGCCACGACCAGAACGGTCAGAACAGGCAGCAGCCAGTTCCCATGAGGTTTTTTCATCTCGACATTTCTCCCGTCCAGTTGAAAAAGTTTTTCAGTAGTATCGAAAAAAAAGCAAGTGCAGCGCCGCCCTCATTGGCAATCGGGACAGAGACCGATAAACTCCAAAAAGTGGCTGTCGATGCGAAAACCCGTTCTATCCACCAGCGCTTGAACTGCGCCGTGCAGATAACACTCCTCAAGCTCGATCACCGTATCGCAGCGAGAACAGACGATATGGCCGTGATGGCCGCTGACGCAGGTGCTATAGCTGGCGGCATTGTCACCCATGTGCGGGCGGTGCAGAAAGCCCAGCTCGGCCAGGATATCCAGCGTGCGGTAGACGGTGGTCAACCCTAACCGTGGATAGACAGCCTTGCCGCGTTCGTACACCTCTCCCGGCGTCAGGTGGGGCTCCCCAGCCTGCAGCACGGCGATCACTGCCAGCCGCGGCGCGGTGAGTTTGTAGCCGTTGGCCTGCAACGCACAAGCCATATTTGAGTCTTTGGCGTCCACGAGTCATCCTATAATCGAAAAAGTTTTTCAATTAGGGGCATTATACACCCCTTGGGGTATCCTGTCAAGTCCAACTCCTGCCTGGGTGTATGTTTCATCCTTCTGGGGGGCGGGTGAACTGTTGCACCAGATCCAGCACCAGTTCTTTGAGATCGCCGCGGTTGGGCAGTGACCCCATCATGCCGTACATGGCCGCCGAACGGCGTGGCAATCCGCCACCACCGATGCCCAGCAAGGCCGAGGCTCGAGCCGTCAGACGGCTGACGAGTTTTTCCGGCAAGAGCCTGGCGGCCCGGCCGGCCAGGGCCAGGGTGAGCGTGTTGCCTGCCTTGCGCAGGCTGGGTCTTTTGGCCAACCGCACCGCTGTGGCCAGATCGTCGAGAAATGCATCGGCCCGCTCGATGTGAGCATAGTTGACCGTGAGGTGCAGGCTGGGCGGGAACTGTTGCCGGTCGAGGTGCCAGCCGCGCAGCGACATCTCGTCGCCCACCTCGTAGATGTCGAGAGCGTCGGAGCCGACAGCCAGCAGGCTCATGTGTGGCTCGCCCAAGACGTGGATGCCGGGGATAGCGCTGATGCCTTCTCGAAGCCGCACCGCCGTCTGCATCACCTTCTCGGCGATGGCCAGGTAGCCCTCTCGTCCCAGGTAATGCATGATCGCCCAGGCGGCGGCGATGGCTCCGCCGGAGCGTGTTCCGGCCACGGTGGGTGAGGCGTAAATGCCGCCGGGCCAGTCGGTGTAAACAAAGAGTTGATGCCGTTGCAGCTCGCGGTTGCGGTAGAGGATCACGGAAGCACCTTTGGCAGCATAACCGTATTTGTGCAGGTCAGCCGATAGTGACGTCACCCCTGGCACACTGAAATCAAAATCGGGCACCGGGTAACCCAACTGACGCACAAAGGGCAGCATAAAACCACCCACGCAGGCATCCACGTGGAGCAGGGTCTCGTGCTCCTGGGCCGCCTGAGCCAGCTCGGCAATGGGATCGACCACGCCGTGGGGATAGGTGGGCGCCGAGCCGACGATGAGCGCCGTGCGGGGTGTGATGGCCGCGCGCACGGCCGAGACGTCGGCGCGAAAATCGGGCCCCACCGGCGTGCGCACTGGTCGCACGCCAAAGTAATGAGCGGCCTTTTCAAAGGCCGGATGGGCCGACATCGGCAGGATCATCTCGGGCGATTCGATGGCCGGCTGCCGGGCGCGACCCCAATCGCGCGCCGTTTTGACCGCCATGAGAATGCTCTCCGTACCACCGGAGGTCATGTTGCCGGCCACCTCACCATCGCCGCCCAGCAGGTTGGCGCTCATGGCCACCACCTCGGTCTCGAGCTGGCGCAGGCTGGGAAAGGCGGTGGGGTTGAGAGCGTTTTCGGAGAAAAACAGGGCATAGGCTTCTTTGAGCAGGTCAGTGGCTGCTTCACCAGCGGAATAGACCAGGCTAAAGACGTTGCCGGCCCGCCAGTCGACGTCGTCCTGGCGCATGGCTCGCATCCTGGACAGGATAATCTCTTTGGACGCGCCTTTTAAAGGCAGCTGAATGCCTTCTGCGCACATTTCCTCTCCTCCAATGAGTTTTTTGCCACAAAAGGGCTCGGAAAAAACAGCGCGCCCAGAAGAAAGCCTCCTCAAGGACGCGCCTGAACCGCGAAAAGCCGACGAGATCACCTGGCCCGATCGCCCAAGGTGCGCCAGATACGCTGCCAGCCCTGTTTCCATTGAAAGCTGCGCAGCCGCCACGTGCCGACGATGCCATACGGCACAAAGACCACAAATACGACGTACACCAGCCCCAGGATAAAACCGGCGTTCTCCTCGAACCACTTGTGCAGGTAAAAATCCAACAGTTTGTAAGCCGCCGCGCCGACCATCGCCCCGCTGAGTGTGCCCATGCCGCCGATGAGGATCATGAGCAGCGCACCCACGGTATAGGCCATGCCGGCGATCTCGGGGCTGACGATGGGCTTGTAGAGGGCATTCATCGTGCCGGCCAGCCCGGCGGTGATGGCCGATACGATCAAAGCCACCAGTTTGAACCAGAAGGTGTTAAAGCCCAACATCCTGGCCCGGTTCTCGTTCTCGCGGATGGCGACGCACACCCGGCCGGTGGGTGAATCGACAAAGCGCCGGTAAAACAGGTACACCAGCACGGCGAAGGCCAGCGCCACAAAGTAGAAACGCAGCCGCTGCGTGGAGGGGTTGAGAAAGTCGGGCCGGGGGATGCCTTGCAGGCCGACATCGGCGCCGGTGTAATCGGCCAGCTCGCGTGTGCCGATGACGATGCTAAAAACCGAGGCCATGCCCAATGTCACCAGGGCAAAGGTCAACCCCTCCTTGACGCGGGGCAAGACGACGCTGAATAACAACGCCTGCACGATGCCCGCCGCGACAACCACCCCCATCGTTGGCAAAAGCGACCAGCCAAAGCTCTTGAGCATGATACCCGTCAGGTAGGCGCCGACGGCGAAAAACATGGCGTGGCCGAAAGACAACAAACCGGTGATGCCCAGCACCAGGTCGTAGCTGATGGCATAAACGGCCAGGATGAACACCTCGATCAGCAGGCCCTGGATGAACTTGGAGTTGCCCGACTCGTTAGCCAGCAGGCTGGAAATGGATTGGCCGTTTACGAGGGCCAGCACGAACGGCAAAGCGGAAAGGGCAACGATGAGCACCAGCAGAGGCAGGTTGCCCTTGAGCCAATTCACAGCAGGCGATTTGTGGCTTGCGGTTTGTGATGTCATGGCTCACTCCTTCCGGCCCAAGAGCCCCTGCGGCATGATCACCAGGATGATGATCATCAACAACACCGTAGAAGAGGGCACCAGCGGCGGGGTGGGTTTGAACGGCTCGGCCAGGAAAGGTAACTTGATGCCGATCTGGCCATACTTGATGATGAACTGCTGCACCAGCCCCACCAACACCGAGCCGACTGCCGCGCCCGGATAGCTGGTCAGCCCGCCGATGGCCAGCGCGATCAGCCCGCCCAGCAGCAGATGCTCACCCATCAGGTCGGAAAGGCCCGTGGAGGGGCCGGATAACACCCCCCCCAGCGCGGCCAATCCCACGCCCAGCGCAAAGACGAGTGTAAAGACCTGGCGCACGTTGATGCCCAGCGCCTCGACCATTTCGCTGTCTTGCACGCCGGCGCGGATGACCATGCCCAGACGCGTGCGCTGGATCAACAGCCAGACGACGACGAGCACGATCAGGCCCATCAAGATGACAAAGATCTCGTTGTAGGTGCGGATGCGGGCCGTCTCGCCGCCGATGGTGATCTCGAGGATGCGGCACTTGTTCTGCAGCCACCCTGCCAGGCTGGTGGCCGGGCAACCCTCCCCGGAATTGGCAAAGAAAGATGGCCGGGGCATGGTGAACCCGGAGCGGCCCCATATCGCCCGCACCATCTCGATGCCCAGCAGGCCCAGGCCCAGTGTCAGCATGAGTTGGTAGGTGGGCCGGGCGTACAGGGGCCGGATGAGCGAGGCCTCCATCAGCGCGCCCAGGGCGGCGCCGGTCAGCGTAGCCACCACGACGGCGAAGAAGAACAGCAGGGTGCTATCCAGGCCGAGCATCCAGGCCGTCAGTTCGTCGTTGAACCAGTAGATGCCGATGCCCACCACCGCCAGAACGAAAAAGAGCAGTGGGCCTTTCCACGGCAGCCGGGCAGCCGAGGGGCCGCCGCCGCTCCGTCGCCAGGAAAAGCCGGTCAGGCTGAGGGAGATCAGTCCACTCGCCAGGAGCAAACCAAGCCAGCACAGGATCGGTGAGGTATCCACAAAGCGGGCGGGCACGATCAGGGAAGGGGTAAGCCCGCCTTCATAGTTCATCGTCCAGACGACGGGGCTATCACTATAGTCTTCGTGATTCCACATGGTGATGGGCACGCGCGGCAGGGTGATCGCCAGCAGCAACAGCGCCAGGATCAGAACAAGCCACGGCCAGATGCGGGCAACCTGCCGGGGCAGACTCAACCGCGCCAGCAGGTTTTTCCACAGCGGGCCGAGCATGAACCCGGCAACCAGCAGAATGATCGGCGTGAGGACGTCGAGGAACGTATCGGGGCGCACAAAGACGCTCCAGCCCACGTAGGCCCCGACCATGAACAGCGTGCCTTGCGCCAGGTTGAGCACGTCCATCAGTCCCAGGATGATCGAAAAGCCGGCGGCGACGAGAAAGGTCACCGCACCCACCGACAGCCCACGCAGCGCCGTGATGACCCAGTCGTTGGTGCTCATTCCCTGGGTGGCCATCAGAAACAGCAGGGCCAGCACCAGCAGGGTGAGGATGAGCGTTCGGTTCTTGCGTAACCCTTGCCAAAGATCGTTCATCGTGCATTCCTTTCAGGCGTCACAGCTAGGCTGCGCCCAGATAACGGTGGATCGTTTCTTGATCCTGGAGCAGATCGGCCATCGCGCCAGATTGGACCGAGCGGCCCTCTTCGATGATGACGTAGCTTTGGGCCAACTGGCTGGCGACGATAAAATTCTGTTCCACCAGCAGCACCGTCGTCTCGGCGGAGAGTTGCCGGATGGCCTCCATCATTTGTTCGATGATGACCGGCGCCAGCCCCTCGCTGGGCTCGTCGATGAGCAGCAGCCTGTTATCCGGCACCAGGGCGCGGGCCACGGCCAGCATTTGCTGCTGGCCGCCGGACAGGTGCGTGCCGGGCAGTTTGATCAGCCGTTTCAGGTCGGGAAAAAGTGAGAAAATAAAGTCCTCTTTGCGCGCCAGATCGCCTTTTTTGCGCTCGGCGATGCGTAGATTTTCCAGCACGCTCAAGTCGCGAAAGATGGCCCGGTGCTCCGGCACAAAACCGATGCCCATGGCGGCGATGTCGAAACTGCGCCGCCCCTGGATTTCCTGCCCGGCCAAGATCACCTTTCCCTGGCGGGGCGGGGTCAGTCCCAGGATCGATTTGAGCGTCGTCGTTTTGCCCGCCCCGTTGCGGCCCAGCAGGGCGATGATGCTGCCCTTGGGTACGTCCACCGTCACCCCTTGCAGGATGTGGAACTGACCGATGAAGGTGTGGATGTCACGAACTTGAAGCAAATTGTCCATTATACGCCCTCCTTGGTAGACGAGGCAGAGGGATCAAAGGGGCCAGAGGAGACAGAAGGAGCAGAGGGGGCAGAGGGGGTAGAGGGGGCAGAGGGGGTAGAGGGGGCAGAAGGGGTAGAAGGGGCAAGGGGGAGAGGGAGATAGAGGGGATCAAAGACGGCCAGGGCGGGGAGGTCGTCTGCGAGGTATATCTCTGGCTGTTCCTTCAACGTGCGTTTGGCTTCCTTATCGTGCTCGATTTTCTCGACAATAGACAGGATGAGACGATGAAGCAGGTAGGCTGTCTCCCGTCGCAAAGCCTCGCCGGTGTCGTACTGATCCTGAGAGATGTAGTGCAGATCACAGGCAAGCTCAAGATAGTACTCCACCTCGGCCAATGAGCCCCAAGAGACATTGAGATGGTAGAGATACTGGCGTGTCGTATTGCGACCATAACCCTCGACGATATTGGCCGGCACGGATACCGCTGCGTCGCGCAGTTGTTTTGTCAGGCCATACAGCTCGTGGCGCGGGAAATTCTCGAGAAGCCGATACACCGATAACGTCAATTCGTGCGCCCTCTGCCAGGCCAGAATCTTGTGATACCCCTTTTTTGCCTTGGAACTCATATCCTATTCCCCTCCGTCCCCTCTGCCCCCTCTGCCCCCTCCGTCCCCTCCACTCCCTTGTGGCCCAGATCGTACAAGCCGCCCAGGTAGGCGCTCTGAACAACCCCGTTGGCGGCGATCTCGGCAGGAGTCCCTTCGGCCAACACCTGCCCCTGGTGCATCACAGTGATGGTGTCTGAAATGCTCATGACGACGTTCATGTTGTGTTCCACCAGCAACACCGTTTTGTCTCCGACCTTTTGGACCTGGCGGATCAGGTCGATCAACTCTGGCACCTGTTCGGCGGCCATGCCGGCCGTGGGCTCATCGAGCATCAGCACTTCCGGATCTGGGGCCAGGATCATGGCCAGCTCCAGTTTACGCTGACCGCCGTGGGGCAACATACGTGCCAGAGCGTAGGCCTCCCTCTGCAGACCAACCAGACGGATGACCTCCCAGGCGCGCTCCTCGTAGCGGCGGAAACGGCGGTGACTTTCGAACAGCCGGAAATTGTCCCCGCCCAAGGCCTGGCAGGCCAACCGTACGTTTTCCAGGACGGTCAGGTTGGGAAAGATATTGGTGATCTGGAAGGAGCGGCCAATGCCCAGGTGGGCGGTGCGGTGCATCGGCAGGTGGGTGATGTCATGCCCTTTGAAAAACACCCGCCCACTCGTCGGCTCGAGGTTGCCGCTCAACAGGTTAAAGAACGTGGTCTTGCCGGCCCCGTTGGGGCCGATGATAGAGTGGATGGTGTTGGGCCGCACCTTGATGCTCACATTGGCCACGGCCACCAGCGCGCCAAACTCGCGGCGCAGCCGGTCGGTTTCGATGATAAAGTCGTCGGTCACAGTCATCGCTCCCTTCACAGATGGGCTGGTCTCCCCAGGCAACAGATCTCCGGAAAAAGAGAAAGTAGAGATAGAGAGGGAAGCCTCTCTATCTCTCTTTCTCGTCTCTATGCCGAATTATTGACCAGTCAGGCTGCCGACGGGCAGGCTGCCGCAGCGATCTTGGAACGCTTCGGGCAGCAGGCAGGGCGGCTCGGGCCGGGTGGTCTCGACCAGCTCAAAGATGTTGAATTCGGGGTCGGTCAGGTTGGTCAGCTTGACGATGTACATGTCCTGGATGGCCACGTGGTCCTCGGGCCGGATGTAGACCTTGCCCTTGGGGCCGTCGAACTCCAAACCTTCCATCGCTGCGATGAGCGCTGCCGAGTTCATGTCGCCCTGAGTGGCCTTGATGGCTTCCACAGCCAGGATGGCGGCGTTCATGCCATCGGCGTCGAACAGGTCTGGCGGGGTGCCGTGGCGCGCCTTGGTCTCCTGCACCAGCCAGTCGTTGATGGCGTTGTCCGGCGCACTATAGTGGTACAGAATGCCACTCACCTGCCCCACCATCTTGTCCGCCACCGGACTGAACACCGCCACCATCGTCCGGTTGTCAAAGAACGACGCCCCCATGCCCAGGTCGTCCAGCACACCCAACTCGGCCGCCGTCTGGAACATCGGCACAAAGCCCGCCCCAGCCCACGTCACGATCCACGCATCCGCTCCCGAATTGTAGATCGTCTCCATGTACGGCGTGAACTCGGTCGTGTCCAACGGCGCATAGATGTCGTCGGCCACGAACTCGCCGCCAAAGAACGTGCACGCGTCTCGCGCCGACGCCGCCCCACCGTAACCAAAGCTATAGTCCGGCGCGATCTGGATAAAGGTGTCGTACTGCGTGGTCAGATACGCACACAGGTTGATGAAATCCTGATAGTTCTCGCGGCTGGTGCGGAAGGTGTACTCGTTAAAGTTCAAGCCGGTGATGTCGTTCGCCGCCGCCGGCGCCACGATCAGCACCGTCTCGTTCTCCTTGGCGATCTCTTGCAGCGTCGCCGTGCTGCCCGAACTGACCGTGCCCACCAGCAGGTCCACGTCGTCCACCTCGATCAGCTCACGCGCCAGCGTGGCCGTCGTCTCGGCGCTGCCTTTGTCGTCGCGCACCAGCACCTGGATCTCGCAGTCGTCCAGCTTGAAGACGTTGTCGCCGCTGGCCGGCGCGCCGGTGCCGTACTCCATACCCAGCAAAAAGCTGCGTTCGGTCATCGTGCCATAGATGGCCAGCCCACCCGTCAGATCGGTGATCAGGCCAACCTTCACCGGCTCGTCGCAGGTCAAACCGGTCGGTTCAGGCTCCGGCTCGGGCATCTCGGCCAGGCTGCCGATGGGCAGGCTGCCGCAGCGATCTTGGAACGCTTCGGGCAGCAGGCAGGGCGGCTCGGGCCGGGTGGTCTCGACCAGCTCAAAGATGTTGAATTCGGGGTCGGTCAGGTTGGTCAGCTTGACGATGTACATGTCCTGGATGGCCACGTGGTCCTCGGGCCGGATGTAGACCTTGCCCTTGGGGCCGTCGAACTCCAAACCTTCCATCGCTGCGATGAGCGCTGCCGAGTTCATGTCGCCCTGAGTGGCCTTGATGGCTTCCACAGCCAGGATGGCGGCGTTCATGCCATCGGCGTCGAACAGGTCTGGCGGGGTGCCGTGGCGCGCCTTGGTCTCCTGCACCAGCCAGTCGTTGATGGCGTTGTCCGGCGCACTATAGTGGTACAGAATGCCACTCACCTGCCCCACCATCTTGTCCGCCACCGGACTGAACACCGCCACCATCGTCCGGTTGTCAAAGAACGACGCCCCCATGCCCAGGTCGTCCAGCACACCCAACTCGGCCGCCGTCTGGAACATCGGCACAAAGCCCGCCCCAGCCCACGTCACGATCCACGCATCCGCTCCCGAATTGTAGATCGTCTCCATGTACGGCGTGAACTCGGTCGTGTCCAACGGCGCATAGATGTCGTCGGCCACGAACTCGCCGCCAAAGAACGTGCACGCGTCTCGCGCCGACGCCGCCCCACCGTAACCAAAGCTATAGTCCGGCGCGATCTGGATAAAGGTGTCGTACTGCGTGGTCAGATACGCACACAGGTTGATGAAATCCTGATAGTTCTCGCGGCTGGTGCGGAAGGTGTACTCGTTAAAGTTCAAGCCGGTGATGTCGTTCGCCGCCGCCGGCGCCACGATCAGCACCGTCTCGTTCTCCTTGGCGATCTCTTGCAGCGTCGCCGTGCTGCCCGAACTGACCGTGCCCACCAGCAGGTCCACGTCGTCCACCTCGATCAGCTCACGCGCCAGCGTGGCCGTCGTCTCGGCGCTGCCCTTGTCGTCGCGGATCAATACCTGGACCTCACAGTCGTCGATCATGAAGGTATGATCTTCGGTGCCCGGCGCGCCGGTGGCATACTCCATGCCCAGCAAAAAGCTGCGTTCGGTCATCGTGCCATAGATGGCCAGCCCACCCGTCAGATCGGTGATCAGGCCGATCTTGATCGGTTTCTCGCACGTCAGGCCAGTGGCCGGCGGCGCTTCTGTGGTGGGAGTCGGCTCGGCCGGTTTGGGTGTGTCGGTGGCTTTGACTTCCACTTTTGTGGTGGGTGTCGGCTCGGCCGGTTTGGGTGTGTCGGTTGGCGCAACGGTTGGTTTGGGTGTGCACGAGGCAACAGCCAGCACAACCATCAACACCACAAGGATTCGGTATACGGTTTTCATCTTTCTCACTCCTTTTAAGGCTAACATGTGGGTCTGTACAGACCCCCTTTATGGATCCGATGCCGGTCTAACGACCTGGTCACGGTTTTCTCGCGCCCATCACCTCCTTTCCCTGCCCACCTGGTATTATACACCGCTCTCTGTTTTTTGGATCATTCGACATCGCTGACGAGCACCAGCGCCTCGCCGTAACACATCACATTGTCGGCGGCGTCGGTGCAAACGGTGATCAGATTCACGAGCTGCTTCTCAGGTCGTAATCGGACGATCTGGACGCTGGCCACAAGCTCTTGATCCGGACAGGCCAGAGCGGGAAACACGAGCCTCTGCTTGAGGTAATTGGTTCCCCGACCAGGGAGTCGCGTGCCCAAGAGGCTGGAAAACAACCCACCCAGTAAACCGCCGGGAATCACCCGCCCTGGCAGACCGACGCGCCGGGCATAGTCGACATCGCTGAAAATCGGGTTGGCATCACCGGTCAGATCGACGTATTCGGCCAGGTCCTGGATGGTAAAGCGGCGTCGGGTCTCAGCCCGTTGGCCGATCTCGAAACCTTTGAAAGAAAAGAGGCCTGGCTGGCCGGCAGGCTGGAGAGCCGGAAGGTTGGCAGGCGGGACAGTCGATGCAGCGCCGGGCAAACGAACGAGCGTGCGGCCCTGAAGGCCCAGCTCTCCGTTGGGCCGGGTGATGACCGTGCTCAGATCGGCCAGGCCCAGGCCCGGTTGTAGCCGCGTCACCTCCAGACGAACCTCGATCTCTTGATCGGTGGGCGTGGCGCTGGGGAACATCAGTTCCTGTTCCAGTTGCAGCGTGCCAGGGCCGGGCAATCGTGTGCCCAGCACGCCGCTCACCACGCTATAGAGAAACATGCCGTGGGCCACCGTGCGGCCGAATTTGGTCTGCGCTGCAAAGGCCGGATCGACGTGGATGGGGTTATCGTCGCCGCTCAGCGCAGCAAAACGGTCGAAATCTGTCTGGCTGAACACCCGTCGCACACTCTGGCTCTCTCCGACCTGCGGTGACCTGGACATCCCGACCTCAACTCAACAGGTGACGTGAAACAATCCAATCACTGCGCCCTCGGCCTCGTTCCAGGCCTGGATCGCTTCCGGGGTGGGGAGCGCCTGCACGGCGCACTCTTTATTACGAAAATAGCTACTCGCCTCGTCCGAAAGACGCACCAGATCGTGCTGGCCCGTACCGACGATGAGCCGCTCTGCGCCATCCTGGTAGACGTGCCTGGCCTCGTCCAGCGAGATGGTGTGCGAGGTGCCATAAACCGCCTTGGAGAGCTTTTTCTTGCGCTTTTTGACCCGTCCATCCAGCCGGATGATCACGTCGTGTTCGTATTTTTGATCCGCGATGCGGATCCAGCCAAATTCGGTGCGATCAATCCTGGGGTTCATCGCGCCACCTATTATAATGCACCACGTCCTCCAAAGCCAGTTTACCCTGAAGCAATGCCGCCAGTTTGTACTTGTCGCCGCGCTGAAAGCCGGTGAGCGCGGTCAGCGGCTGGATGGGGCGCGCCTTGGCCGGCTCGTCGTGGTAGCCCAACGGCGTCACGGCGACGATTTCCACCCCATCGGGTATACCCAGCATCGCCTGGAGCGGCGCAGGGTCGAGCATCGGATTGCCGAACCAGCGCGTGCCCAGGCCGAGAGCGGTGGCGGCGATCATCAGGTTGGCCATCGCCGCGCCCAGGCTGCACAGGTCCCAATCGCGGACGACAGCAGCGTACTGGGGCGAGGCTTGCCCCCGCTCTGGCGCAGGGGCCTGCTCCCGTTCTGGTGCGGGGGCCAGCGCCACACGCTGCCGGCGACAGAACACGATGAAGCAGGGTGCGTCGATCAGGCCATCGTACAGGCCCATCAGATGATCGATGAACGGCTCTGGCGCTTCCAGCAAGCCACGCAGCACGTGCTCTCGCTGCGTGCGCAGCAAATAATCGGCCAGCCGGCGAGTCCACTCCGGCTCGGTGACAACGACAAACGCCCACGGTTGGCTGTTGGCCGTGCTCGGCGCGGCGACCGCCGCCCGTAACACGTGATCGATCCTGGCAGGCTCGACCGGCGTGGGTCTGTAACGCAGCACCCCCTGTCGAGCCGTGATGGCCTGGAATGCCTCCACCGACTATTCTCCGTATTGTTGCCGCAGCTCGCGCTTGAGCACCTTACCCGCCGCCGTGCGTGGCAGTATCTCCACAAACACCACCGATTTCGGAATCTTGTACCTGGCCAGTTTACCCTGGCAGAACTCGATCACCTCCGCCTCGCTCAACGATTGGCCCGGCTTGACGACGACCACCGCCCGGCCCACCTCCTGCCACCTGGGATGCGGCACGCCGATGACAGCCACCTCGGCCACGGCGGGATGGTGGTAGATCACGTTCTCCACCTCGGCGGGATAGACGTTCTCGCCGCCGGAAATGAACATGTCCTTCCAGCGATCGACGATGTAGTAAAAGCCCTCGTCATCGTACATCGCCGCGTCGCCAGAGTGCAGCCAGCCATCGACGATCGCCTCGGCGGTGGCTTCGGGTCGATTCCAGTAGCCGGTGGTCACGTTGCCGCCGCGGATGCACAGCTCACCCACCTGGTTCGGCCCCAGCAGGTGGCCCTCGCGGTCCATGATGCATACGTCGGTGTGGAGCACCGGTTTACCCACCGAGCCGGCTTTACGCAGCGCGTTTTCCCGGTCGATGATGAACACCGTCGGGCCGGTCTCGGTCATGCCAAAACCCTGCTGGATGACGATGCCCCGCCCGGCGAATTGCTGCACCAGCGACGGCGGCAGCGACGAGCCGCCGCTGCCCCAGTGCACCACACTCGACAGGTCGTGCCGGTCGAAATCCGAGTATTGGGCCAGCATCAAGTAGATGGAGGGCACCAGCAGCAGCTTGGTCACCCGCCACTCTTTGATGAGGCGCAGGAACTCGCCGGGCTCAAAAGCGCGCATGACGACCAGCGCGCCGCCGGCGTGCAGGATCGGCCCGGCGTACAGGCCCAGGCCACCGGCGTGAAAGGTGGGCAACACATTCAGATTGACGTCCTGCGAGGTCAGGTCGATGGCCGCGCCCATGCCCACGGCGTTGTAGAAAAAGTTGCCATAGGTCACTAATGCGCCCTTGGGCCGGCCGGTGGTGCCCGAGGTGTAGAGGATGGCCCAGGTATCGCTGTAGGGCAATTCGGGCAGCGGCACGCCGGCCGGATCGCCGGCGGCCAGGGCGCCTTCGTAGGTGTGTTCGCCTTCGGGCGCCACATTGCCCATGACCACATAGTGCTCACAGCCGATGCGCGGTCGCAGTATCTCCACCACCTCGCTGAACATGGCCTCGTAGATCAACACGCGGGGCGCGCAGTCGTTGAGGATGAATTCCAGCTCTGGCGCGGCCAGCCGCCAGTTGAGCGTGTTCAGCACCGCGCCCATCTTGCCGCAGGCAAACAGCACCTCGTAATAATCGGAGCTGTTCTGAGCCAGGATCGACACCCGGTCGCCGCGCTCGACGCCCAGCGTGTCCTTCAGGAAACTGGCCAGGCGGTTGGCCCGCTCGTTGAACCGGGCGTAGGTGAAGGTCCGCCCGGTGTGGGCATCCACCAGCGCCAGCCTGTCCGGTGTGCGCTCGGCGTGGCGTTTGATCCAATCAAAATGGTACATGGGGTGCCTCCCGTTGCAAAGTAGTGCGTATGCCGTATTGCATAGTGACCCCCTTGGTGCGCAATACGCAATACGCAATACGCAATACGCAATACGTAATACGCTTTACTCCAGCGATTGGTCGATCAGCAAGACTGCTTTGCCCGTCACCACCTGTTTTTCCGTCTGGTTAAAAGCATCGGTCTTGAGGGTGATGATACGTTTGTCGGACCGCCAGGAGACCACCTCGACCGCCGCCGTGATCGTGTCGCCGATGAATACCGGCGCCAGGAACTCGATCTGCTGGCTGAGATAGATGGCGCCGGGGCCGGGCAGCTTGTTGCCCAGCACAGCCGAGATCAGGCCGGCGGTGAACATGCCATGCGCCACCCGCTGACCAAAACGGCTCTTGCGGGCGTACTCGGCATCCACGTGGAGCGGGTTAAAATCGCCGATCAACCCGGCAAAGGTGGTCACGTCGGCTTCGGTGACGGTTTTGGTGAAACTGGCTCGTTCGCCGATCTGGAAACTGCTACAAACGGTGACATCTCCCATCACAAACCTCCACCCCCTACCTGCTTTGCCAGGAAACCCAGGATCAGCGCGTTGAACACGCCTGGTCGTTCCCACAGCACCGCATGACCGGCGTGTGGCACCACGGCCAGCTCCGCCCCGGGTATCTCGCGGGCGATGATCTCGGCGTATTTGCGCGGCTTGAGGAGGTCGCACTCGCCCACAATAATCAGCGCCGGCGCGGTGATACGGTGCAGGTCGGCGGTGATATTGAGCCGTGAAAAGCTCAGCAGCAATTCCAACAGCGCCGGAAAATCCAACATATTGTAACGCTCGCGGGCGGCCTGGAGTGTTTCCCAATTGGCCGCGATCCAGCTCTCGGCAAAGTTCAGCGGATAACTCACCTTAAAAAACAACTCTGGGTCGAGCAGCCGCGCTGCCGCGATCCAGCTATCCATCCAACCCTTGAGCAACGGATCGACCTGGCTGACCGCCGAAGAGACGATCAGACTGCGGGTGCGCGCCGGATATCTGAGGGCAAAGACCAGACTGACCTCGGCCCCATAAGAGATGCCGCCGATGTGCGCCCGCTCGATACCCAGACCGTCGAGCAGCGCCGCCAGGTCGTCGGCGTGCAGAGCCATCGAATACGGCCCCGGCGGGTGCTCCGACTGCCACATGCCCCGGCAATCGTAGAGCAGCAGGCGGTAGTGCTGCGCCAGCACCGGCGTCTGGAAGGCCCAACTGGCGGTGCTCATCAACACGCCGTTCGAGAGCACCAGCACGTCGGCGTCTTCTGGGCCGTGCAGTTCGTAATAGAGCTGGATGCCGTTGGCAGTGATTTTGGGCATCGGTTTTTCCTCCCGTATTCCGTAGTGCGTGTTCCGTTCTCACACAATACGCAACACGTTTCACGTTTCACGTTTCAAACGCCAGGTAGGTCCGCTGCGCCTCCCCCTCACCCCGCTGGACAAAGGCCACGCGCAGCGGCGTGCCGATGGTGATGGCCTCCGGCGCGGACGGATCGACGCCCAGAATCTGGGCGCTGATGCGTGAGCCGTCTTCCAGCTCGACGATGCCGGCGCAGTAGGGCTTGTCGCGACCGTAACCGGCCTGGATCATGGCCGTGGGTGCAATGTGCACCGCCGTAAAAGCCACCAGTTTGCCCTGTCCGCTCAACTCTTCCCAGGCCATGTCACTGCCGTAGCAGGCCGGGCAGAGGGCGCGCGGCGGCAGGTGCAAGGCTCCGCACGATTGGCAACGCGACCCCATCAGCCTGTTTTCGCCCAGAAACTGATAGAACGATGTGCCGCTAAACTCTCTGTCTGCCATCCCTATCTCTATCTCCGTTCCAAGATGTGCACCACGCAGGTTTGCCCCGTGCCGCCGACATTGTGCGTCAGGCCCAGGCTGGCGCCGGGCACCTGCCGCTCGCCGGCCTGGCCGCGCAACTGCTTCCAGATTTCGATCACCTGGCCCGCGCCGGAAGCGCCCACCGGGTGGCCCTTGGATTTGAGCCCGCCAGAGGTGTTGATCGGTCGCGGCCCGGTGCGGGCGGTCTGGCCCGCCTCGGCGGCGCGCCAGCACTCGCCCGGCGGGAAAAAGCCCAGGTCTTCGCCGGCGATGACCTCGGCGATGGTGAAACAGTCGTGCACCTCGGCAACGTGGATGTCGGCGGGGGTGACGCCGGCCATGTCGAAAGCCTGCCGCCCGGCCACTCGCGCCGCGCGCAGCGTGGTCAGCTCGGCCCGGTCGTGGAGAGCCGCGTCGCTGGCCTGCCCGGAGCCGATGACGTGCAGCGGTGTATCGGTGAACGAGCGGGCCAGCTCTTCACTCACCAGCAAGATGGCCGCCGCGCCGTCCGAAATCGGCGAGCAGTCGAACAGGCGCATCGGCCAGGTGATGACCGGGTTGGCGCGGGTATCGTGCAAAAAGTCCATCTCGTCGGCCCAGGTGGGCACCGGACGGCCCTTTTGGGCCGCGCTGGCCTTTTTGCCCTCCATGATGGCGGCGATGGTCGCGCCGAACTGGGCCTTGTCGTTGAGCGCGCCGTTGGTATGATTCTTGATGCCCACGCGCATGAATGTCTCCGGCGTGGCGCCGTAGCGATGCATGTAGGCCGTGGCCATGGCGGCGTAAAAGCCGGGAAAGGTAAAGCCTGCCGGGATCTCGTAGGTGGCGTCGCCGGCGGTGGCCAGCGTGTCGGTGACGCGCTCGGTGGGCAGATCGGTCATCTTTTCGATGCCACCCACCAGCACCACGTCGTACAGGCCCGAAGCCACGGCGATGAGGCCCTGGCGCAGGGCCACGCCGCTGCTGGCGCAGGCGTCTTCGATGCGGGTGGCCGGGCGCGGCACCAGACCCACCCAGTCGGCCATGAGGGGCGCGGTGTGGCCCTGGTTTTCAAAGAGATCGCTGGAATAGTTGCCGATATAGAGCGCTTCGATGTCGCGGGGATCGAATCCCTTGTCCACCGAGGCGCGCATGGCCTGAAAGGCCTCGACGAACAGATCGCGCGTCGATTGGCCGGGAAAGGCGCCGAACCTGCTCATCCCCGCCCCGACGAGGGCCACGCCGCGGCCCAGTTTACGTGTGTTCATCATCCCGAATCTACTCTCCTTTGATTACGGTCTAGCTGCCTGCCAGAAAGGCATGGAACAGGGCGTTGAACTCGGCCGGTTTCTCGATAAAGGGGCTGTGGCCGGCGTCGGCGATGATTTCTTCGCGGAAAGAGCCGCCGTTGGCCTGGTACTGTTCCAGCACGGCCCGAATCTGATCCAGCATGGGCTGGGGCGGGCACTCGTCGGCGCCGGGCCAGCCGGGCACAAAGCCCATCGCGCCCAGCGCGGCGATATCCCACATGGCATTGTTGGCGACGATCAGGTCGTCGGCGCCGCGCACCCAAAGCACGGGCGGTTTGGGCTCGATATTCACGATGTCGCTGGCGTCAAAGTATTTGCGGGCAAAGGCGTTGACGATGCCTTTTTTGCCCGGCGCAGCGCCAGGCCAGTGCCCGGAAGGCACAAAATCGCCGGGATACCAGTCGTCGCCCACCCGCAGGGAGAGCATCGAGCTGAGCAGCGCCTCTTCCCGTTCCGGCACAAAGGGCGGCTTGACGTAGAACTGGCGCAGGACGTTGCGCGGCGAGACCGGGTTATCGCTGCCGCGGTCCTGTTCGCCCATCAGTCGGACGAAATCGGGGTTGACGCCAGCAGCGCCAGCGGGCGCGCCGTCGTCGTGCAGGGGGGCGCCGTCTGTGCCTTTGCTGCCGCTGTAGCCATAGGGCGACATGGTATCCACCAGCGTGAGGGAGAGCAGGTCGGCGGGATAGTCGATGGCGTATTTCATGGCGATGCCGCCGCCCATGCTGTGACCGACCAGATGGTGCTTGCCGAGGCCCAGCGTTTCCACCAGCGAGCGCAGGTCACGGACCATGTCACTCAGGCCCAGGGTGGCATCCACCGGCAGCGGCTCGGTATCACCATAGCCGCGCAGGTCGGGCGCGATGGCCCGGAATCCTCGTCCTGAGCCTGCCGAAGGACCCGGCAGAGCCAGCATGGTCTCTTCCCAGAAGGTGGCCGAAGAGCCGTTGCCGTGGACAAAGAGGACGGGGGTGGCTCCCGGCGCGCCGCTGGTCAGGACGTGTGTCTTGAGCCGGGACGTCTGCACGAATTCAGAGGTGATGCCTTTCAAGGTGGGAATGCTGCTCATGTCTCTGCTCCTTTCGTGAGAAATTACTCGACAAATCGATCGCGCAACTCTCGTTTGAGAATTTTGCCCGCCGCCGAGATGGGCAGCTCTGGCAAAAACTCGACGCTTCTGGGCACTTTGTAGCGGGCCAGGTGCTGCTGCATGTGGCCGATGAGCTCGTCCGCGCTGGCGCTGGCGCCCGGTTTGAGCACGACGCAGGCTTTGCCCACCTCGCCCCACCTGGCGTCGGGCACGCCGACCACGGCGCACATGTGCACCGCCGGGTGCCGGTACAGCACGGCCTCGATCTCGGCCGGGTAGACGTTCTCACCGCCCGAGATGAACATATCTTTTTTGCGGTCGACGACGTAGAAATACCACTCTTCATCGTGATAGACCAGGTCGCCGGTGTGGAACCAGCCGTCGGCGTCATAGACGGCGGCCGTGGCCTGCGGGTTGTTCCAGTAGCCGGAGCAGCCGCTGGGGCCTTTCAATACCAGCTCACCCACCTGGTTGGGGCCCAGCTCGGCGCCGTCGTCATCCATGACGCGCACGTCGATGAAAAAGTTGGGCCGGCCAATGCTGCCCGCCTTGCGCACAGCATCCTCGGCGGGCAGGGCAAAGAGGCCGGGGCCATACTCGGTCATGCCAAAGCCCTGTTTAAAACGGACGCCCTTTTCGCGGCCATATTTTTCCACCAGCGGCACCGGCAGGGGCGCGCCGCCGCTGGTGCAAAAGCGCAGGCTGCTCAGATCGGCCTGCTGCCAGTTGGGGGCCTGGGTGAGCATCTGGTACATGGTGGGCACGGCGGCAAAGACAGTGGCCCGCTCGCGCTCGATCAGCTCCAGCACCTGCCGCGGGTCGAACTGGCGGGTGAGGATGCTGGTGTTGCCAAAGACCACCTGCGACGACATGTAGGCGAACAGCCCGCCAGCGTGGAACAGTGGAAAGACACAGAGATAGACGTCGTCGTGGGTGAGATCGTGGATGACGGTGTTGAGCACGTTCCAGTTGATCTGGCGGTGGCTGATCATGGCCCCTTTGGGCAGGCCGGTGGTGCCGCCGGTGAAAAGCAGGCAGGCGATGTCTTCTTTGTTCAACGTCTCGCAGGCGACAGGCGTGTCCGGCGACGCGGCAATCGTGGATTCGTAGTCAAGGCTGGGGGCCTGCCCTGAGCGGCTCGACTGAGCTTGCCGAAGTCCTGTCGAAGGGATGCCGTTGCCTTCGAGGTGGAGGTAGTGGCGGATGGCGTGTGGCGTATTTCGTATTTTGGCCTCCACCTGGGCGACGGTCTCTTTAAAGTCGTCGGAGTAGAGCAGCACGGTGGGGGTGGTGTCCTCCAGAATACCCACCAGCTCGCGCCAGTGCAGCCGCCAGTTGAGAGCGGTGTGAATGGCGCCCAGCTTGCCGCAGGCATAGATCAGGTCCAGGTGCTCGATGCCGTCGCGGGCCAGAATGGCCACCCGGTCGCGGTAGCCGATGCCGGCCTGGTCTTTGAGCCAGTTGGCCAGACGGTTGACGCGACGGTTCCACTGGCGGTAGGTCAGCCGCAGCTCCGGGTCTTTGCCGGCGTCGATGATGGCCAGTTTGTCGGGGCTATAGATTTCGCGCCGGCCCAGATAATCGCCGATGTACATGGTTCACCTCCTTTGTCCACTTCCAGACGGATGCGGCCATGGCCAGACCGCCGCCGCTGGCGCAGAACACGACGTTATCGCCTGCTTTTGGTCCCACACCCTGCTCCAGAGCATCGTCCAGCGCGGCGGGGATGCAGGCCGAGCCCAGGTAACCCCACTTGTCCATGATCCAGTGCGTCTTGCGCATGGGCTGGCCCAGGTTATCCATGACGAACTCGATGGTGCGCAGGTTGAGCTGGGTAAAGACGAAAAAATCGATCTCGTCCACCGTCAGGCCGGCCTTTTTCACCACGGCCCGGATCAGCGGCGGCCAGTTGTCGCTGTTAAAGGTGGCCGGGAATTTACGCACAAACTGGACGCGCGGTTTACCCAGGGCGTTCACCGTCTCTGGTGTGGCGGGCCGGTAGGTGCCGCCGGTATAGATGCCCAGCGCGTCGTGATACTGGCCATCGGCGAACAGTTGGCCGCTGAGAAAACCGGGCGCGTCGCCGGCGCCGACGACAGCCGCGCCCGCGCCGTCGGCAAAGAGGGTGCAGGTGTATTTGTCGCTCCAGTCGATGAATTTGGTCATGCCATAACCGCCGGCGACCAGAATGTACCGATAATCGGCATCGGTGGCGATGTAGCGGGCGGCCATGTCCAGGGCGGTGACCCAGGCGGCGCAGGCGCAGTTGATGTCGTAGGTGCCGGCGTTGGCCGCGCCCAGCCGGGCCTGCACAGCCGAGGCCGTGGCCGGGCTGAGGTAATCGGGCGTGTCGGTGGCGACCAGGATCAGGTCCAGGTCGGTGGGCGCCAGGCCGGCCCGCGCCAGCGCCTGCCGGCTGGCGGCAACGATCATGTCGGAGGTGGTTTCGTCGTCGGCCATGATGTGCCGCTGGCGGATGCCCACGTTTTCCACCAGCCAATCGCCGACGTTCTCACCCAGCATGGTATTCAGGTCGTCGTTGGTGATGATTTTTTCCGGGATGTAACGCCCGGTGCTGATGATCTGTGCGTGATGGGTCATTGGCTGCAGATTCTCCTCAAGCGCCCGAGGCCAAAGCCATCGGGCTGAAAGGGCCAAGCCCCGCAGGGGCTTTGTTCTTTTAGCGCACGAGTTTACTCTCGCGCTGCTGGCGCCTCAAACGCGACCGATTTCTCCCGGAAAAAAGCCTTCACCGTCGGCCAGAAAATATCGGGCCGCTCCAGATAGGTCAGATGCCCCGATTCGGGCACCATGATCTGCCGCGCGTTGGGCAGAATATCCAGCAGTTTGCGCTGCTGCCAGGGCGGCAGCGCCCGGTCCTGATCGCCGGTGAGGATGAGCACCGGCGTCTGGATGCTGCGGTAGGCGTCGGGGTGGCGGTCGATGTTTTCAAAGAACGGATTCTGCGCCTCGGTCAGGCGGATCAGGCAGTGCTTTTTGTCGTGATAACGGTCGTAGAACTTGAGCCGGGTCTGCTCGCTGCTTTCGCCATAGACCCTCTGGGCAAACTTTTCGCCGAAAATCTTTTCGTACATATAGTGGGTGTAAATCTCGAAAGCCGGTTCCGGCAGCCGGTAGAACATGAGCGACAGGTCGTGATACATCTGGAACAGCGTCTCCCGCGTCAGGATGATGCCGGAAAGCGTCAGCGTGTGCAGCCGATCCTGATGCAGCCGGCCCAGGTCGGCGGCGATAAAGCCGCCGTAAGAGACGCCGATGGGATGCACCCGCTCGATACCCAACTCGTCCATGATGCGCATCAGGTAATCGCAGAATTTCGGGATAAAATAGGGCTCGTCCTCCTGCGACGACTGCCCTTGCCCGAAATAATCGTACAGCAGCACGTCGTATTCCGGGTAAACGCTGGGCAGGTTGCGATACCAGGATCGGGTGAGCATGGCCAGGCCGTTGAGCAGCACCACCACCTCGCGCTCGCCCTGGCCGAAATACTCCCAGTAGACCCGGCGGCGGCCGTTTTCGACAGCGACGAAACCCGTTTTATCCGGTGCGACGCGCAGTGATTCGGCCATTACGCTTGCAAAAACTCCACGATAACCCCGGCGGCCTCGGCAGGCACCTCGAAGGGGAAAAAGTGACCCGCGTTCGGCAGGATTTTGACCGTGTGATTCGGTATCTCGCGGGCCAGCAGGTCGGCGTTGCCCGGCGGCACCACCTTGTCGTGTTCGCCGAACAGGATGAGCGTGGGCGCCTGCACGGCCTCGAGCTTGTGCTCGAAGCAAGCCGACTCGGCCATCAGCCCCAGCCCGATGGCCATCTGGGCCTGGTAGCCCGCCAGATCGATGGGGTGCGCGATGCGGTAGGCCAGCCATTCTTCGATGATCTCCGGGTGGGCCTCGGCGAAACCGGGCGCGGTGCTGATGACGATGCCCCGCCGCAGCCGCGCGATGGGATCCGACTGGGTGTCGGTCAGCACGGCCAGCGCTTCCTGGGTCACCGGGATGTGGCGCGGTCCACCAAAGTTGGTGGCCGAGAGCACCAGCCGGCTCACCAGCTCTGGCCTGTCCAGCACCAGTTGTTGGGCGATAAAGCCGCCCATCGAGTGGCCCATCACCGCGGCGCGGTCGATGCCCAGTGTTTCCAGCAGCCCGGCGGTATCAGCGGCCAGCATGGCGGCTGTGTAGGGGCCGGCGGGTTTGTCGCTCTGCCCCACGCCGCGGTTGTCCAAAGTGATGACCTGAAAAAACGCGGCCAGATGGGGGAGCATTTTGTGCCACATCCACAGATCGTAACCCAGCCCGGCGATGAGCACCAGCGGCTGGCCGGAGCCGTGGATTTCGTAATAGATATCGATTCCGTTGGTATGTGTTTTTGGCATAGGTTCCTCCTAACCCGGATGATCGGGGGCGAAAGTTGCGTCGTTAAGGTGCTATTTCACAAACTGTTTCTTTAACTCGGCTTTTTGCACCTTGCCATACGACGAATAGGGCAGCTCGGCGGTGAAAACGACCTGTTTCGGCACTTTGTAGCGGGCCAGCCGCTGGCCGCAAAAGCTCTTTAACTCGTCTTCGGTGGCGGTGCGGCCCTTTTCCAGCACCACGATCATCAGGCCCACCTCACCCCAGGTTTCGTGGGGCATACCGATGAGCGCGGCGTCGGCCACGGCCGGATGCTCACGAAAGACGGCCTCGACCTCGGCGGCGTAAATGTTTTCGCCGCCGCTTTTGATCATGTCTTTGTAGCGGCCGATGATGGTGAAAAAGCCGTCCTCGTCCATGCGGGCCATGTCGCCGGTGCAGAACCACGGCCCGGAGCCATCCGCCGGGTCGGTCCACAACACCTCGGCGCTGGCCTGGGGGTTGCGCCAGTAGCCGGTGCAGACGTGCGGCCCCCAGATGCGCAGCTCACCCTCCCGGCCCATCGCCACGTCCTGGCCCGTTTCAGGGTCGATCAGCCGCATCTGGCTGTGAAAGATCGGTTTACCCACCGAGCCGAGTTTCCAGACCGATTCTTCGTCGGTCATGCTAAAGCAGTTGGCGCCCACTTCGGTGAGGCCGTAACCCTGGCGAAAGACGCCGCCTTTGGCGGCCAGCCACTCGCGGACCAGATCCGGCGGCAGCGGCGCGCCGCCGCTGATAAAGAAACGCACGTGGCGAAAATCGGCCTGGGTGAAACCGGGGTGGTCCATGAACAAACGGAAAATCGTCGGCACACCCAGCACCACGGTGCACCGTTCGTCCAGAATGGCCCGAAAGATGGCGTCCAGGTCAAAGGTGCGAAAGAGCAGGATGCGCCCGCCGACGTAAAAGAGCGGTGTGAGAAAAGCAAACAGCCCGCCGGCGTGGAACAGGGGCGTGAACACCGGCGAGATGTCGTGCTCGGTCAGGCCCCAACTGACGACGGTGTTGACCGCGTTCCATAGAATCTGCCGGTGGGGGATGGTGGCCCCCTTGGGCTTGCCGGTGGTGCCGGAGGTGTAGAGGATGGCGTAGGTGTCGTCGGCCTCCAGCGGCGGACGCGGCGGCTCGGCGGCGGAGGCGGCGGCCAGCCCGGCGTCGTAATCCAGCGCGCCGTCGATGCCGGCCCCCTCCAGGCTGACGATGTGGGGCACGTCGATCTCTGGCCGCATTTCGGCCAGCACGTCGGTGAACTCGGGGCCGCAGAGCAGCACCCTGGGCTGGCAGTCGTTGACGATATAGATCAGCTCCGGCGCCACCAGCCGCCAGTTGAGCGGGGCCAGGATGGCGCCGATCTTGGCCAGGCCGTAGAACAGGTCGATGTAGGCAATGCCATTGTGGGCCAGAATCGAGACGCGATCACCCTTTGCCACACCCAGCGAGCGCAGCCAGTTGGCCGCGCGGTTGGCCCGGTCGTTCAACTCGCCATAGGTGTAGCGCCGCCCCTGGTTCGACTGGCTCATCACAGGACCGGGCAGGATGAGCAGCGCCTGGCGGTGAGGCGTCAGCCGCGCCCGGCTGGTCAGCAGATCGCCCGCGTGCATGGTTCCCTCCTCCTACGTGCCAACGACGATGCCCCCATCGATACGCAGCGTGACGCCGGTGATAAAGGCGGCCTCGTCTGAGGCCAAAAAGAGATAGGCGTTGGCAATGTCGCGCGGATCGCCCATGCGGCCCAGTGGAGTGCGGGCTTTCATGCCCTCCAGAATCCTGGTCGGCATGGTCTTGACGATTTCGGTGGCGGTAAAGCCAGGGGCCACGGCGTTGACCCGGATGCCATAACGGCCCAACTCTCTGGCCCACACTTTGGTCATGCCGATGACGCCGGCCTTGGTGGCCACGTAATTGGTCTGGCCGAAATTGCCGTCGATGCCCACCACCGAGGTAGCGTTGAGGATGACGCCGCTGCCCTGGCGGATCATGACCGGCGCCACGGCCTGGGTGCAGTTGAACACGCCCTTGAGGTTGACGGCGATGACCAGGTCGAAATCGGCCTCCGGCATTTGGGCTGTCAACTCGCCGTCTTTGACCTTGACCAGTTGGTTATCGCGCAGGATGCCGGCGTTGTTGACCAGCACGTCGATGCGGTCAAATCGTTCCACCACATCGTCCACCCAGTCCTGCACCGCCTGGCGGTCGGTGACATTCACCCGATAAAAAACGGCGTTGGGGCCAAGCTCTTTCAGCGCCGCCTCGCCGGCCTCCTGGTTAACGTCGCCAAGAACCACCCGCGCCCCTTCTTCCAGGAAACGCTGTGCTGTGGCCTTGCCAATGCCGGCCGCTCCGCCGGTGATGAGAGCCACCTGGTCTTTGAGTCGCATAGTTTTTTCTCCCGTTTCAGTTTTTATTGCGGTTTACGTGTTGCGTATTGCGTGTTGCGTGTTGCGTGTTGCGTATTGCGTATTGCGTATTATGCTACGGACTGTGCAATAAACATTCAGCCCTACGCTTTACTCTCTCCCCACTGTACACAGGCCGCGCCCCACACGTAGCCGATGCCCGCGCCGACCACGGCCATCAGGTCGCCGTCGTGGAGGCGGCCCTGCTCCAGCCCGCGGACGATGTTGATGATGCTGTCTTGCTCGCCGATGTGGCCGACATCCGAGTTATAGACGCCCTGCTCTTCGCTCAGGCCCAGCCGCTGGAGCATATCGAGGTAGCCGGAGGGTTTGATGAGCACCATGTTGAGAAAACCCAGGTCGTCGCGGCTGTAGGGCGCGCCCTGCACTTCCAGCCCGCTCTTGCGCAGCGCCTCGTCGATGCAGAACATCCAGTTGTCCATAGAAACGGCATTGAGCCGATCTTTCATTGCCTCCGGCTCCACCAAGTCGAAATAGAACAGGCCCTGCGCCCGCGCCTCGTCGGTGGGGAACTGCACCGTGCCGCTGGCAGGCACGATGACGTGTTTGCTCATGGAGCCATCGGTCATCATGTGCGCGCCCAGCACGTGGTTGCGCGGCCAGTTCCGGCGCAGCAGCATGGCCCCCGCCCCGGCGCCGATGTTGAACAGGAACGAGGTGCGCCGGTTCGCCAGGTTGATCAGATCGCCGATGCGATAGCCGCCGCCGATGAGCACGGTGTCGATGTCGGGATCGGCGAGCATCATGTCCTTGGCCATCTTGAGCGCGGCCACGGTGGTGCAGCAGCGCATGTGCAGGTCGATGCCCCAGGCGTTGGTGGCGCCGATCTCGTGGGCCAGGTGGATGCCGGTGGTCCAGAGGAAATACTCGCGCCACTCTTCGGTGGTGCACAGCACCACATCGATCTCTTTCGGGTCGATGTCGGTTTTGGACAGGCAGTCCAGGGCCGCCTTGACCGCCATCTCGTTGGGATGGTCGTCGGGGGCGGCCATGTGTTTCTGCTCGATGCCCAGCTTTTCGCGCACCACCCATAAAGGCAAGCCACTCTCGGCGGCGATTTCTTCCGCTGTGAGCACCCGCTCCGGCAGGTACATGCCGGTGCTCACGATGCCAACAGAGATGGGGGCTGGAGATGCCGATAGAGGCAGGGATAGGGGGTCTTTGTTTCTGGCAGGTGTATTCATTCTATCTCCTCTCTCTATCTCAGCGAGAGCGCGGCGCCAGCCATTTGGCCACCTCTGGCCACAGCTTGTCCTGAGCGCGGCGGCTGGCCATAATGCCCACGTGGGTCGAAGGAATGACTTTGAGCTCTTTGTCTTCGCTGGAGACGAGGGCCATGATACTCTCCGATTGCGCCTGTGAGACCAGGTGATCGTACTGGGCCACCACGTTCAGCAGCGCCGCCCGGATACGGGCCAGATCGACACGCCGGCCCTGGATGACGTGTTCGCCCCGGATCAGCTCGTTGCCACGCAAATAGTCCTTCACGAACTGGCGAAAAGCAGCCCCGGCAAACGGGATCACATCCTCCACCCAGCGGTTGATGGCCTGCCAGCTTTGCACCGCGGCCTCGTCGCCCATCTGCTTCCACAAACTCACGTAGGCGCCAACGAAATTTTCCATCGGTTTGAGCATCTTGGCCCAGAACCGGATCAATTCACCGGGCACGTTGCCCAACGAATTGACCAGTTTGTCCACATCCAGACGGCCTTCCTGGAGCCACATGGCCATCGAGCCTTCCGGCTGAGACGAAAAATCGAGGGGCGCGGCGAGCAACACCAGATTACGCACCGGCGCATCGGGGTAGAGAGCCGCATAGACCACAGTGAGCACCGCTCCGATGCAGTAGCCCAATACGCTGATCTGATCGGCGCCGGTGATGCGGCACAGTTTACGCACCGCGCGATGCAGATACTCGGTGACGTAATCGTCAAAGGTGGTGTTTTTGTCCTCAGGGCCGGGTGTTCCCCAATCCAGCAGGTAAACGTCAAAGCCCTGATCCAGCATAAAAGCCACGAAACTGCGGCCCGGTGACAGATCAAAGATGAACGGTTTGTTGATGAGCGCGTAAACCAACAAGAGTGGTACAGGCTGCCGCTCTGCCGCCGGTTTCGTGGGCAGATAGTGATAGAGCGTGCTTTTGTTGAGCGTCCAGACGATCTCTTTGGGCGTCAGACCCACCGGCGCTGTCAGCGAGTCAATGACGACCTTGATCCCCCCGGCATAACGCGCCTGCGCAGCCGCCATCTGTTCGGGCGTGAAACCCTTCAAGCCTTCCGTCGAAAACGTTGGCAGCGACACGGTGCACCTCCCGAACCGTGATGCGTGAGGGTCACGCATCACGCCTTACGCAGCAGGTCCAACACCTCGTCCAGTTTGGCGTCCAGATCGTCCAACCGCATCTCCAGGCTGGTCAGACGTTCCGCCAGGTTGAGCACATCCTTGCGTGTGGGCAGGCTCATTTGTTGCAACGATTGCTCCATCAGATCGCTCATCTGCCGGCGCACCAGCGTCATGGCATCCAGTGTGCTTTCCAACTGCTGCCCCATAGATTCGGCAAAACTCTTGCTGGCAACCGTCTGGCTCATCACGTCGGACCAGGATTTGACCCAGGCATCGTAGAACTGGATCACCGGCCCAAAAGGATCGGTTGCCGGTTTTTCGGGCCGCGGCTCACTCATCACCCACCTCCCCGCTTCTATCTGCCAACTCTATCTCTCCAACACGTAACGGCCCGGCGCGTCCTGGAGGGGCGGAAATTCGTCGTTGCCGGTTGGCGGCGGCGGGATCAACGCGCCAGAGCGCGCCTCCAGCCAGGGAAGCCAATCGACCCACCAGCTACCTCGGTGATGGGTTGCGCGAGCGAACCATTCATCGGCATCGGTGGTATTGCTTTCATCGATCCAATAACCGCGCTTGCCGCTCGCCGGTGGGTTGATGATACCGGCAATGTGGCCACTCTCGGCCAGGACAAAACGCACCGGGCCGCCCATCAGATGACAGATCTGAAAAGCCCCTCTCCAGGGCACGATGTGATCCGCCTGGGCTGCCACGGCGTAGGTGGGCGTGCGGATGCGTCCCACATCGATGCCCACCCCCTTGAGATGCAGGCCGTTGGGTTCTTTGAGCCTGTTTTCCAAAAAGAATTCGCGCACCAGGAACATGTGCACTTTGTGCGGCGCGCGGGTGCTATCGCTGTTCCAGTAGAGCAGATCAAAAGCAGGCGGCCGTTCACCCATCAAATAATTGTTGATCACGTAATGCCACACCAGATCGTTGGCCCGCAGCATGTTGAACGTGGCCGCCATGTTGCGCCCATCCAGATAACCGCCGCTCAGCGTCATCAGCCAATCCAGGAACCAGGCCTCAGCCTGGCTCATGAAAACGGCGATGTCGCCTACGTCGGTGAAATCCTGGTGGGTGGCAAAAAAAGTGGCCGTGTTGACCGTTTCGTCACCCACCGCAGCCAGGTAGGCCAGCGTGGTCTGGAGCATCAACCCACCCAGGCAATAGCCGATCAGGTTCACCCTGTCGGCGCCGGTGATGGCCCTGATGACCCGCATGGCGTCCAACGGCCCCAGATCCATGTAATCGTCCCAGGTCATCTCACGCATGTTGCCATCGGGGTTTTTCCAACTGATGGTGAACACCGTCAACCCGGAATCCACCAGATGGCGGAACATCGAGTTTTCGGGCCGCATGTCCATCACGTAATATTTGTTGATCCACGGCGGGATGGCCAGCACCGGCGCCGCGCGCACCTGGTTCGTGGTGGGAGAGTACTGGATCAGTTCAATGAGGCCATTACGATAGACCACTTTTCCCGGCGTGACGGCCAGGTCTCGACCCACCTGAAAGGCATCCGGGGCCACCATACGGATGCGCCCCTCTTGTAGATCGTCCAGCAGGTTTTGCAGGCCACGCATGAGGTTAGCGCCGCCGGTGCGTATGGTCTCTTGCAACACCGCCGGGTTGGTCACGGCAAAGTTGGTGGGACTCAAAGCATCGGCGAGTTGTTTCGTCCAGAATACCGCTCGTTGGCCCAGATCGGGGTTCAGCCCTTCCAGACCTTCGGCCACGTCGGTCATCCACTGCGCGGTGATGAGGTAAACCTGCCTGACCATGTCAAAGGCCAGGTTCTCACGCCAGGTCTGGTGTGAAAAACGGCTGTCGTCAGAAACCACTTCCGCCGGCAGCGCGCCCCACAGCCGGGCGTAGGCATTGGACATCAGCTCCAAACTACGCATGGCAGCCGTCAGACCGGCCCGCTGCGTTCGCCACATGCTGACCGCCGAGCCGCTCATCAGCCTGAAGGTCTGCTCCCAGGCAGAGGTGATCAGATCGGTGAGCATGGGGCGTCAGTCGACCTCCTCTTTCTCCATCAGCCGGTCCATTTTTTCGGAAAGCGCCTCGATCTGGGTCTGCATGGCCCTGAGCGCGGTCAGGGTTGCATCGAGCTGACCAGAAATGGCGTCGGCCACGGCCCGGTCTACCCGATCCTTGAACGCTTTGGATTGCTCCATGGTCTTTTCGACCGCCTTGAACATGGTGTCCATGTACGTCGAGGTGAACCGCTCCCACATTTCCATGTTCTTTTTCAAGAACTCGTCGGGCATCAGCATGTCGATCCTCCTGTGATATTGGGTTGGACAAGACAAATGGCTGAATGGGGCGCAAAATGAGGCAGCGTTGAAGCGATAGAGATACAAAAACTGACGAGACCCCTCGCCTATAGCCGTATTCTACCACGAGTGGGTTTCAGAGGAGTTACAGCAGAGTTACAGGCTCGTGGGCTTGGTGAATGGCGCAAAACGGGATATAATAAGAGCCAGCAGATTGCTCAGGTGCAGTGCGCTTTTGAACACCTGCCCCACGTGATGAGGAGATGACCATGGATGAACTGCGCGTCGCTATCGTTGGGTGTGGCCGCATTTCTGACCTGCACGAACTGGGTTATCGCGAACGCCAGGATGCCCGTATCGTGGCGGTGTGCGACGCCAAAAAGGCGCGGGCGCGGCACCAGGCCAACGCCTGGGGAGTGGAAAAGGTCTACACCGACTACCAGCAACTCCTGGCCGATGCCAACATCGACCTGGTGGAGCTGCTGGTGCCGCATCACCTGCACGCCGAGATGACGCTTGCCGCCTGCCAGGCGGGCAAACACGTCTCGGTGCAAAAGCCCATGGCGCTGACCGTGGCCGAAGCCGACCGCATGATCGCCGCGGCGCAAGGCGCGGCGGTGGTGCTTCGGGTGTACGAGAACTTTGTATTCTACGAGCCGCACCGGCGCGCCAAAGCCATGATCGACGCCGGTGAGATCGGCGAGCCCCAGATGATCCGGCTGCACGTGAGCACCGGCAAAAGCCAGACAGAATGGAAGGTGCCGCTCAGCGCCTGGTTATGGCGCATCGACGAGAACAAATGCGGCGGTGGACCGCTCATTTTCGATCACGGCTACCACCTCTTTTCGCTGGCCCACTACCTGATGGGGCCGGTGGAACGCGTCTACGCCTGGATGGACAAGAGCCCGGTGGGCGGCGGCGTGCCGCGGCAGATCGCCGAGGTGGACGCCCCGGCGACCATCATGTTCCAGTTCAAGAGCCCGCGGCGCTACGGCGTGCTCGATTTTGCCCACACGCCCAACCTGGTGATGGATAGCCGCTATTACGCCGACGACGACCGGCTGGAAGTCATTGGTGATCGGGGCATCCTCCTGGTCAATCGTTGCACCGCCCGCACGCTAGACCTGCCGCCGCTGATGCTGTTCCGCGACGGCCAAACCACAACCGTTCCCGTCGAGCGT
The DNA here is from genome assembly GCA_049324835.1 of Chloroflexota bacterium. GTDB lineage: Bacteria > Chloroflexota > Anaerolineae > CAYNKW01 > CAYNKW01 > JBMOMT01. Next base: position 28,317 of record JBMOMT010000024.1, on the reverse strand, counting down.
TTCGAGTGGCACGATAGTTTCATCGCCTGCACCCAACACCTGATCGACGTCCTGCGCCACGGCGGCACAGCCATGCTCGATGGCCCCACCGGCAAAGCTGTGCTCCAGTTCTCGCTGGCGGCTCATCTCTCGGCCCGCCAGGGTCGCGAGGTAAGACCCGACGAGGTAAAATGACTCAGCGCTCCTCGGCCTTTTCCCGCTCATAACGCGCCCGCTGCCCGGTGAGATACGCCGGCACAGGCACGTCCCACCAGCCCACCGCCGGGCTGCCGGAGAGTGGATAGTTACGCTCGACGATCACCTCGACGACGGCGGGCAGCCCGGATGCAAACGCCCGCGCCAGCGCGGGTTGCACCTCGTCTGGCGCAGCGATACGCTCGGCGTGACAGCCAAACGCCCGCGCCAGCATGGTCAGATCGGGCGAGATGGGCGCATCACCTCTCGAGAATTCGGCGCCCACGGCCCGATCCCGGCCATAGACGGCGGCCTGCAGATCACGAATGGCGATCCAGCCCGAGTTGTTGGCAACGACATAAACAACCGGCAGGCCATATTGTACCGCCGTCGCCAGCTCCTGGGCGGTCATCAGAAAATCGCCATCGCCCACCAAACCCAACACCTGACGATCCGGCGCGGCCAGTTTAGCGCCCAGCGCAGCGGGCACCGTCCAGCCCATGGTGCTGAAACCGCCGGTCGTCAGATTGGTTCCGGGCCGGAACACCATCGCCTCCTGGAACCACTGTGCCTGGGTGTTGCCGGATGAGGTGACCACGATGGCATCACGTTTCAAAAAAGCGCGCAGCTCGGCGATGAGGCGCGAGATCGTGATCGGCTCGTGATCCGAGGCCGCCAGCGCGCGCACCTGGGCCAGCCATTCCTGCCGCAGCCGCTGAACCTCAGACACATAGGCAGCCCGCGAACCCTCGAGGGTTCCAGAGATTCCCGACATCTTGACGGCCTGGAGCAGGGCGGCCAGGCCGGCTTGGGCGTCGGCCACGATGCCAACCTCAACCGGGTAATTCTTGCCGATCTCACCGGCATCCAGGTCGAGGTGGATCAGGCGCGTGGGGGGGATGGCATAGGTCACGCCGTGGCGGTAAGAAGAGGTGCTCTCGTCGGCGAAACGCACGCCGACAGCCAGCAGCACGTCGGCGTTGCGGGTGAGGGTATTGCCGCAGGTTGTGCCTTTGGAACCGCCGTGAAAACCACACAGTGGATGATCTTCCGGCAAGGCCCCTTTGCCCATCATGGTGGTGACCACCGGCACGTTCAGCGTTTCTGCCAGCGCCCGCAGCTCGTCCCAGGCGCGAGCAGCCATGACCCCACCCCCGGCCAGGATCACCGGGCGCATCGCCTCGGCCAGCAATACTCCCGCCCGCGCCACCAGCGCCGGATCGGGCAGCACCAGGCCGGCAGGCCGGTAACCTGGCGGATCGGACAGCGTCACGTCAGCGGCGTCACACTGCACGTCCATGGGCAGATCGACCACGACAGGACCGCGCCGCCCGGTGAGCATTTCGGCAAAAGCGCGCTGCAAGATGCGCGGCAGCCGTTCGACACTGCCGGGCCGCCAGACGCGCTTGGCGATCGGCTCGAACACCGCCAGGCTGTCGGCGTCGTAGCGCCGTTCGATCTCTTGCAGCACGCCGCGTCCGGCCATGTGGGTGTGGCTGTTGCCGGTGAGCAACAACAGCGGGATGCTGTCCACGTAACAGGAAGCCACACCGACCACGGTGTTCATCGCGCCCGGGCCGATGGAGGTAAACACAGCCAGCGGCGATCCGGCGACGCGGTAATAACCATCGGCCAGGTGCACGGCAGCCTGTTCGTGGCGCACCTGAAGCACCTGAATTTTTTCCTGATCGATGAGCGCGTCCGAGAGTCCCAGCGTGCCGTGACCGGGGATGCCGACGATGTAGGGCACGCCCTCGCGGATCAGCGTTTCGACGACGATCTGCCCACCGGTGAGTTTCATGATCGACCCTCCAAAGCTGCCAGTTTCTGTCGCATCTGCTGGTGGCTGGCGCGGGTGATGGGATACCAGATCAACAACGGCAGCGACAGGGCGATAAAGAGCAGCGGCACCGGCCCGAAAAAGAGCCGGATGCCAGAGAGCGTGCGCGCGCTCTGGGCCACGTTGGGCACATAGTCATACAGCGCCAACACCCAGCCGCAGGCAGTGATGCCCAACGCCTCGGAGAGTTTGGTCGCCAGGCCCCACACCCCATAGTACATGCCCCCCCGATGCTCACCCGTCGTCAGCCGGTCGTGATCCACCACGTCAGGCACCATAGACCAGGGAAAGACCCACTGCGCCGAAAAGCCAATGCCTGCCACCACGGCGATGGCATAGACCCAGGGGGTGGGTCGGTGGGGCAGGAAAAAGGTGGCAGCCACCGCCAGGCCGCCGATTCCGAGACCCAGGGCATAGGCCGGGCCTTTGTTCCAGCGGTCGCAGAGTCGTTTCCAGGGAAAGAGGAACAGCGCCACACACAACAACAACAGCAACATGACCAGTGGCACCTGATCTTCCATGCCCAACTGATAGGTGAGGAAATAGGCCATCAAGGTTTTGATGAGGGCAAAAGCCGTGTTGGCGATGAAATAGGCGCCGATGAGCTGCAAGAAAGGACGATTCTTGAACGTATCCCGAAAGGTGCGCCAGGGCGGCGCTTCGGCCTTGCTCTGAGCGATGGCCGGCCGCTCGCGTAAACCGGCTGCCGCCACCCACAGGGCCAGCGCTGCCACAGCGCCATAGATCGCGCCTACCCAGCCGTAACCGGCGCGTTTGGAGACAAACAAACCCACCAACATGGGCGTGAGAGCCGCACCGACGATGTAGGCCGGCACGCCCAATACCATGCGGAAGGCGGTCAGGCTGGCGCGTTCGTCGTAATCGTCGGTCAGTTCGGCGGTCAGCGCGTAATAGGGTACGTTGGTCAGCGTCCACAGGGTATCAAAAAGGATGAACGTGCCCACGATCCACACCAGGATGGCCGCGTCCGAAAGGCCGGCCGGCACAAACCACAACAGGCCAATCGACACGGCCAGCGGCAACGCGCCCAAAATCATATAGACGCGGCGTTTGCCAAAACGAGAGGAGGTGCGATCCGAGAGCCAACCAAAGAGGGGATCGTTGATGGCGTCCCAGATTTTGCCCACCAGCAACGCGTTGGCCGCCAGAGCCGGGCCGATGAGCGCGCCATCGGTGTAAAAGATCATCAAAAAGAACTGCACTGCCGAGTTGACGACGGCGTTGCCCACATCGCCCACACCATAGAGCCATTTGGTGCTCTGCCTGAGCTGGCCGTTCTGCGCCATGACACAACCTCCTTTTGAGCATCGAGTGACCGTATGTGGTGGGGCAGCAGCTCAAAGGCGCAGCTCGACCACGTCACCGTCGTGCAGCACGTGATCCCGCCCCACCATTTGTCCACCGTACACGCCCGCGCCCCAGACGCGGGCGGCCTTTAACTGCTCGTAGAAATCGCGATGCACCTTGGCCGCCAACTGTTCCACGGTGGCGCCTTTTTTCAGGACAAAAGGAGTGTCGAGGTCTGGCTTTTTGCCGGGAGGTTTGGAGTAGACCCGGATGATATCCAGTTGCTCGTACACGGCCCATTTGAGCTGCTCCAGGTTGCGGCCCGTGGTGACCGAGAGGGGTAACAACGGCCACTCACCTTCCAGCAGTTCACACAGCACCTCGTAATCCTCGTCGGTGCGCGAGTCGTCGTTCTTGTTGACCAGCACCAGCAGCGGCAGAAAGGTGAGCCGTTGCGGCTCGGGGTAGTGGCTTTGCCGGTGCCGGGCCACGATACGATGCCCCTCCAGCCAGGCCACGGCCTCTTCGAGTTGTTGCAGAGCATACCCCTGCAAGTCGATCATCAACAGCGCCAGGTCGGCGCGCCGGATCAACTCGATCATCTCTGGCTCGACATAGTCCACGCTCAGAGGCGGGGTATCGATCAACTGCACCTGGATGTTCTCGATGGGCATCATGCCGGGGGTGGGCAGCCAGGTGGTGAAGGGAAAATCGGCCACTTCGGGGGCGGCGTTGGTGAGCGCCGCCACCAGCGCCGATTTCCCCACGTTGGGCGGGCCGATGACCACCACCTGGCCGGCCCCCTCTCTTTCGATACGAAAAGCCGATTCTTGTCGGCTGGTTTTTTGAGGGGCCTGGGCGGAGCTTTTCAGTTTGGAAAGCCGGCGGCGCAGATCGGCTCGTAGCTTGTCTGTGCCCTTGTGTTTGGGAATGGCGCTGATGAACTCTTCCAGGCGAGCGATCTTGTCTGGGAGCGATCTGGCCTCACGATACCGCTGCTCGGCCTCGATGGCTTCTGGAGGCAAATTGGTTGGCATCTCTCCACAACCGCCCTCGTTCGAGGGTTCTCTAACCTTCTCATCCTTCGACGGCGCAGCGGCCTCGCGACCTCACCGCCCCCCGGTCAACGCCTCAAAGTGATGCTCCAGCTCTTGCGGCCGGATCAGGCCAGACGATGAAGCCTTTTGGCTGCAGGTGTGGCGCGCCACGATCTGCCCCCGCAGCACCGACGCCTGCAAAGAGTAACCGGCCAGCACGTAACTGCTGGTAAAACCCACCGCCAGGCCATCACCGGCGCCGTTGGTATCGATCACCGGCGCGTCCATGGCCACCGGCGGGTAGAGCCGGATGCCCTGGCGCGTGCCCAGCGCACAGCCGCGAGCGCCCATACCGGCCACCAGAACCAACGCCGGGTTGATGGCCAAAAAAGCGCGCATCAGGTCGGAGGGATCGGCCTGATTGACCGCCGAAAAAAACAGAATATCGGCCTGCCGGATGAAATCCTGGCGATAGTCATCGTGAGCAGATACCACATCCTGAAGGTCACAGGCGATTGTCAGACCCAGCCGCCTGGCGATGGGCAGCAGTTGGCGCGCCCAGTTGGGAATGTTAAAGTGGGCCAGACGGCATTCGGCCAACACCTGCCGACACCGATCGAGACCGGGCTGGAGGTGCATGTGGCCTTTGCCATCGTAAAAGTTCTTGCGCCGTCCATCGCGATACACAAAATTGACGCTGCGACTGGTGCCCATGGCATCGATAAACAGCGCGGTGGTGTCGATGCCATCGCGGGCAAACTCTTTACGGACGAAACGGCCCTGGAAATCGTCGCCCACGTGGCCGATAAAGGCCACCCGCCAGCCCAATTGAGCGTAGCCACGGCTGGCATACCCACCGGCCTGGCCCACGCAATCCAGGTTTTCGGTGAAATTGGCCTCGACCGAAAAGTCGATTTCATCGCCGGGCAGGTACACGTTGGTGTCGACGCCAACGTTGCCCACCACAGCCACATCGAAACGCTTCGCCGCCATGATACCTCTCTTCGCCGATGCAAAACATTGTACCAAAAAGCTCACAGCTAAGCAAATCCGGCTCGCCTGGAGGCTGCCGGGTCTGTGCTCATCGGCGCCCCCTTTCAGGGGCAGGTTTTTCCTGGCGGCCCATCCCCTCTGAGACAGGGATGCGACAGACCCCCAAACTTGTTTGGGTCTGCCCCTCCAGGGCCTGAAAAACGCCCCAATCCAGAGCACTGTCATCTGGATGCCAGTTTTTCCAACGCCTGGTCGACGAAAAAACGATAACCCTGCCGGATCGTCAACTCGGTGATGTCGGTCCGGCCCAAGGGGGCAAAGAACGCCGCCCAGTCGGTCAGTTGCGAGCCGACCAGGCGAGCCAGACGCAGGGCGGCGCACAGATCCCAATGCGGCAGGTGGCGGTCGTCGATGGCCGTGAGCGCCTGATAATGCCGCGTGAAGGCCTGCATGGCCTCGACGCCGAAAATCCAGGCCACATCCAGGCGGCTGATGGCCAGATCCACGAGTGGATCGCCCAGGCTGGCGTCCTCCCAGTCGATCACGGCCACCAGGCGGCCGTTGCGCCACAACACGTTGCCCGGCCAGAAATCGCCGTGCAGCAGCACAGGGGCGTTCCTTTGGATCGATGGCCAGGTCGATGCCAGCGCCTCTCGAATCCGACCCTCGTCCAACGAGGTTGCCACCCCCGCGGGTTGCCGCCGGGCAAGCTCGGTGCAGCCCTGCGCCTGCCGCGGCAAGAAGGACAGATCCGGCCTGAGGCCATCGAAACGGTGGATGCCGGCCAGATGCGCGGCCATCTGACGGCTGCAATCGATCGGATTGGCCGGAGCGAACTCGGGGCTGCCCGCGACGTATTCCAGGACGAGATAAGGCATGGGGAAAATCTCGCCCGATACATCCAGGTGATAGGGTCTCGGCGCGGCCAGGCCGGCGGCGTGCAACACCTGTAACAGCCGGAACTCGGTGGCTGCGCCCTGGAGATGCTCTGGCAGGCCCGCCTTTCCACGTCGACGCAGGATCACCCTTTCCGTCCGACCATCCGGGTGCAACATCTCGAGCGCCGTCATCTGGGCCGAGAGGCCACCCGTCAACTCCCAGCTTTGTAACAACCTGCCCTGGGGCGCGATCCGTTGAACGATCTGTTGGAGCTTTTGCTCTGGCTCGGATGGGGTCATGCTGTCCTCCAATGTAAGTGATGCCCTGAATCTTACCCCCAAGATGCCGGAAATGCAAAGACAAAAGAATGGAGTGTGGCCAAAAATCGTGGGAGGTGTCTGACCCTCCCGCAGGTTGAGGAAGCATCATGCCTCCAGAGAGAGTTTCCATGGGCCAAAGCTCAGGGGAAGCGTATCCATCGAACCTGCGGGAGGATGAAAACTCGCCCCCAGACTGAAATGCGCCCGGCATCAGGGATACGTTTCCCCAATTGGCCGCTTTGTGGTATAATCGACAACCGTGGCACTGCGGGGGAGGCCCCATGCCGGCCATCGTGGGCCACAGGCAGCAAAAAAGAGAGGAGCTTCAGAGCCGTGTTCAACCCTTTGAGCGCCATCTTGGGGCTGTTTTCCCTGGATATTGGTATCGACCTGGGCACCGCCAACACACTGGTCGCGGTGCGTAATCGTGGCATCGTCATCAACGAACCCTCGTGGGTTGCCATCAACAAACGCACCAAACAGGTGCTGGCCATCGGCAGTGAGGCCAAAGACATGGTTGGCCGCACGCCGGCCGACATCGTGGCCATTCGCCCGCTGCGCGATGGCGTCATTTCGGAATTCGACGTCACCGAAAAGATGCTGCACTATTTCATCAAAAAGTCTCACGCCAGTTTACTGCTGCAAATGCCGCGGCCCAGGGTGGTGGTGGGCATTCCCAGCGGCGTCACCGAGGTGGAAAAACGGGCGGTGTACGACGCCACCATCTCGGCGGGTGCGCGCGAGGCGTACCTCATCGAAGAGCCGATGGCGGCCGCCAAAGGCGCCCGGCTGCCGGTCACAGAAGCCATAGGCAGCATGATCGTGGATATCGGCGGCGGCACCACCGAGGTGGCCGTGTTTGCCCTGGGTGGCATGGTGGTGCGCCGTTCCATCCGTGTGGCGGGTGATGAAATGGACGAGGACATCATGAACTATGCCCGCCAGAAATATAGCCTGCTGGTCGGCGAGCGTATGTCTGAACGCATCAAAATGACCATCGGCTCGGCGTATCCACTGCCGGAAGAAACGACCATGGCCATGCGTGGCCGCAACCTGATCACCGGCCTGCCCGACTCGGTGGAAGTGAGCAGCATCGAGATCCGCGAGGCGCTGGCCAACTCGGTCAACATCATCGTCGAAGAGATCCGCAGCGCCCTGGACGAAACCCCACCGGAGCTCGTCGCCGATCTGATGGAGCAGGGCATCACGCTGGCCGGGGGCGGCGCGCTGCTGCAAGGCCTGGCCGAGCGCGTCTCGGAAGACACACGCATGGACGTCCACGTGGCCGAGGATTCGATGACCTGCGTGGCCCGAGGGGCCGGCAGAGTGCTGGAGGATTTCGACACTTATCGCCGCGTGCTGGCGCTGACCCAACGCAACGGCCGAGCCCACCGCCGGTGAGGGAGAGCAATCGGCGGTGAGCGGTTCATCCAACCGGAATCTGCTGCTGATATTTTTCGTGCTGGTCACGATCATCGGCATCGTTCTCAACGAGGCTGGCCTGCTGGAACCCGTTCAGGGGCTGATCCTCCGCCTGATCTCTCCGCTCCAGGCTCGTCTGGCGAGCGTGGTGGAGACATCGGGCGGTTTGTTTAAAACCGCCCGTGAACTGCGCGACCTGAAAGAACGCAACCAGGAACTGGAAGAAGAATACGCCCGCCTGCTCATCGACAATATCGCCCTGCGTGAGGCGGCGCAAGAAAACGTCGAGCTGCGCGCGTTGTTGGACTTTCGCCAGCAAAACCCGGGGTTTCAGTTCGTGGGCGGCGAGGTCAAGGCGCGGGTGATCGGTCGCGACCCCAGCAACTTTTTACGTTATCTGATCATCGACGCCGGCACAGATCAGGGTGTGGCCAAAGGCATGCCGGTGGTGGTGCCGCGCGGGCTGGTGGGACGGGTTCAGACGGTGGGCCACAACTGGGCCAAGGTGCTGCTCATCATCGACCCGCGCAGCTCGGTGAGTGCGTTGATCCAGAGCAGCCGGGCTACCGGTCAGGTTCAGGGCCAGGTAAGCGGCGACCTGTTGATGAAATACATCCCGCAGGAAAAACAGGTCAGCGAAGGTGATATTGTGTTGACCTCCGGGCTGGGCGGCCATTTGCCCAAGGGGTTGGTCATCGGTCAGATCACCGCTGTCACACAACGCGACAGCGAACTGTTCCAGCAGGCCAGCGTGCGCCCGACGGTCGATTTCGAACAGTTGGAAAAAGTCCTGGTGATCACGGCCTTCGAGCCGATGGATGTTTCCGAGGAAGCGCTGGAGGCGTTGGAAGAGTCGGAGCAGCCATGAACGGCCTCAGCCCCTATCTCCTGCTGCCGCTGCTGTTGCTGTTGGCACTCGTCCAGGCCACCGTGCTGCCAGAACTGACGCTGCTGGGTGTCAAACCAGAGCTGATGCTGCTCACAGTGCTGGCCTGGAGCCTGTTGCGCGGCCCGGAAGAAGGGCTGGTCTGGGCCTTGCTGGGAGGGTTGGTACTGGACCTTTTTTCGGGTGGGCCGTTTGGCGCGTCGGCTTTGGGACTGCTGGCAGTGAGTTTTATCTCCGGACGGTTCACGGTGCTGGTGGGTCAGGGTAGTTTTTTGCTGCCCATGGCCGCGGCAGCAGTGGGCACGCTGTTGTACCAGGCGCTGTTTTTGTTGGCGGTGCAGCTCACACGCGGCGCGGCGCCCTGGACGGCGAGCTTGCTGCGCATCACCCTGCCCTCCATGGCCGTCAACGCCCTGCTCATGCCACTGGTCTTTCAACTGCTGGCCTGGCTCGACCGGAAGATCGGCCGCCCAGAGATACGGTGGTAGGCCAAGGGTAGATTGGCCCTCGTCGCTGGGGGCAGACCGTTGAAAGGCAAAAGATGCAGGAACGTTTTCGCATCCGCATCGTTTTATACGGCGTGGTCATCCTGCTGGCCTTCAGCCTGCTGACGCTGCGCCTCTACCAGTTGCAGATCCTCCAGGGTGAGTACTTTGCGCGCTGGGCCGATCAGAACCGCTTCCGGCTGGTGCTGCTCGAATCCTCGCGCGGCATCATCTACGACCGCCAGGGCAACATCCTGGTGCGCAACGTCCCGCGCTTCACCGTGACCCTCATCCCCGCCTACCTGCCCGACGACCCTGCCGAGGAGGAGCGGGTCTTTCGACGCCTGGCCCAACTGCTCTCGCTGCCGGCCACCCGCGCCGAGGCGCAATCGCTGCTCCTGGAGCTGGGTCCGAGCGCCCAGGAGCCCGGCCTGAGCCAGGCGCGCTCCATCCAGGAAATGGTGGAAGCGGTGCAAGACGTCGCCCCCTACCAGCCGCTGGTGCTCAAACGCAACGTGAGCCGCGACACCGTTTTCCAGATCGAAGAGCAACACCTGGACCTGCCCGGCGTGCTCATCGAGACCGAGCCGATCCGCGAGTATCCCTTTGGTGAACTGATCGCCCACCTGATGGGCTACGTGGGGCCCGTTCCGGCCGAAGAAGTGGGGGTTTACCAGGCCCAGGGTTACGACGTCAACCAGGATCAGGTGGGCCTGATCGGCGTGGAGGCTGCCTTTGAAGAACTGCTGCGCGGCCACAAGGGTGAGAAATACATCGAAGTGGATGTGGCCGGACGGGAGGTGCAAACGGTCACCGAGAACGCCCCCATCACCGGCAAGAGCCTGCGCCTGACCATCGACACGGCCTTGCAAGAAGTGATGACCCAGGCGTTGCAACGCGGTCTGGACGCCGCCCAGGCCCAGATCGGGGTCACCATCGCCATGAACCCACAGACCGGCGAAGTGTTGGGCATGGTCAGTCTGCCGGCCTACGACAATAACCTGTTCTCAGGCGGCATCTCGGTGGCAGACTATGCCGCTCTGAGCCAGGACCCGCACCATCCGTTGATCAACCACGCCATTTCGGGCCGCCATCCGCCGGGTTCTACCTTCAAGATCATCCCCGCCTCTGCCGGGCTCCAGGAAGGTATCATCACTCGCCAGACGCGTATCAACTGCAACGGCACCATGTGGCTGCCGGACGAGCGTTTTCCCGACGACCCCAAGATGGGCCAGACCTTTTACTGCTGGATCCACAAGCTGGATCGCGGTCACGGCGAGTTGAACATCATCTCTGGCATCGCCAACTCGTGCGATATTTATTTTTACTGGGTGGGAGGCGGTTTTCTGGATCAATTCGAAGGGCTGGGGCTGGAGCAGCTGTCACATTACGCCCACCTTTTTGGCCTGGGTGAAAAGACAGGCATCGACCTGCCCGGCGAAAACTCTGGACTGGTGCCCACGGCCAAGTGGAAACGGCTCAATTATTCGGAGCGTTGGACAACCGGCGACACGTACAACATGTCCATCGGCCAGGGCTACGTGCTGGCCACGCCGTTGCAAATGCTCAACGCCACGGCGGCCATCGCCAACGGCGGCACGTTGTACCGCCCCCAGTTGCTTTACCAGGTTCAGGACGACGAAGGCAATGTGGTGCGCGGTTTTCAGCCAGAGATCATCCGGGTGCTGCCCATCGAAGCGGTGCACATTGCCACCGTGGCCGAAGGCATGGAGGCCGCCGTGACGTGGGGCTCGGCTCAGGGAGCCTATCTGGAGTCGGTTCGGGTGGCCGGTAAGACCGGCACCGCCGAGTTCTTTGACCCCAAAATCCCAGCCGACAAAGACGGCAACCTGCCCACCCACGCCTGGTTCACCGCCTTTGCGCCCGCAGAAAGCCCCGAGATCGCCCTGGTGGTCTTTATCTACAACGGTGGTGAAGGTTCGGAAACGGCGGTGCCCGTGGCAGCCGAAATCTTGCGTTACTATTTTGGGGAGTGATACACCATGCTGCGCAACGTGACCCGCAACCTGGACATTGCCTCAGATATCACTTGTTGTAACACCTTCTTGCGGCGTGGATTGGGCCTCATGTGCCGCCGTTCCCTCAGAAAAGACCAGGCTTATATCTTTGTGGAGCAACACGAAAGCCTCAACGCTACCGCCATCACCATGCTGTTTGTCTTTTTCCCCATCGCCGTCATCTGGCTCAACCAGGACCGCCGCGTGGTCGACAAAACCCTGGCGCGCCCCTGGCGCTTCATCTATGCCCCAGAGCGACCGGCCTGTTTTTACATCGAAGCCCATCCCTCCGCTCTGGACAAGGTCGAGATCGGCGATATGCTCTCTTTTCCCGATCCCTCCTGACCGCCGGCTGCCCGCCGATGACACAAAAAGGCCCCGGACACCCACTGTCCAGGGCCTCGACGATCATCCAGCTTTTTAAAAACAACGCCGCCACGCTCAGGGCCGATAGCTGTTGAGCAACTTCATGTAGCTGCCGCGCTCAAAGGCCGCCGGTTCGATGTAAGACTTTAAACTCATCTTGCCTTTGAAATCACCCAGCGATTCATAGCCCTTACCATCCATCCAGGCATACACACCCTTGACCAGCTCGCTGATCTCCTGCACGCCCTCTTTGAGCAACACCGAGCAGGCCATGGCCACATCGGCGCCGGCCAGCAGCGCCTTGATCACGTCATCGGAGGTGTGCACGCCGGTGGTCAGGGCCAACGAGGCCTGCAACTGCCCGCTCAAGATAGCCACCCAACGCAACGGCAGACGCATCTCGAAGGAGGTGCTAAACAGCACACTGGGGCGCACCGCCTCGGTATCCACGTCGATGTCTGGCTGGTAGAAACGGTTGAACAGCACCAGCCCGTCGGCGCCGTGCGCCACCAGCCGATCGGCGAAATTGGTCAGCGCGCTGAAAAAGGGACTGAGTTTAACCGCCACCGGAATGGTGACGTGCTTTTTGACCTCTCTGAGAATATCCAGGTACAGCGTCTCCACGTCCTCGGCAAAGAGCGTCTCTTTGACCGGCAAAAAATAGACGTTGAGTTCCAGCGCATCGGCGCCGGCCTGTTGGATCTTTTTGGCGTACTGCACCCAGCCGCCCCGGCTGACGCCGTTCAGGCTGGCGATGACCGGCATATCGACCGCTTCCTTGGCCCGGCGCACGTGCTCCAGATAATCGTCCGGCGTGCGGGCATACTCGTTGGCCGATGGAAAATAGGCCATGGCGTCGGCCAGACCCGTGGCCCCGTGATCCAGTATGTGACCCAACTGAGAGGGGTTCATCTCGATTTGCTCTTCGAAAAGCGAATAGAGCACCACCGCTCCCGCGCCAGCGTCTTCCATCAGCTTGATGTCGTCGATTCTCTTGGACAGCGGTGAAGCTGATGGTACGATAGGATTTTTGAGCGTCAGGCCCAGATAAGTCGTCGTCAGATCAGCCATAAGTTTATCCTCCGTCGGATGATAATAAAGCGCTTGATTTCCGGCCCTGAAACATCCGGCCACACCACGACCGACATTATATCATGCCGCCCATGATCTGTCAAAGCAAAATCAGCCATAGGGCCATTTGTCCTGGGCGCGCAGTGGCTCTTCCAGCTCGTGGGCCAGCAAAAGATCCCGGATCACCTCTGGCGAGCGTTTTTCCCCGATGGGGCCGCTGTGATCGGCCAGACGCAGCAGCAACCGCGCCGCCACCATGGCGCTCTCACGCAGCTCCACCTGATCCACCTTGTCCAGTGTGTCGGCCCTGGTGTGGCCAAAACCGCGCCCCAGCCCTGGCGGGCGGCTGGCGAACAGAGAAGCCGCCGGCACGCCGCGCAAAAAGTAAGGAAAATGATCCGACGCCGTGCCGATCTGCTGCGTCAGTTCCAGCGGATAGCCCATCTGGCGCACAAAAGTGGCAAAGAGCGGCTGCAACTCTTTGAGCCCCTGCAAAGCCAGCCCGCGGCCGCTGCGCAACGCGCCGCCATCCAGGTTGAGCATAAAATCCACCGCCGCGATCTCGGCGTTGCTCATCGCCTCGACGTAGGTGGTCGAGCCGAACACACCCAGCTCTTCGGCGGCGTAGGTCTCAAAGCGCAGCGTGCGCCGCAGTTGCCCGGCCAGCGGAGCAAAGACGCGGGCCAGCTCCATCACCAGCGCCGTGCCAGAGGCATCGTCCACCGCGCCCTGGCTGATGTCGTGGCCGTCATAATGCGCCCCCACCACCACGATCTCGTCGTAGCGCAGGCCGGGCACTTCACCCACCACATGGCTGAACTGAGCCGGGCCGGTGCGGTTGTCCATCCGCAGTTCCAGTTCGACCGCCGCGCCCTCACGCAGCAGCCGCCGCAGCACAAAACCATCCTCGTGACTCAAACCCACCGCCGGCATCTCGGCCAGTCGACCCGGACGCAGGCTGCCGGTGGGGGCCAGCAGGCCGGGCAGGTGATTGGCGAACAGGAAACCCACCGCCCCTGCCGCCACCGCCCGTCCATATTTCTCCCGGCGATGAATCCACCGCCCGCCGGAGGGGCTATCGGTGCCGGCCAAAACAAACCTGCCCCCAGGCGCAGCGCCCTGGGCAGCGTATTCGGACTTGGAACCCTGACCCACATCGACCACCTCGGCGCGCAGGCCTTGCGGCGGCGTGCCGGGTGAGTAGACCAGCGACAGCGCCGAGGGCAGTTCTTTTTGTACCGGTCTCACTACGCGAAGGCTCGCCTCGCCCCGCGCCCAGCCGGTGTAATCGAAGGTGGGCAACCGCACGTTCCTGAGGCCATAGTCGCGAAACCTGGCCTCGATGAAATCCCGCGCCTGGCGTTCGCTCTCGGTCCAGGCGAAACGGCTGCCGAAATCACACAGCCGCTCCACGTTGGTGTAAATCTCGGGCGAGGTCCACACCTCACCGATGATCTGTTTTTCCAGCTCGTGCGCTCTGGCCATACGCCCCCTACCCTCCCTGCCGCTTTTTCTGCAACTCGAAGGCCTCTCTGGCCCGGCGCACGTTCTCCGGCTCGGCCAGCAGATCCACCGCCGTCATAGCCAGCGCCCTGGCCGCGTTGATCAACCCCTCGTGGCCGGCAGGTGAAGCCGCCGCCTGCCGAAACTCGCTGGTGTGGCCGCCCACCTCGTCGGCTGCGATGGCGATGTAGGGGTGAATGGCCGGCACCACCTGGCTGACGTTGCCAATGTCGGAAGAGCCCATACGCTCGTTGCCCTTGGCCAGCTCCACCTCCAGGCCCAGCGCCTCCAGGTTGGCCTTGAACAACTGCACCAGATGCGGATTGGGCATGCGGGCGTCGTAGCGCGGCCCGGTCTGTTTGATCTCCAGCCGCGCCCCGGTGGCCAGAGCCGCCCCCTCGGCGCAGGCGCGCACTTTTTCCAACACTTCCAAAGCATAGGGCGTATCGGCAGCGCGGACGATAAACTCGGCCCTGGTATATTCGGGGATGATGTTGGGCGCGTCGCCGCCGTGGGTGATGATACCGTGAATGCGGGCGTCGTCGCGGACGTGCTGCCGCAGGGCATTGATGCCGCTAAAGGTCAACACGATTGCGTCCAGGGCATTGATGCCCTGATCCGGCGCGCCGGCGGCGTGGGCCGGCTTGCCGAAAAACTCGATACTGATCGAGATGGCCGTCAGCGCCAGGCGGCCCAGCAAATTACGCGACGCCGGATGAATCATCATCGCCGCGTCGACGCCCTCGAAAACGCCGGCATCGACCATGATGGCCTTGCCGCCGCCGCCCTCCTCGGCCGGCGTACCGATCACCTGCAGCGTGCCCGCCAGCTCTGGCATCACCGTCTTGACCGCCAGCCCGGCGCCAATGGCTGCCGTGCCGATGATGTTGTGCCCGCAGGCGTGGCCCAACCCGGCCAGGGCATCGTACTCGGCCAGAATGGCCACCCTGGGGCCGCTGCCGTTGCCGTTCAAGGTAGCAATAAAAGCCGTCTCCAGGCCCGCCACGCCGCGCTCCACGGCAAAACCACTCTGCTCCAGCGTGCCGCTCAGCAGCGCTGCTGCCTTGAACTCTTCGAAGGCCAGCTCTGGGTTGGCATGAATGGTGTCCGAAATACGAATCAGCTCCTCGCGCCGGGCGTCCACCGCCTCGATGACCCGCCGTTTTAATGTTTCGATGTCTGCCATGGTATGTTTATCCTCCTTGCTGTTTCTTTTGTGCTTCAAAGGCCCGCCTGGCCTCGACCACGCGCCTGGGTTCGAGCAACAGATCGACCGCCGTCATGGCCAGGATCTTGGCCGCCTGGATCATGCCTTCGTGGCCGGCCGGGGAGCCGGCTGCCGCGCAAAACTCGGCGGTGTGACCGCCCACCTCTTCCGGCGCGATGGCCACATACGGGTGGATGGCCGGCACCACCTGGCTGACATTGCCCATGTCGGACGAGCCCATACGTTCGTCGGGCGCGCTCAGCGCCAGCCCCAGGGCCCGCATGTTGGCCTCGGCCAGATCGGCCAGCACCGGGTTGGGCAGGCGATTATCGTAACGCGGCGCGTACTCGCCAAATTCCAGGCGCGCACCGCTGGCTCGCGCCGCCCCTTCGGCGCAGGCGCGCAGCTTTTCCACCACCTGAGCCGCATAGGGTGTATCGGCCGCGCGGACGTAAAAGCGCGCCGCGGTGTACTGGGGCACGATGTTGGGCGCATCGCCGCCGTGAGTGATGATACCGTGCACCCGGGCATCGTCGCGCAGGTGCTGGCGCAGGGCATTGAGACCGTTGTAGGTCATGATCATCGCATCCAGGGCGTTGATGCCCTCGTCGGGTTTGGCGGCGGCGTGGGCCGGCTTGCCGAAAAACTCGATGCGGATCTTGTAGCTGGTGAGTGAGGTACGGCGAAGCTGGTTCTTGGATGAGGGATGCACCATCATGGCCGCGTCGACGGTTTCAAAGACGCCCGCATCCACCAGATAGACTTTGCCGCCGCCGCCCTCCTCGGCTGGCGTGCCGATGACCTGAATCGTGCCCGCCAGCTCTGACAGCACCGTTTTCATCGCCAGCGCCGCGCCCACAGCCGCCGTGCCGATCAGGTTGTGGCCGCAGGCGTGGCCCAGCCCAGGCAAGGCATCGTACTCGGCCAGAAAAGCCACCCTGGGGCCGCCGGAGCCGTCGAGCGTGGCGACAAAGGCGGTCGGCAGGTTGGCCACGCCGCGCGCCACGGTGAAACCAGCCTCCTCCAGCGTGCGGCTCAACAATGCCGCCGATTGGCGCTCCTCAAAGGCTACCTCTGGGTTGGCGTGGATCGTATCGGCGATGCGGATCAACTCGCGGCGCATGCCCTCGATGGCCGCCACGATATGCTGTTTCAGATCGTCTGCCTGTAACATGACCTGTCAGCCTCCCTGCTGCCGCTTTTGCTCTTCAAAGGCCTGCCTGACAGCAACCAGGTTATCCGGCTGAGCCAACAGATCCACCGCCGTCATGGCCATCAGCTTGGCGGCCTGGATCATGCCCTCGTGGCCAGCGGGCGAGCCGGCGGCCTCACAGAACTCGGCGGTGTGGCCGCCCATCTCTTCCGGCCCGATAACGATGGATGGATGTAACCCCGGCACCACCTGGGTGACGTTGCCCATATCGGTGGAGCCCATGCGCTCTTTATCTTCCGGTGGTGAAAGCGCAATGCCCAGTGCGGCCATGTTGGCCTCGAACAGATGCGCCAGCACCGGGTTGGAGAGCATGTTTTCGTAATGGGGGGCATATTCCTCGAATTCCAGCCGGGCGCCGGTCATCAGCGCCGCCCCCTCGGCGCAGCCCCGCACCTTCTGGATCATCTCTTCGGTGTAGGGCACATCGACGGCTCGGACGTAGAACCTGGCCGCGGCGTATTCCGGCACGATGTTGGGCGCGTCGCCGCCGTGGGTGATGATGCCGTGGATGCGGGCGTCATCGCGCAGGTGCTGGCGCAGGGCGTTGATGCCGTTAAACGTGAGAATGATCGCATCCAGGGCGTTGATGCCTTCATCGGGTTTGGCGGCGGCGTGGGCCGGTTTGCCGAAAAACTCGACGCGGATCTTGTAGCTGGTGAGTGAGCTGCCGCGTGTTTTGTTTTTACTGGAAGGATGCACGATCAGGGCTGCGTCCACGCCCTCGAACACTCCGGCATCGACCATGATGACCTTACCGCCGCCGCCCTCCTCGGCCGGTGTGCCGATGACCTGGACGGCGCCCGGCAGTTCTGCCAATACCGCCTTCACAGCCAGCGCCGCGCCAACAGCCGAGGTGCCGATCAGGTTGTGGCCGCAGGCGTGGCCCAGGCCGGGTAAAGCATCGTATTCGGCCAAAAAAGCCACCGTGGGGCGGCCGCGGTTGGGCAGGCCCGCCACGAAAGCTGTTTCCAGGTTGGCCACGCCGCGCGCCACGGTGAAACCGTTCTCCTCCAGCACACGGCACAGCAGCGCCGCCGATTGGTGCTCCTCAAAGGCCACCTCCGGGTTGGCGTGGATCGTATCGGCGATGCGGATCAACTCGTCGCGCCGGGCATCCACTTGGGCCAGCGCCCGTCGTTTCAGATCTTCCAGATGACTCATGCTTCCTCCATTTGACTTGAGCAGAAACAAAAGGCAGGCAACAAAGCCTGCCCCAGGAAAAAAAGAGCAAACTGGCCGACAGCCTTGTCGCCCTGGTAATCTATCACCAGACCTGACGGGTGTTCGACAGCCGTCAGGTCTCTACTTTGTAGGGGTCCAGCGCATCGCGCAGGCCATCGCCGATAAAGTTGATGGCAATCACGGCGATAAAGATCATCAACCCCGGAAAGATGGCCGTCCACGGGGCGCGCGTCATCTGATCCTGAGCGTTCTTGAGCATGTTGCCCCAGGTTGGGGTGGGCGGTTGCACGCCGAAACCCAGGTAGCTCAGGCCCGACTCGGTGATGATGGAGGTGGCCACACGAAAGGTGGCCGCCACGATGATGGGGCTCATGGCGTTGGGCAACAGGTGGCGGATCATGATGCGCCGGTTGGGCACGCCGGCGCAACGCGCCGCTTCGATGAACTCTTTTTCCTTGAGCGAGAGAAAAGAGGCCCGCACCAGCCGGGCCACCTGCATCCAGGCCAGCACGGCGATGACCAGCACGATGGAAAAAATACTGGCAAATGCCGTGCCCCGCAGCGCATCTATGGGGATATCACGCAGGGCCAGGGCCAGGATGATGAGAATGAACAGTTGAGGAAAGGCCAGCATCATGTCGGTGAAACGCATCAAGATATTGTCCACCCAACCGCCGTAAAAGCCGGCCAGGCCGCCGATGGTCGCCCCGACCGTCACCGCCAGGGCCATGGCCATGACGCCAATGCTGAGTGACACCCGTCCACCATAGAGAATGCGCGTCAACTGATCGCGGCCCAACTCGTCGGTGCCCATGATGTGTTGGGCAGAGGGCGGATCGAGCTTTTCGCTCAGGGAAGTCTTTTCCGGATCGTAAGGGCTGAGGAGAGGCGCAAAAATGGCTGCCAGGGCAAACATGAGGACAATCACCGTGCCGATCATGGCCGGCTTGTGACGACGATAGGACCGCCAGACCATCTGGGTCATGGTTTGTTCTTCGCGGTATCCCAGGCCCAGGTCTCGAGGCGACATGGCCTCGAGCAACGTTTTCCTTCTCTGATCGTCGTTTTCAGCCGCCATCTCGTGGGGTCGCACAGCCTCTGAATCGGACATCAAAAACTCCTCTCCAGCCTCATTCATACCGGATGCGGGGATCGAGAAAGGCATAGACCAGATCGGCCAACAGGTTAAAAGTGACGATGAGCGTGGCATTGATCATGACGATGCCCATTAGAACCGAATAATCCACCCGCTGCGCCGAGCGGAAAAAGAGTTTGCCCATGCCCGGCCAGCTAAAGATCGTTTCGGTGAACAACGCCCCACCAAAGAGAATGGGTAAATCCAGCGCCACGATGGTCACGATGGGAATAGCTGCGTTCTTGAGCGCGTGGCTGTAAAGGATCACACGTTCCTTGAGGCCCTTGGCCCGCGCCGTGCGGATGTAATCCTGGTGAATCACCTCCAGCATGCTGGCGCGCATGTAACGCATGTAACTCGCCGCGCCGAAAACACTGAGCATGGCCACCGGCAAAATCAGGTGATACAGATAATCCCACCAGGGCGCGTAACCCAGCTCCAACCGGAGCCGGGTATCATACATGCCGCCGCCTGGGAAAAGCGGTTTACCCGCCAGGCTTTCGCCAAACCAGGTCGGCCAGTCGAGGGTAGAGTGAAAGATGATGATCAACAACAGGCCAAACCAAAAAATGGGAATCGAGCGCCCCGCGTAGGCCAGAATGGTGAACAGGTGATCGAAAATAGAATACTGTTTGATGGCCGAGATGATGCCGACGGGCAGCGCAATGAGCAGTTGACCGATAAAAGACACACTCATCAGATAAAAGGTAGCCGGAAAACGTTCCAGGATGATATCCAGCGCCGGACGACGCTCGACGTTCGAGCGGCCCAGATCGCCCTGGAGCACGGCAAAAAGCCATCTAAAATAACGACTGTCGAACGGATTCACCCGAATGGAGAGATTCGCCCGCTCTGTCCAGCCGGTGATACGATCCTCGACCCACAGCACTTTGACCCAGGCCTCGCCGGCCTGAGTGTTGGTTGCATCGACCACGGCCACGCGGGTTCCCCTGGTTAGCTCCCCGGTCTTTTTGGCCTCAATGCCCCCGGAGGCCTCGGCCTTGTTGTACAGCTCGACCTTTTCCGCCACGACGGTGCCGTTGCTGCCCCGAAAGTTCAAAAAAGCCGGTTGCCGCAGGCCCAACCGGTATTCCAGCATGGCCATGTCTTCCGGCGTGATGTTGGGGTTCTCTTCATAGATGGACAGCGGATCCACCGGGCTGACGATGATCAGGCCATAGACTGCCACACTGATGAACAGGAGCACCGGAATAGCTTGCAGCACCCGACGGATCAGATAACGTGTCATAAACTGCCCTCCGCAAGATTACATAGGACGGGATCGCCATCCCGTCCTACGGGTGCAAAATTGAGAACAGGCGGGCGGCAACCGCCCGCCTGTCTGTCAGCCAGTGCTACGACTTATTTGGCGATGTACCATTCTTCGGCGTTCCAGGAGCCGGTGGAGGTCCAGATGTTGGCCTCGTAGCCCATGAAATGCTCACGCAGCAGGTCGATGTCGGCGCGGTCGTAGAGATAGATGTGCGGCCGGCCTTCGGCGATGCGCTCGGCCACCGTCTGATAGGCCGCCTTGCGCACGTCGAGATCCGGGCTGGAGCCAGCGATCAGGAGCGCCGCATCGGCCTCTTCGTCGATCCAGCGTGAATAGTTGTAGCCCAGGCCGCTGTTGTCGTCGCAGGGGATGCTGCCGGAGCCATAGTAACCATTCATCTGGGTGTGCGGGTCGGTGCCATAGGAGGTGGTAAACATCAAGATGTCGAACTGGCCGTGCTTGCGGAAGGCGCCAGAAGCATAACTGCCGAACAGCTCCGCGCTGGGCACGTTCTCGATGTAAAACTCGATGCCGATGTCGGCCATCATTTCCAGCATCACCTGTTGGCTCTGCTCGCGCAGCGCGTTGCCGGAGGTGGTCTGGAACTTGAGCCTGAGGGCCTTGCCCTCTTCGGCGTAGAGACAGCCGTGGCACTCGCGCACGCCATCGCCGTCTTGATCCGTCCAGCCGGCCTCCTCCAACAGGGCCATGGCCTTCTCCGGGTTGTACTCGCTCTCCGGGATGGTCGGCGCGCCCCAGCCCAGGTTCATCTCGGTGGTGCCGACCGTCGCCAGGCCGTACAGCAGTTCGTCGATGATGAGCTGCTTGTCGATGCCCAGCTCGATGGCCTCGCGCACCCTGGAATCGCCCAGCGCCCAGTGCCACGAGGGGGTCTCGTGCAAGAACTCGACACAGGGCGCGTCCAGCTCTGGGTCGCGCAGGTTCAAGAGCAGCCGCTCGGTGCCGGTGCTGGGCGGCATGCTGACCTTCACCCCTTCCCAGGTCTCGGCCTCGGGGATGTCGGCCTCGATGAGGTCCCACACAAAGTCGAGCTCGCCGGTCTGGATGAGCTGTTTACCCACCTCGCGGCTCTCGATCCAGCGCAGGATGATGGCGTCCACGTAGGGTTTACCCTCGGTCTTCCACAGCCAGAAATTCTCGTTGCGCACCAGGGTCATGTGATCGCCCGAGATCCATTCCTGCAGTTTGTAGGGGCCCAGGCTGAGCGGCTGGCGGTTGAACTCCCACTCTTGCATCTTGGCCGAGTCGAGGCCCAGGTGGCTGGGGATGACAGAGCTGCTGAGCATGGCCATGTAGGGCGCGTAGAACTCGGTGAACTTGACCACCACCGTATAAGGATCAGGGCAGGTGACAGATTCGACATCCTCCCAGCCGGCGGTGCTGACCGCGCCGCTCTCAGGATGGACGTAGGTCTGCCAGGTAAAGACGACGTCGTCGCAGGTGAACTCGTCGCCGTCCTCCCAGAGATAACCCTGGTTCAAGTTGACGGTGATGGTCAGCCCGTCCTCGGAAACGCCGCCGTTCTGAACGGTGGGTAGTTCTTTGGCCAATTGGGCATACCAGCTACCGTCCGGCGCGGCGTCGACCAGTGCGCTTTCGAAAAAGTCGCCGGCCCAGCTGGCCACCGTCTGGGTGCGGATGAGCGAGTTCAGCAACTCTGGCTCCTGGTAAAAGCCCAACACCAGCGTGCCGCCCTGCTTGTCGACGCCCGGCTTGGGGGTATCGGTTGGCTTGGGCGCGGGGGTGTCCGTTGCCTGGGCGGCGGGGGGTTCGGTTGCTTTCGGGGCCTCGGTTGGCTCCGGGGTGCCGCAGGCAGTGAGGATCAACGAGACCACAACCAGCAACGCGATCATGGTGGACCAAACTTTGTACTTCACGATTCTCCTCCTGGTAATGATTTTCAAAGGTTTTGGATACCGACCAAAAGCGGAATACTCGGCGAGGCTTCCATCGATGCACGGTTCAGATACCCTTTGAAACATCACCTCCTTCCATCACCACACGCTTTTTCGACCGACAACCCTCACCCTCCTGCGCCAGGATCGGCTTACAGGGGCTCAAAAGTCGAAACGCTGATCCAGAACTCGACGGAAAAGGCAGCAAACGAGGGACAGAGTGTGAAGAAAAGTTGGCAGACGATCGATTTTCGAATTTTGGGATATACCAACTGGTAGAGTGAAAATAATATATCATAAACGCGGCCATTTGTCAAAGCAGCCGCAAGAGGAGGGTGTATGTTACTTTGGGGGGCAAGTTTTCATCCTGCCGCAGATTTCCGGCGCGCAAAAGCCGCCACCCTCTGTTTTGCGACCCTGCCGGGGTGCAACTCGCGCTGACTGAGCCTGCGGGAGGATCTGCTGCCCCAAAACCGAAAAACATCGCAAACGGAAACGGGCGACCCTCCAATAATACCCTCAGTCACCCGCTGTGGTTCACGAGCCCGATTCAAAAGGCCAGCCGTCTGATACCTCCGCCGCCGGGGACGCCTGGTTTTCTATCACCGGACTGCCTTCCTCTTGAGCCAGGTGCGGCTGGACGGGCAAATCAGGCGTGGCCACCGCTTCCGCCTCTGAAATCTGAACCCCCACCGAGACCGGACTGCCCGAGCGGTAAAAATCGGCCAGCAGCGACCCGCAGGCGAGGGGCAGCGCATCGCGCAGCGGCGGGTCAGAGGTCTCTTGCAGGCGGGCGAGCGCAGCCAGGTCACATTCCAGCGCCACAAAACCTTCCACGTTGTTGGCCCCCACCTCCTGAAGCACGCCGACGTATCGCGGCGTCAGTTCGAGGGGCGCCAGCACCG
Source organism: Chloroflexota bacterium (assembly GCA_049324835.1). Classification (GTDB taxonomy): domain Bacteria; phylum Chloroflexota; class Anaerolineae; order CAYNKW01; family CAYNKW01; genus JBMOMT01. The sequence continues at coordinate 5,184 of JBMOMT010000024.1, read as the reverse complement.
CCGACTTGCCGGCAAAGGGATCGGGGCCGAGGTTGTTGGGCCCCACCAAAAAGCTGATAGCGCCAAAAAGCTGATTCTCTTCCACGCGGGCCTGAAAGGCGTCGCGCACCCGGCGATACATCACCGGGCCAGGGCAGGCAGCCGGGGCAAGCAACAGTTCTGCTCCCTGAACGGCCAGCGCCCGCGCCGGCTCGGGATAGAGCACGTCGCTGCCGATGACCATGCCCAAACGGCCCACCTCGGTCGAGAACACCTGCACCCGATCACCCGGCGAAGCCAGCTCTTGATCCTGCCGATTCGGCACCAACTTTTCCTGATAGCCCACCACCTGACCCCGCGGGTCAAAGAGATAACTGGTGTTGCGCACCTCGTCCATGTCCTCGTCATACAGGTAAACACTGCCGCCCACCACATACATGCCATACTCGGCCGCCACCTCGGAAAAAAACGAGACGTACAGGTCGAACAATTCTCCGTGCCGTTTGCGCAGTAAACGCGTCAGGCTGCCGCGCATGCCACTGCCCAGGGCATCGACTGTGGTACCGGCCACAACACCCAGCGCTTTGGAGAGTGGTGAGGCCCGCCGGGCCGCGCCCCTGTCGGCGCGCCGGAGCAGTCCGCGCTTGACGCCAGAGATGAGGGGATAGGCCAACATCAAACCCGAAAGTTCTGGAAAAACCACCACCTCGGCGTGTTTGCTCTTGACCTGGCGCATGAATCGCCGCACATCGGCCTGATAGGCTTCCGAATCCTCGTACACTCGCGACATCTGCTGCACCACAGCAACGGTCAGCGTGTTCATCTGCTCACTCCCTCTGTCTGCCAAAACCCTGGATCCAAATTCCCGGCGGGGCGCGTTTGCCGCCTCTATTATACCCCATCTGGAGGTAATTGAAAAGAGTGTGGCAAAAATCTGTGGGAAACCCTCCCGCAGGTTCGATGGATACGCTTCCCCCCCACAATCTAGCCATCTGGACGCTGGTGAATCGACAAGTTGCGGCAGCAGAGACACGGCCCCTGCAAGAGCCTGCGGCAGGGTGAGCAGTTACCGGGAAGATAAAAATCCGCCCCCCCCCATAAAAATCTGGGGCAGGCCGCTGTGTGCAAAAGCCCCGAGTTGTGGTAAAATAATAGACAGCACGAAAGGAAAATCATGCAACCACTCATCGTTATTGGCGGCGGACTCGCCGGCACAGAAGCGGCCTGGCAGGCGGCTCAACGGGGCATCCGGGTGCAGCTCTACGAGATGCGGCCCGTCGTACCTACACCGGCTCATGTTTCAGCATACCTGGCCGAGCTGGTGTGTAGCAATTCGCTCGGCTCCGACCTGCCCGACCGGGCTCCTGGCCTGCTGAAAGCCGAGTTACGCCGCTTGAGTTCGTTGATCCTGGCCTGCGCTCAGGACACCCGCCTGCCCGCTGGCGGCGCCCTGGCCGTGGGGCGCGAAGCCTTTGCGGCGCTGGTCACGCGCCGCATAGAGCAGCATCCGCTCATCGAGCTTTGCCGCCAGCAAGTGACCACCATCCCGGCAGAGGGTGTGGTGGTGGTGGCCACCGGCCCGCTCACCTCCGACGCCCTGTCCAACGACATCGCCCGACTCGCCGGCCAGCAGCATCTCTTTTTTTTCGACGCCATGGCCCCCATCGTCACCCACGAGTCCATCGACCTGAGCCGGGCCTTTCACGCCTCACGTTACGACAAGGGCCAGGCCGATTATATCAACTGTCCGCTCGACCAAGATCAGTATTACGCCTTTGTCGAAGCCTTGACCAGCGCTGAAACGATTCTCCTGCACGATTTCGAGGCCCAGGACGAGCGCTTTTTTGAAGCGTGCCTGCCGCTGGAGGTGCTGGCCCGGCGCGGCGTCGACGCCCTGGCCTTCGGCCCGCTGCGGCCTGTCGGTCTGACCGACCCACGCACCGGCAAGCGTCCTTTTGCCGTGGTACAACTGCGCCAGGATAATCTGGCGGCCACGCTGTACAATCTGGTGGGTTTTCAGACCAACCTCAAATGGAGCGAGCAGGCGCGGGTTTTCCGCACCATCCCCGGACTTGAAAGGGCCGAGTTTGTGCGTTTTGGCCAGATGCACCGCAACACGTTCATCAATTCGCCGCAACTGCTCACGCCCGGCATGGAATTTCGCACCCGGCCCGGCCTCTTTTTCGCCGGTCAGATCACGGGCACAGAGGGTTATGTAGGCTCGGCGGCCAGCGGCTTGGTGGCCGGCATCAACGCCGCCCGCCGTCTCTGGCAAAAAGAGCCGCTGTTTTTCCCCTCCACCACCATGCTGGGTGCGCTGTGCGACTATGTATCCTCCGCTGACGCGGATAACTTTCAGCCGATGAAGGCCAATTTTGGGTTGCTGCCCCCTCTGGAGCGGCCCGTGCGCCAAAAACGGGCGCGCTACCAGGCCTATGCCCAACGCGCCCTGGATGCGCTGGAGCAGTTTTTGCAGCAGCCTGCGGCTTCACTCACCCCACCGGAAGGGAGAGCCATGCCATGACATCGAGCGGCCTGTGCCCTCACTGCAACGCCCCACTGCCCCAGGGAGCCGTCACCTGTCTGGCGTGTGGCGCCCACCTGGGAGACGATCTGGCGCGGCAGACCATCGAACAACGATTGATGAGCCGCCAGGATCGGTTGCGGCGACAACACGAACCGTCCCGCCAGGACGCCGCTCAGAACGAGCCGCTGGCGCTCACCTGCCCTCAATGCGGCAGCCAGACTTTTACCGATTACGGCGATGGCCTGGTGGCCTGCCAGCGCTGCTACACCCAGTTCGATCTCAACGCCCAACAGTGCCCGTTTTGCGGCGCTCTGCTGGCCGAGGGAACGCTCGTCTGTCTGAGCTGCGGCGCCGATCTCAGCGGCGACCTGGCCAGGCAGATCATCCACGACCGTCTGATGAGCGCCGACGACCGGCGGCGATTGCGGCACGCCCAGATCCGGCAGGTGCGAACATCGCAGGACGAATCGTCGCGCCAGCGCATGAGCGCCTGGTGGCAAGAAGAACAACTGCGCCGCCAAACCGAACTCGAACAACAAACAGCCCGCCAGCGCCGCGAGCGCCGCTTTATCACCGCGGCGATGGTGGCTATCTTTTTAATCGTGGCTCTTGTGGTGACGCTGAGCCTGATCTTTTTGCCGGGCGGCGAGCCAGAGCCCACCCCGGCCACCTGGCTGCCCACTCTGAGCCTGATCGCTGCCAGACCGAGGTTTCGATGAAAATTGCCTTTTCTACCGGATCGCTGCACACCTGGGGCCTGGGGCGCGTCTTTGAGATAGCCGCCCAGGCCGGTTTCGACGGCCTGGAATTGATGGTCGATGGCCGCGAGGACACACGCGACGCAGCCTATCTGCATCGCCTCCAGGCGCGGCACAACCTGCCCATCCTGAGCCTGCACAGCCCCTTTCCACTCATTGCCGTGGACGGCTGGCCGTGGGACGAGGCTGTCCGCACTCGACGCACGGTGGCTCTGGCGCGGCAACTGGGCGTATCGACGGTGGTCACCCACCTGCCGCTGCGCATGCACATCGCCGTGGTGCAAACCACTCTGCTCCGACGACGTTTGCTGCTGCCCATGCCCCGGTCCTGGGGTCGAGAGTATGCCCGCTGGCTGCAAACCGAGCTGCCGACGCTGGAACAGGAAAACTCGGTCACGGTGGCGGTGGAAAACATGCCCGCTTTTCGCCTGGGCCGGCGCCGGCTGGACGTGCATCGACTGAACCGCATCGAAGAATGGTATCACTTTCCCCGCCTCACTCTGGATACCACCCACCTGGGCACCTGGGGGCTGGACATTCTGGATGTCTACGAGCGGCTGGCCGACCGCGTGGCGCACGTGCATCTCTCCAACTATCGGGACGGACACGAACACCAGCGCCTGGACGACGGCGACCTGCCGTTGGGCGCGTTCCTGGAACGGCTGCGCGACCATTTTACGGGCATCGTGGCCGTAGAGCTGGATCCGGTCTCGATGGAAGCTCACGACGAGGCCCGGGTCTGCGCCCACCTGGCGGCCACCATCGACTTTTGTCGACGACACATCGCGCAGGAGAAACAGCAGCCATGATCGTTCAAATCTACAGCCTGACCAGCGTCGAAACCGCCGTGGCGGTGGCCGAACTGGGGGCAGATCAGATCGGATTCGTGGCCGGGCGTTACGGCATCGTGCACAACGAGCTCGATTTTTCCCAGGCGCGGGCCATCGTGGACGCACTGCCATCGGGCGTCATCCCCGTGGCGCTGACCATGTCCACCGACGTGGACGAGATCTTGAAAATGGCCGCCGCCGTGCAACCGGGCATCGTTCACATCTCGACCGATCCCTTCGACGTGGATGCGGCTGCCATGACGACGTTGCGCCGCCGCCTGCCGCAGCACATCCGCCTGATGAAAGCCATCCCGGTGGGCCAGGCCGCCGAAACGCTGGCTCTGATCCGACGTTTCGAGCCGATGAGTGACCTCTTTTTGCTCGACACACAAATGGCCGGTTTTCCCGGCGTCGGCGCCACCGGCCACACCCACGATTGGAACGTCAGCCGCCAGGTGATCCAGATCACCCGGCGACCGGTCATCCTGGCCGGTGGGCTGGTGCCGGAAAACGTGGCGCAGGCCATCGAAAAAGTGAGGCCCTGGGGTGTAGATTCCTGCACCGGCACCAACAGCCCCGGCGCCAACCAAAAAGACCTGGCGCGGGTGCAGGCTTTTATCGAGGCTGCCCGCCGCGCAGAACGTGAGCTGGCATGAGTGGTCTGGATATCCTGGCGTTGGGCGGCGTGGCCATCGACGTTCTGTTGGGGGCGCCGACCTACCCTGCCCTGGGCAGCGAGACCATCGGCCAGACCCTGCACCTGCGGGTGGGCGGCTCGTCGACCAACACGGCGGTGGCGGGCGCAGGGCTAGGCCTGCGCACAGGGATCATCGCAGCCGTGGGTCAAGACCATCTGGGTGAAATTGCCAGCCGCGAGCTGGCCGCCTGTTCTGTGGACATCTCTGGCCTGCACAGACGGGCCGGGTTACCAACCAGCGTCAGCATCGTCATCGTCACACCCGACGGCCACCGCACCATGTTTGGTTACATCGGCGCCAGCCGGAACCTGGGGCCGCAAGATGTGCCGGACGAGGCCATCTGCCAGGCCCAGGTGGTGCATCTGACCGGTTATTCGCTGCTGGCCGAGTCT